>NZ_JAHKQY010000005.1:0-346882 GCF_019345455.1 Janthinobacterium sp. NKUCC06_STL
CCCTTCCCATCCCGAACAGGACCGTGAAACAACTTTGCGCCGATGATAGTGCTGCAACCAGTGTGAAAGTAGGTTATCGTCAGGCTTGTTATTCGCAGTAGAGAAAAACCCGTCAAGCAATTGGCGGGTTTTTTTTCGTCTGGTGGTTTTAACGTTAACCCCAAGTGAAGGCCGGGGTCAGACCCTGAGGGTCTGACCCCGGTATTTTGCCGTTGGGTTAAACGACCGAGGGGGGGCTGACGGCTGACCCCGGCTGTTCTTTACGCTTGAAAGGGATATCTTGTCTGCTTTGCATACACTGGAACAATTACGTGCTGGCCAACTGGCCGGCTTGCGCCGCCTGAAACTGTCCTGCGGCTTGACGACATTCCCCCGCGAAATCTTCGCCCTGGCTGACAGCCTGGAAATCCTCGACCTGTCCGGCAACGCGCTGTCCACATTGCCCGATGATTTGCCGCGCCTGCACAAGCTGCGCATCATTTTTTGCTCGGATAACCTGTTCACCACCTTGCCGGCCGTGCTTGGTTCATGTCTAGCCCTGGAAATGATCGGTTTCAAGGCGAACAGGATCCGCCACGTACCGGCCGCAGCCTTGCCGCCGAGGCTGCGCTGGCTGACCCTGACCGACAATGCCATCGAGTCCATGCCGGATGAACTGGGCAAGTGCAGTCAATTGCAGAAACTCATGCTGGCTGGAAACTGCCTGAGCCACTTGCCCGCTACCCTGGCGGCTTGCCATCGGCTGGAACTGGTGCGCATCGCCGCCAACCGTTTCACGGCGCTGCCCGACTGTCTGCTGTCCTTGCCACGCCTGAGCTGGCTCGCGTATGCGGGCAATCCCTTTACGGAGGCGCGTGAGCTGGCGGCCCTGGCCGGTACGGGGGCTGCGGGCGTGGCATGGCAGCGCCTGGAACTGGCGCAGCAGCTGGGCGAGGGTGCATCTGGCGTGATTTACCGTGCCCGCCTCGATGGCGTCGATGATGTCGCCGTCAAAGTGTTCAAGGGAGCCATGACCAGCGACGGCTTGCCGCGCAGCGAAATGGCCGCCTGTGTCGGCGCCGGCGCACACATGGGCCTGATTCCCATCCTGGGAACGCTCGATGCGCACCCGCAAGGGGCGCTGGGGCTCGTCATGCCGCTCATCGACGCAGCCTTTTGCAATCTGGCAGGTCCGCCGAGCCTGGCGTCATGCACGCGCGACGTGTATGCCGATGGCGCGCGCTTTGATCCTGCGCAAGCGTTGGCCATTGCCCATGGCATCGCCTCGGCCGTGTGTCAGCTGCATGCGCACGGCATCGTGCACGGCGACTTATATGCGCACAATATCCTGCATGCGGACAATGGCGCCTGCCTGCTGGGCGACTTTGGCGCGGCGTCGATGTTTGCGCCAGGCTCGCCGCAAGGGGAGGTGCTGCAGGGCATAGAGGCGCGCGCCTTTGGCGTGCTGCTGGGCGAGTTGATCGCGCATGGTGCGACGCCCGTGCCCGCCTTGCAGGCCATGCTGGAAGCTTGCCTGCAGGAAGAGATATTGCGACGGCCCAGGTTCGACGCGATCAAACGGGCCTTGCAGGACATGCTCCCCGCATAAAAAAATGGCGCAGCCTTCGCAGGCTGCGCCATTTTTATTTCAGGCTGGCAAGATTTAGCTTGCTGCCAGGATTTCTTTTTCCGGCAGCGCAATCTGGTTGTCGACGCTGAACTGGTAATCCTTGAAGACGTGTTCGGCCGTCAGGATCTGGTATTCCCCATTCTCCAGCTTGTGCGTGGTGTCCTTCAGGCGATACGTGTAATGGCCGCAGGTCCAGCAGTTGAAGTTGCGCATGTGCGTGCACAGGCACGTCTTGTCCATCACGACGACGGTTTTTTGCTCGGGATGGGCCGCCACTTCGCGGTTATACGAGTTGATGTAGGCGCAGTTGCCCGTCGCGTCGAGCAGGTAGCCATACGATTCGCAGCCTGGACGGATGCCGGCGCCGATGGCGGGCGTGTTCTTCAGCATGCGCATCGGGTAGCCGGTCGGCGAGACGCCATTGACGATGATGTCTTCTTCCGATGCCTTGTAGTATTCCTGCTTGACCTTGTTTGGCAAGCCGCATTCATTCGTGACGGTAAAGCGCGTCGCCACTTGCACGCCGGCCGCGCCCGCTTCCAGGAAGGAGACGGCATCGCTGCCCGTGAAGATGCCGCCAGCGGCGATCAGCGGGATGTCCAGCTGCTCGGCCTTCAGGTAGGCCAGCAGTTCCGCCGTGATCGTGTGCAGGTCGTAATTGGCCCAGTCCATGCCGAAACCCAGGTGGCCGCCGGCCAATGGTCCCTCGACGATGATAAAGTCGGGCAAGCGGTCCAGCTTGGCATTCTTGCGCAGGAAAATCTGCAAGGCGCGCACGGACGAGACGATGATGCCCAGCTTGGCATCACGGAAACGCGGATGGTCGGCCATCAGGGCGAACGAGCCGAAGTGCAAGCCGGCGGACAGGGTGATGCCGTCGATGCCGGCGTCCAGCGCCGCATTCAGGCGCACGCGCAAGGTTTCACGGGGGCCGTTCATGGTCAGCTTTTCCATGCAATTGACGAAGATCAAGCCATCGCCTTTTTTTGCTTCCATGGTGCGGCCGATATGCAGGCGCTGCGCTTCCGCCAGACGGCCCAGGTCGAACTGCACCACGGCCTTGTCGCTGTTATTGATGTTGAACTTGTACAGTTTCGTCTTGTCTTTGACGAAGGTGGTGTCGAAACGGCGGTCCGACACGTCTTCCACCATGGCATCGGAGATATGGCCGATACCGTTCAGCCGGGCCGCTTCCAGGGCCAGCTCCGACGTGGAAATATCCACACCCATTCCGCCTATCATGATGGGCACATATTCTTTTTTGCCAAATCGCAGGCGGAAATCATCAACACGTTTCATTGCTATCCTTAGACTACCGTGGTTATCACTGAGCCAGATGTACGGTCAAGCCCGCTGCCGGTCGGGCGCGCGGGCGCATGTAGCTGTGCGCAGCTTCAATTCTACCCCAAGCGGGCAGGCGCTCCGAGGCAGCTTGCCGCCATGCCGGCGCAAGCGCAGGCCGGAGCGTGCACAGCATCGAAATTAATCGCGGAAATTGTTAAATTCCAGCGGCATGTCGGGCACGTCCTTGCGCAGCATGGCCATGGCCGCCTGCAGGTCGTCGCGCTTGGCGCCCGTGACGCGCACGGCTTCGCCCTGGATGCTCGCTTGCACTTTCATCTTGCTGTCCTTGATGACGCGCACGATTTTCTTGGCATCATCCGATTCGATGCCATTCTTGATCTTGATGATCTGCTTGACCTTGTCGCCGCCGATCTTCTTGATGTCGCCTTCGTCGAGGAAGCGCACATCGACCTTGCGTTTGGTCAATTTATTGGTCAGCACGTCGCGTACCTGGCTGAGCTGGAATTCCGAGTCCGCAAACGCGGTCAATTCGTTTTCCTTGTGCTCGACGCGGGCGTCGCTGCCCTTGAAGTCGAAACGGGTCGTGATTTCCTTGTTGGATTGCTCGACTGCATTCTTGACTTCGATCATATCGGCTTCGGAGACTACATCAAATGACGGCATGGTCTGTTCCTTTTCTTGTTAAAGCGAGCGCACGCTCGGTGCGCTGGGCCTTGGCGGCTGATTCCGCGCCATGGGACGGCCCTGTTAAAGATGCGACATTTTAACGGACAACGGACGGCCTGCCCTTGTCTTGCGCTGGTTTTTTGTCGGTTTCACTCTATAATCGAACAAAATAATCGCTATCCCATGTCTGCAGAGCTCACCATCGAACACAATTACTCCCTCCAGCGCCTGAATACCTTCGGCATCACGGCCAACGCGGCCGCCTACGTACGCATCACTTCGCAAGCCGAATTGCAGGCCGCGCTGCAAGATCCGGCCCTGACCGCCATGCCGCGCCTGATTCTGGGCGGCGGCAGCAATATCGTGCTCACGGGCGACTTTCCCGGCGCCGTGCTGCACATGGCCACGCGCGGCATGCGCCTGGCGCAGGCGGATTTCGAGACCATACTCGTCACGGCCGCGGCCGGCGAAAACTGGCACGATTTCGTGCAGTGGACCCTGGCGCAAGGCGTCGGCGGCCTGGAAAACCTGTCCTTGATCCCCGGCACGGTGGGCGCGGCGCCTATCCAGAATATTGGCGCGTATGGCGTTGAAATCAAGGATTATCTGCATAGCGTGAGCGTCATGCACAGCGCCAGCGGCATCGTCTTCGACATGGACCGCGACGCTTGCCGCTTCGCTTACCGCGACAGCATCTTCAAGCAGGCGGATGGACGCGAGCTGATCGTGCTGGAAGTCACGTTTGCCTTGCCGGCCGAATGGCAGCCGAACTTGCGCTATGCGGAACTGGCGCAGGCCGTGGCCGAGCGCAATCTTGCCGAGCCGACGTCGCAACAGGTGGCCGACACGGTGATGGCGATCCGCCGGCGAAAATTGCCGGACCCGGCCGTGATCGGCAATGCGGGCAGCTTCTTCAAGAATCCGGTGGTGTCGAAGGAGCAATGTCTTTCTTTGCTGGAACGTTTCCCTGCGCTCGTGCACCATGCGCAGCCCGATGGCACGGAAAAGCTGGCGGCCGGCTGGCTGATCGATCAATGCGGCTGGAAGGGGAAAAACCTGGGGCCCGCGGGAGTGTATCCCAAGCAGGCGCTGGTTCTGGTGAATAATGGCGGCGCTCGTGGCGCGGACATTACCCGGCTGGCGACAGCGATACAGGATGATGTAGAGGCGAAATATGGCGTGCGCCTGTCGCCCGAGCCTGTGTTTGTCTGATTAACCGAAGTGGCAGACGTAGTCGACGGTTTCGACGGTTTCAATATCGAAATAGCTATTGCCCGGGATACTGAATTGCGTGCCCGCGCCATAGCTGTTCCACTCGCTTGCATCGGCCAGGCGTACCTTGCACAGGCCGCCGACGATTTCCATGATTTCCGGCGCGCCCGTGTTGAAGCGCAACGAGGACGCGAAAATCACGCCCACGCTTTTCTTCGTGCCATCGGCCAGGATGACGTTGTGCGAGACGCATTTGCCGTCAAAGTAAATATTCGACTTCTTGACGACGCTGACATTGTCCAGTTGTGTGCTCATGCTTCACTTTCCTTGCTGTTAAAAATCAGTCCTGGACGTCATCGGCGCTCAGCACGCTGTTGCGTCCGCCGCGCTTGGCCGCGTACAGGGCCTGGTCGGCGCGGTTGATCAGTTGTTCCACCGTCGAGTCCGGCGACGGCACGATGGTGGCCACGCCGATCGAGATGGTGACGATGCCTGCATCTGCCGCCGGATTCTCGATCTGCAAGCCTTCCAGGTGGCGCCGGCACGCTTCGGCGATCAGCAGTGCGCCGGCCGCTTCCGTTTCCGGCAGGATCAGGGCGAACTCTTCGCCGCCGTAACGGGCGGCCAGGTCGGCCGGGCGTTTCAAATGTTCCGTCAGCACGGCGGCGACTTTTTTCAGGCCCAGGTCGCCCGCCAGGTGGCCGAAACGATCGTTATAGCTCTTGAAATGGTCGATATCGCAAAACAGCAGGCTCAACGGCGTCTTGTCGCGCTGGCCCCGCTGCCATTCGAATTCCAGGGTTTCATCGAAGCGGCGGCGGTTGGCGATGCCCGTCAAGCCATCGAGGGCGGCCAGTTTTTGTAATTCAATATTCGCGTCGGCCAGATTCTTTTGACTTTCTCGCAGGAAACGAAAAGCCTGGTCGCGCTGCAAGCGGCTGATGTGTGCGTTGGAATGGTAGCGTATGCGCGCCAGCAACTCCAGGCGATCCGGCAGTTTCACCACATAATCGTTGGCGCCGACGGCAAAGCTGTGCGCCTTCAGTTTCGGGTCATCCTTGGCCGACATCACGATCACGGGCACATGCGCCAGCGCCGCGTTTTCGCGGTACAGCTGGATCAGGGCGAAGCCGTCGATGCCCGGCATCACCAGGTCTTGCAGGATGACGGTCGGTTGCAAGCGCAGCGCCGTGTCCAGCGCCAGGGTGGCGTCGGTCGCGTAATGAAATTCGATATCCTGCTGGTCGCTGAGCATGCGGCGGACTGCCTCGGCAATGATCAACTGGTCGTCCACCAGCAGCACGCTGACCTTGAATTCGGTCAATGCGGGCTCAGGCTGGGTGAAGCTGGAGGAGAATTCTGGCATTGCATTCTTTTCAGATGTTAGGGGAGGGCTCCCACCCATTGTTGAGTTTGGCACCCAGGCGGCTGCGCAGGCTGGCGCCTATTCTATCCAGAGGCAGGATTTGCTGCGCCGCATCGAGTTCGGCCGCCGCGCGCGGCATGCCGTACACGGCGCTGCTGGCCTGGTCTTGCGCGATCGTCGTCTTGCCGGCGCGGCGCATGGCCAGCAAGCCGTCGCCGCCGTCGCGCCCCATGCCTGTAAGCAATACCCCGATGGCGTCGCCGCGCCAGTGCTGCGCCACGCAGTTGAAGAAGACATCGACGGACGGGCGGTAAACATAGTCGCGTGGTGCTGCATCGTAACCCAAACGATAATTTTGATCTAGCAGCAGGTGATCATTGGTCTTGGCGATCAGTACCGTGCCGGACACCAGTTCGTCGCCTTCGGCGATCACGCGCACGGGCATGCTGAGCTGGTCATCGAGCCATTTGGCGAAGTGCGAGGCGAAGGTCTCATCGATGTGCTGCACCACCACGATGGCGCAGCCGGGCGGCGCCGTCCAGCCGGACAGCACCTTGGCCACGGCCGACGGCCCGCCCGTCGAGGCGCCGATGGCCACCAGGGTCGATACCTGGCCTTCGCCACGTTCGCCGCCATTGCCGTTCGTCTGGCGCGGCGGCGGTGCTTCGGCGCTGTGGCGTATCAGCTTGCCGATGGTCTTGATCTTGGCCAGCAGTTCGCTGTCGCCGCCCACTTGTCCCTGCAGCACGGGTGTGGCCGTGACGTCGAGCGCACCGGCGCCCAGCGCGCGGAAGACCTGGTTGACATTGTCTTGCGGGCGGCCCGTGACCACCAGGATGGCGCACGGGCTTTGCTCCATGATCAGGCGCGTCGCCTCGACGCCGTCCATCTCCGGCATGTTCAGGTCCATCAGGATCAGGTCGGGGCGGTTGCCCTCGCACATGCGCACGGCTTCGAGCCCCGTGCGGGCAATCCACAGCACCTGGTGTTCCTGCGTGCTGGCCACTACGCGGCGCAGGGCTTCGGCGGCCATGGGGACATCATTGGCAATGGCAATTTTCATGAAGTACAACTCATAAGCGGGCATCTCCTATCAGGTCGGCCACCGCGTCGAGCAAGGTCTCGTCGTGGAAGCTGCCTTTGGTCAGATAATAGTCGGCGCCGGCGGACAGGCCGCGCGCGCGGTCTTCCGGACGGTCCTTGTACGACACGATCATCACCGGCAGCTTGTGCAGGTGCAGGTCCTTCTTGATCAGCGAAACGAGTTCGATGCCATCCATGCGCGGCATGTCCACGTCGGTGATCACCAGGTCGTATTCTCCGCTGCGCACCACGTTCCAGCCGTCGATGCCGTCGATGGCCACGTCGACGTCGAAGCCGCGCGCCAGCAGCAGCTTGCGCTCCATCTCGCGCACCGTCAGCGAATCGTCGACGACGAGGATGCGCTTGGCGCGGCGCTGCTGCGCGTGGCCCGCCTGCGCCAGCTGGTGCAGGCCGCCCTCGTGCAGCAGCTTGTCGATCGACAGCAGCAAATCGGGCACGTCGAGGATCAGCACCGGTTCGCCGTCGTCGAGCAGGGCGGCGGCGGAAATGTCGCGCATCTTGCCGAAGATCGGATCGATCGCCTGCACCGCCAGGCTTTGTTCGCCGCGGATGGCGTCGACCACCAGCGCATAGCTTTGCTTGCCGCGCCCGATCACCACCACCGGCAAGTCGTCGGCCTGGCTGGCCGCTTCGCCCAGCTCCAGTACCTGCGCCGCCGACACCAGGCCCAGATGCTCGCCCTTGAGTTCGAAGAACTGCTTGTTTTCCAGGGTATGGATGGCCGTTTGCGGCACGCGCACCACGCTTTCCACCTTGACGATGGGGATGGCGTAGGCTTCGCCCTGGATGTCGATCACCAGCGCGCGCACGATCGATTGCGTCAGCGGCAGGGTGATCAGGGCGCGGAAACCCCGCCCCGGCTCCGATTCCAGGCGCACCGTGCCGTTTTGCTGGCGTATCGTTTCGTGCACGATGTCGAGGCCCACGCCGCGCCCGGACAATTGATTCGCCTTTTCCTTCAGGCTGAAGGCGGGCAGGAACAGGAATTCCAGCAGCTCGCCCGGCGACAGCGCGGCGGCCATGGCGGGGCTGGCCATCTTGCGCTCGATGACGGACTGGCGGATTTTCTCCAGGTCGACGCCGCGCCCGTCGTCGCTGATCTCGATGCTCAGCATGCCGGCGCGGTGGCGCGCTTCCATGCGTATCGTGCCCAGCGCTTCCTTGCCCGCGTCGATGCGCTCGTACGGGCCTTCCATGCCATGGTCGATGGCATTGCGCAGCATGTGGTTCAGCGGGCTTTCGATCTTCGCCAGGATGTCGCGGTCGACCAGGGTGTCTTCGCCTTCGATCTCCAGCTGCACTTCCTTGCCCAGGCTGCGCGCCAGGTCGCGCACCATGCGCGGGAACGCGTGGATGCCGTCGCGGAAAGGGCGCATGCGCAGGGCCAGCACTTCGTCGACCATGCCTTGCGAGACGGCCAGCAAGCGCCGTTCATAGGTTTCGATGTCGGCGATGTGTTCGAGCATGAACTGCTTCAGGGGCTGCGTCTTTTGCAGCGCCAGCAGCGACTTTTCCATCAGGCCCGCGTCGCCCGAGCGGGCAATGGCTTCGTGCAGGTGCTCGATGGCGGAAAACAGGCTGCTCTGGTTGCGCTTGAAGCGCTGCAGCGCGCCGATGAACGGGTGCATCTGGTGCGCATTGATGCGCGATTCGCTCGCCAGCGACAGCAGTTTGTCGAAGTTTTGCGCCGGCGCCTTGGCAGTGCCAGCCCCCGCGCGCGGCGCGGCAGCGGCAGCCGGTTCTTCGCCGGCCAGGCCGCTGGCCACGGGAGCCTGCGCTTCGTCCGCTTCCGGCGGCGCCGGTGCCGGAACAGGCGCCGAGGGCAGGGCCGGCAATTCGGGCAATTCCGCGATGCCGGCGATGGCGTTCAGGGTCTGGTCGATCTGCGCCGCATTCGCGGCCAGCCACGCTTCGGCGCCCGCGTCGTCCAGGCGCGACAGCTGCACGATCAGGTCGACGCCCGAGAGCAGCACGTCGACCCGCTCCGGCGTGAGTTTCAAGCGGCCATGCTGGGCGGCGACGAAGCTGTCTTCCATGCCGTGCGCCAGTTGCACCACCACTTGCAGGCCGACGATGGCGGCGGCACCCTTGATCGAGTGCGCCGCGCGCATCATTGCTTCGACGGCCGCCGCGTCGCCCGCATGGCGCTCCATGGCCAGCAAGCCGTCGGTGAGAATCTGGGTCTGGCTGTCCGCCTCCATGCGGAACAGGTCCAGCATGGAAAAGGCACTCAGGTCGCCGTGCTGGTCCTGGCTCATCGTAATAGTCTCGCAAGTTGAAAGCCGATCAGCGCCGTGTCGAGGCAGCCGATGCGCAGGTCGCCCTCGGTGATCACGCCCGACAGATAGCGCGACAGGCCCTTGTTGATGGTGGCCGCCGGCGTTTGCACGGCGCCCGACGCGTAGCGCACGATGCCGTGCAGGTCGGCCACGGGCAGGGCGTAGGCTTGATCTTCCCAGCGCATCAGCAGCAGGCGCGCGAACGTGTGGCGGCCCTTGGCCGGCGGCGCGCCCTGTTCGTCGATGCCCAGCAAACTGGCCAGCGACATGCACGGATACAGCTTGCCGCCGATATTGACGATGCCCGCCAGGCCGCGCCCGCTACGGTGCGGCAGCACGTGCGGCTTGGCTTGCGGCGCCACGGCGTCGAACACGCGGGTGGGCAGCGCCAGCCATTCGCGGCCGATGCGAAACACCAGCGCCGAGCTGTCGCGCACTTCGCCGCCCGCATCGATCTGGCGGAAGTGGCTGGCCCAGTCGCGCCGGTAGTGTTCATCCACGGGCCGCTGCAGGTTGCGCTGGGCGGCGCCCGCATACACGTCGCAATTGCGGCAATGTACGTTGGCCGGCAGCCTGGGGCAGCTCTGGTCGCCGACCACGCCGATATGGTTCCAGCAGTCGTCGATGGTGGCGGGGGACTCGGTGGCGATGAGGTTTGTCATGCTTGCCCCTTAGTTGGATGCCTGGCGGCGCTGGTAGATGCGCGCCGCGCGCGCCTTCAGGGTGGCGGCGGCCGTGTGGTTGCCATTGCGTTCGGCCAGCAGGGACAGGTGGCACAGCGCCTCGTAGTGGTCGGGCTGCAGGTAGATGCAGCGGCGCCAGTAATCGTCGGCCAGGTCCATCTTGCCGGCCAGTTCATTGATGATGCCCAGCATGAAATACGCTTCCGCCGCCTCGGGCACTCGCGCCAGATGGGCGTGGCATTTTTCGCCTGCCTCGCGCAATTGGCCACGGTCGGCCAGCAGGCGCGCCTCGGCCAGCAAATCGGCCTGCGCTGCTTGCGTGGCCGGCGCCGGCACGGACACGGGGCGCGTGCGCGGCGCAGCTTGTGCGACGGGAGCGGCAGTGCGCCTTGGGGCGGGCGGCACGCTGCGCAAGGTGCGCATGGCCGGCAGCGGCGCCACCTGCATGGGGCTGGCCGGCGCCGCCGTTTCCTTCTTCAGGGCGAAGGCCTGGCGAAACTGCAGCGTCGCAAAGCCGTTCTGGCAGAACGATGGCACTTCCGCATAGCCGGCCAGCAGCATGCCGTCGTCGGCCAGCAGGGCGGACAGGTTGTGGATGGCGGCGCGCGTGGTCGGCTTGTCAAAATAGATCAGCAGGTTGCGGCAGAAGATGACGTCGTAGTGGCGGCTGTAGGTGACCGTGTCGAACTGCAGCAGGTTGCCCTGCCTGAAGGTCACCTGTTCGCGCAAGGAGTCGATGATGCGGTAGGCGTCGTCGGCCACGTGCGTGAAATAGCGTTCGCGGAAGGCGACGTCCTGCGCGCGGAAGGCGTTGCGGCCATACACGCCGGCTTGCGCGCGCTCGATGCAGCCGGGACTGAGGTCATACGCGTCGATGCTGAACGCCTGCTTCGGCACGCCGCCGTCGCGCAGCGCCATGGCCATCGAATACGGTTCCTCGCCGCCCGCGCACGGGATCGACAGGATGCGCGTGGCGCGCCCCCTGGCCCAGCGCTCCTGCACCAGTTCGACGGTGGCGTAGAACGCCTGCGGGTCGCGGAACAGCCATGATTCCGGCACCACCACCAGTTCGATCAATTGCGTCATTTCGGCCGGCGTGAGCGCCTGCAGATAGGCCTCGCTATCGCTAAAGCCCGTTTGCTCCATGCGCTGGCCGACGGCCCGTTCGGCCACGGACTTGGAGACGGACAGGCCGGTCGCGCGGCGCAGCATGGCTTGCGCCGTCATGCCGCGCCCGCGTCTTGAAACAGCAGCGCGCGCACGTCCGGCGGCAGCAGGTGCTCGAGTTCGACCAGTTGCACGATGCCGTCGGCGTCGCTGGCCACCTGGCCCAGGAAGGGCGCCGTGGCCACGCCGCTATCCTCAAGCTTTTCCGCAGCGATGTCGGCGATGCCGCGCACCTGCGTGGCCATCAAGCCCAGCGCATGCGTGACGCCGCCGGGCGCGCGGTAGTCAACGATGACGATGCGCGTGTCGAATTGCGCGGCGGCGGCCGGCAGCCCGGCCAGGCGCGACAGGTCGATCACGGGCACGGGCGTGCCGTGCAAGTCCATCAGGCCGGCCACGTAGTCTGGCGTGAGCGGCAACTGTTTCAGCTCCAGCAGCGGCAGGACGCGCACGATGCCGGCCAGGGGCAGGCCATAGCGGTCGCGTCCGATGTGAAAGAGCAGTACTTTCATGGAATCAGATGGTGACGGCGAAGGTCGACACGCTCGACTGCAGGTCACCCGCCGCATATTGCAGCTGGTGCACCGCTTCGCTGGTGGCTTTCAGCGATTCCACCGTCTGCTGGGTGGCATCGTTGAGCTGCATCATGGTGTCGGAAATCTGCGAGGCGCCGATGGCTTGCGACTGCATGCCTTGCAGCACGGCATCGAATTGCGGCGTGAGTTTTTGCACCTGGTCCATCACGGACGACAATTGTTCCGCCACTTGCCGCACCTCGCCCACGCTGCGGCGAATTTCTTCCGAGAATTTATCCATGCCCATCACGCTGGCCGAGACGGCCGACTGCATTTCCTTGAGCATTTGCTCGATATCCCAGGTGGAAACGGACGTCTGGTCGGCCAGGCGGCGGATTTCCGTCGCCACCACGGAAAAGCCGCGGCCCGCCTCGCCCGCTTTTTCCGCCTCGATGGCGGCGTTCAGCGACAGGATGTTGGTCTGGTCGGCCACCTTGGTGATGGTGATCAGCACGCTATTGATATTGCTGGCTTTTTCCGACAGGGCCGCCAGCTTGGCGTTGATGGAATCGGTGGCCGAGACCATGTGCTGCATGGTCGAGTCCATACGCTTGAGGTTGTTTTGCGCTTCGGCCGTGGCATTCGTCGTGTAGTCGGCCACGGCGGTGGCGTCTTCCATTGTTTTGAGCAACTGGCTCGTGTTGGCCGAGATTTCCTTGGTGGTGCTGAGAATTTCCACGCTGGTTTGCGCCTGCTCGATGCCCGTGGCTTCCTGCTGGCGTGCCGAGGCGGCGATTTCCGTGGCCGACGTCGTCACCTGGATGCCGGCCTTTTGCACGTTGTTGAGCAGGCTGCGCAGGTTCTCGAACATCTTCGCCAGTCCGTTGCCCAGCTGGCCGATGGCGTCGCTGCCCGTGATGCCGACCTTGCCCGTCAGGTCGCCCGAGGCGGCTTTCGACACCACTTCCAGCAGCGAGTCGACCTTGGCCCGCAAGGTGTTGGTGGCGGCCAGTTCGTTGGCCTGGTTGTCCTGAATGGTTTGCGCCATGCGGTTGAATTCTTCCGTCACTTTGCCCAACTCGTCGCGCGAGAGGATGGCGGCGCGTGCGCTTTGCTCGCCGCCGGCGATGCGCCCGACGGCGTCCGTCAGATTGTTCAGCGGACCGAGAATGGAACGGCCGAGCAGGTAGGCAATACCCAGCGCCAGCGCCACGCACAGCAGGCCGCCCAGCGCCAGGGTCAGCATCATGGTTTCCTGCAACTTTGCCGTGGTGGCCGTGCGTTCTGCCAGCAAGCGCGATTCTTCGGCGGCGACTTCGTCGAGCAGCTTGTTGGCCTGCTTGACGGCAGGGTAGCCGCCGGGCGGCATGGTGCGCGCCACCGCTTCCGTGGCGCCCGGCGCATTGCCCAGCGCGCGGCGCTTCTCGATCAGGGGCGCGATCCACTCCTTGACCCAGGTGGTGGTCAGCGCATCGATCTTGCGGAAGCGCTCCGACTGCACCTTGTTGTCGACCGTCATGGCGATGGCTTTTTGCGTGTGCTGGCTCAGCACCGCCATTTCATCGGTCTCCGGTGTCAGCGACGTTTCACTGCCTGTGAGGATGAAACCGCGCGCTTCCACCTGGATTTGCAGGATGGAATTGTGAATCCTGTCGATCTCGACCAGCACTTCCATCGTGTGGCGGTCCCATGCATTGGCTTCCGACAGGCGCGAAAAGCTGTTGTAGGCCACACCCAGCAGTATCAGGATGATGGCCACGATGGAGCCGAAGCCCAGGTACAGTTTATTCTTGATACTCAGGTCTTTGAACATGGGAGGGCTCCGGAAGCGGGAAGGTCAGCACAATTGCACTGTAGCATTTTGCCATGCGGACAGCAAAATGGGGGGCGTGCCGGGGTGTAAATCGCGGCAGAGTGCGCTGCAAACGAAAAAAGCCGCCCGTGGGCGGCTTCGGTGGATGCGGGAGATAGTACCTCCCTGCAACTAATTACTTCTGGCCACGCTTTTCGCGGGCGATGGCGGCGATGCGCATGCGCAAGGCGTTCAGCTTGATGAAGCCGCCGGCATCGGCCTGGTTGTAGGCGCCGCCGTCTTCGTCGAAGGTGGCGATGTTCATGTCGAACAGCGAATCCGTCTTCGAATCGCGCGAAACGACGATGACATTGCCCTTGTACAGCTTGATGCGTACCCAGCCGTTCACGGTTTCCTGCGTGTGGTCGATCAGGGTTTGCAGGGCGACGCGCTCAGGCGCCCACCAGTAGCCGTTGTAGATCATCGACGCGTAGCGCGGCATCAGGTCATCTTTCAGGTGGGCCACTTCGCGGTCCAGGGTGATCGATTCGATGGCGCGGTGGGCTTTCAGCATGATGGTGCCGCCCGGGGTTTCATAGCAGCCGCGCGACTTCATGCCGACATAGCGGTTTTCCACCAGGTCCAGGCGTCCCACGCCATGCTTGCCGCCCACTTTGTTCAGTTCGGCCAATACGGTGGCAGGCGACATGCGTACGCCGTTGATGGCGACGATATCGCCTTTTTCGTATTCGATGTCCAGGTATTCCGCTTCGTCCGGGGCGTTTTCCGGGCTGACGGTCCAGCGCCACATGGTTTCTTCCGCTTCGGCGCTCGGGTTTTCCAGGTGGCGGCCTTCAAAGCTGATGTGCAGCAAGTTGGCATCCATCGAGTACGGCGCGCCGCCGTTCTTGTGCTTCATGTCGATTTCGATGCCGGCGTCTTCCGCGTACTTCAGCAGTTTTTCGCGCGACAGCAGATCCCACTCGCGCCATGGCGCGATGATTTTCACGCCTGGCTTGAGCGCGTAGGCGCCCAGTTCGAAACGCACCTGGTCGTTGCCCTTGCCGGTCGCGCCGTGCGAGATGGCGTCGGCGCCCGTGGCGTTGGCGATTTCGATCAGGCGCTTGGCGATCAAAGGACGGGCGATCGAGGTACCCAGCAGGTACTCGCCTTCATACACGGTGTTGGCGCGGAACATCGGGAAGACGAAATCGCGCACGAATTCTTCGCGGACGTCTTCGATATGGATGTTTTCCGGCTTGATGCCGAACTTGATTGCCTTGGCGCGCGCCGGTTCCAGTTCTTCGCCCTGGCCCAGGTCGGCCGTGAAGGTGACGATTTCGCACTGGTAGTTATCTTGCAGCCACTTCAGGATGACGGAGGTGTCGAGTCCGCCGGAATAGGCCAGGACTACTTTTTTAATGTCGCTCATATTGCTTCCAGTTGTCGTTGTCGATGTATGTGTTGCGATGCTGCCGGGAGTTCTGCAGTTCCAGGCGAATTATTGGATTTTACCGAGTAACAGGTATTCAATCAGCGCTTTTTGCACGTGCAAGCGGTTTTCCGCCTCGTCCCACACCACCGATTGGGGGCCGTCGATGACTTCGGCGGCCACTTCCTCGCCGCGGTGGGCGGGCAGGCAGTGCATGAACAGGGCGTCGGGCGCGGCGCGGGACATCTTCGCGCCATCGACGATCCAGCCGTCGAAGGCGGCGATGCGGGCCGCGTTTTCCGCTTCGTAACCCATGCTGGTCCACACGTCCGTGTTGACCAGGTGCGCGCCTTCGCAGGCGTCCGACGGGTTGGCGAAGAAGGTGTAGCGCTCGGTCTTGACTTGCGACAGGTCGATGTCGTAGCCCTTTGGCGTCGACACGTTGACGTGGAAGCCGAACACTTCGGCCGCCTGCAGCCACGAGTACAGCATGTTGTTGGCATCGCCGATCCAGGCGACGACCTTGCCGGCGATCGAGCCGCGGTGTTCGATATAGGTGAAGATGTCGGCAAAGACCTGGCAAGGGTGGTGTTCATTGGTCAGGCCATTGATCACCGGCACGCGCGAATTGGCGGCGAAACGCTCGATGATTTCCTGGCCGAAGGTACGCACCATGATGATGTCGCACATGCGCGACATGACCTGGCCCGCGTCTTCCACCGGCTCGCCGCGGCCCAATTGGGAGTCGCGCGTGTTCAGGTAGATGGCGGCGCCGCCCAGCTGGTGCATGCCGGCTTCGAACGACAATCGCGTGCGGGTCGAGTTCTTTTCAAAGACCATCACCAGGGTGCGGTCGATCAATGGATGGTAGATTTCATAGTTCTTGAACTTGCGCTTGATCAGATGGGCGCGTTCGATCACATATTCATACTCTTCCAACGTGAAATCGGAGAACTGGAGGTAGTGCTTGATCGGTTTTTTTGTCGACATAATGACCACTTGAAGATGCGCAGGCCGCCGGCGGCGTGCCTTTCCCGCCGGGTTGCATCAGCGTACAACATCTCGTCTGATGACTGCCTCGCCCGGCGCGCTGCTGTGTTGATCGGTGCCCGTGCCTGTTTGTCGCGCGGGTCGATACGGTTTGCCAAGTTGAAAATAATGCAATGGCAAGTACTTCAGCCGTTCAATTATAAGGGTTTTGCTTTTAGATTGGAAAGACTGGCCGGACGCGTACTTGTATAGGCAAGCCTGCGCCCGGGCAAACGGTGGTGGTTAATAGATGCTGGCGGGCGCGGCCCCGTCCAGCTGCGGCGCTTCCAGCGGCAAGTCGAGGGTGAAGCGCGTGCCGGCGGGGCTGCTGGCCACCTGGATGGTGCCGCCCAGCAGGGCCGTGACGATGTTGTAGCTGATCGACAAACCCAGGCCGCTGCCACCCTGGCCCAGCTTGGTGGTAAAAAAGGGGTCGAAGATGCGCGACAAATGCTGTTCCGCGATGCCGCCGCCATTGTCCTCGAAGACGATGTGCACGCGCGCCGCCTCCATCGTGGCGGACAAACGCATGCAGCCCGTGCCGGCGCCGCCATCGTTGGGCGCGGGGGCGAAGGCGTGCAGCAGGGCATTGTTGATCAGATTGGTGATCACCTGGCCAAACGGGCCAGGATAGCTGTCCATGGCGATGCCGAAATCGATGTCCATCTCGATGCGGTGGCCCGAACTGCGGATGCGGTTCATGACGGTGGCGATGATTTCATTGCTCACTTGTTGCAAGTCAAACCGGCGCCGCTGCTCGGTGGTGCGGTCGACGGCTACCTGCTTGAAACTGTTGACCAGGTCGGCCGCGCTGCGCAGGCCGCGCATCACCAGCGCCGACGCCTTGCCCGCATCGTCGATGAAGGCGGCCAGGTCCGAGCGGCGCAGGCCGGGACCGTTCATCAGGCGTTCCACGTCTTCCGTCTTTTGCTGCATGGTGCTGGCGATTAATAAACTGTTGCCGATCGGGGTATTGAGTTCATGCGCCACGCCGGCCATCAAGGAGCCGAGGGCGGCCAGTTTTTCCTGCGATACCAGTTGCGCCTGGGCATCTTGCAATTGCCGGTAGGCGCTGGCGTTGTCGAGCGCGATGGCGCCATACGCGCACAGGGTGCGGAAGATCAGCCGCTCGCGTTCGCCATACGCGTTGGCATGGCAGGCTTGCACCGTCATCACGCCCAGCACGCGTTCGCCCACCGTCAAAGGCACGTACAGCACGCTCTGGTTATGCAGGGTGCCGGGTACCGTGTAGGCGTGGCGGCGCGGCGGCACCTGGTCTATATACACTTCGCGCCGGCCCAGCAGGCAGCGCACGGAGTAGGCGCGTGGATTGTTCAGTGGAATGGCGTTGTCGGACAGGGGCCGGCCCGCTTCCATGCCATGCGCGCGGCGCAGCGCCGTGCCTGCCGCGTCGAGCATGTAGACAGCGAAAGTGTTGACGGGCAGCAAGGCATGCACATGGCGGTCAAGCACCTGGAACACGGCGCTGGCATCGAGGTGGGTGGTGATTTCCTGGCCGATGGCCGACAGCCGTTCCAGTGTGTCGCTGGTCTGCTGCAGCACTTCGGCGCGGCGCGCTTCGGAGGCGGCCAGTTCGCGGTGGTGATAGCCTTCCGAGCGCGCATGTTCCGTCTGGTGGTAGACCTGCATGGCGGTGGCGCGGTTGCTCGCCTGCTGGGTGTGGCTTTTTTCGCGCGCCATGCCCGCATCGAGGGCGATATCGTAGGCGCGCGCATAGTCGCCCGCATGCGCGTATTCGCGCGCCAGCGCATCGAGCAGTTCGCCGGGCGGCGAATAGCCGTCGATGGAGGCGGCCACCTGCAGCGCCTGGTGCAGGAAATGCAGGGCGGGATTGCGTTCCAGCATGTCCGCGGGCGGCGGCAGCTCATGGCGCGCATGCAGCATCGACAAGACGCGCAGCGCCGCCACCTGGTGCATGGCATCGCCTTGCGCGGTGGCCAGCTGGCAAGCCCGCTCGGCCGCCTGCAGCGCCTCGTCCGGGCGGTCCAGGTAGGACAGCGCATGGGCGCTGCCGCGCTGCGCCATGCTGCGGAAATCGGCCTGGCCCAGCGCTTCGGCCCGCTGCGCCAGCCGGCTGAAGGCGTCGAGCGCCGTGTCGTAGTCGCCCTTGTCCAGGCTCAGTTCACCCAGGTGGAACAGGGCGTTGGCATAGGTGCGCGCGCCCGCCATGGGGGCCAGGATGAGCAGCGCCTGGCGCAGCAAGTCTTCGGCCGCGGCCAGGCGCCCCAGCTTGCGCATGGTTTCGGCCGTATGCGTCTGGCAGGCGCCGATGCTGCGCGGCCAGCCGGTGGGGCGGGCCAGGTCCAGCGCGCACTGCATCCATTCGAGGGCCGATTCGTTGTCGTTAAGGCTGGAAAAACAATCACCGATATTGATGGCGGCCGTGATGGCGCCGCGCAACTGGCCGCTTTCCAGCGCCGCTTCATAGCTTTGCATGTAGTGGCCGGCGGCAGTGCCCAGGTCGCGCGAGGTGTGCGCCAGCAAGCCGCGGAAGTCATGCACCCAGGCAGCGAGCGGCGCGGGCAGCTTGCCGCTGGCGCCATCGACCTGGAAGGCGGCACCCCAGCGGGCTTGGGCGGCCGGCGCATCGCGCAACACGGCCCAGCGCGCCGTGGCGGCGTCGGCCAGACTGGCGCGCATCGCATCGCCGGCGTTGCGCGCCTGCTCGGCCGCGGCCAGCAGTTCGGCATCGCAGTGGGCATGGTCGCCCCGGTCGACGGCAATCGAGGACAGCAGCCAGTGCGCATCGGCGCAAGCGGCGCCGTCGCCGTGCGCGCACAGGATGGCGTGCGCCGCCATGGCCATGCTTTCGGCCGCATCGAGCTCCCCTTGCAGCCAGGATACTTCCGCCTGCACCAGTTGCAGACGCGCCTGCGCGATGGCCAGGGCGCGGTCCGGCAGTTGGGCCTGGAGCAGCAAGGCCGCCGCTTCGGCCACATGGTGCAGCGCCTGCGCGCAGTTGCGCTGGCGCAAATGCCATGCCAGCAGCATCAGCAAAGGCAAGCGCTCCAGGGCGCGCAATGGCCGCAGTGTGTCTTCCCACTGTGCAATGTCATGTTCGAGTGCGAACATTTCCATCCGAAATCTCCCGCAAGGCGATGGTGTTGGCCCGCGGCCAGTGACACCTTATTGGATCGCATTGTAAGCTGCATTCGGATGCAGTTGTTTGGCTGACTCGACAGTATTTTTTGCGCATACCCGTTCGGACTGCGCAAAGCAGGCGGGGCGTGCACCAGCCCCTGCCGGCTGATGCACGCCCCGTGGACAGGCTGGCGATGGCGTGCCAGCCGGTCGCCATGTGCCTGCTTAGCGGCCGGCGAAGTGCACGCTGCCGGCCGTTTCGCCCGCCTTGGCGATGGCGCCCGGAATATTGTTCAGTCCGGTGATGGCGATGACGTCGCCATCGTTGCGAAATTCCATGCGGGTGCCGCTGGCCGTTTCAAAGACCCCAGGTGCGCGGCCGAACAGTTCTACTTCGGGCTGTCCCTTGATTTGCGTGAAATAGCGGTTGACTTGCTGACGCAGCAGCAAGGTATCGCCCGTGTCGAGCTGGTAGCGATTGCCATACTGACTGAATTCCTGCGGGGCCAGTTTGTAGACCTTGCCGGAGATCTGGACCTTGTCCTGTTCGCCGATTTCCAGCGCGCTGGCGCTGAGGCAAGACAGGCCGAGGACGAGGGCGGCGCTACCGAGGGCGAGGGTACGCGAGAACGATGCTTTCATGATTTCACCTTGTGATCAAATGCTGGTTGGAGTTAGACCAATGTTGTCTCCAGCAGGTTCGCTGGCGGGGACAATGCCAAGGTAGCAAGTGGACCTGCGCCATGCCAGCGCAAAGCGATGAAACGCCGGAATCCGGCGCTGAAACGCGAAATCGGGCGATGGATGGTTTTGGAATGAATGGGGGAAAGCGAGCTGTTCAGCAGAATTTAATTCTGTTTAGCTCGTAATATTGGTGTTTTTGTCGGTTTGGCGCCCGCGCCGATGGCGGGCGCCAGGCGCGTTCAATACAGCGTTTGCGCCGACTCGTGCAGCAACTGGCCGTACAGGGTATGGCGCATCTTGGCGATCTTGCCTTCAGACAAGGCTTGCAGGATGGCGCATTGCGGCTCGATCAGGTGGCGGCAGTTATAGAACTTGCAGCCGCCCAAGTAAGGCTGGAACTCGCGGAAGGCCCGCTCCAGCATGCCTTCGGACAGGTGGTACAGGCCGAATTCCTGGAAACCCGGCGAATCGATGATGGAGCTGTTCGCGCCCAGTTCATCGAGCTTGTACAGGCGCGTAAAGGTCGTCGTGTGCTTGCCCGTGTCGAGCGCGGCCGAGATTTCGCGCACGGCGATGTCGGCGTCCGGCACCAGCAGGTTGATCAAGGACGACTTGCCCATGCCCGACTGGCCGATGAGAATGGACGACTGGCCCGCCAGCAACGGCGCCAGGGTGGCCACGGCGTGCTCGGGTTCGGCGCGCGCCGACACTTCATCGACGGGATAGCCCATCGAGGAATACGGCAGCAGGCGTTCGCGGGCGCGCTCCAGCGAAGCGGTTACGTCCGTTTTGTTGAGGATGATGCGCGCCGCGATGCCGGCCGCGTCGGCCGCCACCAGCGAGCGCGAGATCAGGTCGTCGGCAAAGCCCGGTTCCGTCGCCACGACGATGAACAGCTGCGTCAGGTTGGCGGCCAGCAATTTCGATTTGTACTGGTCCGAGCGGTACAGCAAGGTCTTGCGTTCCTCGATGCGGTCGATGACGGCCTGGTCGTTCGAGGTGCGCGTCAGGTGCACGATGTCGCCCACGGCCACATTGGTTTTCTTGCCGCGCGTCACGCATTGCAGCTTGGCGCCGTCCACGTCGGCCAGGTAATGGCGGCCGTGGGCGGCGATGATGACGCCTGTCAACTTGCCTTCGCTCATGGGGCCACCTGGCTGCTCTGGTAGATGAGGTCGGCCTTGGCGGCGCAGATGAAGTCGTTTTCGGACAGGCCGCCGGCGCCCTGATTGACCGAGTGCGTGTCGTAGCGCACGGCGCAGGTTTTGTAAGTAATGATGAGCTCCGGATGGTGGTCTTGCGTATGGGTCATATAGGCCAGGGCGTTCACGAACGCCAGGGTCTGGTAGTAATTCTTGAAGCCGAAGTCGCGGCACAGCTTGCCGTTTTGCAAGCTCCACTGCGGCAGCAGGGTGTGCAAGGTGGCGATGTCCGAGTCGCCCAGCGCCTGCTGGCGCGGCGTGCAGGACAGTTGGGCCAGGTCTTGCGAAGTCGATGGCGTATTCGTATTCATGTCGTAGCCCCTTTCAGGTGGCGGATGCGCACGCTGGCCGGCGGGTGGCTATCGTAAAAGGCCGAGTGCAGCGGGTCGGGCGTCAGGGTCGACGCATTGTCTTCATACATTTTGACGAGCGCTGAGACCAGGTCGTCCGATTGCGTGTGCGTGGCGGCAAAGGCGTCGGCCTCAAATTCGTGCTTGCGCGAGCTGAGCGAGGTCAACGGTCCCAGCAGGAAAGTGAAGACGGGCAAGGCCAGCATGAACAGCAGCAGGGCCAGCGCGTCCGTCGGCTGGCCAGTGAGCGCCAGGGCAACAGGGTCGACGCCGAGGCCCGCGTAAAACCATGGCTGCGTCTTCAGGAAGCCCAGCAGCGCGAGGAAACCGAGCGAGATGACGAACATCATGGCGATGCGCTTGACGATGTGCTTGAGCTTGAAGTGGCCCAGTTCATGCGCCAGCACGGCTTCGATTTCCTGCGGCGCCAGGCGCGACAGCAGGGTGTCGAAGAAAACGATGCGCTTGTTGGCGCCAAAGCCCGAGAAATACGCATTGCCGTGGGCGCTGCGCTTCGAGCCATCCATGACGAACAGGCCTTTCGAGGCAAAGCCCACGCGCTGCATCAAGCCTTCGATGCGGCTTTTCAGCGCTTCGTCGGCCAGCGGCGTGAATTTGTTGAACAGCGGGGCGATGACGGTGGGAAACAGCACCATCATCAGCAGCTGGAAGCCGCTCCAGACGAACCAGGCGTACAGCCACCACAGGTCGCCCGACTTGGCCATCAGGGTCAGCACGACCCAGATCAGCGGCAGGCCGATGACGGCGCCCAGGCCCACGCCCTTGAGCATGTCCGTGAAGAACAGCTTGCGCGCCATGGTGTTGAAACCGAAGCGCTGCTCCAGCACGAACTGGCGGTAGTAATCGAAGGGCAGGTCAATCAGGCCGGAAATGGCGGCAAAGGCGGCGATCAGGCCGATCTGGTACAGCATGGGCGAGCCCGGCCCCATCCATTCATTCAGGTGCAGCGCCAGCCATTGCAGGCCGCCCAGCAAGGTAAAACCGATCAGCACGGCATAGTTGACCAGCAGGGTCAGCAGGCCGAATTTGGTCTTCGCCACCGTGTAGTCGGCCGCCTTCTGGTGCGCGGCCAGCGGAATTTTTTCCGCGAATTCGGGCGGGACAACGGCGCGGTGCGCCAGCACGTGGCGAATCTGCCGCGAAGCGAGCCAGAAGCGCACGGCGAGGGTCAAAACGAGGACGGATACAAACAAAATCGAAAACGCGAGTGAATACATTCTGTGCCTGTGAGAAAATGGCTGATTATTTAGTTTGATTAGGCCAAGAGAGAATTATGTCACAAGCGACCGACTTATCTGCACCCACCTCTGCATCCACTCCCGCACCCACGGTGCCGGCACGTCCAAACGAGATGAACCTGGTCTGGGTCGACATGGAAATGACGGGCCTGGAGCCCGATACCGACCGCATCATCGAGGTGGCGGTCGTGGTGACGGACATGCACCTGAACCTGCTGGCCGAAGGCCCCGTGTTCGTGATTCACCAGTCGGATGAAACCCTGAACAAGATGGATGCCTGGAACAAGGGCACGCACGGCCGCTCGGGCCTGATCGACAAGGTGAAAGCGTCGACCGTGACGGAAGCGCAGGCGGAAGCGGAACTGATCGCGTTCCTGAAGAAATACGTACCGGCAGGCAAGTCGCCCATGTGCGGCAACACCATCGGCCAGGACCGCCGCTTCATGGTGCGCGGCATGCCGAAGCTGGAAGCGTTCTTCCACTATCGCAATGTTGACGTGTCGACGCTGAAAGAGCTGTGCAAGCGCTGGAAGCCGGAAATCGCCACCGGCTTCAAGAAGCATCAGAAGCACACGGCGCTGGCCGATATTCTGGAATCGGTCGAAGAGCTGAAATACTACCGCGAGCATTTCATCAAGTTGTGATGATGTTGTCGGCTTACGCGCTGCGCGCTAAGCCGACCTACGTTCTCTGATCTGTTGCTCCGGCTGGTTTGGTGGTGTTGTCGGGTTACACGCTGCGCGCTAACCCGACCTACGGGGCATTACCTCCGCTGGCGTAAGCCGACGCATCCACCGGCTCGACATCAAGGGCGGACCATACGCCTTCTTCATCCCGCCATTCCAGCGCAAACGGTCCCGTTTGCCGCAAGTCCGTGATCCAGCGCACGTCGTCAGGCTGGCGGAAATACGTCAGGCACTGCCCGAAATGCTGGCCCAGCCGGCACAGCACCAATCCCTCGCCCGCCACGGCGCACCATTGCTCGTTGGCATCGATCAAGGCCACGGCAGGATCGCCATAGAACTCGCCCACGCTGGCTTGCCGGCCATCGGCCGCCGTCACCATGGCCTGTTCATATTCATGTTGGACACTATATTCGGCGCTGCGCGCCAATTCCTGCTGAGTCATGCGGTCTCCACTGTTGGCCAGACGGTTTCCTGGTCGGCGCGCGCCTCGGCGATCAGCCATTCGCAGAATGCGTGAACGAGGGGCCGCGTTTCCGCCTGGGGCGAGCGCAGCAGATAATAGCAGTGGGGGCCGCGCACGGCATGTTCGAACACGCGCACCAGGCGGCCCGAGCGTAAATCGTCGCCGATCAGGGGGCTGGCGGCAATGGCCACGCCCTGGCCGCTGGCGGCCGCGTCCAGGCACAGATAGGTGTGTGAAAAGCGCGCGCCGCTGTTGCCGCTATTGCCGCTGTAATGCACGCCGCAGCTGTGCAGCCAGCGCGTCCAGTCGATTTCGCCGGGCAGGTGCACTTCCGGCTCGTCGTGCAGCAGCGGATAGCGCAGCAGATCGGCGGGCTGGCGCAGGCTGGCCGCGTTGGCGCGAAAGCCTGGGCTGCAGACGGCGGAAAACCATTCTTCCATCAATAAATCCACTTTCAGGCCCGGATAGCGGCCCGGTCCCAGGCGAATGGCCACGTCGACGCCGTCGCGCGCCAGGTCGACCGGATGCATCGAGGCCAGCACACGCAGTTCGATCTGCGGATAGCGGTCGCGCAGGCGGCCCAGGCGCGGCATCAGCCAGCGCGAGACGAGCGAGCTGGTGGCCGTCACCGTCACCACCTTGTCGTCGCCCTGGCGCCGTGCCTGCTCGGACACGTCGGCCAGCTGGTTGAGGATCGGCCCCAGCGAGGCCGCATAGCGCTGCCCTGCATTGGTGAGCACCACGCCGCGCGGCAGGCGCTGGAACAGCACGATGCCGAGCCACGCTTCCAGCTGCTTTACATGGTGGCCGATGGCGCCGGCCGACACGTGCAATTCTTCGCCCGCGCGCTGGAAGCCTTCATGGCGGGCGGCCGCCTCGAAGGCGTGCAGGGCGGCGAGTGGGGGCAAGGGACGTGACATGGCACTCTCAAGAGAATTGAGCCTCAGTAATATTCGGCCTATCCGTGAAGAATATTGGTTTGTTTCATTTTGCGCAAGCGAATATGATGCCGTCACTGCGTGAAGTGACCCGCAATAGGATTCACGCATGTATTTCACGTACGCATCACCTTCCAGCCTTGCTTGGCATTAATATTTACAACGCCTGGGAAAACCGTCGCGAGCGGCAGTGATTTGTGGCCGAGAAGCGCAACCGTACTTCAGTACGGTGAGCATCGCCGGCCGCAAAGCGCGACGCGCAGCAGGTTTACCCTGGCGTACTCAAAGAGGTTTAGTCATGTCTGATCGCCGCGCTGTTGCGCTGGTGTTGCTGTCGGCCGCCGGTTTCGGCAGTTCCGCAGTGTTTGCCAAGGCGGCATATGCGTCCGGGGTCAACCCGTCGACCATGCTGGCCTTGCGTTTCGTCATCGCCGCCATGCTCTTGCTGCCGCTCGTGTGGCTGGGTGGCTGGCGCTTGCCGCGCGGCCGCCTGCTGGCCGGCTACATGCTGATGGGCCTGATGTACACGGCCCAGTCGCAAGGCTATTTCAATGCCCTGATGTATGCCAGCAGCGGCCTGTGCGGCATGTTGCTGTATGTGTATCCCGTGCTGGTCACCATCCTCGCGCTTGCCTTGGGCTGGGAAAAGCTGGACCGCCGCATGCTCGTGCTGATGGCGCTGGCCATTGCCGGCATGGCCATCACCCTGGGCGGCAAGCTGCAGGGCCAGCCCATCGGCATCGCGCTGGCATTGATGGCCGCCGGGGTGTATGCCGTGTACATCCTGTTTGGCAACAGCCTGTCGAAAAGCCGCGAGAATATTCACCCATTGGCCGCTTGCGTGGTGATCCTGGGCACGGCCGGCCTGTCGAACAGCGCGATTGCCTTGTGGCAAGGCGTGTCCTTGCCGGGCACGGCAACGGGCTGGCTGGCCGTCAGCGCCATCGCCCTGTTCTCGACGGCCATCGCGATAGCCGCCTTCTTTGCCGGCGTGGCGCAAATTGGCGCGGCGAAGGCGTCCATCATTTCCACGTTTGAACCCGTCATCACGATGGCGTTCGGCGTGACCTTGCTGAAGGAATCCGTGAGCGGCACGCAATTGCTGGGCGGCGCCATGGTGCTGGCCGCCGTCGTCTTGCTGGCGCAGCGTCCCACTGCCAAGCCGGTCTCCATGCCGGCTGTGCAAGCGAGCGCCTGAACTTTTTTTCCCGAACTGATCGGTTGTATTGATCGGTCTCCTTTGCGCCGCGACGGGTTTCCTGTCGCGGCGCTTTTTTTGGGCCGCGCACAAATAACTCTTGATTGCGAATGATTCTCATTTATAATTGATTTCAAGATTCCCTACCACCAGCCAGCCCATGCCAGCCAGTGTTCGCCTTGAAAGGAGACACCGTGACGAGCATGCCCCCTATTTGTAACACCGAGCTGGTCGCCAGCGAATTTGCCCGCCTGCGCCGCGAAAAGAAAGCCCGCCACCGCGACATCGCCGAGGAACTGGCCATTTCCGAAGGCGAGCTGATCGCCGCGCATGCGGGCTTGTCGCTGGCCGATGGCGCCTTGCTGGGCGCTGAGCGCCTGCAGGCCGACTGGCCCGCCATCGTCCAGGCGCTGGAGCCGCTGGGCGAAGTCATGGCGCTGACGCGCAACGCTTCGTGCGTGCATGAAAAGACGGGTGTCTATCGAAAAGCTAGTCACACCAACCACGTGGGCCTGGTGCTCGGCGGCGACATCGACTTGCGCGTGTTTTACCGCCAGTGGGCGCATGGCTTTGCCGTGCGCGAGATGGGAGAAAAGGAAGTGCAGCGCAGCCTGCAATTTTTCGACGCGGCCGGCCACGCCGTGCACAAGATTTTTCTCAAGCCGCAAAGCGACGTGGCCGCCTATGACGCGCTGGTAACGCGCTTCGCTGACGCGGACCAGGCGGCCGGCATCGCCGTGACGGCGCCGGCGACGCCGCCGGCCGAATTGCCCGACGCGCAGATCGACGTGGCCGGCTTTCGCGCCGCCTGGGCCGACTTGCGCGACACGCATGAATTTTTCACTTTGCTGAAAAAATATTCGGTCTCGCGCCTGCAGGGCCTGCGCCTGGCCGAGCCGCGCTTCGTGCAGCAGATCGACAAATCCTGCGTGCTCGACCTGCTCAATAACGCCGCCCTCGAAAAGGTGGCCATCATGGCCTTCGTCGGCAATGCCGGCATGATCCAGATCCATTCGGGACCCGTGCACAAGATCGCCGTGATGGGGCCGTGGATCAATGTCCTCGACACGCGCTTCAACCTGCATTTGCGCGAAGACCATATCGCCAGCGCCTGGGTGGTGAAAAAGCCGACCGTCGATGGCCTGGTGACGTCGGTGGAACTGTTCGACGCCAAGGGCGACACCATCGTCATGTTCTTCGGCGAACGCAAGCCGGGCGTGCATGAACTGTGCGAATGGCGCAACGTCGTCGAGCGCGTGCTGCAGGAGGGCGAACTATGCGCCGCATGATCGCCGCCAGCGTGGCGCGCCGCATCGCGCTGAAAAAAATGGGGGCGGGTGCGCTGGCGCTGGCCGCGCCGATGCAGGTGCTGGCGGCCGTGTCCGACGCGGCCAAGCCGGTGATCAAGGCGCGGCGCATCGTCAGCGTCGGCGGCGCCCTGACGGAAATCGTCTATGCGCTTGAAGCGCAGGGCGAACTGGTGGGCGTCGATACGACCTCGCTGTATCCGGCCGTGGCGCAACAGCTGCCGCAGGTCGGTTATGCGCGCACCCTGTCGGCCGAGGGCGTGCTGTCGCTGGCGCCCACGCAGCTGATCGCCACCGAGGAAGCGGGGCCGCAAGCGGTGCTGCGCCAGGTACGCGACGCGGGCGTGCCGGTGGCGGTGCTGAACGCAAATAACCAGTTCGAAGGTTTGATTGAACGGGTCAAACAGGTGGGCCAGATCACGGGCCGTGCCGACCCCGCCGCGCGCCTGGCGCAAGCCTTGCAGCAGCAGTGGGACGGCGCCTTGGGCAAGGTGCGCCAGCGCCAGCATGCACCCGTGCGCGTGCTGTTCATCCTCGCCCATGCGCCCAACCAGGTGATGGTGGGCGGGCGCGAGACGGGCGCGGACGCCATGCTGGCGTATGCGGGCGCCGTCAACGTGATGGGCGGGCAGGGTGGATTCGCCGGCTACAAGCCGCTCACGCCCGAAGCCGTGATCGCCGCGCGGCCCGACATCGTACTGGTCACGGACCAGGGCTTGAAGGCCTCGGGCGGCGTGGACGGCATCTTGAAACTGCCAGGGCTGGCGCAGACGCCGGCCGGGCGCAAGCACCGCATCGTGTCGCTGGAAGCCATGCTGCTGTTGGGCTTTGGTCCGCGCATGCCGCAGGCGCTGATGGAGCTCGACGCCGCCTTCGCGAAAGCCATGGCTGCATGAACGTGCGCGCGATGACGCCGGCAGTATCCTGGCCACGCTGGGGTGCTGGCGGGATGCTGGCTGTGGCGTTGTTTGCCGGTCTGCTCATCGCCGTGCAGGCGGGCGCCGTGCCCGTGACCCTGGCCGACTGGCTGGCGCCGTTTCAAGCGGGCGACGAGGCATTGTCCGGCGGCGCGTATGTGCTGTGGCATATCCGTTTGCCGCGCGCCCTGTTCGCCATCCTGATCGGCGCCGCGCTGGCGCTGGCCGGCGGCCTGACGCAAGGGCTGTTTCGCAATCCGCTGGCCGATCCGGGGCTGCTGGGCGTGAGCAGCGGCGCCGCCTGCGCGGGCGCGGCCACCATCGTCTTCGCCGCCAGCCTGCACGTGGCGCCCGAGCTGCGCGTGTGGCTGCTGCCGGGGGCCGCGTTTGGCGGCGCCATGCTCATTTGCGTGCTGCTCGACCGGGTCGCCCGTTGGGCCACCCCCGGTTCCATCGTCGGCCTGCTGTTGACGGGCGTGGCGCTGAACGCCATCACGGTGGCCGTCATGGGCCTGTGCATCTACCTGGCCAGCGACGACCAGCTGCGCACCCTGACTTTCTGGACCCTCGGTTCGCTGTCGGCCGGCAGCTGGCGCCAGGTGGCGGCTTTGCTGCTGGTGCCGGCCGGCGCGCTGTGGGCCACGCGCTTCCTGATGCGCTCATTGAACGCGCTGGCGCTGGGCGAGGCGCAGGCCCTGCACGTGGGTATCGACGTGGGCCGGCTGCGCACGCAGGTCATCGTGCTGGTGGCCGTGCTGACGGGCTTTGCCGTCGCCTGGTGCGGCGGCATCGGTTTTATTGGCCTGATCGCGCCGCACCTGGTGCGCACCTGGCTGGGCGCCGACCAGCGCCGTGTGCTACCGCTGTCCATGCTGGCCGGCGGCTTGTTGCTGCTGTTGGCCGACACCCTGGCGCGCACGGTCGCCATTCCCGCGGAAGTCCCCGTCGGTATTTTCACGGCCTTGCTGGGCGGGCCATTTTTCCTGATGCTGTTGCGGCGCTTCCGCCACGGCACCGCCTAGAGGTGAACATGACGCCCCTGCTGGAACTCTCCTTCGCCACCACCCAACTGGGCCAGCAGTATTTCGGCCCCTTCAATGTGCGGGTGGCGCCCGGCGAGCGTATCGCCATCCTCGGCCCCAGCGGTGCCGGCAAGTCGACCCTGATGAAACTGATGGCGCGCGAACTGCAGCCGCAGGCGGGCCAGGTGGCGTTCGCCGGCCGTCCCCTGGCGCAGTGGCCGCTGGCCGACCTGGCGCGGTGCCGCGCCGTGCTGCCGCAAGGTTCGCACGTGGCCTTCGGACTGCAGTGCGAACTGGTGATCGGCCTGGGAAGAGTGGCGCGCCTGGTCGACCCTCAGCTGGAGCGCATCGTGCAGGACGCCGCCGCCCTGGCGCACGCCGCCCATTTGCTGGGCCGGCGCCTGGACACCCTGTCCGGCGGCGAGCAGGCCAGGGTGCAGCTGGCGCGTATCTTCGCGCAGATGTGGGATGTGCGCGATGGCTTGATACTCGTCGACGAACCGCTGGCGGCGCTCGATCCCGGCCTGCAGTTCGATCTGCTCGACAGCCTGCAGCAGTTCTGCGCCGCGCGCGGCCACGCCGTCATCGCCATCCTGCACGACATCAATCACGCCTTGCTGGGCTTCGAGCGCCTGCTGCTGGTGCGTTCGGGCCAGCTGACGGCTGACATTCCCGCCAACGCCGACGCCGTACCGGTGCTGGCCGCGCTGTACGGCATCGCCCTGACGACGGCCACCAGCAGCGATGGCCACGTGTGCGTCATCCCTGCCAGGAGCGCTGTGCGCAGGGCCGCCTGACTCGCTTGTTCCCTCGCTCACCAGACGTCCACCGCGCGCGGCCGCGCCATCTGGCCGCTGGCCAGCAGCCACACCATCAGGGCCTCGGCCTGTTCGCGCGTGGCCGCCACTTCCTGCAGGATGCCGAAGGCTTTCATGGCGCCGGCCGCCATCGCCTGCAGGCGCGCGCGCCGTTCCGCATCCGCCTCGATGGACACGAGGCCCCGGCAAAGGGTGGCCAGCGCCACCTTGTTATGCTTGAGCCACAGGCCGCGCCGCTTGCGGTCGACGTGCGCTTCGTCGCCACGCTCCTCTTCGAACAGCATGACGAACGGTTCGCCATGACGCAGCAAGGCGTCCATGTCGTTTTCCCATAGCGGGGCATAGCCGGTGACGGCCGTTTCAGGGCGAAAGCGCACGATGGGAAAGTCGCTGACGTCGTGGATGGAAAAATGTGCTGGATTCGGTTTCATGGCGTGCTTTCTTGCGAGGTGCTTGAAAAGGCTTGCCAGCCGCCGCCCAGCGCCTTGTAGACCTGGACCAGCGACAGCGACGCGGTGGCGCGGCTGTCGACCAGCGCCGCTTCGTTGTTCAATAAAGTGTTTTGCACGTGCAGCACATTGATCAGGTCCGTGCCGCCCTGGCGGTATTGCAGCTCCGCGCTGCCCAGCGCGCGCCGTCCCTGCTTGACGGCTTCATCGAGGCTGGCCTGGCGGCGGGCGTTGGCCTGGTAGCCAGACAGCGCGTCTTCCACTTCGTGCCAGGCGGCCAGCACGGTCTGGCGGTAGGCGATGGCCGCTTCCTGTTGCTGCGCCTCGCGCAATTGCAGATTGCCGCGCAGGCGGCCGCCATCGAACAGGGGCACGCTGAAGCCGGGACCGAAGGCAAAGCGTTTGGCGTCCCAGCCGATGTCGGACAGCTGCATCGCTTGCAGGCCGATGCTGCCCGAGAGCGTGATGCGCGGATAAAAATCGCCTTGCGCCACGCCGATGGCGGCCGTGGCCGCGTGCAGCTGCGCTTCGGCACGGCGGATGTCGGGCCGCCGCTCGGCCAGGCTGCTGGGTACGCCCAGCTGCACCTGCATGGCCACAACAGGGATCTCCTTGCTGGCCGCCAGTTCCGCCCGCAGCGACTGCGGCGGCAGCGCCAGCAACAGGGCGAGGGCATTGCCGAGGCGCGCTTCGCGCTGCTGCAGCGGCGGCAAACGCGCTTCGATGGTGGCCACGTGGGCTGCCGCCTCGGCTTCGTCGAGCTGTGTCGCCGCGCCTTCGCGCAGGCGGATGCGGGTCAGGTTCAAGGTATGGCGGGCGATATCGAGCAACTGCTGCGTGATGGCCAGGGTCTGCTGCGCGCCACGCAGCTCGATGTAGTCGCGCGCCGTCTCGGCCAGCACGGCCAGCAGCACGCCGCGCTGCGTTTCCTGGGCCGCGTCGACGCGCGCGTCAGCCGCCTCCACTTCGCGCCGTACGCGGCCCCACAGATCCAGCTCCCAGGCCGCATCGAGATTGCCTTGCCACAGGCTGTAGGCGGCCTGGCCGTTGTTGCGCGACGGGTCGCTCAAGCCCTGCTCGCTGTTGCGCGCGCGGCCATAGCTGCCATTCGCGCCCAGCGACGGGCTTTGCGCGGCGCCGGCCACGCCCCGTGCGGCACGGCTCTGTTCCAGCCGGCTGGCGGCCGCCAGCACGTCGAGGTTGGCGCCGGCGGCGCGCTGCAGCAGGGACGACAAAGTCGCGTCGCCAAAGCTGTCCCACCAGCGCTGCTCGATGACGCCTTCCTGGCTTGCGGCGAACCGGGCATCCTGCGCCTGGCGCCATTGCTGTCCCAGATCATGGTGCGGGCGCTGGAAGTCGCTGCCGACGCTGCCGCAGCCGGCCAGGCCCACGGCCGTAAAGAGTATCAGTGCTTTCATCGCACGCTCACCTGTTGCAGCTGTTGACGGCGCGCGGCCGTATCGATGCGCACTTCGGCCGACATGCCCACGCGCAGGCGACGTTCGCCATCCTGGCCCGGATCGAGCGCGATCCGCACAGGGATGCGCTGCACCACCTTGGTGAAGTTGCCGGTGGCGTTTTCCGGCGCGATGGCGGCAAACGTCACGCCCGTGGCGGGCGCGATACTGTGCACGGTGCCGTGCAGGAGCACGCCCGGATAGGCGTCGACGGCGATGCTGGCGCGCTGGCCCTGGCGCACGTGGGTCAGCTGGGTTTCCTGCAGGTTGGCGACGACAAAGCTGCGGTTCAGGGGCACCACGGCCATCAGGCCGGCGCCGGGAGCCACCAGGGCGCCGACGCGCACGATGCGGCGTCCGACGATGCCGTCGATGGGGGCGCGCAGCTGTGTATGCGACAGATCCAGTTCGGCCCGTTGCAGGCTGGCGCTGGCGCGCAGCAAGGCCGCTTCGGCCGCGCCTTGCTGCGCTTGCAAAATTTCCGTCTGCTTGCGCGTGGAAACGAGGGCGGCGCGGTTTTGCGCCAGGCGCGCGCGGCTCACGTCGAAGCGCGATTGCGCCTGCTGCGCATTCTGCACGCTGCCCGCGCCCTGGCCGGCCAGGTGCGTTGAGCGGGCCAGTTCCTGCTGCGCCAGTTTGTCTTCCGCCTGGTTGGCGTCGACCAGGGTGCTGGCTTGCTCGATCACCGATTGCTGGCGCTGCACCGTGGCGCGGGCAGTGGCCAGCTGCGCCTCGGCGCCGGCCACTTCGGCGCGGGCAGAGGCGGCGGCGGCCTGGTAGTCGCGGTCGTCGATGCGCGCCAGCAGCTGACCCGCCTTGACAGCCTGGTTGTCTTCCACCAGCACTTCCCGCACGATGCCGCCCACCTCGGGGGAAAGCACGGTGTAGTCGGCGCTGACGAAGGCGTCGTCGGTGCTCTGTTCGTCGGCACGGGAAAACAGCAGTTGCCAGGCGGAAAAGGCGAGGGCGCAGGCCAGCAGGGCCAGGCCGAGAAGAAATGCGCGCGAGCGCAGTATGGGTTTTTGCATGGTGAAGCTCTTTCGTAACAATAGAAATCAGGCGGCGCGCGGTGGATAGACGCGCGTCGGCAGGATGGGAATGATCACCATCATGGCCAGCGCGATGGCGGCCACGGTGAGGTACAGGTCGGACGAGGTCAGGGTGACGACTTGCGCATGCATGCGCGCACTCAGGCCAGCCCCCAGCCCTGGCATGTCCATGGCGCCCGGCAGGTTGCCCAGGCGTTCGCTGAGCACCGTCGAATGAAAATGGTTGCGGCGCGTGATCAGCGCATCGAGCACGCCGGTGGCGACGACGGCCGACATGCCCTTGATGGTGTTGAACCAGGCCGAGGCGAACGGGCCATCCTGCGGCGCCAGGCCCGTGGTGGCCAGCAGCAGCAAGGGAATCACGGCCATCGGTTGCGCAAAGATCTGCACCGCTTGCAGCAGGTAGAAGTGCGTGCGGATCCAGTCCGGCGACATGCGCGCGCCGAGCACGCACGACAGGGCCAGCATGCCCAGGCCGATGGCCAGCACCCAGCGGCAGTCGACAGCGCGCAGATTGCACAGGGCGGCCACCAGCGGCAGCGCGATCAGCTGCGGCAGCGCCACCATCAGCATCACGGGCGCCGTTTGCAGCGGGCGGTAGGCGTGCACCTGCGCCAGGTAGGATGAGGGAATCAGGATCACGGCCAGCAGCACGAACAGCACGCCGCCCAGGGTCAGCAGGGCGTGGCTGAGGTTACGCCGCGACAGCAGCTGCAGCTTGAAGAATGGCAGCGGATGCGACCACTCGTTGATAAAGAACAGCACCAGCAGCACGGCGCCGCCGCCCAGCAGCACGCAGATCAGGGGCGAATGGAACCAGTTCAGGCGCTCGCCCTGCAGCATGCCCACCACCAGCATGCTGATGGCGGGCAGGCCAAGCAGCAGGCCGCGCCAGTCGAACTGGCGGAAGCGTTCGAGGCGCAGCGGGTCTTGCGGCAAGCCCCAGGACACCATCAGCAAGGCGACGATGCTGCCCGGGACGACTTGCCAGAAGGCCCATTGCCAGCCCAGGTATTCGGTCCAGAAGGCGGCCAGCGGCGTGCCCAGGCTGGGGCCGAAAGTGGCGCTCAGCGCATAGCCGCCCAGGCCATACAGCTTGATGTTCGGCGGCAGGAAGCGCAGCGCCACCGTCATCAGCATGGGCGGCAGGGCGCCGCCGGCCGCGCCCTGCACCACGCGCAGGATCATCAGCACGGACAGGTTCGGCGCGAACGGGCATAGCAGGCCGGCGGCCATGCAGACGATGATGGCGGCGGCCGTCAGGCGGCGCAGCGAAAAGGTGACGGAGCACCACGGCGCGAACGCCATGGCCGACACCGAGGCGGCCGCATACAGGGCCACGAGCCAGCTGGCGTCGTCGCGCGCGATGCCCATGGCGCCGCGGATGTCGGCCAGCGCGATCTTGGTGATGTTTTCATTCAGGCCGGACACCAGCACGGCCAGCAGCACGCCGGCCAGGCCCGTGGCCAGGCGCAGGCCGAAAGCAGGTGGGACGGGAGGCGCGGCCGCAGGGGCGGCGCCAGGAAGCGGTACAGCAGACACAGGGAACTCCGTGGATGAGGATCAGTCCACGCAGTATAGGTAGCCGTTAATCTTGTGAAAATTGATAATTAAGGAAGTTTGAATTGCGTCTGGCGCAATGATGGGTGGGGTCGGACCCTGTGGGCCTGACCCCGGTCTTTATCGTTGGGTTTGGCGTCTGGCGTGTGAGTTCAGATCAACCCCAATCAAATGCCGGGGTCAGACCCGCAAGGGTCTGACCCCATGCACAAGCCCTTGATCATGCGGCGCAGCCAGCGGTGCGCATGGTCGTGGTCGAGGCGCGGGTGCCAGGCCTGGAACACTTCCACGCTGTCGACGGGAATCGGCAGTTCGAAGGTGCGCAGCTTCAGGCCCAGGCGCTCGACGATAGCCAGCAGCGGCGTGGGCATCAGCGGCAGCAGCAGGCGCGAATCGGCCACGGCGAAGATGGCGGACTGGAAGTTGGGGCTGATCAGCGAAACCCTGCGCGTGTAGCCACGCTCGGCCAGGGCAGTGTCGAACGGGCCGCGCGCCAGGCCGCGCCGCGAGACGCTGATATGTTCGTACTCGGTAAAGCTGTCCAGGTTGATGGGGCCGTCGAAGATCGGATGATCGCTGCGGGCGATGCCGACAAAGCCGCTGCTAAACAGCTGCTGCAGCTTGATGTCTGGCGCAAAGGCGCGCCGCGCGCTGATGTACAGGTCGACGCGGCCCGCGTGCAGGGCGTCGTTTTCCGTGGCGCCGTCGCCTTCGGGCACGAAGCGCAGCACCGTGTGCGGCGCGTGCACGGCCAGCAGGTCGCGCAGCTTGCCGCCGTAGGCGCCGACAAACACGTCGTTGGCGCACAGGCTGAAGGTGCGTTCCAAGGTGCGCAAGTCGATTTCACGGCCCGACGTGAAGATGGCGTGCGCCTGCTCCACCACGCCGCGCACCTGCTCGCGCAATTCCAGCGCGCGCGGGGTGGGCGCCAGGCCGCGCCCGGAGCGCACGAAGACGGGGTCGCCGATGGCGTCGCGGATGCGCGCCAGGGTGCGGCTCATGGCCGGCGCACTCAAATTCATGCGCCGCGCGGCGGCCACGGCGCTGCCTTCCTCGAGCAGGATGTCGAGGGCGACGAGCAGGTTCAGGTCGGGGAGTTTCATGCGCCGATTATAGCCCGGAGGCCAGCGTCAGCGCTGCGCCGGCAGGACGCCGGCGCAACAGGGATGCTACTGTGTGATTACTCTGCTGCCGGCTCGGCGCCGCAGCATTTCTTGAACTTCTTGCCGCTGCCGCAAGGGCAGTCGTCGTTGCGGCCCACTTTCGGCTCTTCGCGTTTCATGGTTTGCACCGGTGCCTTGCGGCGCGGTACCCAGAAACGGTGGATGGCCGGCAGGTTCGCTTCCAGTTCCTGCGCCAGCTTGTGCGCCTTGACCGGGTCTTCCACCAGTTTCAGTTCTTCTTCCTTGATTTCGTCGGCACCCAGCAGGTAGATCGGCTGCATCAGTTCGGCCACTTCGGAATCCCAGATCTCGTTCCACGAGCCAGGACGCAGTTCCATGCCGTCCCAGAAGCCCCAGCACCACGCTTCGGCGTCGATCAGGGTCTGGCCTTCATAGTCGTGCTCGACGAACAGCGCTTCGAACTCTTTCGGCGCCACTTCAAACGTCACCAGCACTTCGTTCATGAAGCGCATGATCAGGTTGACGATGCGCTCTTCTTCCTTGCTGTTCTTGAATTTTGGCGCATCTTCGGCGTTTTCGCCCCACACGCGCGGCAACCATTCGGCCGGCATGATCGGTTCCGGGCCGATGGCGACGGCCGTCAGATAGCCGTGCAGCATATCCATGGTCATCGCGTCCTCGGAGCAGCGCTCCGACAACAGGAATTGGTCTAATTCGTCGAATTCTTTTTCTGATAATGGCTGTTCGAGTTGCATGGCTTGCTCTTTGATTGAATGTAAGGCGCCAGTATACGCCTTGCTGCGGCTTGCCGCCGAAGTGTTTGCACCGGCGGCCCGCGCGCGCCTTACAATGTCGCTTATGCACAATGAAAACCAGCCGCACGAGGACGACCGGCCCGTCCACCCCTTTTCCGCCCTGAGCCCAGATTGCGTGCTCGACGCCCTCGACAGCGTGGGGCTGCGCGGCGATGGCCGTCTGCTGGCCCTGAACAGCTATGAAAACCGCGTCTACCAGGTCGGCATTGAAGACAGCGCGCCGCTGGTGGCCAAGTTTTACCGCCCCGCGCGCTGGACCGATACGGCCATCCTGGAAGAGCACGCGTTCGTGTCCGAGCTGGTCGAGCGCGAAATCCAGGTGGTGCCGGCGCTGTCCATCAACGGCAGCACCCTGCACCAGTACCAGGGCTTCCGCTTTGCCGTCTTCCCCCGCCACGGCGGCCGCGCGCCCGAGCTGGACGACCCGGCCACGCTGGAATGGATAGGGCGCTTCATCGGCCGCATCCACGCCGTCGGCGCGCTGTCGACCTACAAGGAGCGGCCGGCGCTCGACCATCAGACGTTCGGCGTCGAGCCGCGCGAGTTTCTATTGGAAGGCAATTTCCTGCCGCCTGAACTGCTGGCCGCGTATTCCAGCGTGGCGCAGCAGGCGCTCGACGGCGTCAAGCGCTGCTATGACCGCGCGGGCGACGTGGCCATGTTGCGCACGCACGGCGATTGCCATGGCGGCAACGTGCTGTGGACGGACGCCGGCCCCCATTTCGTCGATTTCGACGATAGCCGCATGGGACCGGCCATCCAGGACCTGTGGATGATGCTGTCGGGCGAGCGCAGCGACCAGGTTCGCCAGATGAGCGACATCCTGGCCGGCTACGAGGACTTTTGCGATTTCGACCCGCGCCAGCTCTACCTGGTCGAAGCGCTGCGCACCCTGCGCCTGATCCATTATTCGGCCTGGCTGGCGCGCCGCTGGGACGATCCCGCCTTCCCCGTCGCCTTCCCGTGGTTCAACACGCAGCGCTACTGGCAGGACCGCATCCTGGAATTGCGCGAGCAGGTGGCGTTGATGGATGAAGCGCCGCTCTGGCCTATTTGATCTAAACGCCCGAAAAGGGCGGTAAAAGGTGCTCTTCTTGCCGCGCTGATTTGTGCATGCTTGTTCGATAATGGTGGTAATAAATTCCTAGAAGCAACGGAATTCACCCGAACAAGCGAGAAATCATGCAAGCACAGCAAAATCAGCGCCAGGCCGCCTCCCTTACCGTCGCGTATTGCGCCGACGACGAGTTCGACCAGGACAGCATGGTCTCGCTGCATGATTTCAAAGACCTGGAAAGCAAGGCGGAAGCGCCGGCCCCGGTCGCCATCGCCACACCCCAGCCGCAAGCCGAGCCGGCAGCCGAAGCCGATGCCAAGGCGCCCGCCGCGGAACGCCAGAAAATGGAATTGAAAGCCATCCACGAAGCGATTGCCCGCGTGGAAGCGGAAGCGAAGGCCACCTGCGCCGCCGAAAGCCGCGCGCTGGCCGAAGCGCGCGTGCGCTCGCTGGCCGAGGACCGCGCCGCCATCGACGCGGCCGCCGCCGCCGCCGCACAGCAAAATGCGCAGGCCGCCGAAGAAGCGATTGCCGCCAACCGCGAACGACTCGACACCATGCGCGCCGCCGCGCAAGCCAGCGTGGCCCGCCTGGAAGCAGTCAAGCAGGAGACGGCCGAACTGCGCGCACGCGTGGAATCCGACAATGAAATCCGCCTGGCCGCCGAACAGCGTTCGCGCGCCGAGCAGGAAAGCCGCTTGCGCGCCAGCGAGCAAGTGGCCGTGCAGTCGGAACTGGCCGAACAAGCCGCCCGCGCCGCCGAGGAATTGCAGGTGCAGACGGAGCAGGCGCGCCTGCAAGCCGTCGAGCGCGTCGCCGCCGTGCAGGCGGCCAAGGAAGAAATGGTGGGCATCGCCTCGGCCGACGCCAGAGTCGCCGTGCTGGCGCGCGAACGCGAGCGCCATGCCCACGGTGCGCGCCAGACGGCGCAGATGCTGGCCGAAGCGGAAAGCGAAGCGCTGGACTTGACGGTGCAGCGCGAGCGCGCCGACCAGATCGCGCTGGAATCGGCGTTTAATCGCGCCGCCGCCGAAGTGCGCGCCCTGGAAGAAGCGCGCGCGCTGGCGCATCTGGAACAGGAACGCGAAGCCATCGCGCTGGCGCAGGCGGAATCGGAACGCCATGCGGCGCAATCGCTGCGTTTGCGCCTGCAGACGGAAAAGGAATTGCGCGATGCGGCCATCCACCGCGAGCGCCTGGAAATGGTCGCCGTAGCCAGTGCGCAAGCGCGCCGCGATGCCGACGTGCGCATCCTTGCCGCCACCGAAGCGCGCATCGAGGTAGACCGCCAGCTGCGCGCCGTAGCGCTGGCCCGCGTGACGGCCGAACAGGATGCGGAAATCGCCGGCCACGCCAAGCTGGAAGCGGAAACGGCCGCACTCGAACAGACCAAGGCACGCGAAGCGGCCGAACAGGCAGCCGCCGTGGCGGCAGCCCGCGAACTGGAAGAGCAGCAGCGCGCCGCCAGCCTGGCGCACGAGCGCGCCGAGCTGGCGCGCCAGGCGGCGGAACTGGCCGCCAGCCAGAACGCAGCCGAGCAGGCCGAAGTCGATGCCGACAAGGCGACCTTGGCCGCGCAAGAACAGGCATCGCAACTGGCGCAGGAAAAAGCCCGTCAGGCAGAGCAGCTGCTGCAGGCGGAGCAGGAGCGCCTGGTCGCCGAACAAGCCGCCATCGCCGCCCTGAAAGAAAAACTGGAAGCGGAAGCGCTGGCGTGCAACGCGGCGCAGGAACGCATCGCCGCCGAAGGCGCGCAAGCGGAACTGCTGCGCGGCCAGCACGCGGCCGAACAGGCTTTGCGGGAAGCGGCGCAAAAGGAAGCGGACGCCATCCGCATCCTGATGGACCAGGCCCTGGTCGAAGGTGAAAAAAAGGCCGCTGCCGCGCAAGCCGTGCAGGCGCAGGCGCGCCTGGCCGTGGAACTGGGACAAGTGCATAGCGAGCGCGCCCGCGTGGAAGAAGACAAGGCGCAAGCGGCCGATGCGCTGCTGGCGTCCGAGCGCGATTTCGTCGCGGCCGAACGCGAGTCGCTGGCCCTGATTGCGCAAAAGCTGGTGCAGCAGCGCCAGACCAGCAGCGCCGAAGAACGCGCCTCGCAAGCCATCGCCGGCCGCCTGGAAGCGGAAAAGCAGGCGACGGCGGCAGCAGAAACGCGCGCCGCCATGGAACAGCAGGCACTCGACGCCATGCGCCAGCGCGAGCAGCTGGAGCTGGCCGCGCAGCGGGCCGCCAGCGAAAAGCTCGACGCGCAGCAAGCCTTGCTGGCCAGCGCCCAGGCCCATGCCGCCCTGCAGCGCAAGGCAGCCGAGACGACGCGCGCGATGGCCGAGGCCAAGCAGCAATTGCTGGAGATGGAAACGGCGCGCGCGCAGCAGCAAGAGCGTGAACTGGCCGCCCTGCGCGCCAGCCTGGAGCAACCGCAAACCGTCTTTTCCAACTCCCTGACCGCCGCCCGCGCGAAAGCCGAACAAGTCAGTTCGGCCAGTTTGACGCGCGAAGTGATCGAGAGATTGACGCAGCCGAATGAGTCAGCCGGCGCCGTATGGCGTTCGCGCTGAGAGTCTGAGAACCCGATAACAGCCGGGGTCGGACCCTGAGGGTCCGACCCCAGTCCTGGGTTTGGCTTACGTCTGTATCTTCCTCAAAACTTCCTGCCCACGCCCACCAGCAACACATCCGCATCGCGGTGGTAATCCGTTACCACCCGGTTCCACGCCACTTGCGCCAGCCAGTGGCGGTTGACGTGGTAGCGGGCCACGGCGGACAGCAAGCCTGTCAGGCGCGTGTCGTGGCCCTGGGTGTCGCGGCCGTCCCAGGCCACGTACGGGCCGGCGCCCATGCCGAATTCCACCTTTTCATTGAGCGAGCGGATCAGCCACAGCTGGGCGGCCATGCCGCGCCGGTGCGCCAGCGCCGTGCCGCCTTCGTCGATGAGGGTGGCGCTCCAGTCCACGTATTTTCCCGCGGCGCGCCGGTATTCGAGGGTGAACGGGCGCGAGGACTCGGAGCGCAAGCTGTTGACGATGGTGTGGCCGGTCGATAAGGTCAAGGTGTCGTCGTAGGCCCAGTTCTGCAAGTGCAGCTTGGCGCCCGGCACCCCATCATAGCGGTAGCCGGCGCCGATCAGCAGGTGCGTGGTGTTGTCCTTGCCATCGGGCTTGATACGGTTGAGCTGCGCTTGCGCATACCAGCGGTTGTCGAACTGCCAGCGCGCCTGCAGGCTGACGATGGAACCCCAGCCGTGGTCATTGTCGAAGTTGTGGAGGCCGTCGTCCGTCCTGGCCGTGTCGAAGAAGAAGTAGCGGCCCACGCCGGCGCCCAGCATCAGTCCCTGCTCCACGTTTTTCGTGCGCAGCCAGACCTGGCCCGCCATGCCGTCGCGATGATGGTCTTCCGGGTGCCCTTCGTTGATATACGATAGGCTGACGGCGCTGTAGTTGCCCACCGGCTGCGTGTAGCTGACGGCGGCCACAAAGGTGCGCTCATTGGTCGAATTGACTTTCAGGGCGCCGGCCATGCCGGACAAGTCCTGTGCCTGGGCGGACAGGGGAAGGGCGGCGGACAGCAGGGCCAGGACGGTGTATGGCAGGCGCATGACGTTTCCAGTGACAGAGGTGAATACACGCTAAAGGTCGTCTGGCGGTGCATCATGCGATTGCGCAAGAATCTTGCACATTGGCTACATTTATGGACTGTATTGGCCAGAACTCAGCATAAGTGTATAAGAAAGTGAGAATGTGTGAGGCGCGCCAATGATGAGGCGGGAGGGGAGGCGCCGGCCTGGAAAGGCTGGCCGGCGCAGCACTGCTTGAATGGCTGGACTTGCGGTATTACTGGCTCAATACGACTTTATCGGCAAAATATTCCGTCTCGCCGAAGCATTGCGTGGGCACGCCCTTGTGCTGGCTGTAGGTGACGAGAATGCGCTTGCCGGCGGCGGCCGACAATTGCTTGGCCACCTCTTCATCGCGCACGCTGAACTGGAATTTTTCCGGGATGGTGCCCGGCAGCGCCGTCAGCAGCAATTCACCTTCCCATGTCTTGCAGATCCAGCCCCGCTTGGAGAACTTTTGCAGGTAGCCCGCCCGTTCGCCTTCCGAGTACGAGAAGCTGAGGGCCATCCACGTGTAGGCTGCCAGCAGCAGGAAGCCGGCCACGAGGAAGATGGCGAAGGCGAAGGTGACTTTTTTGGTCGTAGGGGTCATGGTAGGGTTGTTTAGGTAAAAGGATCAGTCCTTGCGGCCGGCTTTCCAGTTCAGACCAAAGTTATATCTTTCGTCCATGGCCTGGTGCGCCGTGATTTTACCTTGGCCGCCGAAGTATTCCACCAATTTTGTCACCTGCAGGTTGCCGCCGTGGTTTTCCAGCATGGCGATGGCGCACATGGCGTGCTGGCTGTCGCTGTCGAGGCGCACTTCGACGGTCGGCTGGCCGGGAATTTCGATCGTCACGACGCCGTCCGTGGCGGCCCAGTTCGGCACGCCTTCGTAGATGAAAGCGTAGACGAGCACGCGCTTGATCTGGTCGAAATGGGTGCCGTTGATGAAGATGTTTTCGCCGCTGCTGATGCTGCCCGTGCGGTCGTCGCCTTCCAGGTGGATGTACGGGGGACGGTCGTAGGCGCCCCAGCTGTTGCCCAGCGCCTGCACGGCGCTCTTGGCGCCGCCGCTCATTTCGAACAGGCAGCCGATATCGAGGTCGATGCCGCCCGATCGGCCGGCCGGTTTGTTGAACAGCTTGCCGAGGAAGCCCGTGTCCAGTTTCGAGGCGGGCGCCTGGCCTTGCGACGCGTTCTGGTTCCAGTTCAGGTTGACCCGGATGCGGCCATAGCCGCCGCTGTCGCGCTTGTCGAGCGAAATCTTGTCGCCGCGCTTTTCCAGGCGGATTTTCGACAGCGAGATTTTATTCGCCGGTGGCGGGGCCGCTGGCGTGGGGACGGGAATCGGTGCAGGGGCAGGAGCCGATTGCGGCGCCTCGCTGCCGCCGAAGTGCTTCAGCAGCGCCGCCAGGCCGCCGGCGAAGCCCTGGCCCACGGCGCCGAAGCGCCAGCTGCCGTCGCGGCGATACAGTTCGCCGATGATGACGGCTTTTTCGTCCTGGAAGTCGTTGCCCGTGAAGGCGAACGTGGCTGCCTGGCCCAGCGCCATGCTGGAGTTGCCCAGTGCGCGCATGCTGCCCTGTTCCGTCGCCGCCGTGAACACCAGCTTGTCGATCGAGGCGGGCAGGCGGGCCAGGTCGACCTGGAAGGTGGAGCGGGGACCGTTCAAGTCCACCGTGATGGTGTTGTCCGGCGAGCTTTTCTGGTTGAAGAAGACCATGTAGCGGTCGTCCGACAGCTTGCCGGCCGCATCGACGCCGAAGCAACTGACATCCACTTCCATCGAACCCGAAACGATATCGAGCGTGACGGCAAACGGGCCATTCAAGCCCAGGTCCGCCAGTTTGCCTTTTTGTCCGCGTGTGAAATTGGTCATGGTCGTGCAATCCCTTCGTCGCTTGAGAGTTGAGTCAATGAGGTAGTCGGTACGTGCGCCGGAGCCGTGTCGGTCGCATGGCGGATGCCGAACAGGCGCGCCTGCTCGATGATGCGCTGCGCCCAGCTGGAATGGGTCGCCACTTCGCACATCGATTCCTGCATGCGGAACACGGCCGGGCTGTCCGGGTCGATGATGCGCAGCGCCAGTTCGATGTCCGACTGCGCCACTTGGTAGTGGCGCTCGATCTGCGGCACCTGGTCCGGGTGGATGGCTGTCTTGGCGATCATGCCGTGCGCCATGTCCTGCGCCACTTCGGCATCGAGCCAGCTGCCCTGCGACAGGTGCTCGAAGACGGGCGCCGTCAGCTGGAAGCCGTGCGGCTTGAAGATCGTCACCAGGCGGCCGATGACCTGGCCCAGCGGCGTTTGATAGATGGTGCCGCTGGTAGGGCGGCGCAGTCCCAGCAGGGCCAACAGATCGTTGCCGCCAATGCGCAGGGCCAGGATGCGGCGCCGCACTTCCGGCGCCGACAAAATGATGCGGAACTGCTTCATTTCCTCGTCGTCGAACACTTCCGCCGTTTCCAGCGTCGGCATCAGCAAGTGGTGCGTGTGGCGCACCAGCTCGAAATACGCGCTGAAGTTGTGGCGCGTGGATTTCGGCAGCACGAAGCCGCTCAATTTGTCGGCGCCGGGCATGGCCAGCACGCGCGCCAGCACGTCGAGATTGCGCACGCGCACGAAGCGCAAGGTATCCGATTCGTCGCACATGTTTTGCAGCGCCAGCGATAAATTGAACAGCGCGTAACTGAGGTCGCGTTCCGCGATGGCGTCTTCGGTGCAAAGGATCACCGAACGCAAATGGCTGAATTTGTCGCCATTGGCGATCGCCAGCAAGTCCTTGTGCGTGGTCGGCACATACATGGAGGCGCCCAGCGCCGCTTTATGCTCACTTTGTGGGTGTAGGGAGTTGTTATCCATCGACTGCGCTCCTGATAAGGGCGACCGCCTGGTAAGGCAGCGCCGGTTCTACTGTGACGGGTATGGCTTTTTCCTGCGCCAGAAGCAGCAAATGTGCCACGTCCGGCGCATTCGTGTCGCGCACGATCAGGCGCTCGGGCACGCGGCGCAGCAGCACGCGCGTCGCTTCTCCGATGCCTGGCTTGATCAGATTGATGTCGCTGATGCCGTATTCCTGCTGCGCGGCGGCCATGTAGGCTTGCGAGCGGGCCGCCATGGCTGGCGCATCGCTCGCTTCGGCCAGCGGGATGCCGCTGCTGGCGGCAATCGCCACGGCGTCGGCCACCAGGCCGTCGGCGAAAGCGCGCGACTGATCGTGCGCTTCGAACTGCGCGTAGTACACGCAGCCATGGAAGTCGTCCGGGCCGATGGCATCATTCAACACGGAGCGGCTCACCAGCCCCGAGACGGTGGCGTTCAGAATGCTCGACGGGATCAGATAGTCGCTGGCCGAGGCGGCGCAGGCGGCCGTGCCGGCCAGGTCGGACAGCACGAACAGGCCGCCGTCGATCGCCGTGCCATTGGCGGCATTGAAATCATTGACGGTCTGGTGCAATTCGCGTGAAATCACGCCCTTGCCCGTCCAGCCATCGACGAAGACGATGGAGGCGTCACTGTGGCCCTGCGCCAGGATGTACTTGAGGGCATTGGCATCGATGCCGCGGTCGCGGATGATGGAGACGGAATAATGGCTGCACTCGCGCTGGAATACCTGGCGCAGCAAGTGCCCCAGGATGACGCCCACGGGCGTGCCCGCGCGCGCCAGCGACACCAGCGTGATGGCGCCAGTGCGGCGCGCCGCGATCAGGGCTGCCAGGCGCAGACAGTCGCGCGCCATCTGCAGCCGGTTGGCCGCAAATGCGCTCTGGAACAGGGCCAGGTAGGCGGGCGAAGGCAGGGACTCTGGCGACAGCATTTCGCTGTAGTGGCGCTGGCCCGACTGGATCAAACGCTCTTTTTCGGCCAGGTCGAGGATGGGTTCCAGCGCCATGGGCGTGAGCAGAAACTCCACGTCTTCCTGGCGGTAGCTGCCGCTGAAATGCTGCTTGCCGTCGGTCATAGCGCCGCCACCGTGAGTGCCGCCAGCTGGGTGCCGTTGGGGATGATGGCGTAGTCGCAGGCGGCCATGAAGCGCGCGTCCGAACGGCTGTCGCCCATGCCGAAGCTGACGATGGGGCCGTGTTCTGCTTCCAGTTCCGCGCGCAGGTAGGCGACGGCGCGCGCCTTGTTCAAGGTCTTCGGCAGCACGGCAAGGTTGTTGCCGTTGCGGTGGATGAAGTAGTCGGCGCCTTCGGTGGCGATCCACTGCTGCAGCACTTGCTCTTCGATGTCGGCCAGGCGTTCGCCGCGCGCTTCATGGTCCTTGACGACGATGTAGAACGGCGTGTTGTAGTCTTCGATCAGGCGCGCGCGCGAGGGCATGCCCGCCTTGACCTGGAAATCGTCGATGATGCGCATGGCGTCCTGCAGGCCGGGCAGCGCCGTCTGCATGTCGTTCTGCATCAGGGACAGCCAGCCAGAGTCGAGCGCGCCGCCCGGCTGCAGCACGATGCCGCCGTAATCGAGCACGCTGTAGCTGGTAAACGGCAGGTCGACTCTGCGGAAGGCATCGCCATTTCTCGCCGTGGCGGGGATCAGGGTCATGCCGCTTTGCGCGAATTCAAAGAAGGCACGCTGGCGCGCCGTCGTAAACGAACAGGCGTCGCCATTTTTCAAATAGGCGGCCGGCTGCAAATCGGTCTCGCCGGGGCATTTTTTCGGGGTCTGGAACAGTGTGTCGTCCAGGTCAACAAACAGGAATTTCTTCAATTTTGGTCTCTGACTGAAAGTGGAACAGGCGGCCATTCAACTGGCCGGCGAGTTGCATGAGGGCCGGGCTGGCCGGAGTTTCATGGCAGATGAAAACGTGCTGGTACTGGCCAGGCGCCACGTTGTACAGGTAATTGGCGATGCCTTCGCCGTAATTGTCGTCGCAGTGGACGATATGGCCGACGGAGCCCCATGACAGGATCGGCGAGCGCGTGGTCGACTGCACCACGACGTTCTTGCCCAGCGCTTCAAGTTCGCGCGCGAGCAGGAACGATGGGTGCATGAATTCGCCCGTGCCCAATACCAGTACGGAGTCGCCGGCGCCGATTTCCTGCGCCAGTTGCACGGCCAGGCCTTGCGGCGGCGTCAAGGCGCGGCCCACGCCGATGCGGCCGAACGCCGGGCTGGCGCCCCGTTCCGCATTCGCCTCGAAGCGCTGCGCGCTGGCCGCCACGGGAGCTGGCGCAGCGCCGGCCTGGAAGGCGTATTGGCCGGACAAGGCTGCGCCGATGCTGGTGGGCAGGCCGAAACGCTCACTCAAGCCCGCGTTGGCGGCCTGGCCCATGAAATTGGTGATCACGCCCAGGTGCAGCTTTTCCAGCTGCGGATAGCGCGCGCGGCACACTTGCACCAGGTTGGCGAAGGTGTTGCCGGTCGACGCTTCATCGTCGATCAGCACCAGGCTGCGGGCCGTGGAAAACAGCGCGCTGGCAGCGTCGGATAAATGCAGAAACTGGCGCGGCGCGTGGCTGTGCGATTCCTCGAATTCGAAGAAAGGCACCGTGCCCACGCGGTAGCGCGAGCTGTGCAAAAACAGCGCTTTGCAGGAAGAGCTGGGATTGGCGCGCAGCCACGCTTCGAACACGCCCTGGCCCAGGCCGACGGCCGTTTCCGCCATGGCGATGAAGACGACGGGGCCGGGCAGGCTGGGGGGGATCTGCGCGGCCAGGTCGTCGTGGATGGTTTGCATGGCGCGCGGCGTGACGGGCCAGTGCTTGCCCAGCACCTTGGACAGGAACAGGAAGCCCCGTTTGGCGTTGGCGCGCGCGGCAAAGCCGATCAGCCAGTCCAGCGGAAAGCGCGCCTCGTCCACTTTGAGGGTCAGCTCGCCCGTGGGCATCTGCTGCTTGACGATGTTCATGGCAGCTCCACGGCGTAGGCGGCTTCGCCCACGCGCATGCCTTCGTGGATGGCGGGTACGGTGAGCTTGTCAAAGCCCTGGTCGAAACCGGCCAGCGCCAGGTAGGGCAGGTTGGGGCCGGCCGCGCACGCCATGCCGATGCCACCCGACATGCGCGGATTGATCTCCAGCAGCGCCAGGCCATGCGCGCCTACACGGAACTGGATGTTGAAGACGCCATTCAGGCGGTAGTCGCGCGCCAGTTTGTCGCAGGCCGCCAGCAAGTCGGCGCGCAGCTCGATCAGCTGGCCGCTGCCGCCCCCGTTTAGCTTCTTGCGCGGCACGGCGCAAATGAGCGTGCCTTGATCGGCCACGCAGTCGGCGCTGTATTCGTGGCCATCGAGGTATTCCATCAGCAGCAGGGTCTTGAACGATGCCATTTGCGCCAGGCCCGTGCGCAGTTCCTGCGCATTGATCTGGTAGGCGGCGCCGGCCAGCAGCAGCTGCGCGCTGCTGCGCTCTTCATCGAGAATGGCAAAGCCCAAAGCATACACGGATTCGGACGGCTTGATGCACAGTTTGCGATGCAGCGGCCGCAGCTCGGCGTAGGCGGCGTCGTATTCTTCGATGGTGGTCACGGCGCGGTAGTCGGCCGGGCGTGCCATGGGCAGATCGAGGCCGGCACAGAAGCGCGCCTTGTCGTGCATCAAATTCAGGGTCTCTTCGCTGGCCACGCTGAGCACGCGCGTGCCGATGGCGGCGAAGCGCGCGCTGGCGCTGCCGATCAGGCCCGCTTCCTTGCCGGGCCAGAAAATCGTGATGTTGCGCTCGCGGCAAAATTCCAGGCACCACTCGACATAATTGAGGCCCGTGAGGCCCGACGGTTCGACCGCGTATTCGTGCGCCGACAGGAAGGCGGCCGCGTGCGCGTTCGTATTGCTGCACACGATGTGGTAGCGCGGCTTGCCGCCGGTGGCGGCGCTATCGGCCTCGCGGATCAAACGCATGGCCGTGCCGACCGAGGAAAATGTTTTGTTGAACCAGACTCTTTGCATGTACGGGGACCGGGTGGAAATAGGGGAAGCCGCGCGCAGGTGCGCGCGCGGGGAGTCTAAGCGACCAGACTTAACCTGGCCTTAGAAGGAGGAAATCAGCCGGCTTTGCCCGACGCCGTCCACTTCAGGAACGCGTCGCGGTTGCGCGAGCAGATGAACACTTTGCCCGAGCCGGAAAAGCGCAGCACGATGCCTTCGCCGCTGGTGACGCTATTGACGATATTGCCGAGGAAGCCGCCGATGCCGCCGCCGCTGGCGCCGCCGCCCGTGGTCACGGAAATCTCGTATTTCAGGCTATTGTCCCAGCAGACCACGTGGGAATTGTCGATCACGACATCCTTGCCCGGCTCGACGTCGAGCTGGAACATGGAGCCGAAGCCCGACACCACCACTTGTCCCGTGCCGGCCGTCTCCATGACGAAGAAGCCGCCCGACTGGGCGAACAAGGCGTTGCCGATGCTTTGCGTGCGCACCTTCATTTCCGTGCCCGAGGTGGCGGCGACAAAGGCGCCGTCGTTGAGCAGGTACTGGCGCGCGCCCACGTCGACCACTTCGATGGCGCCCGGCAGGGTGGGCGAGAGCAGGCAGTCGCCGCTGCCGCGCACCGCTTCGATGTGCTGCTGGAAGAACGATTCGCCATTGGCGAAGCGGCGCATGATGGCGCTACCCAGGCCGCCCGTCATCTTGCCTTTCAAGTCCAGCGCCGTTTCCATCATCACCATCGCATCGGATTCGCAATAGATGGTTTCGCCCTGCTTCATGCTGACGTGGAGGAAAGGATCGACGTCGCCCGTGACACTAAATACTGGCATGATAAATCTCCAAAAAAAAGCCGCCTGATCTGTGCAGGCGGCAGCAATGATATGACAAAAGTGCAATTCACCGCAGAAAGCCAGGCGGGCTTCCTGCGCGTGAATTTAAGCGTTCACGCCGAACGAGCGGGCCAGAGGGCCCAGGCCACCGTTGAAGCCCTGGCCAATCGCCTTGAACTTCCATTCGCCGTTGTAGCGGTAGATTTCGCCAAAGATCATCGCCGTTTCCGTCGAGCTGTCTTCGGACAGGTCGTAGCGGGCGATTTCTTTTTCGCCTTCCGCGTTCAGGCAGCGGATGAAGGCTTTCGAGACCATGCCGAAGTTCTGGCGGCGCGCGTCGGCGTCGTGAATGGTGACGGTGATGCTGATGCGGTCGATGTCTGCCGGCACGCGCGACAGGTCGATTTCGATGCGCTCATCGTCGCCTTCGCCTTCGCCCGTGGTGTTGTCGCCCGTGTGGACGACGGAACCGTCGGTCGACTTCAGGTTGTTGTAGAAGATGAAGTCAGAGTCGCCACGGACTTTGCCGTCGCTTTTCAGGAGGAAAGCACTACCGTCAAGGTCGAAGGTGGCGCCGTCCGTCGAACGAGGATCCCAGCCGAGGCCGACGATGATCTTCTTCAGGTTCGGTGCTTCCTTGCTCAGGTTGACGTTGCCGCCTTTTTGCAAACTGATTGCCATGTGGTGCTCCTTTAGTAATTAAGTGCAAACATTCCTTCATGGGATGAGCGCCAGGCGCTCGTGCCATTACTCTTTCAATTGGGGGCGGAACCCCCGATTTCAAGCTTGTGCCGCGTGCCGTTTGCGATAACGCAGGGACGACCACAGCGAGACCAGGATGAAGGCCACGCCCGACAGGCCCGTGAACCACTCCGGAATATGGTACTTGACGGATGCCAGCATGATCAAGGCAAGGATGCCGATCGCATAGTGGGCGCCGTGTTCCAGGTAGACGAATTCGTCGAGGGTGCCCTTGTGCACCAGGAACACCGTCATCGAGCGCACGAACATGGCGCCGATGGCCAGGCCCAGCATGATGATGACGACGTCGTTGGTGATGGCGAACGCGCCGATCACGCCGTCAAAGCTGAACGAGGCGTCCAGTACTTCCAGGTACAGGAAGCCGCCGATACTGCCACGCGCCACCGTTTTCACGAGGTCGCCATTGCCGTTTCTGGCTGGCGCGGCGCCTTCTTCCGCCTCATCCTGCAAGTCCGGTTCGCCTTCTTCCAGCAAGCCGCTGATCCAGTTCACGCCGATGTAGACGGCGATGCCGACGATGCCCGAAGCGAGCACGCTGTATTTTTCATCCGCAGGGCCCATCGCCACGCAGGCGGCCACGGCGCCCATGGTGATCAGCACGGCCAGGCTTTCGGTGCCCAGCGCGTTGACTTTTTCCTCGGCCCAGCCCAGCCAGTGCAATTCCTTCTCGTCGTCAAACAGGAAGTTCAGGAACACCAGCAGCAAAAAGGCGCCGCCGAAGGCCGCCACTTGCGCATGGTTGTCCGTCAGGTGCTTGGCATACACATCCGGCGTCGTGGTGGCCATGGTCCACACATCGACCAGGCCCAGGCCCGTGGCGACGGAAACGATGACCAGCGGGAACAGCAGCCGCATGCCGAAGACGGCCACGAGGATACCGACCGTCAGGAACAGTTTTTGCCAGAATTCATTCCAGTGGCGCAAGACCGAGGCATTCACCACGGCATTGTCGAACGACAGCGACACTTCCATGATGCCCAGTACGCCCGTGATCCACAGCGCCTGGATCATGCCGGCCATGCCGCCATGGCTGTAACCCCACCAGCCCGAGACCGCCATCAGGATAAAAGTGACTAAAAAGGAAATTCTGAAATGCCGCATGAGGACCCCGTTGCAAGTATGAAAGACGTTTGATTATCCGCGCCGCTGTGCGCGCCGCACTCAGTGTTGATATACGTCAATTGTTGTATATGCCATGATTTTATATTAGTTGCCGCCGGGGGCGGCGTTTTATAGGCTGACGATGGACAGTTCTGCTGGCGCGGATGATCTGCGATAATTGCGGCGCGCCCGTCGGGCTGCCGCAGCCCCTCGCACACTTGACAGACATATATAAGAAGGAATACCCCGTGGATATCGCTTACCTCGTCACGCCCCTGATCACCTGGATCCTGGTCGGACCGATCAAATTCCTGATCAACAGTGTCCGCACGCGGCAATGGGCGTTCGGTCTGGTCGGCAATGGCGGCTTTCCCAGCAACCATAGCGCCGTTGTTTCCAGCATGGCCACCCTGATCGCCTTGCGCGAAGGCATAGCCCATCCCGCCTTCGGCGTGGCAGTGACCTTGGCCTTCATCGTCATCATCGACGCCAACAGCCTGCGCCAGCACGTGGGCAAGCAGGCGGCGGCCATCAACCGCCTGGCCAAGGAAGCGGCCAGCCCGGCGCACACCTGGTTGCGCGAGCGCATGGGGCATACTCTGGTGGAAATCGCCGGCGGCCTGTGCACGGGCGTGGCGATCGGTTTCCTGATCAATACCGTTTTTGCCCGCTAAGTTCGCTTTCCCTGAAACGCAAAACCCCGCCTGAAGGCGGGGTTTTGCGTTTCAGGGCGTAAAAACTACGTTTCATCCATTCATTAAAGCATTACAGGAAGCCGCCGATTGACATGCCCGGACACGCTCATGGATACTTTGGCGCTTGTGGTTTTAATAAAAATATTATGCTTGCTATCGCTTGCAGCCCTATCCGGGCCGCGCGGACGGTAGTGGTGCTATCTATCCGGAGAATTACCCATGTTGCGCAAAACCCTGTTTGTTCTGGCAATCGCTTCTGCCCTGGCCGCCTGCGGCAAAGAGTCCAAAGACCCCGGCAAGGGCGGCAAGAATGCCAAGGAACAGGCGAGCGTTGCCGTCAATTTGCTGGTATCCCCGGAAGACTTGCTGACCATCCAGAGCAATGCGCTGGCGTCGGGCCCCGTCATCACCGGTTCCGTGCAGCCTGAGCGCAACGCGGACTTGCGCGCTGAAGTGTCGGCCGTGGTGCTCCAGGTCCTGAAGGAAAACGGTGAAGTCGTCAAACGGGGCGACGTGCTGGTGCGCCTGGATGAAACGTCGATCCGCGACAGCCTCAACTCGGCCGAGGAAGCCAGCCGCGCCGCCAGCCAGGTGCTGGAGCAGTCCGAACGCATGTTCCAGCGCATGAAAACCCTGCGCGCCTCGGGCATGACGTCGACGCAGGCGCTGGAAGACGCGGAAATTCGCCGCAATAATGCGCAAAGCGATCTGTCCGCCGCGAAAAGCCGCGCCGTGCAAGCCCGTCAGCAGCTGCAGCGCACCCTTGTGCGCGCGCCGTTCGACGGCATCGTGAGCGAGCGCAAGGTATCGAATGGCGATACGGCGCAAATCGGCAAGGAATTGATCAAGGTCATCGATCCGACCAGCATGCGCCTCGAAGGCCTGGTGTCGGCCGACAAGATCGGCGTCGTCAAGGTGGGCCAGCCCGTGCTGTTCCGCATCAATGGTTATCCAGGCCAGGATTTCGCGGGCAAGGTGCGCCGAGTCGATCCTGCCGCCAATACCGTCACGCGCCAGGTGGCCGTGCTGGTCGATTTCAATGACAAGGAACAGCCGAGAGTGGCGGGCCTGTATGCGGAAGGGCGCATCGAGACGGAAACCGTCAGCGCGCTGATGATACCCGACTCGGCCCTGGTGAAGGCGGGCGACGTCACGTACACGTGGAAAGTCAAGGACAAGGCTTTGCATAAAGTCAACTTGCGCATCGGTGCGCGCGATGTACGCACGGGCCAGTGGGAAGTGCAAAGCGGTCTGGCCAGCGGCGACACCGTGCTGCGCACGCCGGGCTCGACCTTCAAGGATGGACAGAAAGTGGAATTGACGGCCGCCAAAGCCGTGCCAGCGGCCGCCGTGGCCAGCAGCAGCACCGCCGTTGCCGGTAAAGGAAACTAAGCCATGTTCCTTTCCGATTTCAGTATCAAGCGGCCCACCGCCACCATCGTCCTGATCCTGGCCATGATGTGCGTCGGCTTGCTGGCGCTCAAGAAACTGCGCGTCAACCAGAATCCGGACGTCGAAGTGCCCTTCATCGTCGTCAGCATCCCTTACCCTGGCGCGTCGCCCGACACGGTCGAGCGCGAAGTGGTGAACCGCCTGGAAAAGTCCTTGCAAAGCATTTCCGGCGTGACCGAAGTCAATAGCGATTCGAATGAAGGTTCGGCCAGCATCTTCCTGAAGTTTTCCTTCAATACCAACCTGATCGAAGCGTCCGACAATATCCGCAATGCGATTGCCGCCGTGCGCTACAAGTTGCCGACGGAAATGCGCGAGCCTATCTTGCAACGCATTGACCCGGCTGCCGAACCGATCATGCAACTGGCGCTGTCGTCGAATACGCAAAGCCATGCGGAAATTTCGCGCCTGGCCGAAGACGTGCTGTCGGACCGCTTCCGCACCGTCGATGGCGTGGCGCTGGTCAACGTGGGCGGTTCGCTCAAGCGCGAACTGTCCGTGCTGCTGCGGGCGGAGAAATTGCGTGAATACAATGTGTCCGTCAGCGATGTCGTCACCGCCTTGCGTAACCAGAACACGAATGCGCCCGTGGGCAAGGTGCGCGGCATCCTGGACGAGAAAAGCATCCGTCTGGTGGGCCGCATCGAATCGCCAAGCGACTTCGAGAAAGTAGTGATCAAGCGGCGCGGCGAGGAAATCGTGCGCCTGGCGCAAGTGGCCACCATCGAAGATGGCTTTGCCGAAGTCAACAGCCTGAGCATGCGCAGCGGCAAGCCGAACGTGGGCATTTCCATCACCCGCGTGCGCGACGCGTCCACCGTCAGCGTGGCCAACAAGATTCGCGACATGGTGGCGGAAATCAACAAGACCTTGCCGAAAGGCACGATCCTGCAAGTGACGCGCGACGGCGGCGAAAACGCCCAGCATAGCTTGAACAACGTGATCGAATCGCTGGTGCTGGGCGCCGTGCTGACGATTTTCGTCGTCTACGCCTTCCTGAACTCGTGGCGTTCGACCCTGATCACGGCGCTGAGCCTGCCGACTTCCGTGATTGCCGCCTTCATTGCCGTGTGGCTGTGCGGCTTCACCCTGAACTTCATGACTCTGCTGGGCCTGTCGCTGGCCATTGGCGTGCTGATCGATGACGCCATCGTGGTGCGCGAAAACATCGTGCGCCACATGCAGATGGGCAAGGATCGCCGCACGGCCGCGCTGGAAGGCACGGCCGAGATCGGCATGGCCGTGGCCGCCACGACGTTTTCCATCATCGCCGTCTTCATTCCCGTGGCCTTCATGCCTGGTATCTCCGGCGAATGGTTCCGTCCGTTTGCCTTGACGGTGACGTGCTCGGTGCTCGTCAGCCTGGGCATCTCGTTTACGCTCGACCCGATGCTGTCGGCCTACTGGGGCGACCCGGTCGAGGAACACTCGGCGCCGAAAAAGGGTATTGGCCGCGTGCTGGAAAAATTCAACCACTGGTTCGACCATCAAGCCGACCGCTATGGCCGCGTGATCGCCTGGGCCCTGCATCACCGCCGCTGGATGGCCGTCATCGCCTTCGGCAGCCTGGTGGGCGCCATCGTCCTGCACTCCACGCATGGCGGCACGAGTTTCTTGCCGGCATCCGATTCGGGCAACTTGATGATTAATGTGCGCACGCCATCGTCAAGCAGCATCGAGTATTCGCGTCTGAAACTGGAAGCGGCGGCTGTACTGGCGCGCACTTTGCCTGAAACCAAGGATACCAACAGCTCCATCAATGCGGGCGGCGGACGCGTGTATGTCGACATCGGCAAGCGCAACACCCGCAAGCGTTCGGCCAAGGAAATCGCGGTCGAGCTGCGCGAGAAGATGTCGCGCCTGGTGGGCGCCGAATACGTGGTGCAGGATGACTTGAGCAATGGTTCGCAAAAGCCGATCCAGGTGGAATTCACGGGCCCGGATTCGCGTAAGCTCATGGAAATTACGAATGCCTACATGGACAAGCTGCGCGCCATTCCTGGCGCCGTCGATGTGGGCTTGTCCGAGCAGGATCCGAAAAACGAGCTGCAGATTGAACTGAACCGTGGCCTGGCCAACTCGATGGGCATTTCCGTCAATGACGCGGCGCAATCGTTGCGCGTGGCGTTTGCTGGCGTGGAAGTGGGCGACTGGGTCGATCCGACGGGCGAGACGCGCGACGTGGCCGTGCGCCTGCATCCCGATGACCGCGTGGCGTCGGAAAACATCGAGCGCCTGCCGATCAGTGTGACGGGCACGTCGCAAATGGTGCCGCTCGACCAGATCGCCACCATCACCATGGGCAAGGGGCCGTCCGGCATCGAGCACAAGAATGGCAAGCGCACGATTACCGTATCGGCCAATGCGCAAGGCCGCTCGAATGGCGAAGTGACGAGCGACGCCATGAAGCTGGCCAACTCCATCGACTTCCCGCCTGGCTACGGCCTGGCGCTGGGCGGCGCCGGCCAGGACCAGCAAGAGCTGTTCACGGAAATGCTGATCGCGCTGGTGATGGGTATCGGCCTGATGTATTTGATCCTGGTGATGCAGTTCGGTTCCTTCACGGCGCCGGTGGCCGTGATGATGTCCTTGCCGCTCAGTCTGATCGGCGTGGTAGTGGCGCTGGTGATCACGAACAACACCCTTAACCTGATGAGCTTTATCGGCATCATCATGCTGATGGGCCTGGTCGCCAAGAACGCCATCTTGCTGCTGGACGCGGCGCGCAAGCGCGAGGAAGAGGGCCATGGCCGCGAAGACGCGCTGATGTATGCGGGCCGCATGCGTCTGCGCCCCATCCTGATGACGACGTTTGCGCTGATCGCCGGCATGTTCCCCGTGGCGCTGGGCCTGGGCGAGGGCGGCGAGTTCTATCGTCCATTGGCGATCGCCATCATCGGCGGCACCATCACGTCGACGATTCTGACCTTGCTGGTCGTGCCGACCTTTTACGACAGCATCGAGATCGCCCGCGATGGCGCCGTGGCCAAGTTCCACCGCCGCGCCGCGCGCATGCCGGTCGCCGTGGCCATGATATTGACCTTGCTCGAATGCGTGCTGACCTTGCTGCTGGTGCGCTTCGTCTACCGCATGCTGAAAAAGGCCGTGCTGTTCCTGATGGGACGCCGCACGCCGAAGGCGACAGCGGTCAGCCTGCAAAAGTAATACCGGGCCAAGGTGCAGCTTGCGCTGTGCCGTGGTATTTCAAGAGCCTTCCTCGGAAGGCTCTTTTTTTTGCCTGACTGGCCGGCCAGGACGCGCTAGCTGTTGCGCGGTGGCGGCGCGGTTCCGGTCCCGGTTCCGGTCCCCGTGCCAGTTCCCGTACCAGTCCCAGTTCCCGTGCCGGGGGTCGTTCCTGTGCCGGTGCCAGTTCCTGTGCCGTTATTGGGCGTGGTCGTGCCATCGGGATTGGTGGTGGTGCCCGGTGTCATGCCCGGCGTGGTGCCTGGTGTGGCCGGCGTGGTGGTGTCCGGATTGGTCGTGCCCGTGGTGCCGGATGTGCCGCTGGTGGCGGGCGGTGTCGCCGGCGCGGTGGCGGCGGGCGTAGCGGTGGTGTTGGTGTCGTTGCGTTTGTTGCAACCGCCCAGCAGCGCACAGACGATGGCGCTGCCGAGGACGAGCTTGCTGGTGGTCAGGAGTGTAGCCGTCATGATGATTCCTTTTCAGTGAAAGACTGTCGTGGAAACGCATGCCTCGCCAGATTGCGTATCTGGAACAAGGCTGGCATCGCTTGCAAGAATTAGAGTAGGTGGGATGGCACAGGTTCACCGGAGTTGCCCGTGCTTGGTGCTGGTGGCGGCGGGGAGAGCGCTGCGTTTGATGTAGCGCAAACCCGAATGGGATACGAAAACGGCCAGGGCAGGATGCCCTGGCCGTTTTCGGGTGGTTTATTTGGCGGCAGGGGCCTTGCTCACTTCCACTTCCCAATCCACGCCCGATTCGATGTGATGCTTGGCAGCAAAGTCACCCTGGCTGATGGCGACGGCCATGTCGAGCAGGCTGTTCAGGTAGACCAGCGGCTTGCCTTTGGCGACGCCGCCAAACGTGTGCTCGAATGGCGCCGTCACCTTGGCCACTTGCTTACCCTTGTGCAAGATGCGTACTTGCAGCGGATCGTGCAGTTTTACTTGCAATTCGTCGAGCAGGGATTTCGGGATATTCGTCCACACATTGCCATACTTGACGTCGAGTACGGGCACGATGCCGCGGATGGTATTGCCGTCGCGCACAGGCTTTTGATACGCAATCTTGACCACTGATTCGCTCGGCAATTGCGGGCCCACCTGTTCATACGTGATGGCGCCCGACGCCAGGCGCGCACCGACATACGCGTACACGTCGCGGCCATGGAAGGTGTACGACTCGGCGGAGCCGGCCAGGCGGTTGACCTTTTCATCGATTTCGCGCAGTTCGGCTACGCCGTCGCGTTCGGCGATCAGGGTGAACAGGCCATTGTCCGGTCCCACGAAGTAGCGCCCTCCCTTGGTTTTCAGCACCACCGACTTGCGATTGGTCCCCACGCCCGGGTCGATAACGGACACAAACACCGTGCCTTGCGGCCAGTAATTGGCCGTCTGGTATAAACGGTAGGCGCCCAGCCAGATGTCGTAGTCGGGAATCTGGTGCGTCAGGTCCGAGATGGTCAGCTGGGGATCGACGCCATAGGCCACGCCATGCATGGCCGACACGGCGCCATCGGCCGTGCCGAAGTCCGTCATCAGCACCAGCGGAGATGCGGCTTGCGCGGCGGACAGCATGAGGGCGCTCAGGCAGGCGCCGGCGACGAGGTGGGATATTTTATTGATGATCATGTGCGCTTTCCGTGTCTTTAGAAGGTGTAGCTGAGCTTGGCGTAGAAATACGCGCCGTTCACGCCGATGGGGTTGATGAAATTGTAGGGCAGGGCGCCGCCATACGTGGCGTTATTCGTTTCACGCACGCGCTGCGGATAGCGGTCGAGGATGTTGTTGCCGCCCACACTCAAGGTCAGCTGCTTGCTCAGTTTCAATTGGCCTTCCAGGTCCAGCGACCAGACGGCGCCGAAGCGCTGTGCGGGGATGCCGTCGATCAGGGGCGCGTCGCTGTCGTACGAAAAATCTTTCAGCTCGCCAAAGCGCGTGGCGCGCGCCTGCACGCCCCAGCCGGCCGCCTGCCAGTCGGCGCCGAGTATCAATTTGCTGTTGGGGGACGCATGTTTGATGCGGAACAAACTCGTCTCCGTCAGCAGGGTCAGACTTGGATCGATATTGGACAGCGCGGCGGCACTCTGGCGTACCTTGTCGAGGCTGGTCTTGTTCAGGTTCAGCGCCGCGTTCAGGTTCAGCTTGCCTGACGTGAACGACAGGTCGTGGTTCAGCACCACGTCCAGGCCCTTTGTGCGCGTGTCGAGCAGGTTGGCCAGGTAGGCGACGGACTGGATGTCGCTGCGGCCATTCGCGGCCAGGTAGGCCGTGACGGCGTCGCTTTGCAAGTCGCTCGAGCGCGTGATGCGGTCGCGGATGCGGATCACGTAGGCATCCACCGTCACGCTGGTGGCGGCGGCCGGTTTCCAGGCCAGGCCCAGCGAGACGTTGGTCGATTTTTCAGGTTTCAGCTGTTGCGCGCCGAAGCTGCGCGCCAGTGGGTCGCTGGCCGGCAGCAATGCCGCCGTTTGCAGGGCCGTGCCATCGGCGTTGAAGTTCAGTGTGGCGAAGCGGAAGCCCGTCTGCACGAGGGCCGGTGCGCGGAAGCTGTTCGACAGCGAGCCGCGCACGAGGAAATTATTCGTTACTTTATAGCGCGTGGACAGCTTGCCCGTGCTGGCGCTGCCGAAGTCGCTGTAGTCGGAATAGCGTGCGGCGGCGCCCACCAGCAGGCGCGGCGTGAGGTCGCTTTCCACGTCCGCATACACGGAGCGGATTTGCCGGCTGCCGTCATAGGCGTCCGATGGACGCAGGCCCGGTCCCGCCTGCGCGCCCGGTGGCGCATCCGTGAAGCTGCCGGCCGCGTACGAGGCAGGGTCGCCGGCCGAGCTGGTGTAGGTTTCGCGCATCCATTCGGCGCCCACCGCCACGCTCAAGGGGGCGGGCAAGCCGATGTCGATGCTGCGCGTGGCATCGAGGTTCAAGGCGTTCTGGCGGAAGTCGAAACCGGCCAGCCCGAAACGCGTGGGGCTGGCCGCGCCCAGCGAGGCGTTGACGGAGTGGCTCACTCCGTAGTCAAAGCGGTCGCTGCCGTGGCGCGCGCTGGCGTCCCAGTTCCACTCGCCCGCGCTGCCGCGTACGCCGGCGACGATGCTGAGGTCGCGTTTGTCGCCATTGGTGACGGGCCGGTAGCCGTTCGGATACAGGGCCAGTACATTCGACGGGTCGCCCGGATAGCGGAAGTAGGCGCTGCCGTCCGACTTGCGTTCGTTCAAGGTGGCAAACGAGTACAGGTCGAGGCCGTTGGCCAGGGTGAGCTGGGTGTTGTAGAACAAATAGTTGTTGCGCTGGCGCGAGTCGCCGGACTTGAACACGACCTTGCCGTCGAGCGCCTGGTCGGCTGGCGTGAAGTTGTAGGACGTCCAGCCCGCGTCGCTGGGGCCGGCCCGTTCCGTGGGCGAGCGGCGCCGCGTTTCCGCGCCGAAGCGGAAGAAGCCCGCTTCGCCCAGCGGCACGCCATAGTCGGCGTTGACAATGACGGTCTGGCCATCCGTCAGGGTTTGATCGGTCGGCTCGAAATGCGTGTGGTTGGCGCCATAGCTGATGGAAGCGGCGCCGCCCGTGCGCGCCTTTTTCAGCACGATGTTGATCACGCCCGCCACGGCATCGCTGCCGTACTGGGCGCCGGCGCCGTCGCGCAGGATTTCGATGTGGTCGATGGCGTTCGGCGGGATGGCGTTGATGTCGACCGGCACGGTGCCGGCGAAGCTGCTTTCCGTGTCGAGCACGGCGCTCGAGTGGCGGCGCTTGCCGTTGATCAGCACCAGCACCTGGTCGGGCGCCAGTCCCCGCAACTGGATGCCGCGCACGGAGTCCGACGCGCCGCTCGACTCGATGCGGGGGAAGTTGATCGACGGCGACAGGTTTTGCAGGGCCGCGCCCGCGTCGCCCGTCGACAGCGCATTGCTCACTTCGCGCGCGCCGAAACGGTCGATGGGCACGCTGCTGTCGAAGACGGTGCGGTTGCGCGCGCGCGAACCGACGACGGTGACCTGGTCGATGCTGGCGCTGGCCGTTTCAGAGGCGCCGCCGGTGGTGGTCTGCGCGTCCTGTGCCCAGGCGGGCGCCGTGCCCAGCATGGCGCAGGCCAGCACGATGGCGCGCAGCGGCGTGGCGGGAAGGGAAGGCGTGGTGGTTGAATGGCGCGGATACAAGGCGGTGTCCTTTGGGCTCGATTAGTGTTCGTGTGGAAACAGTTGCAATGAGCTTAAGGGAGGCGCCCGCCGGCGCTAACGATTCTTTCTGGATATGCTTATGCTGTTGTTTTTATGCCGCCAGATTGCGCAGCAGGGCGGGAATCTCGGCCGGGATTTCACGCGCCAGATAGCCGAGGATGCCGAAGCGCAGGGCCAGTTGTTCGCCCGCCAGCGCATGCAGGGCGATGCCCCAGGCGCACGCCTGCTCCAGCGGCGCGCCGCGTGCGGCCAGGCCCGTGATGATGCCGGCCAGGGTGTCGCCGGAACCGGAAATGGCCAGGCCGATATTACCGCCCGCATGTGTCCAGCTGGTGCCATCGGGCATGGCGAGGACGGTCAGCGCGCCTTTCAGGGCGACGATGGCGTTCCAGCGCCGCGCCGCGTCCGTGGCGCAGGCATGCGGGTCGGCCAGCACGGCGTCTTTTGACAGGCCCATCAGCTGGGCCAGTTCACCCGCATGCGGCGTCAGCAGCACGGGCTGCTCGAAGCGGAAGTGCGGGGGCTTGCGCACGACCTGCATGGCGCAGGCGTCCAGGATCAAACGACTGCCGGCAAACAGGGGCAGCAAATGGCGCATCAGTTCGCAGCTGGCGGCCGTGTCGCACATGCCTGGCCCGACGAGCACGGCGTCCACCTTGCCGGCCAGCGGCGCCAGCTGATGTTGCGCTTCATGGCGGAAGCCGCCCAGCGCCGTTTCGTCCAGGCCGATGACCCGCGCCTCGGGCATGGCGACGGCCACTTGCGCCGCCACTGACGCGCCCGTCGCCAGGGTCAGCTTCCCCGCGCCCGCGCGCAGCGCGGCCGTGGCGGCCAGCAAGATGGCGCCCGGCATTTCCGCCGAGCCGGCGACGATCAGCAAATGGCCGCGTACTTCCTTGTCGCCGCCGGGCTGGGGCATGGGCAGGGGCCAGGAACGCAGCAGGGTGGCGGTGATGTCGGTGGTGTCCATGCATGCCTCCGAAGAACTAGGATTTGGGCGCGGCCGGCATGTCGGGCTGGGCCGTGACGGGTGTGCCCGATTCGACCAAAGGCGCGACGAAGTTGCACAGGTCCAGCTGCAACTTGCCGCGCTTGCCCAGGGCGGGGTTGAAAGCATACGAGGTGACGCCGCAGTTGGGCACGTCGGCCGCCTTGTCGATGGCCAGGATGGCTTGCTCGTCGCAGCGTTCCAGCAGGTAGCGGAAGCAATTGACGATGACCTGGTGGCCCACGATCAGCACCCTTTCGCCGCGGTATTCGCGGGTGATGGTGTCGAGCACGCTGCGCAGGCGCAGGATGACGTCGCACCAGCTTTCGCCGCCTGGCGGGCGGAAATAAAACTTGCCCACGTGCTGGCGCTGCTCGTGCAATTCCGGGTATTTGCTGGCGATGCCGTGCACGGTCAGCCGGTCGAGGATGCCGAATTCCTTTTCGCGCAGGCGCTCGTCGGCCACCACGGAGCTCAAGCTGTCCGCATCGATGCGCGCCAGCACGGCTTGCGCCGTCTGCTGCGCCCGCACGTACGGCGAATACAGCACGACGGTCGGTTGTTGTTCAGGGGGAAGTGTAGCGAACCAGTCGCCCAGGGCTTGCGCCTGGCGCGTGCCCAGCTCGGAGAGGGGGACATCGACATCGCGCTCGGCGATGGCGATCAACAATTGCTTTTCCGCTTCGGCGGCATCGCGCGCCACGTTGCCGGCACTTTGGCCGTGACGCACGATCCAGATTTGCTGCGGCCATTTCTGTTCCATCGCCTTGCGCCTTCCTCTGCATTTATTGTGAATCAATATAGAGGAAAGCGGCAAGGCGCGGCGCGCCGCTGGATACGTTCTTAGGCTGTGTGTTCCGCCTCGTCCAGGTCGGGCGCATCGTCGCTGTTGTAGACGGCCAGGTCGGTCTGCCCCATGACCCGGCTGGTGACGGTGCCAGCCGTGATCGAGCCGCTCACGTTCAGGGCCGTGCGGCCCATGTCGATCAGCGGTTCGACGGAGATCAGCAAGCCGGCCAGTGCGACGGGCAAGTCCATTGCCGACAGCACGATCAGGGCGGCAAACGTGGCGCCGCCGCCCACGCCGGCCACGCCGACGGAACCGATGGTGATGATGGCCAGCAGCGGCAGCAGGAAGCTGACCGTGAAGGGATCGACGCCGACTGTCGGGGCGATCATGACGGCCAGCATGGCTGGATAGATGCCGGCGCAGCCGTTCTGGCCGATGGTCGAACCGAACGAGGCGGCGAAGTTGGCGATGCCTTCCGGCGTGCCCAGGCGCTGGGTTTGCGTTTGCACGCTCATCGGGATCGAGCCGGCGCTGGTGCGCGAGGTGAACGCGAAGGCCAGCACGGGGAAGACTTTTTTCACGAAGCGCAGCGGATTGAGACCCACGCCGGCGATGATGGCCAGGTGCACGAGGAACATCAATATCAGCGCGCTGTACGAGGCGACGACGAAGTTGATCAATTTTAAAATGTCCGTGTAGCTCGACGAAGCGACCACTTCAAACATCAGTGCGAACACGCCGTACGGCGTCAGGCGCAGCACCAGGGTGACCATGCGCATGACGATGGCGTGCGCCACTTTCATGAAGTTCTCGAACGAGGCGAAGATTTCCGGCTTTTTCGCGGCGATGCCCGTGGCCGAGATGCCGATGAAGATGGAGAACACCACCACGGCGATGGTCGACGTCTTGCGCGCGCCCGTCATGTCGAGGAAGGGGTTGGTCGGCACGAAGCTGACCAGCAGTTTCGGCAGGGACAGGGCTTTCGCCGTTTCCAGCGATCCCTGCAGTTGCACGCCGCGCGCCACTTCGGCGGCGCTCGACGTCAGGCCGACAGCGGTCAGGCCGAACAGCTTGGCCATCAGGATGCCCAGCGCGGCGGCGACGGTCGTGGTGATGAGCAGGGTGCCGATGGTCAGCGCGCTGATCTTGCCCAGCGAACTCGCGTCCTTGAGTTTCAGGATGGCGGAGATGATGGACACCATGATCAGCGGCATGATGATCATCTGCAGCAGTTTGACGTAGCCGCTGCCGACGATGTCGATGTATTCATTGGTGCCCGCAATGATGGGCGAGCCGGCGCCGTACAGCCACTGCACGGCCGCGCCGAGCAGCACGCCCAGGCCCAGGCCCGTGAAGACGCGCACGGTAAACGTCGCGTGTTTGCGTTGCTGGTGGAACATGAAGGCGAAGACGAGCAACGCAACGAGCAGGTTCAGGATGATGTTAATTGCCATGAAGGGGCCTTATCTTGGTTTTATTCGAGACTGCACGGAGCACATAAACTGTACTACAACTGACAGCTGCCCCAGCCCGGGGCGGAAGGGCAAGCACTGTACAGTACTATGGTGGCGTTTTGCGCAATACCGCTGCGAATATTACGCTATATAAATATGCTTCACAGGTATAAGCCTTGTGGCTGATTGTGAAATTAGCTATTTCGTGCAAGCATGCTTTTCCCGTTTGCTAATATGCGCCAGACTATTTGATAGGAAGAAGATGAATGCATTAACTGAAGTACAAGTGCTCGATGCGGAAGAGCGCTTGCGCCTGGCCATGATGGCCTCCGACGTGGCCGCGTTGAATGTCTTGCTGGCCGACGACTTGTTGTTTACCAATCACCTGGGCCACTTGCTGAGCAAGCATGCGGACCTGGCCGCGCACGAGCAGCGCCTGCTGGCCATCACGGATCTGCGCGCGTCCGAGCGCCATGTGCGCATCAGCGGCAACGTGGCCGTCGTCTCTGTGCGCATGCAGCTGACGGGCACCTATCACGATGTTGAAACGCATGGCGACTTCCGTTTTACGCGCGTCTGGGCGCAGGATGCGGCGGGCGCGCTGCAAGTGGTCGCCGCCCATTCCGGCGTCGTGGCTTGAGGAGTATCAGTGGATCATCGTTCCAAAGGGCAGCTGTTTGAAGCTGTCATCGCCGCCGGCCCGGCCACCCTGGCCATCACGGCCGGCTATCCGGTGCTGTTGTACAACCTGGTGCGCACCTGGGCCGCCGCCCCCGGCGCCAATGCGCTGGCCGCGCTGCTGCTGACGGGCGGCGTGTGGGCCTTGCTGGAGTTCTGGCGCATCGCGCTGGCCACCGTGGCGCGCAAGGCATACGCGTTCAACTGGCGCTTCTGGCTGGCCATCGCCGGCTTTCTTGGCTGTTTCGTGCGTTTCGTGCCGGACATGCCGGCCGGACTGATGCTGCTGTTGCTGGTGCTGCCGGCGCTGGCGTGGACGCATTTCATCTTGCTGCAGATCAAGCGCCCACCCAATTTGTAAGTTTTATTCTTCCTCTTCGGCTTCCACTTTCAGCCAGGCTATCCGCCCATTGCCCGCTTCATGCAGATGGGCGAGCAGGGCGGTGGCCGCCGCTTCCGCCAGGCTGAAGTCGAACAGCACGTGCTCGCCGTGTTCCACGCTCAGCAAGGTGGCGCCGGCGCCATCGAGTTCGCGGCGCAGCATGCCTTCCATTGCATATGGCACTGTGCAGCGCAGGGTACGCTGGCGCACGATGGCCGTCTTTTCCGCCTGCAACAGCGCTTGCGCCACGCTGTCCGTGTAGGCGCGCACCAGGCCGCCCGCGCCCAGCTTGATCCCGCCAAAGTAACGCACGACGGTCGCCAGCACGCCTTCCAGGTCCTGGTGGCGCAGCACGTCGAGCATGGGCCGCCCGGCCGTGCCGCTCGGTTCGCCATCATCGACGGCCGCCGATTGCCCACCCGCCAGCAAGGCCCAGCACACATGGCAGGCGCCCGGATGCTGCGCCTTCAAGTCATTGACCACCTGCTGCGCGCTGGCGCGGTCCGTCATCGGTTGCACGCAACCGATGAAACGGCTTTTCTTGATGATCAGTTCGCTGTGGACGGGGGTGGCAATGGTAAACGGCATGGCGGGTGCGAAGGCGGGCAAAGCAGCATGATAGAGGAAATGCGCGCCGGGGACGAGTCAGTCCGCTCGCGCTGTGGGGGCAGCCACCAGTTCGCGCAGCGCCGCATCGCGCACTTGCACAATATCGAACAGTCCCAGCGCGTGCAGAGCGGGCAAGGCGTCGACAATGTCGCGCTCGGCGACGGCCTTTTCGTCGATGCCGCTGGACTCGTCCAGCCATACCTTGGCATTGGCGAGGAAGGCGCCCACCGTGCCCTTGCGTACGGTCACGCCATTGAACTGGCCCTGGTTTTGTTGATCCGGCAATACGTCTTCTGCGCGCATGGTGAACTCCTGAAATAGTAAGAGACTCCACTGTATGATGGCTGGATTGTCTTGCCTGCGTTGTTTATGTCATTTGATACGTCAAATCCGCCAATCTTGTCGCCATCGCTGCCGCTGCGCGCCATGCGCATTACCCAGCCGCAGCAGCGGGTGACGGCGGCGCACCGCCACGCCAGCGGCCAGCTGTTCGGCGCCATGCGGGGCTTGCTCTCCGTTGCCGCCGACAGCGGGCAATGGGTGGTGCCGGCCAGCCACTGCGTGTGGATGCCGCCCCATCACGTCCATGCGTTGCGTTCGCATGGCCCGTTTACGGGCTGGAGCGTGTATATGGACGAGGCCAGTTGCGCCGACTTGCCCGCCGCGCCGTGCGTGATGCGCGTCTCGGGCCTGCTGCGCGAAGCGGTGGGCCGCGCCAGCGCCTGGGAAGATGGCGCGCTCGATACACGGCAGGCTCGGGTGGCGGCCGTGATCCTCGACGAAATCGCCGCCGCGCCGCACGAGCCCTTCGGCTTGCCCCTGCCCACGGACCCGCGCCTGCTGCGCGTGGCGCGCGCCATCCTCGATGACCTGGCCGACGAGCGGGGCGTGGAAGCGCTGGCCGCCTGGGCCGGCGTCTCGCCGCGCACCCTGGCGCGCCGTTTCACGATCGAGACCGGCTTTACCCCCTCCGCCTGGCGCCAGCGCGCCCGCATCCTGCGCGCCCTGGAATTATTGGCCGCCGGCCAGCCGGTCACGACGATTGCGCTGGAACTGGGCTACGACAACGTCAGCGCCTTCATTGCCATGTTCAAGCGGGTGATGGGGGTGACGCCGGGCAGGTATGGGGAAGGGCATGGCAGTGAATCGAGCAATATCGGTGTTTGATAAAGCAGCAACTTGCTGCAGATAGAGACGGCCAAGGCTGAAATTGTGTACTGGCGCGGGACTTGCCCCCGATCCGCGTGCGATCCGCGATCCGCCATTTGGCTGGCAACAGTGTCGAGGGTCAGGTCTCGATTGGATCGAGGGCGTACCGGTAGTTACAATGGTGGTGGTGTCCCAAATGATTCAAGACGCCTCAGCCAGACATTGAACCGCGGACATTGCGCGCGAATCTCAGCTAGCCCTACTAGTTCGATAATTTCTGGTCCATGCAGCTTTTTGTCATAATGTGAAAACAATGCTTGCAGTCGATGCGACGGGCTTGTTTCGACGCTGTCGTTGACCTTTTCAGGTGATCCGGATTTACGTACTGCTTCCTGCATGGCCGCTAAACTTAGGGCGCTGCCGTCAAGCCATTCCACTGCCTGTGTTGGAGCAGCAAACAACAAGGCTTCAAATTCGTATTGCTGGACGTAAGGAATAAAGCGCTGTTGCTGAGCGATGTTTACCAATTCCAGAATGTCATTCTCCAGTTCAACAATCGTGCGATTTCCACGGCCTTTGAAACCGTAGAAGTCAAAAAACGTGCTGACAATATCGAATGCGCCGAATAGTGCGGGTAGATTGGTTCTTATCTTGTCGAGACTGATGTTGCCGCGCAAGTCGATGGCTACCGTGTGAAAGCCGAAGTGTGTCAGGTGAGGGCGCACTATTCTATTGACGAATTCGCGCTCTGTTGCGCCTTCAGTGCTAATTCCTAAACGCCTCATTCAGGAGTTCCTCCAAGAACATTCATTTCCCAGACATCTCCTAGCCTGTATTGCTCAAGCCACGACGATACCTCCGTTTGTTGAAGTCGCCGGAATTGTGAACCATTGCTGTCCTGGTCAACGATCACCATATCCTCCCAGCTAAATTGGTTGGCAAGAGTGACTGACTGTGTAGAGGCAATAATCTGGGTGTTTTCGCTAGCTGAACGCATCATTCCTGCCAGCAGTTGCATCGCAAAGGGATGCAAGCCAAGTTCCGGTTCGTCCAGCAAGATCATGGTGGGCAATGATGGTTGCTGGAGCAAGGTGGTCATGCAGATGAAGCGCAAGGTTCCATCTGACAGCATTGTCCCATCGAAGTAGTCATCACTCCCCTTGTGCTTCCAGCGTAAACGAATCATGTCATTTGCTTCGGGTTGAAAGATGAAGTCACTGAAATAAGGCGCTACCCGCTGAACCGTGCGTACTATGCGCTGGTAGTTTTCCGTATCCTTGATGTGATTGAGGAAAGCTGCAAGATTTTCGCCTTGCGACATCAGGCGTTCAGTTGCATGGATGCTGTAAGTGCCTTTTACCTTGGCTGTGTCACTCGTATCATGGAAATGATAGACCTTCCAGTCCTGCAGGTAGGCTGCCACATATTGTGCTGGAGTGGCAGAGCCCGGTTGGGGCAATCCTGTTTCCTGTGCCCCGGCGCTAGCCAGAGGGCGACTTTTTGTGCCTCCTGCATAGCCGACCTCATCCCCATGAAATAAGGCGAACTCACTTGCAAACACAAGCGTATCATCATTGGTCGGAACCAAAGTGGTGCGGTAGCTGTTAGGCCGAAAATGTAAATCAATAGTGAGCTTGTCCGTGACCTTGCGTCCGAAATATAGTGTGCGGTCTGCCCCATTTAATTGAGTGCGGACGTGTAGTTGGAGTTCCTTCTCCAAAAGCTTGTTCATGAATTTGAAGAAACTAATGAAGTTGGATTTTCCCGCGCCATTGGCGCCGATCAATATATTGAGTGGCGAGAGGTCGAGGCTTAGTTGCTTAATCGAGCGAAATCCCGATAGCTCGATATGTTGTAACCGTCCTAGTTTAGCCATTTGAGGCATCTTTCAGAATCTGTCGTCTCTAGTATCTTAATTTCAGTCATTTTGCAGTACGACAAGGTATTTCGGATGAGGCGTGAGGAGGGTAGGATATGTCTTGGTATCACACTATCTTAGCGTATCTAGCTAGTCATGACATGAAAACCAATCTAGCGTTTTTACCGCCCCACCCATCGAGCGGGAACCAATCGTAGCATTGTTCGCAGGGGGAGCTGCAAAAGTGTCAGCTAGTGAGTGAAGATGCTGACGTAAAAAAGGCTTTCCCGCGCAAACGGGAAAGCCTGATTTTTGCTACGGTATTTGGTAGGCCGTGCGGGATTCGAACCTGCGACCAACGGATTAAAAGTCCGCTGCTCTACCAGCTGAGCTAACGACCCAAAAACTTGACTACTTACTGCGGTAACACTGTGCGGTACGTGGCTTGCCATGGCGGCAAGTAAGCGGACTGCAAATTCTTGGTAGGCCGTGCGGGATTCGAACCTGCGACCAACGGATTAAAAGTCCGCTGCTCTACCAGCTGAGCTAACGACCCAAGGGCGGCTATTATGACGGCCAACGGCGGTTTTGGGAAGGGCAGGGATGGAAAAAAGCCTTGCGTGGTGTCCGGGTACGGCATAATATGGGTAGATAGACTACCTACTTATATGTGCCCATGCCCAATACTGAAGACTTCCCCATTCCCGAACGCGCGCTGGCGCTGTCCGATGACTTGCGCCTGGCGTTCAAGCGCCTGCTGCGCTCCATGCAGCGCGAAGGGGGCGAGCTGGAAGGCAGTGTGTCGATGATGCAATACATGCTGCTGGCGCTGATTCACGAGCAGCCCGGCATCGGCGTGGCCGCGCTGGCGCGGCTGCAGAATGTGCGCGGGCCCACCGTCAGCGCGCAAGTCAAGTCGCTCGAAGAAGCGGGGCTGGTCGAGCGCAGCGCGCCCGATCCGCAGGACCGGCGTCGCTCGGGCTTGCAGGTGTCCGCGCAAGGCTTGAGCATGCTCGAAACCTTGCGCGCGCGCCGTCGTGATGCGCTGGCGCGGCGCATCGCCCGCTTGTCGCCGCAGCAGGTCGATGCGCTGGCTGCCGCCATGCAGCCCCTGCTTGAGATTGGCCAGGCATGAGCGGCCACGATCACGCCGCAGGTGCTGAAAAAGATGCCGCGAAACCCGTCACCGAGCGCGAAGTGCGCGCCATCTACCTGGGCCTGATGGCCGTGCTGGGCCTCGGTGCGCTGGACCAGAGCATCGTCGCCACTGCCTTGCCGCGCATCGTCGACGACCTGGGCGGCATGGCGCATCTGTCGTGGGTGGTGACGGCGTACGTGCTGGCCTCGACGGCCACCATGCCCCTGTACGGCAAGCTGGCCGACCAGTACGGCCGCCGTCCCATGATCTTCACGGCCCTGCTGACCTTTTTGCTCGGTTCCGTGCTGTGCGGGTTGGCGCAGAACATGACGGAGCTGATCATTTTTCGCGCCATCCAGGGCCTGGGTGCGGGCGGCTTCATGCCGCTGGCGCAAATCATTATTGGCGACATCGTGCCGCCGGCCGAACGGGGCAAGCGCCAGGGCATGGTGCCCATCGTGTATGCCGTCACCAGCGTGCTGGGCCCCGTGCTGGGCGGCGTGATTACGGATGCGTGGTCGTGGCACTGGATTTTCTATGTCAACCTGCCCATTGGCGCGGCTGCCTTTGTCATCATCGCGCGCGCCATGCGCAAACCCGTGCGCACGCATGCACACCAGATCGACTATCTGGGATCGGCATTGCTGACGGGCGCCGTCACGGCGGCCCTGCTGGTGCTGGCGCTGGGCGGCACCGAGTGGCCGTGGGATGCGCTGGCCATCAAGGTGTGCGGCGGCGTTGCCGTGCTGCTGGGCCTCTGGCTGGCGGTGCACGTGGGCCGGGTGGATGAACCTGTGCTGCCGCCCGACCTGTTCGAGAACCGCACCTTCAATATCGCCAGCCTGGTGATGGCCGTGACCTTCATGGGTCTGATGGGCGCCAGCGTCTTCTTCCCCCTGTTTTTCCAGCTGGTGATGGGCACGAGTCCGGCGGAGTCCGGCGTGATGACGGTGCCGATGATGGTGGGGCTGGTGGCCTCGTCGATCTTCAACGGCCGCGTGCTGTCGCGCTCGGGCAAGTACAAAATGGTGCAGGTGATGGGATTGGCCGTGGCGCTGCTGGCGTTTGCCGTGCTGGCCTGGGGCATGGAAACGTCGCGTGGTTACTGGGTCATCGAGCCGGCCATCTTCCTGCTCGGCACGGGACTGGGACTGGTGATGCCGAACATGACGATTGCCGTGCAAAATGCCTTGCCGCTGGCGCGCCGCGGCGTGGGTACGGCCATGCTGGCTTTTTTCCGCTCGCTGGGCGGCTTGCTGGGCGTGACGGCGTCCGGCGCCATCCTCGCGCATCAGCTGCACAAGCACGGCGTGGAAGCGGTCTCGGCGCTGGGCGCGCAGGCAGCGATGCAGACGGTGGACGTCTACCGCCATGCGATCGCCAGCGTGTTTGGCGCCGGCGCCGTGTTGCTGCTATTGGGACTGGTCTTCTTGTTGTTCCTGCCGGAATTGCCCCTGGAGGGGCATCCGGCGACGGTCAAGGACGATCAGTAGCGCTCGAGCCAGTGCGCGTACGGCGCCGGCAGGGTCCACGAGGCGCGTTCCACGCCGAGTTCCTTGGCGGCAAAATATGCCCAGTGCGGATTGGCCAGGTGCGCCTTGCCCACCATCACCACGTCCAGCTGCTCTTCCTTGACGACGCGCTCGGCAATGGCTGGCGTGCCGAAGCCCCAGGCGGACGAGACGGGAACGCCCGCTTCGCGGCGCACGCGCTCGGCAATCGGACCCATGAAGGCCGGGCCCCACGGAATCGATACGTCGGGAATGGTAAAACCCATGCTGACGCTGATCATATCCATGCCGGCATCCTTGAACTGGCGCACGAGGCCGATGGATTCAAGCAGGGTTTGCTCGTCGCGGCCGTCGAATTCCAGCACGCCAAAGCGGATCGTCAACGGCAGGTGTTCGGGCCACACTGCGCGCACGGCTTTCAAGGTTTCCAGCAGGAAGCGGCTACGGTTTTCCAGGCTGCCGCCATAGATATCGTCGCGCTGGTTCGAGTGGGCCGAGAAAAAGCTTTGCGCCAGGTAGCCGTGGGCAAAGTGCAGCTCCAGCCATTCGAAGCCCACTTCACGGGCGCGCACGGCCGCGTCGACGAAGTTCTGTTTCACGCGGGCGATATCGTCGAGGTCCATGGCGCGCGGCACTTTCGGCAGGCCGCCGCCAAAGGCGATGGCGGACGGGGCGATGGTTTGCCAGCCGCGCGCGTCGCCTTCAGGAATGTGGTCGTCGCCTTCCCATGGGCGGTTGGCGCTGGCCTTGCGGCCCGCGTGGGCGATCTGGATGCCGGGCACGGAGCCGGCCGCCTTGATGGCTTTGACGACAGGCACGAAGGCTTGCGCCAGGTCATCGTTCCAGATGCCCGTGCAACCGGGCGTGATGCGGCCTTCCGGCGCCACGGCCGTCGCTTCGACGATCACCAGGCCGGCACCGCCACGGGCCATGCCCGCGTAATGCGACAGATGCCAGTCGTTGGCGACGCCATCGACGGCCATGTACTGGCACATGGGCGGCACGGCAATGCGGTTGCGCAGGGTGACGTTTTTGAGGGTGTAGGGCTGGAAGAGGGCGGACATGGTGGCCTTTGTTGATGGTGGTGTATGGAAAGTATGGAAATGCTGATTCGGTAGTTCGTAAATATTCGAAGAATGGAATTAGTATAGCGCATGCTGTATGATTCTGCTCATGCGCCCACACAAACATCCTCCCGCCAGCGAATTCGTCCTTGAAAGAGTGCTATACGCCTTGAGCGATTCCATTCGCCTCGACATCGTGCGCCACCTGGCCAGAGTCGACGCGGCCGCTTGTGGCGACCTCGACGGTGGGCGGCCGAAGTCGACCGTTTCCCACCATTTCAAGGTCTTGCGCGAAGCGGGCCTCGTCTACACGGAAAACGCGGGCACGACGCACATGAACACCTTGCGCCGCGCCGATATCGAAAGCCGCTTTCCCGGCTTGCTGGACGCCATCCTGGCGCAGCAGCCAGTGGCGCCCGAGGCGCCGGACGCGGGCGGGCGGGGAGTCTAGCCGCCTGCCGTGCCCCGCCATTTGCCAGGCTCGGCTATGATGTCGGCCTTTCGGTAAATCCTCAGCCGCGCGCCTGTTGCGCGATGGGCTGGCGACACTACCTGGCACGGCAAGGATAGGGAATGACGGCAGCAGCAGTGGTATCACAGGCGGATCTGGCACATCGTCCGCAGTTTGGCTGGATCAATGGTTTGAAGGCAGGCGCGGCGCAGTTGATCGTGTTGCACCACCTGGCGTTTTACGGACCCATGTCCGATTACGTGCAGCCGCTGTGGCCCGAGTTGCTGGGTTGGCTGGGCGGCAGCGCGCGCATCGCCGTGCAAGTGTTTCTCGTCATCGGCGGCTTTCTGGTCGCCAAATCCCTTTCGCCAGCCGGCCATCCCGGCATCGCCGCCCCGCTGCAGGCGATCTGGCGCCGCTATGCCAAGCTGGCGCCGCCATTCCTGACTGCCACCTTGCTCGCGGCCATCATCACGCCCGTGGCAGGCATCTGGATGCAGCACGACTCCATGTCGGCCGCCGTCACCCTGGGTCAGCTGAGCGCCCATGCCTTGCTGCTGCACGGCGTGCTGGGCTATGAATCGCTGTCGGCTGGCGCCTGGTACGTGGCCATCGATTTCCAGCTCTACCTGCTGACGGTATCGCTGCTGTGGCTGGGTGGCCGCGTGACGGGCCATCGGCGCGGGCACTGGCTGATGCCGCTGGCCGTCACCGTGGGTATCACTTTTTCCTTGCTGTATTTCAATATCGACGCGGACTGGGACAACTGGGCGCCGTATTTCTTCGGTAGCTATGGCCTTGGCATGCTGGCCTGGTGGGCCAGCGACCCAGCCCGCAAACCAGGTGCCATGACTGTGCTCATGGCCATGGCCGCCGTGCCCGTCCTGCTGGCCCTGGCTGTCGACTACCGCAGCCGCATCGCCCTGGCCCTGATCGTCGCCTGTGCCCTGTTCCTGTTCGGCCGCGCCCGCACGCCGTCCCACGGCGGCGCCTGGAACGTCATCAACGCCCTGGGGCGTATTTCATATGCTGTCTTCCTCGTGCACTTCCCCGTCAGCCTGCTGGTGAATGCGCTGTTTATCAGCTATGTCCCGCTCGAGCCGGAGTGGCAGGCGCTGGGCATGCTGACGGCCTGGGGCGCCAGCCTGGCGGCCGGTGCCGCGTTTTACCGCTGGGTGGAGGTGCCGCTGGGGCGGGTGATGGGTGGCGTGGTGGCGCATCTGGCGGGGAGGCCGGCATTGGCGTCGCGTTAAGGGTGGCGATGTAGCAGTCCCGATGGCGCCCTTGCCCGTGAAATAGGGCTGGCTGTTTCTATTATTTGTTACTACAATAAATAATGAGAATCACTTTTGATGCTGCCAAGCGTGAAAAGACGCTCAGGGAGCGTGGTCTCGACTTTGCGCGTGCGCGTGTAGTGTTTGACGGGCTCACCATTACGCTGCCGGACCAGCGCCAGGACTACGGCGAACCCCGCTTCATCACTGCAGGCTGGCTCGATGAGCGCCTGGTCGTACTGGTCTGGACGCCGCGTGGCCTGGCGCGCAGAATCATCAGCATGAGGAAGGCAAATGAACGCGAAATCGACAAATACAAGCAAGGCCTGGGTTGACCCCGACGACGCGCCTGAATTGACGGATGGTTTTTTTGAGCAAGGCGTCTGGCAAGTGGGCGACAAGCCCGTTTCCCGTCCCGAGGCGCAGCAAGAAATGGTGCGCCGCCGTGGCAGGCCTGCGGGTAGCGGCGGCAAGGTCAGCACGACCATACGCTTCGACGCTGAAATTCTCGACGCGTTCAAGGCCACCGGTGATGGATGGCAAACGCGCATGAATGATGCGCTGAAGGAGTGGCTGCGGGCGCGGCGGGTCTAGAAAACAAAAAAGCCAACCGCGAACGGTTGGCTTCTCTGAAGTATTTGGTAGGCCGTGCGGGATTCGAACCTGCGACCAACGGATTAAAAGTCCGCTGCTCTACCAGCTGAGCTAACGACCCAAAAACTTTTTACAACAACTTCGGTAACACTGTGCAGTAAAAAAATGCTTGCTATAACAACTCGCAAGCAGATCAGTACTGCGTATTCGTGGTAGGCCGTGCGGGATTCGAACCTGCGACCAACGGATTAAAAGTCCGCTGCTCTACCAGCTGAGCTAACGACCCGAAGAAGAAAGATTATAGGGGGTGCCCGGGATTCTGTCAAACCTAACGGGCAACTTTTTCCCCGCTTTTACTTTTTACCGGCCCGTTCCTTGGCGGCCTGGGCCGCGCTGGAGTCCGGGTAGCGCGAGATCAGGGCGTTCAGCGTCTTGGTCGCGTTCGGCTTGTCTTTCAGCTCCGTGTAGCAGCTGGCGATGTTGAGCATGGCGTCGGGCGCCTTCGGGCTGTCCGGGTAGTGTTTCAGCACTGCCTGCTGGGCCGTGATGGCGCTCTTGCAGTCGCGCTGGGCGTAATAGGCGTTGCCCAGCCAGTATTGCGCGTTGGCAGCGTAGGCCGATTCCGGATAGCGTTTCACAAAGCCGTCCAGGGCCGTCACGGCGCCCTTGTAGTCGCCCGACTTGAACAGGCCGAAGGCGGATTCGTATGAACTTTGCTCGGATACGCCCACGGCCGCTTCCTGGCCGTCGATGGTCACCTGGCGCGGTTCGAGCTTGCGCAGGCGCGCGTCGATGTCGGTGTAGAAATCCTTCTGGCGCTTTTGCACATTCGCCAGGTCGTTGCCCAGCACTTCGATCTGGCCGCGCAGGCGGGCGATCTCTTGCATGGTCTGGTCGTGCTGGTTGATCAGGCTCAAGGTGCTGGTCTTGTCCGCCTTGGCGTCGATGCGGCTGTTCAGGTCACGCGCCATGGCGTCGACCTTGGCGCGCAGCTCGAGGATGGCCTTGCGTGCTTCGTCGTCATCGAACAGGGCGGCGTTGGCGTGCAGGGGCAGGTAGGCAAACGCGGCCATCAAGGCGGCGGCGACGCCGGCTTTCGAGAATGTCATCATGGGTCGGGCTTTCTAAGGTTACGCAAACATGCAAACGGGGCGCCGGGCGGTGAATCACCGCGCTGCGCCCCATTATTATGCCTATGACTGGCCAGTTAGGTAAGCGTCAATGCTGCCGCGCTCACCTGTCAACATCAATAAACGATGTCAGCGCGGCGGTTTTCTGCCCATGCTGCTTCGTTGCTGCCTTGTGCTTTAGGCTTTTCTTTGCCCAGCGACACGGCTTCCATTTGGCCTTCTGGTACGCCCAGAGCTGCCATCGACTTGCGCACTGCTTCAGCACGTTTCTGGCCCAGGGCCAGGTTGTACTCAGCGCCACCGCGTTCATCGGTGTTACCTTGGATCAGGATCTTGCGGCTAGGCGTTTTCACCAGGTAGCCAGCGTGGTTTTGCACAACTGGGGTGTCCGCTTCGCGCACGACGTATTTGTCGAAGTCGAAGTAGATGCTGCGGTTAGCCAGCACGCCTTTTGGATCGTCCAGTGGATCGACCGATGCGGTCGTCACTGGCTGAACTTGACGGGTGTCAACTGGCGCAACGACTTTTTCAGGAGCGCGCTCAACCACTGGGGTCTCGGCTACTTTGACTGGGGTGCTGCAGGCGGACAGCAGGGCTGCGGTAGCGGCGATGAAAGCCAAACTTTTAAAGTTACTCATTTTTATTCTCCGGGTCATGGTTAAAGGTGAAACTGTACAGCATTTACTTCATAAAAGGACCCCAGGTGGGCTCCTTGATATTGCCAGCTTGCGTAGTCAAACGCTGTTTGACGCGGCCATCCACCGATACCACTGCCAGCGACTTGCGTCGTCCGGATTCGGTCGCGTACATGATATATTTCCCGTTGGGCGAAAAGCTCGGTGATTCGTCGTTGGCGGTGTCCGACAGGCGCAGTTCCTGGCCACTAGCCAGGTCGAGCGCGTAGAGCTGGAAATTGCCGTCGCGACGGGAAATATAAGCAAGTGTCTTCCCGTCGGACGAAATCCGCGGGCTGATGTTGTAGGAGCCGCCAAACGTCACGCGCTTGGCTTCGCCACCGCTGGTCGACATGCGGTAGATTTGTGGTCCGCCGCTGCGATCGCTGGTGAAGTAAATGCTTTGGCCATCGGCCGAGAATTGGGGTTCCGTATCGATGCCGCTGCTGGTGCTGACGCGGCGCAAGCCGCTGCCGTCGGCATTGACGGTATAGACCTGGGTATGACCATCGCGCGACAGGGCCACGGCCAGGCGTGAGCCGTCCGGGCTCCAGCTCGGCGCGGAATTGCTACCTTTTTCATTCGAGACGATGGTGCGCTGGCGCGTCACCAGATTCTGTACGTAGACGATCGGCTTTTTCTTTTCAAACGACACATACGCGACCTTGGTGCCGTCCGGCGACCACGACGGCGAAATGATCGGCTCGTTCGAGCGCAGGGCGACCTGGATGCCTTCGCCATCGGCGTCGGCGATTTCCAGGCGGTATTCGCGGCCCGATTGCGTGACGTAGGCGATGCGCGTGGCGAACGCGCCCTTGACGCCCGTCAGCTTTTCATAGATGTCATCGGCGATCTTGTGCGCCAGCAGGCGGTTGAACTGCGGCGCGGCCGCATTGTTCATGCTGGAAATCTGCGCGCCCTTGATGGTGTCGAACAGCTTATAGCGCACGTCCAGGCGGCCATCGGCCATGCTTTGCACGGTGCCGGCCGCCAGCGCGTCGGCGCCGCGCGACTTCCATTGCTCGTAGCTGACGGGCGCCGTTTCCGATACGGGCGCATCGGCGTCGATCAGCTTGAACACACCGCTGCGCGCCAGGTCGGCCTTGATAATGCCGGACAGCGATTGCGGTGCGGCCGATTCATTGACGAAGCTGGCGACAGCCACCGGGATCTGGTTGCTGCCGATCCCCGTAATCTCCACGCGCAGCTGCGCCTGGGCGCTTGACGCTCCCAGCATCAGGCCGGCGCAGAGCACGACATAGCTCATTTTTTTCATGGTCATCATTTAGGCAAATCCTTCATCTCGAATATGAGTTCAATCTCGCGTTCCACGGTGCCGTCTTTTTTCTTCGGCAGTGGCGACGATTTATTAATGGCGTTTTCCACCGAGCTGTCATACGCCGGCAGGCCGCTACTTTTAATCTTTCGGACCGAAATAATTTCCCCAGTTGGCAGTTGCTCGATCTTGAACACGGCGCGCGGGTTGCCCGGCACGTCCGTGCTACCGCTGTACGCGATATTGCTCTTGATCTTGCTCGTCAGGGCAGCGACATAGCCGCTGTCCTTGCGTGGCGCGGTCGATTTCTCGGCCGTGCCTGTCGTGCCGGCGCCCGCCGCACCCGTGATGCGGCTCATTTCCGCAGCGCGCGCCTTGTCGGCGGCTTTTTTCTCTTCCGCCGCTTTTTTCGCCTTGGCCGCTTTTTCGGCCGCCGCTTTTTTATCGGCCAGTTCTTTCTCGGCTTTTTCTTCCGCCGCTTTCTCTTTGGCTTCCTTGGCTTTCTCCAGCTTGTCGGCCTTTTCTTTCTCCAGCTTGTCAGCCTTGTCTTTTTCTTTCTGCTTCTGTTTTTCCAGTTCGCGCTTTTCTTCCTCGCGTTCCTTCAATTCCTGCTTGCGACGTTCTTCCGCTGCCGCTTTGTCTTTTTCTTCTTTCAGCTTGGCCTTCTTGCGCTCGAGTGCGATCTCCGCTTCGCGCAGGTCGACCTTCGGCTCGGGCGCGGCCACGGGCGGCGGCGGTGGCGGGGCCGGCTGTTCCACTTGCGGTTGCGGCGGCGTTGGTGTCGGCTCCGGTTCCGTCGCCACTTCAGGCGGCGGCGCGGCCGTCTGCACTTTCATGTCCCAAACTTCCGCTTCGACGGCGACAGGTTCCGTATTTTGCCAGTGTACGCCCACCCACAGGAAAAACAGCAGCCCAAGGTGCATCGCCAGCGCCAGGCCCAGCGAGGGCCAGCGGCTGCGTTCGCGCGGCACGCTGTAGGGCTTGCCGAGTACATGGTCGATTTGTTTGTTCTGCAAAGTCTAGTCTATCTAAAAACGGTCAAGTCTGGAAACAGGGTGCTGCGCTTACTTGGTGGCCAGGCCGACTCTGGTAATGCCCATCTTTTTCGCTTCCGAAATGAGCTGGATCACATCGTCGTACTTGCTTTCCTTGTCGCCCGCGATCATCACGGGATAGTCGGGATTGCTCTCGTGCAAACCGCGCAGCTTGCGCAGCAGGGCGTCGCGGTTCGGTTCCGTTTCCGGCGACAGCTGTTCTTTGCCGATGACGCCAATCGACAGCGAACCATTCGGTTTCAGCACGATCTGAATATAGTCATCAGGCGGTTTCGCCGACTTTTCCGCGTTGGGCAAGTTCACCACGCTGGGATTGTTCGACGACGGCATCACCATGAAAATGATCAGCAGCACCAGCATCACGTCGATGTACGGCACGACGTTGATCTCGGACTTGAACTTGCGGCCACGGCCGCCGCGCATGCCGCCGCTATTGAATGAGGAACCCATGGACGCTGCTCCCTCTTAGCGCGACTGGCGCTGCAAGATGTTGGAGAATTCCTCGACGAAGCTCTCGAAGCGGATCGCCAGGCGGTCGATGTCATGCGAAAAACGGTTGTAGGCGACGACGGCGGGAATGGCGGCGAACAGGCCGATGGCGGTGGCGATCAGCGCTTCGGCAATGCCGGGCGCGACGGCGGCCAGGGTGGCTTGCTGCACGTTGGCCAGGCCGCGGAAGGCGTTCATGATGCCCCAGACGGTACCGAGCAGGCCGATGTAGGGCGAGACGGAGCCGACGGAGGCGAGGAAGGCCAGGTGCGATTCGAGCACGTCCATTTCACGCTGGAAGGCGGCGCGCATGGCGCGGCGTGCGCCGTCGAGCACGGCGCCGACGTCCAGCGCTTCACGCGAACCGTAGGAAGCCTTGCCCTTGATGAATTCGCCCATACCGGCATCGAAGATGCGGGCCAGCGCGCCGCTCTGGTCGCGGTTGCCGCTGGCGTTCTGGTGCAGCGCATGTAGGTTGCCGCCGGCCCAGAAGCTGCGTTCGAATTCGATGGTTTGCTTGCGCGCCTGGCGCACGGCAAACATCTTGCGGAAAATGTAGGTCCAGCTGGTCAGGGAAATCAGCAGCAGCAGGGCCATGATCAGTTGCACGATCAAATGGGCATTGGAGATGAGCGCGAGGAAAGAAAGATCTTGTGTAACGTTCATTGGCTGGCAGTCTGTTGGGTGAATTGTCCGGGGGTGGCGGGTAGGGCTCAGGCGGCGCGCATGCGGGCCGCGACTGCATCAGGCACGGCGCGCGGGCGCAGTGCCGAATCGACGCAGCCGATCTTGACGCGGGCCGTGTTGAGCAGGCGGTCGCCGCACCAGGCTTGTTGCAGGAAAACGATGGAGGCGCGCCCCATTTTTTCTATACTTAAGGTTAATCTTACCGTGTCATCGAGCCTGGCTGGCGCATGATAGTCGGCGTTGACGCTTTTGACAACGAACATTGCATCGTGCTGCTCCAGCAATTCCTGCTGGCCCACGTCGATGGCGCGCAGCCATTCGGTACGCGCGCGTTCGAAGAATTTCAGGTAGTTAGCGTAATAGACGATGCCGCCGGCGTCGGTGTCTTCATAGTAGACACGTACGTTCCAGGTAAAGACTGAAGGCATGTTTATTGCGCCAGTAGTGAGATTGAGCAACATTTTACGCGATTTTTCTTCTTGTGACTGTGGGCGCTTGCTGGAAAGCCATGCAAAAGCTGCATATAAGTTGCACCGCAGCATTGTAAATCCGGCGTGTGCAATGGCAAGCTTCGTAACATACGCTTACATGCCATGGCCAGGTTTAAGTCCAGCTTAAAAGCCGCAGCCATGCCCCGGGGCAGCTTGTGGCCGCACTCCGGCTGGGGTGGCGCGCGGCGATTATAGCCGCACGGTTGCATTCCTTGCTCAATTTGGGCACTTAACTTACAATTTGGCTTCCATTACGTCTCACGTGACTGGCGAAAAGTCGGGCGATCTCCATGAATGGTGATCGGCAAACCGGCGAAAGGTGGGCATCCACCGGGAAACGTGAGATTTTTCATCAGCCGTTCGCCTGGGTAGCCACTATGGAAAAGCACGAAGAGGCTGCCTGTCCAATGTTGTTATTCACTTAACGCCGGCTCCCCTCATTCGATCCAACCTGCCAGTACAAGCACCCTCATACTTGGAGTTTTTACATGTTTGCAAAAGATCACAACCTCGCCAACGTCGATCCTGAATTGTTCGCCGTCATTCAAAAAGAGAATACGCGCCAGCACGACCACATCGAACTGATCGCGTCGGAGAACTACACGTCGCCAGCCGTAATGGAAGCGCAAGGCTCGCAGCTGACGAATAAATATGCCGAAGGCTATCCAGGCAAGCGCTACTACGGCGGCTGCGAATACGTCGATGTGGCCGAGCAACTGGCCATCGACCGTGTCAAGCAATTGTTCGGCGCCGAATGCGCGAACGTGCAGCCGAACTCTGGTTCGCAGGCGAACCAGGGCGTGTTCTTCGCCATGTTGAAACCAGGCGACCTGATCATGGGTATGTCGCTGGCCGAAGGCGGTCACCTGACCCACGGCATGCCGCTGAACATGTCCGGCAAATGGTTTGACGTCGTCTCCTACGGCTTGACGGCGGAAGAAGACATCGACTACGAGGCGATGGAACGCCTGGCCCGCGAACGCAAGCCAAAACTGATCATCGCCGGCGCATCCGCGTTCTCGAAAAAGATCGACTTCGAACGCTTCGGCAAGATCGCCAAGGAAGTTGGCGCCTACTTCATGGTCGACATGGCCCACTACGCCGGCCTGATCGCCGCCGGCCTGTACCCGAACCCGGTGCCGTTCGCCGACTTCGTTACTTCGACCACGCACAAATCGTTGCGCGGCCCGCGCGGCGGCATCATCCTGATGAAGGCCGAACACGAAAAAGCCATCAACTCGGCCATCTTCCCTGGCATCCAGGGCGGCCCGCTGATGCACGTGATCGCCGGCAAAGCTGTCGCCTTCAAGGAAGCGCTGAGCCCTGAATTCGTCGAATACCAGAAGCAAGTGATCAAGAACGCCGACGTGCTGGCGAAAACCCTGATCAAGCGCGGCCTGCGCATTGTTTCCGGCGGCACTGAATCGCACGTCATGCTGGTCGACCTGCGCGCCAAGAACCTGACGGGCAAAGAAGCCGAAGCCATCCTCGGTTCCGCGCACATCACCTGCAACAAGAACGGCATCCCGAACGACCCGCAAAAACCATTCGTCACCTCGGGCATCCGCCTGGGCAGCCCGGCGATGACGACGCGCGGTTTCAAGGAAGCGCAAGCGGAAGAAGTGGGCAACCTGATCGCCGACGTGCTGGACAATCCGCATGACGCCGCCACCATCGAGCGCGTGAAAGCGGCCGTGAAAGTCCTGGCCGACGCGCACCCTGTGTACGCTGCATAATTATTTGTCCAGAATGTGTCATACGGAGTAAGATTCTGTATGACACATTCCTTCGTGCCCAAGGGCGCCCGGAGTGATTCGGGCGCCCTTTGTACAAGGGCGGCGATTTCCCGTAATTATTACTATAAAGTTGTAGCTAGCCCATGAAATGTCCATTTTGCCAGCACGGCGACACCCAGGTTCTCGATACGCGCGTATCGGAGGAAGGGGATGCCATTCGGCGCCGCCGCCGCTGCGGCAAATGCGACAAGCGTTTTACCACCTACGAGCGCATTGAACTTATCATGCCGGCCGTCGTCAAAAAGAATGGCAGCCGGACGGAGTTCGCTGCGGATAAGTTGCGCGGCAGTTTGATGCTGGCCTTGCGCAAGCGTCCCGTCGCGGCCGCCTCCGTGGATACGGCCATCGCCTCCATCCAGGAAAAGCTGCTGACCAGCGGCTTGCGCGAAGTCGATTCCGGCTATATCGGCGAACTCGTCATGCAGGAACTCAAGCGCCTGGACAAGATCGCCTACATCCGCTTCGCCTCCGTCTACAAGAACTTCGAAGACCTGGCCGAGTTCCAGGACGCCATCGCCGAAGTGGGGCAGGCGCGCAAGCCCTGACCTTCGCCCTGACGTTCGGCTTCTTGCTCACCTTCTTGCTCGCCTTCTTGTTCACCACGCCCAGGTTCGCCTGGCAAGCGGCCTGATCAACACCAACGCTGTTCTTCTCACCTTATCGCCGTGCTGTTTGCGCTAGCGCAGACCCGGCTTTTTGCGCACGCCTATCTTGTAGCTGGGCCGCCTGTTCCTGCGACTCTGTCTGCGGAAGGGAGTAGCGCATGGGCAAGGGCGGTCGCACTATGTTTCCTGCGGGTGGCAGCAGCCTCGTCGAGGTGCTGGTGTCGCTGCTGCTGTTGGCGCTGGGCCTGCTCGGTGCCAGCATCCTGCAACTGAACTCCCTGCGCGCGCGCCATGAGTCGGCGCTGTTGTCGGCGGGCGTGCAACTGGCGGCCGGCATGGCCGAGCGCATGCGCGCAAACAGCGTGCTCATGCATGGCCCGGATACGGGCAACCCCTACTTGAACGTGGCATACGCGGCGGCGGACGGCTCTGACGCGGGCGGCGGCGCGCCCGACTGCTTCGGTGCTGTCGCCTGCAGCGCGGCCGAGCTGGCGCAATTCGACATCGCCGAATGGCAGCAGCGGCTGCATGCGGCTTTGCCCGGCGCGCGCCTGCGCATTTGCCGCGACACTTCCGCGTGGGATGCCGCCGCTCAAGGCTTGCAATGGACGTGCAGCGGCGGCAAGGGCGCGCCCATCGTCATCAAGCTGGGCTGGCGCGGCCGCCTGCCCGATGGCTCGCCCGCCGAGAATGCGGCAGGCGAGTCGCTGCCCAGGCTGGCATTCCAGCTGGGCGGAGGCGGTGCATGAACGAGGTCCTATATCAGCATCGCGGCATGAGTCTGGTCGAATTGCTGGTGGCCCTGTCGCTCGGTGCGCTGCTGATGCTGGCCGCCAGTAGCATGCTGCTGGCGGCCAGCGGCAGTTATGGCGACCAGTCCGCCAGCGCGCGCCTCGACGACAACGGCCGCTATGCGCTCGACACCATCGCCCGCGCCGTGCGCCAGACGGCGTACGTGAACTGGGACAGCAGCGCCGCGCCCGTCGCCCATGCCGATTTCGACAGCGCGAATGTCGCCGGGCTCGACGCGCGCAGCCTGGGCAAGAACAGCGAGGGCATCAGCGGCGCTTTGCCTGGCGCCCTGCATGGCAGCGACGTGCTGGCCCTGCGCTATTACGGCGCCGGCAAGGAAGAGGGCGGCGACGGCTCCGTGCTCAATTGCGCGGGCTTTGGCGTGGGTGCCGCGCAAACGCAGGCGCAGCGGGGCTGGAGCATTTTCTATGTAGCACAGGGCGCCGATGGCGAGGGCGAACTGCGCTGCAAATACCGTGGCGCGAACGGCTGGGGCGCGGACGCCATCATCCGTGGCGTCGACGGCTTCCAGGTGCTGTATGGCCTCGACACGGATACGCCGCCCGATGGCGTGGCGAACCGCTATGTCAATGCCAGCGCGCTTGACGCCGACGATGCGGCGCTGGTGCTGGTGGGTGCGGATGCGGCCGCGCGCCAGCGCGATTTTCACCGCCGCACGCACTGGAAGCGCGTGGCCAGCGTGCGCGTGGCGTTGTTGTTGCATGGCGAGGCGGGCCAGGCGGACAAGATGGCGGAACTGGGGCCGGCGCAGTTCGACCTGTTCGGCAAGGCGTATGCCGAGGCGCACGGCGCCGGCGACACGGGCGTGCGCATCGCGCGCGCGGCCTTGCCTGCCGCGACGCGCTCGCGGCTGCGGCAACTGGTGCAGACGAGCATCATGCTGCGCAACGGGCCAGCCTAGGCGGGCGGCGCAATGGCTGGTGCTGGCGTCCGCCGTTGCCTACCTTGTTGCGCCTCTCGTGCGCGCTGCGGTGGCGCCACGCTCGTGTATGTGCTGTGCCTGCTGGTGATCATTTTGCTGCTGGGCATATCGGCGGCGCAGATGGCCTTGCAGGGCGAAAAGGCGGCACGCGGCGAGCGCGACCGGCAGATCGCGTTTCAGGCGGCGGAGGAAGCATTGATGGATGCGCAGAACGATATCGAAGGCTTGCCCGGCACGCCTGGGCGCAGCAGCCTCTTCGCGCCAGGCAGCGCGGCCGGGTTCGCGGATGGCTGCGGCGAGGGAGGCGCACTGGGCCTGTGCCTGCCCGCCGCGCCGGACGCACCGGCACTCTGGTTAAGTACGGACCTCGATGGCGCCGAAGCGGGTAGCCGCACGGTGCCGTATGGCCAGTTTACGGGCGCCGTCATGCAGACGGGGCAGGGCTTCCTGCCGTCGCGCCGGCCCCGCTACCTGATCGAACTGCTGCCGTTTCACCCGCCCGGCGCGCAGGCCACGGCGGTGGCTGGCGGCCTGGCGACGGAAAGCTATGTGTACCGCATCACGGCCATCGGTTTTGGCGCGCAGGAAAGCACGCAAGTCGTGCTGCAAAGTTATTACCGCAAGCAAGCGGCGGGAGCGGGGCCATGAGGGCTTTGTCGTTTGCCTGGCTATTTCTCGGCTGGTTTTTCCTCGTTTGCGGCGGCGCCTTTGCCGCGGCCGCACCTCCTGTGGCGCTGGCGCGGGCCGACGCAGGTTTGTACGGCGCCCGCGTGCCGCCGAACCTGCTGCTCAACCTGTCTTTCACGCATGCGGCCGCCGCGGCCGCGCATGGCGGCGACTATGCACCGCAGCGCGAGTACGCAGGTTATTTTCATGCGCGCATGTGCTACAGCTATCCGTACCGCAGCAAGGACGGCGTCATGCTGCCGGACTTGCGCGTAGCGACCGCTTACTTCTCCGTGCTGAAGCCGGCCGATGCGCTGCACGGCTGCGGCGGCGACAGTTTTAGCGGCAACTTTCTCAACTGGGCCAGCACCAGCATGCTCGACCTCGTCCGCTATGCGCTGACGGGCGGCGACCGCGTCATCGACGAGGTGCGCAAGACGGTGCTGCAGCGCGCTAATTTACCCGATGCCGACAGCCCCATCGACTTCTTTGCCCACCCCGTCTTCTTCCCGCGCAAGGTCTTGCAGGCTGGGGTGTCGGCGGCGACACCGTTTGCGCTGGCGCAACTGGCCATCGTTTCCTGCCGTAATCGCCTGCTGTTCGGCGACGCCAGCTTGCCTCCGGGCGGCAATTGCGACGCGTCTGGCGTTGCTGCCACGCACGGCGTGTTCCTCGCGCGCGTGCGCGTCTGCGACGCGCAAGAAGGGCCGCTGCGCGACGATTTATGCCTCGCGTATGGCAAGAACTACAAGCCGGTAGGCGCCGTGCAACGCCATGGCGGCAGGGTGCGCGTGGGCGTGTTTGGCCATTTGAACGGCGTGAGCTCCGGCGCCGGCCCCGTGTATGGCGGCGTGCTGCGCGTGCCATTGGCTCACGTGGGCACGCAGCGCTGGACGGCGCCCGACTTTATGCCGCAAGACAATGCCGGTGCCGAATGGAATCCCGCCACCGGTGTGTATGTGTTCCAGAGCTCCGGCCCTGGCGGCGGGGTGACCGCTTACATCAATGGCCTGGGCCGCGGCAACGCCGGGCAGCCCGGCGCGTACGCCAGCGCGGCGCCGCTGGCCGAATTGCTGTACGAATCGTTGCGTTACCTGCAGGGGCGACAAGCCAGCGCCGTCGTACCACCTGCCACGGCGCCGCCTGCCATCGATGACGGCTTGCCGGTCGTGATTGCGTGGAGCGACCCGCAAACGGCCAGTTGCCAGCGCCATGTCGTCGTCAGTCTCGGTGATGCGGGCATGGCGGGCGACCGTTACGTGCCCGGCAATGTCCCGCACACTCCCGCATCCAACGGCGACCGCGCCCGCGCCGCCGATGGCTTTGCGCCGCCGCCCTTCGATGCGATGGCGTGGACACATGCGGTGGGCAGCCTGGAAAGCGGCGGCACACCTGGCAATCCCGCGCCACGGCCCGAACTGGCGGCGCTGGAATGGCTGGCCGACGGAGCGGGCGGCGCCAGCTACCATGCGGCAGGCCTTGCCTACTGGTCGCACGTGCAGGCCCTGCGTCCTGGCAAGAGCGACGGCCTTGCCAAGGTCGAGCACTATGCGGGCGACTTGCGCCAGAGCGACCCGGCGGGCGAATCTGCCGCCACTCCCGCCGCTACGCCCTTGTTATTGGCGGCCAAATATGGCGGCTTTCTCGATGCGAACGGCGACGCCAACCCCTTCAAGAGTGCGACGGGCAGCGCGTTCGATGAATGGAGCCTGGATGGCCGCTGGCCCGCCCATTACCTGCCCGGCAGCGATCCGGCCGCCTTGATCGCGGGACTGCGCGCGGCTTTTGCGGCCGCCGACAAGGCCACCTTGCCAGCGACGCTCGCGGGGCCGGCCCTGATGGCGCTGGCCAGCGGAACGGAAGAGGCATACTGGTTTCAGACGCAGCTGCGCCTGGCCGATGGCGGCATGACCTTGTCGCGCACCGCGTTTGCCGTGGGCGCCGATGGGGCACTGCTTCCCGGCAAGCCATCGTGGACCGCTGGCGGACAAGAGAAGCCCGTGCCGGATGGCACGCCCGCATCCTTGCGTCCCGTCTACACGCCCGACGCCAAGGGCGCCCTGATGCCGCTGGCCTGGAAGCGGCTCGATGCGGAACAGCGCGGCGCATTCGACGGCGGTGATGGTCAAGGGGAAGTACGCCTGGCGTACCTGCTGGGCCAGCGCACGCACGAGGTGGGCCAGCCGGGTGGCTTCCTGCGGCGCAGGTCAGGCAGCCTGGGCGCGGCACCCTACGGCAATTTGCTGTACGTGGGCGCGCCCCGACTGGGCATGCCGGGCGCCGGCTATGGCTTGCACCGCCAGGCGCTGCAGCAGCGGCGCAAAATGCTCTACCTTGGCGCCAACGACGGTTTGTTGCATGCCTTCGATGCGCGCACGGGCAGCGAAGTGTTTGCCTATCTGCCGCAGGCCCTGCTGCACCTTGCGCCAGCCGCTGCGAGCACTCACTATAGCCCCGGCCCGCTGCTCGACGGCGCGGCAGCCACGGCGGAAGTGCTGGCGCTGGGACATTGGAAAACGGTGCTGGTATCGGGCATGGGCGGTGGGGCGCAAGGCGTGTTTGCGCTCGACATCACCGATCCGGCCCGCTTCGCGCAAGACGGGGCGCTGTGGGAATTTACGGACCGCGACGACAGGCTGATGGGCAACGTGCGCACGCCGCCTGCGTTTGCCCGCATCAACATGGGTGGCAAGGAGGGGGCGCCGGCTTACCGCGACTTTGCCATCGTCGCCAGCGGCTACAACAACCATGTCAACGACGGCAAGGACACGACGGCGCCCGCCGCGGCCGCCGCCATCTTCCTGCTGGCACTGGACAAGGCGCCCGGCACCCCATGGACGTTGGGAAGTAATTACTTTCGCCTCAAGGTGCCCGTGGCCAGCGGCGGCGGTGATGGCGGCCATGACACTGATGCGGGCGCCGATGCCGAGCCCCACGCGCTGGGCTCGCCCGCCGTGGTGCCGGGCAGCGACGGCGCGCTGGCTTATCTGTATGCAGGCGATATGCAGGGAAATATCTGGCGCCTCGACATGGCTGGCGGGCCGCCGTGGAAGGACGGGCAGGGACGCAAGCTCGTCTTTGTTGCGCGCGACGCCCAGGGCCGGCGCCAGCCGGTGACGCAGCAGCCGAGCGTGGCGTACGCGCCCGGTGGCGGCTATCTGCTGCTGTTCGGCACGGGCAAGTTGGTCGAAGCGGCCGATACCTGGCCCGCCGCCTTTCTGTCGCAGTCGTTTTACGCCGTTCACGACGATGTGCGCGAGTCGTCCCCCACGCGCAGCCGGGCCGACCTGGAACCGCGCAGCCTGGGGGCGGCGGCCGGTGGCGTGCGCGTCGACGGCGCTGAGCTGCGCTATACGGGCAGCGATGCCATGCGCGGCTGGTACCTCGATTTTATGGACACCGCGCAGACGGGCGAGCGCAGCATCAGCAGTCCCATATTGGCTGCCGGCAAGGTGCTGTTCAACACCGTCCTGCCGGGGCGCGACCCTTGCGCCAGGCCGGCCACGCGCCTGTACGTGCTCGACGTGCTGAGCGGCTTTGCCGCCGATGGCGCCGGTGTCGTGCAGGCGGGCGAGCAGACGGGACGCTTGTTCGACGGCCTGGCGCGCGCGCCGCCGCAGGCACTGGAACTGAACAGCACAGTGGGCGCCGCGACGGCGACAGGGCGGGCCGATGGGCGCAAGGAACTGGCCGTGCTGCAGCCTGGCTTGCCCGGCGCGGCCAGCGGGGCAGTGCTCAAGGTCGTCAGCGCGCCGCTGCCGGCCCGGCGCCTGAGCTGGCGCGAAGTGGCGAACTGGCGCGAATTGCACGAGGTGGCCAAGAAAAAATAGGCCGGCAAGGCTGCTGCAGCGTCTCGGCTGGCGCTTTTTGGGAAAGAGGGAGATCGCATGGGGACGCTGGCAAGGCGGAACAGGTTCGCTGCAAACGGTGGAACTCCTGCTGCCAACCCGCAGGGCTTCAGCCTGATCGAGCTGCTGTCCGCGCTGGCGATCATGAGCCTGCTGCTGGCGCTGGCCGTGCCCGCTTATCACAGCCATGTCGTGCGTGCCAAACGGGTGCAGGGACAGGCGGCCCTGCTGCGCCTGATGCAGCAGCAGGAGCGCTATTACTCGCAAAATAACCGCTATCTGGCCTTTTCCTCGGCATCGCCGGCGCAGCAGTCGCAGCAATTTCCATGGTGGTCGGGCGAAGAGGGCGCGGCTGGTAGTGCATATGAAATCGAGGCGCTGGCCTGTCCCGGCCTGACGATCGGGCAATGCGTACTGTTGCGCGCCATGCCGGGCACGTCCAAGGTTGATGCGCAGTTCCAGGATGCCGATTGCGGTGTCCTGTCGTTCAGCAGTACGGGCCAGCGCGGCAGCAGCGGCCCCGCCAGCCATTGCTGGCCCTAGGCCATGGCCATGTGCAAGCGGCTACCGAGGAGCAGGCACAAATTCGGGCGCACCCTCGGCCGCACCCTCGGGCACACCCTCGGCCGCACCCTCGGGCACACCATGCTCGAATTGCTGGCCGTGCTGGCGATTGCCGCGCTGCTGGCGGCCGCTGCCATGCCCAGCTTGCAGCACCTGCTGGCGCGCCAGCAGGTGCGCGCGGCGGCGACCGACTTGTTCTCGGCCATCGAATTGACGCGGGCGCAGGCGATGGCGCGGGGGCAGCGCGTGCTGCTGATGCCGGCCGGGTCCGGTGGCACGGACTGGCGCACGGGCTGGCTGATCTTCATCGATCGCAATGCCAACCTCGTGTTCGATGGCGATGACGAATTGCTGTTCCGCCAGGGGCCGCTGCCGGAGGGCATCACGGCCCAGTTCGCGTTTTCCTCGGCCACGGCGCCGTTTTATATCGCCTACAATGGCGCAGGACGCAGTTGCAGCGCGACCAATAGCCTGGCGGCACGCTGGGGTACCTTGTCCCTGGCTTTGGGAAAGCAGGTGCGGCATATTAAAATCAATATGCTGGGCAGGGTGCGCGTGTGCGATCCGCAGCAGCAGGCGGCCAATTGCAGCGGCGTGGCCGACAGTTCGTAGCACGACTTATCAATTACTCACCTTCAAGCAAAGAAGCCCGTGGAAATACTCAACGATATCGATGGCATGCGCCTGGCGCTGGAATGGGCGGCGCGCGGTTTATATACGACCTCGCCTAACCCTCGCATCGGCTGCGTCATCGTCCGGGATGGCCAAGTGATCGGCGCCGGCGTGACGCAGGCGGCCGGGCAGGATCATGCCGAGGTGCAAGCGCTGGCCAACGCGGCGGCGCGCGGCAACGACGTGCGCGGCGCCACCGCCTATGTCACCCTGGAGCCGTGCAACCACCATGGCCGCACGCCGCCATGCTCCGATGCGCTCGTGCGCGCGGGGCTGGGCCGCGTCGTGGCCGCCATGACGGATCCGAACCCGCTGGTGGCGGGACAGGGGCTGGCCAAGCTGCAAGCGGCCGGCATCGCCGTCACCACGGATGTGCTGGCCGACGAGGCCTATGAAATGAATATCGGCTTCTTTTCGCGCATGCAGCGCGGCAAGCCGTGGGTGCGCATGAAAACGGCTGCCAGCCTGGACGGCATGACGGCCTTGCACAATGGCCAAAGCCAGTGGATCACGGGGCCAGAGGCGCGCGCCGATGGCCACGCCTGGCGCGCGCGCGCCTGCGCCATCCTGACGGGCATCGGCACGGTCAAGGCGGACGACCCGCAACTGAACGTGCGCGCCGTCGAGACGCCGCGCCAGCCGCGCCGCATCGTCGTCGACAGCCGGCTCGACATCAGCCTTGACGCGCGCATCTTGCAGGGCGGCGGCACGTGGATCGTGGCAGCCGTTGCCAATCCGGAAAAGGAAGCGCAGCTGCGCGCCCTGGGCGCGGAAGTCATCCTGCTGCCGAACGAGGACGGCAAGGTCGATCTGGCCGCGCTGATGCTGGAACTGGGACGCCGGCAATGCAATGAAGTCCACGTCGAGGCCGGCGCCAAACTGAACGGCTCGCTGATCCGCGAAGGCTGCGTCGACGAGCTGCTGGTCTACCTGGCGCCCACCTTGCTGGGCGACGCGCAAGGCATGTTTGCCTTGCCTGCCTTGACGGATATCAAGCAACAGCGCACTTTGCAATTTCACCAGGTTCAGCAAGTGGGCGAAGATGTGCGTATCCTTGCAAGATTCGCCCAGCGCAATTAATACTTCACACTTTTATAGGGTTAGTTCATGTTTACAGGAATTGTTGCCGCCATCGGCAAGATTGAAACCGTGCAGCCACTCGACGGCGGCCTCGATGCAGGCGTGCGCCTGAGCATCCACGCGGGTGGCTTGCCGCTGGCCGACGTGGCCCTGGGCGACTCGATCGCCATCAATGGCGCCTGCATGACGGTGGTGGAAAAATCGGATACGGGCTTTGCCGTCGATGTCTCGCGCGAAAGCCTCAATTGCACCGTGGGTCTCGATACCACCACGGAAGTCAACCTGGAAAAAGCTCTGACCCTGGCCGAGCGCCTGGGCGGCCACCTGGTTTCCGGCCACGTCGACGGCCTGGGTATCGTGCGCAAGTTCGAAGCCGTGGGAGAATCGTGGGAACTGGTGATCGAGGCGCCGCACGAACTGGCGAAATACCTGGCCTTCAAGGGTTCCGTCGTCGTCAATGGCGTGTCACTGACCGTCAACAGAGTGGAAGACTTGGGCGCGGGCGCCGTCAACGGCTGCCGCTTCTCGATCAACCTGATTCCGCACACGATCGCCATGACGACCTTGAAACACTTGACGGTCGATGGCAAGGTCAACCTGGAAATCGACCTGATCGCCCGCTATGTCGAACGCATGCTGTCGCTGGACAAAGCTGCCGCCTGACACGGTAGCTGAAAAGAGCAACACACCTGCCGGCTTGCCAGGCGTGTGTTGCTTTTCTTGCAGACGCGCATACTATGAAGCTTTCCGCAGTGGAGGCTAGTCATGGACCCGATTTCGCGCGCAACCGTGCCCAACACCATCCCGGCCACGTCCCGCGTGGGCGAGACGGCAGCGCTGGCACCCGCGCAGCCCGTGCCGCCGTCCAGCGCGGCTGCGGCCCTTGCCATTCAGTCATCGACCCAGGTCGACATCTCCCCGCTGGGCCAGTTCCTGTCCGGCGTGGCCTTGTCGCGCCGGCAGCTGCTGGCCTTGCAGGGCGCCACGGAAGAGGCCAGGGCCGCCAATACCTCCTTGAATGTCAATGACGACTTGCTGGCGCTGGCGCGGCAGCTGACGGAATCGTTCGCCCAGCTGCAAACGAGCGGCATCGACGCCAGCCAGCTGGCGACGGCCGGCGACACGCCGGGCAGTCTGGCGCAGCGCTACGATTTGCTGTCGGGCGATGGCACAACGGATGCGGCCGCCGCGCTGGCGCAGGACGGCAGTCTGCTCACGCAAGCGCAACTGGCCCGCATCGGCATCGATTTGCGCAATGAAAATGTCGATGCGACAACGTTGCAGGCCGCGTATGCAGCCGACAGCAATGCCACCCTGGACGCCTTGCAACAGGGAACGGACGTGCTGGCGCAGGTGGGTGCCGTGCTGGCCCGGCAGCAGGGCGCGCCGCTGGCAACCAATGTCGAAGCGGATTTGACGGGTGAAGCACTGCCGTCCAGCGCCGAGCCGGCCACGCAGGCCGTGCAGCCGCAGGCCATCGAGGAGGCGCCGCCGCAAACGGCCGCCATTGCGCAGCGGCAGCTGGAACTGCAGCAGCAACTGGAAGCGGAAGAGCTGAACCTGGACTTGCAGGAGCTGCGGGCCCAGCCTTCGGCGCAAGCCGCCGATGCAGCGGAACTGCTGCAGACGCAGCGCGCGGACAATCAGCGCCTCAATACTCAGCGCCTGGAGGCCGAACGGCTGGACAGCGAACGGATCAATACCGATCAGCAGGCGCAGCAGCAGGAAGCAGAACGGGTGGACGCGCTGCGCCAGGGACAAGTGCAGCAGCAGGGCTTGCAGCAGCGGGCGCAAGCGGCGGCGGACGATGCGGCGCGGGCGCAGCTGGCCGCCAGCGACGCGCAAATGGCGGCCCAGGCGGCCAGCGAACGGGCGCAGTCGCTGGCGCGCGCGGCGCAGGGGCAAGCCGATGCGGGCCTGGCGACGGCGCAAGCCCAGCTGGCCCAGAAAAATGCCCAGGCGCAAGAGCTGGCTGCGCAAAACGCGGGCATGGCCGTGCCGCCGCCCTCGTCGCAAGATCCTTCCGTGGCGGCAGCCATCGCCGCCTATAACCTGAACAATGCAGCCTTGAATCCTGGCTTGATGAACCGGCCATTGCCGGCCAGCGACTCGCGCCTGCCGCTGGTGGCGCCGGTGGCCCCTGTGGAGCCCGTCAAGCCCGTGACGAAAATCTAGGGCAGCAGGGTCGCATCCAGGGTGATGTTGGCTTTCAGCAGCTTCGACACGGGGCAGCCGGCCTTGGCCTTGGCCGTCAATTCATCGAACTTCGCCTGGTCGGCGCCGGGGATCTTCGCTTTCAGGATCAAATGGACGGCCGTGATGGCGAAACCGTCGTCCACCTTGTCGAGGGTCACTTCGGCCGTCGTTTCCATCTTTTCCGCCGTCAGGCCCGCTTCACCGAGGATCAGCGACAAGGCCATGGTGAAGCAGCCCGCATGCGCGGCGCCGATCAGTTCCTCGGGATTCGTGCCGGGCTTGCCTTCGAAGCGGCTGGCAAAGCCGTAGGGATATTCCTGCAAGGCACCGCTGCGCGTGCTGATGGCGCCCTTGCCATCCTTGATGCCGCCTGACCAGATGGCCGATCCGTTGGTTTTCATATTGCCGCTCCTGTGTGGGGTATCGCTGCGAGTGGGGTATCAGCGCCGTGGCGGTGACTGGCTGATCTTATGCTCTTTGCAAGGCCGGCGGCGCGCGCCTTGCCGCCGCCGTGTGCCCAGGATCGGGGAAGCGGCGCTTTGTGATGCAGACTGCGGCATCCGTGCCGCAAAGCTGTCTTATTTCAGGTCTGCAAGCGCTAAATCCTTTAAAATAGCAGGTTATAAGAAAATTCCGGGAAATCCGCGGAATATTCGCGCTTGATGTTGCAGTTTTTAGTTTCACTAACAACGCCTGGCAAAACCGACGCGCAGCAGGTTTGGCCAGGCGTCATACGAGGATGAACAATGTCTATATCCAGCACCGAAGAGATCGTCGCTGAATTACGCGCCGGCCGCATGGTGATACTGGTCGATGAAGAAGACCGGGAAAATGAAGGCGATCTGGTGCTTGCCGCCGATTTCGTGACGCCTGAAGCCATCAATTTCATGATCACGCATGCGCGTGGCTTGGTCTGCCTGACCTTGACGGAAGAGCGTTGCGACGAGCTGAACCTGTCGATGATGACGTCGCGCAACGGCACCGCCTACGGCACCAACTTTACCGTGTCGATCGAAGCGGCCGAAGGCGTGACGACGGGCATTTCCGCCGCCGACCGCGCCAAGACCATCCAGGTGGCCGTGGCCAAGGGCACGCAGCCCAGCGATATCGTCCAGCCCGGCCATATCTTCCCGCTGAAAGCGCAAAAAGGCGGCGTGCTGATGCGCGCAGGCCATACGGAAGCCGGTTGCGACCTGACGGCCATGGCCGGCTTGACGCCCGCATCCGTGATTTGCGAAATCATGAAGGACGACGGCACCATGGCGCGCCTGCCGGACTTGCTGGTGTTTGCCGAGCAACATGGCCTGAAAATCGGCACGATTGCCGACCTGATCCATTACCGCAGCCAGACGGAATCCCTGGTCGAGCGCGTTGCCGAGCGCACCCTGCACACGGCGCACGGCGAATTCCGCCTGATCGCCTTCCGCGACAAGCCTAGCGCGTCGGCCCACTTGGCTCTCGTGCATGGCGACCTGGCCCCCGGCCTGGAAGCGCTGGTGCGCGTGCACCAGCCCGTTTCCCTGCTGGACGTGCTGGAAAGCGAAGCGACCACCCACTCGTGGACGGTGGCCGCTTCGATGGCCGCCATCAAGCAGGCAGAGCGGGGCGTGATGGTCTTGCTGAATTGTGGCGAGACGTCGAGTGAACTGTTTGCCCAGTTCGCCGCCCTGGATACGCCGCAAGCCAAGCCGAAAGGTCGCGCCGCCAGCATGGACTTGCGCAGCTACGGCATCGGCGCGCAAATTCTGCGCGACCTGGGCGTGAGCAAGATGCAATTGCTGGCCAGCCCCCGCAAGATGCCGTCGATGGCCGGTTTCGACCTCGAAGTAACAGGTTTTCAGTGCCATCCTGGCCAGTAGTAATTAATTAACACTATTCAGCAGCCTGGCGCATGGCGCCGCCGCTGATCACTTATAAAGAGGCTTATGATGACAGTAGGAGCATATGAAACCAATTTTGCCGGCGAAGGTTTGCGCGTCGGTATCGTCCAGGCACGATTCAATGAAATCGTCGGTGGTGGCTTGCTGTCGGCATGCCTGGAAGAGTTGAGCAAGCTGGGCGTGGCCGATGAAGATATCCTGCACGTGACCGTGCCGGGCGCCCTGGAAATCCCACTGATTCTGCAAAAAATGGCGGAAACCGAGCAATTCGACGCCCTGATCGCACTGGGCGCCGTGATTCGCGGTGAAACCTACCACTTCGAGCTGGTATCGAACGAATCGGGCGCGGGCATCACGCGCGTCGGTCTCGATTACGGCATCCCCATCGCCAACGCAGTGTTGACGACCGAAAACGACGAGCAGGCGGAAGTGCGCATGCTGGTCAAGGGAGCCGAAGCGGCACGCGTGGCAGTGGAAATGGCCAATCTGGCGCAAGCGCTAGAAGAGTTGCAGGACACCGACGAAGATTAAGCGCGTGTGATAAGAATGCCATGGCTGCGTTGCAAGGCCTCGCCGTACTTTCGTACTGTCTTCGGCCTCGCGCCTTGCCCTGACATCCTTCTCACGCACGCTTGAATTGCGGCTGCGCTGCCTAAAAGCGTGCCGCAGTGTCTCGTCGGAATTTGTAATGAACAAGTACTTAAAAACAGGTAACAATCATGACTGAGAAAAATTTGCTCGCCAATCCCAGCAAAAACCGCACGCCGCGTCACCGCGCGCGCGAGTTTGCGCTGCAGGGCTTGTACCAGTGGCTGCTGAACAATGAAGACGCGACCACCGTCGTGAACAATATTCGCGCGGCACACGGTTTCGACAAGGCCGATGGCGATCATTTCACGGTGCTGCTGTACGGCGCCATCAAGGATTCGCTGGCGCTGCGCGAAAGCATGGCACCATTGATCGACCGCAATATCGCGGAACTGTCGCCCATCGAACACGGCATCCTGCTGATCGGCGCTTTCGAGCTGAAGAACAACATGGAAATCCCGTACCGCGTCGTCATCAACGAAGCGGTCGAACTGGCCAAGTCGTTTGGCGGTATCGACGGCCACAAGTATGTGAACGGCGTGCTGGATAAATTGGCAGTGAAATTCCGCGAGGAAGAAGTGGGCGCCAACAAGCGCAAGTAATATAGTGAGTAGTTCCTGCGGCCTGCGCCGCAGGGCAATGAAAAAGCCACCGGCACTTGCATGCGGTGGCTTTTTTACTGGGCGCTACTTTTTGGATGCCCCTGTGAGGGCTTTTAAAGGGTCACAGGCCGGCGATCTCGTTGTGGGGCAGTACTTTGATGGTGATGCCGCTTTCCGCTGCCGGCGCCTTGGCTGGCGCTGGCGTGTTCGATGCCATCACCGGCGTCGTGGTCGGCACGCGCTGGCCGGCGGACACTTGTTTCAGGCGGCGGTATTCGGCCAGCACGCGCGAGCCGTAGCCCGAGTCGGTGGCGAAGTTGGCGGCGCCCACGTAGGTTTTGAGGCCCGCTTCGACGGATCCGCCACGCGTGACGTAGTCTTTCAGGATCAGGGAGCCGACGCGGATGTTGGCGACCGGATTCAAGGCTGCTTGCACGCCGCCCATTTCCTGGAAGCGCTCATGGTGCACTTTCGACATGACTTGCATCAAGCCTTGCGCGCCGACGGGGCTTTCCGCGAACGGATTCAAGCCCGATTCGATGGCCATCACGGCCAGGATCAGCAGCGGGTCCAGCTTGATTTCACGGGCCGTCAGGTAAGCCGTCGAGACGAGCATATTGGTCGCGTCGTTGGCCACGCGGTAGCGCTTGGAGAGCCAGTTGGTGACCCATTGCTGCTGCTTTTGCGTGCCCAGCAAGGCTTTTTCTTCCTTGCTCAGCGGTGCGTCGCTGGCGGCGGCCGTTTGCACGGAAGCGGGCGCTTCCATCAGTGCCGACAGGGCCGGCGCTTCAACGGCTTGTGCCTCTGCCATCGGCAGCGGGAACAGGCTGTGCGTCAGTTGCTTGCCCAGGTCAGGGCGGAACATCAGCAGGGCGATCAGTGCCAGGGCGGAAATGCCGAACACTGTCAGTGTGTGTTGTGCCGTGGTCAAAACGCCACGTGCCGAAATGGCTTGTGCGCGGGCGCGCAAACGCGCCAACGCTGGCTGGCCAGCCACGGTTGAAGCAGGCAATGCTGCTTCAGTGCTACGATGAGTCATAGAGTTCCCCGAAATGTCGCGTCAACAGGCAGTCCCTCCGCGGTGTCGCGGTGTTGTGGGTACTGCCAATGCCGTGCATCAGAAATATCATCGTTTCCGCCGCGTATGGATGCGTGCGAGAAACGCCGTCATTGCTTGCTTGAGCTGATCGGTCCCGTTTTGGTATTGGATCAGTCGCAATACAACTTTTACCGGGGGTAAGGCAGACGCCTTTTGAAAACACTCCTTAAAATGTCATGTGGAGCCCCGACTCCGTGAATGAAAGAGAAACGCTAAAATCAAGCTCTGGGCCGGCGTGCTCTTTCAAGTTGGGCGAATTGTAGAAGCCGTTTTATATCAAGTCAATACTAACGAATCGTTTCTTTATTACTTTTATGTCTTACTTTTTGACTTGCATTGTGCCAAAAGCCAATAAAATCAATTACTTGGCATAGATCCTTCAGCAACGGCGTCCGACGTCAAAAAAAATTAAAAACACATGAAATATTCAGATTTGCGAGATTTTATTTCTCAACTGCAACAAATGGGTGAACTTAAGCCCATTTCGACCCCCATTTCACCGATTTTGGAGATGACGGAAGTTTGCGACCGCACCTTGCGCGCAGGCGGACCGGCCTTGCTGTTCAACAATCCAACGGGATACACCATGCCGGTGCTGGGCAATCTGTTCGGCACCACGCGCCGCGTGGCCTTGGGCATGGGCGCGGAAGATGTCAGCGAGTTGCGCAAGATCGGCCATGTGCTGGCGCGCCTGAAGGAACCGGAACCGCCGAAGGATTTCAAGGATCTGCTGGGCCTGGGCTCGCTGGTGAAATCCGTGTGGGACATGTCGCCGAAAGAATTGCGCGGCGCCAAATGCCAGGAAATCGTCTGGGAGGGCAATGACGTCGACCTGGCGCGCCTGCCGATCCAGCATTGCTGGCCTGGCGATATCGCCCCCCTGATCACCTGGGGCCTGGTGATCACCAAGGGTCCGAACAAGAAGCGGCAAAACCTGGGCATCTACCGCCAGCAGGTATTGGGACGCAACAAGGTCATCATGCGCTGGCTGGCGCACCGGGGCGGGGCGCTGGACTTCCGCGAGCACGCCATTCAAAGCAAGGGCAAGCCGTATCCGATCGCCGTCGCGCTGGGCGCCGATCCCGCTACTATATTAGGGGCCGTCACGCCGGTGCCGGACAGCCTGTCCGAATACCAGTTCGCCGGCTTGCTGCGCGGCAGCCGTACCGAATTGGTAAAAGCGATTGGCAGCGAGCTGCGCGTGCCCGCGTCGGCCGAGATCGTGCTCGAAGGCCATATCTATCCGGATGAAAACCATCCGAGCGGCTACGAGCATGCGCTGGAAGGGCCGTATGGCGACCACACGGGCTACTATAATGAGCAGGACAGTTTCCCCGTGTTTACCATCGACCGCATCACCATGCGCCGCGACCCGATTTACCACTCCACGTATACAGGCAAACCGCCGGACGAGCCGGCCGTGCTGGGCCTGGCCCTGAACGAAGTGTTCGTGCCGCTGCTGCAAAAGCAGTTCAGCGAAATCACGGACTTCTATCTGCCGCCCGAAGGCTGCAGCTACCGCATGGCCGTGGTGCAGATCAAGAAACAGTACGCGGGCCACGCCAAGCGCGTGATGTTCGGCGTGTGGAGCTTCCTGCGCCAGTTCATGTATACCAAGTTCATCGTCGTGGTCGATGAAGACGTGAATATTCGCGACTGGAAAGAAGTCATCTGGGCCATCACGACGCGTGTCGACCCGATTCGCGACACGACCCTGGTCGACAACACGCCCATCGATTACCTGGACTTCGCCTCGCCGGTCAGCGGCCTGGGCAGCAAGATGGGCATTGATGCGACGAATAAATGGCCGGGCGAAACGACGCGCGAGTGGGGCACGACGATTGCCATGACACCGGAAGTGAAGGCGAAGGTGGATGGGATTTGGCAAGAGTTGGGCATTTAAGCCCAACGGCGTAAATGCCGGGGTCAGACCCGCCGGGTCTGACCCCGGATTTCAGCTTGCTTCCCCAATCTTGCGCAGGTCGGTTATAATTGTCCCCGGCGGGCCCCTGCGCATCGTGGCATGGCTAACCTGGTCAGGTCGGGAACGAAGCAGCCACGGCTATTAACCATGAGTGCCGCAGATCAGGCTCGCCTCCTTCGGGAATGTTTTATCAGGATCAACAATCAAGCTGCCATGGGCAGCTTTTTTGCTTTTACGGCCCCGTTTTCTTGCCGGCCCGCAGCACTGCCGGGCTTGCCGTGTTTTCCCTGTTTCTACCTGGCCATGTTATACAATTGCTGCTTTGCCGCGTTTGCCATATTGGAATGGCCCGGCCATGAGGCTTGCGCTCGCCGCGCAGGATCACCCGCAAAATCGCATGGTAAAATCTCAGCATGTCCTATCAAGTCCTCGCCCGTAAATACCGCCCCAAGAATTTCGAGACGCTCGTCGGCCAGGAGCACGTCGTGCGCGCGCTCACGCATGCCTTGCACAGCGGCCGATTGCATCACGCCTACCTGTTCACGGGCACGCGCGGCGTCGGCAAGACGACCCTGTCGCGCATCCTGGCCAAGTCGCTCAATTGCATCGGCCCCGACGGCACGGGCGGCATCACGGCCCAGCCTTGCGGCGTGTGCGAAGCGTGCACGGCGATCGATGCGGGACGCTTTGTCGACTATATAGAGATGGATGCGGCGTCGAACCGCGGCGTCGATGAAATGGCGCAGCTGCTCGAGCAAGCCGTGTATGCGCCAAGCAATGCGCGCTTCAAGGTCTATATGATCGATGAGGTGCACATGCTGACGAACCACGCGTTCAATTCCATGCTGAAAACCCTGGAAGAACCGCCCGAGCACGTCAAGTTCATCCTGGCCACGACGGACCCGCAAAAAATTCCCGTGACCGTGCTGTCGCGCTGCCTGCAGTTCAACCTCAAGCAGATGCCGCCCGGCCACATCATCAGCCACCTGGACAATATCCTGGGACAAGAGGGCATCGCCTTTGAACAGCCGGCCTTGCGCCTGCTGGCCCAGGGCGCCCACGGTTCCATGCGCGACGCGCTGTCCTTGACGGACCAGGCCATCGCGTATGCGGCCGGTGAAGTCACGCTCGACGCCGTGCAAGGCATGCTGGGTGCGCTCGACCAGTCTTATCTGGTGCGCCTGCTCGACGCGCTGGCGCAGCAGGATGGCGCCGATTTGCTGGCCGTGGCCGACGAGATGGCTTCGCGCAGCCTGTCGTATAACGGTGCCCTGCAAGATCTGGGCACCTTGCTGCACCGCATTGCGCTGGCGCAAACCGTGCCCGCCGCCTTGCCGCAGGATTTGCCGGAATACGCGGACATCGTGCGTCTGGCCGCCGCGTTTGACGCGGAAGAAGTCCAGCTGTTTTATCAGATCGCCGTGCATGGCCGCAATGAACTGGGCCTGGCGCCCGACGAATATGCGGGCTTTACCATGACCTTGCTGCGCATGCTGGCCTTTCGGCCCGGCATAGGCGGCGCCGATGGCGTGCCGGCGGTACCAGCCTCCGTGCCGGGCAACCGTCCCGCTGCCGTGGCCGCCGCGCGCGCCGCGGCAGGGGCATCCGCACCGGCAGCCCGCGCCGCCACGAACAGCGTGGCCAGCCACGCGGCCGTGACGCCACCTGCCGTGGTGGCAGCCGTTGCCGCCAGCATGGCGCGCAGCGAAGCGCCGCCACCACGCGCGGCTGCTCCGGCACCGGCACCAGCACCTGTAGCAGCCCCGGCACCAGCAGCAGTGCCGCCGCCTGCCGCTGCTCCCGCTGCGGCGGCCCCGGCAACCTCGGGCGCTCCGATCAGTTCCGCCCGCGCCGCCATCAATGCGGCGCTGGAAGCGGCCCGTGCCGCTTCGAAAGGCCGTCCGGGCAGCGCGCCATCGGCGCCATCGTCGGCGCCCAAGCCAGCCGCACCGGCACCGGCTGCGGAACCTGCCGCCGCGGCGCCAGCTCCGGCTGCACCCGTCCAGGCTGCTCCGCCGCCACCGCCCGCCGCCGCGAAAGCACCGGCGCCGTGGGACGATGCGCCACCGGTCGCCGTGATGGAAGCGCCAGCGCCCGTGCAGCAGGCACGTCCTGCCGCACCGCCGCCACAGCAGGCGCCGGCCGACGACGACTTGCCGCCGTGGGTCACCGAATTTTCCGACGACAGCGCCTCGGCCGCCGTGTCGGCGCCCGCCGCGCAAAGCAGCGAGCAGCCGGCCGTCATCATGCCGCAGCGTGCCGCCAAGCAAGCCGCGCCCAGCGGACCGTACGTGATCACGCCCGTGCCGGGCCTGGACTGGGACGGCAACTGGCCGGCCGTCGCTGCCGTGCTGCCCCTGCGCGGCATAGCCCAGCAATTGGCCGTGCAGGCCGAGCTGATCGAATGCCTGCACGACGGCCACAGCACCACGTTCCGCCTGCGCGTGCCGATCGACACGTGGCGCAGTCCGGCCAACGTGGAAAAACTGGCGGCCGTGCTGAGCGAGCGTTTCGGCCGCAAGGTCAACGTCGACACGGAACTGGGCGCCGTCTGGTACACGGCCAGCGCGGAAGCGCAGGCCCACCGCGAGGCGTGCCAGTTGCAAGCGGAAGAAACCATTGCCAGCGATCCCTTCGTGCTCGACATGAAGCGTGCATTCGACGCTTTTGTTGTGCCGGGAACGATTACCCCTGCACCGGCGGGCTCCGCCGCGCCGACCCTGCATTAATGATTAACAAAACTCACAAACTGAATTGAACGGAGCATTCTCATGATGAAAAATCAACTGGCTGGCCTGATGAAGCAGGCGCAAGCAATGCAAGACAACATGAAAAAAGCCCAGGAACAACTGGCGCTGGTGGAAGTGGAAGGCCAGTCCGGCGCCGGCCTGGTGAAAATCGTCATGACGTGCAAGAACGACGTCAAGCGCGTGTCCATCGACCCGTCGCTGCTGGCCGACGACAAGGACATGCTGGAAGACCTGGTCGCCGCCGCCTTCAACGACGCCGTGCGCAAGGCGGAAGCGACGTCCGCTGAAAAAATGGCAGGCTTGACTGGCGGCATGAACTTGCCAGCCGGCTTCAAAATGCCATTCTGATGCACTACCGCATGCGCTCGATCTGTGGCACGGGGCAGGGTTGATCCATGTCCAAGTCGCTTGAATTTTTGACCGAGGCGCTGCGGCGCCTGCCCGGCGTCGGCCCCAAGTCGGCGCAGCGGATGGCGTTTCATTTGTTGCAGCACGATAGGGAAGGCGCGGCCATGCTGTCGCGCGCTCTGTTCCAGGCCGTCGATGCCGTGCATCACTGCGGCCTGTGCAATACCTTTACCGAACACGAAGTGTGCGAGACCTGTCTCGACGAAGAGCGCGACAAGCGCTTGCTGTGCGTGGTGGAAACGCCCGCCGACCAGCTGATGATCGAGCAGACGCTCACCTACAAGGGCCTGTATTTCGTCCTCATGGGACGACTCTCTCCGCTGGACGGCATCGGCCCGAAAGATATCCACCTCGAAAAACTGCTGAACCGCGCCAACGATGGCGTGGTCGGCGAAGTGGTGCTGGCCACCAACTTTACCAATGAAGGCGAAGCGACGGCCCATTACATCAGCGAAATGCTGAAGGCGCGGGGCTTGCGCGTGAGCCGCCTGGCCCGCGGCGTGCCCGTGGGCGGCGAACTGGAATACGTCGACGCGGGCACGATTGCCCGCGCGATGCTCGACCGCAGGGCAACCTGAACTGATCTCTATGACTGAACCCTCCGCGAATACTGGTCCTTTAAAAGGTATCAAAGTCCTTGAACTGGGCACCCTGATCGCGGGGCCGTTCTGCGCCCGCATGCTGGCCGAATTCGGCGCCGACGTGATCAAGATCGAGTCGCCCGATGGTGGCGACCCCATCCGTACCTGGAGGGTGCTGAAGGATGGCACCTCGCTATGGTGGTCGGTGCAGGCACGCAACAAGAAAAGCGTCACCCTGAACCTGAAGTCCCCCGAAGGCCGTGCCATCGCTCGCCAGCTGGCCCTGGAAGCGGACATCATCGTCGAGAACTACCGCCCCGGCGTGCTGGAAAAGTGGGATCTCGGCTACGAACAGCTCAAGCAGATCAAACCGTCCCTGATCATGGTGCGCCTGTCCGGCTTTGGCCAGACGGGGCCGATGAAGGACTTGCCCGGTTTCGGCGCCATTGGCGAGTCGATGGGCGGCTTGCGCTATGTCTCCGGCTTTGCCGACCGTCCGCCCGTGCGCGTCGGCGTGTCGATTGGCGACTCCGTGGCGGCCCTGCACGGCGTGATCGGCGCCATGATGGCCTTGCGCCACCGCGACGTGACGGGTGGGCGCGAACATGGGGAAGGGCAGATGGTCGACGTGGCCCTGTACGAATCCGTGTTCAACCTGATGGAGTCGCTGGTGCCCGAATACGACCAGGCGGGCGTCGTGCGCGAGCGCACGGGCGGCTCCTTGCCCGGCATCGTGCCATCGAATACCTACACGACGGGCGACGGCGAAAACATCGTGATTGCCGGCAACGGCGACGCCATCTTCAAGCGCTTGATGCTGGCCATGGGCCGCATCGACATGGCGGGCGACTCGCAACTGGCGCGCAACGACGGCCGGGTGGCGCGCACGCAGGAAATCGACGACGCCATCGGCGCCTGGTGCGCCACGCACACCATCGATAGCGCGCTGGCCGTGCTGAAAGCTGCCGACGTACCGGCCGGCAAAATCTACTCCGTGCGCGACATGATGAGCGACCCGCAATTTCTCGCCCGCAATATGTTCGAACAACACCATTTCGCCGACGGCACGCCCGTCAAATTGCCCGCCATCAGCCCGAAACTGTCCGCCACGCCGGGCAAGACGCAGTGGCTGGGACCGACCCTGGGCCAGCATAACGACGAGGTGCTGGCATCGCTCGGCTATGACGCTGCCGCCATCGCGCAGCTCAAGACCGATGGGGTGGTGTAGTGGGATGATGTCGGGAAGGTAGGTCGGTAGGTCGGATTAGCGGCGTAGCCGCGTAATCCGACGCCACCACCACGCTATTCCGACACCTCCCCAGGCCATGCCAACAATGTTGTCGGCTTACGCGCTTCGCGCTAAGCCGACCTACGCAACCGGGATTTTATACGGCCGCCATCGCGCGGAGGAAGGCTGATGGGATGTAGGTCGGATTAGCGGCGTAGCCGCGTAATCCGACACCACCACCGGCCAAGTTAATAATGTTGTCGGCTTGCGCGCTGTGCGCTAAGCCGACCTACGCAACTCACTGATACTTGTCATGCATCGATTTTTCCGTACCGCGCTTGCCCTGGCGTCTTCCGCCATCCTTCTTTCCGCCTGTACCAGCTTCCCCCACGACGCGCCGGTCACAGGCCTGCGCCTGATCGGCGAGCAGCGCATCGCGCTTAAATACGCGTTCGAGGGCACCTCGGTGGGCGGCCTGTCCGGCATCGATTACGATGCGGCCAACAACAGTTGGGTGATGGAAAGCGATGACCGCTCGGCAATCAATCCGGCCCGTTTCTACCGCGCCGCGCTGCACTACGACAGCAAGGCGTTTACGGGCGTGACCTTGAACAGCGTGCATTTCTTCACGCAGCCCGACGGCAGCCGCTATCCGAACCTGGCGCATGCCAGGCTGGAGCAGGGCGACCAGGTGGCCGACATCGAAACCATCCGCGTCGATCCGCAGGACGGCAGCCTGTGGTACGGCAGCGAAGGCAACCGCAAGGTGGGCTTGCACCCGTTCGTGCGCCATGCCGATAGCGGCGGCCACTACCTGAGCACCTTGCCCACGCCCGCCATGTTCAAGGTCTCGCAGGAAGCAACGGGATCGCGCAACAACATGAGTTTTGAAGCGCTGTCGTTCTCGTCGGATGGCAAGAGCTTGTGGCTGGGCATGGAAGCGGCGCTGTACCAGGATGGCCCGCTGGCCACGCCCGACATCGGCTCCGTCGTGCGCATCACCCGCCTGGACCGCGCCGGCACCGTGCTGGGCCAGTATGCATATGCTATCGAGCCGGTGGCGTCGCGGCCGGCGCCGGGCAAGGAAGCGGACAATGGCGTGTCGGAAATCCTTGCCGTCAACGGTCACCAGTTGCTGGTGGTGGAGCGGGCCGGCGTGGAACATGCGGACGGCGTGTATACGAACCACGTGCGCGTGTATGCAATGGACACGGATGGCGCCACCGACATTCAGGCCATCCCGGCTCTGGCGGGCGCGGCTTACGTGCCGGCGCGCAAGCGATTGTTGCTGGACCTGGAAAAGACCGGCCTGGCCAGAATCGACAATATCGAAGGCATCAGCTGGGGCCCGCGCCTGGAAAACGGCCGCCGCAGCCTGGTGATGATTTCCGACGATAATTTCAACGCCCAGCAAGTCACGCAAATCCTTGCCTTCGAAGTGCTCTAGTTTCCAGGCTGGCCAGCTGGCCCCTCTGCCTGGCCAGCATGGCCGTGATCGTGTCGTGCGGCGACGGGTGGCCCAGGAAGTATCCCTGCGCCATGTCGCAGCCGTATTCTTCCAGCATCAGCAGTTGCTCGTCCGTTTCCACGCCTTCGGCCACCACCACCATTTTCAAGCCATGCGCCATGGCGATGATGGCGCGCGTGATGGCCGCGTTTTCCGTATCCTGCGGCAAGCCGGCGATAAAACTCTTGTCGATCTTCAAGGCCCGCACGTCGAAGCGTTTCAAGTAATTCATTGACGAGTATCCTGTGCCGAAGTCATCGATCGACAGGTACACGCCGATGCCGCGCAATTGCTCCAGGGTCACCATGGTGGCGCGCGCATCGTCCATCAAGGTTCCTTCCGTCAATTCCAGTTCCAGCAGGCGCGCATCGAGGCCCGTGTCGGCCAGGGCCGAGAGCACGATCTGCATCAGGTTTTCATCCTTGAATTGCTTGGCCGACAGGTTGACGGCCATGCGGATGGCCCGCCCGCCATCGTTTTGCCACGCCTTGGCCTGGTTGCACGCCGTGCGCAGCACCCATTCGCCGATGGGCACGATCAACCCCGTCTCTTCGGCCAGCGGGATAAATTCCGTGGGCGAGATGATGCCCCGTTCCGGATGGCGCCAGCGGATCAGCGCTTCCACGCCGACGATTTGCGTGCTGGGCACGTCGATCTGCGGCTGGTACAGCAGGTACAGCTCGTTGTTCTGCAAGGCCTTCCTCAAGCCCACTTCCATCTTGACGTGGCTCATGATTTCCATCGTCAGCGAAGAACTATAGAGCTTGGCGTTGTTCTTGCCGCAGTTCTTCGCGTGGTACATCGCCGTGTCCGCATATTTCAAGAGCGAGTTGCAATCCTCGCCATCTTCCGGATACAGCGAGATGCCGATGCTGGCCGTGACGAAAATCTCGTGTCCCTCGATCATGAAGGGCCGGCGCATGGCTTCCTTGACGCGGTGCGCCACGTTCAGCGCGTCTTCCACGCGCTCCAGGTCGGGTATCAATATCGTGAATTCGTCGCCGCCCAGGCGCGCCAGGTTGCTGCCGCCGAAGACGGCTTCAAACTCGTGTTCGGCGCGCAGCACCAGGTCGCTGGGGCGGATGGTTTCGCGCAGGCGCTCGGACACCACCTTGAGCAAATGGTCGCCCACGTCGTGGCCCAGGGTGTCGTTGATGCGCTTGAAGGCGTCGAGGTCCATGAACAGCACGGCGAATTTTTTGTCGTATTCTTTCGAGCGCAGCAGCTCGCGCTCCAGCGTTTCCAGGAACGCTTGCCGGTTGGGGATGCCCGTCAGGCTGTCGCAATAGGCCAGGCGGCGGATCTGCTCTTCCGTGCGCTTGCGTTCGCTGATGTCGCGCACCAGGCCCAGGACTTCATCGGCCCCCGTCGCCACCAGGCGCGCCTCGAAATGGCGCGTGCTGTCTTCGTGCGTGAGCGTGTAGTCGACCGAGCCGATATGCTGCGTGGCCAGCACGGCGTGCGCCTGGTCGAGCAGGCGCGTGGCGATTTCGGGCGGCAGCACGTCGCGGATATGGCTGCCCACGCAGTCGGTGATGGAAAAGCCGGCGCTGGCGTCGTGGCCCTGTTCGTAGTCGAGATAAAAACCTTCGCGGTTGAGGCGAAAGAAGGTGTCGGGGATGGCGGCCAGTACGGCGCGGTTGTGCGCGTCGGCGATGCGCAGGCGGGCGATGGCGTCGCTGGCGCGCAGCACGTACAGCACGCGGTGTCCGAGGATGGGCCAGTTGATGGGTTTGGAAATGAAGTCGGTGGCGCCCACCTCGTAGGCGCGCGTGACGGCTTCCAGTTCATCGCCGCCCGTCACCATGATGATGGGCACGGTGCCGCCCACTTCCTGGTGGCGGATTTCGCGGCACACGGCAAAGCCGTCCATGGCCGGCATGTCGACGTCGAGCATGACCAGGTCCGGGCCGCTGTGCTTGTAGCTGGCCAGCGCCTGCACGCCGTCTTCGGCCTCGATCACGTCCAGGCCCACCTGCGTGAGCATCTGCCGCATCAGCAGGCGCATCACGGGATCGTCGTCGGCCACCAGCACCAGGCCGCGGGGAGGGGAGAGGGGCGCTGTCATGTCAGTGTTCCTTCACGAGGATGGCGTTCAGCGAGTCGCGTACGGCCAGGAAGGCTTGCTGCATCTGCAGCAGCAGGGGAGCCGCGCCCTCGGTGCTGCCGGCACGGCCCAGTTTTTCCATCTCCTTGCACAGCTGCGCCAGGCCGTCGGCGCCCACGTTGGCGCTGCTTGACTTCAGGCTGTGCGCCACCTTGCGCAGCGCTTCCGCATCGGCGCTGGCAATCGCTGCGCGCATGGCGCTCAACTGGCGCGGCGTCTCGCCGACGAAGGCCTGGATGACCCGTTCGAGCAGCGCATCGCCATCCGTGCCGGACAGGGCGCGGATGTTTTCCAGCGCTTGCCGGTTCAGCGGCTGGCTGGCTGGCGTGGGCTGCGGCGCGGGAGGCATCTCTGGCGGCGTTTGTTGCTCTGGCACTTCGCTGTGGTGCACGGTGGCCGCGCGCGGCAGGGTGATCCAGCGGGCAATCGTGTGGCCCAGGTCCTGCTGCGTGAACGGTTTGCTCAGGTAATCGTCCATGCCGGCCGCCAGGCATGCTTCGCGGTCGCCCTGCAGCGCATTGGCCGTGATGGCGACGATGGGCAGCACGCGCGCGTGGCCGCAGTGCTGTTCGTGGCGGCGGATTTCCGCCGTGGCGGCAAAGCCATCCATCACGGGCATCTGGCAATCCATCAGGATCAGATCGAAATCCTCGGCTTGCGCCGCCTGCAAGGCTTCTTCGCCGTTGCGCGCGCAGACGACATCGAGGCCCAGGCTGTCGAGCATGGCCAGCGCCACTTCCACGTTGACGGGATTGTCTTCGGCCAGCAGCACGCGGCGGCGCTGGCGCCGGCCCACCTGACGGGGCGCGTGCGGCGGATGGATGCGCATGCCCTCGCTGACGCGCGGCGGCGTGACGATGCAGTCGAACAGGTCGCATTCGCGGGCCGGCTTGATCAGCTGGTAGGCCACGCCCGCCTCGCGCCGCTGCACCGGGTCGGCCGCCGCCTGTTCCGTGCTCAGCAGTAGCAGCCTGAGGTCGGCCAGCAGCGGGTCGCTCTTGATGTTGGCGGCCAGGGCCAGGCCGCTGGTGCGCGGCAACTCCATGTCGAGCAGGGCCACGGCATACGGCGTGCCCGCCTGCGCGGCCGCGCGCAGCTTGCCCAGGCAGTCGCTGGCCGTGCCGGCGCTGTCGCTGACGATGTGCCAGCTGGCCAGTTGCCGCTCCAGCACGGCGCGCGTGGCGGGTGTGTGGTCGACGATCAAGGCGCGTAACCCTCGCGTGGTTTTCAGGTTGAAGGACGGGTCATCGCTGTCGACCCGCCGCTTATCGAAATTTACTTCGAACCAGAAGATCGACCCTTGCGTTAAAGCATTATCAACGCCGATAGTGCCACCCATCAGCTCCACCAGCTGTTTCGAGATCGTCAGTCCCAGGCCCGTGCCGCCGTGTTTGCGCGTGGTCGAGCCGTCCGCCTGCGAGAACGATTCGAAGATGCGCGTCTGCGCTTCGATCGACACGCCGATGCCCGTGTCGTGCACCTCGAAGCGCAAGCCCACGCTGGGCGCGTCTTCGCCGCAGACGGTCACTTTCACGGTGACCTTGCCCGTTTCCGTGAACTTGATGGCATTGCCCAGCAGGTTGACGATGATCTGGCGCAAGCGGTTCGGGTCGCCGCAGATGGCGATCGGGATGTCGTAGGCGATGTCGAATTCCAGGCTGATGTTTTTCGCTTCCGCCTGCGGCGCGAACACGTGTTCTATGTCGTCGAGCAATTCGCGGAAATTGAAGCGGATGTATTCCACGCTCAGCTTGCCCGCCTCGATCTTGGAAAAGTCGAGGATGTCGTTGATGATCACCAGCAAATTCTGTCCCGAACGCTGCACCATGCTCGTGTAGTGGCGCTGCTGCGGCGTCAGCTGGCTGGCCAGCAGCAGTTCCGTCATGCCCAGCACGCCATTCATCGGCGTGCGGATTTCATGGCTCATGGTGGCAAGGAAAGCGCTCTTCGCCTGGCTGGCCGCCTCGGCCGCGTCCTTGGCCTTTTCCAGCTGCGCCGTGCGCACGCCCACCTGGCGCTCGAGCTGGTCGCGGTAATTGGCCAGGGTGCTGTCGCGGCTGTCGATCTGCGCCAGCATGTCGTTGAAACTGTCGATCAGCACACCCAGCTCGTCGCTGCGCTGGTGCGCGATGCGGTGGCTGTAGGTCTGGCTGCTCGACACTTTTTGCGCCGTGTCGATCAGTTTGGTGATCGGTTCGGCGATCACGCTTTTGAAGCGCCGCGCCAGGAAGACGGCGATCAGGAAGGACAGCACGGTGGCGCCGCCGATGGCGCCCACGTGGCGGCCGATGTCGCGCCACATGTGGTTCAGGTCCGCCTCGATCAGCACGGCGCCGATGATCTGTTGCGGCTCGCCTGGCCGGTAGACGGGACGGTACAAGCGCATGGCCGGCGCCAGGGTCGTGCCCGAGCCTTGCGTGACGGGCTGCACGGCCATGTCGGCCAGCAAGGCAGGGTCCATGTCTTCCGGCGCCGCCAGGCCCGCCAGCTCCTTTTCGTGCTGCGACGCGCGGTACAGGGCGAACAAACGCCCGCCCTTGTCGAACAGGGCCGCCTGGGCCACCTCGTCGCGCGCGGCCAGCGCGGCCAGCACCTGTTCCGCCTGCGCCTGCGCCGATTTTCCCGCCAGCAAGGGCGCGGCGCTGGCCGCGCCGATCACGCTCGCCAGCGACAGCAGCTGCTTGCCTTCATCGCTCTTGTGGCTGAGCACGGACGTCAGCGCAAACGCCACGAACACCAGCAGCAGCGCGCAACCCGACGACAGTACCGAAATCATGGTCAGCTTCTGGCTGATGCTGGAGCGTTGGAAATTGAACATGGTTGCGGCGCTTCTCCGGTCGGCCTGTGGACTGTTTTTTAATTTCCTATTGGAAAAATATAGACGCGAAGACACACCACGATATTGATGTGGGTCTAAGGAAGGAGAGGGGAGGGGAACTTACTGAAGATGAAACAACGAGGGCGCAACAATGGGGTCAGACCCGGCGGGTCTGACCCCAGCACTTACATTAGCAACACCCTCCGCGTTTTCCCGCGCCGCCATAGCGGGCTTCCTGCCGTTCGCGGAAAAACTCTTCATACGTCATCATCGGCTCGCCGGGATGGGTCACTTCCCGGTGCGCCACATAGGTGTCGTACTCGGGCAAGCCGCACATGAGCCGCATGCTTTGCCCCAGATACCGTCCAGCCTTGATGATTTCGTCGATCATCATTGCACCGTGGGCAAGGCCTGGAACGGTGTTTCCTTGGTGCTCGGCTTGCTGTCGGCGCGCGCTTTCAAAATCGTGCGGATGCCGAAGAACAGCACGCTGACGACGACGATGACGAAGAAGGCGGCCAGGCCGGCATCCAGGTAATCGTTGAAGATGATCTGCTGCATCTGCGCCACCGACTTGGCCGGTGCCAGCAAAGTGCCTTCATCGAGCGCCGCCGAATATTTCTTGGCGTGCGCGAGGAAGCCGACGCGCGGGTTGGCGTCGAAAATCTTTTGCCAGCCCGCCGTCAAGGTGCACAGCAGCAGCCAGATGGTCGGCGTGATGGTGACCCATGCATACTGGCCACGCTTCATCTTGAACAGCACGCAGGTGCCGAGGATCAGCGCGATCGCGGCCAGCATCTGGTTGGCGATGCCGAACAGCGGCCACAGGGTGTTGATGCCGCCCAATGGATCGACCACGCCCTGGTACAGGAAGTAGCCCCAGGCCGCCACGCACAGGCCCGTGGCCAGCAGGTTGGCGATGACGTTTTCCGTCTTTTTCAGGCTAGGCACGAAGCTGCCCAGCAAGTCTTGCAGCATGAAGCGGCCGGCACGCGTGCCCGCATCGACGGCCGTCAGGATGAACAGCGCTTCGAACAAAATCGCGAAGTGGTACCAGAAAGCCATCATGGCCTTGCCGCCGATGGCGCCGGACAGGATCTGCGCCATGCCGACGGCCAGGGTCGGTGCGCCACCGGCGCGCGAGATGATGCTGTGCTCGCCAACGTCCTTGGCCGTCTGCGTCAGCATTTCCGGCGTCACATAGAAGCCCCACTGCGAGATCGCCTGTGCGGCGGACTCGGCCGTGGTGCCGATCAGGGCGGCCGGGCTGTTCATGGCGAAATAGATGCCTGGCTCGATGGTCGAGGCGGCCACCAGGGCCATGATGGCAACAAACGATTCCATCAGCATGGCGCCATAGCCGATGAAGCGGGCGTGGCTTTCGTTTTCAATCATCTTCGGCGTGGTACCCGAGGAAATCAGCGCGTGGAAGCCGGAGACGGCGCCGCAGGCGATCGTAATGAACAGGAAGGGGAACAGATTGCCCGACCAGACAGGGCCGGAGCCATCGATGAACTTGGTCATGGCCGGCATTTTCAGGTAGGGCGCGACGACGATGATGCCGATGGCCAGGCCCAGGATGGTGCCGATTTTCAGAAAAGTCGACAGGTAGTCGCGCGGCGCCAGCAGCAGCCACACGGGCAGGACCGAGGCGATGAAGCCGTAGCCGATCAGCATCCACGTCAGTTCCGTTCCCGTGAACGTGAACATCGGACCGAGCACCGCGTGTTCCTGTACGTACTGGCCGCCGATGATGGCCAGCATCAGCAGGACGAAGCCGATGATGGAAATCTCTCCGATGCGGCCCACGCGGATGAAGCGCGAGTACACGCCCATGAACAGGGCGATGGGGATCGTCGCCATCACGGTGAAGCTGCCCCATGGGGAACCGGTCAGCGCCTTGACGACGATCAAGGCCAGCACGGCCAAAATGATGACCATGATCATGAAGCAGCCGAGGAGCGCGATCATGCCGGGAATTTCGCCCAGTTCAGCCTTGATCAGGTCGCCCAGCGAGCGGCCATCGCGGCGCATGGAAATGAACAGCACGATGAAATCCTGCACGGCGCCGGCAAACACGACGCCAGCCAAAATCCACAGCATGCCGGGCAAATAGCCCATCTGTGCGGCCAGCACGGGGCCGACCAGCGGGCCGGCGCCGGCAATCGCCGCGAAATGGTGGCCGAACAGCACATATTTGTTGGTCGGCACGTGGTCGAGGCCATCGTTGTGCTTGAAGGCCGGCGTCATGCGGCGGGCATCCAGGCCCAGCACCTTGTCGGCGATGAACAGGCTGTAGAAACGGTAGGCGATCAGATAGACGCAGACGGCGGCGATGACGATCCAGATCGCGCTGATCGGTTCGCCACGTTGCAGGGCAACGACGCCCAGGGACCCGGCGCCTGCCAGCGCAAGCGCTGCCCAGCCGAGCTGTTTGAAAATGCGGTTCATGCTTCCTCCAGAGATTGACGGGCGCTGTGCCGTGCGATGATGTGTGCTGCCGAGCCTGGTCGTCGCCAGTTTGGGTGTGAATTGGGTGTATCTGCAGCTTATGGCGAGTATTCAGGAATCGTATAATCGATGCAAGCGCACGACTACGCAGTAACGCTCAGTATTACTACGCAGACCGATTGCCGCGCCGCGACGTAAAATCACGCATTCCCACCAGCATCGACGCCGCCGGAGCGCGCAAGGCCATGAAACTCAGACAGAAAGTCATCTTCCTGGCCATCACGCCGCTCATCCTCGCGCTGTGCGCCATCGCGTTTGCCGTGCGGCATCAGGCGATTACCCTGGCCGAGCAGCAGCGCGCCACCATCCAGCAAGCGTACTTGGCCAGCAAGGAAGCCGAGCTCAAGCATTACGTGACCCTGGCCAGCCATTCCATCGCCTCCCTGTACCAGTCGGGGCGCAAGGATGACGCCACGCAAGAGGAGGCCAAGCGCATCCTGTCCGCCCTCAGCTATGGCGACGATGGCTATTTCTTCATCTATGATTTGCAGGGCAAGTCGCTGATGCATCCGCGCCAGCCCGAGCTGGTGGGACAGAATCTGTGGCAATTGCGCGACGCCGAAGGCAATCTGACCATCCAGCGCCTGATGCAGCGGGCCAGGAGCGGCGGCGGTTTCGAGCGCTACAACTGGATCAAGCCGTCGAGCAACAAGTCCGCGCCCAAGCTCGGTTATGTGATCCTGATGCCGGAGTGGGGCTGGATGATGGGCACCGGCATCTACATGGATGACGTGGATCAGGCGCTGGCCAAGGTCGACGCCCAGCAGTCGCGCAATATCTGCTCGACCATGGAGCTGATCGCCGCCATCGCCATCCTCGGCTCCCTGCTGGTGGCCGCCTGCGGCCTCGTGTTGAACCTGCGCGAATTGCGCGTGGCCGACGCCAAGCTGAAAGTGCTGGCGCAGAGGGTGGTCGAGTCGCAGGAGGAGGAGCGGGCGCGGCTGTCGCGCGACTTGCATGACGGCATCAGCCAGTGGCTGGTGTCGATCAAGCTGCAGATCGAGGCGGGCATCGCGCGCCTGGGTGGCAATGCTGAGCAGAAAGACAAGGCGCCCGCCACCTTCGAGCGGGCCGCCGAGCAACTGAACAAGGTGCTGGGCGAGGTGCGGCGCATTTCGCACAATCTGCGTCCGGCCATTCTCGACGACCTGGGCCTGGCCGCCGCGCTCGACCACCTGGTGCATGAATTTAACGACAGCAGCAGCGCGCAAGCCAGTTTCACGGCCAGTCCCGCGGCGGCGGGCGAGGGCTTGCCCGATATGGTCAATACCGTGCTGTTCCGCATCGCCCAGGAAGCGCTGACCAATTGCGAGCGCCACGCCCACGCGCGCGGCGTGGAAGTGAGCTTGCTCGAAGCGGGCAAGGCCGTGGAATTGCGCATCCAGGACAATGGCGGCGGCTTCGATTTCGATGGCATCGCCCTGCATCCGCAGCGCGGTATCGGCCTGCGCAACATGACGGAACGCATGGAAGCCATCGGCGGCAGCCTGCACATCACCTCGTCTCCGGCCGGCACCGTAGTGCTGGCGCGGCTTGAGCTTTCCTCCACATTAAAATAGAGAACCATGACCGAGAAGATCAACATCCTGCTGGTGGACGACCACCCCCTCGTGCGCGACGGCTTGCGCGCGCGCCTGGAAGCGGTGGCGCATTTCGACGTGGTGGCCGAAGCGGGCGGGGCCGACGAGGCGCTGGCACAGGCGCGTCTCCACCAGGTCGACCTCGTGTTGATGGATATCAATATGCGCGGCATCAACGGCATCGAAGCGACGGCGCTGTTCAAGCAGGCGTTTCCGCAGATTGCCGTGCTGATCCTGTCCATGCACGACAAGCTCGAATATGTGTCGCAAGCCATCGCCGCCGGGGCGCGCGGCTATGTGCTCAAAGATGCTCCTGGGAAAGATATCGTCTTCGCCATCGAGACGGTGATGTCGGGCGGTATCTATTACAGCGCGGCGCTGGCGCGGCAGCTGTCGCGTCCGCAAGTCCATGATTCCTTCCTCACCACGCGCGAGCAGCAGGTGCTGCAGCACATCGCGGCGGGCCAGTCGAACAAGCAGATCGCCCGCGCGCTCGATCTGAGCGTGCGCACGGTGGAGACGCACCGGCTGAACATCAAGCGCAAGCTCGGCATCGAAGGGCAGGCCGAATTGATCAAATACGCGGTCGAACACGCGCATGGCGGCAGCGCCTGAGCATGCGCGCGCCGTGCCGGATTTTTGCCACACCCGCATGGCAGGCGGGTCTCGCGGGGGAATGTTCTTTTTGAACATTTATTGCCAAAATTAAACTGTTTCATGGGTGAGATTCGGATAGAATGATTCTCGCTGTCGAGGGCATCCCTGTCGGGCCAGGGTTGCCAATGCTGGTCAGTTTATTTACTATGGCGCCCTACCCACACTGAGATACCGATGTCAGCGTCTGAATCAAACCTGTTTCCGTTGGTGGGATTACAAGCAGTGGCCAATGCTCATAACGAGTGGGTCGCTGTCACCCTGCATGGTCCGCAGGCCTGGACGGCGCCGCTGCTGGCGGCGCTGGCCGCCGCCGATGCGTATGCCTTCCTGGCGCCGCTCGACTGCATCATTCCCCTGGCCGACCCGCATGGCGTGGACGAGGCCGTGCTGGCGCAACTGGCGCCGCAACGCACCATCTTCCGTTTGCCGGCGCACCTTGCCGGCGACAAGCAACTCCAGAAAAAATGCCAGCAATGGCGCGACGCCGGCTACCGCATCCTTCTCGATGGGGCCGAAGCCGGTCCCGTGGTGGCGGCGCAAGTCGACGCGCGCGCGCTGAGCTTTGACGCGGCCGGCGCGCACCCGGCCCTGCACCAGTTGCTGCCCCTGGCGGGGCCGCACCTGGCCTACAACATCGCCGACGCGGGGCAGTTTGCTGCCTTGCAAGAACTTGGCGTCAGCTGGTTTGCCGGCGATTACGCCCTGCACCATGCGCGCCAGCAAAGCGAGCCGGAAGACGCCACGTCGCGGCGGCGGCTGATGTCGCTGCTGGGCTTGCTGGCCCGCGATGCCGATGCGCACGAGCTGGAAGTGCCGCTCAAGCAAGACCCATCGCTCAGCTATCATTTATTGAAGCTGGTCAATTCAGCCGCCTTTGGTTTCACGGCGCCGATTACCAGTTTCAGCCAGGCCATCACCTTGCTGGGCCGGCGCCAGCTGCAGCGCTGGCTGCAACTGCTGCTGTATGCGCGGCAACAGGACGACGGCAAGATCCACGCGCTGCTGCCGCTGGCGGCCGTGCGCGCGGCGCAGATGGAAGCGCTGTGCCAGCTGCGCGGCGGCGACCGCGACGCGCAAGACCTGGCCTTCATGGCGGGCGTGTTCTCGCTGCTCGACGTCTTGCTGGGCATGCCGATGGAAGAGATCATCGCCACCCTGAACCTGGCACCGGAAGTGAGCATCGCCTTGCTCGAACGCAATGGCGAGCTGGGCACCTTGCTGGCGCTGGTCGAAAGCGCCACGCCACCGCCTGAAGGCTTGCGCCGCGCCGGCATCGATGGAGAAACCTATTGGCGCAGCCTGCTGCAGGCCTACCAATGGGCCATCCAGGTCAGCCGGAACCTCTAGCATGACCCTGTTTCCGGTGTCGGATTTCCTTGGTGACAGCGCCGCCCTGTGCGACGCCGTCGTGCGTTTGCGCGGCCCCGCGCTGGTCACTGAGCTGGGCCGTATCGCCAGCGCCGTGATGGCCAGCCCGCATGGCCAGTTCCTGCCCGCGGCCAGCACCGATGGCGGCGCTCCGCCCGCGCCTTTCCTCCGCGATACGCCTGCCTTGCTGCAGGAAATCAGTTTCGATGGCCATTGCTTCGGCCATTACAGCGTGGCGGGACGCAGTGTGTACAGCGACGCCGACCGTCGCCACCTGGCCAGCCTGGCGTCGCTGACGGCTGGCGTCTTGCAAGTGCATTCGCTGGCGCAACGTTCCACGCACGCCTACGCGCAAGTGGAAGCCTTGCTGGCGCAGCAGACGCAAATCCTCGACCAGTTGCACGAATCCGTGCTGACGATGGATTTGACCGGTTACATCACCAGCTGGAACAAGGGCGCCGAGCGTCTGTTCGGCTACACCTCGGTGGAAGCCGTAGGGCGCAACATCCTGTTCCTGTACGACGACGAAGACACGGGTTTCCACGACGCCTTCCTGGAGCAGGGAGGGCGCCTGATGGAGGTGCGCCGCCGAAAGAAGTCGGGCGAGATCTTCTGGGCCAGCCTGTCCCTGTCGCCGCTGCAAGACCTGGACGACAAGCCCATCGGACTCATCGCCTACCTGACGGACATCACCGAGCGCAAGCTGGCCGAAGAGCGCTTGCACCACCTGGCCTATTACGACCCGCTGACCAGCCTGCCCAACCGCACCCTGCTGGCCAAGCTGGTCGACCAGGCCCTCTCCGTGGCGCAGCGCAGCAAGATGCTCGGCTGCGTGCTGTTCATCGACCTGAACCGTTTTAAACTGATCAACGACACCTTGGGCCGGCGCATCGGCGACGAACTGCTGCGGCAAGTGTCGCTGCGTTTCCGCCATGCCTTGCGCGACCAGGACCTGGTGGCGCGCCTGGGCGGCGACGAGTTTGCCGTCGGCCTGTTCGACATCGGCCAGCACTTCGAGGCCAGCATGGTGGCGCAAAAGCTGCTGTCTTCGCTGGTGGAGCCGTTCCTGATCGAAGGCCACGACTTGCGCGTGGGCGCCAGCATCGGCATCAGCGTCTACCCGCAAGACGGGCAGGACGCGGAAACCCTGCTGCGCTTGGCCGACATCGCCATGTACCGTGCCAAGCAGGACAGCGGCGGCGAGGCGGAAAGCGTGGCCTTCTACAGCCAGGACATGAATCTGGGCATGCAGGCGCGCATGCGCCTGGAAACAGGCTTGCGCCAGGCTTTGTCCGAGCAGCAACTGCTGCTGCACTACCAGCCGAAATACGCGCTGGGTAGCGGGCGCATCATCGGCGCCGAAGCGCTGGTGCGCTGGCACCACCCGCAGCACGGCATGATCCCGCCAGCCGAATTCATCCCCCTGGCCGAATCGACGGGCCTGGTGGTGCAAGTGGGCGAATGGGTGCTGGAAGCGGCCTGCGCCCAGGCGCAAGCGTGGAAACTGGCCGGCCTGCCGCCGATCCGCCTGGCCGTCAACGTCTCCGCCCGCGAATTCACGGCAGCCTTGCCCGCCAGGGTGGCGGCGACCCTGTCCCGCTACGGCCTGGAAGCGGCCTGGCTGGAACTGGAAATCACGGAAAGCACCCTGATGCACAACATCGAGAGAGTCATCGGCATCATGGACCGCATCACGGCCTTGGGCGTGGCCCTGTCGCTGGACGACTTCGGCACCGGTTATTCCAGCCTGTCCTATTTGAAACGCTTCCCCATCGACACGTTAAAAATCGACAGGTCCTTCACCACCGGCATCCCGACAGACGCCAGCGACTGCGCCATCGCCAGCACCATCATCAGCATCGCCCAGCAGCTGCACCATAAAGTGATCGCGGAAGGCGTGGAAACGACCGAGCAGCTGGCCTTCCTGAAGAGTTCGGGCTGCGACGAAGTGCAAGGCTATCTGTTCTCGCGCCCCTTGCCAGCGGTGGAGTTCGAGAAGGCGCTGCGGGAAAACTGGGGTCTGTAAGGCTTAGCTTTGGTGTGCCAGCGCAGGCGTTGACTCCGCAGGCGAAGAGCCGTGGGTGTTCTCCTGTCCGCTTCGCTGGGGGAAATAAGGCCACGGGAGTGCTAGCCATTGGTAAGCCACTGACCTTTATGTATAATACTGCCATCTGGAAGCGTGGCCGAGTGGTTGAAGGCACTAGTCTTGAAAACTAGCGACGGGTTACACTGTTCGTGAGTTCGAATCTCACCGCTTCCGCCAGGAAATAAAGAAACCGCCTACGGGCGGTTTTTTATTGCCTGGCGGAAGCGAGCAGGGCGCCTTCGCGCCCTGCGTGTGAGATTCGAAGGGCTGGGCCTACCGGCCCAGCCCGCCCCGAATCCTCCAACTGCTGCCGCTGCGCGGCAGCCCCGCGCGCCGCAGGCGCGCGTTCGTGATTCTAATTAGCTTTTCAACTGAGCCAGCCTGTAACGACGGCCAACGCATCAGTTCGTGTCCGAATGGTGGACCCTCGAACGCTGCGGCTGGTGTAGATGTGTTGTATTTGCTGACAGGAGAACATGCGCTGTCTGCGTTGCCTGTGGACGAGCATGAACTGTTGACTGGCTATCGAAGTATAGATGTTCGCGGGAAAGCAGGCGTACTTGGGATGATTAGCGGGATGTGCTCGCCAACGCCCCCGACATCCCAAGCAGGGAATGCCCCACACGTCGAAACCCATAGCAAGATTGGGCAAAATTTCGTGGGGAATATCATTGGGCCGCAGACTTTTAATGTGGCCGGCAGCGGACGAAAAAAGGAAAAATAGTCTGCAAATGATTCACCTTCTTAAGCTTATTGTAATTGCAGCTTGTTTGGTCTGCATAATTTTCAGTGGCGGAATCAGTGATGGCAAGCGATTGATGAAGAGAGAGAACCGGCCGTTTCTATTTTTAATCGAAAAATAGTCTATACTCAACGTGTATTGATAGGTTCGCTTTAGACGCCAATTGTATCAAACGAAAAATATAACCGGTTTCCCCTACATTCAATGCATACTGGTGTGATAGCACCACTCTTTCGGTCAAATAAAATGTTAAAAATAAAGCAACGAAAAACTCATAAGAAAAAGATAGATAAAAAGCTTCCTAATCAAAAGATCGACCTCAAGTTCTCTCGAGCGGGTGTTGCGACAATGCTCTATAGTGGACAATCTACTTATCGATCTTCTTCGCCAGCAACAGACTCACTTAAAATATTTAATAAAAAAATAGAAATTATTTCGAAAAGATCGACCAATGCTGAAAATCCTTTAAGGGCGCACAACAGCACGTTTTTGAAGCAGATAGTAAAGGCCATATGTCTTTACTATATCGTTGAAAAACATCCCAATCAACTTCGAGAAATTAAGATCACGCAGATGATGGGTAGCGATGTTGTCGGATCAAATACTATATTGAAGTCAGATCTACGGCAAGTCTTAACACGCTCTACGGATCTTGCGATTTTAGGAAACATCGTTCCAGCTAAGGCAGCAATACTACTAAATGAATCTATTGTTGGGCGTGCTGTATTAAATGCCGCCACGCACTTGATAAAATCATTGGACTCATCAAGTCCTTTCGATCGTTTCGAAAAACTTTGGCGTGCCTTTAATGCGTTATACAAGGCGTTCGCTAAGAAAAGTACCGATCAAGAATGTCATGTTGAACTTAGAAAGCATATTGAGAAATACCCAGGTATATTTCCGCTATCAATCGCGAAAGTGTCGCCTCTTTCTGTTGCAAATATTCGGCCAATGATTCGATTTAATCAGATGATTCTAAATAATCATCCAACGCAAAGAAGAACTGAAGCTCTTAAGGATTCGATTGAGAGAAACAAAGATACTCGTATTCTTGAGATTTATTTGGCATCACTTCCCGTTCGTGAAAAGTTCCTGAAGAATGATAGCTTATATGCAGCTACACTGTTGTATATCGTGAATGGTATCCAGGCAAAAGTGACTCGTGATAGCGACGTACTTTCAATTTTATGCATTAAGTACATGTATTTTGTACGAAATAAGATGGCCCACGCTGAGAAAGCTGATCATGGGTTCTCCTTCCTTCATGGCGGAGCTGAAGAGTTGGAAATACGTTGGCTCACGCCAATCCTTGAGGCCCTCGTAATTGATCTTATTAACATAAGTGATACGTTTTAATGTGTGATTTGGCCTAGGGGGCGGGGGCAGGTCTGCCATTCGGGCACGATCTCAGCCTTGGGGTCTTGGCTCACAGCAAGCTATGGTGCATTAATTGTCAATGCGGTTCGACTAACTATGCTGCGTATGCGTATTGACGCTGGGTATACGCAGAGACTGCAGCATGGAGATCCGCATAACGGGATTGTGAAGGGATGGCAGACTTGACCCTCAAACGCTCAAACGCTCAAACGCGGAAGCTGCCTTTTGTCGCTCCTGACTCAATAAAAGATACAAGTGACTGAAATGGAACAAGAAATAATATCGTTTTTCGAAATGTATATTGACGAACTTTTAGGCGACGGGGGTGTTGGAGGACACGCAAACCATCCCGATTTTGAGTTGCTGCCCCGAGACTTCGTTGAGTTTGCAGAGAGAGACCTGAAGGCAGGTAGTTCGACGCACAGCTTGGTAAATGCTACGGCCAATCTGAAACGTGCAGTTGACTGCCAACTGGACTATCTTTTAGTAGCCTTAAATTTGGACAAGCTCTATCGCGAGAAAAGACTTGGTGTAGATAGGAAGCTGGGGTTTCTTAAACGTGCAGGAATATTTCGATCTCGTTCAATTGAAAAATTAAACACTTTTAGAAATCGTCTCGAGCACCACTATGAAATTCCTAAGATAGAAGATGTTGAAGTCTATTTCGATCTTGTTGCCGCATTTGTGAGCGTCGCTGAAGCGGTAATTCCTGCTTTTAGTCATAGCGCCTCTCTGGGCATGCAAATTAATGGAGGGGGCTACGTTGGAACGAAGTTCACATACGAAGGGCCAAAGCTTGAACTGAGTCTGAGGCACGACGCAACAAATTATGACAAAGTATTTCAAGTTGACCTTTCAGAATCAATCAATGTGATAGATAAACTCGAATCTTTCGCGTTTTTACTTCGAGTTCACCTCCTTTTCAGAAAATATGATGAGAGTGCAATCGGGCCGCGTCACTTCCTAAGTTCACTTAGGGGAGATACTCAAATTTGAGTTTCAACTCCGATAGTAAAAAATGGTCGTCCTTTATCTCGCATTAATATGGTGATAGTTCCGTTTCAGGGCGAAAGCAGCCGCGTATCTAATGGAAACGGCGCGCGTTCATGCTGCTTCTGCGCCAGCGGCTGTTTGCGTAGGCATCCACGGTTCCTCGCTGTTTTCGCGGATGATATCCCGCACTTCCTCAATATGCTTCCACGCATGCAGAGCCGCCCGTTTCGCGGCCTGCTTGCTCTTATAAACATGGTCCAGCTTCTTGAGCGTGCCAGCGGCGCCGGCATGTCCCTGCCCCGCCTTTTTCTTCTTCGCCGCCACGTCCTTCCACTTCGCCACCACGCCCGTGATGCCTTCGTCCGGGTCTTTTTCTTCCTCTATCTCGGCCTCGACCGCTTCCGTTTTCGTCTCGAATGTTCGTTTGCTCGCAGAATTGACCCACTCTGTTTGACCCGCCTTCCACTGCCTGGCAAACGCTGCCACGCGGTCGTATGACCCTGCATAGCCCAGCTCTTTCAGGTTCTCATGGATCTGCTTCAAATTGCGCCGCTGCTTACGCGGCTTAGTCATCTCGGCCTTGAGCCACCCGGATAGCTGCACCGAGTATTTGGCTAATCCGCTAACTGATCGCCGCTCCGCATAGGAGGGCTCAGTGGTTTCAGAGCGCAGATAGCGTCGGACGGTATTGCGTGAAATATCCAGTCGCCTGGCGATTTCTCGTATTGGGATCTGGTCACGAAGGTGCCAGCGTCGAATGATACCGAGTAGAGCCACGTTGATCACTCCGATCTCCTGCCGATAAGACAGGTGGAATTGTGCTACTAACGTGGGTCAGATTCCGTTGCAAATTCGTGGGGAAAGTGGGTCAATTTTCAGCGCAACTCAACACTGTGCGGCAATCTGCGGCCTATTCGCGCCACGGTTCAATTCCGTGCTCACGGTATAGAGTCGCATCCTGATGCATATAGGTTGCTTTCACACTCATGCAATGATCTAATGGCAACAAAATATTCTAGGAGATGAAGTGGAACATACTGACGATGCTCTTGGCGAAGGGAACCCTGTTGGGCCTGTTGCGACGTACTTTAAAGATGGTCAGCATTGGGACTTAGGATTTAGCGCTTGGGCTGCGGCTCATGGCATTCCAGTTCCGCCGCAACTTGTACGTCGCTTTCGGGTAGGCGTCGGTCGGTTGATCGACGGAGGTTTTGATGTTGCCGTAGGTTGGATTGACAGAAAAATAGTCAAACAAGATTTTAATGCAGAACAACAACGTGAAACCGTACGGGTCTTAGCGGATGCCGGGCGAAATCATCTTGTTGCCAGCGACCCGAATGTCGCCGAGGCAGTTGCTCGATCGTTCCTGAATGAGCACAAGCTGAAGCTGGACAATCGTACACGTGTCGCTCAGGCCGCCTTTAATGAGTTGATAAATGAGCCTCCGCCGGAAGAACATGCTGACACTGACCTTGATGTCGATTGGCTTAACCACTTTTCTGAAATCGCCGGACAGAAAAGCTCTCCTGAAATGCAAGCTCTCTTGGGTAAAATTCTAGCCGGTGAAATTCGTCAGCCTGGGGCCTTTTCTCCGATGACCATCAATGTGTTAGCAAACTTAACTCCGAAAGTTGCAAAGAAATTTGAAGATTTGTGCAGTATTTCTGTGCATATTAGTGGTAGAAACTACATACCGGCCGACGTGTTTCCAGCGTTCAGCGCGAATGGAATAGGGGAGATCGCCTTTTCTTATTCCGATCTTCTGTTGCTACGTCAGTATCAACTACTGGCGATTGAACAAGGAACGTCGATTCATGTCCCTGTTGGAGAAGCGATTTGTTTCACATTGGGACAATTCGGCTATCACGTCCAAGCCCTTGTAGCCGATTCCCACAGCCCTGAAGGCCCGACACGAACTTTGAGGGCATCTTTATTTAGCGTTATCGGGGATGAACTGCGTCCGCTACTACAGCCTGCAATACCTGAGTGGCTGGAAGCTAAAATTACAGAAGTATACAAAGAGCCAGGATGGGAACTGACGAAAATTCCTAGAGCAGAGCTGCCTTCAACATTGTTCGTCAAGTAAGCCCTGTCTGAAGTTTTGTCCACTGAAGTCCTGCGGCGCAACTTCTAGCGTAGTTTTTAAAAACTATTGCACCTCGTTAATAGGGAGAATACGTTGTTGCATCATCACTGTAACTTAAGTGTCATTGCTCGGAGCAAATCGTTTCCGCATCGCCTGTGTCGGGTGGCGCTAGCGGGGCAGGGCACTACAAAAAAGTTGAGTGCGGAATAGGATTTATTGTAAGTCATTGATATAAATGGAAAATTTTGGAGACTTGAAAACTGGCGACAGGTTAAACCATTCGTGAGTTCAAATTTCACTACATCCGCCAGAAAATAAAGAAACTGCCCTCCAGTGGTTTTTATTTCGCTCACCACTAAACGACGCTTTTCTCCCGCTGGTCCGCCGAAAGCGCAGTTCGTCGCAAGCTGCTAGTTCTTTGTCGCCATCCTCTTTATCTTCCTTGTTGAGCTGGCGCGAACGGTCGCGCTGCCGAGCCTTTCAACGGGGATGTCCACATGCTGAAACTTCACACGCGTCGCCTCGCCTCACCGCTGCTGCTGACACTGCTTTTACTGCTGCAAGCTCCTGCCAGCCAGGCTGACTCCGTCTCCACCGTCTCCACCGCCACCGCTGCTCGCGCACTTGGCGAAGAAGAGGCGCTGGCCGCACGCATCAACAGCGAGATCGCGCCCCTGTTCAAAGCCAACGAGCCTGGCGCGACGATCATTGTCACGCGGGATGGCCTGACCGTGTTTCGCAAGGCCTATGGCATGGCCGATGTGGCCAAGGGCTTGCCGATGACCCCGGACACGGTGATGCGCATCGCCTCAATCACCAAACAGTTCACTGCCACCGGCATCTTGATGCTGGTCGATGAAGGCAAGCTGGCCTTGGGCGACGACATCCACAAGTTCTTTCCCGACTACTCCAGCGGAGGCCAGCGCATTACGATCGAACATCTGCTGACCCATACGTCGGGCATCGCCAACTATACGAACAAGCCGGGCTTTGAGGCGGGAATGAACACGGATCTGACCGTGAGTCAGATGATAGACAGCTTCAAGAACGATACGCTCCAGTTCGAACCGGGTACCCGCTACGCGTACAGCAATTCAGGTTACTTCTTGCTGGGGGCGATTCTCGAAAAGGTATCCGGGGTATCGTATGCAAAGTTCGTCGAACAGCGCATCTTCGTGCCGCTCGGTATGGTCAACAGCGCTTACGATGGCCATGAACGTGGCAGCGCGATGCGCGCCCAGGGCTATACGCGCAGCAGTGCCGGCGCTGGCTTCGAACCAGGCAAGGCGGTCAGCATGACGTTGCCGTATGCGGCCGGCGCACTCGTGTCCACAGTGGACGACCTGGCGCGCTGGGATGCCGCCGTCAGCGCAGGCAAACTGCTTCAGCCTTCCACTCAGCAGAAAGCGTTTACCGCCTATGTCTTGGCCGACGGCAAAAGTGTCCCCTATGGCTACGGATGGAGCGTGCGCGAGATGCGCGGTATGCCAATGCAGTCACATGGCGGCGGCATTCCCGGCTTTTCTACTTACGCTTTGCGTCTGCCCGAGAAACAATTGTATGTGGCGGTGCTGAGCAATGCCGACAGGGGCCTTCCTGGGGCCGAAATGATCGCGTTGAAGGCGGCGACTATCGCAGTTGGCCATGTTTTTTCGGACTAGATGGCGCCTCTGCCCGAAGCCGGGGTATTTGAGGAGTACGCAAAGCCTTTTTTGTACCGATGCCTTTGTGTAGGTAGGTTAGTAGGTACAGCTTTCGTTGGGGGCGAAGGCACCGCATAGAACCTGGCCCGCCCCATCTCCTCGACCTTGCGCTGCGAAGGCGGGCGGTCACCCGGTGTGAAGGATGCGTCCGCCACCGCCGCCTGCAACGCATGCGCAATCTGCCAAAAACCTGGCCTTTGTTCCCTGCAAAGCGCGGCAAACAGATAGCAAAATTCTCATCTTGCATGGTTTTCAACTGGGACATTTTGTCCCAATGTATGGATATTGTTTTCAAGTAGTATGCATCAGAGCGTGCAGCAACACCGTCCTTGTATGGCAGTCGCTGACGTTTTCGCCTCTCTCATCTGCATATGGAAAATCACTGCGCCCGATGCCATTGTTATTTCATCGGTAGCTATAATGACAGAGTCAAACAGGGTGCCTGGGAGATGGTTGGAACAGAAGCTGCTGATGCAGCGTTTTGAGGTGGTGCTCCTCACGATAGATAGTGTCAAGTAATAGACTGGAAATACTCAAAATGACGGATTTGGATTGGACCCCTATAGTCTTCGTGACGTTCAAGGCTCTCGTGCTCGGCACGGGCATGTTCTTCGCCATCAAGTGGCATTACGATCAAGGGAAGAAGGACAAGGATAAGGCGAAGCAGAATCGCGCGGTGCTGCGCGCGAGCGGCAAGGTGGTCACAGTCTTCGTGCTATTGCTCGTGGGCCTGGGGATCGCCACCTTCTTCCTTATCAGGATGGGCGGTCTGGAGTTGGACTTGACCCTTCCTTGATGGCAAAGAATAGTCGGCCGAGATCCAGTGATGCGGCAGCAACTCCCCGATGCGGCTCGTGGGGGAATTGCCCCTCGCTTCGGTGCTGAAAAATTCCTTCCGAAGTGTCTTGTTTGTGCAGAAGTACTGTGTAAAAATACAGTGTCAACGTTCAAACAGGACACCTCATGATCAAAGGCAGTTGCTGCTGTGGCTCAGTAAAGTTTGAATTGGCCTCACCCCCAGGCATGATGGGCATGTGTCACTGTTCGCGTTGCCGGAAGGCCGGAGCGAGTGCCCTGGCCTTCGTGGATAAAAATGCATTTACCTTGCTGGAGGGGCGGGAATTTATTCAACGATATGAGCCAGAGGCTCCTTTTAAATACGCTAGAACTTTTTGCAAGAAATGCGGGACTTCTTTGGGGGAGATTGGCTCAGAGAGCGATTCATTTCCAATATCGCTTAACTGCCTGGATGATGACCCTGAGGTAAGAATACAATTTCATGTGCATGTTGGCTCCAAGCCTGCATGGTATGAAATTTGTGATAATGCCAAACAGTTTCAAGAAAGTCCGACATAATAAAAAAACCAGTCATTTGACTGGTTTTTTATCGCATTCATGACACTCCGAAGAATTCCGATGATCGGTTGCTGTCAGGATGGCTCCTCCAGCCATACCCTCGCGAGCTGATCATTTATACGCCACCGGCCCCTTGGCGATCGGCACAAACACTTTCCATTTATCTTGTATCGTGGGTTTGACCGTCTTGGCGCAACTCACAGCAACATTCGGCCCGGACAGGCCATGGCTTTTCGGAACCCATTGCACACGCAACGCTACCGCGCATTTCGTCACCAGAATCTTCCGGTTCGGCTCCAGGACTTGCCAGCTTGTGCCATTTTTTGCATTTTCAGCTGCCATGAACTGTACTGCGGCATCCCTGATTTCAAACAAGCCATGGATGTCACCGCGTGTCCGGTCTTCGTCAAGCGTGCCAGCGAGTGCTGATGAGGCACCAGCAACAAGAAAAAGGGCGGCAACAAAGGAGGTGTACATGCGCTTATTCAATCGTAACGGTACCCACATTTTTACAATCCTTGCCAAGTCGGTTTGATATCAGATAGAGATATGGAAGGTTCCACATTTCCAGTGTGTGCATTGTCACACAAGCTACCGTAGCTCGTTCGTTTGTTGGCAGGATTCCTATTTGATTGCGAGGTGGCGTATGAAGGCCAGCGTTTTCTGAGGTTCCGGCCATTTGACTGAGCGCCAGATGCGTGGCGGGGACGGGAACAGCCTTCTCGCCCCCGCAACTGACATACTATTAATGCATATGCCAATATGAGCAATGTTTGCAGAAACAAGCTGCGCCCAATTACCTGACACCTTTAAAACCATGAAAAACATCACTGTAGAATATCGTCATAATTTTCCCCTCGATCCGCTCGATGTCGTGCGTGTCTTCGATCAATCCGGAATCAAGCGTCCTACCGACAATCTCCCGAGAATCGCGCGCATGTTCGCCGCGCCTTGCCTTTTGCTGTCGGCCTGGGTGGATAATGAGCTTGTGGGTCTGGCCCGGTCACTGACGGACTATGCCTACTGCTGCTATCTGTCGGATCTGGCCGTCAACAAGCAGTACCAGGGGCTGGGTATCGGCAAGGAACTTGTCAAGCGCACCCAGGCCATCATCGGCGACGAAGTCTCCTTGATACTGCTCTCCGCCCCGGATGCCATGTCTTACTATCCGACGCTCGGTTTTGAGCCTGCCGGCAATGCCTACGTCATCCGGCGCAAATATTGAGCGCCCTATGAAACCCGTCTACACCCTTGCCGAGGCCCTGGCGAAAGACCCCAGCCGCGTCGCCAAAACCCAGGCCCTCACCCGCGACAGTTCCAGACCCCACATGGGCCTGAAAGGCAGTCACGGCCTGTTCGCTTCCGAAGCCTGGTGGGAAAGCATCGAGGCCAGGCGCCTCCAGACGCAAATCGTGACGGGCAGCATCGAACGAACGTATTTCGCGGGCCAGGACAGCCGCCGTGGCGATCAGGTCAACAGCTTCACCTTGCGCCTGGCGGATGGCTCGACAGTCGACGAAAGCATCTACACGAATGACAAGCAGGACACCAGGCTGTTCGTGCCTGGTGCCATGGTGACGATGGTCTACGTGCTGGATGAGCTGAAGGCGCAGCCGGCTGTCGACGGCGGTGTCAATTACGCGAGAACCGTGCTGGAAGTGGCCATATCCGTCAGGAAAGATCCGGAATAGGGGGCGGCGTCATGCCGACGCTCCATTTTCTGCACAAGCTTGACATTGGACAAGTTCCCAGCCGAAATTCGTTTGACCGCCCCCCACGCCAGGTCTAGAGTCAACCAGGAACCCTCAACCGACCACGATCGCCTCCCATGGCCAAGCCTTTTCCCTTAAACCCCAAGAACCCCGAACGCATCTGCTGGGGCTGCGACAAGTATTGTCCGCCGGACGCCATGCGCTGCGGCAATGGTTCCGAACGCACGCAGCATCCGATCGAGCTGTTTGGCGAAGGCTGGAATGACTGGGGACTGGCGGCGGCCGACAAGGCCGATCAGGACGAGAACAAGCCTTGACGGCAAGCGTACCACGCGGCGCGCCGCTACAATCGCCTCATCGCCCATTCATCCGAGCCGAGTAAATACCCATGCAAGAAACCCTGTCCCGCTGGCTGGCAAGCAGCGCCGGCGATTGCCCATTCGTCGAGCACCCGGCCGTGCACACGATCGATGAAGCACTGATGCACGTGCCGGCCATGCCTGGCCTGATGGTCAAGAATCTATTCGTGCGCGATGAAAAGGGCCGCCGGCATTTCCTCGTCATCGTGCCCTTCGACAAGCGCATCAACCTGGCGGCGCTGGGGCGGCTTTTGCCAGCCAGTAAGCTGAGCATGGCCTCGCCAGAACGCTTGCTGCAGCACCTGGGCATCATGCCTGGCTCCGTCAGCCTGTTTGCGCTGATCCACGACAACGCGCAGGCGGTGGAACTGGTGCTCGACCAGGCCGTGTGGGAAGCGGATGCGGTGCAAGCCCATCCGCTACGCAACACGGCGACAGTGGCGCTGTCGCATGCCACGCTGGTCAATTTCCTTGCCTATACGGGGCACATGCCCCGCATTCTGGACGTGCCGGCGGCGAGCTGAAAGCTCCGTTTCAATGCCCGGCCACGGGCGCGCCGCCGCTGCGCCGTCCCGGCCGGAAACCGTGTTCGCGGGCCGACCAGGCGACGAGAAAGGCCAGCATGAGCAAAGCCACCATCGCCCACGGGAAAGCGTCCGCGCCCCAGGTTTCCAGCAGGGCGCCGCCCACCACGCCCGCGGCGGCAATCGCGCCATTCCACGCCACCACATTCATCGACAAGGCCACGTCGGCGCCGCTGCCGGCCGTGTCGGCCAGCGCCGTTTGCAGCAGGGTGGCCGCGCCACCGAAGCTCAGGCCCCAGACGGCCATGCCCAGGTAGATCACAAAGGGGAGGTGCGCTGCGAGGCCCAGCACGAGCGCCGTCGCGGCGAACACGGCCAGGCTGGCCAGCACGGTGGCGCGCAAGTGGCGCTCGACCAGCCGGCCCGTGATCCAGATGCCGGCCATGGCGGCGGCGCCGAAGACGAGCAGCACCAGGTCGATTCGCTGCGTCAATCCTGCCGGCGCCACGAACGGGGCGATGTAGGTGTAGAGAATGTTGTGCGCCAGCATCCAGGCGATGACGACGGCCAGCACGGGGCGCACGCCCGGCGTCGTGAAGACGCGACGCAGGGGCAGGCGTTCATGCACGGACTGGCCCGGGTAGTCGGGCACCTTCGCCAGCACCCAGGCGATCAGGATCAATGTCAGGGCGGAAATGATCCAGAACGCGGCGCGCCAGCCGACCAGGGAACCGAGCAAGGTGCCCAGCGGTACGCCCAGGGACAGGGCGACGGGCGCGCCCACCATGGCCAGCGCCAGGGCGCGGCCTTGCTGATGGGGCGCCACCATGCGCCGCGCATAGCCGGCCAGCAAGCTCCACGCCAGTCCGGCCGCCATGCCGGCAAAGAAGCGGGCCGCCAGGGTCAGCCAGTAGTGGGACGACAGGGCCGTGACGGTATTGAACACGAGAAAGCCAATGATGGTCAGCAGCAGCACGTTGCGGCGGCGCCAGCCGCGCGTGGCGATGGTGAGCGGAATGGCTGCCAGCAGGGAGCCGAGCGCGTAGGCCGTGACCATTTGCCCGGCCAGCGCGGCGCTGACGCCGAGGCCCGCGCTGATTTGCGGCAGCAAGCCGGCGGGTAAGGTTTCAGTCACGATGCAGATAAAACCCGTCATGGCCAGAGCCAGCAGGCCGGCGACGGGGAGGCGATCGGCCAGCGCAGGGCTGGTTCCGGTGGTGAGCGTAGCGTGATTCACGGCAAACATCCTTGTCAAGTAATCGGGCGCAGGAATCCCCCGACCGTTATAGCGGTATATATGTATCGATCGGTATAAATATAGGCGATGGCGTGCCGCGTTGTCAACGACTTCTGTATCGAGTAGTATGTAAGTAGCGTATGAGCAGATGAGAAGGAGCGATGGATGGCGCAAATGGGACGGCCGCGCACGTTCGACCGGCAGGCAGCGGTCGAGCAGGCCATGTTTTTATTCTGGCAGCAGGGGTATGAATCGACGTCCTTGAGCCAGCTCAAGGCGAGTCTAGGCGGCGGCATTTCCGCGCCCAGCTTTTATGCGGCGTTCGGCTCGAAGGAAGCGCTGTTTCGTGAGGCGGCGCAATGCTATCTGGACACGTTTGCCCGCGTGACGGAATGCTTGTGGGACGATGGCCTGGCGCCGCGTGCGGCCATCGAGCTGACCTTGCGCCAGTCGGCCCGCATGCAGTCCGAGCCGGGCCATCCACCCGGCTGCATGGTGGCGCTTGGCTGCATGAGCGCGCCGACGGCCGAGCATGCGGCCGTGGCTGCACCGCTGACGGCTTCGCGCGCCCGCACCCGCGCCGGCTTCGTGTGCTGCGTGGAGCGGGGCATGGCCAGCGGCGAATTGCCGGTTGACACAAATGCGGTCGCGCTGGCGTCCGTCTTCGACAGCTTTTTATCGGGCGTGTCGATTCAGGCCCGCGATGGCGTTGGCTACGCCGTGTTTGACGCTGCCATCACGCAGTTGATGCGCGTGTGGGATGCCCACCGCTTGACCGCCTAGGCCGTAAAGCGAAACTCCAGCACATCGTCGCCATATTTGTCCGTCTCGCCCGTCGCCGTCCAGCCCAGGTAACGGTAAAAGCCGTAGGAGCGCGAGGCGGGATCGCTGGAACAGCCGAGGAACAGCCGCTGGTGGCCCTGCGCGCGCAGTTCCGTCATCACCAGTTCCAGCAAGGTCTTGCCGATACCGAGGCCCTCGAATGCCGGCAGCAGGGCCAGGACGATGATTTCGCCCGTGTCGCGCTCGCCAAAGCAGTAGCCGACCAGCTGGCCGTCGTGATGGCAGACCTGGCCAGGCAAGCTGCCCGAGCGCATCATTTCCGCCCAGGTGACGGCCGTGATGCCCACTTCCGCCAGACGTTCTTTTGGGATGGCGTTTTGCCGTGTCTTGCCGCGCAATGTGATGAACGCGGGCGTATCTTCCGCCTTGGCGGCATGGAAAGTAATCGATGCTGGATGTGTCGTCATGTGTTTTATTTATTCAATGGTGTCGGATGGCAGGATAAATATCATTCCCAGGGTTTGCGCATGGTTTGCGCGTGACGCTGCCAGTCAAGTACTTTTGTATTCTCGATGGCCTGCTGGCCAGGATTGCCGCTGTCGATGATTTCATCCTTGACGATGATCAAGGCGTCTTTTTCATTCAAACGATATTCCCGATAGCGCTCGCAATCCTGTTCGCGCCGGGCGGTGGCGATTAATTTGTCAGCCCGCCATGCATAGCTGTCTTCATAAAAGCATTGCGCTGCGCAGCCGCAATTGGGGATGCCGCCTTTGATTCCTTGATCGGCCATGCTGATATCCAGATTCGGAATCGCTGACAAGGGTTGATTGAAACGGTATTGCTTCGCCGGCGCATCCCATAGCCACACATCGGAACAGCGGATGCGCCCCTGGCTATCCGTGTAACCGGTCACCCACAGGTCGGCATGGCCGTCGAAATTCATGTCGACCAGCAGCGCGTGCAAATTGCCCGTGCCGCTGGTGTTGCAACTGCCATGGATCCACTGCCTGCCGACTTTCAGCTGGTAGGTCTGTTTTTCATCGTGATTCGCATAACGGATATCGGCCGCTTGCCGCACTTTTCCTGTCGTGGCTTTGTCCAGGTGCAAGGTGCCGCAATAAGCCGAGGTGGAAATCACGGATAAAAGCAGCGATAAGGACAAGACAGTCAATTTCATGGCGATATTCTTGGGCGGGTACTGGGAGCCAATGTGGGGCACAATGCCCCGATTGCATCAGGCGGAGAATGATGATAACGCATGATTTGGGCAATGCGCCACACCGTTTCCTATCGTGCATTCTGCGCGGAACAGTGCTGTGTACAATGCCCAAAAATCCCCGAATAAGGAATTCTGATGACATCCTCTCCTGAAACCTTGAATGAAGCGGGCATCCTCGCGTATAACGATCATAATTACACCGAGGCGTTCAGGCAATTCGACGCGGCCGCGCGCTCCGGCGATCCGGCCGGCCAGCATTTATTGGCCAGCCTGTATTACCAGGGCCATGGCGTGACGCAAGACTTGCCGAAAGCGGTGGAATTGTTCACGGCCGCCGCGCAGGCGGGCTTTCCGCCATCGCTGGCCAATCTGGCCCTGATGTATGCGAGCGGCGATGGCGTCGCGCAAGATACGGCGCAAGCGCTCGCGTATGGCCGCCAGGCGGCCGAGGCGGGCGATGGCCAGTCGCAATTCAACCTGGCGCAGGCTTACCGCAAGGGCGATGGCGTGCCGCAAGACTTTGCCGAGGCGGCGTTCTGGTACAAGCAGGCGGCCGAGGCCGGTTCCCTGTCGGCGCAGAATGAATACGGTTTGCTGTACGCGCAAGGGCAGGGCGTGGAACTCGATTACGTGCAGGCGTACGCGTGGATCGCCATGCCGGCCGAGGCGGGCAGCGCGCAATCGATCAAGAATCGCGATCAGTTGCTGGAAATCCTCACGCCGTCACAGCAGCAGGCGGCGCGCGCGCTGGCCGCTGAATATGCGGCGCAGTACGGCGTCAATCCCCACTAGATTTCTTTGCCGGCAGCTTGCTCAGCACACCGGCCGCATCGAGTTCATAGCTGTCGAAATCGCGCGCGAGGAATAGTTCGCCCGAGTAATGCAGCCGGGCCTCCGCTTCCAGCTCGGCCATGCCTTCCGCATGGTGATAGCGGGCGCTGAAGTGGGTGAGGATCAGGTTCGGCAAGCGCACCGCTTCGGCGAACTGCGCCACGCGCTGTACGGAACTGTGCGTGGGGCCGGGACCCACTTTCTGCAACATCGCTTCCGTGTAGGTGGCTTCATGCACGAGCAATTGCGCGCCGGCACAGGCGTCCGCCAGCAACGACGGCGTGTCGTTGTCGCCGCCGATCACTACCGTGGCGCGCTGCGTGTCCGTCTGGCGGAAAGCGCCGGCCGCGAGTACCGTGCCATCGTTCAGGATCGCATCCTGGCCCGCTTGCAACTGTCCCCAGGCGGGACCGGGCGGCACGCCGGCCGCCAGCAAGGCCGGTTTGTCCAGCTTCCACCGGCTCGTTTCCAGCGCAAAACGATAACCGACGCTCGGCGCGCGGTGCGACAGCGCATGGCGTGAGATGGTCAAGCCCGCTTCCTCATGCACGACTGGCGCGCTGTCCACGTCGATGTGGATCAGCGGATACGTCAGGAACAGTTCCGTGTGCAATAGCGTCGCGTCGATCCAGGCCTTGATGGCGGCCGGGGCGATCAGCAGCAAGGGCTTCTTGCGCCCCGTCATGGAGGCGCTGGCCAGCAGGCCCGGCAACCCATAGCTGTGGTCGCCATGCACATGGGTGATGCAAATGCCCACCAGGTCGTGCACGGACAGGGGGATGCGCTGCAGCCGGTGCTGCGTCGCTTCGCCGCAATCGATCATCCACCAGTCGCGGTTGTGCGTGGTTTGCAGGGCCAGCGACGTGACGTTGCGGTGGCGCGTGGGCACGCCGGAAGACGTGCCGAGAAAGGTCAGTTTGAACATGCCCGCATTATGCGGCAGGCGTGCCCGCTTGCCAATGTTCAGCCCACCGGTGGCACCTCGTCTGCCGTGTAGTCGACAAAGCCGTCGCGGCGGCAAAAGCTGGCCAGTTGCATGCCGGCCTGGCGCGCGATGCGGATGGCCAGCGAGGTGGGCGCCGAGATGGTGGCGACGAGCCCGATATGCATGCGCGCCGACTTGCGCACCAATTCATAGCTGGCGCGGCTGGACAGGAAGACGAAACCGTCGTGCATGGCGATGCGGTGCAGCGCCAGGTAGCCGATCAGTTTATCCAGGCCGTTATGCCGGCCCACGTCCTCGAACACTTTCACGATGGCGCCCTCGGCCGTGCACCAGGCGGCCGCATGCACGCCGCCCGTCTTGTGCATCAATTCCTGGTAGGGCAGCAGTTCGCGCGCGGCGCGGCCGAGGATGGCGCTGCTGGCGACCAGCGGCGGCAAGGGGCGCGTGATTTTTTCCGGTACCAGATCCAGTAAGGCCAGGCTTTCGATGCCGCACACGCCGCAGCCCGTGCGTCCGGTCAGCGCGCGGCGGCGGGCCTTGAGCTTGATCAAGTCCGGCTGGGCGATGGTCAGCCGCACTTCCGCGCTGTCCGCGCCGCAACACACATCGAGGTCGTAGATGTCGCGCACGCTGCCGACGATGCCTTCGGTCAAGGTAAAGCCGACGGCGAATTCCTCCAGGTCGCGCGGCGTGGCCATCATCACCGCGTGGGCGATGCCGTTGTAGACGAGAGCCACGGGATATTCCTCGGCCACCATGTCGTGGCCCGCCGTGGCCACGCCGGCCTGGTGGCGCACCATGGGAACTTCCAGGTAACCGTCGCGTTCGATGGTGGTGATGTCGCATTCCATGATGTGTGTTCTCCCGTTAATTGATTTGATAGCGCGGGCAAGGCCGTATCGAAGGCGGCAGCGGGTCGCCGTTCAATTCCAGCAGCGAGCGTTCCGTTTCCCGCGTCATGGCGTTCAGGGCCAGGCAGTTGGGCGCGAGGCCGAACGGTTCGGCGATCTGTTGCGCGATGGCTTCCAGCGCGAACAGGGTGTAGGCAACAAAGACGGAAATGAGGGGCGTGGCCACGCCGATGGCGTCCACCAGGCCCAGCGGCAGTAAAAAACAGTACATGTAGACGGTGCGATGCACCAGCACGCCGTACGGATACGGAATCGGCGTGTTCTTGATGCGCTCGCAGCCGGCCACGGTGGCGGCCAGGTCGTTGAGCTGGGTGTCGAGCATCCACAGCAGCTGGGTCTGGCCCGGCTGGCGCTGCACGGCGTCGTACAGCATGGCGCGTACCGAATGGAGCACGGCGACAGGCTTGAAGTTGACGCCCTGCAAGCGCTGCACATCCTCGGCCGGCAGGTAGCGCGCCAGATCTTGCTGCGGGTCCGTCTGGCGCAACTGGTGCTTGAGCGCATACACGAAGGCGATCAGGCGGCGCAGCAGCAACTGGTGATCGAGGCCGCTCGTCTCCTGCGGCAGATACGTGAGCGCCTGCGAAGCGAGGGCCCGCGCGGCGATCAGCAATTGGCCCCAGATATGCCGCGCCTCGACAAAGCGCGCATAGCTGGCGTTGTTGCGAAAGCCGAGGAAGATCGCCAGGCTGATGCCGACCATGGGAAACGGCGCCGTATCGAGCGGAATCTTGACGCCGAAGATACGGCCATCCGTCAGCAGGGCCAGCGAACTGACGACCAGCATCAGCAGCAATTGCGGGATGATGGCTTGCAGCACCGAGCCATCCCAGACGAACAGCATGCGGAACCAGTTGGTGGTGGGGCGGATAATCATGATGGAAGACGCATGCCGTGGTGCCGGTTAATGTTTCCGGGGCACGACTTTGCCCTCGAAGACGTAGTATTGGAACAGGTTGTAGCCGATCATGATCGGCAGCATGGAACCCATGCCGATCAGCATGAAGATCAGGGTCGGCTCATCGGACGCAGCCGCCGCGATGCTCAGCTTGCCCGGCACGAGGTCGGGGAAGAAGCTGATGGCCAGGCCCGCAAACGAGGCCAGGAACAGCACGATGGCGCCGCGGAACGGTCCGCGCACGCCGTTCACGTGCACGGCCCACAGGATGTAAATAAAAGCGCTGGCGGCGATGGCGGCCAGGGCCAGCAGCACGCCGAACACACCCGGCTGCGCCCAGCGGTCGTGGCCGATGGCGCTGAAGACCATGGTGCCGGCCGACAGCACGACGGCGGCCGCGACCGTCGCCAGCACGCTGGCCGTCGCATAGCGGCGCGCCGCCGCTTCCAGCTGGCCGCCCGTCTTCTTGATCAGGTAAGTGCTGCCCAGCAGGCAATAGCCGGCGACCACGCCCAGCGCCGTGCAAGCCGTGAAGACCGCACTCAGCGGGCCCGGCTGCAAGCCCGTGATGACCTCGCCCAGCACCACGCCTTGCGCCACGGCGGCCAGCAGGCTGCCCACGCCGAAGATCACGTCCCACAGGCGCTTGTTGCCGGCCGCATGGCGGAACTCGATCGAGGCACCGCGCATGATCAGGCTGGCGATCAGCAGCATGATGGGAATGTACAGCTGTTCCAGCAAGGTGGCGTAGGCGCTGGGGAAGGCGCCGAACAGGGCGCCGCCCACTACCACCAGCCAGGTTTCATTGGCGTCCCACACGTGCTCGATGGACTGGAAGATCAGGTTGCGTTCCTGCTCGCGGCGGGTGAACAGGCTGAGGATGCCCACGCCCAGGTCGAAGCCGTCCGTGACCACGTAAAAGATCAGCATCAGGCCGATCAGGCCGAACCAGGCATTGCCCAGCATGGCATGCGAATTGATATCCATTACAAACTCCTTGATTGGTAGGGGCGCACTTCAGTACCCCGCGGCATGGGCAGCGTCCGGCAGCGGCAGCGCCACGTCCGGGCCTTGTTGCAGCCATTTCTTGGCAAACACAAAGAAAGTGACGAACAGCACGATGTAAAACACGAAGAACATCAGCATGCTGCCGGCCACGGCATGGGCCGCCACGTCGGAGACGGCGTCGCGCGTGCGCAGCAAGCCGTACACGACCCACGGCTGGCGTCCCACTTCGCGCACGATCCAGCCGCACTCGACGGCGATATAGGGCAGCGGTATTGTCAGCACCCAGGCCAGCAGCAGCTTGCGGTTGCGCACGAACTCTTCCACCCGGCCGCCTACCTTGCGCCAGGCCACGAAGGTCCAGAACGACAGCAGCACGAACCACATGCCGATGCCGGCCATGGCGCGGAAGGCGTAGTACAGCAGCGGCAGCATGGGCGGCTGGTCTTCGCGGGCGATGTCGGCCAGGCCCGTGATCTTGCCCGTAGCGCTATGCGTGGCGATCACGCTGAGCATGCCGGGCACTTCGATGGACCAGTCATTCTTTTGCTCCGCCTGGTTGGGCCAGGCCAGCAGGGACCAGGCCGCGCCTTCGCCATCGGGATTCGTGTGCCAGTGGCCTTCGATGGCCGCGCCCTTGGCGGGCTGGGTCTTGAAGACGTCGACGCCGCTCGAATCGCCGAGCCACACTTGCAACGGTGCAATGACCAGCAGCAGCATCAGCGCCAGCTTGAACGAGCGGGCGAAGAAGGCCGGTTCGCGGCGTTTGAACATATACCAGGCGGAAATGCCGGCGATGACGAACAAACCCGTTTCCACGGCGGCCACCCACATGTGGCCCACGGCCCAGGCCATGTCGGGATTGAAGATGGCGGCCACGTAATCGGTGACGATGATCTTGCCGTCGACCACGCGCACGCCGGCCGGCGTCTGCATCCAGGAATTGGCGACCATGATCCAGAACGAGGAAATGCTGGAACCGAGCGCCACCATGCCGGTGGCAAACAGGTGCACGCCTTTCGGTACGCGGCCCCAGCCGAACATCATGACGCCGATGAAGCCCGCCTCCAGCATGAAGGCCATGGCGCCTTCGAAGCCGAGGATGTTGCCGATGAACTGGCCGGAATGGTGCGAGAACGGCGCCCAGTTGGTGCCGAACTGGAATTCCAGGGGAATGCCGCTGACGACGCCGACGGCAAAGTTCAGCACCAGCAGCTTGCTCCAGAAGCGCGCGTGGCGGTAGTAGACGGGGTCGCTGGTGCGCAGCCACAGCGCCTCGACGACAAACAGGAACAGCGACAGGCTGATCGTCAATATGGGCCACAGGATGTGGAAGATGGCCGTCATCGCAAATTGCGCGCGCGACAGGTCCAGGGTATCGAAACCGAACATGGCGTTCTCCTGATCAGCTGAGGGCGGCGGAAGGCGACAGCAGCACGGGGATGGATTTGAAGGTCGGCGTGCGCGAGCCTTCACCCACGCTGTCGAGCGGCACCAGCGGATTGGTTTCCGGGTAGTAGGCGCCGATGCAGCCGCGCGGGATGTCGTACTCGACCAGCAGGAAGCGGTCGGCGCGGCGTTCGATGCCGTCATGCCACACGCCGATCAGGTCGACCCAGTCGCCGGCCGCAAAGCCCAGCATGGCCAGGTCATCCTTGTTGATGAAAACCACGCGGCGCTGGCCGAACACGCCGCGGTAGCGGTCGTCCATGGCGTAGATCGTCGTGTTGTACTGGTCGTGCGAACGCGTGGTCATCAGCACCATCAGGCGCTCGCCATATTGCTGGCGCGCACGGTGGATCGGCGTGTCCAGTTCCACGGCATTGACAAGGAATTGCGCCTTGCCGCTTTCCGTCTTCCACACGCGTTCGCGCGAGGCGATTTTCAGGTGGAAGCCGCCCGGCTTGGCGATGCGCAAGTTGTAGTCGAAAAAGTCGTCAAAAACTTGCTCGATGGAGTCGCGCAGCAGCGCATAGTTGCCGGAAAAGCGCAGCCAGTCGATCTTTTCGCTGCCCACGGTCGCTTGCGCCATGCCGGCCACGATGGCGATTTCCGAACGCAGATTGGGCGAGGCGGGCTGGTTCATGCCGAACGAGATGTGTACCATGCTCATCGAATCTTCCACCGTCACGCCTTGCGCCACGCCTTCCTGCACGTCGATTTCCGTGCGTCCCAGGGTCGGCAGGATCAGCGCATCCTTGCCATGTACCAGATGGCTGCGGTTGAGTTTGGTGGCGATATGCACGGTCAGGTCGCACGAGCGCAGCGCGCCCCAGGTGCGCGGCGTGTCCGGCGTGGCCATCGAGAAATTGCCACCGAGCGCGACAAACACTTTGACTTTCTTTTCCAGCATGGCTGCTATCGTGCCGACGGCGTCATAGCCGTGGTGGCGCGGCGGTTCAAAACCGAAGACCAGGCCCAGGCGGTCGAGGAATTCCTTGGTCGGCTGTTCCTCGATGCCCATGGTGCGGTCGCCCTGCACGTTCGAGTGGCCGCGCACGGGACACAGGCCCGCGCCGCGCTTGCCGATATTGCCGCGCATCATCATCAAGTTCGACAGGATTTGCACGGTGGCCAGCGAATTCTTGTGCTGCGTCACGCCCATGCCCCAGGTGGCGATGACGGCCTTGCCCTTCACATAGATCTGCGTCAGTTCCTCGATCTTGTCGCGCGCCACGCCCGATTCGGCCAGCAGCAAGTCCCAGCTTTCGGCGCGCAGGTCGGCCGCGAAGGCGTCGAAGCCGCTCGTGTGTTCGGCGATGAAGGCGCAGTCGAGCACGCGCTCCTGGCCGTGGGCGATGGCCTCGTCATCGAGCTCGACGACGCGCTTGGCCATGGCCTTGATCAGCGCGAAGTCGCCGCCCAGAGTGGGGCAGATGAACAGCGAACAGATGTTGGTGCTGCCGCCCGTGAGCATTTCCAGCGGATGCTGGGGGCTCGTGAAGCGCTCCAGGCCCCGTTCGTGCAATGGGTTGATGGACACGATGGTGGCGCCACGGCGCGACGCTTCGCGCAATTCGCCCAGCATGCGCGGGTGGTTGGTGGCGGGATTCTGGCCGAACAGCAGCAGGGTGTCCGCATGTTCGAAGTCGTCCAGCAGCACCGTGCCCTTGCCGATGCCGACCGTTTCCGGCAAGCCGCGGCTCGTCGCTTCGTGGCACAGGTTGGAGCAGTCGGGGAAATTGTTGGTGCCGTAGGCGCGCACGAACAGCTGATACAGGAAAGCGGCTTCGTTGCTGGCGCGGCCAGACGTATAGAAGGCGGCCTGGTTCGGGTCGTCCAGCGCGTGCAAGTGGTGCGCTACAAGGGCGAAGGCGTCGTCCCAGGAAATGGCCTGGTATTTGTCGCTGGCAGAGTCGTACACCATGGGGTCCGTCAAACGGCCATGTTGTTCCAGATCATAGTCCGACTGCTCCATCAGTTCGGTGACCGTGTGCTCCTGGAAAAACTCGGGGCGCACGCGCTTGCTCGTCGATTCGGCGGCCACGGCCTTGACGCCGTTTTCGCAGAATTCAAACGTCGACGCGTGTTCGCGGTCGGGCCAGGCGCAGCCGGGACAGTCGAAACCGTCGGGCTGGTTTTGCTCGAACAGCGAGCGGTAATTGCCCGCGCTGACTTTTTCCTTGAACAGATTGATGGCCACGTACTTGAGGGCACCCCAACCGGCCGCGGCATGGGTGTAGGGCGCGATGCGCGCGTCGGACTTTGGCTTGCTCATGATGACTCTCCTGGTGATATGCGATGGGACAATCACATGGTAGGGGCGGCGGCTTGCCCCGTAGGCGCACAGTTCCGGCTAAAAAAACAGAGTACAGATGGCAAGACGACGATGCCGGTCGCGCTGGCGCCGGCCGTGATTTATGATGTGGACAAGGAGAAAAATATGCACAAGGAAGACAAGGAAGAAGGAGTCGACGCGGCGCTGATCGCGCTGCTGGCGCTGCTGTGGCAAGCACGGCAGGAGGCGCCGGAGAAACCGTGGTCGCTGGCCAAGCTGGCCAAGCGGGCAGGGGTACAGATGAGCACTTTGCTGCGCCAGCTCAATGCGCTGTCCAGCGCGGGACTGGTGCTAGTTACCACGGCGGAGAACGGCGGTGGCAGCGCGCTGCTCAGCGCGGCGGGCGCCGAGCTGTGCGCCAGCATGTTCGCACCACCGCCAGCAGAGTAAAGCCGAATCTGTACTCTATCGGCTGGCGCCGGACTGTACCTCATTGCGTGTCTGCATTCGTCCTATGCTACTTCCAGACGAACGCAATCAAGGGGAAGCACAATGAACACCATCATGTATCCGCAGCCAGCCATCTGGCAGCCAGACTATAGTGAACCCTGCGTGGACATGCTGGGCCGTCCCCTGACGGACTTGCGCATTTCCGTCATCGATCAGTGCAATTTCCGCTGCACCTATTGCATGCCGGCCGAGCTGTATCCCAGCGATTACCCGTTTCTTCCCTCCAGCGAGCGCCTGTCCTTTGCGCAGATCGAAACGCTGGCGCGCGCCTTCGTGCGTCTGGGCGTGGATAAAATCCGCATCACGGGCGGCGAGCCGCTGCTGCGCAAGAACCTGGAGCAGCTGATCGAGACGCTGGCGAGACTTACCACGCCGGACGGGCGCGCCGTGAGCATCGCGCTGACGACGAATGGCAGCTTGCTGGCGGCCAAGGCGCGCTCGCTGAAGGATGCAGGCCTGGACCGCGTCACCGTCAGCCTCGACAGTCTCGATAACGGCATTTTCCAGCGCATGAATGGCGTCGACTTTCCCGTCGAGAAAGTGCTGCACGGCATAGCGGTGGCGCAAGCTGTGGGCTTGAACCCCGTAAAGGTCAACATGGTCGTGCAGAAAGGCGTCAACGACAGTCAGATCGTGCCGCTGGCGCGCCATTTCCGCCACACGGGCGTGATCCTGCGCCTGATCGAATTCATGGACGTGGGCGGCATCGGCGCCTGGTCGCGCACGCACGTCGTCACGTCTGACGCGGCGCGCGCGCTGATCGCCGCCGAATTCCCCCTCGTGTCGCTGGGCGAAGGTAAGCCTGTCCTGCACGAGACGGCCAGCCGCTACCGTTACCGCGATGGCGGCGGCGAAGTGGGTTTTATTTCCAGCGTGTCGCAGCCGTTCTGCGGCGACTGCAGCCGCGTGCGCGTGTCGTCGGACGGCAAGCTGTTTACCTGTTTGTTCGCCCAGGACGGCCTCGACCTGCGGCCCCGGCTTGACTCCGGGCAAGAACTGGAAACCCTGCTGCGCCAGCACTGGCAGCGGCGTGGCGACCGCTATTCGGAAGTGCGTGGCGCACTGGCCCAGCTTGGCGGGCGCAAGCAGTATCCCACCGTGCGCATGTCGCTGGTGGGCGGGTGAATGGTCTACAGGAATTCGGTGATCAGTTTGCCGAGCAGGATAATGGCTTGCTCGACGCCCACACTCCACGGATAGCTGTAGTTGAGACGGATGCAATGCTTGTAGGCCTGGCTGACGGAAAACATGCGCCCCGGACCCACCGTGATCTTGCATTCCAGCGCGCGCCGGTACAGCTGCATGGAATCGATATTGCCGGGCAATTCCACCCACAGCACGTAGCCGCCCTGCGGGTGCGAGATTTTCGTGCCAGCAGGAAAGAAGCGCTGCACGGCGGCCGCCATGATGCGCGCTTGCTGGGCATAGGCCTTGCGGGTGCGACGCAGATGCTGTTCGTAGCCATCGTTTTGCAGGTATTCGGCAATCGCCAGCTGCGGAAACGACGATGTGGCCAGGGTGTTGAGGAATTTGAGTTCCTCGACCTTGCCCCGATAGCGCCCGGCCAGGGCCCAGCCCACGCGCTGCGCGGAACTGAGGCTCTTGGAAAACGAGGAACAGTGCAGCACCATGCCCTTGCGGTCATAGGACTTGAGCGAGGACGGGTGGGCGTCGCCGTAATACAGTTCGTTGTAGACGCCGTTTTCGATGGCGGGCACGTCGTGCTGTTCCAGCAGTTGTACCAGGGCGCGCTTGCGCTGGTCGGACATTTGAAAACCCAGCGGATTCTGGAAGTTCGGCATCACCATGACGGCGGCGATCGGTTGCCGGGCCATGATGTCGGCCAGCGCTTCGATGCTGATGCCGTCGTACGGATCGGTGGACACTTCCACCACCTTCATGCCCAGTCGTTCGACGGCCATCAGCATGGCATAGAAGGTGGGCGACTCGACGGCGATGGTATCGCCCGGCTTGGCCACGGCTTGCAGGCACAGGTTGATGGCTTCCGTGGCGCCCACGGTGACGATGATTTCATCGGGATCGACGGCCAGACCGTTTTCCATGTAGCGGCGGGCGATTTCGCGAATCAGCTGCGGGTTGCCCGGCGGCAGGTCATCCGTCATGTTCCACACGCGGTTGCGGCGCGCCACGGCACTCGCATACTGGTTGATGCGTTCCCAGGGAAACAGCGAAGGGTCGGGGTAGGGCGAGCCCAGCGGTATTGCGTCGTGCAAGCCGATCGAGCGCAGGGTCGACAGCACCAGGCGGCTGACGTGCACTTCCGCCGGCACGGGGCTGGGGTGCGACGCCTGCATGCACAGGCCGGCGTTCTGTGCATCGCTGGCGCGCGGACGCACGAAGTAGCCGGACTGGGGCCGGCTTTCGATCACGCCCATGCCTTCCAGCTTGACGTAGGCGCGCAGCACCGTGGTGATGCTCAGCTTGTGCTGCTGGCTGGTCTGGCGCACCGAGGGAATGCGTTCGCCGGGCAGGAGCACGCCCTTGTCCACCAGTTGCTCGATGTCGCTGACAAGCTTTTCATACAATTTCATGCAATGGTATCCATTCTTATTCTTGCTCTACGTCATTGCATTATCGTCCAATTCATGACTACCTATAGTTACACTTATCGCATGTGCCTAAAGCATGTTGCCTAAATGAAACTGCCATCCGGCACTTCTGGTTTAAGATCCACATAGAAAACAAAAAGAGGAACATTGGTTATGGCAATTCCACAAAGCATGTTGTCGGTCGTCGCGCGCGACGAAGTGCATTTGCAGTTCAAGGTAAAGGCCGGCGTCGATATGCGGCAGTTGTTCAAGTTGCTGGGCAAGCTGTGGGAATCCGAAGTCACGGGCATCCTCGATCCCACGCTGAACCGCCACCATCAGTTGACGGGCGGCACTGCCAATGTGGTGCTGGGATTCAAGCCCGAGCTGTGGCGCGCCGCTTGCCCCGGCTGCGTGCCGGACAATATGGCATCGTTCACGCAGGACCTGGTGGGCGCCAACGGCAAGACGGCGCCGGCCACGCAGCACGATTTCTGGGTCTGGATCACGCAGTCGAACGCGGCCACCCTGTACGACAGCATGCGCACGACGCTCACGCTTTTGAGTCCCTTCGCCGAGCTGGCCAGCGAGCAGGTGTGTTTTCCGTATCATAATAATGTGACCTTCGACGGCTTTGCCGACGGCGTCGCCAATCCGAATCCGTTTCGCGCCAACGGTGTGGCCATCATTCCGGACGGCGAGGCGGGCGCGGGCGGTTCGACCGTGCTGCTGCAAAAATGGCGCATGGACGTGGAGCGCCTGCGCGCCTTGCCCGTGCACGCGGCGGAGCAGGTGTGGGGCCGCACCAAGGCCGGCAGCCATGAATTGTCGCCGCTGCCCGTCGATTCCCACGTGGGCCGCAACCAGTTCATCCGCGATGGCGAGGAAGTCGATATCGTGCGCCGCAATGCCAATTACGCCAATGCCGGCGAGGCGGGCGTCATGTTTGTCGGTTTCTGCAAGGACATCACGGTGACCATGGGCATGCTGCGGCAAATGTACGGCGTAGGCTATGATGGCGTCACCAAGACGGACCGGCTGCTGGATTTTTCCACGGCGCTGTCGTCGGCGATCTATTTTGTGCCCAGCATCGATGCCTTGCTGGCCGTGGGTATTTCGCCGGCGGATCCCGGCTAAGGGCCGCACCGGCGGTTCCGATTTTTACTTTCACTAGGAGTTTTTCATGCGTATTCGTCCCGCCACCTTGCTGTCCGCCCTGATCTTCGGCAGCGTCGTCTTCAGCGCTTCCGCTTCCGCCGTCGGCCTGGGTTTCCTGGCCGATACGCCGATGGCTTACCTGAACAAGAACGACACGCCCGTCTTCGTCAAGGCCGTCACCGACGTGCTCAATGACAAGAAGGATGGCGAAGCCGTGCAATGGAGCAATGAAGGCTTGCGCAATTCCGTGCGCATCGCCGCCGGCATCACGGCCAGCGATACGCAAAAGACGGATGCGCAAACCTGCCGCAAGGTGCAGGTGGACTTGAGCGCCAAGGGCCAGGAGCAGACGCTCAAACTGAAGGTCTGCAAGGCCGGCACGGCCGCCTGGAAAGTGGCGAAGAGCTGATCGTCCGTGCAGTTCCCTTGCCGGTTCAACGCCGGCAAGGTGCGACTTTCTCATAAGTAAGTGTTGCAGCGGTTAGAATCACGCTTTACCCTCACTTTTCTCACCTGCATGCAGCAAAGTCGCCTCCTGTTCTTCCGCCTGGCCGGCCAGTTTCGCCGCTATGGCGCCATCGTTGCTGCCACCTTGCTGGCCGTGGGCGTGGCGTCCGCCACCGATGTGTTGTTAATCCGTCAGTTGCAAAACGTCGTCGACGCCATGCGCGCGACGGCCAGCACGCAGGTCGCGCCCGCGTCCGGCGTGATGGGCATGTTGCAGGGCTGGGTCGACCGTTTCTTGCCGGCACAGGCGGGGCAGGTGGACTTGTGGGTGATCCCCGCCACCATCCTGGGCCTGGCCGTGCTGCGCATGGTGTCGAGCTTTGCCGGCGATTATGGTTCCGTCTGGCTATCGAGCCGGGTGCAGGCCGATTTGCGCGAAAAGATGTTCGCCACCATCATGCGCCTGCCCAGCCGCTTTTTCGATACCACCACCACCAGTTTGACGCAGTCGCGCGTGGCCTTCGACGCCAGCCAGGTGTCGCAGGCGGGCTTGAACGTGCTCAACGTGATGGTGCGCGATTCCGTCGCCACCATCGGTTATTTGATCCTGCTGTTCAGCATCGACGTGAAACTGGCCCTGTTTTGCATGGCCTCGATGCCCATCGTGGCCATCGTCGTGACTCTGGCGGGACGCCGCATGCGCCACCTGAGCAAGAGTTCGCAGCAAGCCGTGGGCGAGCTGACCTCCGTGCTCGACGAAAGCATCGGCGGCCAGCGCGTCGTGAAAATCTTCGGCGGCCAGGATTATGAACAGGCGCGCTTCGTCGACGTGGTCAAGCGCAACCGCCAGCTGGCCGTCAAGCATGCTGCCACCTCGGCCATGAATTCCGGCTTCATCATGATGCTCGTCGGCATCACCCTCTCGTCCGTGATTTATTTCGCCATGCTGCGCGCGCAAAGCGGCGCCATCACGCCGGGCGCCTTCGTCGCCTTCATGGGCGCGTTGATGGCGATGCAGTCGCCGATCAAGAATTTGACGAAGATCAATGAACCGCTGCAGCGTGGCCTGGCGGCGGCCGAGTCCGTCTTCGGCCTGATCGACACGCCGCTGGAACCGGACCCGGGCACCATCGCGCCCGTCACGGTGCAGGGCAATCTGTCCTTGCAGAACGTGCACTTCCGCTACAACAGCGACGATCCCGATGCGCCCACGGCCTTGAGCGACATCACGCTCGACATCCGCGCCGGCGAAACGGTGGCCCTGGTGGGGGGCTCGGGCGGCGGCAAGACAACCTTGCTGGGCTTGCTGCCGCGCTTTTATGACGTCAGCGGCGGCCAGATCCTGCTCGACGGCGTGGACCTGCGCGACTACGCCTTGCTGGCCCTGCGGCGCCAGTTCGCCCTCGTCAGCCAGGATGTGATTTTGTTCAATGACACGATGGCGGCGAATATCGCGTATGGCGACCCGGCCCCGGACCAGGACAGAATCGAAGCATCGGCGCGCGCCGCCTACGCGCACGACTTCATCATGCAGTTGCCGCAAGGCTACGCCACCCAGGCGGGGCAGAATGGTTCGCGCTTGTCGGGCGGACAACGCCAGCGCCTGGCCATCGCCCGCGCCCTGTACAAGGATGCGCCGATTTTGCTGCTGGACGAAGCGACCAGCGCGCTGGACACGGAGTCGGAGCGTTCCGTGCAGGCGGCGCTGGAAGTGCTGATGCGCAACCGCACCACCATCGTCATCGCCCACAGGCTGTCGACCATCGAAAGCGCCGACCGCATCGTCGTCATGCAGGGCGGCCGCCTGGTGGAAGCGGGCAGCCACACGGACTTGCTGCGGCAGGGCGGCGCGTATGCGCGCCTGCATGCGAGCCAGCTGTCTCCCGTCAAGGATGGCTTGGGCTGAAACTGCGCACGCGCACCCGCCAGGCCGGAGCCGGACCAGCAGGTTCGTCCCGGCCTTTTTTCATGGGGCGGCAATCGTGCCCATGGCGAACGGCGCTTGCCTTTATGATGATGGCCGCAAAGCAATATGATCAATGGAGCAACATGAAGAATCAACACACGCTGCGCTGGCTGCTGGCCGCCGCGCTGGCCATGGGCGCAGCCCTGCCACTGGCGGCACAGGAGCAGTCCACGGCGCCAAAACCAACGCCCACACTACAGGAGGAAGACCACACCATGTATCTGGATGAAAATTTCATGCCGAGCAACCAGCGCCGCGCCGTGTATGCGCTGCGCACGCCGCCCGTGCGCGACGAGGCGCTGGGCGCCTGGCATGTGCGCCTCGAATTTCCCGACACGCCAGGTACTTTGGCCTTTGAAACCTACACCACGGACCTGGACCTGAGCCAGGTCAGGTTCGTGCGTTTCCGCAAGTATTACTACGAGAATGGCCAGCTGCTGCGCGAAACCTACTTCAATGCCCAAGGCGAGGAGTTGCTCGGCGGCTGCGTGTACTTCGAGAATGGCCAGGTCCAGCAGCGGGTGACCGCCTTGCCGAACGGGCGCGACAGCATTTCGGAAACGTATCACGAGAATGGCCAGCTGGCGCACAAGACGCTGTATCACGGCGACGAGATGGCCGATGGCGAGCATGTGTCGTATGGCGCGAATGGGGCCGTCAGCAGCCGCTCGTATCGACGCAATGGCCAGATGGATGGCGTGCAGGAATCGTTTTATGACGATGGCAAGCTGTTCCAACGGGGACAGTTCGTCGATGGCCAACGCGAGGGCGAGTTCGTCACGTATGCGCAGGACGGCAGCGTGCTGGCCAGGACCGTGTGGGTGCACGGCCAGCCCGATGGCTGGTCGTTTGAAAGCCATGGCAATGGCGTCATGTCGAACAAAACGCTGTACCAGAAAGGTGCCGTGCTCAGCTTGCAAACGTGGGGGCCGAGTGGCCGGCCCGTGTTTGCCTGGCAGAAAGACGCGCAGGGGCGCGACCATGGCGATACGACGGACTGGCATGCCAACGGCGTGCGCGCCAGCGTGACCCCGTTTGTCGAAGGCCAGCGCCACGGCTTGCTGCAAACCTGGTACAGCGATGGCAGCCTGCGGCAGATCGTGCCATACGAGCACGGCAAGAAGCACGGCATCGAGCGCCAGTGGGACCAGGCCGGCAAGCAGGTGCTGGAGCAGGCATGGCGTGACGGTCAGCCCGTAACAGGCAGTTAGTTCCGCGCCGCCATTGCAGGTATCATGCAGGGATTCCGGCCCGCCAGCAGGCGTGAAGCCGGTGGGATAACTGGAGGCAATGGTGGTGGAAGCGGAAGTTTCGGCGTTGGCCAGGGCGCAAGGCATGGCCTTGCAAAACATGCGCGTCGTCATGCGCGCGGCGCAGCGCCACTCGGCGCAGATCGAGAAACAATGCGGCGTGTCGGGCGCGCAATTGTGGGTGATGCAGGAATTGCTGGAGCGGCCGGGCCTGCGCATGGGCGAGCTGGCCAGCAAGATGTCGATCCATCAAACGACGGCCAGCAACCTGGTCGAGGCGCTGGTCAAGAAAGCCTATGTGCGCAAGGCGCGCGACCAGCCCGACCAGCGCGTGGTCACGCTCACCCTGACGGCGGAGGGGCAGGCCGTGATCGCCGGCGCGCCGCAGCCGGCGCGCGGCTTGCTCCCCAGCGCGCTGAGCCAGCTCGATGCCGACAGCCTGGCGCAGCTGAACCAGGGCTTGAGCGCCTTGCTGGCCGTCGTCGCTCCCGATGACAGGCAGGCGGGCATGCAGCCGTTTCCGTTTACGATGTAGTTTCCCTGCTGGCCTGCGGCAGCCGCTGCAACTGCAGCTGCGCCAGCGCTCCATACAGCGGTTCGCTGAGCACGCGCGAGACGGTGCTGGCGACGACGGCGCAGGCCATCAGGCTCAGCACCATGCCGTGGCCATCGACCATTTCCATGACAATGATAAAAGCCGTCAGCGGCGCCTGCGTGGCGGCGGCCAGGAAACCCACCATGCCCAGTGCGATCAGCGCGGGCGCGTGCGGGTAGTGCAGCAGCACGGCGATATCGTGGCCGATGCCGGCGCCGATGGCCAGGGACGGCGCAAAAATGCCGGCCGGTACGCCCGACCAGACGGTCAGCCACGTGGCCACATATTTGAAGGCGACAAAGGCGGGCGCCATGTCGGACGAGCCTTCCAGCATGGCGCGCGTGGCCACGGTGCCGCTGCCGAACGTGGCGCCGTGGCTGGCGATGCCGATGGCCGCCACCAGCACACCGCAGACGGCGGCGAACAGCACGGGCCGGCCCTTTCTCCACGCGGACAATTTTCCCAGCGGATTGCCCCTCGCGGACGCCAGCAGCAGCCGCGCAAACAGGCCGCCCGCCACGCCCGCGATCAGGGTGACGAGTAAACCCGGCAAGGCCAGCGCCAGGCCGATGGGGCCGGGGTGGATGATGCCGAAGTGGGTGGCGTTGCCGTGGATGGACACGGCCATCATGCCGGCCAGCACGATGCCAGCGACGATGAGGCCGCTGTTGCGCTGCTCGGGCGAGCGTGAGAGTTCCTCGATGGCAAACATGACGCCGGCCAGCGGCGTGTTGAAGGCGGCCGCGATGCCGGCCGCGCCGCCAGCCACCAGCAGCGAATGGGCGCTCACCTGCGAGTGGCGCGGCAGCCAGCGGCGCGCGGCCAGCATCACGCCGGCGGCGATTTGCACGGACGGGCCTTCGCGCCCCAGCGAGAGTCCGCCCAGCAAGCCGCCCGCCGTCAGGACGATTTTCGCGGCACTGAGTTTCAGGGACACGAACAGCGAGCGCTGTTCGGGCGCCACGGCCGGGTCCAGCGTCGCCATCACTTGCGGGATGCCGGAGCCGGCCGCGCCCATCGCATAGCGGCGCGTCAGCCAGACGAGCAGGGCGGCGCAGGCTGGCGTCCACAGCAGGGCGAACCACCAGGCTTTGCCGTTAAAAAACAGGAACAGGTCCAGCGCTTCCTCCGCCAGCCACGTAAAACCGACGACGACAAGGCCCGCGATGGCGGCCATGCCGACGACGACGGCGCGCGACCACCACAGGCGCGGGTTGGCAAATTCATGCTTGAAGGCAGAGGGAATATCGTGCAAGTGCTTCATCGCGGCAAGTCCAGGAAGGGGCGCGCAGGGCGTCGGGGAGACTTGCCATTATATAGATGTATTTGCTCAAATGTATTTATGGCTTGCGGTTTTGCGGCTGTTACACAAACAGCTCATGCCGCGCGCTCTGGCTGATGGCGATGGTGGCCGGGTGGCTCAAACGCCGTTCCGTGGTGATCGCATACACCTGCTCGACGAGGCTGTCGACCCGGCCCAGCGCCACCACGGCGTATTGCTCGCACACCTGGGGCGCGATGACAGTGGGGGCGAAGAACAGGCCGGCGCCGGACTGGCCGAACGCTTTCATCATGGCGCTGTCGTCGAACTCGCCAACGATGCGCGGGTGCAGATTGTTGTCGCCCAGCCATTGCAGCAAGCGCCCGTAAATGGCGAAGTCTTCGCCGGGCAGCAGCAGCGGCGCCCCATCGAGGCACTGCGGAAAGTCCCCCGTCAGGGTGGCGGCCAGGGCTTGTGTGCCGAACAGGGTCATGCCGCTTTCACCGAGCAAATGGTTAAAGCCGCGCACGCTCAAGTGGGCCGGCATGGGGCGGTCCGCCATGATCAGGTCGAGCCGGTGTACGGCCAGGTCCGCCAGCAGGCTGGCCAGCCTGCCTTCGCGGCAAATGATGCGCAGCGGCTCGGCCAGTCCCAGCGCCGGCGCGACGAGGCGGCAAGCGATCAGTTTCGACACGGAATCGGCGCAGCCCACGCGAAACGTCGTCGTCGTGGTGCGCGACTGGTCGCGCACGATTTCCAGCAATTCATCGCCCGTGCTGAAAATGCTTTCGGCATGGCTGAGGATGCGCCTGCCCGTGTCCGTCAATTCCAGCTGGCGCCCGCTGCGGCGGAACAGTTCCACGCCCAGGGTATCGGCAAACTCGCTGAGCTGCCCGGAAATCGATTGCGGCGTCAGGTGCAGCTGCTCGGCCGCGCGCGCGATGCTGCCCGTCTTGGCCACCATCCAGAAATAGCGCAAGTGCTTGAAGTTGAGTGTCGACATGGGTTTTCCCGGCAGGTTAATACATCGAATTTTTCGATGTATTCTTAAATTATATTCGATTTGTTCGATGTTTATATTCAGACTATGATGGCTGCTCAATTCATGCAAGGAGAGTGTCATGGACTTCAGGATACAAACAGACAGTTGCGGAGGCCGCCGATGAACGGCTTGGAAAGTATTGCAACGGCACCCATGTGGGCCGGCTTCATCGCCTTTGTTCTGGTGATGCTGGCGCTGGACTTGTTCGTCTTCGGCGGCAACAAGGCGCACAAGGTCAGCGTCAAGGAAGCGGCGACGTGGTCGCTCGTGTGGGTCAGCCTGGCCCTGCTGTTCAACGGCGGCCTGTGGTGGTATCTGAACGGCACGGCCGGTCCCGAGATCGCCAACCAGAAGGCGCTGGAGTTTTTCTCCGGCTACCTGATCGAGAAAGCCCTGTCGGTCGATAACGTGTTCGTCTTTCTGCTGATCTTCAGCGCCTTCCAGGTGCCGATCCAGTACCAGCGCCGCGTGTTGATTTATGGCGTGCTGGGCGCGATCGTCATGCGCGCCGTGATGATCATGGCCGGTGCGTGGGTGGTGAGCGAGTTCAGCTGGGTGTTGTACCTGTTCGGCGCCTTCCTGTTGATTACCGGCATGCGCATGCTGGTGGCGGCCGACGCGGAGCCGGACGTGGCGAACAACCCGGTGCTGCGTTTTGCCCGCCGCCACTTGCGGGTGGCGGACGGCGACCACGGTGAGCGTTTCTTCGTGGCAAAGGGTGGTTTGCGTTATGTCACGCCGCTGTTCCTGGTGCTGATCCTGATCGAGGTGACGGATTTGGTGTTTGCGGTGGACTCGATCCCGGCGATTTTCGCCATCACGACGGATCCGTTCATCGTCTTCACGTCGAACCTGTTCGCCATCATGGGATTGCGCGCCCTGTACTTCCTGCTGGTGGACGTGGCTGACCGTTTCCACATGCTCAAGTATGGCCTGGCGATGGTGCTGGTGTTCATCGGCGCCAAGATGCTGATCATGCCGTGGTACCACGTGCCGGTGGAAGCATCGTTGCTGGTGGTGGCAGTGCTGATCGTGGCTAGCTGCGTGGCGAGCGTGTTCATCACCCGCAGCGACAAGAAGTAAATGCGGTACGGCGCGCCCCGCCTGGCGGTGGCGCGCCTTTTAATTAACTAATAGAAAGAATAGAAAATCATGCGTACATATGAAGTAAATAGTCCCCAGGCAGCGGGACGTATTTTGGCCCTGATGATGGTGGTCGATGGCAACCTGGCCAGCGCCGAGTTGCAAGCGATGCACCGCAGCAAGATCCTCGAACATATCGACCTGGAACCGGCCGCCTTCCAGCAACTGCTGCAAGACTTGTGCGACGACATGCTGACCTCGACCGTGCATGGCGCCGTCCAGCTGGCCAATGGCGTGATCGACAGCCTGCTCGACGAAATCGCCGACCCCGACTTGCGCCGCAAGCTGCTGCAAGCCATGTGGAAGATCGCCGACGCGGACGACTGGCTGGCCGATGGCGAAGCCGTGTTGCTGGCCCGCGCCAGCGCGGCGTGGTCGGCGGAAACGAACTTCCGCGCGCACGCCGCCTGAGGCGCATCAAGCCGTCTTGTGTCCCATGGCAATGACGGCGGCGCCGGCCAGGGCCAGGCCCACGCCGGCGATGTCGGTCCAGGCCGGCGTGACGCCGTCCACCAGCCACAGCCATCCCAGCGCCGTGGCGATATAGATGGCGCCATACGTGGCGTACACGCGGCCGCTGGCGGCCGGATGCAAGGTCAGCAGCCACACGAAGACCAGCAAGCTGATGGCGGCCGGCAACAGCAGCCAGGCGCTGCCCTTGTTGCTCAGCCACAGCATGGGCAGGTAGCAGCCCAGCAGTTCGGCCACGGCCGTGACGGTAAACAGCCCGAAGGTGCGGGCCAGTCCTGTCCACTCAATGGCGTCGTTCATTGCATTCCTGTTTTTTCAGTCGAGCCGCCATTGTAGACGGTCGAGCCTTCATTGAGCTGCAGGGCAACATACAGCAGCAAACGGTCATCCGTCTCATCCAGGTCCAGCCCCGTCAGTTCGGCGATCTTTTGCAGCCGGTAATCGAGGGTGTTGCGGTGGATGTGCAGGGCCCTGGCCGTGGCCATCGGGTGGCTGTGGTGGCGGAACCAGGCGGCCAGGGTGCGCATCAGGGTGCCCGACTTGCGGTCGTGCGCCTGCAGGCGCGCCAGGGTCTGGCGCAATTGCTCCGCCTGCCAACCGGCTTGCAGGCCGGACAGCAGCACGGGCAGGCTCAGTTCCAGATAGGAAAAAGTAGCTTGCCCGGCATCGCGGGCGCGCCCCACGCGCGCCGTCTGCTTCGCCGATTCATACGAGGCCGTCGCGCCATCGAGGCCCGGCAAGGCCACGCCCATGGACAGGGTGGCGGGCGGCGTGAGCGCCTGCTGCGCCACCTGGTGCAGTTCGAGCAGGCGCTGCCTGGCTTGCGCCGCGCGCGCCTGCTGCGGGCCGCTGGCGGGAAAGGCGTCGAGCAATACCAGTTCGCCCGGCGAGACGACGGCCATCAGCAGGGACGGCCAGCGGGCCGACAGGTCGGACTGCACTTGCTGCAGCTGCGTCAGCACCTGGTCCAGCCGTTCGCCCAGGCCGTCTCCCGCAGCGGGAATTTCCAGCACGAACATGGCGCGCGGCACGCGCAGGTCGACGGCCAGGCGCGCCGCCCACGCCTGCATACTGGCGTCCGAAATGCCCGTGCGGTAGACGAGCTGGAACACGAACTCCTCGCGGTAGCGTTTTTCGTGCTGCAACTCGCTGACCAGCCGCGCCTGTTCCAGCATCATTTCCGCCATGGCGCGCACCAGTTCGCCGAACTGGCGCACGGCGTCCGGTTCGCCCGTCAGGCCCAGCACGCCGCAAATCTCGCCGCGCACCGTCAGGGGCAGGTTGATGCCGGCCCGCGTGCCGGGCAGCCGGGCCATGTCGGCCGCGCCGATTTCCACGCTGGCGCGCCGGGCCAGCGCCAGTTGCGCGCCCGGATGCAGGTCGCCCACGCGCTGCGGATCGCCGCTGGCCAGGATCACGCCGCGCGCATCGATAACGTTCACGCTGAAGGGAATGATATGCATGGTGCGCCGCACGATGTCTTGCGCCAGAGGGAAGTCAATGTTCGGCATGGGGTGGTCCGTTTTGTGCATTTGCATGGAATCATTCGATTGGATGCCCAATTTCTTAGGGCATCCGCACGATGACTGTTTCTGCCGTCGATTGTACGATGGGCTGGTCGCATCCCATAAAAAATAGTCAGGAGACACCCATGACCACCCAACCAGGCGCCAGCCTGTCCGCCGGCGCGTCCGCGCAGGACCGCGTGCGCGAAGGCGCCTACCGCAAGGTCACCTTGCATCTGATCCCCTTCATCTTCATCTGCTACCTGTTCAATTACCTGGACCGGGTGAATGTCGGCTTTGCCAAGCTGCAAATGCTCGATGCGCTGCAATGGAGCGAAAGCGTGTACGGCCTGGGCGCCGGCATTTTCTTCATCGGCTACGTGGCCAGCGGCGTGCCCAGCAATCTGCTGCTGCACCGCCTGGGCGCGCGCAAGGTCATCGGCACCCTGATGATCGCCTGGGGCATCGCTTCGGCCTGCCTGATGTTCATCACCACGCCGGCCGCGTTTTACTCGCTGCGCTTCATCACGGGCGTGTTCGAGGCGGGTTTCTTCCCCGGTATCGTGCTGTACTTTACGAACTGGTACCCCGCGTCGCGCCGGGGCCGCATCATGGGTCTGTTCATGTCGGCCATTCCCATTTCCGGCTTGCTGGGCAGCCCCTTGTCGGGCTGGATGATGCAGTCGTTCGCGGGCCACGGCGGCCTGGCCGGCTGGCAATGGATGTTCCTGCTGCAAGGCATACCCACCGTGCTGCTGGGCTTTCTCGTGTATGTGCTGCTGAACGACGGCATCGCCCAGGCGAAGTGGCTGACTACGGAAGAAAAGCAGCTGCTGCGCGCTGACCTCGACGAGGATGAGCGCCAGCGCCGCAACAGCGCGAATACGGCCGACACCTTTGCCAGCGTCTTGCGCAACAAGCACGTGTGGATGCTGGGCCTCGTGTATTTCTGCATCCAGATGGGGGTGTACGCGATCAACTTCTGGCTGCCCACCATCGTCAAGTCGCTCGGTTTTGCCAGCCCCGTGGCCGTGGGCTGGATCAGCGCCATTCCCTACCTGTGCGCCAGCATCTTCATGATCTGGGCGGGCCGTTCGGCAGACAAGCACAAGGAACGCCGCTGGCATTTGAGCGGCCCCCTGCTGATGGCGCTGTGCGGCTTGCTGCTGGCGACACAGGCGCACGGCAACGTGGTCATCGCCCTGATCGGCCTGTCGCTGGCGACCATGGGCGCGCTGTCCGGCCTGCCCATGTTCTGGCCTTTGCCGACGGCGTTTCTCGGCAGCGCGGCGGCGGCCGGCGGCCTGGCACTGATCAACTCGCTGGGCCAGGTGGCCGGCTTCGTCAGCCCCTTCCTCGTCGGCTGGATCAAGGATGCGACGGGCGGCACCGACGTGGCCCTGTATATTCTTTCCGCAGTCATGCTGCTGGGCGCCATACTGGTGCTGCGCGTTCCCGCGCGGACTGTGAATCGTTGAGTGAACCGCTGATGCCATCGAACCGGAGGAATAGACCATGACGACGACCCCACCGCCGCGCGCCTTGCTGCAAGCCATGTTCCAGGCCGCCATCGCAGCGGCCCAGCCATCGCACTGCATCCCGCCCCATCTGCCGCCAGCGCCCAAGGGGCGCCTGATCGTCATCGGCGCCGGCAAGGCGTCGGCCGCCATGGCGCAAGCCGTGGAACAGCACTGGCCGGGGCCGCTGTCGGGATTGGTGGTCACGCGCTACGGCTATGCCGTGCCGTGCGAGCGCATCGAGATCGTCGAAGCGTCACACCCCGTGCCGGACCAGGCCGGCATGGACGCGGCGCGGCGCATGCTCGAGCTGGTCGGCAATTTGCAAGCCGACGATACCGTGCTGTGTCTGATTTCGGGCGGCGGCTCGTCGCTGCTGGCCTTGCCCCTGGACGGCATTACTTTGGCCGACAAGCAGGCATTGAACCGCGCGCTGCTGGCGTCCGGCGCCACCATCGGCGAAATGAATTGCGTGCGCCGGCATTTGTCCGCCATCAAGGGCGGTAGATTGGCGGCTGCCTGCCATCCGGCGCAAGTCATCACTTTGGCCATTTCTGACGTGCCTGGCGACAAGTTGGGCGACATCGCTTCCGGTCCCACGGTCGGCGACGCCACGACGTGCGATGACGCGCTGGCCATCGTGCGCCGCTATGGCATGGACTTGCCGGACAGCATACGCACAACCTTGGAAAGCGGGCGCGGCGAATCCGTGAAACCCGATGACCCGCGCCTGGCCCGCACGCGCACGACCCTGATCGCCACGCCGCAGATGGCGCTGGAAGCGGCCGCAGCGGTGGCGCGCGCGGCCGGCGTCACGCCATATATATTAGGCGACAGCCTGGAGGGCGAGGCGCGCGACGTGGGCAAGGTAATGGCCGGCATCACGCTGCAAACGGCCTTGCGGGGCCAGCCGTTTCCCGCCCCGTGCGTGCTGCTGTCGGGCGGCGAAACGACGGTCACCGTGCGCGGCAATGGCCGCGGCGGGCGCAACGTGGAATTCCTGCTGGCGCTGGGCATCGCGCTCGATGGCCACGCGGGCATCCACGCGCTGGCCGGCGACACGGATGGCGTCGATGGCCAGGAAGACATCGCCGGCGCGGTGCTGGCGCCCGACACCCTGCAACGGGCCTGGGCGCTGGGCATCAAACCCCGCGATAGCCTCGACAACAACGATGGCCACGGCTTCTTCCAGGCGCTGGGCGATAGCGTGATCACGGGCCCGACCTTGACGAACGTCAATGATTTCCGGGCCATCCTGATTACCTGATTAATTAAACCCTTCCAGCACGATCTTTCCCTTCGCCGTATTGCTTTCCAGCAGGGCATGCGCGCGTTTCAAATTCGTGGCATTGATCGTGCCGAAGCGCTCGGCCAGGGTGGTCTTGATGACACCCGCATCCACCAGTTGCGCCAATTCATCGAGCAATTCATGCTGCTTGACCATGTCGGCCGTCTGGAACAGCGAACGTGTAAACATCAGTTCCCAGTGCAGCGACACGCTCTTGCCCTTGAACTTGCGCACGTCGATGTGCTCGGGGTCGTCGATCAGGGCGAACTTGCCCTGTGGCGCGATCAGTTCGACGATTTGCTCGAAATGCTTGTCGGTCTGGTTCAGGCTGATCACGTAATCGACGGGCGGTAAACCCAGGCGCGTGATTTCCCCCGCTAGCGGCAGGCTGTGGTCGATCACGTGGTGGGCGCCCAGTTCCTTCACCCAGGCTGCCGTTTCCGTGCGCGACGCCGTGCCGATGATGGTGACACCTGTCAACTGCCGCGCCAGTTGCACCAGCACGGAACCGACGCCGCCAGCCGCGCCGATCACCAGCAGCGACTTGCCCGTCAGGCTCTTGTCGCGGCTGATTTGCAGGCGGTCGAACAGCAATTCCCAGGCCGTGATCGCCGTGAGCGGCAGGGCGGCGGCCGGCGCAAAGTCCAGGCTGGCCGGCATGTGGCCGACGATGCGTTCGTCGACCAGCTGGAATTCGCTATTGCTGCCGGGGCGGTTGATGGCGCCCGCGTACCAGACCTTGTCGCCGACCTGGAACAGGGTCACGTCGGGGCCGACAGCGGTGACGACGCCGGCCGCATCCCAGCCCAGCACTTCCGGCTGGCCCACTTTCGGCGCGCGGTTCTTGCGCACCTTGGTGTCGACGGGATTGACGGAGATGGCCTTGACGGCGACGAGCAGTTCGCGTCCCGTGGCGACGGGCACGGGCAGCTCGATGTCGAACAGGGCGTTGGCATCCGTGATGGGCAGGCTGTGGTGGTAGGCGATGGCTTTCATGTTCTTCCTCGTTGAGTTGATACCGTATGATGGTGGCAATGCCGGCCTGGAAACAGGGGGCGCGTACCGAAACACTTTCAAAGGAATGCTGAAAATTGCTGCGACTCGATGACTTGCAGGTATTTGTGCGCACGGCCGACCGCGGCAGTTTGTCGGCGGCCGCGCGCGAGCTCGGCATTTCGCCCGCGTTGGCCAGCGCCGCCGTCAAGCGCCTGGAAGGGGAGCTGGGCTTGCGCCTGCTGGCCCGTACGACCCGTTCGCTGAGCCTGACGCCGGAAGGCACGCAATACCTGGAACACGCGCGCGAAGCGTTGCGCCTGCTGCGCGCAGGCCACGATGCGCTGCTGGCCGGTAAGGACAGTTTCGGCGGAACCTTGAAAATTGCCATGCCCTCGGACCTGGGCCGCAACCTGATGCTGGGCTGGCTGGACGAGTTCCAGCTGCGCCATCCGAAACTGCATTACCAGCTCAGCGTCAGCGACCGGGTGGCCGACATGGTGCGCCAGCAAGTCGACGTGGCCATCCGCTATGGCCAGCAAGATGATTCGAGCCTGATCGCCATGCCGCTCGCGCCCGCCAACGACCGGGTGCTGGTGGCGTCGCCCGCCTACCTGCGCGAATACGGCCCCCTGCTGGCGCTGGAAGACTTGTCGCAGCGCAATTGCCTGCGCTTCGCCCTGGAAGACGGCTTGCATGACCGCTGGACCTTTTACCGCCTGCCCCAGCGCGAGCAAGTGACGGTGTCCGTCAGCGGCAACCGCAGTGCCGACGATGCCGACCTGGTGCGCCGCTGGGCCGTGGCGGGGCTGGGCATCGCTTACAAATCGCGGCTCGACGTGGCTGGCGACCTGGCCGCCGGCCGTTTGCAAGCGCTGTTGCCCGAGGTGGCGGGCGAGGCGACGCCCTTGCACCTGGTCTGCACGCACCGGGCGCAGGTGACGCCGCTGGTGCTGCAGTTGCGCGATTTCCTGCGCGATCAATGCGCGCAGCTATTGAAACAGCAAGATTGAGCGGAGCTTATTCCTTCGCAGGGTGCCCGCCGCGCATCTGAATATCATCGATTCTTTAAAATCACCTCACTCATGTATTGATTCAAATCGCGAAAATCCTTTACCCGCCAGGCATATGGCGCGATCTTGACGCCATTCTCTTTCAAGGTCTTTGGAATCAAATCGCCATTCGGACGCAGTATGACCGACGATACGATTACGCCCGGATAATCCTTCAGGCGTTTTTTGAACGCGGCGCTTGTCAGGTCAGGCGTGGGAGGCGTGCTTTTATTCGCCAATGGCCCGGTGCCCTTGATCTCCGCGCCATGGCACACGGCACAGCGCTGGACATACAGCGTTTTCCCATTCAGATTCTCCGCCAGGACTGACGGCGTTTGAATCAGCGATAGCGTTCCTAATGCAGCGATAAATAATATTTTCATTTCTTTTAAATGTGGACGTATTGTATGGATAATGTCTGGTTCGAGAGAACATACGCAACTGCCCTTGCAATACGCAATTCTCCCGATAACATTTTATCCGAGATTATTCATCATCATATGCCCGTAGCCGCGAGCGCTGGGCTGGCGAACAATCCTGTTTGATTACAACTCGTTGCAAATGGCAATCATGCGCGGGTCAACCTGGGCGTACCCTCAAGCATTCTGCATGAAACCGCTTGAAGGACTGCCATGACCCCACACCGATTCTTGCCGACGACCTTGATTTCCCTGCTCTTGCTGGCCGGCTGCGCCGCAACCGGACCTGCCGTGCAGGGTAGTCATCGCGCGCAGACCAGTTCCGCACAAAGCAGTTCCGCACAAGACATCGCCATGCTGGAACGGGTCAGCTGGGGCGTGAACGGGGGCAGCGTGCGCCAGATGCAGGACAAAGGCTGGAACGCGTGGCTGCAGGCGCAGTTGCACCCAGGCAAAGCCAGCTTGCCGCCCGCCGTCCAGGCGCAAATCGACGCCATGACCATCAGCCAGGTGCCGCTGGATCAACTCGTCATGTCGGTGGAGCAAAAGCGCAAGGAGTCGGCCGGCGTGATGGACGACATGGCAAAGCAGCAGGCGCAAAAGGAGTACCAGCAGGAATTGAACCGCCTGGCACGCGAGGCGGCCACGCGCTCCTTGTTGCTGGACGTGTATTCGCCTAACCAGTTGCAACAGCAACTGAGCTGGTTTTGGCTCAATCATTTCAGCGTGCACCAGGGCAAGCACAACTTGCGCGCCATGGTGGGCGATTACGAGGCGAACGCCATCGCGCCACATGCACTGGGGAAATTCCGGGACTTGCTGGGCGCGACCGTCCACCATCCGGCCATGCTGCGCTACCTGGACAATGAAGCCAATGCCGCCAAGCGCATCAATGAAAACTATGCGCGCGAGCTGATGGAGCTGCATACCCTGGGCGTGAACGGCGGCTATAGCCAAACGGATGTGCAGGAACTGGCGCGCATCCTGACCGGGGTGGGCGTGAACCTGGGAGCGGACACGCCGAAAGTCAAGCCGGCGCTGCAATCGCAATACGTGCGCCGGGGCTTGTTCGAGTTCAACCCGAACCGCCACGACTACGGCGATAAACAATTCCTCGGGAAAACGGTAAAGGGCCGGGGGCTGGCCGAGCTTGATGAAGCGCTGGACCGTTTGAGCCGCAGTCCCGCCACGGCGCACTTTATCAGCGGCAAGCTGGCCCAGTATTTCGTCGGCGACAATCCACCCGCGCCCTTGGTGGCGCGCATGGCGGCCACCTTCCAGCAGAGCGACGGCATGATCGCCGACGTGCTGCAAACCATGTTCAGCAGCGCCGAGTTCAAGCAATCGCTGGGCAAGAAATTCAAGGACCCCATGCATTACGTGGTGTCGGCCGTGCGCCTCAGCTATGACGACAAGCCCATCCTGAACGCGGGCCCCATGCTGAGCTGGCTTTCGCGCATGGGCCAGCCCCTGTACGGACGCCAGACCCCCGATGGCTATCCGCTGACGGACGCCTCCTGGGCCAGCCCAGGGCAGATGACGACGCGTTTCGATATCGCCCGCACCATCGGCTCGGGCAGCGCCGGCCTGTTCAAGACGGAAGGCCCGCAGCCGCAGGAAAAGGTCGCGTTCCCGCAACTGGCCAGCGCCCTGTATTACCAGTCGCTGCAGCCAGGCTTGAGCCCGGCCACGCGCCAGGCCCTGGAGCAGGCCGCCTCGCCGCAGGAGTGGAACACCTTCCTGCTCTCGTCACCAGAAATGATGCACCGCTAAGTTGAAACTGAAGGAATTGCCATGAATCGTCGTGACTTGCTGAAAGCCCTGGCCGCCGCGCCCTTGTTCACTCACGCGGGCAGTCTGCTGGCCGCGCCCGCCACGGATGCGAAGCTGCTGTTCGTCTTCCTGCGCGGCGGCTATGACGCGAACAACCTGCTGGTGCCCGTCGGCAGTGATTTTTACTATGCGGCGCGGCCGAATATCGCCATCGCGAAACCGGGCGAGGACAACGGCGCGCTGGCCTTGAATGCCGACTGGGCCCTGCATCCGGCCTTGCGCGAGACCATCTATCCCATGTTCACGGGCGGCGAGGCGGCCTTCATTCCGTTCGCGGGCACGACGGATTTGACGCGCAGCCATTTCGAAACGCAGGACAGCATCGAACTGGGACAGGAGATCGGCGGGCGCCGCGATTTCCGCTCGGGCTTTTTGAACCGGCTGGCGCAAAGCCTCAATAGCAGCAACCACGCCATTTCTTTCACCGACCAGTTGCCCCTGATTTTCCAGGGCGGCGTGCAAGTGCCAAACATGGGGCTGCGCTCCGTGGGCAAGGCGGGCATTGATGCGCGTCAAAGCCAGGTCATCGCCGCCATGTACAAGGGCACGCCCTTGCAGCAACCAGTCAGCGCGGGCTTTGCCGTGCGCGACGATGTGACGAAGGAATTGACGGGAGAAATGCAGGCGGCCAACCGCAACGCCATCAGTACCAAGGGCTTTGAACTGGAAGCGCAGCGCATCGCCCGCTTGATGAAGGATAAGTACAACATTGGTTTCGTCGACGTGGGCGGCTGGGATACGCACGTGGGGCAGGGCGGCGCCAGCGGCTATCTGGCGGGACGCTTCGATGAGCTGGGGCGGGGCCTGGCCGCGTTCTCGCAGGAAATGGGCAGCGCCTGGCGCCATACCGTCGTCGTCGTGGTCAGCGAATTTGGCCGCACCTTCCGTGAAAACGGCAACCGCGGCACGGATCACGGCCACGGTAGCGTGTTCTGGGTGCTGGGCGGCGGGATCAAAGGCAAGCAGGTGGCGGGTGAGCAGGTGGCGATTTCGCAGGCGACGCTGTTCCAGAACCGCGACATGCCCGTGCTGAATGAATACCGGGCCGTGCTGGGCGGCTTGCTGCGCCGCACCTTCGGCTTGACCCCGGCGCAGCTCGACCATGTGTTTGCCGGCGTGAAACCGGTGGAGCTGGGGCTGGTGTGATGCAGCGAACCTCCGTGTTACGCTATGCCTGCGCAACTGGCGCGTAGCCCAGCACCTATCAAAACCTGCTGCGCGTCGTAATGTGCGGCCTGCGATGCTCACTGGTTCGGCGCCCCCGTACCTTCGTACAGTTGGGCTTCTCGGGCCAACGGGGGCGCCGAGCCTTCCTTCCGCTCGCTACGGTTTTGTTAGGCGCTATAAGCCTGCACACCTTTACAGTGTGCGGGGCACGAATGGAGTAGCATGACCGATACCCAGCGCGACATTGTCAGCGCAGGCTTTTCCCTGGCCTTGATCGCCGTGACGGCCTTCGTCATGCAGCGTTTCTTTTTGCCGCTCGTGTGGGCCGGCATCCTGTGCGTGGCCACCTGGCCACTGTACCTGCGCGTGCGCGCGGCGCTGGGGCAGCGCACCATCGTCGCGGCAGCCGCGCTGACCCTGGCGTTTGCCTGCATCTTCATCATACCCGTGCTGTCCGGCGTGGCGCAGGCGGCGCGCGAAGTGCCCGTGCTGGCCGATTTCATCGTGCATGCGAATGCCGACGGCTTGCCCGTGCCGCACTGGGTGGTGCATATTCCACTGGCCGGCAGCGCCATCGGCGACTGGTGGCTGGCCACCCTGAGCCAGCCTCACGGCCTCGGCCACTTCTTTGCGGGCAGCGCCGTGGGCGGCTTTCATTCCGCGCGCGACATGCTCAAGGTGCTGGGCGCGGACGTGTTCCACCGCCTGGTCGACTTTGGTTTGGCCTTCTTGTGCCTGTTTTTCTTTTACAAGGATGGCGAAGCGCTGACGCGCCAGATCACGGCTGTCGGCAGCCATTTCCTGCGTCCCGAACGGTGGGGCCGCTATGCGCAAAAAATCCCGACCGCCATCCGCGCCACCGTCAACGGCCTGGTGCTGGTGGGCCTGGCCGAAGGCGTGCTGATCGGCATCGCCTACGCCATCGCCGGCTTGCCGTCGCCGGCCCTGTGGGCTTTTGCCACGGGCATCCTGGCCATCATCCCGTTCGGCGCGCCGCTCGCTTACCTGTGCGCGGCCGCCTTGCTGGTCTTCCAGGGCAATGTGGGCGCCGCCATCGGCGTAGCCGCGTGGGGCACCATCGTGCTGTTCGTGGCAGACCACTTCGTGCGCCCCGGCATGATCGGCAACGCCACTCGTTTGCCCTTCCTGGCCGTGTTGTTCGGCATTCTGGGCGGCGTGGAAACCCTGGGTCTCGTGGGCCTGTTCATCGGCCCCGTCGTGATGGTGCTGTTCGTGACCTTGTGGTACGAAGCGAATGTCGTTGACAAGGTGCTGCCAGTGCAAACACCTGCCAGCCCGGCCGCGCCGGAACGCACACAGTAGTGAGGGGGCGGCCAGCGTGCCGCTGGCCGGTACTGAGGCGTTCCCGGCGTGGCCGGGCGGAGCACCTGGACCGCTACGCGGTTAAGGTGAACTTAATGCGCTTTAGATAAGATCAACAACCAACGGCGCATCAGCAGCACTTCAACATAGCCCGGCTCGATGCCCGTACCGCACTCGATCAAGGGATTGACGGTGTAGTAGCGCTTGCGGAAGTCGCGGCAGACGAGGATTTCGCGCTTGCCCATGCGGACGAGGAAAGAGCTTGGGGCGTATTCCAGGCCGAACCGTGAGCCAAAACCGCTATTCAATGTTGCCATGACAATTCCTTTGAGGGAGATGTGTTGAACGAGTCATCAGAATAGCATAACTACTGTATGAATACACAGCTACTGTATGAATAAACAGTATTTTTTTACTGGTGTGGTTTTTTTGATCATCACCGGGGACATGAAAGAGAGATGAGTTTGCAAGAGAAAAATGACATGGGCATGACCACGGGCTGGACCACGAAACTGCGCCGCTTCGTCGAGGCGCGCCTGTCGCCCGAAGGCGAGCTGGGCCTGCATATGACGGTGGGCGTGGCGCTGATGCTGGTGGCCATCGTGGTCTTTCACGAGATCGCCGAAGCCGTGATGGGCATGGAGCAGATCACCGTGATCGACTTGCAGGTGGCGCACTGGTTCAATCAGCATGCCGTGCCGTGGATCACCGGTTGCCTGCTGGTCGTCACGCACATGCATGGCGTGATCGGCGCCATCACCCTGGCCCTCTTGCTGGGCTGGTATCTGCACCGCAAGGGCGCCGATTACTGGCTGTTTACCCTGGTCATCACCATGCCGGGCGTCATGTTTTTGAACCTGCTGCTAAAGTACATTTTTGTCCGTGCGCGGCCCAGCTTTGACGAACCCATCCTGCAGACGGCCTTGAGCACCTACAGCTTTCCGAGTGGCCATACGGCCACCTCGACAGCCCTGTACGGCTTGCTGGCCGCCTACCTGATTTGCCAGACAGCGCCGGGAGCCTGGGGCAAGCGCATCGCCATCGCGCTGGGCGCTTTCCTGATGGCGTCACTCGTGGGTTTCAGCCGCATTTACCTGGGCGCGCATTACCTGAGCGATGTGCTGGCGGCCATGGCGGAAAGCTATGGCTGGCTGGCCATTTGCATCGCCGGCGTGTCGACCCTGCGCCGCCGCCGGCATATCCGGCAAACCAAATAAGGGGAAACGATCCTGAGCAAGATTGCAGTCATCATCAACGGGGGCGCCGGTTGCGGCTATGCGCCGGACTGGGCGCAGCAGCTCGAAGCGAAATTCGCCGCCGTGGGGCTTGACGCCGCCATCACCCTGGCGCAAAGCGGCGCCGAGATGATCGCCACGGCTGAGCAAGCGCTGCGTGATGGCGCGCCCATCGTCGTGGCCGGCGGCGGCGATGGCACCATCAATGCCGTCGCCTCCGTCGTGGTCGGCAGCGGCACGCCGCTTGGCGTCTTGCCGCTGGGTACCTTGAACCATTTCGCCAAGGATTTGAATATTCCGCTCGAGCTCGATGCGGCGATCGCCAACGTGGCGCAGGGCGTGCCGCACCAGGTCGACGTGGGCGAAGTCAATGGCCGCATTTTCCTGAACAATTCCAGCCTGGGCCTGTATCCTGACATCGTGCGCGACCGCGAAAAGCAGCAGCGCCGGCTGGGGCGGGGCAAGTGGCTGGCCTTCAGCTGGGCTTTGGTGGCTGCCTTGCGCCGCTACCCGTTTCTCAGCGTGCAACTGACACTCAACGACGCCGTGCATGCGCGGCGCACGCCTTTCGTCTTCATCGGCAATAATGAGTATCTGATGGAAGGCTTGAATATCGGCGAGCGCGAGCGGCTCGATGGCGGCCAGCTGAGCCTGTACGTGGCGCAGCGTCCGGGCCGATTGGGCTTGCTGAAGCTCGCCTTGCACGCGCTGTTCGGCAAGTTGTCGCAGGCCAAGGATTTTGATGTGCTGACGGCCACCGACCTGGAAATCGCCACGCATCACCGCCGTCTGCGCGTGGCCACCGATGGCGAGGTGACCATCATGAATACGCCGCTGCAATACCGCATCCGCACGGCCGCGCTGGCAGTGCTCGTGCCGGCGCCGGCACTTTCTGGGGAGTAAGGCCATGCGTACCATCGTGCATTTGTCCGACTTGCATTTTGGCAGGGTCGATGCGGACCTGCTGGCGCCCTTGCGCGCGCTGGTCGAGCGCCTGGAACCGGACGTGGTCGTGGTCTCGGGCGATTTGACGCAGCGCGCCCGCAGCGCCCAGTTCCAGGAAGCGCGGCATTTTCTCGACAGCTTGCCGGGGCCGCAGATCGTGGTGCCGGGCAACCATGACGTGCCCCTGTACAACGTCTTTTCCCGCTTTTTGACGCCGCTGGTGAAATACCGGCGCCATGTGACGGACGATCTGTCGCCCGAATATGTGGACGAGGAAATCGCCGTGCTGGGCATCAATACGGCCCGCTCCCTGACCTTCAAGGATGGCCGCATCAGCCACGAGCAGATCGATTTCCTGCGTCAGCGCCTGGGTAGTTTGCCGCCCGGTTTGACGCGCATCATCGTCACGCATCATCCATTCGACTTGCCGGAAAACTTCGACAAGGATGACCTGGTCGACCGCGCCCCGCAGGCGCTGCAAATGTTTTCCGAATGCGGCGTCGATTTGCTGCTGGCGGGCCACTTGCATGCCAGCGTGGCGGGCAACACGGCCGAGCGCTACAAGATCGCCGGCTACGCTGCACTGATGGTGCAAGCGGGCACGGCTACGTCCACGCGGGGCAGGGGCGAGTCGAACTCGTTTAATGTGCTGCGCGTGGAAAACAGTTGCATCCGGGTCGAGCGCTACAGCTGGAATGAAGACAGCGCCGACTTTGAAAAGGTCAGCACGGAAGCGTTCGAGCGCCAGGGCGGCGTGTGGGCCAGCTTGCGGCCGTTGTGAGGCGTCGCGTCGCGTCGGATGGTGATTTCATTAAAGATGGCGTGCCGCATCCATGCGGTCATGCAGAATACGCACGATGGCAATGCCATAGTTCGTGATGCGAAAATAAATCATGTGCCGTCCGACTTTTCGGCGCCGGTAGCCTGGCCGAACCTGCTCGCATGCCGGTGCTGTCTCGGGGGCGCCTGCCAGGTCATCAAAGGCTGCTGTCATGCTGTCAAGATAATGACTGGCCTGCTGTACGCCCCAGCGCTGTACGGTATAAGCCCAGATCGCCTCGAGATCATGTTCGGCGGCAGGCGTCAGCCGGTATTCAGCCATGCGCTGCCAGCATTCTCTGCTTGAATGCCTTGGCGTCGAAAGGCTGGGGTTCGCCGCTGGCCTCGCCTTCCAGCAGCGCCGCGCGGATCGCATTAAGTTCGGCGCTGCGTTCCTGTTCGCGCCGGATCAGGTCGCGGATGTATTCGCTGTCGTTGGTATAGCGTCCGGCGTCAATTTGCGCCTTGATCCAGTCGTCTTGCTGGTCCGTCAAGGTAATGGTCTTGCGCACGGTAGCCATGGTAGTCAACTCCAGAGATGAGCAGCACAACGATTGTCATACTATTGGTGCAATATAGTGCATATCCATGCAAATATCCAGTTGCCCCATCGGTGCTTAGAGCCAGTAGTTCATGAAGCGCGCCGCCCACTCCTTCATGCGGTCCGAGATGGGCCGCGTTTCCCATTTTGCTTTGGTGATTTCTTCCGAATCGCGCAAGTCTTCCTGGAAGGCGTTTTCCATCTCCCGGCCGAAGCTGTCCCCCAGCACGATCACGTTCAGTTCGCTGTTGTGCAGGAAGCTGCGCATGTCGATGTTGGTCGAGCCGACGGTCGACCAGGCGCCGTCGATGACGGCCGTCTTGGCGTGCAGCACGGCCAGTTTCAAATGAAAGATGCGGATGCCGCCGGCCAGCAGCTGGTCGTACAGCGCGTGTCCCGCATGGAACACGAGGCCGCTATCGGACACGCCGGGCAGCACCACGGTCACGTCCACGCCCCGTTTCGCGGCGGCAACTAACGCGTCGACCGTCTGCTGGTCGGGCACGAAATAGGCGGACGTGATGTGGATCGATTTCTTGGCTTCCTGGATGGCCAGGATATACGCCTTGTAGATCTCGAAGCCGCCCTCCGGCTCGCTGGCCACCACGCGCACCAGCTTGTCTCCCACTTCCGATAAAGTCGGGAAATAATTGGCGTCCGGCAAGTCGGCCTGGTCTTGCTGGGCCCAGGTGCGGATGAACAGCCACTGGAAGGCGGCCACGGCCGGGCCTTCCACTTTCACGTGGGTATCGCGCCAGCCCACGTCCTTTTTGTCGGTGGCTTTCGATTTCGAGCGGAACAGCGAGCTTTTCGCATAGGTATCGCTGATATTGATGCCGCCCGTAAACGCCATCTTGCCGTCGACGATCAGCACCTTGCGGTGGTCGCGGTTGTTGATCTTCCAGTCATCGCCCTTGAGCTTGGCGGGATTGACGGGGTTGAAGGCCACCAGGTGGATGCCGGCCGCGCGCATGCGGTCAAAGAACGCTTGTGGCACGCCGATGGTGCCCACGCTGTCGTAGATGACGTTGACCGTCACGCCCGCTTGCTGCTTTTCGATGAGCATGTCGGCAAATTTGAGGCCCAGCGGATCCTGGTCGAAGATATACGTTTCCAGGTTGATGCTGTTTTTCGCTTCGCTGATGGCCTGGAACATGGCGGCCATGGTTTGCGGGCCGTCAAACAGCAAGGTCACTTTGTTACCCTTGATCAAAGGTACGCCCGTGGCCGCCTCTTCCAGCGCGGCCTGGGCCTTCAAGTCCATGCCGGACTTGGCCCAGCGCTTGTTGAGCAGGGCGGCGCGGCTGTTGACGTTCAGCAAGGCGCCTTTGCCCGTGATCACCTGGGGCTTGGCCACCGGCTCCAGGGTGGTATTGAGGTTCTTGACATTGGGCAGCGAGGCGCATGCAGCCAGAGTCCAGCACAGCAGTAGGGCGGTGAGGCAGGGTTGCATGCGCCTGATGGTCATTTTTGAGCCTTGTTCGTCAGTGACAGGTTTGCCGACTCGTCGACCAGCGCCAGCGGTGGCGGGTTTTTCGAGCCGAAGAAGAAGACGATGGGCGAGCGCAGGAAACGCTTGCCCAGAATCTTCAATAATTGCATGCCGTGCTTGAAGCGTACCTGGCGCGAGCGCAGTGCCACCCACAGGGCCAGGCCGAAGCTGACCAGCAGGTTGGCCGTGCCGATGGCGAAGATGCCCGACAGCGACTTGACGGCCAGTTGCCAGCTCATGTTGTGATCGAGGCCCACGAGGGCCGTGGCAAAGTTGGCGGCCGAGAAGGTGATGTGGCGGATATCGATGGGCAAACCGATCAAAAAGCCCAGGGTGCCGATGGAGCCGAGTAGGATACCGAAATAGAAGTTACCCATCAGGCCACCGAGGTTGTTTTCCAGATACATGCCCAGCCGCTGCAAGCGTTCCTGGCCGATCACCCGGCCCAGGCCGCGCAATTGCGCGATGCGCTGGGCCCAGCGCGTGTACAGGGCCTGGTTGTCATAGTAGCCGGAAATCAGGCCGGCCACGAACAGGCACACGCCGGCGATCATGGCGTAGAAGATGGCGGGGCTGCCGATGGGGTCGATATCGTGCAGCAAGTGCATGGCTTTTTCCGGCGTCACCAGGTTGTGGCCCGTGATCGCCTTGTAGCCGAGCGCGATCAGCCAGGCCGTGGGGATGGCGGTGGCCAGGTTGCCCAGCACGGCCATGTTTTGCGTGCGGAAGACCTTGTTGATCAGTTCCGCCATGCTGTCGAGGTCGATGTTCCGGCCATCCTTGCTGTGCAGGCCGGCGGCGATGCGCGAGGCCGTCATGGCCGGCTGCTTGGTGGCCACCGTGAAATGCAGCAAGTGGATGAACATGAAGCCGATCGAGTAATTCATGCTGAACATGAAGGCTTCGACCAGCGGCGCCGAGCGCAAATACGACATCAATATCTTGAACAGGGCCATGAAGCCGATGATCACGCCCGCGCCCGCGGACGAGAGGAACATGGCTCCCATCTCGCGGCGGTTTTCCGCGATGTAGTGCTCGCCCGTGCGGCTGGCGTTTTCCGTCACATTGCGCGCCAGCAAGTTGATATTGTCGGAAAACAGGTCGCTGACCTTGTACTTGTGGTTATGCGCGCGTATCAGTTCCAGCGCCAGCCCGACGGCGCCCGCGCGGCGGCGGCTGACCGGTTGCGGGTGCAGCAAATCCTGCGTGGCGTCGACCGTGATGGCGGCGATGTCCACGTTGTTCGATGCCGGCAGCTCGCCGCTCGTGTCGACCAGGAACAGCAGCTTGCGCAGGCGCTCGATGCTTTGCGCCAAGGCCACCAATAAATACGTCAGGGGAATGCTGGTGCCCTGGTACAGCGCTTTCTTGCGGATCTTGGCGATGACGGCGTCGCACTGGTCCAGCATCACCAGCAGATGGCGCGCATCCTCGATGTGCTCGATGTCGCCTTGCAGCAGATTCGTGTAGGCATCCAAATAGGCGTTCACTTCCGTGTTCTGGACCATGAACGGCGACTGGAATACTTCGATTTCATTGTGGAAACGCGTCAATTCCGGTTCCAGTCCCATGGCGCAGACGCGGTAGGACAGGGTGCGGATGGCGTCGAGCATGCCAGGCAGCATGATGTTGCCATCGCCGACGGCCAGTTCGATGTCGTCGCTGGTGAGCACGTCGAACAGTTCCAGCCAGTCCGTGGCGGGCACGTTGCTGATCCACAAATAATCGGTTTTCAGGTACAGCACCTGGTCGAGCGCGTCGTTCAGGTATTCGTCGCCGAGGGCGGGCGGCAGCATGCGGTAGGCGATGCGGCGTTTCAATTCCGTGAAGAAACCGCTGTTCGACAGCACGCCGATGTCGGTGTACAGGCTGGCATGGCGGCGCGCGGCCAGCACGCGCAGCACGTATTCGTGCAGGGCGCGCGCTTGCGCGGGGTTACCTTTGAGAAGCTGGCGCAGGGTGCGCACGTTGGCAATCGCGGTAGCGCTGTCGTGGGAGCGCTTGGGACGCAGTGAGTTGAATAATTCCACCAGCAAGTCGATATTGCTGGAGTTGGGGTCAATGCGTTCGAGGATAGCTAGCATGCAGAAAAAACGGGCGAGCCGCTGTCGGTAAAACCAGTAGTGTACCGCCTGCGTCAAATCGCGCAACGTTCGCCACCGAACGTTGCTTTACGGCAGGGCCTGCAATTCACGCCATTTTGCCGCAAATTGCCACAATCATGGTCAATATTGCGTGTTGTCAGTGTGCGACGTGTTTCCTGGGGCTAAGCTGAAGTTTCTGTTGTACAACGCACGGACGCTGGACAAAAAACGGGGATAAGGTAACACTGAGATCAGACACACAGCGCATGTCCTGATCAATACCGGGAAGTTTCACCCACGTCACCGAGATATTTATCATGAAGACCTCGTATTTTGCGCTTGCTGTGATAGGGATGGGGCCTTTCGCGCTGGGCGCGACGGCCCAGGCTGCCGATGGCGCAGGCAGTGCCGCATCCAGTAACGTTGCCGTGTACGGCGTGCTCGACGCGGGCATCGTGGCCGAGCGCGGTTGCGCCGCCAGTTGCGCCGGCGCCAAGGTGTCCGGCGGCGTCGCCTCCGGTTCGCGCCTGGGCGTGCAGGGCCGCGAGGCGCTGGGCAATGACGTCACGGCCGTGTTTACCCTGGAAGCAGGCATCCAGAACGATACGGGCCAGTCGGAAGACGGCCGGCTGTTCGGCCGCCAGGCCTATGTTGGCCTCGACAGCCGCCTCGGCGCGCTGACCCTGGGGCGCCAGTACAACCTGCAATACCTGACCCTGACCGACGTGGCCGATCCGTTCAAGGGCGGCATGGCCGGCAGCGCCGGCAACCTGGCCGGCTACAGCGTGAAACGCTATGACAATACCGTCAAATATGTGACGCCGGCCTTGCGCGGCGTGACCGCCAGCGCCATCTACAGCTTTGGCGAGTCGCCGTACAGCAACGCCAACAACCGCGCGTATGGCGCCACCCTCGGCTATTCGGCCGGCGCCGTGAATGTCAGCGTGTCGCACCAGCGCAAGAACAACTTCATCCTCGCCTCCGGCACCTTGCCCGCCATCGACATGTCCGCCCGCAACACCCTGATCGCGGCCAATATCGACCTGAAAGTGGCCACCGCCTTTGCCGCCGTGGGCGTGAACAAGGGCTATGGCAGCTCGCCGTGGGATCCGAACAATGCCTACAGCTCGCTGGCCCTGTCGATGTCGTCGTCGGACAGCCGCGACACCTTGCTGGGCGTATCCGTGCCCGTGGGCGGCTTCAAACTGCTGGCGTCGTGGGTACGCAAGGATGACCGCGACCTGGCCAACCGCGACGCCAGCCAGGTGGCCGTCGGCCTCACGTATTCCCTGTCAAAGCGCAGCGATTTCTACGCGTCCTACGCGAAGATCCACAACAAGAATGGCGCCCGCTACACTGTGGGCAACGCCAGCGATGCGGGCCGCGGCGACGCCGCCTTCAACATGGGCTTTCGTCACGGCTTCTGAGCTGCTGTCGCCGATGGGGCAGGGCAGCTTGCCCCCAGCCACTTGCCGTTGCTCGTCACATTCACCTGTTCCGGCGTGCCGCGCGCGCTGGTGGTCACCGCCAGCTGCATGCTGAACGCCTGGTCGCCCGTAAACAGCACCTTGCCTTCGCCGCTCGATTTCGGGTTGGCGCAAGTGAACGATACATGCATGCCACCCGCGATGTCCGTGTTTTTCGATTTGCAATCGCCGGGCTGGCCCGTGGGAATCTGCCTGCGCGCCGCCATGTCAGGCGTTACGCAGGCCGTCACGCGCACGGCGCCGTCGGCGCCCACGGTGGGCATGGCCATGCCACGGCTGGCCGCCATGCTTTCCAGCTGCTTGCGTTGATCGGGAGGAAGGTTGCCCAGTTGCTGCAGCACCATGGACATGGCGTTGTCGGTGGCGGCGTCGGGCGACGCCATCTTGCTGTCGACTTGCCACAGGCCCGGCTTGATGGTGGCCGATGGCGAGGCGGCCTGGGCGCCGGCGTGGCTGCCCAAGGCGGTGCAAGCCAGTAAACTCAGGCGTAGCAAAGAATGTTTCATGTTGGCGTCTCCAGAAAAGGCAGACCCCAGCATACGGCATGGCAAGCGGGGCACGCTTGCCATTGTGTTACAAACTGTGATCGGGTTCGATGCGGCGCACGTCCACGCTGGCGATGCGGCGCTCGTCCGCCTCGAGGATTTCATAGCGCAGATCATCGAGTTCCAGTACTTCGCCCACGGCCGGCATGTTTTCAAAGTGCGCCAGCAGGAAGCCGGCCAGCGAGTTGTACTCGCCGTCTTCGCTGACCAGGGTTTCCGTCTCGAACACTTGTTCCAGGTAATGCAAATCCGTCGCGCCATCGATGCGCCAGTGGCCGGGGCCCAGCACTTCCACGTCGGGCTGTTCGTCCTCGTCGGGGAATTCGCCGGCGATGGCTTCCAGGATGTCGATCGGCGTGAGCACGCCTTGCACGGTGCCGAACTCGTCGACCACCAGCACCAGCTGGCCGCGCGAGCGCTTTAACGTTTCCATGGCTTTCAGCACGCCGGCCGCTTCCGGCACGACGACGGCTTCGCGCATGCTGGCCGGGTCGATCTTGCCGCGCGAGACGAGATCCTCGATGAGGTCCTTGCTGCGCGCGATGCCGACCACGTTGTCGAGGTCATCATTGCAGACAGGAATCATGCTGTGCGGCGTCTCGCGCAGCAGTTGCAGCATCTTGTCGCTGCTGTCGTTCAGGTTGACCCAGGACACGTCGCCGCGCGGCGTCATGACGGAGCGGATCGAGCGTTCGGCCAGGGTCAGCACGCCGCTGACCATGTTGCGCTCTTCTACGCCGAAGGCGGAGACATCGGGTATTTCCTTGACTTCATGTTCTTCCACGGCTTCGCGGCCCTTGCGTCCGCCCAGCAGGCTGAGGACGGCTTGTGCCGTGCGGTCGCGCAGCGGGGCGTTCGACTGCAATTTGAGGAAGTTACGGCGCGCCAGCTGGTTGAAGAACTCGATGACGATCGAGAATCCGATGGCGGCGTACAGATAGCCTTTCGGAATGTGGAAGCCCAGGCCTTCGGCCACCAGCGACAGACCGATCATCAGCAGGAAGCTCAGGCACAGCACGACGACGGTGGGGTGGGCATTGACGAAGCGCGTCAGCACTTTCGAGGCCAGCATCATGACGACGATGGAAATGACGACGGCCGCCATCATCACGTACAGGTTTTCCACCATGCCGACGGCCGTGATGACGGCGTCAAGCGAAAAGACGGCGTCGAGCACGACGATCTGCGCCACCACGAGGCCGAAGCCGGCGTAGACTTTCGGGCCCGTCTGGGCGTGCGTGACGCCTTCGAGGCGCTCGTGCAGCTCGCTGGTGGCCTTGAACAGCAGGAACAGGCCGCCGACGAGCAGGATCAGGTCGCGCCCTGAAAACGAGAATGTCAATATGGAAAACAATGGCGTGGTCAGGGTGACCAGCCAGGAAATCAGCGAGAGCAGGCCCAGGCGCATGACGAGGGCCAGGGTCAGACCCAGCACTCTGGCCTTGTCGCGCTGGTGCGGCGGCAGTTTCTCGGCCAGGATGGCGATGAAAATCAGGTTGTCGATACCCAGTACGATTTCTAGTACGACCAGCGTCAGCAGGCCGACCCAGATTGTCGGGTCAAATAACCATTCCATGTGTGTAACCTTGTAAAGTCGATCAGTGTAAAGCGTGCCCGGCGGCTAAAGCCCCGGGCGCGTGGGTGCTGCATGCATGTCTTCAGAGGCGGACGCGCGGCGGCCGGGTGGCCAGCCGCACGTCCGCTTCGGCAAGTGCGCCCGGTCCCGCTTGCCAAATGATGGCGTAAAACGGCACGGCCTGGCGCGAGCTCGGGTACAGTGTGATGGGGTCGTTGTCGCATTCTTCAGTATCGCAGCTGTCGCCAGGCAGGCCCGCATGGAGGCTGGCGTCGGCACAGTCGATGCTGAAGGCGGGCGTGGCGGTAGTGCCGGCCGCGATTGCATGCTGGAATGGGGAAGGGCTGGCGTAAGCCATGCTGGCGAACGCCTGGGGCAAAGCGATGAAAACAAAAAGGCAGAGCAGGACGAGAGCTCGTCTCATATACAGGCAGATAGTTCTGGAACCGTGGAGTATAACACGGTCACATAAGCGCTCGATGTCAGGACTTGCATTAGTGATACGTATGCCGTAAATTACGAAATGGCAATAATTTCACGTGGCGGCGAAGACGCAGCGTTGGCCCCGTGATCATTCTTGCACTCAGTATGTATTCCATGGCGCTTGCTGTTGCGCCTTGCCCGATCATGTAGTGTTACCAGGAATCTGCCTTGAAACCCCTTACCGCCCTCCTGCTTGCCGCCGGCATCCTCTCGCCTTCGTTCATCCTTGCCGCCACCCCCGTGGAAGCGGCGCCGACCCAGAAAACCGGCAAGGCTGCGCCCAGCCGCGCCGCCGCCGTCAAGGTCACGTCCGTCGAAGGCATCACCGAATACCGCCTGGCCAACGGCTTGCGCGTGCTGCTGTTCCCCGATGCCAGCAAGCCGACCCTGACCACCAACATCGTCTACCTGGTCGGCTCGCGCCATGAAAACTATGGCGAAACGGGCATGGCCCACTTGCTGGAACACTTGCTGTTCAAGCCCAGCGCCAACTTCGGCGTCAAGAAGGGCACGAAAACCCCGGTCGAGATCCTGAACTCGACGGGAGCCCAGTTCAACGGCACCACCTGGTACGACCGCACCAATTACTACGCCACCTTCCCGGCCAACGACGACAACCTGCGCCAGATGCTGGCCATGGAAGCGGACCGCATGGTCAACGCGGCCATCGACCAGAACGACCTGTGGAATCCGAAGACGCAGAAGGGCGAAATGACCGTCGTGCGCAACGAGTTCGAGATGGGCGAGAGCGACCCGATCGGCGTGACCAGCGAGCGCATCCAGGCCATCGCCTACGACTGGCACAACTATGGCAAGTCGACCATCGGCGCCCGTTCCGACATCGAGCAGGTCAACATTCCCCGCTTGCGCGCGTTTTACCATAAATATTATCAGCCAGATAATGCCGTGCTGATGGTGGCGGGCCGCTTCGACGAAGCCAAGGTCTTGAAGCAGATCAATGAGCTGTTCGGCAAGATCCCGAAACCGACGCGCGTGATCGAGCCGACCTACACGGCCGAACCGGTGCAGGATGGCGAGCGTGCCGTGACGGTGCGCCGCAGCGGCGGCACGCAGTTCGTCGGCGCCGGCTACCACGTGGCGCCGTCCGGCAACCCGGACGCCGTCGCCATCGAAGTGCTGGGCCACGTGCTGACGGATGCACCGGCCGGCCGCCTGCACAAGGCGCTGGTGGAAACCAAGCTGGCCAGCAAGATCGAATACAACTCCGTGAGCAACCTGGAGCCGGGCTACAACCTGTTCGGCGCGCTGGTGCCGCTCGATGGCAACCTCGATGCGGCGCAGACGGCCATGCTGAAAGTGCTGGAAGAGCTGAAATCGCAGCCCATCACGGACGCGGAAGTGGCGCGCGTGAAACAGCAATTGAACAAACAGATCGAACTGGCCACCTCGAACACGGCCAGCCTGACGATTGCCCTGACGGAGTCCTTGGCGGCAGGCGACTGGCGCCTGTTCTTCCTGCAGCGCGACCAGCTCGACAAGCTGACGACGGCGCAGGTGCAGGCGGCGGCCGAGAAATACCTGAAGAGCTCGAACCGCACCCTGGGCCGCTTCATTCCTACCGATGCGCCGGACCGCACCGTCGTGCCGGCCTACGCCGACGTGGCGCCGCAACTGGCCGGCTACACGGGCCGCGCGGTCGTGGCGCAGGGCGAAGCGTTCGATCCGAGCCCCGACAATATCGAGGCGCGCACCACGCGCTTCACCTTGCCGAACGGCTTGAAAGGCGCCTTGCTGCCGAAGAAAACCAAGGGCAGCACCGTCAGCGTCGTGTTGAAATTGCAGATTGGCAGCGAAGAGAACTTGCGCGGCAAGGCGCAAGTGGGCAGCTACACGGCCAATCTGTTGTCGCGCGGCACGGATAAACTGTCGCGCCAGGAAGTGAAGGACAAGTTCGACCAGCTGGGCATGCAAGTGGCGATTTCGGGCGGCGCCGAAGGCGTCACCGCCATGCTGACAGGCAAGCGCGAGAACTTGCCGGCCGCCATGGACTTGCTGGCGCAAGTGCTGCAAAAGCCGGCCCTGAACGAAACGGAATTCCTGGAATTGCAGCGCGAGCGCGTCGGCCGCGCGGAGCAGGAGCTGCCTGAGCCGCAACCGCTGGCCGTGAACGCCTTCCGCCGCCTGCTCGACGCCACGCCGGCAGGCCATGTGCGCCATGTCAGCACCTTGCCGGACGAACTGGCTGGCTGGAAGGGCGTCAAAGTGGCGGATGTGAAAGCCTTCCATGGCGCCTACTATGGCGCGGCGAACGCGACTTTTGCCGCCGTGGGCGACTTCGACCCGGCCGCGCTGAAGGCGCAAGTGGCTAGCCTGTACGGCAACTGGAAGGCGCAGCAGCCGTATGTGCGCATTCCCGACGCCGTCAAGCCCGTCAGCGGCGAGAAAGTCACCCTGGAAACACCGGACAAGGCCAACAGCGTGCTGTTCGCCATCCAGCCGTTACCCCTGAAGGATGACGCCGCCGGCTATCCGGCATTGCTGATCGCCAATCACATGCTCGGTGGCGGCGCCTTGCGCAGCCGCCTGGCCGACCGCATCCGCCAGAAGGAAGGCCTGTCGTACGGCGTCGGTTCGCAAGTGAGCGTGCCGTCGCGCGAACCGGCCGGCTACTGGATGGCATACGCCATCAGCGCGCCGCAAAACACGGTCAAGGTGGAAGCGGCCCTGCGCGAGGAAATCGCCAAGGTGCTGGCCGACGGCTTCACGCAAGAGGAACTGGCCGAAGCGAAGAAAGGCTGGCTGCAATCGGAAGAAGTGGGCCGCACGCAGGACAGTGGCCTGGCGCGCGGTCTGGCCGATTACCTGGCGCAAGACCGCACCATGGCTTACGACAAGGACCTGGAAGCGAAAGTGGCCGCCTTGACCCTGGCGCAAGTGAACCAGGGCCTGCGCGAATACCTGAAGCCATCGGCCGTCTCGGTGGTGGTGGCGGGCGACTTCGCCAAGGTGGCGAAAGAGGGTGAAAGCGGCGCCAAGGCAACGACGTCGAAATAAGCTGTTTTACATGGAAAAACCCGCCGGCAAGTTACCTTGCCGGCGGGTTTTTTATTGAACATGTCAACTTAGCGCGGAGCCATTTCGGCTACGTAGATTTCCACGCGGCGGTTGCGTGCGCGTCCCGATGCATCCGCATTCGAGGCGATCGGCTCGCGGGCGCCGCGGCCTTCCGTGACGACGCGGGTCGGCGAGACGCCGCGCATGGACAGGTAGTCGCGCGTGTGGGCCGCGCGTTCCACCGACAGCGGTTCGTTGATGGAAGCGCTGCCCGTGCTGTCCGTATGGCCGATGATGCTGACCGTGGTGTTCTGGTTTTCGTTCAGGGTGGCGGCAAAGCGGTCGAGGATGGGGCGGAAGTTGCCCTTGATGTCGGCGCGGTTGGTGTCGAAGGAAATGTCGCTTGGAATTTCCATTTTCAGGCGGTTATCGGCCGTCTGCGACACTTGCACACCAGTACCCTGTGTCGCTTGTTCCATCGCGCGCTTCTGGTTTTCCATACGGTTCGACCAGATATTGCCGACCACGGCGCCAGCTGCCGCACCCAGCAGGGCGCCGCCGGCCGTGCGGCCGCTGCTGCCGCCACCGGTGGTGCCGCCGATCAAGGCGCCCAGGCCCGCGCCGATGCCGGCGCCCGTGGCCGTGCCACGTTGCGTTGAGGACATATCCGCACAGCCGCTGGCGGCCAGTGCGATCACCAGCATGCCGATCAGGGATTTGGCGCCAGGGCCTTTTTTGAATGTTTCTTTCATGGATTTTCTCCTTGTTTTGTTATTGGGACATACCCAGGACTACCCGTACACGTTACTGCAAAATGGCGCTGCTTGCCAGTGCGCGCACTGTACGCAAAAGGGCGGCGCCCGTTTGCACGCGCGCCGCTCCTGTCAGGCCGGATTAACGGCCTGGGCTATAAACCGCGCCCGCTGATCAGGCGCAGCAGCACCATGATCACGGCGACCACCAGCAGGATGTGGATGAAGCCGCCAATGGTATAGGAAGTTACCAGGCCCAGCAGCCAAAGAATAATGAGTACGACGGCGATTGTATACAGCATGATGTGTCCTCCGAGAGTAATGTGTGGATGACGGCGACTGCCTTGGCCTTGCAGGCGCTGGCGCGTGGCGCCGTCATCGGTTCTTGTCATTGCGCGGCGACCGGGTCGCTGAACGCTGATGCCATGACTAAGTGTCTACTTTGTTTCCCTTGCGTTCTGTACGCTGTCGTACACAAGGCTTAACTATCGCGAGCGGTCGGCGTGTTCATCGGCCATCCCTGGCACCCATGCCAGCATGCCGGCCATGCCGACGACGCCAGCCAGGCAGCTGACCATGCCGCCCGTCAGCAACAGCATGACGCCGAACACGGGACTGCCCGCTTGCGGCGCCAGGTCCAGCGCGCAGAAGCCCAGCGCGGTGGCCAGCAAGCCGCCGCCAATCAATCCCAGCCAGATACTGTTGCTGCCTGCCTTGTCGTCTTGCATGGCTTCTCCTTGATGAGACTCTGTTGAACTTTCCTGAATGCATCATCTCGCGAGACGTCAAGCTCATCTGTACGCCAACGAACATTGCCAAAAAGAAAACGCCCGGACAGGCCGGGCGTGTATTCAGTTTGCAACGCACCGCGGCGCTGCCGCTGCCTTGGCCAACTTAGCCGATGGCGCGCAAGCCGCCGTTGACGACGCGCACGCGGTCGCCCTGGCGCCAGTTCGGCGCGGCGCTCTGGTGTACGGTGCGCGTCTTGCCGTTATCCAGGCGCACGACGATGTTGTAGCTGCGCGTGGCGCGCACGCTGCCTTCGATCTGGTTGCCGGCCACGGCGCCGCCGACGGCGCCCAGCACGGTGGCCAGCTGCTTGCCGTGACCGCCGCCGACCTGGTTGCCCAGCAAGCCGCCGACAACGGCGCCGCCCGCCGCGCCCACGCCGCTGCCTTCGGCGCGCGTATTGACTTCATGGATGGCTTCGATCACGCCGCAATTGCCGCACACTTGCGGCGCTGGTGCTGCCGCATATTGTGGCTGTGGCTGCGGCTGGCGCACCGGCTGCTGCTGTGGTTGCTGTTGCTGCTGTGGCGGCAGGGCGGCCAGCGGCTGCGCGCCGGACGGCTGCAAGTTCGCTTGCGGCTGGTTCGCCTGCAGGTTGGCCATTTGCTCGGCCGAGGTGCTGGCCGCCAGCGGCTGGCTATCGCCCTGGGAGGAAGGCAGCCAGCCCATCAGGGCAGCCGTGCCGACGCCGCAAAACAGCAGGACGGCGACGGCGGCGGCAAGCACCAGCGGATGGAGGGATTTGGTGGTGGTGGTCATGGAAGGCTCCTTGGTTTTTTTAAAATAATAAAAAGGGTGATGCGTGTTCTGCGTGTTATTTGCGTCTGTTGCCAGTGTGCTGTGCCGCTTGCTCCGCTTCCGTGCGTCACCGTACATACAGGGCCGGTACTGCACCGTAGGCTAAGTAAAAATTATGTCGAGTTGTAACGACACCAAGGAAAAGCAATGCCACCAACGACTGCCAGCATGACCCTGTCCCGCGATGCAGGCCGATCCGGCCTGGGGTCGACCGTGGGCGCGCCTGACGCCGGCAACCGCTTGCTGGCCAGCCTGCCCGAGCACGACTTGCGGCACCTGACGGCGCTGTTCGATAGCGTCACGGTCGAGGTGGGCGAGGTGCTGTACGAACCGGGCCAGCCTATCGGCCACATCTATTTCCCCGGCGATTGCCTGATTTCGCTGCTGGCCGTGGCGGAAGGCCGCATGACGCTGGAAGTGGGCTCCGTCGGCCGCGAAGGCGTGCTGGGCGCGTCCGTCGCGCTCGGTCATGACCTGGCGCAAGTGCGTGCCGTGGTGCAGCGTTCCGGCACCGCCAGCCGCATCGCGCGGGCCGACTTCTGCGCCGAGTTCGCCCAGCTTGAGTCCCTGCAGCGTTTGCTGTACCGCTACACGGACACCCTGCTGGCGCAAGCCATCCAGATTGCCGTGTGCAGCCGCTTCCACGTGCTCGAAGCGCGCCTGGCCCGTTCGCTGCTGATCACGCGCGACCGCCTGCAGTCCGAAAAATTTCACCTCACGCATGAATTTCTCGCCCACACCCTCGGCGTGCGGCGGGTCGGCGTGACCAAGGCGGCCAGCGCGCTGCAACAGCAAAAACTCATCACCTACAGCCGCGGCAATATCGAGATCCTCGATTCTGCCGGCCTCGAAGCCGTTTCCTGCCGCTGTTACGAGCTGGTCAAGGATAGCGGCGCCATCGGCATGGCCAACGTCTTCGTCTGATTCTTCCCGCTTGCCTGCCTCAGGCTGGCCTTCATCCTTCCTGCTTTGATCCTTGTGCAGCAGACGCAAAAAAGCGGGGCGGGCGCCTGCGCACCCACCCCGCTTTCTCGATCAACAATTACTTCGGCTTGACCTGGTTACCGATCACGCCGCCGACGGCGGCGCCGCCGACTGCGCCGATGGCGCTGCCGCCCGTCAGCACGGAGCCGGCAACGGCGCCGACGCCAGCGCCGATGGCGGTGTTTTTATCCTGACCGGACATGTTGGCGCAAGCCGTCAAGCTCAGCAGCAGGGCGGCAACGGAAGTGGTAGCGGCGATTTTTTTAATGATTTGCATGATAGTTCTCCTATGAATTCGGACCTCGTGGCGCCGGCATGGTATGGGCCGGTGGGACTTCGTATCGCCACGTCTTGGGTGTTTCAGGCACGATTACAGAATAGGATTGTGGCAAGGCAGGGTCTGTTCGGCAACGCACATAGGGGTGTAACAATTGTAATCGTGCACGGCTGCATATTTCTCACTGGCTTTTGCGCGGTGCCTTGCCCGGTTTCGGCGCCACCGGTTTCACGCGCGCCTGGGCCAGCAAGGCCGCGCATTCGCTATCTTCGACGGGGCCGGCATTGACCAGCGGCAGCAGCGCCGCCACGGGCGCCACCACGGCCAGCGCCAATGCGCCACCGGCGCGCAGGGCCAGCACGCCCTTGTCCACGCTCACGTCGGGTTTGCTGAAGGTGCCATGCACATACAGGGGCGAACGCAGCGAAAAGATGCGCAAGCCCTTGCTGTCGGGCCGCAGGGTCAGGTCCAGCCGTTCATCGGCCAGGTTCACCGTGCCATCGATATTCAGGACGGCGTCATCCGTGTCGACGATGAACTGGCGCGTGCGCATCAGTCCCTTGGTGACGGCGAAATCGGCGGCCATGCAGTTCAGCCTGACCTGCTTGTCGCCAGACAGTTTGGCCAGCACGACACTGCCGATGTTCAAGCCCATTTCTTCCAGCAGCAGTTTGCTGATGCTGCCCCGGTTGATCAGCGCGCGCACTTCGCCGTTCGAGCTGCCCAGCAGGGTGGCGACGGAATTGCCCGTGGCCGACAGCGAGGCATCGCCATTGATTTCGCCCACGCTCGCCTGCAGGGCGGGCAGGCGGGGAAACAGTTGCTGGATGTGCAGATGGCGGGCGCTGGCCTTGAGTTCGGCCGCAATGCCGTTGGCGATAACTTTGCCGCTGCCGTCGAGCTTGATCTGCGACGTCAGGGTGCCGCCCGCCACGTTGAAATTCAGGGGCGTGAGCGAGAGCACGCCGTCCGTCAGCACCACATGCGTGTCGAGCTTGCTGATCGGCAAATCAGCATCGCGCGTGATCTTGTCGGCCGTGTAGCGCACGTCAGCGTCCAGGCTGGTCCAGCGCTCCGTCTTGAAGGTTTCCACCGGCAGCACGCGGCCGGCCGGCTGCGTCGACGGCACGCCCCGCTCCTTCTTGCTGGCGCTGGAATCGGCGCCCACCAGCGGACCGAGGTCGGAAAATTGCAGCAGGCGCGAATGGACTTCACCCGTCAGGCGCTTGCGCGGCGTGCTGGCGGAAAAGGCCAGCTTGCCGCTGATGTCGCTCGAGCCCACCTTGCCGCTGAACTTGTCGTACACCCACTCGCCGCCGCGCGGCGCCAGGGTGCCCGTCAAATGGCCTTCCGTGCTGAAATGCGGTGTCTCCGGCAGCAGCACGCCCGTCAATGGATACAGGCGGGCCATGCTGGGTCCGGATAGCTTCAGGCGCACGTCGAGCGCGGCCAGGTTGGTCGGGCGCGTCAGGGTGCCTTCGATGGCCATGCTGCTGCCGCTCGCGCGCATGTCGGCCTGGATGGGGAAGGGCGTGCCTTGCCGCTGCAGCGACAGCACGCCGCCCGCCTTGCCGCCGCCCTTGATGCTTTCTCCATGGTATTTGCCCGACAGCGTCCACGCGATGCCGTAGCGCGCATCGTCCGCGATGGTGTCGACATCGGCGCGCATCGCCGTTTTGCTGACGCCATCGTCCAGATAGACGGTGCCCTTGCTGAAGACTACGCTTTGCAATTCCAGCTGCCACGGCGATGGCTGCTCCTGCTTGTCGAAGGTCCAGTTATTTTTGCCATCCTTGCTGCGCAGCAAGCGCACCTGCGGTGTGTCGAAGCGCAATTGCGGGATGATGATTTTCTTGTCCAGCAAGGCCAGCGGGTTGAGCGAGAACGCCAGCTGGCTGACGGTGGCCAGCTGCGCCTGGCCATCCGTGTCCGTCATGGTGCTCGGGTTGCCCAGGCGCACATCCTTGGCCTGCAGGTGCGGCCAGGGCAAATGGTCGCGCCAGGTTTTTTGCCCCGCGGTACGGGCTGGCTGATGCCACGTCAGCGCCAGGTCGCCCTCGATGGCGAACGGCCGTCCCAGCGCGTCGCTGGCGCGCGCATTGAGCCAGGGCTTGGCGCGGTTCCAATCCATGTTCGACAGGACGATGGCGGCGGTGACGGGCAGGGCGATGAGCACGGCGGTGCTGGCGAGGGTGATTTTCTGACGGCGGGAGAGCGGCATAAGCTGATTCTTTCTGGACAAGTAGTTGCGATGCTACAGGAATCGCTCCAAAGCCGGGCCTGTTTCAGCTTTTGCTGGCGGACACGTGCGCTGGCGCACGTTGCCAATGCAAGTATTGTCGATTTCTTACCCTATGTGCGGCACCGAACGGATATGCGGGGAGCCGGAGCCTATAACGTCATACATCAAACGCAGTTCCTGATTTCAGATGCACCGCATCTAACCCTCACGCTTAACATTCTCCAGGAGAAGAAAAATGACAAACCGAGATTTCAAGATGTCCCCATTGGCCGCCTTGGCCGCCTGCGGCACCGCCGTTGTCCTGATGACGGGCTGCTCCAGCCTGAAAACGCCAGCCACGGCCGACGTCGCCGTGTCGCGCGCCGCCGTCGATAACGCCGCCAGCGCCGGCGCCGCCGACCTGGCACCCGATGAGATGCGTTCGGCCCGCGAAAAAATGCGCATGGCTAACCAGGCCCTGAAAGACCGCGACTACAAGATGGCGCGCGACCTGGCCGACCAGGCGCAAGCCGATGCCAAGCTGGCGCAAAGCAAGGCCAATTCGGCCAAGGCCACCAGCGCCGCCGATGAAATCAACGAGAACATCCGCGTCATGCGCGAAGAGCTCGACCGTGCCAATCAGCAAGCCCCAAAACAATAAGCCACAACAATAACTAATAACAGGACCCCATCATGAAAAAAGCTACTTACACCACCATTCCCGGCCTGCTGGCCATGGCCGCCTTTGTTGCAGCCTGCAGCTCCGCACCGACCACCACCAGCCTGCTCGACCAGACGCGCGGCGACTACATGGCGGCGCAGTCGAACCCGATCGTGTCGACCTATGCGCCACGCGAATTCCGCGAAGCGAGCGCTGCGCTGGAAGCGGCGAACGCGGCCGCCACGCGCCAGGAAGATAGCGAAAAAGTCGACAAGCTGGCCTACCTGGCCAAGCAAAAGATAGCCACGGCGCAGGAAGTCGCCAAACAGAAGGCAGCGGAAGCTGATATCGCCAACGCTGGCAAGCAGCGCGATCAGTTGCGCCTCGATGCGCGCACGCAGCAGGCTGACCAGGCCACGGCCCGCGCCCAGTCGGCGCAAGCGGATGCGGAAGCGGCCAAGGCCCAGGCACAAGCGGCCGAAGCATCGGCCCGCGATGCGCAAGCCCGCGCCGCCGGACTCGAGGCGCAGCTGGCCGACCTGGCCGCCAAGAAAACCGAACGCGGCATGGTGATCACCCTGGGCGACGTGCTGTTTGGCACGGACAAGGCGAACCTGACGGCCGATGGCGCGAATACGGCACGCAAGCTGGCCGACGTGCTGAAAAACAATCCGCAGCGCACCGTGCTGATCGAAGGCTTTACGGATAGCACGGGCGGCTCCGCGCACAACCTGGAATTGTCGCAACGCCGCGCCGAATCCGTGCGCAACGCGCTGCTGGAGCAAGGCATCAGCCGCGACCGTATCGCCACCAAAGGCTATGGCGCCGCCTATCCGGCCGCCGGCAACGACACGGCGGCAAACCGCCAGCTGAATCGCCGTGTGGAAATCGTCTTGTCCGAGGACAACACGGCCATTCCCGCCCGCCGCTAAGCCGCGTCAGTTGACGCGGGAGTAGAAAGGCAGCACCGGCCGAAGCTTGGCCGGTGGATACCCATGCAAGACTTGAAAGGAAACATCATGACCCAAACATCTGTTGAGATTCCAGCTGGCATCGATACGGCAGCCATCCGCGCCGCCGCCAAAAACCTGGACGACGGCGCCGTGACTGCCGGCTACCAGGGCGACCGTCAGGAGTTGATCACCCTGTTGAATGGGGCGCTGGCCACCGAACTGGTGTGTATTGCGCGCTATAAACGCCATTACTACACCGTGAGCGGGCGCGACAACGGCAGCATCAAGGCCGAGTTCCTTGAGCATGCGCAGCAGGAGCAGGAGCACGCCGACTGGCTGGCTGAACGCATCGTGCAACTGAACGGCAAGCCAGATTTTAATCCTGCAACATTGCTTGCGCGTAGCCATGCCGAGTATGATGACTCCGAAGACGTGCAGAGCATGGTGCGTGCCAATCTGATCGCGGAACGGGTAGCGATCGAGTCGTATCGCCAGATGATCGTGAAAATCGGCGACAAAGACCCGACCACGCGCCATTTGTTGATCAAAATCATGGCTGTCGAGGAAGAGCACGCCGATGATATGCGCGATCTAATGGAATAGTGTTTTTGAGTAAAGTAGGTATAGTAACTACATTCATCCACAGCTAAGGAGCTAAACCATGTTGGAAAACAATATCACCACCGTCAATAACGATGTCAAAACCCTGGTCAAGGATGCGCAAGCCTTGTTCAGCGCCGCTGCCGCCCTGACGGGCGAAAAAGCCGACGAAGTGCGCGTCAAGGGCATGAAAACCCTCGATGCGGCCCTGGCCAAGGCGCATGAAGCGCAAGCGTCGGCCATCGTTGCCACCAAGCAGATGGCTGCCCAGGCTGACGGCTATGTCAAGGAAAACCCATGGCGCACCGTGGCTGTCGCCGCTGGCGTCGGCGTGCTGGTCGGCTTCATCCTGGGCCGCAAGTAATCCACTGTCAGGAGCGATATGGACAAGTCTGCTTCGTCTCACCAGGGGCCGGGATTGATCGGCTCGGTTGCCGGCCTGGCCAAAAACGCCGTCGGACTGATGTTGTCGCGGCTGGAACTGGCCACCATCGAACTGTCGGAAGTGCGCAATCACATGCTGCAGCTGATTGTCATTTTCGCGTTGGCGACCGTGGCGGGCTTGTTTGCCATCGCTTACGGCAGCGTGCTGATCGTCTTCCTGGCCTGGGATAGCCTGGGCTGGAAGATCCTGGCGATCATGACGGTCGTGTTCGTTCTGCTGGCCATCGCGCTGGTGATGTATGCGCGCGCCATGCTGCGTCAAGGAAAGCTGTCCATGCCGGCCACCATGGCGGAATTGAAGGCTGACCGCGACATGCTGATGTAAGCGGCCTCACGAGGAGAATTCATGTCGGAAAACGACAAACTGGCGGCGCAAGCCGCCCGCAAGCGCCTGCTGATCGCCCAGGGCGAAATGTACCGCGTGGGCATCGTGCATGCGCGCGCCAACGTGGGCTATGCGCTACGCCCCGAATCGATGCTGCAGGGCGTGGTCGAGACGGCGGTCGGCTTTGCCGGCCACCGCGTCGAATCCCTGCTGGCGCCGGGCGGCATGCGTTTGCAAGGCGCCATGCCTTACGTGCTGACGGCGCTGTCCTTTATCGGACGCAAGAAACTGGTCAAGCCGGCCCTGGTCCTCGTGGCCGTGGCCGCCGTTGCCGCCAGCTGGCTGCGCCGCAAGCGCTGAACGCCAGTCGTGTTGTACAGGAACGCCGTCATTGACGGCGTTTTTTTTTTGCATGTACGCAAGGTCCGGCACGCAGACACGCCATCGCGCGCAATCCCTTACAATGATTCACGCCGCACCCCGCGGCGGACAGAGGGACCATCTTGATGACGAATTCGAAGACACCGATCAATCAGTTAAATCCCTCGCGCCTGCGTATCGTGCTGGTGCTGCAGGGTGGCGGCGCGCTGGGCGCCTACCAGGCCGGCGTCTACCACGCGCTGCACGAGCATGGCCTGGCGCCCGACTGGGTGGTGGGCACCTCGATCGGCGCCATCAATGCGGCCATTCTGGCCGGTAACAAGCACGAGGACAGGCTCGTGCGTCTGAAAGAGTTCTGGCAGCGCGTGGCGCACCGCGACAGCATCGACATGAACCTGGTCTCCGACCAGCAGCGCCGCTCGAACATCTGGCTGGCCACGCTCGATACGGTGCTGCGCGGCGTGCCCGGCTTCTTCAAGCCGCGCACCTTCAGCCTGTTTCCCGCTGGAATCGCCGTCAAGCCGGAAGAGGCCAGTTTTTATGACACCAGCGAGCTGGCCGGCACCCTCGAGGAACTGGTCGATTTCGATTACCTGAACCAGCCCGGCGGCATGCGCCTGACCGTCAACGCCCTGCGCGTCAAATGCGGCAGCCTCACCAGTTTTGACAGCCAGCAGCAGCCGCTGACGGCCGATCACATCCGCGCCAGCGGCGCCTTGCCGCCCGGCTTTGCCGGCGTGCGCGTCGATGGCGATTTATATTGGGATGGCGGCCTGTACTCGAACACGCCGCTGGAAACCGTGCTCGACGACACGCCCCACGTCGACACCCTGGTCTTCATGGTGGACCTGTGGAGCTCGGAAGGGCCGGAACCGACCACCCTCGACGAAGTGCAGACGCGGCAAAAGGACGTCACCTTCGCCTCGCGCTCGAAGCGGCATATCGCCGATTACGTCAATACGCATACCTTGCAGCGCAAATTGCGCGAACTGTACGCCGGCCTGCCCGACACCAAGCACAACCGCCAGCAGACGGAGGAGCTCGTTGCGCTCGGTTGCGACAGCACCATGCACATCGTGCGCCTGCCGTACGCGGGGCGCGACTGGCACATGGCGGCCAAGGACATCAATTTCTCCAAGGGCTCCATCGACTGGCGCTGGGAGCAGGGCTACCAGGATGGCTTGCGCGCAATCAAGGCTGCCGGCTGGCTGGCTTTTGTGACGGAAGACACGCCGCTGGTGGTACATGAACTGCCCCCATACGAGCGCGACGCCGCTTAGTAACGCCTGTCAAAACCTGCTGCGCGTCGGTATAGGCGGCCTGCGATGCTCACCGGCTCGGCGCCCCCGTACCTTCGTACGGTTGCGCTTCTTAGCCACCTCTCCCTTCCGCTCGCTACGGTTTTGTCAGGCGTTGCGGTTTGTCCGGCATCGCAACAGCACGGCTCATTACTGCGGATGCGCCGCTACACGCAGTTTTTCCGCGTTCGCCATGTCTTGGCGGTAAGTGTCTTGTGCGTCCTTCAGGCAGGTGGCGCGCGCGGCGGATGGTTCCGAACGGCAGGCTTTTTTGGCCTCGGCCAGGGCGGCGGCGATTTCCTTGCGCAGGGTGCGCAGCTGGGCTTGCGCCGTGCTGTCTTCCTGGTACCAGCGTTGCGGGTCGCCCGGTTGCGGCGCGGCCGTCTGGGCCTGTGCCAGAGGCGCCAGGCTGCAGGCGAACAGGGTGGCCAAGAGTGTGTTGTGGATAGTCATGATATTTCCTCCTTGAAATAAAAAAGGCGCCGTAGCGCCTTTTTTTACAACCTGCCCGTCAGTAATAGCAGGATCAGTATCACTACGACCAGGCCGGCGATGCCGCTGGGGCCGTAACCCCAGTTGCGGCTATGCGGCCAGGTAGGCAGGACGCCGACCAGGGCCAGGATCAAGATGATCAGAATGATGGTGCCCATGGTATCTCCTTGTTGGTGCATGGTCTGGCGCAGGCTTGAGGACAAGCCCGGCCAAGGGATTAATAGCGGTAGACGCGGCCGTCAACGACGCGCACGCGGTTGCCCGGGCGCAAATCATTCGCGTTGTCCTGCACCACGGTGCGGTATTCGCCGTTGTCGAGGCGTACGCTGATCTGGTAGGCCTGCGCTTGCTGCCTGCGGCCTTCGACCTGGTTGCCCACGACGCCGCCGGCAACGGCGCCCGCCACGGTGGCGGCCGTGCGTCCGCCGCCCGAGCCAATGGTATTGCCCAGCAGGGCGCCGGCGATGCCGCCGACCACGGCGCCGGCGCCGCTGGTTTGTCCGCCACCCTGCACGATCTGGATGGAGTCGACGGTGCCGTACATGGCCGATTCAGGCTGGTTGGCCGGGTAATATTGTTGTGACTGGGAAGGACCGGTGGCGCAACCGCTCAGTGCGGCGGTGGCGGCGAGCATCAGTGCAGCCAAGGTGGCGTTGGTTTTCATTTTATTCTCCTGACGAGGTGAGGGTGTAGTGCCATCTTAGTCATGCCCCTGTTTCCGGTCTGTACGCTGCCGCACGTAGTTATTTGCTGCCGAAAATGGTATTTTTTACCGTGGCGATCCATCAAAACGTTGTTATTTATCCCTGTATCCCTTCCGCTTTCAAAATAAATTACTTGTGTACGGCAGCGTACAGAAGAGAAGCGACGATCCACGTAAAACGGTAGTCATGCCAAGCAGACATGCTTGCTACCACCAGGGAGAAACACAATATGAACAAGAATAAGCTTTTCACCGCCATCGTCGTCAGTCTGGCATGCGCCGCCTGGGGCGGCCAGGCCGTGGCGGCCACGCCGGAAGCGAAAGCAGCCTACAAGGCGGCCAATGAGCAGGCTGGCCTGAACTACAAGCTGGCACATGCCGAGTGCGAAAAAATCACGGGCAACCCGAAAGATGTCTGCGTCGCCGAAGCGAAAGCCGTGCGTGCCTACGATGAAGCGGTGGCCCAGGCGCAATACACGAATACCCTGCGTGCCTACACCAAGGCGCGCATCAAGATTGCCGATGCCAACTACGACGTCGACCTGACGCGCTGCAATGCGCTGACGGGCAACGACAAGGATGTCTGCGTCAAGCTGGCCAAGTCCACCAAAGTGGCGGCCCTGGCCGATGCCAAGGCAGACAAGAAAGTCATCGAAGCGCGCAGCGATGCGCGTGAAGCAAAAAGAAAAGCCGAGTACAAGGTCGCGACAGAAAAATGCGATGCATTAGCCGGCGCAGCCAAGGATGACTGTATCAAGGCTGCAAAAACCCAGTTTGGCTACTGAGCTCCCTCCGGCGCGCAGTCACCACACTGGTATAAGAAGCTCATTGTGAGCACATTGATTGACCACTCCTAAGGAAAAAACCATGAAATTCACTAAATCTATCGCTACTGGCCTTTTCATCGCTTCCCTGTTCGCTGTTGCAGGTTGCGCTTCGACCCCAACCAAAGAAGGCACGGGCGAGTACATCGACGACGCGGCCATCACCACCAAAGTGAAAGCCAGCATCTTCAACGAGCCTACCCTGAAATCGACGGAAATCAACGTTGAAACCTTCAAGGGCGTGGTTCAGCTGAGCGGCTTCGTGGCCCAGCCAGCCGATGCCGCCAAAGCGGGTGAAATTACCCGTGGCGTCAAGGGCGTGAAGTCGGTCAAAAACGACATCCGCGTCAAGTAATGGCATGACCTGCCGCAGCGGCCAGCCCCACGGCTGGCCCTGTGGCCCTCCACCGACCGTCGCGGGAATCGCATGCATATCCAGCCTTCAGATACCCCGCCCGAGCCGGTGGCGGCTGCCTCCACAGAGCCTGCCGGGCCACCTCCCGGCACGCCCGTGGAGCACCCCGATTCATCCTTGCGTTTGCCGCTGCATGTCAATGCGCGTGGTCTGGCGCTGGGCATCATCGCCACCGTCAGCTTCATTTATGCGCTGCAGTGGGCACAGAAATTCCTCATTCCCGTCATTTTCGGCATTTTCATTGCCTACACCCTCAATCCCGTCGTCGCCTGGCTGGAAAAGCTGCGCCTGCCGCGCGCCATCGGCGCCACGGCCGTCACGGCTCTGATCCTGTTCGGCTCCCTCGTCGTGGTCGAGCGCGTGCAGGGCGAATTCGAATCCATCGTGGAAGAATTGCCGGCCGCCACGCATAAGCTGTCGCGCCTGATCGCCGCCAGTACGGGCGGCAAGAACAGCACCTTCCAGAAGATGCAGGCCGTGGCCAATGAAATCGAGCAAGTGGCCGCCGGCGCCGAAGCGCGCCGCAACAACCGCCGCGCCGCCGCGGCCGAGGCGCCCAACTTCAAGATCATGGACTGGGTCTGGGCCGGTTCGCTGGGCCTGGTGGGTTTCCTCAGCCAGGCCACCATGGTCATCTTCCTCGTGTTTTTCCTGCTGCTGTCGGGCGACACCTTCAAGCGCAAGCTCGTCAAGCTGACGGGGCCGTCGCTGAGCCGCAAGAAGGTCACCGTGCACATCCTGGAAGACATCAATACCTCGATCCAGAACTATATGTTCATGCTGCTCGTCACGAATGGCTTGCTGGCCGTCCTGATGTGGATCGCCCTGCGCGTGATCGGCCTGGAAAATGCGGGCGCCTGGGCCATCGTGGCCGGCTTGCTGCACATCATGCCGTATTTCGGCCCCTTGCTCATCACCATCGCCACGGGCCTGGTCGCTTTTCTGCAGTTCGAATCGCTGGAAATGGTCTTGCTGGTGACGGGCACGTCGATGGCCATCGCCACCCTGGTCGGCACTTTTGTCACCACCTGGATGACGGGGCGCATTGCCCGCATGAATCCCACGGCCGTGTTCATCAGCCTGCTGTTCTGGGGCTGGCTGTGGGGCGTTTGGGGCTTGCTGCTGGGCGTGCCCATCATCGTCATCGTGAAGGTCGTGGCCGAGCGCGTGCAGGGCATGGAAGTGGTGGCGGAATTGCTGGGCGAGTAGTTTGCTACAACGCAAGAAAAACGGCACCCGCGGGTGCCGTTTTCGCATGTGGAGCGAGGGAATCAGGACTGGTGGCGTTTCAATATCTTGACTTGCACATCGCCATCGTCCGTCTTCGGCATATCCTTCATGCTGCCCAGTTGCAGGGCGAACTGGCGCGTGAATTCGGCGCCCAGGAAGAAGATTTGCGCCGAGTAATACACCCACAGCAGCAAGGCTACCAGCGAACCGGCCGCGCCATAGCTGCTGGCCACGCCGCTATTGCCGATATACACGCCAATTGCATACTTCCCCAATGAAAACATGAAGGCCGTGCCCACAGCGCCGATCACCACGTCGCGCCAGGACAGGCGCACGCGCGGCAGCATTTTGTAGATGACGGCAAACAGGCTGGCGATGACGGCAAAGCCGATCAGGTTCGACAGGATGGTAAACAGCACGGCCGTGTCCTTCCACACGCCTTCCCAGAAGTTGGCGAGGATCGCCATGGCCGCGTTGACCACCAGCGACACCATCAGCAGAAAGGCCAGCACCAGCACCAGGCCGAAGGACAGCAGGCGCGTGCGCAGCATGTCCCAGGCGCCCGCTTCCTTCAGCGGCGGCACTTGCCAGATTTCATCGAGACTGGCTTTCAGCTCGGCAAACACGCTGGTGGCGCCAAACAGCAGCAGGGCGCTGGCGATGAGGGTGGCGATGCGCCCCTGTTCATGGTTTTTCGCGCCGGCCAGCACCAGCTGGATGGCTTCGGCGCCTTGTGTGCCCAGCAAGCCCTGCAGTTGTCCCATCAGCTCGCCGCGCGCGGCGGCCGGGCCATAGAAAAAGCCGGCGATGGCAATCACCAGCACGAGGATGGGGGCGATGGAAAACAGGGTGTAATAGGCGAGGGCGGCGCCTTTGCTTGAGGCGCGGTGTTCCAGCCATTCGGTGACGGAACAGACGATGACGCTGCGCATCTGCTTGCTGAACGGCGCCAGGCCGGCCAGCTTGGGATAGCGGGTAGAAATATTCATGATGGCTTTCAATGCAAAAAAGGGGCGCGAGCCCCTTTTTTTATTCACAAGTGGCGTACCACTGTTGAGCTTACTGCACGCGGCGTTCGATGGTGATTTGTTCCACTTCAACGCGGCGGTTTGGTTCCAGGCACTTGATCAGGTCGGCACGTTTCTTGTTGTCGCAGGTGACGACAGGATTGGTGGAGCCCTTGCCTTCGGCCGTCAGGCGGTTGGCGGCGACACCGTGACCGACCAGGTATTCCTTGACTGCATCAGCGCGCTGCTGCGACAGTTTCAGGTTGTACTTGGGCGAACCGATGCGGTCGGCATAACCACTGATGACGACGTTGTTGACGTCCGGCGCGGCGTTCAGCACGCGGGCGATTTCGTCGAGCTTGGTCTGTGTCGGACCCAGCTTGGCGCTGTCGAACGCGAACAATTCCGTTGCCGCCATCGTCACTTTTTCAAAGCGTGCTGGCGGTGGCGGCGGTGGTGGCGGCACGACCACGACGACTTCTTCACGCGCTGGCGGCGGTGGCGGTGGCGGCGGCGGTGCAGCTGGCTTGTCGAACGCGAAGTTCAGGCCCACGGTGACATAGTAGTTGTTGGACTTGCTGCTCGGGTCGAACGTATTGCCGCGCAGGAAACCGTGCACATTGCGGATGTCAGCCTGGAACGACAATTGATCGTTGATCGTGGACTGGAAGCCCAGACCGACGCTGGCGTAAGGCGAGCTCTTGCTGCGTTCGCCAAAAGCGAAGCTGGTGTCCTTGTCGCGCTGCATGCCGGCACCAACGAGCAGGAAGGGGCGGAAAGCTTTACGCGAGAACATGTACAGACCGTCTACGCCCAGCGTATTTTGCTGGTAGCGCTGACCGCCATCCTTGGAGCGGGCATACGTGGTGCCCAGCTGGATATCCCAGTCCGGCGAAACGGGTTTACCGAAACGCAAGCCTGCGCCATAGCCGGTTTTATCCGTAGCGAAGTCGGAATCTGGCTTGAGTGCGTTGAGGCTGGGTTGAATGTACCAGGAGGGATTGATTTCCTGGGCCTGTGCGCCGAGGGCGGAGCACAGTACTGCGGCGGCAACGGCGATTTTTTTTAGATTATTCACAAGTAACTCCCAACGTTGATAAGAGATTTTCTCTACTGCATCAATGCGACAACTGCCAGACATGCTTTGCTAGAGATAGACAACAATTCCAGGTGCGCTTTCTTGCGATAAATGCACTGCTGTTGGAGTAGAGAATACGGTTGCAGGTTCACGTGGTCGGTGCGCTGGCGCACAAAGCATTGCGGTATATCAATGGTGTTGCAGATTCACGACAAATACTTCGATATTGAAAAAAACTAATTCGCCTCCGGAAACTTTTGCAATCACGGCCACATCCTGGCGCCGCAACTGGAGGCAATCGTACGACTTGTTACCAGCGTGCCACTGTATATTAGCAACAATGATGAGCTTGATAACTAATATTACATTGATGTTGTATTTCTGCCGCGTTCGCTTGCTTTGCCGGGCTTCTCTCGGGCAACTATCGTGCGCCGCAGCCAGCTCCGCCACTTTTCATCAAGGAGTCACCCGTGCCTGACCACCCCCGTGCTGTTTCTTCCCCGCTATCTGGCAAACTGGGCCCACTATGTCTGTTGCTGTCGCTGGGCATGGCTCTACCGGCTTGGGCCGATAGCGGCGTGTCCCTGTTTTCACCGAGCGGCACGGTCAAGGCCGTGCGTCAGGTGCGGGCCCAGTTCGCCACGCCGATGGTGCCGTTCGGCGACATGGGCTTGCCCGCGCCGTTCGCCATCGATTGCGGCAAGGCTGAACCTGCCGTCGTGGCGGGCGCGGGGCGCTGGGCTGACGAGCGCAACTGGAACTACGATTTCGAGCGCGACTTGCCGGCCGGCGTGGCGTGCAGCTTCACCTTGAAGCCGGGCCTGAAGGACCAGGCCGGCAAGCCCTTGCAGGGGACGGCGTCCTACCGTTTCACCACGGGCGGCCCGGCCATCGTCGAAGCCGTACCGTATGACGGCCAGCCGTATATTGATGAGAACCAGATCTTCGTGCTGGGTCTGGATGCCGCGCCGAACGAGGCCAGCGTGGCCGCGAACGCGTATTGCCGGGCCGACGGCATCAATGAAAAAATTCCCGTGCGCCTGCTTAAAGGCAAGGAACTGGAGCAGGTATTAACCCTGCGCAAGAGCTTTCTCGACCGCTACCTGACCGTGTACTTCAAGAAGCGCGGCACGGTCTGGAAAGTGGGCATGCCCGTCGCCAGCAAGGGCGCGCCGCCGCTGCCCGTCACCGTGCTGCAATGCAAGCGCAGCTTCCCTGCCAACGCCAAGGTGTCGCTGGTGTGGGGCGAGGGCATCGCCAGCGCCAGCGGCATCGCCACGGACAAGGCGCAAACGCTGCAGTTCAAGACGCGTCCCGACTTCACGGCCAAATTCAGCTGCGAGCGCAGCAATCCGAAGGAGCAGTGCATCCCCTTCCTGCCCATGCGCGTGCAATTTTCCGCGCCCGTGAGCGCGGCGCAGGTGCGCGCCATGACACTGAAGGGCGGCGGCAAGACGTATGCGCCGACGATTTCAAAAGAAGACGAAAAGGCGGAATTCCTGTATGGCGCCACGTTCAACGGCCCCTTCCCCGTGCAAGCCAGTTTTATCTTGAACTTGCCGCCGAAGCTGACGGATGACGCGGGCCGCGCCTTGCTCAACCGCGCGCGCTTCCCCATGACGGTGCGCACGGGCGAACAGCCGCCGCTGCTCAAATTCCCGGCCCCGTTCGGCATCATCGAAGCCAAGGGCGACGGCTTGCTGCCCGTCACCGTGCGCAATATCGAGCCCGTGCTGTCGGGCAAGGAAATCGCGCAGCCATCGGCTGCCGCCACGGGCGCCACCTTGCGCGTGCCCGACAATGACGACAAGTTCATCATCGAGTGGATGCAGCGCCTGGCCGGCACTGGCGACGGCGGCGAATACTGGCAGCCGTATGCTCAATATGCGGGCAACATGAGCAAATCCGTGCTGGCGGGCGCGGCCGGCACGCGCCCCATCAGCCTGCCGCGCCCCGATGGCAAGAAAACCTTTGAAGTGATCGGCATTCCTTTGCAAAAACCGGGCTTTTATGTAGTCGAGCTGGCCAGCCCGATCCTCGGTAAAGTGCTGCTCGGCAAACCGACGACGGCCTACATCCGCACGGCCGCGCTGGTGACGAATCTGGCGGCCCACTTCAAGCATGGCGCGCAATCGTCGCTCGTGTGGGTGACGTCGCTGGACAAGGGCGCGCCTGTTGCGAAAGCGCAAGTGGCCGTGCGCGACTGCGCCGGCAAGCTGCTGTGGCAAGGCGCCACGGGCGCAGACGGCGTGGCGCACATCCCCGGCGAGCTGGCCAATTCCAGCTGCAAGAACAATGGCCGCTACTTTATCAGTGCGCGCAGCGGCGGCGACATGACGTTCACCCTGTCGGACTGGGTGGGCGGCATCGAAGCCTGGCGTTTCAATTTGCCCACCGACGACACGCGCGCCGACAACACCCTGCTGGCGACCGTATTTGACCGCACCTTGCTGCGCGCCGGCGAAACCGTGCACATGAAGCATTTCATCCGCAAGCACACGGGCGAGGGCATGAGCCTGGTCGACAAGAACAACGGCCCCGGCAGCGCCACCTCTGTTGTCATCACGCACCAGGGTAGCGACCAGAACTATCAATTGCCCCTGCGCTGGTCCGCCAGCGGCACGGCGGAAAGCGACTGGGTCATTCCCGCCGACGCCAAGCAGGGAGAATACAGCGTGACGATGGCGGGACGCCCGTCCGGCAGTTTCCGCGTCGAAGCGTTCCGCGTGCCGACCATGAAAGCCGTGCTGCAGGGACCGAAAGCGCCCGCCGTGCAGGCGAAGCAGCTGGCCCTGGATGCGCAAATCACCTACCTGGCCGGCGGCGCCGCCACGAATGCGCCCGTCAAGCTGCGCACGGTGCTGCAAGACAAGAGCGTGACGTTTGCCGACTATCCCGACTATAGCTTCAGCAATGGCGACGTGAAGGAAGGTCTTGTGAAACAGGGCACGGGCTATGACGACGATGAGGGCGAATGGCAGGATGAAGGCCATGGCGCGGGTGGCCCCGGCGCCACGGCCGCGCGCACGCAAAGCTTGAGCCTGGACAAGGCGGGCGGCGCGCGCATCGTCATCGACCAGCTGCCGCACTTGTCCACGCCGCGCGACCTGGTGGCGGAAATGGCTTTCCAGGATGCGAATGGCGAGACGGCATCGGTCGCCACGCGCGTACCGCTGTGGCCATCGAACTATGTGATCGGCATCAAGCCTGACGCCTGGGCCTTGAGCAAGGATGCCTTCAAGTTCACGGTCGCCGTGCTCGGCACGAATGGCAAGCCCGTGGCGAATGCCCCGGTCGCCGTCGACTTCTTCCAGCGCAACAGCTATTCGCACCGCCGGCGCCTGATCGGCGGCTTCTATGCGTATGAAAACAGCAGCGAAGTCGTCAAGCTGGGTCCGGCGTGCTCGGGCAAGACGGATGGCAAGGGCTTGTTGATCTGCGACGTGAAGGCGCCCGCCAGCGGCAATCTGGTCTTGCGCGCCAGCACGCAGGATGCATCCGGCAACGCGGCCGTCGCCAACCGCGAAACCTGGGTGGCCGGCAGCGGCGACTGGTGGTTCAACGCCAGCGACAATGACCGCATCGACGTCTTGCCGGAAAAGAAACGCTATGAACCGGGCCAGGAGGCGAGCTTGCAGGTGCGCATGCCGTTCCGCTCGGGCACGGCGCTGATCACGGTCGAGCGCGAAGGCATCCTCGACACTTATGTGCGCCAGCTCAATGGCCGGGAACCGGTGGTGACTATTCCGGTCAAACCGAACTACGCACCGAATGTGTATGTGTCCGTGTTTGTCGTGCGGGGCAGGGTCGATGGCGTGCAGCCGACGGCCCTGGTCGACCTGGGCAAGCCGGCTTACAAGATGGGCATCGCGCCCCTGAATGTGGGGTGGCAGGCGCATGAACTGAACGTCATGGTGGTGTCCGACAAGGAGGTGTATAAAACACGTGACAAGGCGGAAGTGTCCGTGCGCGTGCGCCGCGCCGATGGCAAGCCGTTGCCGGCCGGCGCAGAAGTGGCGCTGGCGGCCGTCGATACGGGGCTGCTGGAGCTGATGCCCAACGATAGCTGGAAGCTGCTCGACACCATGATGGCGCAGCGCAGCCTGCAGGTGGAAACGGCGACGGCGCAGATGCAGGTGATCGGCAAGCGCCACTTCGGCCGCAAGGCCTTCCCGGTCGGCGGTGGCGGCGGCAAGGGCGCCAGCCGCGAACTGTTCGACACCCTGCTGTTCTGGAAGGGCACCGTCAAGCTCGACGCCAAGGGCGAAGCGACGGTGCAAGTGCCGCTCAACGATTCCTTGACAGCGTTCCGCATCGTCGCCATCGCCAGCGCTGGCAAGGAATTGTTTGGCACGGGCAGCACGGACATCCGCAGCTCGCAAGACTTGATTTTGATGTCGGGCTTGCCGACCCTTGTGCGTGAAGGCGACCAGTTGCGCGCTGGATTCACGGTGCGCAACACCTCGGCCGCCTCCTTGAGCGTGGACCTCAATGCCACGGCGGCCGGCAAGGCGCTGCCGCGCCAGAGCTTGAGTCTGGCGGCGGGCGAAGCGCGCGAGGTGGGGTGGGATTACCAGGTACCGCTCGGCGCGCAAACGGTCGTGTGGGATATCAGCGCGAAAGCGGGCAGCCACAGCGATAAACTGAAAATCACGCAAAAAGTGGGCCAGGCGACGCCCGTGCGCACGTATCAGGCAACCTTGCAGCAGATCGACAAGCCCGTCAATATGTCCGTGCAAATGCCGGCCGGCGCCTTGCCGGGCCGGGGCGGCATCCAGACCAGCTTTGTCGCCAAGCTCGGTGGCGAGCTGCCCGGCGTGCGCGAGTACATGGCCGCCTATCCCTACACGTGCTTCGAACAAAACACGTCGAAAGCCATCGCCCTGCAAGACCGGGAGGCGTGGAACAAGCTGGCCGCCAGCCTGCCCGCCTACCTGGACAGCGACGGCCTGCTGAAATACTTCCCCATCATGGAACAGGGCAGCGACAGCCTGACGGCGTACGTGCTGTCGGCAACGAGGGAAGCGGGCTATGCGATTCCCGAGCAGACGAAAAACCGCATGGAAGCAGCCTTGACGGCCTTCGTGCAAGGCCGCATCGTGCGCCGTTCCGCGCTGGACACGACCGACCTGGCCGTGCGTAAACTTGCTGCGCTGGAAGCGTTGTCGCGTTCGAACAAGGTGCCGCCCGATGCCTTGGAGAGCATCAGCATCAACCCGAACCTGTGGCCGACTTCCGCCGTCATCGACTGGAGCTTGTTGTTGCAACGCACGCCAAGCCTGGCACGCCGTGATGCCCTGCTGGCCGAGGCGCAGCAGATCTTGCGTTCGCGCCTGAATTTCCAGGGCACGACCATGGGCTTTTCCACCGAGCGCAAGGATAACTGGTGGTGGCTGATGGTCTCGGGCGACGTCAATGCCAACCGCCTGTTGCTGGCCGTGATGGACGATCCGGCGTGGAAGGATGACATCGGCCGCCTCGTGCGTGGCAGCATGGGCCGCCAGAAAAAGGGCCGCTGGGATACGACGGTAGCCAATGCCTGGGGTACCCTGGCCATCAATAAATTCTCGGCCAAGTTCGAATCCACCCCCGTGACGGGCGCCAGCGCCGTCAAGCTGGGCAGCGATACGCAAGCGCTCGTGTGGAATGGCGCGGCGAAGGTCGGCCCCGTGCTGCAAGCGTGGCCGAAGGGAACGGATACCCTGGGCCTGGCGCACAGCGGCACCGGCAAGCCTTGGGCCACCGTGCAAAGCCTGGCGGCCATTCCGCTCAAGGCGCCCGTGTCCAGCGGCTACACGATCAAGAAAACCATTACGCCAGTGGAACAGAAAACCACGGGCCTATGGTCGCGCGGCGATGTCTACCGCGTGCGCCTGGACTTGTCCGCGCAGGCGGACATGAGCTGGGTGGTGGTCGACGACCCGATTCCGGCCAGCGCCACGGTGCTGGGCAACGGCCTGGGCCGCGATTCGCAGCTGCTGACGGCCGGCGAAAAATCCACGGGCTGGGTCTGGCCCACGTTCGAGGAACGGGCCTTCGACGCCTTCCGCGCGTATTACGCCTTTGTGCCGAAGGGTAACTGGAGCGTGGAATACACGGTGCGCCTGAACAATGCAGGTGACTTCAGCCTGCCGGCCACGCGCATCGAAGCCATGTATTCGCCCGAGATGTTTGGCGAGTCGCCGAACGCGAATGTGAAGGTGGGGCAGTGAGGAGTGTCATCGTTGTCATGGGCTGCCTGCTGGCCGGCCCCGTCTTCGCTGAAGCGATATTGACGCCAGCCCAGGTGCAAGCCGCCTACCGCAGTTCGGAAGCGCAGTTGCTGGACCGCAGCGGTGCACCGCTGCAATCCTTGCGCGTGGACATGAAGGTGCGGCGCTTGCCGTGGGTGCCGTTGGCCGACATTTCACCGGCCGTGCAGCAGGCCGTGCTGCTGGCGGAAGACCAGCGCTTCATGCGTCATGGCGGCGTGGATGTGTCCGCGCTGGCCACGGCCGCCTGGGACAATCTGTTTTCGAAAAAGCCCCGGGGGGCCTCGACCATCACCATGCAACTGGCGGGCCAGCTCGATGCGGACTTGCAGGCGTCCTCGGGCGGACGCAGCCTGCGCCAGAAATGGGATCAGATGCGTGCGGCCCAAGCCATCGAGGATAGCTGGAGCAAGGGGCAGATTTTCGAAGCGTATTTGAACCTCGTGTCATTCCGCGGCGAGCTGCAAGGCATCGCCTCCGCCTCGTACAGCCTGTTCGGCAAGGCACCGTCGGGCCTGAACCAGACGGACGCCATCATCCTGGCCAGCCTCGTGCGGGCACCGAACGCGCCGCCGGCCACCGTCACGCGGCGCGCCTGCGCGCTGGCGAAAGAGTGGCGCATGGACAGCAGTTGCCAGCTGATCGGCCAGCGCGTGCAGACGGCCCTGCAGCGCAACGCGTTGTATGCGGAACTGGCGCCGGCGCCGCAAGTGGCGCAGCAGCTGCTGAAGCAGCCGGGCGCGCAAGTCGCCAGCACCCTGGATGGCCCCTTGCAGCGCTTCGCACAGGAAAATCTGCGCCAGCAACTGGCGTCCTTGCGCGAGCGCAATGTCAACGATGGCGCCATCATTGTGTTAGATAACCGCAGCGGAGAAATCCTCGCCTATGTGGGCAATGCGGGCGGCAGCCACGTCGATGGCGTGACGGCCCTGCGTCAGGCCGGTTCCACCTTGAAACCGTTCTTGTATGAGCTGGCCATCGAGCGCCGCTTGATGACGGCCGCGTCCGTCATGGACGACTCGCCGCTGGACGTCGCCACGGCGTCCGGCATGTACGCCCCGCAAAACTACGACCGCAATTTCAAGGGTTACGTCAGCGCCCGCACCAGCCTGGCCAGTTCCCTCAACATTCCCGCCGTGCGCACGGTGCTGCTGACGGGGCAGGACGGCTTTTATAACCGCCTGAAGGACGTGGGCCTGTCGAGCCTGACGGAAGCGGCCGAGTACTACGGCCCCTCGCTGGCGCTGGGCTCATCCGAAGTGACCTTGCTGGAACTGGCCAACGCCTACCGCGCGCTGGCCAATGGCGGACTGTACAGCACCGCCAGCCTGCAGCCGGGGCAAGCGGGCAAGGACAGGCGCCGCGTGATGGAGCCGGGCGCCGCCTTCATCGTGGGCGACATCCTGGCCGACCGCGCCGCGCGCAGCATGACGTTTGGCTTGCGCAACGAGCTGGGGACAAATTTCTGGAGCGCCGTCAAGACGGGCACGAGCAAGGACATGCGCGACAACTGGTGCATGGGTTACTCGGCGCGCTACACGGTGGGCGTCTGGGTGGGCAATTTTGATGGCAAGCCCATGTGGGACGTGTCGGGCGTGACCGGCGCCGCGCCCGTGTGGCGCGACGTGATGGATTACCTGCACAAGAACGTGCCCAGCCATGCCCCGAAAGTGCCGCCAGGCGTGCTGCAGCAGATGGTGGCGTACCAGCCCGCGCTGGAAGCGCCGCGCCGCGAATGGTTTATCACCGGCACGGAAAGCCCCGTCATCGCCGTGCTGGGCGACACCGTCAAGCCGCCTGCCATCGTGTATCCGGCCGACGACAGCATCCTCGCCATCGACCCCGACATCCCGCCCGCCCTGCAGCGCGTGTTCTTCCAGGCCCAGGGTAGCCGCGATTTGCGCTGGGTGCTCGACGGCAAGGACATGGGCGCTGCGCTTGACAGCATCAGCTGGCGCCCCGTGCCCGGCAAGCACGCGCTGGCCCTCGTCGATGATGCTGGCAAGACGGTGGCGAAGGTGGCGTTTCAGGTGCGGGGGAACGCCTTGGCGCCGCTTGCCGCGCACTGAGATCAGTTCGATGGATAATTCGCCGGGTCGATGGCTGGCGTGACGTAATGCCGCAGCACATCGCCGCCGTGCGGATGCTTTTGCGTGCGGCGTTTTTCGTCCGACGGCGGGCTGACCAGCACGATGGTCGCTTCGTCCGGGTTGCGCAGGTTCACCACGGCGCTGACGCCGCCATCGCGGTAGCTGCCCATCACGGCGATGGCCATTTGCACGAACAGGGTGGCCGCGCCCGTGTTGCCCAGGCGCTGGTCCGTATCTATCCACTGCTGCGGCTTGCCACTGTCGAGTTCCGTGCCACCATCTTCCGCATGGCTCAGCAAGGTCTTGTGCAGCGCCACCAGCTGCGCCTGATTGCCACCGGTGGCGGCGACCAGGCGCGCCGGCGCGGCGGGGCGCTCGGCTTCCGGCAAGCTTCGCAAGGCTTGCTGCCAGCCCGCCTGCAAGGCTTGCTCGCGCTGATCGCGCCGCGTCAGGGGCTTGCCGTGCTCATCCGTCATCCTGACAAACGTGGGCCGATGGATGAAACCGAAGGTCGGCAGGCGGTCCAGCTGCGCCAGCTGTTCCTTGTTGAAGGGCAAGGGAAACCAGGGCGTGGGTTGCCAGTCTTTGGGCGGTTGGTAGGTCTTGTGCTGGAGCCTGTCGAGCATGCTGAAGCTGCCCGTGCCGCGGATATCGGAGCGCTGCGCGAATTGCGCGGCGACGGGGAGCCATTCGGAGATTGAGGGCTGACGCTGGGTGAATGCACTCGGGTCTTCTTTTTTGTCTGGATGGGGCACTGCTCGCATCAATTTGTCATATGCCAGATACAGGCGCCGCGCCACGCCGTAGGTGTTGAGGTCATCGACGCTGTCCTCGGGCGGCGCATCGTCATATGCAAACTTCCGCACGGCGTCGATGCGCTCACGCCTGGCCAGCACGAACAGAGCGGAGGCGTCGGGCATTTCGGGAATGTAGTAGCCATCTTTGAGCAATTCGGGAGTGTCGGGACTGCGATTGATATCGCGCGATTCCATGCCATCATGCGAATTCAAGATGATGTATGGCACGTCAGGATGGGCGTCAAAAAATGCGAAAACATCTTCTAGAATATGCTCGGGATGTTCCTCGAAGCGTCGTGGCCCCGCCACAAACAGATGCCAGTGCATGCCGGAAGAGGCGGTGCTACCTGCCAAACCCATAATGGGCGAGTGTGGTGTATCTTGCAGTGCAGGATCTGCAATGGGACCTTCGGCGTTAAAGATGGGCACGGCAAAATACATAGGGGTGTTCAGCGCGCCATTTTCGAGCGAGTCGCCTGCGCGTCCCCCACTGGTGCCTGCTTTGTCCTGGCTGCTCCATGGATATTTCTTCTTATCTTGTTCGCGGATGCTGGCATAGGCATTTCCCTTTTGCAGGGCTTCCCACAATTTCCCTTGTCGGTATTTGTCCAGGGTGACGCCGAGACCGATAACCTCCAGCACATATTCCCGCTTTTCCTGTTCGCTGGGTACCATCTGCTGCACTTGCGGCTTTGCGACGACCATAGGCTTGGACGAATGCAGCCAGCGTGAGCCTAGCAATGTGGCTGCCACGAGAGGCGGGATCAGCAACAGCCCATGCAGGTACTTCAAGACTTTGCTGCTCATCGTGGACTCCAGCAAGAAAGGTGATGGGCTGATCAGTAATGACCAAAGCAATAGCAGTGCCAGTACACTGGCGACTGCATACAGCGGATATTGCAAGCGGAGGAATAAGCTTTTCATCTTGGTATTTCGTCGCTGGCTTTATGGACGACCGGCGTGACGACTGAATCAGTACGCCTGCCGTTGACTATTTCACATACAACGGTGGAAGGCAGGCCCTCATGTAGGGCGGGAATACAAGCGGGAAGTTCTCCCGAACTGTAATAGCGCGCATTACCTACGATGATCGCTTTACGCGCCGCAGGCTCGGCAGACAAGTAAACCGCGAAATTTTTTGCAAAGGTATCCCATTTCAATATGGATGGACGTGGTATTTTGTCATCTGTTTTCAGCCGCCAATCCGCCACCGCACACAAATACCGATAAAAACTCGGATCGCTGCTCGCCTTGCCCCCGCCGATGGCCACGTCATACGCCGTCACGTTGCGATGGTTTTCCGCGTTGCCGATGATGGCCCCGTGGAAGGATTTTGGGCTGACCTCGTTCTGCCAGCGCTTGCGCGCCTCGTTCGGCGTTTCTTCGCGGTCGACAATCAGCTTGTCGCCGCCGCCCGGATGGCGCGAGACGCGTTCTATCCTGCATTGGTCGCCCGCTTCCTTGCCCAGGTTCAAGGCTTTTTCCACTTGATCGCGCTCGCCCGCGCCGAACATTCCGACGCCGTACTCGGGAATGCGATGTTTGAGCGGCCGCGGGTCGGCGATGATTTCCTGCTTGCGCATCTGCAAACCTTTCTTGCTGGTCACCGCGATGGCCGCATCGATTGGGTCGACTTCCTCGCACGGTCCTTGCTGGTCGCGCGGCAGCCTGGCCTGGTCGGACTCCTTCGGGAATTGCCCAGGGCGGATCTCGCCGCCGTCGAGCACGGCTTTCCCGGGTACGCGCAAGGCTTCGCCATTGATCGTGCGCAAGCCTTCGCGCCGACCCGCTTCCGTGGAAAAGATATTCCATTTGCTGGGTTTGACGGGCGGCCATGGCGCCTCGTCATGGTTGCCGCGGTGGCCCCGGTTGGCGCCGGCCACGTGGGCATGGTCGTCCTCGCCTTCCAGCCGCAGGGCGAAGTCGTGCGGCGGCGTGCCTACCAGCACCGGCCCATTGTTTTTGCCAGCCGCATCGGGGCGCTGTTTGTTGGTAAACACACGCTGGTAAAATCCTTTACCCAGTTCCGCTAGCGGTTGCCGGCGCTGGAAATCCTTTTCCCAGTAGGTGGGACCGTCACCCCAGATGCTTTTGTCCGTCTTGCCCTTGGTTTTGGACAGGCCATGGCCATCGATGTGGTCGGGTATGCCTTGCCAGCCGATGCCCTGCATATTATCCAGTGCCACCGTCATGTCTTCGGGGCAGAAGTACAGGTAAACCTTGCCCCGGTTGTCGCGGTCAGCTTCCGCGCGCCATGCCGCACCTGCCATGCCATGACAGACGGCGTGATCCTTGATGTGCGCAAAGGCGGGCGTGGCGTGCTTTTTTGCCACCACTCCTTGCACGATCTGCGCCAGGGTTTGCAGGCGCGCATGCAGGGTTTGGCGGTTGTTGATGGCGTCGTACTGGCTTTCCATTACCGCATCCCGGCCGCCGCCAAAGATGCGGCTCGATTCCGCCGCGCCGAAGAACATGGTCGTGTCTTCCACCAGACTGTAGGGCGGATGCGTGAGGATCAGCGTGTCGGCGGGTCGCTTGCCTTCGTCGAGCAGGAAGGCTTGCGCCAGCAGCGAGATCAAGCAGCCCTGGCTGTGCGCGACGATGGAAACCACGTCGTCGCTGTCGTAATCGCGGATCATGGCGATGAGCGCGGCCAGGCGCTTGGCGGCCAGCACCATGTACATGCGGCCCGGCGCCGTCTTCAAAGGGCGTACGGGATCGCCGCCCACGTCGTACGGAGAGAATAATCCCTTGTTCCACATGTCGGGCAGGGTATTGGTGGCATTGCCGAACGGGCCGCCGTTCTTGGACATATCCTTGTCCAGGCGGTTGCCATAGCGGTCCGTGTTCTGGCCGTTGACCACTTTGCTGGCGTTGCCTTGTTCGCGAAAGCCCCAGTAAAACGGGATGACGGGACTGTACGTCGTGTCATCATGCTTGCGTTTGAAGTAGACGGCGTCCGGATCGGCGATCACTTCACGCTTGTCGGCCTCCTGTGGCAGGCGGTAGGTGGCCGGGGTGAACACGTGGCCGCCGCCATACATGCGCGCATCGAGTCCCTGGCAGAGTCCTTTTTCCACGGCGCCAAAACTGGTGCCGACGTCGTTCACGCCATGGATGACGATGACGTTGCCCGGCAGTTCAGGGCGGATGCGCACGATGGCGTCGTTGAGGCGGTCGCCATGGAGCAGGGCGGTACTCTTGCCGCTGGTGTAGGGAAGTTTGGGATACGCCATCGCCGCTCCATGCTGACCAGGCAGGCCAGTGTAGAGTGGCGGGATGGCGGATTAATTGCGTTTACGCAAGCATTGCGGAAAAGAAGGCGGTCTTACGGTGCACTGATGATCTTCGTCAGCGCAATCCGATACGCCGGCTGGACTTCGCCATTCTTGTCCAGCTTGTCCGTCATGATCACGCCGAAACCCTGCGCGTACCATACGTATTCGCCGCTTTTGCCTTTGCTTTTGCCGCCCACGTCATGCAGTTCGAACTTGCAGGCGTCGGGGAAGCGGCGGCCGCCCAGTTCCAGGCGTTCCCAGCCCAGGAAGGTGATGGAGAAATTGCGCTCGTCCGTGCGCGTCGAGGTGGTGATCTTGTCGGACAGGCCCGCCAGCGGGTAGTGGGTGCTCGTTTGCGTGTCCGAAAATTGCACGCGCACTTCCTGGCCGGGGCGCATGGTGGCGGGGATGGCGGACTGCGGCGTGTAAACGTTCTTGCTGCGCACGGTGCCGTCTTCATTGTAGTGGACGTTGCCCGTGAGGAATACCTGGCCATCGCGGATGTCCTGGTAGGACGTGGCTAGCAGCACGCCGCCGTTGAGGATCAGCTGCATGCCCTTTTGTGTCTTGCCCTCGAATAGTTCCTCGACGTTGACTTGTGCGTCGCCATTGTTCTTGCTGAATTTGATGCCCGTCGTCAGTTCCATGCACTCGCCCACCGTGGGCGCCGCCTGTACGCCCGCGGCCGTCAATACCCCTGCCGCCATCATTCCACACCATGCTGCTTTCATTGTCTTCCTGGCTATCTTGTAAAGGCGCGATGATAGCGTGCCTGAAAGCAACGTGGCGCAGCGCTGACACTATTTCGTGGGGGCGACGGGGATGCTGGGCACCGCTGGTGTGGACGCTGGCGGCTCGGTTGGAGCGCCGGCGTGGGGCTTGTTTTCCGGGTTGGCTGTCGGCTTCCCGCGCCGCGTGCGTTTGTCCGTGCGTGTTTTGCTGGTCTTGCCGTCGTGGATCAGCTTGCCTTTGTTGTCGAGCTTGTCGGAGGCATCCGATTGCTGGCCCGGATCCCTGGCATTGTTGGTGTGGTTGCCCGTCTGGTTCAGATTCGTCGTCGACTGGGCTTGCACCCAGGCGCCGCCAACGGTCATCAGGGTGGCGGCCAGCAAGAGAGCGGGAGTTTTCATGGTGCGTGTCCTGTGTAGAAAGTTGGGATATTGCTGTCGAGACTGGATTGTCACATGCGTGCCGCCGTTTCCAAGTAGGAATATGCCGCATGCGCGTGTGAGCATATTGCCAGTGTTCAGGCATGCTGGCTTGCACGCAAGCGCAGGCGCCGTGCGCTCAGGCCGTCACGCACGCACCACGCCAGCGAGATGGCGCCCATGGCGGCCAAGCCACTGGCCGGGGCCGCTGGGCGGCAGGGCTTGCATGGCCGTCGGCAGGGCCAGCCAACCGGGCAGCGCCTGCAGCAGCAAGGTGGCGACCACGCCCAGGTTAATGAATAGCAGGACGTGCAGGATGCGTTCGGGCACGGGCAAGCGGCGCGTGTCGCCTTCGACCACGGTGTCGCGCAGCGAGACGAGTATTTCCGCCAGCAGCAAAGCTACAGGCCAGCAAGCGAGCCAGCCATGCCAGCTGAACAGGCCCAGCGAGGGGAACAGCAGGCCGAAGATGGCTTCGCGGGCGTTGTGCAGGCGCTGCTCGGCGGCCGCACCCGGGCGCGACGGCAACCGCACGAGCAACTCGTGGTTGAGGATGACGTCGATCCCGCCCAGCAGGCCGTGCAGCAGCAGCGCGGCCTGCAGCGCCGTCATGGCTATCCCGTGCCGCGTTGCCGGCGTTTAGCGGCCAGGCTGGCGCGGCGGTACCACGCCCGTGTTGCCCGACGTGCCAGAGGTGCCGGTATTGCCGGAAGTTCCCGATGTCCCCGATGTCCCCGACGTGCCTGTACCGCCCGTATTGCCGTTCATGTTCTGCGTGCCGCTGCGCGCGGTGTTGCCTGCGGACTGGCCAGCGCTGCCCGGGGCACCGCCGCCCGAGTTGGTACCGCTGGTGGATTGTCCCGCGCTGGTCGATTGTCCCGTATCGTGGTTGCGCGATTTGCCGGATTTCTTGTGCTGTTTCTTGCCATTCTTGCGCGTCGTCGTCGCGTCGTCTTGCGATGTTTTTTGCTGCGCGGACGTACCGGTGTTGCCAGTGCCCGTCGATTGGGCCTGTGCCAGGGCGCTTGCACTACCGAACAGCAGGATGGCCAGCATCAATGCGGATGGTTTCATGGGAACTCCTTCTCTTGGCAGGAAGTGGAGTCACGATTCTGGCATGCGCGGGCAGGCCGGCAAGTAGGAGCGCGCCGCCCGCAGCTGTGGGTGCATGGCTGGCCGCGGCGCAGGCGTCAGCGGAACTGCTCGGTGGAAATATCGAAGCGCTTGAGCTTGTCGTACAGGGTTTTCTTTGGAATATTCAGGCTGGCAGCCGCGTCGATGACGTTGCCGTTGTGGCGGCGCAAGGCTTCCTCGATGATGGAAATCTCGAAGGTGTCGACTTGCTCGGCCAGCGACGCTTCGCGGCAGCCGGCCGGGCTGAGGGTGTCGTCAAGCAAGCCCAGCACGAAGCGGTCGGCCACATTGTGCAGCTCGCGCACATTGCCGGCCCAGCGCTGCGCCATCAGCGAGGCGATCAGTTCGCCGCTGACGAGGGCGGCCGGCTGACCATAGCGCAGCGCTGCCTGCAGCACGAAAAATTCGAACAGCAGGGGGATATCTTCGCGCCGGTTGCGCAGGGCAGGCAGGGTCAGGCTGGCCACGTTCAGGCGGTAATACAGGTCGGGCCGGAATTTGCCCTGTTCCGCCAGCACATTCAAGTCTTCCTTGGCGGCGGCAATGACGCGGAAATTGACGGAAATCAGTTTATTGGAACCGAGCCGCTCCACCTGCCGCTCCTGCAGCACGCGCAGCAGTTTCACTTGCAGGGCCAGCGGCATGCTTTCGATTTCATCGAGAAACAAGGTGCCGCCGTTCGCGTATTCGATCTTGCCGATGCGCTGGCGCTGCGCGCCCGTAAACGCCCCTTCCTCGTGGCCAAACAGTTCCGACTCGAAGATCGATTCGGGCAGGGCGCCGCAGTTGATCGCCACGAAAGGGTGGTCGCGCCGCTCGCTGAAGTCGTGTAGGCAGCGGGCGATGAGTTCCTTGCCGGTCCCCGTTTCACCGAGGATGATGATGTCGGCAGACTTGGGCGCCAGGTTCAGCACCAGCTGGCGCACCTTGGCCATGGCCGCGCTGCGGCCCACGATGCGCGCTTCGATGCCGACCCGCTGCTCGAGCTGGCGGCGCAAGTTCATGTTTTCCAGCACCAGGTGGCGTTTATCCAGGGCGCGGCGGCACACTTCCACCAGCAAGTCGGCGGAAAACGGTTTTTCGATGAAATCGTAGGCGCCACGGCGCATGGCGCCCACGGCCATCGACACGTCGCCGTGGCCCGTGACGAGGATGACGGGCAGGCTGGCATCCTGCGCCACGGCGATATCGAGCAGTTTCAAGCCATCCATGCCGGGCAGCTTGATGTCGCTCAATAAAATGCCGGCAAATTCAGGCACCAGGTAGGGCAGCGCTTCCTCGGCCGTGGCCACGGCCGTCACTTGCAGGCCCGCCAGTTCCAGAGATTGCCGGGCGCCCTTGCGTACGACGGCGTCGTCTTCCACCAGCAGCACTTGCATGCCTTCAAAATTATTCTCGTGCATTCCCTATTCCTTCGTCTCTATCTTATGCTCCCCCGGGGCGCAGCTCAGGGTGATGGTAAATTGTGCGCCGCCCCCTTCCTGCGCGCTGCGGTTGCGCACGGCCAGGGCGCTGCCGGCCGCGCGCAGTATGCCTGCGCTGATCGATAATCCCAAGCCCAGCCCGTGTTCCTTGGTGGTATAGAAGGGGTCGAAGATCTTGTCGAGCGAGGCCAGCGGGATGCCGGGGCCATTATCGGTGATATGCAGCACGGCGAGGTCGCCTTCGCGGCGCACCTGGAACCAGATCTGCACGGGCTCGTTTTCCGGCACGGCATCCATGGCGTTGGTGATCAGGTTGGTGAACACTTGCTCCAGGCCGATGGCGTTGCACAGCACGATGATGTCGTCCTCATGCCAGTTTTCATGCAGGGTCAAGCGCTGCGAATGCTTGCGCGTGCGGATTTGCAGCATGGTTTGCGCAAATGCCTGGCGCACGCTGACGGGCTTGCGCGCATCGTCGCTGCGCCGCGCAAAGCCTTTTAATTGCGAGGTCACATAGCCGAGCCGCTTGACGAGGTCGGAAATGGTCGACAGGTTGTCGAGCGCATCGTCGATGCGGCCCCTTGCCAGAAACACCTTGGCATTGTCGGAAAACGTTTGCAGGGCGGCCAGCGGCTGGTTCAGTTCGTGCGTCACGCCGGCCGCCATCTGGCCGATGGCCGCCAGCTTGCCGCTTTGCACCAGTTCCGCCTGGGCATAGCGCAAGGTCTGTTCGGCCCGCTCGCGCTCGGCCACCTCGGCTTGCAGGCGGCCGTTCGCGTGGACCAGGTCGGCTGTGCGCTGCTCGACCTTGATTTCCAGCTGTTCATAGGCGCGCGCCAGGGTTTGTTGCGCATTGAGCTTGTCGGCGATGCGGCGCCGGCGCTGGCGCGCATACATCAGGGCCAGCAGCAGCAAGGCCCAGCCCAGCGCAGCGGCGATGGCCGCGTTGCGCGCCGCCTCGTCAACCTGGTCGAGTTCGGCCAGCACGGTGATCTGCCATTGCAGCGGACCCAGGGCGCGGTTCACGGCGAGGTAATCCACCTTGTCCGCGCTGCCGGACAGGGCCGGCGTGTCGCCCGCCTGCGGTCGTTCCAGTGTCATCACGCTGGCGCCATCGGCGAACTGGCGGCTGACACGGTGCGGCAGGATGGGCAGGTTTTCCTGCAGGAACTGGCGCTGTTCGCTGATGTTGTTCTTCGCGGCCGCCGACAGCGGGGCCAGTGTCTTGAACTTGAAGGCGGGTGTGGTGGCCAGGATCAGCACGCCATTTGCATCCTTGACCCAGATCTGTTCGCCAGCGCCGGGCGTGCGCCACGATTGCTCGATCCAGTCCAGGTTGACCTTGGCGGCGACGATGCCGATGATGCGCCCGTTGCGCTGCACGGGTTGCGAAATGAAATAGCCGGCTTCGAAGGTCGAGGCGCCAATGCCGTAGAAGCGGCCGATGCCGCCCGCGAACGCATCCTTGAAGTAGGGCCGGAAACCGTAGTTGACGCCGACATACGAGCTGCGCTCTTGCCAGTTGCTCGACGCCAGGGTCGTGCCCTTGTCATCGAGCACGTAGACGGCAAAGGCGCCCGCGCGGCGGTTCATGTCGACCAGGTAGGCGTTGATCTGCGTGACCTTGTCGGCGCTGGGCTGCTCCAGCAATTGCGCCACGGCATCGCTCTGGGCCACGGCCAGGGGCAGGAATTCGTATTTATTGAGGGCGCCGCCGATGGATGCCGCATACAGTTCCGCGCGCGAATCGAGCGTGCGGTGCAATTCATCGAGCTGGCGCTGCTGGACCCAGGCATACGACGCCCACGTCAGCACGACCAGCGACCCCACGGCCAGCAGGGGGACGAATGGCCTTGGGGTCTGACCCGCCGGGTCAGACCCCAAATAAGTTTGCGGTCGCTTAATCAAGCTCCCTCAATCGGCGGTACTGGCCATGGTTTCGGCATTGTGATGACGCTGCTGCTCTTCCATCACCATCTCGCCCAGCATGCGTTTCAGGCGGTTGAACTCGGGGTCGCTCGGGTCGCGCGGGCGGGGCAGGTCGATGGCCACGTCGCGCTTGATGGTGCCGGGACGGTAGGTCATGACGATGGTGCGGTCGGCCAGGTAGATCGATTCCTCGATCGAGTGCGTGACGAACACGATGGTGGTGCCGAAGACTTTCCAGATTTTCAGCAATTCATCTTGCAGGTTGCGCCGCGTCAAGGCATCCAGCGCGCCGAACGGTTCATCCATCAGCATGATCGGCGAATCGAGGGCCAGCACGCGTGCGATCGCCACGCGTTGGCGCATGCCGCCCGACAAGTCTTTCGGGTAGCGGGCACGGAACTCCGTCAAGCCCAGCATGCTCAGCAGCATGTCGACGCGTTCCTTGATCTCGGCTGGCGTCTTGCCGGCGATTTCCAGGCCGAACGCGATATTGCTCTCGATGGTCATCCAGGGGAACAGCGCGTATTCCTGGAACACCATGCCGCGGTCGGGACCGGGCTCGGTGATCAGCTTGCCGCCGGCCAGGATCTGGCCCGACGTCGGCTGTGAAAAGCCGGCGATGGCGTTGAGCAGGGTCGACTTGCCGCAGCCCGACGGCCCCAGCAGGCAGATGAACTCGCCGCTGGCGATTTCCAGGTTGATGTCCTTCAGGGCGATGACGTCCGCGCCGCCCGTGGTGAAGATTTTGTTGACTGCATTGATATTGATCGTGGTCATGGCCGTTCCTCTCAGTGTTCCAGGCCGCGGTGCCACTGCAGCAAATGATTATTCAGGGCATTCATGGCGATATCGATGGCCAGGCCGAACAGGCCGATGGTAAACATGCCAGCGATAATCTTGTCGGACCAGAAGTACTCGCGCGCTTCGAGGATGCGGAAGCCGAGGCCGCTATTCACGGCGATCATTTCCGCCACGATCACGACGATGAAGGCCGTGCCCATGCCGATGCGTGCACCGGCCAGGATGTACGGCGTGGCTGCCGGCAGGATGACGCGGCGGAACATGGTCATCTGGCTGGCGCCCAGGTTGCGCGCGGCGCGGATGTAGATGCCGTCGACCTGGCGTACGCCGGCGATGGTATTCATCAGCACGGGGAAGAAGGAACCGATGCTGATCAGGAAGAAGGCGGGCGGGTTGCCCAGGCCGAACCACAAAATTGCCAGCGGAATGTAGGCGATCGGCGGAATCGGGCGCAGCACCTGCACCAGCGGGTCGAACAGTTTATAGATGGTCTTGTTGGTGCCCATCAGCAAGCCCAGCGGCAAGGCCAGGCCGGCGCCGATGGCAAAGCCGCCCAGCACGCGCGACAGGCTGGCCCAGGCGTCATGCGGCAGTTCGCCGGAGAACATCCACACCAGGTAATTGCCCGCTTCGGGCGTGTACGCTTCCATGGGGATCAGGTATTCATACCATTTCACGACCACGGCGACGGGCGAGGGCAGGATTTGCGGGTTGATCCAGCCGAACGTCGACATGGCTTGCCACAGCAGCAGCACGGCGACGGGCACGGCGGCGCCGTGCGCGAAGCGTTTCATCATTTGAATATTCATCGTGATACTTTCAGATTAGCGAGGTCGTGGTTAGCGTGGTGCGTAGGACTTCTTGGCTTTTTCCAGCAGATCCAGCTTGACCCAATCCTTGGCGGCAGGCGCTTTGGCCATGCGGCCCACGCCGAATTTCACCATGTAGTCGGTGGTCAGCTGCACGTGGCTTTGCGTGATGTCTTCCGTGAAGATGGCGTTGTCGATGGCGTCGCGGTAATCGTCGGAGGTGATCTGGTTCTTGAACATCGATTCGCGCACGTATTTTTCCGCCAGTTTCGGGTCGGCCAGGAAGGCGCGCGTGGCAGCGACGAAGCAATCCATGAAGCGCTGGGCCACGGCCGGCTTTTCCTTGTACATTTTTTCCGTCATCACGAGCGCGCGCACAGGCTCGCCCAGCGGCGTGTCGTAAGGCTTGAGGATGGCCGCGCCGTATTTCTTGTGGATCGCCTGGGTCGAGTACGGCTCGGACTGGCTCATGACATCGATATCCTTGGTCAGCAAGGCCTGGTTCAAGTCCGGGTAGCCCATGTACAGGATCTGCACGTCCTTGCCCGGCTTGTCGGACCAGGTCAGCTTGGCCTTGGTCAGTTCGGCAAACAGCAGGATTTCCTGCGGGCCGCCACGCGTGACGCCGACTTTCTTGCCTTTCAGGTCGGCGATGCCCTTGATGTTCAGGTCGGGACGGCCGACGATCTGCACGCCGCCCTTGGCGAAGCCGCCCACCAGGTACACGGGCAAGCCCGTGGCGCGGCCCGTGATGGCCGCTTCCAGCGCACTGGCGGACACGTCAATTTCACCGGCGATCATGGCTGGCACGATGTCGAGGCCCTTGGCGAAGATGCGCTCTTCAATTTTCAAATCGTATTTCGGCGCGATTTCCTTCATGTAGGCGACGGCGCCGTAATGGGCGAATTTCAGGTTGCCCAGGCGAACCAGGTCGGCCGCATGGACGGCCAGCGGGAATTGCGCGGCCAGGGCGACGGCCACGGCCAGTGCCTTGGTGTTCAGGAAGGACGAGATGCGGAAGGTGCGTGCCATGCTGTTGTCTCCAAAAGGTAGATGGTTTTATATAGTGGGTCAGGCTGCCGCTCTGATGGCGGTTATGAAAATATAAAAGCATCTTCCGTGCCAGTGGAGCGCATTTTGGCGTTTATTGCAAGTGATTGTTTATAAAGGTTTAATTTGAATCCATTGAAAATGGGAAATGGCGGGATTCCGCTTTTCCGCACGGCGAGGGGAAAGGCTGTGCGGATAGCCGCATTTCCGGTGGCCGCTTCGAGGTTGGCTGGCGGGGCCGCATGCCGGTGAACCTTCAGGGCGCGGCCGACTCCAATCGTAAAAAAAACGCGTTGCAAACAGGCTGGCAACGCGTAACTCCCCCGTGGAGTAGGGGCGGCGCCGCGCGGGCGCCTGATGGATAGCTCCGTCTGCCGGGCTTACTTTGGCGCCGTGGCCGGTGGCAGGGCGGGCGCCGTGGCGGGATCGGTCAGCGGCGCAGGCGGCGTCGTGCTGCCAGGGCCTGTGTCTGGCGTGGCTGGCGTGACGGGGGCCGGCATTACTTGTGGCGCGGAACTGGGATTGGGCGCCGTTTCGGGCAGGGGCGCCTCGGCCGGTTTTTTACAGGCGGACAGGCTGACGAGCAAGGCGGCGGCCAACAGGGCAGGTATTTTCATGATGTTTCCTTTGCAAGAGTCGAAGGATCGCGATGCGGGCGGCAGGCGCTGCGCGCGAAGCTTGAATTTATTGCAATGGCGCTTGCGCTTCTGTTCGCTATTTCACTTTGCGCCACGAATGGGAGCACACGGTAGTCATACAGGGATTTTAGATGTCATTTTTAGATGCCATGCGAGAAATGATTCGGTAGGGCAATATTTTTCACTTTCTTGCTTCTAATGTTCGTTAACGCACAGACCGTAGCCGCCGACACAGGCATTCTGTGCCCAGACGCTCAGGATTCGTGGTGTTCTGGTATAAAAATTGCCAAGAACTTAACAATTCGGGCTACCGGCAATCTGTTTAAAAGGAGTATTCAAATGCATGCAATGACTCAGTCTCACGTGAAGAGCGAATTAAAGGCAGCGCACCAGGAACTTCGTAGCCCCGAAAAAGGCTCGCAAATGGTAGAACGCGCAGCACCCATCCCCCCGGAACGCATGAACCCCATTTCCATGGCACCGATCGAGCGCGTGCGTTCGACGTCGGCAACCCTGCGCCGCATCGAAAACATGCAAAAGCTGATCGGCGAATTGTCGCTGCACGAGATGCTGGCCGATGAAATCGCCTGGTTCCTCAAGTTTTCGCCATCGGGCGCCCGCAAATACATCCGCGACCTGCGCGAAGCGGGCGTGATCGAACTGGCCCGCTACATCGAAGGCACCGCCACCTACCTGGGCAAGGCAGTGTACCAGCTGACGCCAGACCCTGAGCGCGTGCGCGCCTTCCTGGCCGCCATCGTCCAGCCAAAACGCGAAGGCGCGCCACCGCGCAAAGACCGTCCAGGCTTGCGCGAGCAAAGCATGGCAGGCAGCGGCCGTCACTTCCACATCCTGGCCGATGACACGCATTACGCCATCCGCGTCAACCGCGGTCCCGTGACGCGCGATCCGCTCGTCGCTGCCTTGTTCGGTGCGCCACAGCAAAAGTCGGCCGAGTAACACCTGACGGTTTAGTCAGGCGTTGTGAGCTTGTAATGAAAGCCGGGTTACGCCCCGGCTTTTGGCGTTGGCGCAGGCCGTTTCACGTAGTCTGATTGAAAAGACTGCAAGCATCCCCATGTGGGCTGGACTGTTGCCCGCGACGCGGGTTCACTTGAAGGAGCTTGTCCTTGTCTGCCTACGCCGTGTCCCTTTGCCCCATTGGCCTGATTGTCCCGCAGCGGGCCGCCGCATGAACCCGCTGCTGTGGATCGCCCTCGTCACGGCCGCCATCGTCTTGTCGCTGTGGTTTCCCCGCTGGCGCCTGAAGCGGGCGCTGTCCAGGCCCTTGCCGGCTGAAGGCCTGGCCGTGCTGGAAAAGAATATCCCCGTGTATCCGCGCATGCCTGCGCCGCTGCAGGAGCAGTTGCGCCGCCTCGTCGTGCAATTCCTGTATCAGAAGAAATTCGTCGGTTGCGGCGGCCTGGAGATCACGGACGAGATGCGCTACACCATCGCGGGACAGGCTTGCTTGCTGCTGCTGAACCGCCAGACGCAGGTGTATCCGGAACTCGACACCATCCTCGTGTATCCGACGGAATTCATCGTCACGCGCGATGAAGTGGGACCGGGCGGCGTGGTGACGCCATCGGCGAATGGTTTATTGGGCGAATCCTGGGGCGATGGCAGAGTGGTGCTGGCCTGGGATCACGTGCAGCGCGGTGCGGCCGACTGGACCGATGGCCACAATGTCGTGCTGCATGAATTCGCCCACCAGCTCGACAGCGAATCGGGCGCCGCGAATGGCGCACCTTATCTGCCCAGCGTATCGAGCTACCGCAGCTGGGCCACGGTGCTGTCGCGCGACTTCGACAACCTGCGCCACGACGCCATCTACCAGCAGCACAGCGTGATGGACCATTACGGCGCCACGAATCCCGCCGAATTCTTTGCCGTGGCCACGGAAACCTTCTTTGAAAAGCCATACCAGATGGCTGAGCACCACGAGGAGCTGTACGCGCAATTCTTGCAGTACTACAAGGTCGACCCGCGCGACTGGATGGCGCCGCCCGTGGAAGCCGAGCACATGGCTTCGCCATTTCCCAATTTTGCCCAGCACTGGTAAGCGGGGACTTTAGCCCAGCAGCCGCTGTTTCAGCGCGGGATAGCTGCTGCGCGAGACGGGAATGCCCGTGCTCGTCTGCGTATCGAGCGCATACTTGCCGCCCGCCGCGATCTGCAGCCGCTTGAAACCGAGGCTGTTGACGATGTAGGAGCGGTGCACGCGCAGGAAGTGCGATGGCAGCAAGGCCATGAGCTTGTCGATGGCCAGGTCATGAAAACACTGTTCGCCGCTGCGCAGCACGATATTGCTGTAGTGGCCATCGGCTTGCACGTGGTCGATGTCGGCCATGGCGATCCATTCCAGCGCCCCCCGTTTCTTGACGGCCAGCGAAGCGGCGTCCGTGTGCCGCTCCGTGTAGCGTTGCAGCGCCTTGTGCAGGCGTTCGCGGCTGAACGGCTTGGCAACGAAGTCGAGCACGCCGAACTCGAAGGCCGTGATCGAGCGTTCCGCGTGGGCCGAGACGATGATGGTCTGGAAGCGTGCATCGGCGGCCAGGCGCAGCAGCTCATAGCCGTCGGCGCCGTGCAGATTCAAGTCCAGCAACAGCAAGTCGACTTGTTCCTGGGCCAGGGCGGCCAGCGCTTGCGGCACATTGTCATGCAGTGCGAGATTGCCGAGACGCTTGCCGAAATGCGCGCGCACCTCGCGTTCGAGGCCTTGCGCGATCAGCGGTTCATCTTCCAGTATCAATACATTCATGGCGCCGCCGGCAAGGTAAAGGTGAGGCGCCAGCCTGCCTGCTGCCGTTCGCTGGCATAGTGGGCCATGTCGCCAAACACGGCGTGCAGGCTGGCGCGGATGTACTGTTCGCCCACGCCGCCGCCCGCATGCGGGCGCGCTTCGCCTTCGGGCAAGAGCAGGGTGAGCACCTGCGTTTGCGCATGTCGTGCGATGCGCAGGATAAAGGCCGCGCCGTGGCGGTAGCGGTTGTGGCTGAATGCATTTTCCAGCGCCGTCAGCAACAGCGCCGGCGGCACGGTGATGCCCGCCGCTTCGCCGTCGAGCAGCAGGCTGCACGGCTGCTGCAGCCGCGTGCCCATGATGCTCAGATAATTCTGGCACAGGGCCAGTTCCTGCGTCAGGGCAATGCTGGGCTGCTGGGCAAACTCGTTGAGCATGCGCAACTCGGCGCCCAGCGCTTCGATGAAGGTTTCGGCCGCCTGCGGCGATTGCGCGTTAAGTTCGCTGATCAGGCTCAGGGAATTCATCAGAAAATGCGGCTGCATGCTTTTGCGCAAGAGCTGGTTTTCCAGCTGCTGGGCGCTCGCTGCCTTGCTGCGTTCGCGTAGCAGTTGCGCCAGCAATTGCGCACACAAAGGCAGTAGCAAAAAGCACACGACGAGGGCGAAGCCGCCTTCGGCAAACTGGCTGCCCGTCAGCAGGAACAGGGCGCATGAGGCCAGCGCGATCAAGGTGCCGCCGCGGCTGCCCGGCAGACGGCGCCACACGGCGATCAGGTTGAGCGCCAGGCTCGCTGCCAGGCTCGTCAAAAACATCCACCAGCAGCGAGCGTCGAAATGCGCGGGCAGCGCGCCGGCCAGCGCGATGCATGCCAGCAGTACCACCGCCGCCAGCGGCCAGCGCGGCAGGCGGTAGGCCGTATAAAAATACAGGGGCAGCAAGGCGGAAAACAGCCAGGTCAGGGCGCTGACGGCGTACAGGCGCAGCAAATGCATGGGGTAGGCATAGCCGGCAAAGCTGCGCCAGAGTTCCGCCACCAGCAGCAGCGCCGCTACCAGGCACAGCGTGGCGAACATGGCCCAGTGCCGTTGCCGCTGGTACAGCGCCGTGAGGGCCAGGAAGAGCAGGGCGACGGCGCCCAGCGCCCCGGCCAGCAGCAGTGGCGGCAGCCGGTACCAGGCCAGCCCCGTGCGGTAGTCTTGCCGATCGACCAGATACAGCGCATAAAAGGGCGACGCCAGGTGCGCTGGCACCTGCTGCGTCGACAGCAGCAGGCGCAAGTGGTGCGTGCCCATGGTCAATTGCTGGGGCCTCAGGTGGATGGCGAAATCGATGTCGCCCGCGCGCTCCCCGCTGGCCTGGCGGGCCGGCTGGCCATTGTTGCCGATCAAGTCGCCGTCCAGCCACAGCTCGCTGGAAGCCAGCGCCGACAGCACCAGCAGCTGCGTCGACGAGGGCGTGGCGGCCAGGGTGACGACGCGCTCCACGCACAGCAGCTGGCCCGGCCGCACCAGTTGCTGCAGCGTGGCGGCGGGTGCGGACGGCGGGTTGCCGCAGGCGCGCCAGCCTTCGTCCAGCCAGAGCGGAGTCATGGCGCAGGCGAACGAGGGCAAGGCCAGGCAGCACAGCAGAAGGCAGCGGAAGAAGGAGGGCATGGCGGGCATTGTAGCTGCTCATTTGCCAACCATTTGCAACATTTTCATCCACTTTGGTGTCGTTCGTGCGGGCTGCGTGCATTTCGTGCACGGCCCGACAATAGTGTGTGAAAGACACTTACCATGCATCAGCGCCGTGCTGTGCACACGGCCCTCACCATGGAATCATGACTATGCAAAGCAGCAAATACTACGGTTTCGCCGGCGCGCTGGCGCTGTTCTGCGGCGTGGCGCAAGCCGCTTCCGCGCCCTCATCGGCTCCCTCCGCTACACTGGCCGCGCGCCTGGCGGAGTTCGACGCCTGGGTCGCCCAGCGCATGGGCGCGGAACGCATTCCGGGCGTGACCGTCGGTTTCAGCCAGGGCGACGTGGAATGGGTAAAAGGCTATGGCTATGCCGACCTGGAAAACCGCGTGCCGGCCACGGCCCGCTCCAGCTACCGGCTGGCGTCCGTCACCAAGCCCATGACGGCGGTGGCCATTTTGCAACTGGTGGAACAGGGCAAGATCGACCTGGATGCGCCCGTGCAAACCTATGTGCCGTACTTCCCCGTCAAGCCGTTCCCCGTGACGGTGCGCCAGCTGCTGGGCCACCTGGGCGGCATCGACGCCTACCGCAACAGCCAGGTGGAACAGCATTTCAAGGAGCACAAGGATACGCGCCAGTCCATCGCCGTCTTCGAGCAGTTCGACCTGATCGCCGAACCGGGCACGCGCTTTCGCTACACCAGCTATGGCTACAACTTGTTGGGCGCCGTCATCGAGGGCGCCTCGGGCGAAAGCTATGGCGGCTACATGCGGCGCCACGTGTGGGGGCCGCTGGGCATGGACGCCACCGTGCTGGATGACCCGGACGCCGTGATCGCCCACCGCGTGCGCGGCTACCGGCTGGCCGGCAAGGAGTGGAAGAATTCGGAATTCGTCGACATCAGCAGCCGCTTTTCGGCCGGCGGCACGCGCGCCAGCGTGCCCGACATGCTGGCGTTCGGCAGGGGCGTCCACGACGGCAAGGTACTGTCGGCGGCCAGCGTGGCCGCCATGGTGCAGCCGATGGCCACGCGCGCCGGCCGCTTGACGAACTATGGCATGGGCTGGGAAATCTTCCCCACGGGCGGGCGCTACGCCATTGCCCACAGCGGCCAGCAGCCGGAAACCGTCACCTATCTGTACAGCTTTCCCTCGCGCAAGCTCACCCTTGCCGTCGCCGCCAATCTCGAGCGCGTCAATCCGGAAGCTTTCGTGCAGCGCCTGTTCGAGGTGCTCACGGGCGAGCCGTGGCAGCTGAACACGTATATCGCCGATGCGGGCGCGCAGCGCGCTTACCAGGTGGCGCAAGGCCTGTTCGAGGAAGGCCGGGCATATGCCGAGCGCACGGATCAGCCGTATGCCGATGCGGCCGCCACGCGCGAGGCATTTATGCAAATCAACGGGCAAGCGCTGGCGCCCGACGCCAGGGCGGCGCGCGCCTACATCGACGCGGCTCGCCATCCTGCGGGCGGGCGCGTGTTTCTCACGGCCGGGGCCAGCATGGCCAGGCAGTTGCGCGAGGCGGGCGTCGACCTGAATCACTATGCGCGCGGCGGCGCGCTGGCATTTGCGCGCGACTATGTCCTGTTGTCGCAAGGGACAAAGGCCGGCGCCTTGCCCCGTTTTGAGGCCGCTTTCGAGCAAGCCATCGTGGCCCTGGCCGGCAGCTGGGACCGCACGGCCGCCATCGCCTGGCCGGCAGCGCCCGTCCTCACGGCAGCACGCGATGGCCAGCTGCGCGCGGCCTTCCGCGGCCAGCGCGCCTATCCCGATTTCGTGCCCGAGTTGCTTGATCTGGCGCAAGCATCGGCCGCGCGCGGCGAGACAGACGCGGCGCTGGCGGCCAGCCGCCTGGCCGTGGAACTGTATCCGCTCAGCGACCGCGCGCATGCGCTGCAAGGCTTGACCTTGCTGCGCGCCGGCAAGACGGAACCGGCCCTCGCCGCGCTGCGCCTGGCGCTGGAGCGCGACCCGCTGGGCGCGGCCAGTCCGGCGGCGCTGAATCTGGAAGCGTATCGACTGAAAGGCAGCGGCGCCGTGGCGCAAGGCATGGCCGTGCTGCAGGCGGCCGTCAGCCTGCATCCGCGCGACGCGAATTTGCAGGACAGCCTGGCCGAGTTTTATGTCGAGCAAGGCTTGCGCCCGCAGGCCGTCGAGGCCTATCGCCAGGCGCTGCAGCTCGATCCCCGCTATCCGGGCGCCGTGGGCGCCAGGGCGGCGATCATCCGCCTTAGATGAATTCTTCATATGCAAGGCTGAAAAGATTCCTTTTTGGAAATAAGCGTGCTGCGGTCTAATGGCGGCATTCGTTATCCACCAGAGGAATTCCATGCAGACCCGCCTTCATTTCGCCGCGCTTCTTTTCACTTCCATCGCCTTTGCGCAGGTGGCGCAAGCGGACCAGCTGGCCGCCATCAAGGCAAAGGGCGAGCTGGTCTGCGGGACCCTGGGCACGGACGAGCCGAACAGCTTCATCGACGCCAGGTCGCGCCAGCTGGTCGGCTATGAAGTGGACCTGTGCCGCGCCATCGCCCAGGGCCTGGGCGTCAAGCCGGTGATCAAGCAGCTGGCCGTGGCCGCCCGCATTCCCGAATTGCAGCAGGGCCGCATCGACATCCTGACGGCGTCCCTGACGCACAACAAGGAACGCGAAGCGCTGGTCGATTTTTCCCTGTCCACGTTTTACACGGGCCAGCGCGTGCTGGTCAAAAAAAGCAGCAATATCACGACGGTCGCTGGTCTGGCCGGCAAGAAAGTGCTGACCGTCAAGGGCGGCACGCAGGAACCGAATATCCGCAAGGCCGTGCCCGGCGTGGACGTGGTGACGTTCGAGACGGCGGGCCAGGCCTATCTGGGCTTGCAGCAGGGAAAAGGCGTCGGCTATGTCGACGATGAAGTCTCCTTGCTCAACAACTACGCCAAGCTGGGCGCCGCGCAAAAAGACTATATCGTGCTGCCGCAAAACATCAGCCAGGAAGTGTTTGCCTTCGGCATCCGCAAGGGCGAGACGGGCGTGAAGACAGCCGTCGACCAGGTGCTGCGCGGGCTGGAGAAATCGGGCGAGGCGGAAAAACTGTTTTTCAAATGGTATGGCCCCACCAGCAACGTCAAATTTCAAAAACGTACCTTCAAGATCGACTCGGACAAGATCGACGCCTGATCCTTGCCTGACGCTTCCGCATGTTTGATCTGAACTTTCTGCTGGCCGGCGATTACCGCGACTGGTTGCTCTCCGGCCTGCTGCTATCCCTGCAACTGATGGGCATCACCTTGCTCTTGTCCTTGCCGCTGGCGTGCGGCGTGGCCATGCTGCGCCTGGCGCCGTCGCGTCTGCTCAATGGGCTGGGCGCCGCGTATGTCGAGCTGATCCGCAACGTGCCCTTGCTGGCCCACTTCCTGTTCTGGTATTTCGGTGCGCCCGAATTGCTGCCCGATACGTGGAAGGAACGCTTGTATGCCGGCAATATCGAAGCCGTCAGCGCCGTCACGGCCCTGACTTTATATACGGCCGCCTACATGGCGGAAGACATCCGCAGCGGCATCCGCGCCATTCCTGCCCAGCAATTCGAGGCGGGCAGGGCGCTGGGTTTCAGCTTTCTCGCCACCATGCGCCTGTGCATCGTGCCGCAGGCGCTGCGGCTGGCCGCGCCGCCGCTGCTGTCGCAAACCCTGAACCTGTGGCAAAACACCAGCATCGCCACCGTCATCGGCGTGGCCGAGCTGATGTACCAGACGCAGCGCGTGGAAGCGGCCTCGTTCCGCAGCGTGGAGGCCTTCGTCTTCGCCAGTGCTGCCTATCTGGCCGTGTCGCTGGTGATCGCGGGCCTGGCGGCCTGGCTGCAAAAGAAGGTGTGCTGATGCTGGAACTGCTCCATGATTATTGGCTGTATTTTCTCGTCGGCCGCTATCCCGAGGGACCTTTGGGCGGCTTGGCGCTGACGGTCGTGCTGGCCAGCCTGGCGCTGGTGCTGAGTCTGCCCGTTGGCTTGCTGCTGGGACTGGCGCGCCTCAGTCCCTGGCGGCTGCTGCGCTGGCCCGTCGCCGCGCTGATCCACGTGGTGCGGGGCATCCCCTTGCTGCTCGTCATTTTCTGGGCGTATTTCTTCCTGCCCAGCATCACGGGCCATGAAAGCGGGCAATTCGGCACCATGCTGGCGGCTCTCGTCATCTTCGACGGCATTTATCTGGCGGAAATCGTGCGTGCCGGCGTGCAAGCCGTGCCCACGGGCCAGGTGGAGGCGGCCCGTTCCCTGGGCTTGAACTACCTGGACAGCATGCGCCAGGTCGTGCTGCCGCAGGCGCTGCGCCACATGCTGCCGTCCCTGGTCAACCAGTTCGTCTCGACCATCAAGGAAACCTCGCTGGGCACCATCATCGGCCTGGCCGAAGTGTCGTTCATCGCCTCGCAAGTGAACGGCCTGGTGCTGACGAAACCCGTGCAAGTGTATTTTTTGCTGGGCATGACGTACTTTGTTTTATGTTTCAGTCTGTCGCGCGCCGCCTTCTGGCTTGAGCGGCGCCAGGCGCGTCTCTTGAAAGCGGCAGCATGATCAGCTTTGACAACGTCAACAAATACTATGGCGACTATCACGCCTTGCGCGGCATCAATGAACACGTGGCCAAGGGCGAGGTGCTGGTCGTGTGCGGGCCGTCCGGTTCCGGCAAGTCGACCCTGATCCGCACCATCAACCGCCTGGAGGCGATCGCTTCGGGCCGCATCACGGTGGCCGGCCAGGACATCCACGCGCCGGGGCTGGACGTGAATGCCTTCCGCTCGCACATCGGTTTTGTGTTCCAGCAATTCAACCTGTTTCCGCATCTTTCCGTGCTGGACAATTGCGCGCTGGCGCCGCAGCGCTTGCGCGGCCTGACCCGGCGCGAGGCGGAAGAGCGGGCGCTGGCGTTGCTGGACCGGGTGGGCCTGGCGCACAAGGCGCGCGCCATGCCGGCGGCCCTGTCGGGCGGGCAGCAGCAGCGCGTGGCCATTGCCCGCGCGCTGGCCATGCAGCCGCCGCTGATGCTGTTCGACGAGCCGACCAGCGCGCTGGACCCGGAAATGGTGGGCGAGGTGCTGCAAGTGATGCGCGACCTGGCGCAGGGCGGCATGACGATGGTGTGCGTGACGCATGAAATGGGCTTTGCGCGCGAAGTGGCGGACCGCGTCTGGTTCATGGACCACGGGCAAGTGCTGGAACGGGCCACGCCCGAGGATTTCTTTACGCGGCCGCAACATGCGCGCGCGCAACAATTCCTGTCCGATATCCGCAGCCCGTTCAGCGCGGCCGCATGATTGGCGGCTGTGTGCGCAAGCGAACGGTATTTCGCCGGCGGCAGGCGCACGCTAGCCAGGCAAGCGGCGCACGGTGCGCCAGCAGCCGACGAGGAGGGCCGTATCATGTCACGCATCATCGCAGGTCATTTTCAGTTGCAGGAACAGATCGACGCCGCGCGCGCGGCCCTGAACCAGGCGGGCTTTCCCGACAGCCGCATCAGCGCCTTCTTTGTCAACCAGCCGGGCCAGCACGACTTGCATGCGCTCGGTGGCGACCGCGACATGTCGCCGGGAGCGAAAGAGACGCCGGAAGGCGTGGTCGAGGGCGTGGCTGTCGGGGCCGCCGTCGGGGCGGGCATCGGTGCGGCCACCACCCTGGCGACGGGGCCGCTTGGCCCGGTGGTGGGGGCGCTCGTGGGCGCGCACGTGGGCTCGCTCTACAGTTTCAACAAGATGAAGGACGCGGGCGAGCCGGAAGAAAATGGCGAGGGGAACGCCGAAAACCGCCGCCAGCCACGCCATCCGGGCATGCTGATCGCCGTCGCGCTGGGCGGCCCCGACGAGCGCCAACGGGCGCTCGAAGCGTTGCACCGGCTCGGCGCCGAGCATATCGAGGAAGCGGAAGGCACGATCGCCAATGGCGACTGGCATGATTTCGACCCGCTCAGCATTCCCGTGCTGGTGGCGTGAATTCATAAATTCCGAGCTGCATGAAATTTAGGTATGATCCTTGTTAGTATTAGTAATTATTGGTAAATAATGCCGACAGGGATAGTTTCCGCGCGCCCGTAGTGACACTGGACCAAGGTGACTGCCTGTAGTACTTGCCTCGCATGCTAACGAGTATGGATAGGAGGGCGCGTCATGACACAGGCATGGTTCATTCTGACACGGGCCGATGGGCGCGACATCTGCGCGCCCTCGCCGGCACAGCTGGCCGATGCGCTGGCCGAGGTCTACCGCGGCGGCGTCACGCAGGACGGCAGCCCGGCCGCCGTCCTGTTGCGCTTTGGCTACGACGATGGCCTGATGTATCAGGTCGAGGTCGCTAGCGGAGGCGAAGTCACTTTCGAGGAGTGGTCGGACCGCGATTGTGAAATCGCCCTGGCCACGCCGCGTCACATGTCGGCCCTGCCGCAGGACGACGCGCTGCAGCTGTGGCAGTGGCTGGCGCAGCGCCAGGTGGCGAAGATCCGCAGCCAGCCCTGGCAGGGCGGCTAACCCTGCCATCAGCCCAATGGTCTAGTGCGCCATCAGCACGGGGATCGTCATGCTTTGCAAAATCGTGCGCGTGACGCCGCCGAGGATGGTTTCGCGCAGGCGCGAATGGCCATACGCTCCCATCACCAGCAAATCGACCGACAGGTCGGCCGCCTGCGACAGCAGCGCTTCGCCGATGTCGCCGCGCCGCACGCCACCGCCATCGAGCAAATGCAGCCGCGCTTCCACGCCGTGGCGCGCCAGGTAGTGCGTCAGTTCGGCGCCTGGTTGTTCGCCGTGCTCGGCGGCATGCACCTGGGCATCGAAGATGGCCACGTGGACTTGTCCGGCGCGCTGCAGCAGGGGCAGGGCGGCGCTCACGGCGCGGCTCGCTTCCTTGCTGGCATTCCAGGAAATGAGCACATTGCGCGCCGCTGCCGGCGGCGCCAGCAGGGGCAGCGGCGGCGCATACGGCACGATCAGCACGGGACGGCCCGAATGCAGCAGCACATAGGCGGGAAAGTCGCGCATCACGGACGGCGATTTATCCTTGGCATTGTATTGGCTGATGACGACCAGGTCCGCATAGCGGGCCAGCAGGCTGATGCCGCCCGCCGCCTCGTCGTCAAGCACGCGCTGCTCGAACGAAGCGACGCCGGCCGCCCGCACCTGCGCTTCAAAACCGTCGAGGGCGCGCGTCGCCCGTTCCCGTAGGAAATTCAAATGCAAGCTGAGGTTCGGATCGGCATCGAGGTCGGGCTGGTTCTGGTACAGCAGCCGCGACACGCCCGTCAGCGCCACGCCCGTCAGGTGGCCGCCGCAAGCCTGGGCGATGCTGGCGGCCGCGTCGATGCGGGCGGCGCGCCCGGCGCTGTCGTCGATGTGGAGCAATACGGTTTTATATGTCATGGCCTGTCCTCTCGCTGTGCGGTAGCGGCCATTCTGGCACAGTCCGGGGTGCCGGCCGCGCACGACTGCATCAGGCTGAGCACTTGATTTGGCGCAAAGCTGCCAATAAAAACTGCTCCTACACTTGATGCCACGCAGAACAACCATAACAAGCGGAGAGAGACAGTCATGAAAGAACAAAAGGTAGCGCTGGTCACGGGTGGCATGGGCGGCCTGGGCACGGCCTTGTGCCGCCGCCTGCATGCGGCGGGCTTTGCCGTCGTGGCGGCGCATACGCCGGGCAATGCGCGGGTGGAAAGCTGGCTTGGCGAACAGCAAGGGCAAGGTTATGCTTTTCATCCGCTGGCCCTCGACGTGACGGATTTCGCCGCCTGCAGCGAGGCCGTCGCCAGCGTGCTGGCGCAGTTCGGCAGGGTTGACGTGCTGGTCAACAACGCCGGCATCACGCGCGACCAGAGCATGCGCAAGATGGAATTGCCGCATTGGGCCGAGGTCATGCGCACCAATCTCGACAGCCTGTTCAACATGAGCAAGCAGGTGCTCGAACCCATGCTGGCCAAGCGCTGGGGCCGCATCATCAATATCTCGTCCGTCAATGGCCAGAAGGGCGCGTTTGGCCAGTGCAACTATGCGGCCGCGAAGGCGGGCGTGCATGGCTTCAGCAAGGCGCTGGCGCTGGAAGTGGCGCGCCACGGCATCACCGTCAACACGGTCTCGCCCGGCTACCTGCGCACGCAGATGGTGACGGCCGTGCCGGCCGATATCCTGGAAACGAAAATCCTGCCGCAGATTCCCCTGGGGCGCCTGGGCGAGCCGGACGAGGTAGCGGCCTTGGTTGCTTACTTGGCGTCCGACGAGGCGGCGTTCGTCACGGGCGCGAATATCGCCATCAATGGCGGACAGCACATGAGTTAAGCAAGCGTGTAGCTTGCACAAGGCAATGGCAGTAGAGGAGACCCGTCCACCCAGCCGGCGCACAGACGCTGGCGCAGGACGGCAGGCAATGGCAGTCACGCTGGAAAACACGGGGCAGGGCAGCGATGCCTTGCCCTTTGTTGTTGCGCCGTCGTTATGCTCTCCTCACGGCACCGGGCGCCGGACTTTTTCCAGCCGCGTCTGGCAATCGATGCACAGCCGTGCTTCGGGACGCGCGTTCAGGCGCGACAGGCCGATGGCTTCGCCGCAGTTGTCGCACAGGCCGTAGCTGCCATCGGCAAACCTGGCCAGCGCGTGCTTGATGATGGCCAGCTGGGCCAGGTTGTGCTCGGCCGCTTCGCTGACGAGGGCGTTCAAGGTGCGCACGCTGGCGTTGTCGGCCGGCGAGGCTTCGACTTCATTGAGCAGCGAGGCGCGCGCATCCGCTTCTGCCGCTTCGTTCTCGATCTGTTCCAGCAACGCCAGCTTGCGTTGCTCCAGCACGCCCTGCAGGCGTTGCAGCTGGTCTTGCGGCAATCCATTCATGGTTGTCACCCGGTAGAGGTTACTTCCATCATGGTAGTCCAAGATTGGCTGCTCTGCTTGCGCTACCACCCGCGCCGCGTTTGACGCGGCGCAGGCGGGCAGGGGCCATTCTATGCTGGTTCTTTGAGGCAGTTGACCATCCAGGCGACGCCGAACTGGTCTTTCAGCATGCCGAAGCGCTTGGCCCAGAACGTTTCCTCCAGGGGCATCTGGATGTTGCCGTCACGCGCCAGCGCGTCGAAGACCCGTTCCGCCTCTTCCGGCGTATCGACGGTCAGGCAGATCGAGCTGCCGTGCATGCCCTTGGCGCCATCTTCGCTGCAGCCGCCGTCCGAGCCCATCAGCATGGTCGGTCCCAGCTGCACCGAGCCGTGCATGATCTTGTCATACCAGTCTTCCTTGACTTGCTCCTGCATCGGCGTGCCGCGATACGGCATCAGGCACAGGTCGGTGCCGTGCAGGTGCTGGCGGTAGTATTCCAGCGCTTGCGCGCAGTTTCCATCGAATTGCAAATACGGTTCGATACGCATGTTGGTCTCCTCTGGTCGTCCCGCAGGCACGATTGCCAGGCGGGGACGTCCCAGTATAGGCGCTCGCCGGCCGATTTCAATCAGTCCGGCGCCATCTCTTGCAACCGCTCACGCACCTTGCCCAAGGTACCCAGGATGCGTTCGGGGTTGCCGGCAAGCACGGCGCTGCCCAAGTGCAACAAGCTCGTCGCCAGGCTGATCCAGTGCCGCACGTCGTCGTTGCGGGCGATGCGCAGGCGCACCGTGTCGAGCAGGCCGCTGAGCTGGCGCTGCGCCGTGTCCAGGCCGGCCACCGTGTGCCCGGCCGCATCGGCATACAGCTGGTTGGCTTGCTGGCGCAAGGCCACTTCCAGGGCGAAGACGGCTTGCGCCTGGCTGTGGCTGATGCCATTTTCTCCCTGGCTGGCGCGCCTGCGGATGGCGCGCATGACGGCGCCGTGCAGGGTGACGGCCGCCTGCGACAGGCTGTCGGCCAGTTGCTCGACGCGCATGGCGCTGCTGAGAGCCGCTTCGCGCCGTTCGCTGCTGCTGGTGCCTACCGATCCGTCCATCTTGCCTCCGTGGTGGTGAGGGCGGCAGCGAGCTGCGCGTGTTCGCGCCCCAGTGCCGCCAGTTGCCGGCGCGCCAGGGTATGGCGCAAGCCAAGCAGGCGGTATTCCTCGGTTTTGCTTTGCTGCATGTTTTTCGCCAGCACGGCCAGCAGGCGCTGCGGCGGCGTGTCCGCATACGCGATTTCCACGTCGAGCAAGCCGAGCACCATGTCGCGCTCGTTATCGCCGCTTTTGTCGTACAGCGCCAGCAAGCTGTCGAGCGCGGCCAGCAGGGCTTGCAGCGGCGCATCGCCATCGTGCAGCACTTGCGCCAGCTGCGCCCGCTGGCTGGCCGCGCCGCCCAGGCGCGACAATTGCTGCAGCAGCAAGGTGTAGGCGCTCACATGGCGGTCGTCGATGCCGCTGCCGGGCCAGGCGCGGATGGCGGCGCCGGCGCCAGCCAGTTCCGGCTGCACGTCATATGCATCGGCATCGGCCAGCCGGCCCAGCGCCTGCAGGTACAGGCGCACGGCTTGCGCCAGGCGCGCGACATCCGCCTGCGCGGCGCGGCGCTGCGCATCGAGCAGGCGTTCGCGCGCGTCTTCGGCCGGCGACAGATAGGGGCGGGCGCGCTGGTAGCTGTCGACGTGGCGCTGCGACAGTTCTCCGAAGGCGGTCAGGGCATCGGTGCCGGCGGCCAGCGCGCGCACCTGCGCCAGCTCGGGGCGCGCGGTGGCGCAGCCGCACAGCAGAATCGCCAGGCAAAGGTTGAGGCCAAGGACGCGGCAATGGCGGGCGGGCAGGGCAGACACGTCACCTCTCGACAGGAAATACTGTATGGAAAGGTATTGTCGTGCCGGCCTGCGCCGCCCGCCTTGTGCCGGCGCAAGCGCGCTGCGATCAGGCGCCGATTGTGCCCGCTGTGCCTGTCAATTGCTCGCGCCAGCCCAGTCCGGCAACAGTGTCGCTGGCGGGACGGTATTCGCAGCCGACCCAGCCTGCGTAGCCGACCTGGTCGAGCAGCTTGAACAGATGGCGGTAGTTGATCTCGCCCGTGCCCGGTTCATGGCGGCCCGGCGTATCGGCGATCTGGATGTGGCGGATCAGGGGCAGCAGGGCGCGGATGGTATTGCTCAGTTCACCCTCCATGCGCTGCATGTGATAAATGTCGTATTGCAGGAAGATATTGTTGCGCTGGCAGTCGGCGATGATGTCGGCCGCCTGCTGGCTATGGTTCAGAAAGTAACCGGGCATGTCGTAGCGGTTGATCGGCTCGATCAGTACGTTGATGCCATGCGGACGGCAGGCGTCGGCCGCAAATTGCAGGTTGCCGATCAGGCTTTGCCGCGCCCGCTCCAGGCTCATGCCGGGCGGCACGATGCCGGACATGCAGTGCAGCTGTTTCGCCCCGAGCGCCAGCGCGTAATTGAGCGCCAGTTGCACGTTGTTGCGAAATTCCTCGCCGCGGCGCGGATCGCAGGAAATGCCCCGCTCGCCGTGCTCCCAGTCGCCGGGCGGGAAGTTAAAGACGGCCAGTTGCAGATGGTGGCGTTCCAGCCGCATGGCGATCTGCCGCGCCTCGACGGCATAGGGAAACAGGAATTCGACGGCATCGAAACCCGCTTCCCTGGCGGCGGCAAAGCGGTCGAGGAAGGGCAGTTCGGTAAACATCATGCTGAGGTTGGCAGCGAAGTTCGGCATGGCGGCACGCAGGTCAATAGGATGGACACTATCCTAGCCCAAATCGGCAATCGGTGGCGTGCATAAAAAAACCGTTCCAGAAGCAAGTCCTGGAACGGTTTTTATTGCTGCGATACGCTTACCCGTGGGTATTAGCGGCCGCGGCCACCAGACCTGTGGTTTGCCGCCGAACGCGGCGCATTGCCCGAACGGTTGCCGCCGCCACCGCCGCCCGCTGGGCCGGCGCTGCGTGGCTTGGCGCCGCTGCCGCCGGTTTTCACGCGCACCACGGCGCCGGCTGGCGCGCGGCTGTTGTTGCGGTGACCGCCGGTGCCGCTGCGCAATTGCACAGGCTGGGCGCGGGCGTTCAGGTCGGGCTCGAAACCTTCGATGACTTCGCGCGGCAGGGTTTGCTTGATCAGCTTTTCGATGTCTTTCAACATTTCGTGCTCATCCACGCAGACCAGCGACACGGCTTCGCCCTTGGCGCCGGCACGGCCCGTGCGGCCGATACGGTGCACATAGTCTTCCGGAATGTTCGGCAAGTCGTAGTTGACGACGTGCGGCAACTGGTCGATATCGATACCGCGCGCGGCGATGTCGGTGGCGACCAGCACTTGCAAGGTACCATCCTTGAACTCGGACAGCGCGCGCGTGCGTGCCGACTGGCTCTTGTTGCCGTGGATGGCCAGGGCGCCAATGCCGTCCGCGCCCAGCTGCTCGACCAGTTTATTGGCGCCATGCTTGGTGCGCGTAAAGACCAGCACTTGCGTCCAGTTGTTCGACTTGATCAGGTAGGACAGCATCGGGTGCTTCTTGTCGCGGTCGACCGGATGGATCTTTTGCTTGATCACTTCCACGGTCGAATTGCGGCGCGCCACTTCGATCATGGCTGGCTTGTTCAGCAAGCCGTCGGCCAGGGCCTTGATCTCTTCCGAGAAGGTGGCCGAGAACAGCAGGTTCTGGCGTTTTGGCGGCAGCACGGCCAGCACTTTCTTGATGTCGCGGATGAAACCCATGTCGAGCATGCGGTCGGCTTCGTCCAGAATCAGGATTTCCACTTTCGACAGATCAACCGTGCCCTGGCCCATGTGGTCCAGCAAGCGGCCTGGCGTGGCGACGAGGATGTCGACGCCATGCTTCAATTGCTTGATTTGCGGGTTGATGCCGACGCCGCCGAAGATCACGGTCGAGTTCAATTTGGTGTACTTGCTGTAGGCGCGCACGCTTTCCTCGACCTGCGCGGCGAGTTCGCGCGTCGGGGCCAGGATCAGGGCGCGGATCGGGCGCGTCGAGGTGTTGCTGGTGATGGACGCGCCATTGGCGTCTGTCGACAGGCGGTGCAGCACGGGCAGGGTGAAGCCGGCTGTCTTGCCGGTACCGGTTTGTGCACCGGCCAGCAAGTCGCCGCCAGCCAGCACGGCGGGAATCGCCTGCGACTGAATCGGGGTCGGCACGGTGTAGCCGTGTTCGGTAACGGCACGTACGATAGCGTCGGACAATCCGAGGGAGGAAAAGGACATGGTAACTTTATTGTGAGATCGGCCTGTCGCCATCGGGGGGCGCCAGTCGCAGGCAATCAGATTAGGGGTCGAAAGACAGCGGCAAGGGGACTGGTCATATGTGCCGCACACGCGAAGTATAACAGCATGGCAAAAACGCGCCTGTTTTGTTTCAGCTTTGCAATGCCGCAAGTAAAGAAAAGTCAGGCCAAGGCGCGCTGCCGTCCTGGAAAGCCTCAGCTATACGATAGGGAAACGGGGCAGCGGCGACGTGATCACGGGCTAAGGCGGCCTTTCGCCGCCACCTGCACATGGCGTGCCCGAGCGCAAGACGCGCGGGAGGCGTTTTAGTGCATGCGACAGTTGTCGCACATAGCGCTTGCGTGTGTGTGACTCTTGTCGCATAATTGTGTCAATAGTCACTGAAAGGATGCACCATGAGCACGCCCTCCGTCACCGAACTGTCGTTATTGAAAGCCTTGTGGAAAGACCACCCGCTATCCGCGCGTGAATTGCACGCCAGGGTGGAAGACGAACTGGGATGGTCGTTTTCATCCACGCGCAAGACGCTTGAACGCATGCTGGACAAGGGCATGCTGCTGCAGCGCAGCGTGCATGGCGTGCTCGTGTATGAAGCGAACGTGGACAAGGTGGCTACCCTGGCCGCGTTCGCCCACGACTTTGGCCGGCGCGTGATGGAAATTGACAGTCCCTTGCCGGTCAGTATGTTTACGGGCAGCAAACTCGTGGACCAGCAGGAACTGGCGGCGCTGGAGCAACTGCTGCAGGACTGGCCGCTCGAGGGAAAGGACTAAGCGATGCTGCTGTTTTCTCTCACGCTGTTGCAGGCCAGCGTCGCCTGCCTCGTGACTGGCCCGCTGCTGTGGGCATTGCTGAGCCTGGCGCAACGGCGCTGGCCCGCGCTGGCGGCGCAGCGCAGCGTGTGGCTAGTCGCGCAACTGGTGCTGGCCGCCGTGTTCGTGCTGCCGCTGCTGCCTGACACGCGGCAACTGAGCGTGGTGCCCGAACTGAGCGTGCCCGTTTCGCTGGCCGGCGCCGCGCCCGACGTGCAGCTGGCCATGGCTGGGCCAGCTGCCGGGCTGCCACCCACTGCTTCCTGGCTGGCCCTGGTGCCATCCGCATGGGGCCTGATCTACCTGCTGGGCGTCGCTTGCGCAGCCTGGCGCTGGCAGCGTGGCCACGCCATGTTGCGCAGCTTGCTGCAACTGGCGCAGCGCCGCCGCCTGCACGGCATGGACGTGCTGGAAGTGGCGGCGCCGATCTCGCCGATGCTGGTGGGCGTGTGGCGGCCGCGTCTGCTGTTGCCGGCGCACCTGGCGCAATTTACGCCGGAACAGCAGCAGCTGGTGATCGCCCATGAGCTGACCCATGCACGCCGGCGCGACCCCGTGCTCCTGCTGCTGGCCAACATGCTGCAGGCGCTGCTGTGGTTCAATCCGGCCGCGCGCTGGCTGGCCGGCCAGCTGGCTTGGGCGCAAGAACTCGGTTGCGACCGCCAGGTACTGGCTGGCCGCCCCCCGCGCCAGCGCCAGCAATATGCGGCGGCCCTGGTCAGGCAGCTGGGCTTGCAGGCCCAGCCGCTGCCGGGGCTGGCCTTTGGCGGCGGCGGCATGGCCGAGCGCCTGCTGCGCATGCGTGACGGGCAGGCGCGCCCATCCGCGGCCCTGCGGGTGCTGACGGCGTTGCTGCTGTGCGCGATCGGCGCGGCCAGCCTGGCGCTGCAGCCGGCACTGGCGTGGGCCGTGGCAGCCGCGCCGGCAAGCATGCTCGCTGTGCCGGCGACGGCGCCAGCTCTCTTGCGCAATCCGCTGGACAGCATGCGCGTGACCGGCTTCTTTGGCGTCGTGCGCGAGTTGACACCGCAAGGCCATCGCGGCATCGATCTGGGCGCCAGGCGCGGCACGCCCGTGCATGCGGCGGCCGACGGCATCGTCAGCGTCAGCGAAGATGCGCGCCTTGGCAAGGCCGTGCGCATCGACCATGGCGCTGGCGTCGCGTCGCTGTATGCCCATCTCGACCGGGTCACGCTGACGACCGGCATGGCCGTCACGGCAGGGCAGGCCATCGGCACCGTGGGCGCCACCGGTCTGGCGACGGGGCCGCATTTGCATTTCGAGGTCACCCGCGGCGGGCGCTTGCAGGATCCGCGACAGTGGCTGGCCGGCCTCGATGCCAACGCCACCGCGCGCGCCCTGCGCATGCGCAAGGAACAATTCGGCCATTAGCGTGAGCTGGCCACGGGTCGGCTGAGCGCGGGAACGCGCCCGCCGACACCACCACAGACCTTTCAGGATTTCCCATGCGATTGAGTATTGTATTGTGCAGCCTTGCGCTGCCCTTGATGGCGCACGTGCGTGCCGAAGACGTCCTGCCTTCCGTGACGGTCACTGCGGGCAAGGTGGAGCAGCGCCGCAACGACACCGTCGCCGCCATCGTCGTCGGCCACGAGGAATTGATACGCCAGGGCGACCGTGCCCTGTCCGACGCCCTGAAACGCCTGCCCGGCATTACCCTCGGCGGCACGGCTGGCGGGCAAATCCAGCTGCGCGGACTGGGCCAGGGTTATACCTTGATCATGCTCGACGGCGTGCCCGTGCCGCCCGGTTTTTCGCCCGACTCACTGGACCCGGAACTGGTCGAGCGCGTGGAAATCATGCGTGCCGCCACGGCGCAATTTTCCGCCCAGGCGATCGCCGGTTCCATCAACGTCGTGCTGAAAAAATCGGGCAAGCGGCGCGAACGCACCTTCAAGCTGGGGGCGTCCGGCAGCCACGGCATGCCCGCCGGCAGCGCCACCGTGCAGTGGGCGGACAAGGACGGCCGCCTGTCGTATGCGCTGGCCGGCACGCTCGCGCACACGGGGCGCCGGGGCTTGCTCGACGAGTGGAACCGCGCATTTGATGGCGAAGGCAGGCCCACGGTGGTGCGCCATATGCCGCTGACCGAGCGCGTGACCAGCGATACGTTCGAGCTGGCGCCCCGTTTGCAATGGGCGCTGGCGGGCGAAGGCAGCCTGGCCTGGCAAAGCCTGGTCAGCCTGCGCCGCCTGGCCAGCCGCCGCCAGGTTGTGGAAACGGCTTACCTGGGCGGCCATACCGCCTATCCGGACAACGACGCCGCGTTCAGCCAGGACAGCAGCACCGTGCGCAGCGATTTGCACTGGCTGCGCAAGTTCGGATCAGGGGATAGCCTCGACATGAAACTGGGCCTCGATGCCAATCACCGTGGCAGCGATTACCTGTTCCAGGGCGTCAGCGCCGCGCCCGGGCCGGCGAATGTGCGCCGGGTCGATGCGGGCCTCGATGATGTGGGCGTGCAGACCAGCGGCACCTATCGCCGGGCTCTGGGCCAGGGACATGCGCTGGCGGCGGGCTGGGATGCGGGCAGCCGGCGGCGCACGGAGTTCCGCCGCGAACGCCAGCTGTCGCCGGGCGGGCCACCCGTGCTGTCGGACGAAGACTATGCGGCCACGGTGCGGCGCCTGGCCCTGTTCGCGCAGGATGAATGGGATATCTCCGCGCGCTGGTCGCTGTATCTGGGGCTGCGCTGGGAAACCTTGCGCACGGCCAGCGCCAATGGTGGCGCGCAGCGCCGCGTCGACGTGCGCGCGCAGGTATGGAGTCCCGTGCTGCAAAGCCTGTGGAAGCTGGGAGGCAAGGATCAGGTGCGCCTGGCCGTCACCCGCACCTACAAGGCGCCGCAGATTTTCCAGCTGATCCCGCGCCCCTACCTCAACGACAACGGCAATAGTCCCGTGAACCCCGACAACCAGGGCAACCCGGCGCTGCGCCCGGAACTGGCGTGGGGCCTGGATGCGGCCTATGAATACTACCTTGGGCAAGGCGCCATGCTGGGCGCCAGCGCCTCGCTGCGGCGCATCAGCGATGTGATGCTGGACCGGCTGTATCAGGACCAGGGGCGCTGGGTGGCCACGCCCGTCAATCAGGGCAGGGCGCAGGTGCGCAGCATCGAACTGGAAGCGAAGCTGCCGCTGTCGGCGCTGTGGGCGGGCGCCCCCGCGCTGGACCTGCGGGCGAACGTGGCGCGCAACTGGTCGACGCTGGACGCCGTCGCCGGCCCGGACAACCGCCTCGATGGCCAACTGCCGTGGAGCGCCAACCTGGGCGCCGATTACCGGCTGGCCGGCAAGCCCTTGACCCTGGGCGGCAATCTGCATTACCAGGGCGGTGGACGGACGCGCGAGTCAAGCCAGCTGCTGGCCTGGCAGGGCGCCCGGCGCGAACTGGATCTGTACGCGTTGTGGACCTTCAGCGACCAGCTGCGCCTGCGCGTGTCGGGCGCCAATCTGCTGCGCCAGCGTGAGCGCACGCGCAGCCTGTATGCGGATGGCGCCGGCAGCCTGCTGCGCACGGTCGATACGGACAGCTACCGCACCCTGCGCGTCATGCTCGAAGGCGCCTTGTAGGTTTATTCAGTCGTCGATCTCGTCGACGGCATAACGTACGCCCTGCGCATCGAGCCAGGCGCGCACGGTCTCCAGGCCGTGCCACGGGTCCGGGCGCAGGTGCTGGCACACATACAGGCCGGCATCCGTCAGCCTGGCCTCGGTGTCGGGCATGGCGCCGCCGGGCGGGCGCGGCGCCGGAGCCACCAACTCTGGCAGCTGTGCAAGGTGCTGGCGCTGTTCCTGCGTCAGGCTGGCCGTGATCCTGAATTCAAATCCCATGTTTTCTCCTTGATGTGTCGCTTGCTGTTGCGGTCATTTTTCATTATCGAAAAAATTGCACATAGCTTGGCATTCTTTCCGTTTTTGTTTTCAAACCATCTCGTCCATACTGCATAGCACTGGCCCGGCACACACAGCGTGACGCAAGGGCAGGAGCAGCAGCACCGTATAACGATCTCTCTTTTTTATATTCAATTATTTTCACTAAGGAAAACATCATGCCTATCGCCACCGCCCAAGCCGCCAAAAAACTGCTGACCCCGAACGATCATACCCTGATCATGATCGACCACCAGTCGCAAATGGCCTTCGCCACCCGTTCCATCGACCTGGCCCTGCTGCGTAACAACGCGGCCCTGGTGGCCAAGGCGGCAGCGGAATTCAAGGTGCCGACGATTTTGACGACGGTGGCGGCGAAATCGTTCTCCGGCCCGATCTTCGACGAGATCCAGTCCGTCTTCCCGGATCAGGCGCCGATCGACCGCACCAGCATGAACACCTGGGAAGATGCGCGCATCGCCGACAAGGTGAATGGCTACGGCAAGGGCAAGATCGTGCTGGCCGGCCTGTGGACGTCGGTGTGCATCGTCGGTCCCGCGCTGTCGGCGCTGGAGCAGGGTTTTGACGTCTACGTGATCGCCGACGCCAGCGGCGACGTCTCCGACGAAGCCCATGCGATGGCGATGCAGCGCATGATACAGGCGGGCGCGCAGCCGATGACGTCCGTGCAATACTTGCTGGAACTGCAGCGCGACTGGGCCCGCGGCGAAACCTACAATGAAACCGTGGCGACGGCCGTGGCGCACGGCGGCGGCTATGGCCTGGGCCTGATCTACGCCAAATCGATGTTCAACGCCAGCGAAGGCCATTGATTTTTCACTGACTATGGCTCCGCCGCCCGCCGGCGGGGCCGTGTTTTCATTTGATTGGGGAGTTCCCATGCACGCACACACCATCTTGCTCAACGGCCGTTTCCACACGGTCGACAGGACGCAGCCGCTGGCGTCCGCCGTCGCCATCGCCGATGGCAAATTTCTCGCCGTCGGCGACGTGGAAGACGTGATGCGCCATCGCGGCCCCGCCACGCAGGTGATTGACCTGGCTGGCCGCACGGTGATTCCCGGCTTGAACGACTCGCATCTGCACCTGATCCGCGGCGGCTTGAACTACAACCTGGAATTGCGCTGGGAAGGCGTGCCTTCGCTGGCCGACGCCTTGCGCATGCTCAAGGACCAAGCCTTGCGCACGCCGAATCCGCAATGGGTGCGCGTGGTGGGCGGCTGGACGGAATTCCAGTTCGCGGAAAAGCGCATGCCGACCCTCGATGAAATCAATGCGGCCGCGCCAGATACGCCCGTCTTCATCCTGCACCTGTACGACCGCGCCCTGCTCAACCGCGCCGCCCTGCGCGCCGTCGGCTACGACAAGAACACGCCGAACCCACCCGGCGGCGAAATCGTGCGCGATGCGGCAGGCAATCCGACCGGCCTGCTGATCGCCCGGCCGAACGCCATGATCCTGTATGCGACCCTGGCGAAAGGCCCGAGCCTGCCGCGCGAGCTGCAAGTCAATTCCACGCGCCAGTTCATGCGCGAATTGAACCGCTTGGGGCTAACCAGCGCCATCGATGCGGGCGGCGGCTTCCAGAATTATCCCGAGGATTACGCCGTCGTCGACGAACTGGCGCAAAAGGAGCAGCTGACGATACGCATCGCCTACAACCTGTTCACGCAAAACAAGGGCGCGGAATTGCAGGACTTCCAGAAGTGGACCGGCATGATCAAGCCGGGCGACGGCACGGACTTTTACCGGCATAACGGCGCCGGCGAAATGCTGGTGTTTTCCGCCGCCGACTTCGAGGATTTCCTCGAACCGCGCCCCGAGCTGGCGGCCGGCATGGAGGATGAACTGGAAAAAGTCGTGCGCCACCTGGTCGAGCAGCGCTGGCCGTTCCGCCTGCACGCCACCTATGACGAATCGATCAGCCGCATGCTCGACGTGTTTGAAAAGGTCAACCGCGACACGCCGTTCGCCGGCCTGCACTGGCTGTTCGACCACGCGGAAACCATCAGCCCGCGCAACATCGACCGCGTCAGGGCGCTGGGCGGCGGCCTGGCCATCCAGCACCGCATGGCCTTCCAGGGCGAGTATTTCGTCGAGCGTTATGGCGCGGATGCCGCCAAGGCCACGCCACCCGTGCAGCGCATGCTCGACGCAGGCGTGCCCGTCGGCGGCGGCACGGACGCCACGCGGGTCGCCAGCTACAATCCGTGGACGGCGCTGTACTGGCTGGTGTCGGGGCGTACCGTGGGCGGCCTGGCCCTGACGGATGCGGCGGGCAGACTGTCGCGCGACACGGCGCTGGAACTGTGGACGGCGGGCAGCGCCTGGTTCTCCAGCGAGCAAGGCAAGAAGGGGCGCATCCGCGAGGGCATGCTGGCCGACCTGTCCGTGCTGTCGGCCGATTATTTCACGGTGCCGGAAGAAGCGATCAAGTCCATCGAATCCGTGCTGACCATCGTCGGCGGCAAGGTCGTCTACGGCCAGGCGGAATTTGCGACCCTGGCGCCGCCGCCGATTCCCGTGTTGCCCGAGTGGTCGCCCGTGCGCGCGGTGCCCGGCCATTACCGGCCCGTGGCGAAGCAGGCGCAAGCCGCCATGCCGCACCAGTGCGCGGGCGCCTGCGGCGTGCATGCGCACGCCCACGACCGGGCGCGCAAGTCGGCCGTGCCGATCAGTGACTTTTCCGGTTTCTGGGGCACGCTCGGCTGCAGCTGTTTCGCCTTCTAGCCGGTGGCGGGCCTTATTTGGAAATGCGCAAAATGGCCGAGGCGAGCCGCGTGAAACAGGGACTCAGCTCGCTTTCGGTGGCCGCATAGCAGTACAGGCCCACGGGTTCGGCCGGCTTGCGGCAAGCCGCTTTCGCATCGGGTGCATTGGCCAGGCAGCGCAGCAGGTCTTCGCCTTTTTCCTTGTCCGGCCCCTCGGGCTTGGTCAGCGAGCTGCCCATGCCCAGGGTGAAGACGAAGATGTCTTCCTGGCGCGCCTTGGCCGCCATCGCTTCGACCAGGTTGCGCGAGGCGCGGTGTACATTGGTCCATCCGCGCTGCGGCGTCGACAGTGAACTGGTGACCACGCGCGGCGCATTGGTCACGATGGGGAATTCGTGCAAGCCTGCTGCCTGGCTTGCCGTCTCGCCGTCGTGGCTGGCGTTGTACCAGTCGGGCAGCCTGGCCAGGGCGCTGGCTTTGCAATCCTCGGCCGGACTGAGTTTGTTGTTGCCGGCCACGTCGATCCGGTACAGGCCGTCCACGCCCGTGGCCGAGCCCTGGGGCAGGTCGGTCCATGTTGCGATCGATCCCGCCTTGCGGCAGTTGCCGCTGTCGGCAGGGAAAAAGTGCGAAGAAAACGCGGCGGGAGAGCCATCGGAAAAAAATACGATCACGCGCAGGCTGGAGCGCCGCGAGGCGTCTATCTTGCGCAGTTGGTTGCGGGCATGCCACATGCCTTCGGCCGAATTGGTGCCGCCGTCGAAGTGGTATTGGCCGATGGCGGTGCTGGCGGCAAACCGGTCGAAGCCGCGCTCGACGGTGCGGATCGGCACATCGATCTGCGCGCCGCTGGAAAAATGCAGCAGGCCGACCCGGTCCATGCTGGCATTGAACTTGTCGAGGAAGGCGATGCCCGCCGCCTTCACTGCCTCGGCATTCTTCACCAGCGAGCCCGAGGTATCCATCACCAGCACCATGTCGAGGTCCTTGCGCACGGTTTGCGCGCGCGCCGATACTTCCAGCGTCTTGAAACCGAGCACGCCCATCAGCGAGACGGGCAGCGAAGCGCGGGCCGCCACGTCGATTGTCACGGTGCCGCCGTCGAAATGCACTTCGACCGGCTCGAGCGTCGGCGTGGACAGCAGGAATTTGTCGGGGTAGTTGATGTTGAAGAACTTGCGTGCCGACAGCCGCGCATTGGCTTCCTGCGCGTCGCGGCTGTCGCCGGCGCTGACGCCGCGCGCCGCCGCCAGGCTGGCGGCGTCGACCGCCGCATTGAGCTTGGCCTTGACCAGGTAGCCCAGCGCGGAATCGAGCGCCAGTCCTACCGAGCCGATCAGTACGACGGCCGACAGCGCCACCATCACCAATATTTGTCCTGCCTGTTTTTTGTGTGGTGCGCGCATCAGAATACCGTCATTGAGTACAGGTCGGGGCCCAGCAGCGGCGCCTGGCCGGCGCGCGTCCCGATCGCGCCGAACAGCATGTCGAAATGGTAGAAGGTTTCCACTGCATAAATCAGTTCGCCATCGGCCAGCTGGCCTTGCATCAGGTTCGCGCCCGGCGCCGCGTCGTTCTTGCCGATATTGCCGCAGGCGCCGTTCGCCATCCAGCTGGCGCACTGCCATACCTGGCTGTCCGGCTGGTAGGCGCTGCGCTGCGCACCCGCGTTCCAGCGGTATTGCTCCAGCACGATATTACGCACGCTGCCATGCGGGCCGGCCGCGTGGCCCATGATCTTGGTGATATAGATCATGCCGCGCGCCGGCATGTCCAGCGGCGGGGTGGTGGCCGCCAGCGCGTTCATGATGCCCTGGCTCGAACCGCTCAGGTCGGACGTGGCACGCGCGGACAGGTTGGCGCCTTCGCGGCTGATATTGAGCAGGATGGTCTTGGCCTGGATGGCGCGCGCCAGGTCGGCCAGCATGAAGAGCAGCAAGGCCAGCAGGGGCAGCACGATGGCAAATTCGATGGCGGCGATGCCGCGCGCGGCGCGGCGCGCAGGAGGAGGGCAGCGCATCACAGGCCGCCAAAGCTTTCATTGCGCATGGCCGCGGCCACCACGAAATGCGCCTGGCCATCGCGGAACAGGGCACGGATCATGGGCGTGGCAAACGCCCAGCGGCAATCGACGGTAATGACGACGACATCGCCGGCCTGGCCGAACATGGCGGCGCCGACCGCATCATTGCCGTTGACGGAGATCACGGGGCTGACCTTGTCATACATGCCCATGGAACTGTCGCGTATTTTTTGCATCACGGCCTGGTAGCGCTGCTGGTTGGCACTGTCGGGGTCGAGGTCCTTGGCCCCCGTGACGGCATAGCGCGCGCCTTCGCGCACCGCGTGCTGCATGGTCATATTGGCAAAATAGGCCATGCTCAATTCGATGATGCCGATTATCAGCATGAGAAAGACCGGTGTGATCAGGGCCAATTCAAGCAGCGTGGTGCCGCCTTGTCCGTCGTGCTTGCGGAATATGCGGGAATCGGCCTGTTTTAAACGCATGGGAATAATCCGGTTAAGTTCCGCGATGACGAATGTCGGGCGGATGGCATTGCGCCATTTGACTGGCGATTATTCTATATCGATTTTCAATGGCGTGTCCGCCATTTAAATTATTACAGGTCAAGATAATCGTAATTAACTGCCTTATTTCAATTGTGCCGGCCCCTTCCCCACAGGGCCGGGAGTAATATGCGCGGGTAGGAAAACAGGCCTGGTGTCAGGATTGTCCTGCGTGCAGGCAAGGACTTGTTTTGCAAGGTGATGCAACAAAATGCTGCAATGTAAGCAACAGCAGCGGTGGCAGCTGCGATGGCGCACCCGCGGTGCGTCCGCCCTGGCCACGCTGCCCCTCCATCGGCACACGCCCGCCATGCGGCGTCCGCTGGCCTGGGTCACGCACCGCGTGTGCGCGTGCCGGCCCAAGGCCTCTTCCTTCGTGCCCCCATGACTTTTTCCCCCTGCGCGCGGCAGCAGAAGGCGCGCGCGGACGAGGCAGGCAACCCGATTCGGATCAACAACATTCCCCGAGGGGAGTGGGCTTCAAGTAAAGAGGTAAAGCATGTCAACACAAAATGTCATCCGCGTCATGCTGGTGTCGGACCACAAGACCTGGCTGTGGGGCCTGGAGCAGTTGTTCGCCAGCGCCCAGCCGGCGATGCAGGTGGTGGCCAGTTCCACCGAGATCGACAGCGCGCTGCTGCTGGCGCGGACCCTGTGCCCCGACGTCATCGTGCTGGACGCCGACCTGGGCTGCGGCGGCGCCTGCGCCATCGATTACCTGCCGCAGCTGCTCGGCAATGGCGTGTCGCGCGCAATGCTGTTCAGCGGCACGCAGGACCAGGCCGCCTGCGGGCGCGCCGTGCGCAGTGGCGCGCGCGCGGTGGTGGGCAAGGAAACGCCCGTCAAGCAAATGGTCGACGCCATCGCCCGCCTGCATCAGGGCGAGTTGTGCCTGGATCCGGCGCTGCTCGACAGCATGCTGGGCGTGCTGAACAAGCCGGAAGCGGCGCCCGATCCGGAAGAGCAGCGGATCGCCAGGCTGACGCTGAAGGAGCGCAAGATCGTTGCCATGATGGTGGAAGGAAATGGCGCGCTGAACCGCGCAATCGCCCAGCGCGCTTTTATCTCGGAGCAAACTTTGCGTAATCATCTGACATCGATCTACAGCAAGCTCGACGTCACCAACCGCCTGGAATTATATGTGTACGCCACCCGCAACCGGCTGGCCGAGCCCATCCATGCGGAGTGACAGTACATATGTCCTGATTATAGACAAAAAATTAAGATGTTTTGTACTGCGCATAAAATGACTTTTCTCTGATTCGATTTTATGTTTGTTTATATAAAATACACGCATCAGAAATTGGCAAATAAAAACAAGGGTAATGTTTTTATTTTCAGACTGTATTTTCAGTTTTTATCATGTTTAAAACTTGACCTGAAAGGGAATAATATGAATTTCATTAAAAACTTTATCGCCGAAGAAGATGGCGTGACTGCCATCGAATATGCGCTGATCGCGGCGCTGGTGGCTGCGGCGCTGGTCACGGCCGTCGGCTATTTCACCACCGGCCTCGATGGCGCCTTCAAGGCGATCGGCACCAAGCTGACGGGCGCGGCGATTTAAAACGCTTGCCCACCGCGCTGCACCCGACAGGCCGGCTGCCCATGCGCACCGGCCTGCCGACTTCCCGCCCAACGATGCGCATGCTGTCATGCGCTCGGCTTGCATCAGGTACACGATGGACCCTCATTCTTTCTGGACGTTCAGCCCCGCCATAGTCCTGTGGGGGCTGCTTGCCGCGGCTGTCTGGCATGACGTGCGCCGCCGGCGCATTCCCAACCGGCTGGTGTTTGCCGGCGCCGTGCTGGGCGTGCTGCTCAACAGCCTGGCCTTGCCCGGGGTAACGCCGGCCGGACCGTGGCTGGCGCTGGGCGGCCTGGCCGCCGGCCTGGGCTTGCTGTTGCCCATGCATGCGCTGAAGGCGCTGGGCGCGGGCGACGTCAAGCTGATGGCGATGGTGGGAGCGTTTCTGGGGCCCCGCGCCACCGTGTTTGCCGTGCTGTGCAGCCTGCTCGCCGGCGGCGTGCTGGCGCTGGTCGTGGCCTTGTACCAGGGCACGCTGCGCCAGTCGCTGGTCAATGCCCGCCAGTTGCTGCTGCAAGGCTGGCTGCGCGCCGCGGCGGGCGAGGCGCCGCAGCTTGACGCGCCCGCCGCGCCGGGCGGCAACTTGCCGTATGCGATTGCCATTGCCGCCGGCACCGCCATCTGGCTGGCCATGGCGGCCGGCGGCCAGGCATGACGCGTCCGTCCGGAAACCCCAGTTTTACCAAGAGGAAAAACAATGAGAAATAGCCGCGTTGCGATCGTGCTGCTGCTGGCGTTGCTGATGGCGGGGGGCGCCGTGCTGGCGGCCGCGCGCTGGATGTCAGGGCAGGGCGCGCCAGCCAGCCAGACGGTGATGGTCGCGCTGGTCGATATCGGCGTGGGCGCGAAGGTGACGCCGGCCATGCTGCGCGGCATGGACTGGCCGGCCGGCGCCATGCCGCCCGGAGCATTTGGCGAGGCCGGCCCGCTCGACGGGCGCATCACGCGTAGCGCCGTCAGCAAGGGCGAGCCTGTGCTGGAAAGCAAACTCGCGCCGCCCGGCGCCACGGGCGGCCTGTCGGCCATCGTGGCGGCCGGCAAGCGCGCCATGACCGTGCGCGTCAATGACGTGGTGGGCGTGGCCGGCTTCGCCCTGCCGGGCAATTTCGTCGACATTCTCGTGCATACGCAGGATGACCGCGCCAGGCAGGCGGGCGGCGAGCCGCTGGCCATTTCCAAGATCGTGCTTGAACGCATACTCGTGCTGGCCGTGGCGCAGGAGTCGGGCCGCGACGACAACAAGCCCAAGGTGGTCAACGCCGTGACCCTGGAGCTGACGCCGGAGCAGGTGGAAAAGCTGGACCTGGCGCGCAGCGTGGGCAGCCTGTCGCTGGTGCTGCGCAACCAGGTCGATCCGGAACCCGTCAACACGGGCGGCGCCACCAAGGAGTCGCTGCTGGAACTGAAGGCGCTGGCCCCGGCGGCCGCGCCCGTGCGCGCGGCGCGGCGCCAACCGGCCCCGGCACGCGCCGCCGCGCGCGACAGCATCACCGTCATCAAGGGCATGGATACGAGCGTCCAGCAATTTTAAAAATCAGCAGGCAAGCGAGCAAGGATGATCGATGAACACATTTCGTAAGCACGCCACGAGTGCGGGCATGCGCCTGGCCCTGGCGGCAGGACTGGCCTGGCCAGCCATCGCCATCGCGGCGGCGCCGGCCAGGCAAGCCGTCATGTCGCCGGTGGCGGCGCCGGCCATGTCGCTGGGCGCCGATATCGCCCGACTGGGCGAGCCCGTGCGCATCGCCGTGGGCAAGTCCACCTTGCGCAAGCTGAGCTTGCCGGTGTCGCAGATCGCCGTCAACGATGCGAGGGTGGCCGGCGCCAGGATGCTGGGCTCGTCCAGCCAGCTGTTCGTCTGGGGCCTGGCCCCGGGCAGCACCAATCTGATCCTGTGGGACCGGCAGCAGCGCCCCGTGATCGTCGATATTGAAGTCGAGATCGACGTCGAAGGCTTGCAGGCACAGCTGGCCTATGTCTTTCCTGGCGAGCGCGCCGTCAAGGCCGGTGCGGCCGGCGGCAGCATCGTGCTGTCGGGGCAGGTGAGCGACGGCGTCAAGGCCAGCCAGATCCTCGAGATGGCGCAAGCCTATGCGCAGCGCGGCGTGGGCGAGGCGGCTGCATCTTCCGCGCCTGTCGACGCCGCCGCCAGTGCGGGCGGGGGCGTCAAGGTCATCAATATGCTGACGATCGCGGCGCCGCAACAGGTGATGCTGGAAGTGAAGATCGCCGAAGTGTCGAAGACCCTCGTCGACCAGCTCGGTGCCAGCGTGGGCCTCAGCGGCACGCGCGGCAACTGGAGCTACGGCCTGCTGTCGAACCTGCTCAGCGGCAACCCCAGCCAGCTGGGCGCCGTGCACGGCAAGAATGGCAACGGGCTGACGCTCGATGCGCAAAAGCGCGACGGTCTGGTCAAGGTGCTGGCCGAGCCGAACATCATGGCCATCAGCGGCCAGGAAGCCAGTTTCCTGGCGGGCGGCAAGATTTTCATTCCGGTCGCGCAAGACAGCACGACCAACAAGATCACGCTGGAGGAAAAGGAATTCGGCATCGCCGTCAAGTTCACGCCCACCGTGCTGGAAGGCGGACGCATCAACCTGAAGGTGGCGCCGGAAGTGTCGGAGCTGAACCGCGAAGGCATCGGCATCACCACCGGCGGGGGCGCCGCCGCCAACGCGGTGCTGCCGGCCTTTACCACGCGGCGCACCACCACGACGGTGCAGCTGTTCGATGGCCAGAGTTTTGCCGTTGGCGGCTTGATCAAGAACAATGTGACGACCAACATCAAGGCCTTGCCCTTCCTGGGCGAGATTCCCGTGCTGGGCGCGCTGTTCCGCAGCAGCGATTTTCAGACTGACCGGACCGAGCTGGTGTTCATCATCACGCCGCACCTGGTCAAGCCGCTCGACACCGCCGATGGCGCCGATATCGTGCTGCCGACCGACGCCTATGTGGCGCCGAGCCGCGGCGAGTTCTTCTTGCAGGGAAAAATGGAAGGCGCCGCCGCGCCACGGCCACGCCAGGAAGCGGCCGCGCAGACACCGGCGCCCGGTCCGGACACTCAATAGGAGCACATCATGCAGCATTCTTTTTACTTTCCCGTGCTGCTGGCCGCGCTGGCCGCCAGCGGCTGCGCCGCCACGCCGAACCTGGACCGCCAGTTCGGCCACAGCGTCGCGCAGCTGCGCGCGCGGCAAGTGCTGTCGCCGCAGGCGGGCGCGAACCGCGACCCCGTGGCCGGCATCGATGGCAAGGCCGCCCAGGCCGCCTACGCGGCGTACCAGAAAAGCTTTGCCGCGCCCGCGCCGCAAGGGGCCGCCTTTACCATCGGTGTCGGGACGCGTCCGTGAACCTGGCACCGTCACCACAGAATCAGCAAGGCATATCGTGAAAATCGCCATCCATTCCAGGGATGAAAAAACCCTGTCCGAACTGGGACGGTTGCTGCGCAGCCGCAACCGGCTCGACGAGATCAGCGCCGGCGGCGACTCGCTCGAACCGCTGCTGGCGGCGCAGTCGCTGCCCGACGTGCTGATCTTCGACCGCCCATCGAACGAGGGCGCCGACCTGGCCGCCATCGAGCGCCTCAGCAACCTGCATCCGCGCATGGCCTTCATCGTGCTGTGCCACCAGCAGGCGCCCGAGTTCCTGCTGCAGGCCATGCGCGCGGGCGTGCGCGACGTGCTGCCATTTCCCGCCGCGCCGGCCAGCCTGCATGCGGCGCTCGAACGCATCGAGGAAAAGCTGGAGCGGCGCGAGCATGGCAACGGCAAGGTGCTCGCCTTCATTTCCTGCAAGGGCGGCAGCGGCGCCACCTTCATTGCCAGCAACCTCGGTTATGCGCTGGCCGCCGGCGGCCAGCAGCGCGTTGCGCTGATCGACATGAACCTGCATTTTGGCGACGCCTCGCTCTTCGTTTCCGAGAACAAACCGCTGGCCACCCTGTCCGACGTCACGCGCGACATCCACCGGCTCGACTCCTCGTTCCTCGGGTCGAGCATGCTGCACATCCTGCCCAACTACAGCGTGCTGGCCGCGCCCGAGGATCCAGCCCACGCCAGTGAAGTGGCGCCCGAGCACATCGACGCCATCATCCGGCAAGCGAGGCGCCAGTACGATTTCATCGTGCTCGACGTGGGCCGCAACCTCGACGCCGTCAGCGTGCGCGCGCTCGACCATGCCGACATGATCTTTCCCGTGCTGCAGGCGACCTTGCCGTACATCCGCGACGGCAAGCGCTTGCTGGGCATGTTCCGCTCGCTCGAATACGCGAAGGAAAAGGTGCACATCATCGTCAACCGCCACGACAAGGGCGGCGAAATCCGCCTGCGCGACCTGGAAGCGGCGTATGGCACGGCTGTCTACCGCACGGTGCCGAATCACTACGCTTCGGCGGCCGCCTCGGTCAACCAGGGCATGCCGATTTTACAGCTCGACAAGGCCAGCCCGATCACCCGCTCGCTGCAGGAGTTCGCCGCCAGCCTGGCCGGCGGCGCGGCCAGCACGGCGCGCCAGGGCTGGCTGGGCCGTGTTCTGCGGCGCGCCTGATTCACCTTTTAAACAGGAGCATTTCATGGCTAGTTCCCCCACCGCCGCCTTGTCCATCCGCGAACGGCTCGGCAGCGCCAAGATCGCCGCGCTCGCGCCGCAACGCGCGGCCGCCATCGACAACCACGGCTACCGCGACCTCAAGCTGCGCATCCATGGACTGCTGCTGGAAAGAGTCGACCTGGAAAGCATGCAGCGCCTGTCGCAGGAGCGCATCCGCGAAGAATTGCGCGGCCTGGTCGAGCGCCTGCTGGACGAAGAGGCGGTGGTCATCAACGACGCCGAGCGCCGGAGCCTGACGCGCGACATCCAACACGAGATGCTGGGCTTCGGACCGCTCGAAACTTTGCTGTCGGACGCCAGCGTGTCGGATATCCTCGTCAACGGCCACAAGCAGGTGTATGTGGAACGCGGCGGCCGGCTGGAGCTGACCGACATCTGCTTCGACGATGACGCCCACCTGATGAAAATCATCGACAAGATCGTCTCGCGCGTGGGCCGGCGCATCGACGAATCGAGTCCCATGGTCGATGCGCGCCTGCCCGACGGTTCGCGCGTCAACGCCATCATCCCGCCGCTGGCCATCGACGGCCCCGTGATGTCGATCCGGCGTTTCTCCGTCGATCCGCTGCGCCTGGCCGACCTGGTCGCCTACCGCAGCATGACGGCCGAGATGGCCGAGGTGCTGCAGGGCCTGGGCAAGGCGAAGATGAACATCCTCATTTCCGGCGGCACGGGCAGCGGCAAGACGACCATGCTCAACGTGATTTCCGGCTTCATCGGCCATACGGAACGCATCGTCACGGTGGAAGACGCGGCCGAGCTGCAATTGCAGCAGCCGCACGTGGTGCGCCTGGAAACGCGGCCCGCGAATATCGAGGGCAAGGGCGAGGTGAGCCAGCGCGCGCTGGTGCGCAATGCGTTGCGCATGCGTCCGGACCGCATCATCCTGGGGGAAGTGCGCGGCGCCGAGGCGCTCGACATGCTGGGTGCGATGAACACGGGCCACGAAGGCTCGATGGCCACCATCCACGCCAATACGCCGCGCGACGCCATCACGCGGCTGGAAAACATGATCAGCATGGCGGCGGCGAATTTGCCCAGCAAGGCCATCCGGCAGCAGATCAGCTCGGCCGTGTCGGTGGTGGTGCAAGTGTCGCGCCTGATCGACGGCAAGCGCAAGGTCACGTCGATCCAGGAAATCACGGGCATGGAAGGAGAGGTCATCACGATGCAGGAAATCTTCAGCTTCAGGCAGACGGGCGTGGCAGAGGGCGGCGCGGTGGTCGGGCATTTCTCGGCCAGCGGCATCCGCCCGCGTTTCCTCGAACGCCTGAACAGCTTTGGCATCGGCGTCTCGGCCGCCCTGTTCGAGCCCACGGCGGCGGGGCGCTGACCGCCATGCTTTCCTACCTTGTTTATGTGTTCCTCTTCCTGGCCGTCCTGCTGCTGGTGGCGGGCGCCTGGCTGGCGTGGCAAGCGGCGCGGGGGCCGGGCGCGGCGCGGGTGGCGCGGCGCTTGCAGTCCATGTATACGGCCAGCGATGGCGAACAGGCGCTGTCGATCACCAAGCAGCGCCCGCTGAGCGTCTATCCCTTCCTGCAAGGCGTGCTGGAAGGCTTGCCCGGCGCGCGGCGCGTCGAGCAACTGCTGCTGCAGGCGGGCATGCGCTGGCTGGTGGCCGGCTTTCTCGGCTATTGCGCACTGGGCGCGACGGTTGGCTTGCTGCTGGCCAGCGCGCTGCCGCTGCCATGGTATGTGCGCCTGGGCTTGGGCGCGGGCGGCGCCGCGCTGCCGTATCTGCTGGCGCGCCGCGCCAGGAGCCGGCGGCTGGTGCGCATCGAGCAGCAGTTGCCGGACGCGCTCGACCTGATGGGCCGCGCCATGCGCGCCGGCCATGCCTTTCCCACCGCGCTGAAAATGGTGGGCGAGGAGATGACGGGGCCGCTGGCCGACGAGTTCCGCGCCGTGTTCGACGAAGTCAGTTTTGGCGTGGCGATGGCCGATGCGCTGGGCAACCTGGCCGCGCGCGTGCCCAGCACGGACTTGCGCTATTTCGTCATCGCCGTGCTGATCCAGCGCGAAACGGGCGGCAACCTGACTGAATTGCTGGGCAGCATCAGCGCCATCATCCGCGACCGATTGAAACTGCTGGGCCAGGTGCGCGTGCTGTCGGCCGAAGGGCGCATGTCGGCCTGGGTGCTGGGCTTGCTGCCGTTTGGCGCGGCGCTGATGATGCACGTGATGAATCCGCAGTTCATTGCCGTGCTGTACACGGATGCGGGCGGGCGCAAGATGGTCGGCGTGGCGCTGGGCTTGCTGATGGTTGGCGTGCTCGGCATCCGAAAAATTATCCATATCCGGGTGTGACATGAAAGAAAAGACACGATGAGCGGCATGAGTGCGGCGCAGTTGGCTTTGCTGGGCCTGCTGTTCCTGATTGTTTTCGCGCTGGCCGTGCTGGTGCTGCGCCTGTTCGCCGGCAGTGCCGTGCAGGAGCGGCTGCAGGCGCTCGGCGATGCCGCCGCCGGCGACCGCGAGCGCCATGCCAGGCGGCGCTGGGTGGCGCACGCCGTCAGCCTGACGCGCCCGCTGGCCAGGCTGTCGCTGCCGGACGAGGGCTGGGAACGTTCGCCCATCCGCAGCCGCTTCGTGCATGCCGGCTGGCGCAGCCAGGCCGCGCCGGCCCTGTTTTATGCGGCCAAGACGGGCCTGTTCGTGGGCTTGCCGCTGCTGCTGTATTTTCTGCTGCGCCAGGGCGGGCACAATATGCCGTTGTGGCTGCTCGCGGCGGCCGCCCTTGGCTATTACCTGCCCAATGTCTGGCTGTCGCACTGCCTGAAACAGCGTCAGCGCGAAGTGTTCGAAACCTTTCCCGATGCGCTCGACCTGATGACGGTGTGCGTCGAGGCGGGGCTGGCGATGGATGCGGCGCTGGCGCGCGTGGCGCAGGAAATCGGCCTGAAAAGCGCGGTCCTGGCCGAAGAGCTGCAACTGGTGACGCTGGAGCTGCGCGCCGGCAGCGCCAAGGACAAGGCCTTGCGCAACCTGGCCCTGCGCACGGGCGTGGAAGACGTCGATGCGTTGGTGACCTTGCTGATCCAGGCCGAGCGCTTCGGCACGAGCATCGCCGCGTCGCTGCGCGTGCAGTCCGACCAGCTGCGCACCAAGCGGCGCCAGCGCGCCGAAGAAACGGCGGCCAGGATCGCCCTCAAGCTGCTGTTCCCGCTGATCTTTTTCATCTTCCCGTCGCTGATGGTCGTGCTGATGGGCCCGGCGTTCCTGCAGATTTATCGCGTGCTGCTGCCGGCCATGCGCGGCAATTGAGAGGCAAAAAAAAGCTGCCGGAGTTTCCTCCGGCAGCTTCTTTACATCAGCTCTTGCCTGGCAATCAGGCGAATGGCGTCAGCAGGGTGATCATCTGGCCAAAGATCTTCGGGCTGGCGGCGATGACGTCGCCCTTGTACAGGTAGTCCGATTCGCCGCTGAACTCACCGACGATGCCGCCTGATTCCGTGATCATCAGGGCGCCGGCGGCGATATCCCAAGGCTTCAAGCCTTTTTCGTAGAAGCCGTCCAGGCGGCCGCAAGCGACGTAGGCCAGGTCCAGCGCGGCCGAGCCGGCGCGGCGCACGCCCTGGCTGCGTTCGCCCATGATTGCGTACATCTTCAGGTATTCGTCCAGCGCGCGGGCGCTGCCGGCCACGTAGCCGGTGCCCAGCAGGGCGTTCGAGATGCGGTCCAGCTTGGTGACGCGGATGCGTTTTTCGTTCAGGTAGGCGCCGGCGCCTTTAGTGGCCGTGAACAGGTCGTTGCGGACCGGATCGTAGATGACCGCTTGCGTGACGACGCCGCGATGCGCGAGGGCGATCGAGATGCAGTATTGCGGGAAGCCGTGGATAAAGTTGGTGGTGCCATCGATCGGGTCGATGATCCACTGATATTCATTCTCGTCGTGCGAGTTGGCGGAAGCTCCCGATTCCTCAGCCAGGAACGCGTGGTCCGGGTAGGCTTTGGACAGCACCTCGATGATGGCTTGTTCGGCCGCCTGGTCGACGTCGGTGACGAAATCGTTATGTTGTTTTTCCGTGACGACGACGCGGTCGAGGTCGAAAGAGGCGCGATTGATGACGGCGGCGCCGCGGCGGGCGGCTTTGATCGCCGTGTTGAGCATTGGGTGCATGTGAGCTTCCGTTAAAAGCACGCGACCGCCCAGCGTCGCCTTTCGGCGCCGGTACGATAGAGTGCAAGAATGAATTAAAGAGCGGAGCGGTGCTGAAGTGGTTAAAATCCCGGCCTGGAGTCAGCGTTTTGTGACCCCGTTTCCCGAAATTTCCTGTATCGATACCGCGCAATAGCGCTATTTTAAATGAATCTGCCCGAAATCAACACGTCTCTTTTCAAACGCCTGCGATTTATTCTTGTCGAAACTAGTCGTCCTGGCAACATTGGCGGCGTCGCGCGCGCCATGAAAACGATGGGTTTTTCCGATCTGGTGCTGGTCAATCCCCGTTTTCCCGATGCCTTGACGGATGCGGAAGCGGTGGCCTTCGCCAGCGGCGCGCAGGATATTTTGTCGGGCGCGCGCATCGTCGGCTCGATCGCCGAAGCGCTCGAAGGCTGCAATTACGCGGCCGCCGTGTCGGCCAGATTGCGCGAATTTTCGCCGCCCGTCACGGCCCCGCGCGCCATTGCCGCGCAACTTGCGGCCGGCGAAGAGCTGCACGCGGCTGTCATCTTCGGCAACGAGCGCTTCGGCTTGCCCAACGAGATCGTCGAGCAGTGCAATGTGCTGATCAACATTCCCGCCAATCCCGAGTATTCCTCGCTGAACCTGTCGCAGGCGGCGCAAGTGGTGGCCTATGAATGCCGCGTGGCGGCCCTCGGCGATGGACAAGCCGCCAGTCCCGTCGGTTTCCATGGCGACGCGGCCAGCCTGGCGCAGGTCGACGGCATGTATGCGCATCTGGAACAGGCGCTGGTGGCCATCGATTTTCTCGACGCCGACAATCCGAAAAAACTGATGCCTCGTTTAAAACGCCTGTTTTCGCGCACGGGGCTGGAAACGGAAGAAGTCAATATCCTGCGCGGCATCGCCCGGCATATCCTGGCGGTCGCCAAAAAAGGCCCATGATAGAGACCCGGCTGCTGCGCCAGTTCATCGCCGTCGCCGAGGAACTCAATTTCCGGCGCGCGGCCGAACGGCTGCACATGGCGCAGCCGCCGTTGTCGCAGGCGATATTGCGGCTGGAAGAGGCGCTCGGCTACCCTGTTTTCGAGCGCACGAACCGCAAGGTTGTCTTGACGCCCGCCGGCTGCACGTTTCTGGCCACGGCGCGCCAGGTGCTGGCCAGCCTGGAAGAGGGCGTGGCCGCTGCGCGCCGCGTGGCGCAGGGCATCGAGGGGCATTTGCGCCTGAGTTTCATCCACATCACGCCGTATGCCCACGTACTCGATGCCTTGCGCGCTTTCCGCGCCGCCTCGCCCGCCGTGCAATTCACCTTGCGCGAAGCGTCGACGCAGCAGCAGGTCGAGTGGCTGGAAAAGAACGAGGTCGATATCGCCCTGCTGCGCGCACCGGGCCGCAGCACGCTGGGCTTGCGCTTCGAGCGCCTGTCCGGCGAAGACATCGTCGTGGCGCTGCCCTTGAACCACCGCTGCGCGGGCCAGGCGCGGGTGGACCTGGCGGAGCTGGCCGGTGACGATTTCGTCGCCTCGCCGCGCGAGCTGGGCCAGGGTTTCCACGACCAGCTGGCCAGCCTGTGCCTGCACGCGGGCTTCGTGCCGCACGTGGCGCAGCAGGCGCGCCGCTTGCAAACGGTGCTGGGACTGGTGGCGGCCGGCTTCGGCGTCGCGCTGCTGCCGGCCAGCCTGGCCGCATCCAGGCCTGCCGGCGTCGTCATGCTGCCGCTGGCAAGCAGCGCGCCTGAAGCGCTGCGCCAGCTTGACCTGTACATGGCGTGGGACCCGCAACGCACGTCGCCCGTGCGCGAGCGGCTGCTGGAGCAGTTGCGACTGTCTGCCTCGCATTGAGACTTGCAAGGTCTCATTTCAAGATAAATAAGATATTTTACAGATGGTGATCCAGGGGCCAGCATGGCGTTTTGCCTGTACTGGAGCCGTCATGTCCCTTGTTTCTGTCCGCGCCGCGGCTTCCCTGCCGCCCGCCATTTATCTTCTTTCCCTGTGCAGCTTCGCCTTTGGTTTATCTGAATTCATCGCCGCCGGCCTGCTGTCTCCCATGGCGCGCGACTTGCACGCCAGCGTGGCGGCGGCCGGCGGCGCCATCGCCGCGTATGCGCTGGGGGCGGCCATCGGTGCGCCCATCCTGACGGCCATGCTGGCGCGTCGGCCCACGCGTCAGGTGCTGGTGGCCACCATGCTCGTGCTGGCCGCTGGCAGCGTGGCCATGGCGGCGGCGCCGGCACTGGGCGCGCTGCTCGGTGTGCGCTTTGCCGTGGGCCTCGCGCATGGCGTGTTCATGGCCGTCGCCTCGCATGCGGCCACCAGCCTGGTCGACCCGTCGCGCGCGGGCAGGGCGCTCTCCATCGTCTGGCTGGGCCTGACCCTGGCGCTGGCCGGCGGCGTGCCGCTGGGGACGTGGCTGGGCGCCGTCTCGTCGTGGCGCTGGGTATTTGCGGCCATCAGCGTGCTGGCCTTGTGCGGCGGCGCCGGCTTGCGCTACGCCATGCCCGCCGCGCGCCAGTAGCTTGCCGTCGTATCTGCGCTGGCCAGCCTGCGCGCCATCTTGCAGCCACCCCTGCTGCTGGCGGCCGGCGTGGCGGCGCTGGTCAGCGTGGCCACCTTCAGTTTCTTTACGTATGTGTCGCCCTTCCTGCTGCAGCTGGGCGGACTCGATGCGGGCTGGCTGGGCGCCGCCATGCTGTGCTTTGGCGCGTGCGCGATCGGCGGCAACCTGCTGGGCGGCTGGTGCGCCGATCGTCCCCACGCGCTGCGTTTCACCGTGCTGGCCCTGGCCGCGCTGGCGCTCAACTTGCTGGGCTTTTATATGTTGCGCGCCCAGCCCCTGGCCATGCTGGCCCTGTGCGGCACTTTGGGCTTGCTGTTCTTTGCCCTCGTGACCCTGTCGACCATGCGGCTGCTACGCCTGGCGCAGCAGCATTGCCCGGGCAGCGACGCCGTGGCGGCGGGCCTGAATATCGCCGCCTTCAATGCGGGGACGGCCGTTGGAGGCGCGCTCGGCGGTGCGCTGATCGTTGCTTTTGGCTTGCCCAGCATCGCCATCGGCGGCGCGCTGGCGGCGCTGCTGGCCATGCTGCTGCTGTGGTTTCAGTCGCGCAAACTAGACTCTGCGCTCTAGTTTTTGCGTTCAAACGCCCACTGCCTTTGGCGTACACTGGCCTGCAAAAGGCCGTACAAAACAAGGGGAGACATGGGGATGCAACGCAGATCGTTTCTGAAACTGGGCTTGCTTGGCGCCGGGGTGCTGGCCGCCGGCGGCGCCGCCTACCGTCTCGTGCGCGGACCGGCGCCGCCTGGCCGCTTCATGCTCGATGGCGGGGCGCGCGCGGCGCTGGCGGCCATCGTGCCAGCCATGCTGGGCAGCGCGCTGCCGCAGCAAGCCCCCGCGCGCGCCACGGCGCTCGACGGCGCCATCACCGGCGTGGACACGGCCATCCGTGGCTTGCCGCTGGCGGCGCAGCAGGAGGTGCAGGACCTGTTTGGCTTGCTGGCGCTGGCACCCGCGCGGCGCTTCGTCGCCGGCGTGCATGGCGGCTGGCTTGACGCCGATCCGGTCCAAGTAGCCGCCTTTCTGCAGTCGTGGCGCACGCACCGCCTGGCGACACTGCAGACGGCCTACCTGGCCCTGCACGACCTGATCCTCGGCGCCTGGTATGCCGATGCCGCCCACTGGGCCGCCATCGGCTATCCGGGACCGCTGCCCGAACTGAGCGCATAAGGCATCCATGAGCACATCCCCCATACCCGATCCCATCGCCATCGGCGTGGCCGCCGGCTGGAACGTCACCGACGCCAGCACATTGAGCGCCGACCGTACCCTGGAAGCGGACGTCGTCATCATCGGCAGCGGCGCCGGCGGCGGCGTGACGGCGGAAATCCTCGCGCTGGCCGGCTTGAAAGTGCTGATCGTCGAGGAGGGCGGCCTGAAGTCGTCGCAAGACTTCAAGATGCGCGAAGCGCAGGCCTATCCCGCGCTGTACCAGGAATCGGCCGCCCGCAAGACGCGCGACAAGGCGATCAATATCCTGCAGGGGCGCACCGTCGGCGGTTCGACCACCGTCAACTGGACCTCGAGTTTTCGCACGCCGCCCGGCACCCTCGAATACTGGCGCAAGCATTTCGGCTTGTCCGGCTATGGCGTCGATGCCATGGCGCCGTGGTTCGCCATGATGGAAAAGCGCCTGCACGTGAGCGACTGGGCCGCGCCGCCCAACGAAAACAACGACTTGTTGCGGCGTGGCGCGCAGGCGCTGGGCATACCCACGGCCGCCATCCGGCGCAACGTGAACGGTTGCTGGAATCTCGGCTACTGCGGCATGGGCTGCCCGACTAACGCCAAGCAGTCGATGCTGGTGACGACGATTCCCGCTGCGCTGGCGCTGGGCGCGGGCTTGCTCGTGCATGCGCGCGCCGAGCGCTTTACCTTCAAGGGCGAGCGCGTCGACAGCCTGCAGGTGACGGCGCTCGACGCGGCCGGGCAAGTGCCGACGGGCGTGCGCCTGACGCTGCGCGCCAAGCACTTTGTGCTGGCCGGCGGCGCCATCAATTCGCCGGCGCTGCTGCTGCGCTCGCAGGCGCCCGACCCGCACGGTTTGCTGGGCCGGCGCACCTTTTTGCATCCGACGGTGGTCTCGGCGGGTCTGTTCCCGCAGAGGGTCGACGCCTATGCGGGCGCGCCGCAGACGATTTATTCCGACCATTTCCTGCATGTCGCGCCCATCGATGGTCCCATCGGCTACAAGCTCGAAGCGCCGCCTTTGCACCCGCTGCTGATGGCCACCACCATGGGCGGCTTCGGCGACGAACATGCGCGCACCATGCGCGAATTCCCCCATGCGCACGCCTTGCTGGCGCTGCTGCGCGACGGCTTTCACCATGAGGCGGCGGGCGGCAGCGTTGCGATCGACGGTTTCGGCGCGCCCGTGCTCGACTATCCGCTCACGCCCTTCATCTGGGATGGCGTGCGGCGCGCGCTGCTGTCGATGGCGGAAATCCAGTTCGCCGCCGGCGCGAAAAGCGTCTATCCCGTGCATGAAATGGCCAGCCATTACACGAGCTGGGCGCAGGCGAAACAGGCCATCGGCGCCTTGCCGATGAAGGCCTTGCTGGCGCGCGTGGTGTCGGCCCACGTGATGGGCGGCTGCGCCATGTCGGACGATGCGCGCCTGGGTGTGACGGGCGCCGATGGGCGCTACCATGGCGTGCGCAACCTGTCCGTGCACGACGGTTCGCTGTTCCCCACCTCGATCGGCGCCAATCCGCAGTTGACGATCTACGCGCTGGCCGCGCGCCTGGCCAGCGGCCTGGCGCAAGCGCTGACGGGCAAGCCGGCGCCCGTGCCCGTCTCTGCTGCGACGACGGCATGATCGCGCGCATCCTCAAGTGGCTGATGCTGCTGCAAGTGCTGGCCGTGCTGGGCGTGGCGTACCTGGCCATGCAGGCGTGGGGCGTCGCCTCGCCGGCCATGGCCGTGCTGCTGGCGCTGGCCATGCTGCTGGCCGTGCGCGCGCTGATCGTCGCGCGCAATTTCTGGGAAAGCAGGCGCCTGGGCAGCCCCGTGCCGCCTGAGTACCAGCTGGGCGCCATGGGCGCCGCGCGCCTGTTTTTCGGCGAACTGCGCGCCACCATGTGGACGTCGTCATGGGGCATGCTGCGTCCGCGCCTGCATGCGGCCGACACCATCACTGGCCAGGGCTTGCCGGTGCTGCTGGTGCACGGCTATGTGTGCAACGGCGGCTACTGGACAAAGCTGAGCGGGCAACTGGCACGGGCCGGTATCGTGCACAAGGCGATCGATCTGGAACCGATCAACGGCGACATCGAGGCGTTCGTGCCGCAGGTCGAGCAAGCCATCACCGAGCTGTGCGCCCGCACGGGCAGCGACCGCGTGATTCTTGTCGCCCACAGCATGGGCGGCCTGGTGGCGCGCGCCTGGCTACGCCGGCATGGCGCGGCCCGCGTGGCCCGCATCATCACCATCGGCACGCCGCACCACGGCACGGCGCTGGCCAATCTCGCGGCGGGGACGAATGCGCGCCAGATGAGCCGTATCGATGGCGCGCCGAGCGGCTGGCTGGCGCAACTGGCCGCCAGCGAGACGCCGGAGACGCGCGCGCTGATCACGTCGATCTATTCGCATCACGACAATATCGTCGCGCCGCAATCGTCGGCACAGCTGCCCGGCGCGCGCAATCTCGCCTTCGGCGGCATCGGCCACGTGGCGCTGGCCAGCGATGCACGCGTGCTGCGTCAGCTGCTGGAAGAAATCACTATCAAGAACGAAGTCGCTCAGCCCCCTTCCTCCCCCCATTTCGCCTGACTCCTGTTGTGTTTTATCTGCATGGCAAGACTGTCTGTTTTGACTCTGCTGTTGCCTCTGTTTAACAACGCACGGGGCAGAAAATGCTGTTTTCCACTGGCGTACTGTATTAAGCTAACGTCAGAAGACAGCCGGCGAAAATTTGTTCCTGGGGCCGCTTGCGCCGTTCCGCAGGCATCCTGCGGACAGATATTTTTCTGGATGTATGGCAAGATGTTGTAGGATTGTTATGTAGATCGCGCAAACGGAAAGTTGAACGCAGGCAGAAAATGAGTCCATGCAGTTTTTATTGGGGGCGCTAATTGTCCGCACGTATCCTGATTATCGAAGATAACGCCACCAATATGGAATTGATGGTGTATTTGCTGCGCGCCTTCGGGTACACGCCGCTGGCCGCCTATGACGGCGAAGAGGGCGTGCGCATGGCACGCAGCGAATTGCCGGACTTGATCATTTGCGACGTGCATTTGCCCAAGCTCGATGGCTACGGCGTGGTGGCGGAGCTGAAGAAGGACCCGCAGCTGCGCACCATCCCGGCCCTGGCCGTGACGGCGCTGGCCATGGTGGGCGACCGCGAGCGCCTGCTCGAAGCGGGCTTCAATGGCTACATCGGCAAGCCGATCGAGCCCGACCTGTTCGTCGCGGAGCTGGAGTCTTTTTTACCCGGGGCGCCGTCGACGCCAGTTAAAAACGACATAGCCACCATCCTCATCGTCGATGATCATGTGCTGAACCGCGAGTTCCTGACCGCCCTGCTGGGCTATGGCGGCCACCGCCTGCTGGAAGCGGCGAATGGCGCCGACGCGCTGGAAATATTGCGTACCGAGCGGCCGGACCTGATCATTTCCGACATCCTCATGCCGAACATGGACGGCTACGAATTCGTCACGCGCGTGCATGCCGATCCCGCGCTGACCGAGGTGCCCATCATCTTTTATACGGCCACCTACCGCGAGCAGGAAGCGATCCTGCTGGCGCAGGCGTGCGGCGTGCGCTGGGTGCTGCCCAAACCGTCCGATCCCGAGGTCATCGTGCGCACCGTCAACGAGGCGCTGGGGCTGATGCCGCCGGCGGCCCAGGTGCCGGCGGCGCCGGGCGCGGGCGGCGGTGAGGCCCCTCCCGCCACGGGCAAGCTGGCCGGCATCGAGCACCAGGTCAGCGGCTATCTTGATGAACTCGAATCGAGCAGCCAGCAGATTTCGCAGCTGGCCAGCCAGCGCGAGGGCCAGGCCGCCATTCCCGAAGACCTGGGCGTCATGACGGAGCGCCTGTCGCGCTCGCTGTCCAGCCTGCAGGCGGTCAGCCTGCGCCTGACGGCCCTGATCGAGCTGGGCATCGAGCTGGGCGCCGAACGCGATCCGCGCGCCCTGATCGAGGCGGGCTGCAAGGTGGCGCAGAATATCTGCGTCTCCAGGTACGCCTGCATCGGCGTGCTGGAAGAGGGCGCCGAAAAGCTCAGCTATTTTTCCTCGTGCGGCGCCGAGAAAAACCTCGAGCGCATCGCCAGCGCGCCGCGCACGGGCATTTTGAACCGCTTGCTGGAGCAGCGCCAGCCCTACCGGGTCAATGGCTTGAAGGGCGATCCCGGCGCGCTGGGCCTGCCCGACACGCACCCGCCCGTGCATTCCTTCCTGGGCGTGGCCATCGCTTCGCGCGAGCGCAGCCACGGCTGGCTGTACCTGGTCGACAAGCTGGGGGCGAATGAATTTTCCGAAGTCGACGAGCGGGTCGCCGCCACCGTGGCGGCGCAGATCGCCGTCGCCTATGACAACCTGCTGCTGTACGACGAAATCAAGCGCCACCACGAGCAGCTGACCCTGGACATGGCGGCGCGCATCCGCCTCGATGAAGACTTGCGCCGCTTCCGCCTGGCGATGGATGCCACGGCCGACGCGATTTTCCTCGTCGACCGCGCCGGCATGTGCTTCGTCGACGTGAACCAGACGGCTTGCCGCATGCTCGGCTTCGAGCGCGAGGATTTCCTGCGCGTGGGGCCGGGCCGCGCGCACGAGGGAGAATCCCAGCTGGAAGAGCTGTACAACAAGCTGCTGGCCGGCGACCAGGGCGGGCCGATGACGGAATTGCAGCTGCAGCGCAAGGACGGCTCGCCCCTGTCGGTGGAAGTGCAGCGGCGCACCCTGCGCTCGGGGCAGAGCTGGATCCTGGTGGCCGTGGCGCGCGACATCACCGAGCGCAAGGATGCCGAGCAGCGCCTGATGAAGCTGGCCCATTTCGACACCTTGACGGGTTTGCCGAACCGCAGCCAGTTCTACGCTTCGCTGACCCATTCGCTGTCGCAGGCGGCGGAGCACCAATGGGCCGTGGCCGTGCTGTTCATGGATATTGACCGCTTCAAGAATATCAACGATACGCTGGGCCACACCATCGGCGACGACCTGCTGCGCCAGTTTTCCAGCCGCCTCGTCGACTGCCTGCGCGTGCGCGACACCATCGGCCGCTTCGGCGGCGATGAATTTGCCACCATCCTGGTGCTGCCCGATGGCGCCCAGCATGCCGTGGGCGTGGTCGACAAGATCCGCGAAGCGATGCGCAAGCCCTTCGACTTGCAAGGCCATGAAGTGACGGTGACGGTCAGCATCGGCATTTCCGTGTACCCGGACGACGGCGTCGATGCGGACACCCTGATTCAATATGCCGACACGGCCATGTACCGCGCCAAGGAAGCGGGCCGCGACGCCTTCCGCTTCTTCACGGCGGAAATGAATGCGCAGTCGATGGCGCGGCTGGACATGGAAAATGCCCTGCGGCGCGCCATCGACAACGAGGAATTCGTGCTGTTCTTCCAGCCCAAGGTGAACATCATCTCGGGGCGCATCAGCGGCGCCGAGGCGCTGATACGCTGGCGCCGCCCCGGCCACGGCATGGTCTCGCCGGCCCTGTTCATCCCCCTGCTGGAAGAAACGGGTCTCATCGTGCGCGTCGGTAACTGGGTGCTCGACGAAGCGTGCCGCAAGATCAGCGAGTGGGGCGCCAGCAGCATCGGGCCCGTGCACCTGTCGGTCAACGTGTCGGGCATCCAGTTTTTCGTCGGCGGCCTGGAAGAGGAGGTGCTCAAGGCGATCCGAAAATACGATATCGCGCCCGAACTGCTGGAACTGGAGCTGACGGAAAGCTCGCTCATGTCGAACGCCGAGGAAACCATCGCCGTGCTGCGTAACCTGAAGGCGCTGGGCATCCAGATTTCCATCGACGATTTCGGCACCGGCTATTCCAGCCTGGCTTACCTGAAGCGCTTCCCCATCGACAAGCTGAAGATCGACATCGCCTTCGTGCGCGAAGTGACGAGCAACCCGGACGACGCGGCCATCGTGCTGGCCATCATCAGCATGGCGCACAGCATGAAGCTGGAAGTGATCGCCGAAGGCGTGGAAAACGATGCGCAGCTGGCCTATCTGCGGCGCCACGGCTGCGACGAGATGCAGGGCTATTATTTCAGCCGCCCCGTGCCGCACGAGGAATTCGAGCAGATGCTGATGAAAGGCCAGCTGCTGCAGGCGCCCGAGGATGCGGGCAGCGAAGAGCAGCAAACCTTGCTGATCGTCGACGACGACGTCTTCATGCTCGACGTGCTCAGCGACTTCCTGGCGCAGGACGGCTACCGCATCCTGACGGCGCAGACGGCCGCCGAGGGCTTCGACATCCTGGCGCGCCACAAGGTGCAGGTGATCCTGTGCGACCAGTGCATGCCGCTCATGAGCGGCACCGAATTCATGGAGCGGGTCAAGCACCTGTGCCCCGACACCTTCCGCATCATGCTCTCGGCCTTTGCCGACCTGACGCCCATCATGGCGGCCATCAACCGCGGCGCCGTCGACCGCTTCTACACGAAACCGTGGAAAGGCGCCGTGCTGCGCGAGAATATCCGTGAAGGCTTCCGCCTGCACAAGCTGCTGCACGGCCAGGTGAAAGCGGCGGCGTAGGCGCTTGCGGTACTGGCAAGTGGCCGCCGCGTGCGCTGGCACACCTTGCGCAGCCGTTTTCCATCGAATTAGACTCCCGTCTCTAGTTTTGCTCTCTAGAATAAAACGCATCCATGAGTGGCATGGCCTTTCACATGACGGGAGCTGGCGATGGTGAAGAAATTGAAGGAACTGGCGGAAGACGCGGAATTGGCGAACGCCGTGCGCTCGTCCGCGCAGCAGATCTGGCAAGCGGGCCTCGGCGCTTTCGCCAAGGCGCAGGAAGAAGGGGGGCGCGTGTTTTCCCGGCTGGTGAAAGAAGGCACGGAATTCCAGAAGCGCGCCGAAGACAAGGTGGCCGACGTCAGCGACAGCGTCGGCAAGCTGGCCGATGGCGTGGGCAAGCAGGCCAGCGGCTCCTGGGACAAGCTGGAACAGGTGTTTGAAGAGCGCGTCGCGCGCGCCCTGGCCGCCATCGGCGTGCCCACGCAACAGGATCTCGCCGCGCTGCACGCGCAAATCGATGCCTTGAGCCGCCAAGTGGCGGCGCTGTCGGCCAAGGCTGCGCCGGCGCCCAGGCCGAAGGCTGCAGCCAGGCCCGCTGTGAAGGCGGCGCCGAAAGCCGCACCAAAAACTGCGCTGAAAACCGCGCCCAAGGCGGCCGTCGCCAAGGCCCCGGCCAAGCCGGCGGCCAGGACCGCGCCGCGCGCCGCAGCCAGGCCAACGAGCAAGCCGGTGAGCAAACCGGCGGCGAAGAAAAAAGCGCCGGCCGCCTGAGCCGGCGCCACATCCCTCCAGCCTGCGCGAGCAGGCTTTTTCTTGTCCGCGTTTTTCGCCCGCGCCTGGGGGCGGAGTGTTTCATTACAGCTATCATAGGTGGTATGCTTGAGGCAGAACACAGAGAGATTGCCCGCCATGCTACAAAAAGCACCACGCCGTACCCGCGAACGCATCCTGGAGTTGTCGCTGCGCCTGTTCAATGAGTTTGGTGAGCCGAATATCACGACGACCGTGATTGCGGAAGAGATGAACATTTCGCCCGGCAACCTGTATTACCACTTCCGTAACAAGGACGACATCGTCAACTCGATCTTCGTTCAGTTCGAGGCGGAAATCGAACGCATCCTGACCGTGCCCGACGGGCGCCGTTCGAATATCGAGGACGTCTGGCTGTATTTGCACCTGATGTTCGAACTGATCTGGCGTTACCGTTTTTTCTATCGCGACCTCAACGATTTGCTGTCGCGCAACCGCAAGCTGGAATTGCATTTCAAGCTGATCCTGGCGCACAAGATCAAGGTGGCCACGCAGCTGTGCGAAGACTTGCGCAGCGAACAGTCGCTGGAAGCTTCGGATATGGAAGTGGCCGCGATGGCGACGAATATGGTGGTCGTTGCCACCTACTGGCTGTCGTACGAGTATGTGCGCAATCCGCGCAAGTACAGCGAGCAGCAATCGATGTCCGATGCGCTGGCGCGCGGCTGCTACCAGGTGCTGTCCCTGATCGGGCCGTATTTGCGCAATGAAACGCATTTGCTGTTTCGCAAACTGTCGGAAGAGTATGTGACCAAACTCAAGAACGACTGACGCGGCTGCTGGCGCCCCGTCGTCCATTACAGGAGAGATATATGGCTTGGAAACAATTTCCTTATCCGGACGAAGCATATGTCTACACGCCGCAAACCCTGGAAGCGGCCTGGGCGCGCCTGCATGCGGGCGACGTGGAACCGTTTCCAACCCACCCTGCGCTGGTACAAGCCTGGCTGGCCTTCCATGCAGGCGACTTCGAGCGCGCCGTGAAGCTGGGCCTGGCCGTCGGCGTGCCCGGCTATGCGGTGGCGCACAAGGCGACCTGCATCTACGCCACGCACCTGGAAGTGGACGACAGCCGCAAACTCGACATGTACGAGGAGGTCGCCGAGCGCTGCGAGCGCCAGCAGAGCGAGCAACCCGGCAATCCGGCCGGCTACTACTGGCATGCCTACAGCCTGGGCCGCTATGCGCTGGGCACGTCCGTCGTCAAGGCGCTGGCACAGGGCATGGGCGCGCGCGTGCGCAACAGCCTGGACCGCACGATGACTGTAGCGCCCATGCATGCGGAAGCGCATATCGCGTTTGGGATTTATCATACGGAAATTATCGACAAGGTCGGCGCCATGATCGGCGGCCTGACTTACGGCGCCAACAAGGAAGACGGCTATCAGCATTTCAAGACGGCGCTGGCCCTGACGCCGTATTCGGCGCTGGCGCACAGCGAATACGCGCGCGCCTTGAACATGCTCGATGGAAAGAAAAAGCTGGCGGAAGCGCTGGCACTGTATGAAAAGGCGGCCGAGTGCGTGGCACTGGACGCCAAGGAACGCCTCGAAGTCGAGGCGGCGATCGATGAATTGAAAGGGTAGGGATTACTGTGATCAAGGCTTTATGTGTGTACTGCGGCGCCAACGCGGGCGTCTCGCCGGACTATGCCGTGGCGGCGCGCGAGCTGGCGCGCGTGCTGGTGGCGGAAAATATCTCGCTCGTGTATGGCGGCGGCAAGGTGGGCCTGATGGGCGTGATCGCCGATGAAGTGCTGCGCCTGGGCGGCGAGGTGACGGGCGTGATCCCCACCCAGCTGGTCGAGCGTGAAGTGGGCCATACGGGCTTGACGCGCCAGTTCATCGTGAAGGACATGCATGAGCGCAAGGCGATGATGGCCAGCCTGTCCGACGCCTTCATCGCCATGCCGGGCGGCTATGGCACCCTGGAAGAACTGTTCGAGATGCTCACCTGGGCCCAGCTGGGTTTGCACGCCAAGCCCATCGGCTTGCTCAATGTCGACCGTTTTTATGACGGTTTGATCGCTTTCGTGCAAAACGGCAAGGAGCAGGGTTTTATCCGTCCGCAGCACGCGGCCTTCCTGAATGCCGACGCCGATCCTGCGACCCTGGTGCAGCGCCTGAAAGATTCTTCGCCGTAAAGATTCCCTGTGGAACCTTTCTCAGAGCCATGCACTGTGAAGTGCATGGCTTTTTTATTTCTGTACGGGAAAACTGATCAAGCTCAATAAACTAATTAATATAAATATGGTCAGAATATTTCTACTGAGGCATGTTTTTTTGAAAATCAAGATGCTTTTTATGCATGAATGTGTTCTACTGCACTTGTTCAAAAGACAGGCATGTCGGACACCCAGCGAGGCACCTCCCGTTTCCCGCGACGACGCCTAAGTATTGCAAGTTGCCACAACCTCGCTACTTCATCATCTTGAAAGGATGCTATTTTGAAAACCATGACCTTCCTGCGCGCGACCGCTGTCGCCGCCATTCTCGCCGCTGGCGGCGCCCACGCACAAACCACCACTATCGGCTTCGATGCGCTGGAACACCCCGGCATCCTCGGATCCGTCTTCAACTCCTACTCGGAAAGCGGTTACGATTTCGACAGCAGCTTCCTGGGCCTGTTGAGTTCTGCGCATCAGAGCAACTTCGCCTACGCTGGCTCGGCCGGCCTGGGCGCCACGCTCCTGACGACGACAACCTTGAGTCGTACCGACGGCGCCGCTTTCTCGCTGAGCTCGATCAGTCTGGCTGACTTCGTGAGCTTGCCTGGCGCCTACGACGTGACCTTCGTCGGCCATCAGGTGGGCGGCGGCACGGTGAGCCAGACCTTCAGCCTCGATGGCAGCCATACCTTCAGCGATTACACGTTTACGGGTTTTAACAACCTGCTGTCGGCATCGTGGAAGGAAGGCGCCTTGCACACCTTCCAGGTCGACAATATCGCCGCCAGCGTGAGCGCCGTGCCGGAACCTGCCACCTACGGCATGATGCTGGGCGGACTGGGCCTGCTGGCCTTCCTGCGCCGCCGCAAGAACGCCGCCTGAATCTGAACTTGCTGCCGGCCCCGCCGGCGCATACCGAACAATGCCGCCCAGTGGATACCTTGGGCGGCATTGTTTCGTGGACTTCAGGATCGGCCCGTTATGGTCAGGACTTCATGACCACAGGCGCTGGCCTGACAGGTCGAGTTGGGTCAGGTACAGGCGCACGTCGAATTCGTACTGGTGGTATTGCGGTTCCATATACGTGCACAGCTTGTAGAACGCCTTGTCATGCTGTTTTTCTTTCACATGTGCCAGTTCGTGCACGGCGATCATGCGCAGGAATTCCAGCGGCACTTCCTTGAACATGGTGGCCACGCGGATTTCATGCTTGGCCTTGAGCTTGCCACCCTGCACGCGCGAGATCGAGGTATGCAAGCCCAGCGCGTGCTGGATCACATGGATCTTGCTGTCGAACGCCACCTTGTTGATAGGCTCGGCATTGCGCAGGAATTCATTCTTCAAGTCCTGTACATACTGGTATAAAGCCTTGTCGTTGCGTACATCGTGCGCGCTCGGATAGCGTTTCAACAGGACGTCGCCTAGCTTGTCTTGCGCGATCAGTTGCTGCACTTGCGCTTGCGTTTGTTCGGAATAGGCGCTCAGGTATTTCAGGGATGGCTGCATGCGGGGAAGGGCGGGGCGGGGCGCGGAGGTGTCGGTAAGGCGAGAATGTACCATACCGCCGCGCCACGCGCTGCCCCAGCCCTTGCATGGGGCCGCCAGAGCAGCCCCGGATCAGCCCTTGTCGTCCTCGTCCTTGTTACCCTGCCGGACAGTGCTGCCGCTGCGTGCCGCCGTGCTGCTGCGGTTTTCATTGGCGCGCTGGGCCGATTGCCGGCTTTCGCCGCCCTTGCGGCCGATTTCCGCCATGTGTTCGCGGTTGCGGCTGACGGCTTCGCCCCCTTTCTGCCCGGCCCGGCGTGCTTCTTCCGAGTCGAATTCATGGGCCGTGCCCTTTTGATGGGCTGCCTGGCCGCCCTTGCTGGCGATTTCGCGCTGCTGCTCCTCGTTCATGGCGGCAAAGCCGCGCTTGCTTGTGCCTTTGCCGCTGCCTGATTCGCCGGCTTTCTGGCTGCTGCCAGTGCCTTTGCCCTGTTCATTACCTTGATTGTTAGCCATGTCGCTCTCCTTGCTGTCGAGTGGGGTCTAGTGTTCAACTCAGGTGTTCAACTCAAGTGCTCAATGCGTCTGATCGGATTGCCTGCTGGTGTCGCGGCTGTGGCCGGCGCCATTGCGGTGGCCCGCGGCGTGCATTTTTTCGATCATTTCACGCTGGCGCTGCGTGGCTTTTTCCGTTTCCTCGGCGGTTTTGCGCACCACTTCGTCCGCGAAGGCGACGGCCGTGCGGCTCGCTTCGGGGATATGCGTTTCCGCAGTGCGGTTCATCTCGACATTGGCATTGGCGACCAGATTGCCGAGCTGCTGCTGGTACTGGCGCAGCCTCACGCCGCCTGGTTGCAGCTGGCCAGCAGCCAGCGACATGAATTCGCCCGAGTCGCGCGCGCACAGCAGTTGTTGGCTGGCGTTGCTCCATTCCTGCAGCAAGTCTTGTGCCAGCCGCAAATGCAGCTCGCTCAGTTGCTGCGCCGTATCGAACATCTTGCGCGATAGTTCCGTGGCGAAATTGCACTGGGCCTCCAGATGGGACTTCAGGGCGGGGCTGAAACTGGGGGGCATACTGTTTGGGAACATGTTCTACCTCAATGAAAAACGGATCCAAAAAACACCCGGTGTACCGGATGCGACGTATGGTGAAACAAGCAAAGAGATAGACGCCGGATGGCGCGCCAGGTTCCACGCCAGGAGGCCGTTTAAGGCGCGAATGGCCCCTGGCTGCTTGAAAAATGCGATGGTTTTGCGCCAGATCAAACGAACGCGAATGAGATGGCGCGTCGCGTCCGCCATGATGGCTGTGTGGAAAATGCAGGTTTACAGGCCCGGCCGTGCGACAATAGCCGGCTCGCGGCAGCGCAGCCGATGGCCGGCGCGCGTGGCTGAGCCGAGCATCGCCTTACTTTTTACCTGATTCCGCGACCATGACGCATCCCGAATACATCCTGACCCTGTCCTGCCTGGACCAGCGCGGCATCGTGCACCGCGTCTCCGGCTTCCTGGCCGAACGCGGCTGCAACATTCTCGATTCCGCCCAGTTCGGCGACCAGGAATCCCAGCTGTTCTTCATGCGCGTGCATTTCGCGCTGGAAGACGGCGCCGTCAGCGACGCCCAGTTGCGCAGCGACTTCGCCGACCTGTCGCAAGCCATGCAGTTGAATGGCCCCTTCCACGGCCAGTTGCACGATGCGCGCGTCAAGCCGCGCGTGATGCTGATGGTGTCGAAGATCGGCCATTGCCTGAACGATTTGCTGTTCCGCTACAAGAGCGGCTTGCTGAACGTGGAAATTCCCGCCATCGTGTCGAACCACATGGAGTTCTACCAGCTGGCGGCCAGCTACAACATTCCCTTCCACCACTTGCCGCTGGCGGCCGGCGCGCCGGAAGCGGCCAAGCTGGCGCAGGAAGCGAAGATCATCGACTTGATGGACACGCACAAGATCGACCTGGTGGTGCTGGCGCGCTACATGCAAATCCTGTCGCCGGGCCTGTGCCAGGCGCTCGATGGCCGCGCCATCAATATCCACCATTCCTTCCTGCCCAGCTTCAAGGGCGCCAAGCCGTATGCGCAGGCGCATCACCGCGGCGTCAAGCTGATCGGCGCGACGGCCCACTTCGTCACGGGCGACCTCGACGAAGGCCCGATCATCGAGCAGGACGTCGAGCGCGTCGACCATGCGATGGATGCCGAGACCCTGACGGCCATCGGCCGCGACGTCGAGTGCGTGGTGCTGGCGCGCGCCGTGAAATGGTTCGTCGAGCACCGCATCCTGAAAAATGGCGACAAGACCGTGGTCTTCCGCTGATACCGACTTCACTCTTCACTTTACCGAGACAGAAACACGATGGCCCTCAAAGCAACAATTTTCAAAGCCGATCTGCAGATCGCCGACATGGACCGCAATTACTACCAGGATCACGCGCTGACCCTGGCGCGCCACCCGTCCGAGACGGACGAGCGCATGATGGTGCGCCTGCTGGCGTTCGCCATCCATGCCGACGAGGCGCTGACCTTCACCAAGGGCCTGTTCGATACGGAAGAGCCCGACCTGTGGCAGAAAGACCTGACGGGCGCCATCCAGCTGTGGATCGAAGTGGGCCAGCCCGACGAAAAGCGCATCCTGAAGGCCTGCGGGCGTTCGGAGCAGGTGATCGTCTACAGCTATGGCGCAACCAGCCACATCTGGTGGAAACAGATCGCCAACAAACTGGAACGGGCGAAGAATCTGACCGTGATCAACCTGCCATCGGAAGCGGCGCAGGACATGAGCAAGCTGGCGCAGCGCAACATGCAACTGCAATGCACGATCCAGGATGGCCAGATCTGGCTAACGGACAGCGTCAACACGGTCCTGATCGACCGCGAACCGGTCAAGCCGGCCCGCTGATGTCGGCTGTCTGAAACGCAAAAAGCCCGGATCGCTCCGGGCTTTTGTCATTGCGGGTGCTTAATTCGGCGCGCTGCCCAGGCGGCGGATGCTGCTCGAACGCTGCATGCTGCGGCTGATGCGCGGATCGCCGTAGTAGCTCACTTCGCCAGAACCGCCGATGCTGATGGCCAGGTCGTCCTTGGCCCACACGGTGGCTTCGCCCGAGCCGCCGATGCTCACCTGCACTTCGCGCGCGGCCAGGCGGCCCGCTTCGATATTGCCCGAGCCGCCGATCGAGGCCGTCAACTGCTCCGTCTTGCCGCTGGCCTTGAAGCTGCCGCTGCCGCCGATGGCGATGGAGACCTGGCGGCTGTCGAGGTCGCGTGCATTGATGGAGCCGGAGCCGCCCACGTCGAAGCGCAGGTTCTCGGCGCGCAAGCCCGTTGCCGTGATGTTGCCCGAGCCGCCCACGCTGATGCGCTCCACCTGGCGCGCCTGGATGACGATGGTCAGGCTGCTCTGGCGGAAGTTGGCGTTGCGCTTGACGGGGCGGATGCGCAGGGTGCCGTTTTCCACGGCTGTCTCGATCAGCGGCAGGATATTGTCGTCCGCTTCGACGGTGACGCTGTCCGTGTTGCCGATGCGCAGCTCAACCGTGCCCGGCACGTTCAGCGCCACGGCGTGGAAGCTGCCCACGTCGCGCGTCTGCTTTTGCAGCTTGCCGCTGCCCTGGATGCTGTTGCCGGAAATCCAGTCGAGCGGCGACGCCAGCGCCGGCGCGGCCGGGATGGCCAGCGCGCAGGCGGCCAGCAGCAGGGCGATCGCGGCGCTGGCGTGGCGGCGGTGGCGGCGGTGGAAAAGTGGCTGTGTCATTCTTGCTCCCTGTTTTGAATTGGTATACTTGCATGGTATGCCAGCCGGCCGCGCCCGCGTACCGTCCTGCGACAGACTGCGCCAGCGGTGGCATGGAATGCAGAAGGATGCGACAGGATGGCATGAGGTATCATGCCGGTATTGGACATACGACGAGCGGCACGCGCCGCTCACACTACTGGAATTACATGCTGATCATCACCATCAAACAGGGCAAGGAAAAGAGCTTGCTGGGCCAATCGTGGATTTACGCGTCCGCGATTGAAAAAGTCGAAGGCAAGCCGCAGGAAAAAATGAAGCCCGGCTCGACGGCCATCGTGCAAAGCTCCTCCAAGCAATTCATCGCCCGCGCCGCCTACAATTCGAAGTCGCAGATCCGCGCGCGCATCTGGAGCTTCAAGGAAGACGAACCGGTCGACCACGCGCTGATCAAGCGCCGGGTCAAGGCCGCCATCGAGAAAAAACTGCCAGCCATCAAGAAGGCGGGCGAAAACCAGCTGCTGACCCTGATCAAGGGCGAAGACGAGGGCTTGCCGGGCCTGGTGGTGCAGCTGTTCGGCGGCGTGCAAGGCTATCTGATCTGCGAATTCAACGCCGGCGGCGTCGACGCATGGAAAGTGGCCATCGTGCAATCGCTGATGGCCTCCACCGGCTGCGCCAATGTGTACGAGCGCTGCGACGACCTGATGCGCAAGGGTGAAGGCTTGCCCCTGATCGACGGCGCCCTGGCCGGCGAGGAGCCGCCCGATGAAGTCATGCTGACGGACAATGGCGTGCGTTATGCGCTGGATTTGAAGACGGGGCACAAAAGCAAGTTCCGCTGAAAGCGGCTGTTTGAAATGAAAAACCGGCGCCGGTTTTTTTACGAGCTCATGCAATAAAAACACTGGTGGGGACGTCGAAACGTTGCGCCAGAGCCTTGATTTGCCGCACATTGAGATCCCGCTTGCCGTTGAGCACTTCAGACACGACGCCTTGGGTTCCCACTTCCGGCAGGTCGGATTGTGTCAGCGCCTGTTGTTCCATCAACAGGCGAAGCGTGGCCGCAGGCGAGACGGGGGGCGGTGGAAAATGTTCCTGGTCGTAATCGGCTATCAGCCGGCCGACACTGTCAACCAGCCCGGCCAAAGGGTGCGTTTCATCGGCCGCCCCGGCATCCAATAGTTGATGCAATACGCTGACAGCTTGTTCATAAGCGGCCGCATCAGGAATCGCCTGCAAAGGGACCAGTTTGGACAAGGCTTGATAGTGGACAGTGATTTTTGTAATCATTTCACGATGCATCAAGGTTTCCATGCGTCGTACTCCTTATGCGTCAGCACTTCCCGGATGAACAGCAACTGGCGATTGAAGTGAATCGCGGCGATGATCCGGTACTTGTTACCGCCAATATTAAAAACATAGTAATCGCCAACATGATCGGTGGCGTTAAATGTCGACTTCATCACAGCAAAATTGGCAAATGACCGCGATTCGATGATCTTGCGCCATGCCTGCATGGGTTCTCCCGCCAGCGGATGCCTGCTGGCGAAATCCATCAAAGCTTTGTTGGCGACGATGCGCATATGCATGCCGAAGTAATGCCATCATTCTCAGATTATCTCAATTTGAGATAATCGTCAAACGATCTTACTCCAGCGGCACGCTGCGGTATTTATTCACCTCCAGCGCCGATACGGCCGGCGCATCATTGCCCCACGACGCGCGCAGATAGGTCACCACGGCCGCCACTTCCGCGTCATCCATGACGGGGCCGAACGGCGGCATGCCGTAGGGGCGCGGGTTGCCGCGGGTGCCGGGCGCGAAACCGCCGTTGAGCACGAGGCGGATGGCGTTCACGGCCGACTCCGTCGTCAGCGCGCGGTTGCCGGCCAGCGGCGGATAGCCGGGCGGCACGCCTTTGCCGTCGGCCTGGTGGCAGCTCGCGCATTGCGCCTCATACAGTTTCGCGCCCAGCGCCAGTTGCTGCGTGGCTTGCTCCGACGTGTCGCGCGGCGAACGTTGCGCGGGCTGCGCCGGGCCTGGCAGGCTCTTCAGGTAGACGGCCATCGCCTGCACGTCGGCGTGGCTCATGTGCTGCAAGCTTTGCCGCACGACTTCCGCCATGGGGCCGAAGACGGTGGCGCGCGGCGACACGCCCGTTTGCAGCAATTCCACGATATGCGCCGTGTCCCAGTCGCCCAGGCCCGCTTCCGCGTCCGACGTCAGCGACGGCGCGTACCAGCCCAGCACTGGGATCAGGCCGCCGGACAGGCCGTCGTCGCTGCCGCCCAGGGTGGTGCGGCTGCTATGGCAGGCGCTGCAGTGGCCCAGGCCCTGCACCAGGTAGGCGCCGCGGTTCCATTCCATGCTTTTGTTTGTGAGCGGCTGGTACACGCCCGGCTTGAAATACAGGGCGCGCCAGGCGGCCAGCGCGACCTGCTGGTTGTAGGGGAAGCGCAGCGCATGCGGCGCGTTCGCCTGCTTGTGCGGCGGTACGCTCTGGAAATATGCGTACAGGGCGTCGCTGTCTTCGCGCTGCACCTTGGTGTAGTTGGTGTACGGAAAGGCCGGATACAGCAGCCGGCCATCCTTCGACTTGCCGTTGTGGATGGCGCGCCAGAAATCGTCGGCCGTCCAGCTGCCGATGCCCGTTTCCTTGTCGGCCGTGATGTTGGGCGAGAGCACCTTGCCGAACGGCGTCTGCAAGGCCCGGCCACCCGCGTAGGCCACGCCGCCGCGCGTCGTGTGGCAGGCCATGCAGTCGCCCGCCTTGGCAAGATAGGCGCCGCGCGCGACCAGCTGTTCCTGGCTCAGGGTGCTGGCCACGGCGGGCGGGCCCAGGTCGTCGGCTGGATACAGCAGGAATGTGGCGCTGCCGCCGGCAATCAGCAGCAAGCCCGCCGCGATCATCCATTTTTTCATGGCGCCACCTGCGCGCTGGAGCCCGGTACGCCGCCGCAATGCAGCGGCAAGGGCAGGGCGATGCTGCTGGCGGGGCGTGCGTCGGCGCTGGCCACTTGCGTGCCCAGCCAGGCCGAAACGGCGCCCACGTCCGCGTCCGACAGGCGCTGCGCCACTTGCGCCATGCAGTCGGGCGCGTGGGCGCGGCGGATGCCATTCTTCCAGGCGCCCAGCTGGGCATTGATATAGTCGCGTGGCAAGCCCAGCAAGCCGGGGATGGCGGGCGCCACGCCGGCCAGCTGCTGGCCATGGCAGGCGATACAGGCGGGAATCTTTTTGCCGGCGTCGCCGTGCAGCACCAGTTGCTTGCCACGCGCCAGGGCCGTCGCGCCGGCGCTGCTGGGCTGTGCCGGCGGCGGGGCCGGGTGCTGCGCCGCAAAATAGTCGGCGATTTCGCGCAGATAATCGTCAGGCAAGTGTTCCACCATATAGTTCATCATCGGATACTGGCGCCGTCCCTCGCGAAAGTTCAGCAGCTGGTTGTACAGGTAGCCTGCAGGTTTGCCGGCGATGCGGGGAAAGAAGGCGTCGTGCTTTTCCTGTTGCGCATGGCAAGACGTGCACGCCTTGATACGCTGCTCCAGGCTGTCGTGGCTGGCGGAGATGGCAGTGGGCGCGGCGATGGCCAGCACCAGCGCGAGGGGAGAATGCAGTAGCATGGAAAGTCGCATGGGAAGATCACCTGTCGGTCTGTGTCGCGTGCCGGTGTTGCTGCCCGGATGTTGTTACCCTAGCATATACCGGGTGCTGTCACTGTGACAGGATCAGTTGTGCAATAAAACTACGGATCAGTTTGAGGAGCAGGGTTGAAACGATATGAGGAATTGGCGGAAGAAGTGGCCGCCATGATCAGCACGCAGCTGTTGTTGCCTGGCGATAAGTTGCCTTCCGTGCGCCAGCAGCATGCGCGCCGGGGCGTCAGCCCGTCGACGGTATTCCAGGCCTATTATTTGCTCGAAGCGCGCGGCATGATCGTCTCGCGGCCCCGCTCCGGCTACTACGTGGCGCCGCAGCGCGCCGCGCTGGCGCCCGAGCCGGACAGTTCCCATCCGCTCGACGCCAGCACCACCGTCGACGTCAGCGACCTCGTGTTCGAGGTGCTGGGCGCCGTGGGGGCGCGCGATATCGTGCCGTTCGGCTCGGCGTTTCCCAGTCCGCACCTGTTCCCGATGGAAAAACTGGCGCGCGCCGTGTCGGCCAGCATGCGCCGCCTCGACCCGTGGAGCACCGTCACGGATTTATCCTTGGGCAATGCCGAGCTGCGCCGCCAGATCGCCCTGCGCTACCAGCAGAGCGGCGTGCCCGTTTCCAGCGATGACATCGTCATCACGAATGGCGCGCTGGAAGCGCTGAACCTGTGCCTGCAAGCCGTCACGCGGCCCGGCGACACGGTGCTGATCGAGTCGCCCAGCTTCTATGCGTGTCTGCAGGCGCTGCAGCGGCTGGAACTCAAGGCGGTGGAAATTGCCACCAGCCCGCGCGACGGCGTCGACCTGGCGGCATTGGAAGAATTGCTGCAGCGCCACCAGCCCAAGGCGTGCTGGCTGATGACGAATTTCCAGAATCCCCTGGGCAGCCTGATGTCGCCGGAAAAGAAGCGCGCACTGGTTGAATTGCTGGCGCGCCATGGCGTGCCGCTGATCGAGGATGACGTGTATGGCGAGCTGTACTTTGGCAAGCAGCGTCCGGGCCTGACGAAAAGCCACGACAGCGCGGGTCTCGTCATGCATTGCAGCTCGTTTTCCAAGACCCTGGCGCCCGGCTTTCGTCTGGGCTGGGCCGTGGCGGGCCGCTACACGCGGCAGGTCGAGCGCCTGAAACTGACCACCAGCCTGTCGGCGCCGATACCGCTGCAGATGGCGCTGGCCGATTACCTGGCGCAAGGCGGCTATGACCGCCATTTGCGCCAACTGCGGCTGACCCTGGCGGCGCAGCAAAATACCATGCTGCAAGCCATTGCCGTGCATTTTCCGCCCGGCACGCGGGTCACGCGGCCGCAGGGCGGTTATTTTGTCTGGGTGGAGATGCCTGCCGGTATCGATGCGCTGGCCTTGCACCGCAGCGCGCTGGCGGCCGGCATCAGCATCGCGCCCGGCCCCATCTTTTCCGCTACGCGCGCGTTTCGCCACTGCATCCGCCTCAATTACGGCCACCCGTGGAGCGCGCAGCTGGAGGCGGCCATCGCCGCGCTGGGGCGGCTGGCGGCGCAGCAACTGGCGCCGTAGGGTTAGTCAGCCGGGACGGCCGGGCAGGGCGAGAAAGGCGCTAAAGTCGGGCGCCACCGTGCTGGAGGTTCCTGTTTCGTGCGACCACAACACGACCACCGGCTCGCCCGATGGCCCAGGCTGGGCATAGTCGAAACAATAGTAGTCGCCCGTGCCGAATTGCGCGAAGGGCAGCAGGCTGGCGTGATCGATGCCGCTGCCGGCGAAGTTGTCCAGCCATGCCTGCCAGCCTTCGCGGTAGTGGCGGTCTATCGATTCCCAGGTCTTGCGCGGATTGTCCGCATCGTAGACGGGAAACAAGGTCAGTGCGCCCAGTGCGCGGCCATTGTTGTCCAGCAGCCATGCCGCGTGCGATGGCGGCAACGGGCGGCCCAGTGCCTGCTCGGCTGCGGCGATGGCTGCGGCGCTGGTACCGGTGCTGTTTTTCTTGCGCATGCGATGGACGGTGGAATCAGGCCGGGGAAGCGGGCGCTGCCGGTGGCGCGGCGGCCGGGCGCGGGGCTTTTTGCGGCGCGACCTTGCCGCCGTCGGCGATCCAGCGGCGGTACACGCGCAGGGCTACTTGCGCATCGTCGGCCGCGTACAGAATCTGCTTTTCCGTCAGGCGCGAGGTGGCCCAGTTGGTGGTGGAGATCTTTTTCGATTTCTGCAGGTGCAGGCCGAAGAATTTGGCCACGGCCGTTTTCGCGCCCAGATCGTTGCGCTGGCCGCCGCGCAGGGCGACGGACAGGTCGAGCACCTGGGCCGGTGCGATGCCCAGCTTGTTGCGCAGGCGCTTGACGTCGTCGGACAGGCCAAAACCCACTTTCAGGGTGGTGGTCGATTCGAGGATGGCTTTGAGTTCCGCCAGGGCCGGCGCCGGCGTGCTGCCCACCTGGAACAGGTAGGCGATGTCGTCGGTGGCCAGCTGGATCAAATGCGGTCCCGTGGAGGACTCGCCTTTGACGAACGTCGGCTTCGATTCCGTATCGAAGCCGATGGCGTCCGCTGCCAGCAGGGCGGCCATGGCCGCCTGTGCATCATCGCTGGTGCGTACCAGCTTGACGTGGTCGAGGGCGATGCCTTGATACGGGGGCAGTGGCGGTGCGGCAGCTGTGTCCATGAAACCGGATCAGCCTTTGCGCGAGAATTTCGCGGTCAGCTGATTCAGTTTTTCCAGGCGCAGGCGGTTCGCTTCTTCGGCGGCGGCCGCGTCGCGTTCGGCTTTCTTGCGCTCGGCTTCCTTCTTGAAGCGCTGCTGCAATACTTGCGTGGCGTGGTCGCGGTGGGTTTGCGTCACTTCCGCGCCGGCCGTGCCGTCGAGGTCGTAGCGTACCTTGGCTTTTTCCATCACGCGCAGGTAGCGCAGCGAACCCGTGTGGATGCCCAGCGCCGTGCGCATCAGCTTGCGGTCCAGGTCCGGCAGACGCGCCAGGATCTGCTTGTCGATACCGATCGACAAGGGCAGGCAATCGCGGAATGGCGGGAATTGCTCCTGGAACTGCTTCAGCAGGGCGCGCGCGGTCAGGCCGGCTGGCGCCGGCGTGGTCGCTGCGGCCGGTGCCGCCGCTGGGGCTGCATCGACTGGCGTGTCAGGAGTGGTGGCTTGCTGGTCTGGCGTGGAGCTGGTCATCGACATCATTGGTTGGGCTATAAAAGGGGAGCATAGCACGCGCCACAGGCAAGTGCATTGTCTTTTTTGGCAACTTGACCTGCAATAAGCGGCTGCGCGCGACAGCCGGCACAGCGCGAAATGCGGGAAATGTGTATAATGTCGGCTTGCGCTGATGACTGGACCCTGTTTTTAAAGGTCTGGCTCAGGTGTGCAGGGGATAGGAGCAGTGCGGTGCAGGCCCCCAATTATTAGTATTTTTGATATCAGATATTTTGTTTATCAATTATCCAGATAACTGGCCGTCGTGCATAATCTTGCTCTCCGCTGTGTCTTCACTGAACAACAATAGATTCAAGCCCGTTCTGGTACGGGCTTTTTTTCATTCCGCAATGTACATCGCTTATTTATCTGACCCGGCTTCGGCCCGCCGCTCCCCATGACGGATGCGCGGGCTTTGAACGTCCCGATAGACAGGCGCCGCTGCCGTTAACACGGTAGCCGCAACAATACGCTCCATCGAGTCCGGTTTCGCAGGCTTAGGTGGAATCATTCACTTCGCGCCGACACCATCTGGTCTCGCATTAAGAGATATCTCATGAAGAATACGCCAAAAACTTTAACGTTGTCCGCCAAGGCGCCACGCCCAGCCGCGGCGCCACTTGCCGTACCCAAAACGACTTTATCTTACTTCATCGATAATGCGCAAGCGAATCCGGAAGCCACCGTCACGACGGCGCCGACCGTCGTCACCGTGGTGAAGAAAAGCCGCTCGCGCCTGGCTGCCGTGCCAGCGGCCGAAACGGCTGCGGAAGCGGCCGTCAGCGCCCCGGCCGCCGAGGCTGTTGCCGACGTGACCGAGGCCGCTGAAGCGGCACCGGCCAAAACGCCGAGCGTGAAGATCGCCCCCGGCGCCAAGGCTCCGGCCGCGCCGCGCAAGGTCAGCGAAAGCGCCGCCACGAATAAAGTAGTGACGGCAGCCCGTTCGAAAGTCGTGCGCGCCAAGCCTGAAGCGGCGCCCGTGACCATCATCACCGGCGCGCAAGTGGTCAGCAAGACCACGGACGCCGACGCCCTGGCCGCCATCGACACGTCGAATTACTTCCTGCCAACCGTCAAGGTACCAGGCCGCCGTGGCCGCAAGCCTAGCGAATTCACGCCGGAAAACGATGAAGTGGCAGCACTCAACGCCGTCGAACGCGCCGAACTGAAGGCCGTGTCGAAAGCGCGCGACCGCAAGGCCAAGGGTGGCCTGGCCGATGCACTGGGCGATCCGGAAGCGTCGGCAGCGGACCTGGAACGCCGCCGCAAGCAGATCACGGGCCTGATCAACATGGGCAAGGAACGCGGTTTCCTGACCTATGCCGAGATCAATGACCAATTGCCGGAAAACATCATCGATCCGGAAGCGATCGAAGGCATCATCGCCACTTTCAACGACATGGGCATCGCCGTCTACGAGCGCGCCCCTGACGCGGAAAGCCTGTTGTTGACTGACAACGTCGCCACCGTCACCAGCGACGATGAAGTGGAAGCGGCTGCCGCGACCGCCCTGTCGACCGTCGACTCCGACTTCGGCCGCACCACCGACCCCGTGCGCATGTACATGCGTGAAATGGGCGCCGTGGCGCTGCTGACGCGCGAAGGCGAGATCGAGATCGCCAAGCGCATCGAAGGCGGCCTGAAAGACATGATCCAGGCCATTTCCGCCTGCCCGACCACCATCGGCGAAATCGTTGCGCTGTCGCAAAAAATCGCGCGCGACGAAATCAAGGTCGATGAAGTGGTCGACGGCTTTGTCGACTTGAACGAAAGCAATGCCCCGGCGCCCGCCGCTGCCGCCGCGCCCGCTGCCGCCAGCGGTGACGACGAGGAAGAGGAAGAAGAAGCCGAAGAAGAAGACGGCGACGCCAATGGCGGCGCGGCCGGTTTCTCCAGCGAGCAGCTGGCCCAGCTGAAAAAGAATGCGTTGGAGAAATTCAACGTCATTTCGACGCAGTACGACAAGATGCGCAAGGCGCCCGAGGGTTACAACTCGAAAGCCTACATCAAGGCGCAGGAAGCCATTTCGCAGGAATTGCTGGGCATCCGCTTCACGGCCAAGGTCGTGGAAAAGCTGTGCGACACCCTGCGCGGCCAGATGGAAGAAGTACGCCACATCGAGCGCGCCGTGCTGGAACTGTGCGTGAACAAATGCGGCATGCCGCGCGCCCACTTCATCAAGGTGTTCCCGGGCAATGAATGCGATCTGGAATGGGTTGACCGCGAAGTTGATTGCAAGTATCCGTACAGCGCCATCCTCAGCCGCAACGTGCCTGCCGTCAAGGAACTGCAAAAGAAGATGATCGACCTGCAAGCGCGCGTGGCCCTGCCGCTGGCTGACTTGCGCAAGATCAACAAGCAGATGGCTGCCGGCGAAAAGCGCGCGCGTCACGCGAAACGCGAAATGACGGTCGCCAACTTGCGCCTGGTCATTTCGATCGCCAAGAAATACATCAACCGCGGCTTGCAATTCCTCGATCTAATCCAGGAAGGCAACATCGGCTTGCTGAAGGCCGTCGACAAGTTCGAATACCGCCGCGGCTACAAGTTCTCGACCTACGCCACCTGGTGGATCCGCCAGGCCATCACGCGTTCGATCGCCGACATGGCCCGCACCATTCGCGTGCCGGTGCACATGATCGAAACGATCAACAAGATGAACCGCATCTCGCGCCAGATCATGCAGGAAACGGGCAGCGAGCCGGACCTGGCGACCCTGGCCGTCAAGATGGAAATGCCGGAAAACAAGGTGCGCGAAATCATGAAGATCGCGAAAGAGCCGATTTCCATGGAAACGCCGATGGGCGAAGATGGCGATTCGCAACTGGGCGACTTCATCGAAGACAACACGACCCTGGCGCCGCTGGACGCCGCGCTGCACGCATCGATGCGCAACGTGATCAAGGAAGTGCTCGATTCCCTGACGCCGCGCGAAGCGAAAGTGCTGCGCATGCGTTACGGCGTGGAAATGTCGAACGACCACACCCTGGAAGAAGTGGGCAAGCAGTTCGACGTGACGCGCGAGCGCATCCGCCAGATCGAAGCGAAAGCCATGAGCAAGCTGCGCCAGCCTTCGCGCTCGGACAAGCTGAAAACCTTCCTGACGCAAAACTAAGCGTAGGGCAAGCAAACAAAAAAAGAGGCGCAAGCCTCTTTTTTTTCGTCCATCCCTAGCGTTGGCTTACATGAAATACGTGCGCTGGCCACGCAGGCCGGCGCGGAGCTGGTACAGTGCCACGCCGCTGGCACCGAGGATGAAGGTGAGGAACAGCCAGTCCAATGGATTGCTGCGCTGCGGTGCGGGCGCCGCTTGCGACGGCACGGCGAAGGCCTGGAATTTATGTCCCGTGTAGACGGCGCCGACCACCAGCCCGGCGTCCGTGATCTTGTTGGTCAGGTACAGGCCGTCGTCGCGGCGGCGCACCGTCATCACGCCTTCCTTGTAGACAAAGGTCATCGGTTCAAAGCCGTTGATGTTGACGCTGCCGACGACGTGTCCGGCCGCGTTGACCGCCGTGGCGTAGCTGTCGCCCTGGCCGATCATGGCGCCCAGGTCGAGCATGCGCCTGCCGTCCCAGGCAAACGCGTGCCAGCGCCGTTTCTCCGTTTCCGAGGCGCCCACGATCAGGCCCGCGTCATTGATGGCGGTGGCTGAACTGATGCGTCCGCCGGGCAGGGTGCCGATTTCCTGCATGCCCGTGCCGGGGCGGTAGACGAAGGCGCGGCGGTAGCCGTCGCCGCGCTGGGCCGTGCCCACCACCACGCCATGTGTGTTCAGGCCGCTGGCATAGCTGCTGGCGCCGCCCAGGGTGCCCAGGTCTTGCAGGCTGAGGTCGGCTTTCGTCACAAAGGCGTGGAAATCGCCGGCGCTGGTATCGGCATAGCCGGCGATCATGCCGTCGCGCGTGATGGCCGTGGCATAGCTGCTGTTGCCGCCCAGGGTGCCCAGGTCGCGCATGCCGCCTGCTGCTTCAAAGCGGAAGGCATGCCAGGCGCCGCTGGCCGTCTGCGCCGAGCCCACCACCACGCCATGGGTATTGATGGCTTTGGTGAAACCTTCATTGCCACCCAGGGTGCCCAGTTCGCGGAGGCGGCCATGCTGATAGGTCACGGCGCGGCGCCGTCCTTCCTCTTCCATGATGATACCGGCCACCAGCCCTGCCGGGTTCAGGTCGGACGCGATGCTGCCATTGCCATCCTTTTCACCAAAGCCCCGTTCGGCATAGACGGTGGCGCTGGCGGTGGAGACGGCGGCCAGCAGGCACAGGCCGAGCAGTGGGGCGGGGAAGCAGGAGTACCGTGGCAGCATGATAGTTTCCTCAAGAAAAAAACTAACTATACTTTTTAATGCTAAAAATGCATACTTAATTCACTACTGTTTTTGCTAATTTTTGTATTTCGTCATGCCCGGCCGGCGCGCTTTTCCTGGCCCGCGGCAAGCGGATGGCCAGCGCCGTGCCCTGGCCCGCCTGGCTGTCGATGCGCAGCTCGCCGCCCAGGGCGTGGACACGTTCGCGGATGCTTTTCAGGCCGAAGGCAGCCTTCTTGCCGTGGTCGCCCGGCAGCATGCCGATGCCGTTGTCGCTGATGCGCAGCACGATGGCGTCCGTATCCTGCGCCAGCGCCACTTCCACTTCGCTGGCCTGGGCGTGGCGCACGATGTTCGACAGCGATTCCTGCAGCACGCGGAAGATGGCCGACGTCTGGCGCTGGTCCAGGCCCAGGTCGGGCGCTTCGCTGTCGAGCGAGAGCCGGTAGCGGATGGCGCCGCGGCTTTCCATCTGGCGTATCAGCCATTCCGCCGCCGGACCCAGTCCCAGCTCCAGGGTGCTGGGATGCAAGTCATTGATGATGGTGCGCACCGAGCGGATGGTGGCGTCGATGGTGTCGAGCACGCGCTGGGTGTGGCGGTGCAGGCGCGGGTGGGTCCTGGCCGTGCGCGCGTGCAGCAGCGACACGTCGATGCGCAGCACCATCAGGTTCTGGCCCAGGTCGTCATGGATGTCGAGCGCGATGCGGCGCCTTTCTTCTTCCTTGATGGTTTGCTGGTGGTCGCTCAGTTCGCGCAGCTGGGCCAGGGTGCGCTGCAGGTTCTCCTCGTTGCGCTTGCTTTCCGTGATGTCGATGGCCATGGCGATGATCATCTGCGGCTGGCCATCGTCGTCAAATACGGGTTTCTTGTGCGTCTGCACCAGGCGGTTTTCCTGCATCTGCGCATTCCACACCAGTTCTTCGCGGATCACCACCTTGCGGCTGGCAAAGGCTTCCTGGTCCGCCGCGTGGAATCCCATGTTCTGTTCCTTGGGGAAATGTTGCAAGTCGCGTCCTTCGGCGATGTCTTGCTGGCACACGCCCCATTGCTGCTCGCAGGCCTGGTTCATCAGCACGATGCGCGAATCGGCATCTTTCAGGAACAGCGACAGGGGCATCATGGAAATGATGTCCTGCAGCCGCTCTTCGCTGCGCGCCAGGGCCGCTTCCGTTTGCGCGCGCATGGCGATTTCCGCGGAGAGCTGCAGATTGACATCGAGCAGCTGGGCCGTGCGCAGGGCCACGCGGCTTTCCAGCTCCGCATGGGCGACGGTCAAGGCGTGTTCGGCCCGCTTGTGTTCCGTGATGTCGCTGGCCAGCACGAGGGCGCCCGTCAGGCTGCCTTGCGCGTCGTACAGGCAGCGGCCGCTGATCATGGCCCAGCGTTCCGAGCCGTCGCTGTGCCGGTAATGCAGTTCTCCCATGCAGCTATCCGTGGCTGTCTGGCGCAGCGGACACAGGCGCAGCAAGGTCGCCTCGTCGTGGAATTCATCCATGGAATGGTTCAGCAGCAGCTCGGCGGGGAGGCCCAGCATGTCGCACAGGCGCTGGTTGACGTGCAGGATGCGGCCGTGCGCGTCTGTTTGCCACATGCCGTCCTGTGCCGTTTCGCTCAGGTGGCGGTAGCGCATGGCGCTGGCGTCGAGCTGCTGGCGCGTGCAGGCGAGGTGGGCGCGCAGCGTGCGCATCAGCCACACGGCCGTGCTGGCGGCGGCGGCCAGCAGCAGCGACAGCCAGACACGTTCCCAGAAGTCGAGTTGCTGCCAGGCCGCACCGGCCAGCCAGCCCAGCATGATCAGGATGAGGGCGGCGCATGCCGCACCCAGCGTTTCAATCGACCATTTGCTCATCCGCGTCCCTGGCGTCATGGTTGGCCCCTGCCGTGCGCTTGGCGCCGGAGAGGGTAAAGTGTCAACCGCTAGTGTAATACCAATTGTTGCTTTCTTGAGAATATTTTGCCATCGAGCAAGCAAAAGGGCCGGCCCTTGCGGTGCCGGCCCTGTTTGCCGATGGCAATGCGACCTTATCAGCCCGTGTTGCGCAAGCCGGCCGCCACGCCATTGATCGACAGTTGGATGCCGCGGTGCACCCGTTCGTCGACTTTGCTGGCGCTGGACAACGCGCGGTTGCGCTTGATCAATTCCACCTGCAAGTGGTTCAGCGGGTCGAGGTAGGCGAAGCGGTTCTGGATCGAGCGGGCCAGCAGCGGATTGCCCGCCAGGCGCTCGGTATTGCCGGTGATCAGCTCCAGGCAGCGCAAGGTGTTGCCATGCTCGTCCGTGATGCGCTTGTAGATGCGTTCGCGCAAGTCCTGGTCCGCCACCAGTTCCGCATAGCGCGAGGCGATCGCCAGGTCTGTCTTGGCCAGCACCATGTCCATGTTCGACAGCAGGGTGGCAAAGAATGGCCATTCGGCGTACATGGCGCGCAGGGTGGCGATCTTGTCATCCTGCGCGGCGCCGTCGGCCTGCTTGATCCAGGCCTCGATGGCGCTGCCGAAGCCGAACCAGCCCGGCAGCAGCAAGCGGCACTGGCCCCAGGAAAAGCCCCAGGGAATGGCGCGCAAGTCTTCGATGCGCTGGTTGGCCTTGCGCGAGGCGGGGCGCGAGCCGAGGTTCAGTTCGGCGATTTCCGCAATCGGTGTGGCCGAGAAGAAATACTCCGTAAACCCCGGCGTTTCATACACGAGGTGGCGGTAGGCGTGATAGGCGAGGTCCGATAGTTCCGCCATCACGGCTTCGAACTGCGCCAGCTGGCCGTTACGGGCCGGATTGGCTTCCTGCGGCGCCAGGCTCGCTTCCAGGGTGGCGGCGACCAGCAATTCCAGGTTGCGCCGGCCGATTTCCGCATTGGAAAACTTCGAGGCGATGATCTCGCCTTGCTCCGTCAAACGGATCTGGCCGTTGACGGTGCCCGGCGGCTGGGCCAGGATGGCTTCGTAGCTGGGTCCGCCGCCACGGCCTACCGTGCCGCCGCGGCCATGGAACAGGCGCAGCTTGACGCCGGCCTTTTGAAAGTCGGAGACGAGCGCCAGTTCCGCCTTGTACAGTTCCCAGTTCGACGTGAGGAAACCGCCGTCCTTGTTCGAATCGGAATAGCCGAGCATGACTTCCTGCAATTGCCCCTGCTTGGCGATCAATTGCTTGACCAAGGGCAGGGCCATGACCTGGCTCATGATGCCGGCCGCACGCTGCAGGTCGGGTATCGTTTCGAACAGGGGGATGACCATCAGCTCGCAGCTGCTGTCGCCAGTTTGCCAGTCGGTGCGCAGCAAGCCCGTTTCCTTTTGCAGCAGCAATACTTCCAGCAAGTCGGACACGGTTTCCGTGTGCGAAATGATGTAGTTGCGAATCGCCCGCGCGCCGTAGCGCTGGCGGATGTCGCGCGCCGCGCGCAAAATCGCCAGCTCGGAATCCGTTTCCGCGGCATAGCTGATGTAGGGCGAGTACAGCAGGCGCGGCTGGGCCAGTTCATTCAGCAGCAGCGCCTGCTTGTCTTCCTCGGACAGGGCCGAGTAGTCGTCGGCCACGCCGCTTTGCGCGAACAGGTCGGCCAGCACTCTTTCGTGCACGTCGGAAGTCTGGCGCATGTCGAGCGAGGCAAGATGAAAACCGAAGATGTCGGCCGCGCGCGCCAGGGTGGCCAGGCGCGGGCGCACGAGGGCGGCGCCGTGGTGCGATTCGAGCGAAGCGACGATGGTGCGCAGGTCGGCCACAAAGGCGGCCGCGTCCGGATAGGCGGCGGCCGCGCCCACTTCCTTGCGCAGGATGTTGGTGGCGCCCAGCGCGCGGGCCGTGGCGGCTAGGCGCGCATAGATGCCGATCAGGGCGCGGCGGTATGGCTCGTCGCTGCGGTGCGGCGAAGCGTCCGGCGACTGGTCGGCCAGCGCCTGCAGTTCGGCGCTCACGCCCACCATCAGGGTCGAGACGGACAATTCCGCACCCAGCGCATGCGCTTCGTCGAGGTAAAAGTCGAGGATGGTGGTGGCGTGGCGCGCCAGCGCGTGCTGCATGGTGCCTGCGTTGACGTTTGGATTGCCGTCGCGGTCGCCGCCGATCCAGCTGCCCATCTGCACGTAGGCGGCGTTGATCGGGTCTATCGTGCCATCGCCGTTCGGGTACTCGGCGGCGATGTCGTCCTCGATGTCGTCGTACAGGCCCGGCAGTTCGCGCAAAAAGGTGATGCGGTAGTAGGACAGGGCGTTTTCGATCTCGTCGGCCACCGTCAGCTTCGAGTAGCGCAGCATGCGCGTCTGCCACAGGGTGGCGACGCGCGAGCGCAGCAGCTGCATGTTGGCGTGGCGTTCTTTCGGCGTCTGCGGCAGGTCGCGCTCGGCCAGCAGGCGGGCGATGTCGTGCTCGGCGTCGAGGATGCTCTTGCGCTGCACTTCCGTCGGGTGGGCCGTCAGCACGGGGGCGATCAGGGCGTCCTGGAAAAAGGTGTCGACGGTCTTGCGCGGCACGCCGGCCATGCGCAGTTTTTTCAGGGCGAAGCTGACGCTGCCCTTTTGCGCGCTGGATCCTGCCAGCAGGTGGGCGCGGCGGCGGCGGATGTGGTGCTGGTCTTCCGCGATGTTGGCCAGGTGCGAAAAGTAGGAAAAGGCGCGCACGACGGAAATCGTCTGTTCGCGGCTCAGTTCCTTGAGCATGGCGTCGAGTTCCAGCGCGGCGTCCGCGTCCGCTTCGCGGCGGAAGCGCACGGACGTCTGGCGTATGGTTTCCACCACATTGAAGACGGCGTCGCCTTCCTGCTCCCGCAGCACGTCGCCCAGCAGGCGGCCCAGCAGGCGGATGTCTTCTTTCAGCGGCGCGTCCTTGTCGGAGCCGGCCGCTGGAACTATTTCTGGTGCTACTGCGTCATTGAGCATAATAAAGAACCAAAGTAAGTGTAAAAGCAAGGGAATGTGGATCGCACCGGGCGTTTGGCCGCAGAGGGGAGGGGGCGCATGATAAAATTTGTGGTCTTCAACATGGACGCTAGCCTGACTTGGCCGTTTAGGCCAAGGGATAACGATTATAGCGACGCCGGGCGCCATTCCGATACAAATTGATATCGGGCGGGCGAATTGGCAACGATAATGACAACGACAGCCACAGCGAAAGAACTTGTTTTGAAAGCATCCGAATTGACCCCGAACGAATTGACTATTCCCGCCCGCCTGGTGATCGCCACGCGCGAGAGCCGTCTTGCCATGTGGCAAGCTGAACACGTGCGTGCGCGTCTGGCCGCCCTGTATCCGCAGTGTAGCGTTGAAATTCTCGGCATGACCACACGCGGCGACCAGATTCTGGACCGCGCCCTGTCCAAGGTAGGCGGCAAGGGCCTGTTCGTCAAGGAGCTGGAAGTGGCGATGGAAGAAGGCCGCGCCGACCTGGCCGTGCATTCGCTCAAAGACGTGCCGATGGAGTTGCCGCAAGGCTTTGCCCTGGCTGCCATCCTCGAGCGCGAAGATCCGCGCGACGCGTTCGTGTCGAACGATTACGCCAGCCTGGCCGAGCTGCCGCATGGCGCCGTGGTCGGCACCAGCAGCCTGCGCCGCCAGTCGCTGATCGCCGCGCGCTATCCGCATCTGACGATTTTGCCCCTGCGCGGCAATCTCGATACGCGTTTGGGCAAGCTGGACCGTGGCGATTACGCTGCCATCATCCTGGCCGCCGCCGGCCTGAAACGCCTGGGCCTGGCGTCGCGCATCCGCGCCGTGCTGGCGCCGGAAGACAGTCTGCCGGCCGCTGGCCAGGGCGCCATGGCGATCGAAATCCGCAGCGGCCGTGCTGACGGCGCCGACCTGGTGCGCCTGCTGGCGCCGCTGAACCACGCGGCCACGGCGCAAGCCGTCACGGCCGAGCGCAAGGTATCGAAGATTTTCGGCGGTAGCTGCCAGATTCCGCTGGCCGCCTTCGCCACCGTCGAAGGCGAACAGATGCGTTTGCGCGCCATGGTCGCCACGCCGGACGGCGCGCGCATGGCCAGCGCAGACGTCAGTGGCCAGGCCAGCGCACCGGAACAGCTGGGCGAGCAGGTGGCCGAACTGCTGCGCGGGCAAGACGCCGCCGGCATCCTCGCCTCGTGTGCCGTCACACCCGACAACCATGAAGGCCTGGCGCCGCATGCCTGACACCGTGGTGATCACGCGGCCTGCGCAACAAGCGGGGCCGCTGGCCGCCAGGATCGCGGCGCTGGGCTTGCCCGTGCAGCTGCTGCCGCTGCTGGAAATCCACGCGCTTGACGGCGCGGACGAATGCGCGCAGCTGCAAGCCGTGCTGGCGCGCCTGGCGGAATATGACTTGGTGGCCTTCGTCTCGCCGAACGCCATCGACTGCGTCTTTGCGCACCTGCCCGCCTGGCCGGCAGGCTTGCCGCTGGCGGTGGTGGGCGAGGGCAGCAAGATGGCCCTGGCCGCGCATGGCGTCACGGATGCGAACGCCAGCATTACCAGTCCGCTGGACACGGCGCGCAGCGATTCCGAACATTTATTGCTGGCGCTGGACTTGCCGGCCCTGCGCGGCAAGCGCGTGCTGATCGTGCGCGGCGATGGCGGACGCGATTACCTGGCCGACGGCTTGCGCGCGGCCGGCGCCGACGTCGAGTTCATCACGGCGTACCGGCGCAAGGTGCCGACGCTGACGCCGGCCTTGCGGGCGACCCTGGAAAATCTGTTGCAGCATAATAATGACTGGATCATCACCAGCTCGGAAGCGCTGCGCGGTTTGCTGGCGCTGCTGGGCCAAATGGATGCTGAAAAGACGGCTGTTGTGAAAATGCAACAGCAGCATCTGATCGTGCCGCACGCCCGCATTGCACAAACGGCGGCGGCCCTGGGTTTCGCCCGTGTCACCCTGACAGGATCAGGCGACGCAGGAGTGCTCGCCGCGTTACAATCACGACCATGAACGAAATGCCTACACTCTCCGAACCGAATGCAACGCCTGGCAGCGCCGTGAAGACGGCGCCGCAGGCGGCCGACCAACCTGCCGGCCGCGCGCCGACCCTGCTGGAACAGCTGCAAAAGCCCATGAGCATCGCCGTCATCGTGCTGGCCGTGCTGCTGGCTGCGCAAAGCTGGTCGACCAGCAAGCAGATCCGCAACCTGCGCGAAGAAGTGGCCAAGCGCCTGCAAAAGGGCGACGTCAGCAACGCCGAAACGGGCGTGCTGGCGCGCAACGTGCAAGAAGGCACGAAAGAGCTGGAAATCAAGGTGGGCGCGCTGGAAAACCGCCAGAGCGAAACGCAAAGCCAGCAGCTGGCCCTGGAACAACTGTATAACGACTTGTCGAAGAACCGCGACGAGTGGGCGCTGACGGAAATCGAGCAAGTGCTGTCGACGGCCAGCCAGCAGCTGCAACTGGCCGGCAACGTGCCTGGCGCGCTGATCGCCCTGCAAAATGCGGACCGCAGCCTGTCGCGTTCCGACAAGCCGCAATTCATCACCATCCGCCGCGCCATCGGGCGCGACATGGAAAAACTCAAGGCCCTGCCCAGCGTCGATTCGACGGGCGTGGCCCTGCGCCTCGACGCCGTGATCGCCCAGGTCGACTCCCTGCCGATGCTGTCCGACGAAACGCCGGCCTTGCCGGCCGCGCCGGAAAAAAACGGCAAGGCCAAGCCCGTGCGCGATGCCGCCGGCAAGCTGGTAGGGCCGCCGGCGCCGGAACCGCTGCTGCAAAAAGTGCGCGACGGTTTCAATACCTGGAGCGGCGACATGTGGGCCGACGTGCGCCAGTTGATCCGCATCCGCCGTGTCGATACGCCGGAAGCGCTGATGCTGTCGCCGACGCAATCGTATTTCTTGCGTGAAAACGTCAAGCTGCGCCTGCTCAATGCCCGCATGGCCTTGTTGTCGCGCAATGAAACGGCTTTCCGCAACGACTTGATCGCGGCGCAGGATGCGCTGGCCAAGTATTTCGACACCCGCGCCAAGAGCACGCAGACGGCGCAAGCCCTGCTGCGCCAGGTGCAGGGCAGCAACCTGGCCATCGAGATGCCAACCTTGTCCGACAGCCTGACGGCTGTGCGCAACTACAAAGCGAAGTCCTGAGCCCATGCGTCTATTTCTCTGGTTACTCGCCCTGATGGCCGCGGCGATCGGTATCGCCGTGACGGCCCGTTTCAATCCCGGCAACGTGGTGCTGTTCTATCCGCCTTACCGCATCGACTTGTCGCTGAACTTCTTCCTGCTGCTGCAGGTCGTGCTGTTCGTGTTGCTGTACCTGCTGGTGCGCGCCGTGCGCGCCACCGTGCGCATGCCGGCGCAAGTGGCGGCCTACCGCCAGCGCAAGCGTGAGCGCGATGGCAACAAGGGCTTGCGCGAAGCCTTGAAAGCCCTGTTCGAAGGCCGTTTCGGCCATGCCGAGAAGGCCGCCTTGCGCGCCGCCGAGCTGGAAGAAAACGCCGGCCTGGCCGCGCTGATCGGCGCGCGCGCCGCGCACCGCATGCGCCAGTCCGAACGCCGCGACAGCTGGTTGTCGCGCGTCGAAGGCGATGCCAGCCTGAAGACGGCGCGTTTGATGACGGTGACGGAATTGCTCGTCGATGACCACCAGCCGGAAGCGGCCCTGGCCGCCGTGCGCGAACTCAATGCCAGCGGCACGCGCCATATCCACGCGCTGCAATGGTCGCTGAAAGCCGAGCAGCAGGCGAAGAACTGGCCCGAAGTGCTGCGCCTCGTGCGTTCGCTCGACAAGCACCGCGCCCTGCATCCGGCCCTGTCGTCGCGCCTGCGCGAACTGGCTTACGACCATTTGCTGTCCGACCCGTCGCATGACGCGGAATCCCTGATGCGCGTGTGGTCGACCGTGCCAAGCGCGGACCGGGTCAAGCCGTACATCGCCTGCCGCGCCGCCACGGCCTTGAATGCGCGCGGCCTGCACGATGAAGCGCGCCTCGTGTGCGAAGAGTCCTTGGCCGCCGACTGGGACGAGCGCGTCGTGCGCGCCTACCGCGAAGCGGCGGCGCCAAGCGGCACGCCGGCCCTGCTGCTGCAGATCGAGCATTGCGAGCAATGGATGAAACAGCGTCCGCTGGACGCGGAACTGGCGCTGACCCTGGGTACCTTGTGCCTCAAGCAAAAATTGTGGGGCAAGGCCCAGCGCCACCTGGAGCAGGCTTTGTCCGACGCGAACGAGCCGCAGATGGTGCGCGACGCCCACCTGAAGCTGGCACAGATGCACGACGCCTTGCAGCAGACGGAACAGGCTGCCGCCCATTACCGGCAGTGCGCACTGGCGACCATTCTGTAAGCCACTTGTTTCTTCAGACGTAAAAAAGCCGTTCAGTGCAGACTGAACGGCTTTTTTTTGCGCTGCTACTTTGCTACTTTACTTCTTCGCGCTTTACTTCTTCGGTACTGCTGCAGTGCCTTCCGGCAAGGCATACGCGACCAGAGTGTCGCTCATCTTCGTGCCCAGCGAACCGTGGCCGCCGGCCATGACGACGACGAACTGGCGTCCCGACTTGTTCGACACATAGCTCATCGGCGTAGCCTGGCCGCCGGCTGGCAAGCGGGCTTTCCAGATGACTTTACCGTTGCTGACGTCGTAGCCGCGGATGTAGTAGTCGAGCGTGCTGCTGAGGAAAGTCACGCCACCGCCGGTGGTCACCATGCCGCCCAGGCTGGGCACGCCCAGTGGCAATGGAATCGGCACGGGACCGCTGTCGCGCGTGGTGCCGTTCTTGTGCATCCACACTTTTTTCATGGTGCGCAGGTCGACGGCGGCCACATAGCCCCACGGCGGTGCCTGGCATGGGAAGCCCAGCGGCGAGAGGAATGCCTTGATTTCTACGGCGAACGGGACGCCCGTCTGCGGCTGCAAGCCCATTTCGCCGCCCGTGCCGCCCTTGGCCGTCGTTTCTGCGCGCGGCACGAGTTTTTCCAGGAAGCCCATGTAGTCAGGGTTGACGATCAACAACTGGCGCACGGGATCGATGGCCGCGCCACCCCATTCGAAGATGCCCAGCGGGCCAGGAGAGATGACGGCGCCCTTGCCGGCCGTTTGCGGCGTGAACGGGCCTTCATAGCGGCGTTCCTTGAAGATGATGCGGCAAGCGAGTTGGTCGAATGGCGTCGTGCCCCACATGTCCGCTTCGCTGATATTGCGTTCAGGCAAGAAGGTCAGGGCCGAGAACGGCTGCGTGGGCGACAGGGTGTCGCCAGCGGCAGGATTGCTCGTTGGCACGGGTTTTTCCGGCGCCGGCACGACCAGGCTGCCGTCGCGGCGGTCGATCACGTAAATGTCACCGCGTTTCGTCGTGGCCACCACGGATGGCACTTTGCCTTTCGGCGTGTCGATGTCGACCAGCGATGGCTGGCCGCCGATATCCATGTCCCAGATATCGTGGTGCACGGTCTGGTAGACCCAGCGCACTTTACCCGTCGCCAGGTCCAGCGCGACGATGGCGCTGTTGAATTTCTCGCCGTTCTTGTTGCGGTTGCCGCCCCAGGTATCGGGGGTTTCATTACCCATCGGAATGTAGACCATGCCCAGCTTTTCATCGATGCTGGCCACGCCCCAGGAATTGGGCGAGTTGTTGGTGTAGTTCTTGCCTTCAGGGAAAGGCTGCGTATCTTCCGGCGTGGCCGGGTCCCAGTTCCACATCAGCTTGCCGGTGACGGGGTCGTAGCCGCGGATCACGCCAGACGGCTCTTCCGTCGAATGGTTGTCCGTCACGCTGGCGGCGATCACGGCCATTTTCTGCGACACGGCTGGCGGCGAGGTCGGCATCAGGAAACCGCGCTTGATCATGGCCATGTTCTTGTACAGGTTGACGACGCCATTGTTGCCAAAACTCTTGCACGACTCGCCTGTATCGGCATTGACGGCGATCATGGTGCCGTCCATGGTTGGCGCCAGGATGCGGCGCGGGCATTCCATGCTGGCAGCTTCAGGGGCAGGATTATTTTTGGCGCGGCCCGCGTTCACGTCCCAGTACGCCACGCCACGGCAGATCATGTGCTGGTAGCTGGCCGCATCGCGGTTGATCTTCGGATCGTGGCGCCAGATTTCCTTGCCCGTGTCCGGGTTCAGGGCGATGACGATATTGTGTGGCGTGCACAAATACAGCATGTCATTGACCTTCAGCGGCGTGACTTCGTTGGCGATCTCGCCCGGGTCGTTCGGACCCTTGAAGTCACCCGTGTGGTAGGTCCAGGCTTCCTTCAGACCGGAAATATTGGCCGGCGTGATCTGCGCGGCCGGCGCATAGCGGTCGCCATAGCCGGAGCGGCCATACGCGGACCAGTCGTTGTGTTCGACGCCAGGCGCGAAATCGCCGGTGGCGGTGGCTGCCATGTTTTCGGCCGGCACGTCGCCATGCAAGTCATGGTAGTCCTGGAACAGGGCGATGACGCCGGCAATGACGGTCAGCGCGACGGCGGCGGAGAGGGCCGTCTTGCCCGCTTGCGGCTGTTTCGCTGCGCCAGCGGCGGGCGGGGCCAGGCGGCGGCTGACGAAGGGCAGCAGCAGCCAGACGGCGGCGGCAAACCAGATGTCGAGGCGCGGCAGCAATTGCCACCAGTCAAATTTCACTTCAATGACGGACCAGATGAGGGTGGCGAGCAGCAGGAAGGCCATGAACGGTTGCGCGCTGCGCTTGCCTTTGAAGACGAGCACGCCTGCGACCAGCATGCCGATGCCGGCCAGCAGGTAGTACCAGGAGCCGCCGAGACTGGCCAGCCAGATGCCGCCGCCAAGCAGGGCGAGGCCAAACAGAATGAAAATAACGCCGGTGACCTTTAATAAAGGACCGGGCCGGAAAGAGGGAATCATCATATTCCTTTTTGCAAGGATTTATCGGTGGCGCGTGGATGCGCCATATTGAATCTAGCGAAGGCTTTGTTTGCAGAGTATGCGAAGTTTTGGAAACACCAGAATGTAATATTTTATCAGAATTTACTATTGTCTTCTGGTAGCGCCATTTTTCACGGCATTGCCATTTTCAAAAAATAATTTGTTCAAATAAGCGCAAATATTATGTTGGCATGCGGCGTATGGGGCGGTGTGGATGGATGATTCGCAGGTGCGTGCGTGTATTGGAAGAGTGTAAACAGATAATGTTGCCACTAATGGCTATAAAAAATGCAATAGCAAAAATAATAACCATGTTTATGGCATGGTGATATTAAAAGAGAATATGAATCGGGATGGGCTGGAATGCGCCGGGTGCCGTCTACGTATTTGTACTTATTATTATCGGCCTGGCGGATATTATGTTTCCTCTATTGAGAGGGCGTCGCATGGTATGCCGTGCTTATTTTGTTTGCAGCAAACGCGAGAGGTGTTTTCGATACGCGATGATGGCGCGGTCGGCTTCGATAAAACGGTCGCCGGTGGCGTCGAGGCTGTTGGCCGGCGTTTGCGTGACGACCACGCGGCGGTCCTGGTTCAGCACGAAACGGTTGCTCCAACCCATCAGCCTGCCAAACAGCCACGACAGACCAGGCACGCGCACGCGGTGGTAGAAGCGCAGGTAGTAGCGCACGCTGTGCTCGTTAATCGGCACGAAGGCGATGAAGTTCTTCATGCCGGGCGTGATGTTGAGCAGCCAGGTGCCGGGAAACAGCAGTTGCAGGCTGGGTTCGCGGCCTTGCGCCGCCTGAGCCAGTTCGGCTTGGCTGCGATGCTCCTGCTTCTGATCCAGCGCATTGCTGGTCCAGACGCGGATGCCTTGCGCTCCCGCTTCCACATACGGGCCGTCGACAAAGCTGCGTCCGCCCCGGCCGATGGTGCTGCGATGCACGAACGCCAGGTGGGCGACGTCGAGCTGGTTTTCGATGGCGCGCGTGTAGTGCACGGGCCAGTCGACGATCTCGGTGCGGGACTTCCAGCCTTGCTGCAATTGCGCGAAGAAGGGCAGAGGCGGGTAGCTTTCCAGGGGCTGTCCCAGCCACAGCCAGATGAAACCGTGCGCTTCAGCCAGGGGAAAGCCGTCCACGGCCATCGCCTTGGGCACCTTGCGCGCGCAGCCGTTGGCGGGAATGTGCGCGCACTGGCCGGCGGCGTCGAAGGCGAAGCCGTGGAAGGGGCACACCAGCCTGTCGCCGGCGATGCTGCCCGCGCTCAGGGCCGTGCCCAGGTGCGGGCAGCGGTCCACGTGCGCGTGCGGCGCGCCATCGGCCGTGCGCCAGAACACCAGGCGCCGGCCCAGGCGCTCGGCGCCCAGGGGGGTACGTTTGAGTTCGGTGCTGTCGAGGACGGGGTACCACTGGTCTTGGGGCAGATTCATGGCGCGATTGTCCGGCAGGGGCCGCCAGGTGTGCAAGCGAAAGACGCTTTTCTTGAAGCATTCCTCCAAACGGCGTGCAAGCTGGCGGCCCGTGTCGCCGCGTCACTGTTGCGGCGTTGACGCGCAAAACGCCGGCGGGCCGCTGCTGCATCGCACAAGCGGCCTGTACTTCGCTATAATTACGCGGTTAAAACACCACCCGCTAATGAGGAATCCCATGAGTTTGAATAACGTCTCTTCCGGCCGCGACCTGCCGAACGATTTCAACGTCGTCATCGAAATCCCGATGAATGCCGATCCGATCAAGTACGAAGTCGACAAGGAAAGCGGCGCGATTTTCGTCGATCGCTTCATGGGTACCGCCATGCACTACCCGTGCAACTACGGCTACGTGCCGAACACCCTGTCGCCGGACGGCGACCCGGTTGACGTGCTGGTCATCACCCCGTTCCCGCTGATCCCGGGCGTGGTCGTGCGCTGCCGTCCTATCGGCGTGCTGAAAATGACCGACGAATCGGGCGAAGACGCGAAAGTGCTGGCCGTGCCAGTCGACAAGGTCCTGTCGATCTACAGCCACTGGCAAAAGCCGGAAGACTTGAACGAACTGCGCTTGCGCCAGATCCAGCATTTCTTTGAGCACTACAAAGATCTGGAAAAAGGCAAATGGGTCAAGATCGACGGCTGGTATGGTCCCGAAATCGCCAAGGAAGAAATCCTGAACGGCGTCGCCGCGTTCAAGGCCGATGCCGCCAAAGCCTAAGAACACGCAGTAAAATAAAAAACGCTCCCCGCCAGTCATGGCCGGGAGCGTTTTTTTATGCGCGAAACGGGCTGTGCTCGTTCAATTCATCGAGGTAGGCGTCGATGCCGCCCCGTTCGCGTTCGAGGAAGCGCTGCACGGCGTCCGCAAAGGCGGGGTGCGCCAGCCAGTGGGCGGACCAGGTCTTTTGCGGCAGGAAGCCGCGCGCCATTTTGTGCTCGCCTTGGGCGCCCCCTTCGAAGGTGGCGATGCCGTTGGCGATGCAAAACTCCAGCGGCTGGTAATACGCCGTCTCGAAATGCAGACAGGGCACGTGCTCGAGCGCGCCCCAGTAGCGGCCATACAGGGTGTCTGCTGTGTGGATCACCAGCGAGGCGGCAATGGCCCGCCCTTCGCGCTCGGCGATCACGAGCAAGATGTTTTGCGGCATGCTGGCACCGATGCGCTGGAAGAACTCCAGGCTTAAGTACGGCGACGAGCGGTGTTCCGCGTAGGTATTGCTGTAGCAGCGGTGGAACAGTTGCCAGTCCGCGTCCGTCGCCTCCGTCCCGCGCACCTGGCGCAGGGTGACGCCCGCGTCAATCACCTTGCGCCGCTCGGCGCGGATATTCTTGCGCTTCTTGTGTTCCAGGGTGGCGAGGAATTGCTCGAAATCCGAGTAGCCGGGATTGAGCCAGTGAAACTGCACGCCACTACGCATCAGGTAGCCAGCTTGCTCCAGCTGGCGCGCTTCGCTTTCCGGCGGGAACAGGATGTGGCAGGACGACACGTCGGCCGCTTGCTGCTGCGCCTGCAGGAAGGCCAGCAGGGCCGCGCGCGCCTCGCCATCGCGGGCCAGCAGGCGCGTGCCGCTCACGGGCGTAAAGGGAATGGCGGACAGCAGTTTCGGGCAATATTCCAGGCCATGCTGCCGATACGCGTCGGCCCAGGCCCAGTCGAACACGTATTCGCCATACGAGTGCATTTTGAGGTACAGGGGCAGGGCGGCGGCCAGGGTCTCGCCTTGCCACAGCACCAGGTAATTCGGCTGCCAGCCCGTGTCCGCGCTGGCGCAGCCGGACTCGTGCAGCGCGTGCAAAAAGGCGTAGGAAAGGAAGGGAGTGGCGTCCGCCTGGCTTGCCAGCAGTTCGGACCAGGCCGCTTCGCCAATTTCAGCCAGGGTAGTGACGATAGCCGTGCGATAATTCATTGTTGTAGTGTGCATTCATCACTCTCGGGGCGCCGCCACCGGCCTGCGCGCCCCTGTCTTGTTTAATAGAACGAAAATATCCATCATCATCATGACAGTCAAAGTCGCAATTGCTCAAATGAATAGTACGGTCGGCGATCTGGCCGGCAACCGTGCCAAGATCCTCGACCTTTCCCGCCGTGCATTTGAAGCGGGCGCCGATATCGTGCTCACGCCGGAACTGTCGCTGGTCGGCTATCCACCCGAGGACTTATTGCTGCGCAATGCATTCTACGCAAAAACGCAGGAAGCGTTTGCGGGACTGGCTGCCGACCTGGCCCAGTTCAAGGATCTACACGTGGTGGTGGGCTTGCCCCTGCAGGACGAGAAGGGCGTGCGCCACAACGCCGCCTCCGTGCTGCTGAACGGTGAAGTGCTGGGTACCTACCGCAAGCACGACTTGCCGAATACGACTGTATTCGATGAAAAGCGTTATTTCACGTCGTCGGACCAGGCTTTCGTCTTCGGCGTAAAAGGCGTGCGCTTCGGCATCAATATCTGCGAAGACACGTGGTTCGAGCACGCGCCTGCGCGCGCCCGCGCGGCCGGCGCGCAAGTGCTGCTGGTGCCGAACGGCTCGCCGTACCACATGAACAAGCAGCATCTGCGCTATGAAACCATGCGCAAGCATGTCAGCGCGCAAGGCATGGCCCTGGTCTACGCCAACTTGGTCGGCGGCCAGGATGAACTGATTTTCGATGGCGACTCGTTCGTCATGGATGCGGCCGGCACCATCTGCGCTCAGTTGCGCCACTTCGAGGAAGACTTGCAACTGGTCGACTTCGACGGCGCCACGCCCGTGCCGCAGCCGCTGGCCGCGCCGTTGACCACCGAAGCGCAGGTGTACCAGGCGCTGGTGCTGGGCGTGCGCGACTATATAGTCAAGAATGGTTTCCCTGGCGTGCTGATCGGCATGTCGGGCGGCGTCGATTCCGCCCTGACCCTGGCGATTGCCGTCGATGCGCTGGGCGCTGACAAGGTGCGCGCCGTGATGATGCCGTCGCAATTTACGGCCGATATCTCGTGGATCGATTCACGCGACATGGTAAAACGCCTCAATGTGCGCTACGATGAAATTCCGATCAAGCAAACCTTCGACGCTTTCCGCGCCACCCTGGCTGACGAGTTCGCCGGACTGGCGGAAGACGCGACGGAAGAGAACATCCAGGCGCGCATCCGCGGCACCTTGCTGATGGCCCTGTCGAACAAGCATGGCAGCATCGTCTTAACGACGGGCAACAAGAGCGAGATGGCGGTCGGTTATTGCACCCTGTACGGCGACATGGCGGGCGGCTTTGCCGTGATCAAGGATATTGCCAAGACGCTCGTGTACCGTTTGTGTGCGTACCGCAACAGCATCTCAAGCGTGATCCCCGAGCGCATCCTGACGCGCGGACCGTCGGCCGAATTGCGCGCCGACCAGCTGGACCAGGATTCTTTGCCAGCGTATGAAATACTCGATGGCATCATGCAGATGTATATGGAAGAAAACCGGCCGATCGCCGACATTATCGAGGCAGGCTACCCGCCGGCCGACGTGGCGAAAATCACGCGCCTGATCAAGATCAATGAATACAAGCGGCGCCAGTCGCCGGTGGGCATCCGTGTCACGCACCGTGGCTTCGGCCGCGACTGGCGCTACCCGATTACGTCGAAGTTCTACGAATAAGCAGCCATCTGTCCACAATCCAACAATTTTAAGGAGTAGCCATGAAACAGATTACCGCCATCATCAAACCATTCAAGCTCGACGAAGTACGCGAGGCCCTGGCCGATGTGAACGTGACGGGCTTGACCGTGACGGAAGTGAAGGGCTTTGGCCGCCAGAAGGGCCATACCGAGCTGTACCGTGGCGCCGAGTACGTGGTCGACTTCTTGCCGAAGGTCAAAGTCGAAGTGGTGGTGGACGACAGCGTGTCGGAACTGGTGGTCGACGCCATCATCAAGGCGGCCCGCACGGGCAAGATCGGCGACGGCAAGATCTTCGTGCGCGATGTGGAGCAAGTCATCCGCATCCGTACCGGTGAGACGGGCCCGGACGCGGTGTAAGTCTGGGTCAATAATGTTGTCGGATTACGGCTCTTTGAGCCTGATCCGACCTACGCGATGTATCGCTTATCTGGCCGTAGGTCGGCTTAGCGCGCCAGCGCGTAAGCCAACATGCTCCGCCAACAATGTTGCCGCTTGGCGCTTCAGCGCCCCAGCCGCATGTCGAATTTCCAGCATATCAGGCGCAGAATCGTGATGCCGCTGGCGCTGGTCCACAGCGCGAAGTCGTGCTCGGCGCCGAAGTGCATTTGCAATAAATAAGCCCAGCAGCCGAAAAACGCGCAGATGGCGTACGGTTTGCCGTCGCGAAACACCATCGGCACTTCGTTGCAGACGATGTCGCGCATCACGCCGCCAAAAATCCCCGTAATCACTCCCATCATCGACGCGATGAAGAGCGGCATGCCGGCGCGCGTCGCTTCGGCTACGCCCGCGATGGCGAACATGCCCAGGCCGATGGCGTCGGCCACGATGATCAGGCGTTCCGAGACGATCTGGCGCAAATGCTGGATCAGGGGCGCGGCCGTCAGGGCCAGCACGAAGATGAGGATCGCGTATTCCTGGTGCGAGACCCAGAACAGGGGCCGCTTGTCGAGCAGGATGTCGCGCAAAGTCCCCCCGCCAAATGCCGTGATGAAGGCCACGACGAACACGCCGACCAGGTCCATGCGCTTGCGGCGCGCTTCGATGAAGCCGGAAAACGCGCCCACCAGGATGGCGATGACCTCAATGATCTTGATCAGCGAGCCAGGCGGCAATTGGGGTGGCATCATGGGTGGAGCGCGTGCACGAGACGCTAAGCAGGAAATAATTGTCACAGGTTAACATGACACGGCCCCGAATGGTGACAAACGGGGCCGTGCGCGTGAGCTAACTTGTTACTGAATTGTAATTTCTTGCTGCTGTGCTCAGCGGATGGGCTGCAGGGCGGAAGAAAGCAATACGACCAGCGCCCCATCGCCCCCTTCGGAGCGGCGCGCCTGGCAAAAGGCGATGACTTCATCCTTTTGCACCAGCCAGCTGTGCACCATCGATTTCAAGACCGGTTCCTGGCCTTTCGAGCCGAAACCCTTGCCGTGGATGACGCGCACGCAACGCAGCTTGCGCCGCGTCGCCTGGTTCAGAAAGGCGCCGATGCCGTCGCGCGCCTCGTCGCGGCGCAAGCCGTGCAAGTCCAGCTCATCCTGGATGGGCCAATGGCCCTTGCGCATCTTCTTGACCACGTCCGGTCCCACGCCGGGGCGGGCGTAGTTCAGGGCCGGATCGTTTTCCAGGTAATGGTCGACTTCGAACAAGTCCGACAGCGATTCGCGCAGCACGGCCGCGTCGTCCTCTTCCGGAGACAATTTGCGCGCCGGTTGCTGGGCCGCCATGGCGCCCGCCTTGGGCAGGCTGGGCACGTAGCGGTCCGACTCGGGCAGGCGCTTGACGCCGCCGATGCTGGCCTTGAACAGATTGCTCTCCACGGCCTGCACCTTGACCTGCTGGGCGCGCTCAGCCGCGGCTTGCGCGCGCGCATCGGCCTGCTCCTTGAGCTGCTTGCTGACCGCTTTCAGGTCGGCAAAGTCTTTCATCGACGCCATGCGACGCTTACTCCTGGCCTTCCAGGTAGCGCTGGGCGTCCAGTGCTGCCATGCAACCCGTGCCGGCGCTGGTGATGGCCTGGCGGTAGATATGGTCTTGCACGTCGCCGGCGGCGAACACGCCCGGTGCGCTGGTGGCCGTGGCCATGCCTTCCAGACCCGTCTTGGTCTTGATGTAGCCGTTGTGCATGTCCAGCTGACCTTCGAAGATGCCCGTGTTCGGCTTGTGGCCGATGGCGATGAAGACGCCGTGCACGGAGAGCGCTTCGACCTTGCCATCGATGGTCGACTTGATGTTCAGGCCCGTCACGCCGCCTTCGTTGCCCGTCACTTCATCCAGAGTGTGGTTATATTTCAACACAATCTTGCCCTCGGCAACCTTGGCGTTCAGGCGGTCGATCAAAATCGCTTCCGCGCGGAACTTGTCGCGGCGGTGGATCAGGGTGACTTTATTGGCGATGTTCGAGAGGTACAGCGCTTCTTCGACGGCCGTGTTGCCGCCGCCGACAACGGCCACTTCCTGGTTGCGGTAGAAGAAGCCATCGCAGGTGGCGCAGGCGGATACGCCCTTGCCCATGAATTCCGCTTCCGATGGCAGGCCCAGGTATTGCGCGGACGCGCCCGTGGCGATGATCAAGGTGTCGCACGTGTATTCGTGGCTGTCGCCCTTCAGGCGGATCGGTTTTTCATTGAGGAAGGTGGTGTGGATATGGTCAAACACGATTTCCGTATTGAAGCGCTCGGCGTGCTGCAGCAAGCGCTGCATCAGGTCCGGGCCTTGCACGCCCATCGGGTCGCCCGGCCAGTTTTCCACGTCCGTGGTGGTCATTAATTGACCGCCCTGTTCCACGCCGGTGACCAGCATCGGGTTCAGGTTGGCGCGGGCGGCGTAGACGGCGGCGCTGTAGCCGGCTGGGCCGGAGCCGAGGATCAAAACGCGGGCGTGTTTGGTAGTGGTCATGGGAAGCTTCTCTATGAGTGGGGTCTATCCGAATTGGGGGCATACGCGCGAAGAACAAGGGCGTATTGCGCTTGCGCAAGCAATCCACGATTATAGACCAAGCCGCCTGTAGCGACGAATCGTGGGGCCGTCCGGGGCATATATGGCTTAGAATACTTCCTTATTATGGGAAATTCCCTTTCAGAAACATTTTTCACCTTGCAGCGCTTCCCAGAATGACTAAACCAGCCCAGGCCAATCAAAATAGCTACACCCGAAAACCGGTCGAACGCCGGCCCCTGCCCAACCGGCTGGTGCGGCTGCTGTCCGAGGCGCGCTGGTTCGCGCTGGCCGCGTTTGCCCTGTATTTCGTGCTGATACTGGCCAGCTTCAACAAGCTCGACCCCGGCTGGTCGCACGCCACCAACGTCGACAAGGTCGCCAACCTGGGCGGCAAGCTCGGTGCGACCTTTTCCGATCTGTTGCTGTATATCTTCGGTTTTTCCGCCTGGTGGTGGTGTGTGTGGCTGCTGCGCACGGTGTGGCATGGCTATCGCCGCCTGAGCAAGCGCTTCCTGCTGGAAGAGGAAGAGGTGGAGCGCGAGCACCATGTCGAGATGCTGATCCGCATCGTCGGCTTCTCCATCATGCTGATCGGCAGCATGGGCCTGGAATACCTGCGCATGGCGAAAAGCCTGCACGTGCAGCTGCCGCGCGATCCCGGTGGCGTGCTGGGCCAGTTGGTGGGGCACTCGGCCCACGTGGCCTTCGGTTTCACTGGCGCGACCTTGCTGCTGTTGCTGCTGTTCGGCCTGGGCTTTTCCCTGTTCTTCCATGTGTCCTGGCTGCAAGTGGCCGAGCGCATCGGCGGCGCCATCGAAGATGCCTTCAACTGGTTCGTGCTGCGCTACCAGGACCGCGAAGACCGCCGCCAGGGCGAAGTGGCTGCCGTGCGCCGCGACGAAGTGGTGGTCATCGAACGGGCCAAGCACGTGGAGAAACATGTGGCCGCGCCGCCCGTCAAGATCGAGCCGCAAGTGGTGACCGTGGTGAAATCCGAGCGCGTGGAAAAGGAGCGCCAGGCGCATCTGTTTGAAACCCCCGGCGACGGCAAGCTGCCGCCGCTGTCCCTGCTCGATGAAGCGCCACCTGTGGTGGAGACGGTTTCCGTGGAAACCCTGGAGTTTACGAGCCGTCTGATCGAAAAGAAATTGTCGGACTTTGGCGTGGATGCCAAGGTAGTGGCCGCTTACCCCGGCCCGGTGGTGACGCGCTATGAAATCGAGCCGGCCACGGGCGTCAAAGGCAGCCAGATCGTCGGCCTGGCGCGCGACCTGGCCCGTTCGCTGTCGCTGACTTCCATCCGTGTGGTGGAAACCATTCCCGGCAAGAATTACATGGCCTTGGAGCTGCCGAACAGCAAGCGCCAGATCGTGCGCCTGACGGAAATCCTCGGCTCCAAGGTCTACAACGATGGCGTATCGAGCCTGACGATTGCGCTGGGCAAGGATATCGCCGGCAAGCCCGTCGTGGCCGACCTGGCGAAAATGCCCCACTTGCTGGTGGCCGGTACCACCGGTTCCGGTAAATCGGTCGGCATCAATGCGACGATTCTGTCGCTGCTGTACAAATCCGACCCGCTCGATGTGCGGCTGATTTTGATCGATCCGAAGATGCTGGAAATGTCCGTCTACGAAGGCATTCCGCACTTGCTGGCGCCCGTCGTGACCGACATGCGCCAGGCGGGCCACGCGTTGAACTGGGCCGTGAACGAGATGGAGCGCCGCTACAAGCTGATGAGCAAGATGGGCGTGCGTAACCTGGCCGGCTACAACGCGAAGATTGCCGACGCGAAAAAGCGCGAAGAACACATCCCGAATCCGTTCAGTCTGACGCCGGATTCGCCGGAACCGCTGGAAAAACTGCCGACCATCGTCATCATCATCGACGAGCTGGCCGATTTGATGATGGTAGTGGGCAAAAAAGTCGAGGAATTGATCGCGCGTATCGCGCAAAAGGCGCGCGCCGCCGGTTTGCACTTGATTCTGGCCACGCAGCGCCCATCTGTAGACGTGATCACGGGCTTGATCAAGGCGAATATCCCCACGCGTATCGCGTTCCAGGTGTCGTCGAAGATCGACTCGCGCACCATTCTCGATCAGATGGGCGCGGAAACCCTGCTGGGCATGGGCGACATGCTGTACATGCCGCCCGGCACCGGTTTGCCGATGCGCGTGCACGGCGCGTTTGTGTCCGATGAAGAAGTGCACAGGGTTGTCAGCCATTTGAAGCTGCAGGGTGAACCGAATTACATCGAGGGCATCCTCGAAGGCGGCACCCTGGAAGGCGACGGCGCCGAAGGTGGCGCGCCGGGCGAGGGCGGCGGCGAGGCCGATGCCCTGTACGACCAGGCGGTGGCGGTGGTGCTGAAAAACCGCCGCGCCTCGATTTCGCTGGTGCAGCGTCATTTGCGCATCGGCTACAACCGCGCCGCCCGTCTGCTCGAGCAGATGGAGCAGAGCGGGGTGGTATCAACCATGCAATCCAATGGCAACCGGGAAATCCTGGTGCCGGCGGCAAGTGCCGAACAAGGGTAACGGAATGAAAAGCAATACTTTCGCAGCAAAAATGATGATCGGCGCGGCCAGCGTTGCCTGCAGCCTGCTGTTCGCGGCCAGCGCCTCGGCCAGCGCGTTGGAACAGTTCAAGAGCTTTGCGGCCGGCACCAAGTCGGCCAAGGGCGAGTTCGTGCAGCGGCAAGTCAAGAAGGCGGACGCCAGCGGCAAGGCGAAAGTGTCGACACCGGCCAGCGGCACGTTCGAGTTTGCCCGTCCGGGCAAGTTCATCTGGACGTACTTGAAGCCGTACGAGCAGCTGCTGCAAGCCGATGGCGACAAGCTGTATATCTATGACAAGGACTTGAGCCAGGTAACGGTCAAGAAACTGGGCGACGCGCTCGGTTCCTCGCCAGCGGCCATCCTGTTCGGCAGCAACGACCTGGAAAAGAATTTTACGTTGGCCGAAGCGGGCACGCGCGATGGCCTGGAATGGCTGAAGGCGACGCCGAAAGCCAAGGATACGACGTTTGATGAAATCACCATCGGCCTGCGCAATGGCGTGCCGGAAGCGATGGAATTGCGCGATTCGTTCGGTCAGACGTCGGTGCTGGCGTTCAAGAATTTCCAGAAAAATCCGGCGCTTTCGGCTAATCACTTTAAATTTGTCATGCCCAAGGGTGCCGACGTCATTAATAATTAAGACTGTCGCGCCTTGCGTATGAGCTGGCCTCGCAGCAATGCGGGGCTTTTGCATTCTTATTAGGTAACTCATTATGGCGGATCTCTTTTCCACCGCACCACGCCAGCCGCTGGCCGAAGCCTTGCGGCCAGCCACCCTGAACGAAGTCATCGGCCAGACGCATCTGCTGGGTGTGGGCAAGCCGCTGCGCCTCGCGTTCGAAGCGGGCAAGGCCCATTCGATGATCTTGTGGGGGCCGCCCGGCGTGGGCAAGACGACCCTGGCGCGCCTGATGGCGAACGCGTTCGACAGCGAATTCATCGCCTTGTCCGCCGTGTTTGCGGGCGTAAAAGATATCCGTGCGGCCATGGACCAGGCACGCCACAGCCTGGACCAGTTCGGCAAGCACACCTTGCTGTTCGTCGACGAGATCCACAGGTTCAATAAATCGCAGCAGGATGCCTTGCTGCCCTTCGTTGAATCGGGTCTGGTGACGTTCATCGGCGCGACGACGGAAAACCCCAGCTTTGAAGTCAATTCGGCGCTGCTGTCGCGCGCGCAAGTGTATGTGTTGAAATCGCTCAACGAAGACGAGATGAAACAGTTGCTGGCCAAGGCGCAATCTACGGCCCTGACGCACCTGACGTTTGATGAGGCCGCCGCCGACACCCTGATCGGCTACGCGGATGGCGATGCGCGCCGCTTCCTCAATTTGCTGGAACAGGCCGAGACGGCCGCCAGCTCGACGGGAACGACAAAGATCGACGCGGCCTTCGTCGACAATGCGCTGACCCTCAATTCGCGCCGCTTCGACAAGGGCGGCGACAATTTCTATGACCAGATTTCCGCGTTGCATAAATCCGTGCGCGGCTCGAATCCCGATGCGGCCCTGTACTGGTTTTGCCGCATGATCGACGGCGGCGCGGACCCCCGTTATTTGTCGCGGCGCATCGTGCGCATGGCCTGGGAAGACATCGGACTGGCCGACCCCCGCGCCTTGACGATGGTCAATGACGCTGCGGAAACGTATGAGCGGCTCGGTTCGCCCGAAGGCGAACTGGCGCTGGGCCAGGCCGTCATCTACCTGGCGATTGCCGCGAAAAGCAATGCCGGTTATAACGCCTTCAATACGGCCATGGCATTTGTCAAGAAGGATAAATCCAAGGAAGTGCCCGTGCATTTGCGCAATGCGCCGACGAAGCTGATGAAGGAACTGGGCTACGGTCACGCCTACCGCTACGCGCACGACGAACCCGATGCGTATGCGGCTGGCGAAACCTACTTTCCGGACGGCATGGCCGAACCGGGCTGGTACCAGCCCGTGCCGCGCGGCCTGGAAAGTAAAATAGCCGATAAATTGGCGTGGCTGCGCGAGCTGGACAGGAAAGCAGGGAAGGGCTGAGGCTACAGTCCCAGCAAGCTAAAACCGTTGTCCTGCGGAGAGTAGCCGACCAGCTGGCGCGTCGCCGCAATCGACAGGCGCTTATAGCGGTTGTCCGACACGCCATGCACGACGTGGTAGCCAGCCGGCACGTCAGCAGTCACGCATCGGGCCAGCAACTGCACCACGTCGCGCTCGCTGATGAAGGCGGCGATGTCGCGCGCGCTGTGCTGTTGGCCTGGCGCAAAGTGGGCCACGTTGGCGATGCGCACGGCGATCGCCGTCATGCCATGCTGGTGCGCGAACGCGGAAGCGACGCCTTCACCGAAGGCCTTGCTGGCGCCATACATGTTCGCCGGACGGGCCGGCATGTTTTCCTGCACTTGCACGTCCAGCGGATAGCCTTCGATGGCTTGCGCGCTGCTGGCAAAAACCACTCTTTGCACGCCCTGCGCCTGCGCCGCGCGGAAGATGTTGTGCGTGCCGACGATATTTGGCTGGAGCAATTGCGCATCGAAATCGGCGCTGGCGTGCGGCACGCCGGCCAGGTGCAGCACCACATCGATATCGGCACAGGCGGCCAGGCAGGCCGCATAGTCGCTGACGTCGAGCTCGATGGCCGGGCAGGGCGCTTCGGCCAGCTTGCCTGTGTGCAGGTCGGCCAGGCGCAGGGAGAATTCCCCGTGCCGGCGCTTCCAGAAAGCGGTGCCGATGATGCCGGCGGCGCCCGTGACGAGGACGCGCAGTGGTTCTTGAATCATGTATTCCTTGTATTCAGTGTGTAAGGTAGTGCCAGGTGCAGCCAGCGCAGCAGGGTGGGCCGGGGTGTGGTTGTGCCATGCACGCGGATGTGTCCGCTGCCCACGGCTTCGACCAGCACCAGGCCGTCATTCGGTATCGTATAGCGTTCGCCGCTGCGCAGCACGCAATCCTCGAACTGGGCGTAGGCCGTGATCCACGCCGTGCCGGACAGGCATTCGATGACCCTGGCATGCGCTTTTTCCAGACGCAAGGGCCGTTCGCTGCGTAATTCATGGTCGGTATGCATGGCATCGCTCCTGTTGTGCTGACTGGAACAGCTTAGGCGCTTGCGGTGAACCATGACAGATGCAGGAAAACGAAATTGTGATGAATACAGTACATTTCGTCGTAGACTGTGCTTATCAAAAAACTCGGCAACTGTATCTGTGCCGGCGCCGCGCGGCAGCCGCATACTGAAGGGATGAACATGAGCGCGCATTTGAATCTGTACGAGCACCTGGCCAACGAGCTGGGCGCCCTGATCGACTCGCGCGTGTTTGCGCCCGGCGACCGCCTGCCATCGATCCGCCACCTGGCGCAGCAAAAGCGTATCTCGATTAGTACCGTGATGCAAGCCTTGCGCCTGATGGAAGACCGGGGGCAAGTCGATGCGCGGCCCCAGTCCGGCTATTTCGTGCGCCATCGCGCGCCGCGCCGCCCGTGCAGCGCGGACGCGCAGCACTTGAAGGAGCCGGCCTTTGTCGGCATCAACAATCTGTTGATGCGCGTGCTGAAGGACAACGAGACGGCGAATATCGTGCAGCTGGGCACGGCTTGGCCGCCCGACGAGATCCTGCCGATCAAGCGCATGCAGCGCACCATCAGCTTTGTCGCGCGGCGTGAGCCTGCGTTATTGAGCAAGGTCAGCTGCTACGACGTCAGTGAAGGCAATTTCTTGCGCCAGGTGACGCGCCGCGCGCTGGACTGGGGCAAGCTCGATCCGCACGAGATCGTCGTGACGAATTCCTGCACGGAAGCGATCAGCCTATGCCTGCGCGCCGTCGCCAAGCCGGGCGACACCATCGCCATCGAGTCGGCCACGTATTTCGTGCTGCTGCAGATGATCGAAAGCCTGGGCATGAAGGCGCTGGAAATTCCCACCGACCCGAAGACGGGGCCGTCGCTCGATGCGCTGGAGCTGGCCTTGCGCGCCGGCCTCGTGCAAGCCTGCCTGTTCGTGCCGAACGCCAATAACCCGCTCGGTTGCGTCATGCCGGAGGAAAACAAGAAGCGGCTGGCGGGGCTGCTGTCTGAATTCAATATTCCATTGGTGGAAGACGATGTCTATGGCGACCTGTGCTTTGCCCCGCAGCGGCCCTGGCCCGTGAAGGCCTACGACACGAGCGGCAATGTGTTGCTGTGCTCCTCGTTTTCCAAGGCGATCACGCCCGCCTCGCGCGTCGGCTACGTGCTGGCCGGGCGTTTCGTGCAGGAAGTGGCCTTGCTGAAAACCGTGTCGAGCGGCGCCACCAGCCATTTCTTCCAGGCCGTGCTGGCCGACTTTCTGGAAGGCAGCAGCTACGACCAGCAGCTGCGCAAAATGCGGCGCACCCTGGTGCAGCGCATCGCCCGCATGTCCGACGCCGTGGCGGCCAGCTTTCCGGCGGACTGCATGCTGTCCGAGCCGCAGGGTGGTTTCGTGCTGTGGGTGCAGATGCCGCCGCAAGTCGATGCGCTGGCCCTGCATGGTGCGGCCATCGCGGAAGGCGTGGCGTACATGCCGGGCCAGCTGTTCTCGGCCTCGGGCAAGTTCGGCAATTATCTGCGTCTCAATTGCGGCAATGCGTGGACGCCGCGCATCGAGCAGGCGATCGGCCGCCTCGGTCGCCTCGTCAAGGACGCCTTGTAACTATTCTTTGCGCTTCAGTCCCCGTTTTTCACCGTTCGCTCCCTGTTTTTCGCTGCTGGTCGCAAGCCGGTGGCGTTGTTTGTGGCCGTTGGCTAAAGTACCACCATACCAGCAGCAGTCAACGACACAAACTAACCAGGAGTCACATCATGAACGCACTGAAAAACATGGAAATCACCTTTGTCGCCGCCGCCATCATCGCCATCGGCGCCAGCTTCGCCACCGCCGGCGCGAATACCGTGGAAGTGAGCGCCAGCAGCACCGTGATCGCCCAGGCTGCCGACAGCACGATGCCCGTCGTTACCGTCAGCGCCCGCCGCCTGACCGCTGCCGAAAAAGCCGCCTTTATCTAAGCGCTGGATGTAAAGCGGGCGCGAGTGCCCAGCCGTGCCGCCATGACGATGGCCAGCCATGTGCAAAACTCATAAAGAACTGAACGGGTCTTGGTACAATGAGTGCTTTCGATACATCGGCACCGCCATCCACCCATGATAGATATCCAACTTCTCCGTAAAGACATCGCCACCGTCGCAGAACGCCTGGCGACGCGCAAATTCCAGCTCGACGTGGCAGGTTTTACCGCCCTCGAAGCCGAACGCAAGGCGATCCAGACGCGCACCGAAGAGCTGCAGGGCAAGCGCAATGCGCTGTCCAAGCAAATCGGCATGTTGAAAGGCAAGGGGGAAGACACCTCGGCCGTGATGGCGCAAGTGGCCGGCCTGGGCGATGAGCTGAAAGCCGATGAAGCGGCCCTGAGCGTGGTGCAAGCCAAGCTGAGCGATTTCATCATGGCCGTGCCGAACCTGCCGCATGAATCGTCGCCGCTGGGCACGGACGAGTCGGGCAATGTGGAAGTGCGCAAGGTCGGCACGCCACGCACGTTCGACTTTGAAGTCAAGGATCACGTCGACGTGGGCGCCCCGCTGGGCCTCGATTTCGAAGTGGCCACCAAGCTGACCGGTTCGCGCTTCTCCGTCATGAAGGGCGGCATTGCCCGTCTGCACCGCGCGCTGGCGCAATTCATGCTCAACACCCACGTGGACGAGCACGGCTACACGGAATGCTATACGCCGTACATGGTCAACGCCGATTCGCTGCGCGGCACGGGCCAGCTGCCGAAATTCGAAGCTGATCTGTTCTCGGTGAAAAAAGGCGGCGCGGAAGGCGAGGGCGAGACCTTCTACCTGATCCCTACCTCGGAAGTGTCGCTGACCAACATCGCGCGCGATGAAATCCTGGCGCTCGATCAATTGCCCCTGAAAATGACGGCCCACACACCATGCTTCCGTTCGGAAGCGGGCAGCTATGGCCGCGACACGCGCGGCATGATCCGCCAGCACCAGTTCGATAAAGTCGAAATGGTGCAAGTGGTGCATCCGGACACCTCGTACCAGGTGCTGGACGAGATGGTCGGGCATGCGGAAGCCATCTTGCAACGCCTGGGCCTGCCATACCGCGTGATGTCGCTGTGCACGGGCGACATGGGTTTCGGCGCCACCAAGACCTTCGACCTGGAAGTGTGGCTGCCGGCGCAAAACACCTACCGCGAGATTTCGTCCCTGTCGAACTGCGAAGCCTTCCAGTCCCGCCGCATGCAAGCGCGTTTCCGCAACGCCGCCGGCAAGCCGGAACTGGCGCACACCCTGAACGGCTCCGGCCTGGCAGTGGGCCGCACCCTGGTGGCCGTGCTGGAAAACTACCAGCAAGCGGACGGCAGCGTCGAGATCCCGCCAGTGCTGCGCCCGTACATGGGCGGCCTGACGCATCTGACGGCTTAAAATAGTCCTTTTCTTTTCGCTGCGGGCTGCTATAATCTTGCCTTCCCGCAGCAATGCGGGAAAAGACCGCAGTAAATGGAGAGGTGGCAGAGTGGTCGAATGTACTTGACTCGAAATCAAGCGTACGTTAAATCGTACCGTGGGTTCGAATCCCACCCTCTCCGCCAGAACAAATAGAGAAAGCTCCCGCAAGGGAGCTTTTTTTATTTGTGGCGGCGGAAAGGAGTACGCCCCCTGCGGGGCGTACGCGTGGGATTCGAAGACGAGCGCGTACGCGCGCGAGGCTCTCCGAATCGTCCATATGGTTTACGCGTGCGCCAAGGCAGCAAATTCAAAGACGGGAATCCACGCGCGCGAGCCTCTCCGAATCGCCCAAATGGTTTTTGCTTTTCCAAAGCAAGATCAGCAACAAACCCCTACCCAACCCAACAACACCCATGCTAAAATAGCGCCTCATTCAAACCGGCACGCCAGTTTGAATGAATAGACCGCAGTAAACGGAGAGGTGGCAGAGTGGTCGAATGTACTTGACTCGAAATCAAGCGTACGTTAAATCGTACCGTGGGTTCGAATCCCACCCTCTCCGCCAGAATACATAGAAGAAGCTCCCGCAAGGGAGCTTTTTTTATTGCTCATTCAGTTTGCTGGCGCCTATCCAATCCTACATAGGCAAGCCGGAAAGATGATAGGGCTGTACCAGCCGTATGGGCGTGCCGTTAATGTCCGTCAGTTTGCCGCTCCATGCCGATTCATAAAGTTGTTTCAAATCGTCTTTATCTGCCTCGGTCAATTCACTTTCGGCACCATAATTCATGATGCTGAATGGATGATGTTTGCCAAAAATTTCAGCTGGCCATTTTTTCTCTGAAATATTAGCGAAAAAATGGCGCAAGCCAAAGATGTGTCCTGTCTCATGGATGAATGTGTCGACCTGTTCTTTCCTGCTTTGTTCAAACATTTTGGGATACACGACGAACTCGTGCCGTCCAGCGTCAGGAAAAAATGCGCTGGCCAGGACGCAGCCATTAATGTGGCAGTTGTTGGAATTCCTAACAACGATTTCAAAATCCCATACATCGTCGTTTTCTGTAAATTTGATCGGCACCGCATCGCCCCAGGCGACGATGGCTTCGCCAAGGAGCGTTCGTACGGCGTGAACCACGCTGACGGGATCGACGAAATCGCTCAAGCCCCTTTTTTGAATACGCCAGCGCAGTACCGTGCCCTTCGCCCATAGGGGAATGAAGCCCTCGGACGCATCAACCGCCAGATCGAGGGGAGACGTGCTGCCGGGACTTTCTTGTCCGCGACGGTCCGTGTCACAAACTAAGGTTTGATGCTCGCCAAAAACGTGAAATAGAGTTTCAGCTTCCGACGCGAGTTCAGTTGTGCCTTGCAGAATAATAATCGAAGACATGAATGGTTTCCCTTCTGAAAAGCAAGATTGAGCAAATGCCCCTTATTTCAGCATGCAGTTTGTACCATGCACCTTGGAGTAAAACCTGAAGGTGCGAGCTTCTTGATTGGCATCGAATTGTCTGATGATGGCCCTCACGGAGCGGAACTAACGCGTTTTCAACATGACCTTTGATGCTGCGGTTGCACAACCCAGCTATAAGTGTCGCCACGGCCCGATGGTCCTGATGCTGCCGGTGCCGGTCTGAGTAATATGGTGTGTTACCCTACTCGTTACAATCCCACTTCAAACACCCCCAAGCAATGAGCCGATTCTGGAGCAACATCGTCAGCGAGCTGACCCCCTATATCCCGGGCGAGCAACCGAAACTGCCCAACCTGGTCAAACTCAACACCAACGAAAACCCCTACGGCCCATCGCCCCAAGTGCTGGCCGCGCTGCGCGAAGCCGCCAATGACAGCCTGCGCCTCTACCCGGACCCCACGGCCAGCGAACTGAAGCAAACTTTGGCCGACTACCACGGCCTGAACAGCGCGCAAGTGTTCGTCGGCAACGGTTCCGACGAAGTGCTGGCGCTGGCTTTCATGGCCTTGCTCAAGCACGATGCGCCGCTGCTGTTTCCGGACATCAGCTACAGCTTCTATCCCGTGTATTGCAAGCTGTACGGCATCGATTACCGCACGGTAGCGCTCGACGAATCCATGCGCATCCGCCCGCAAGACTACCAGGGCCCGTGCGGCGCCATCATCTTCCCCAATCCCAATGCGCCGACAGGCGTCGACTTGCCGCTGGCCGGCGTGGAAACCCTGCTGCGCGCCCATCCCGACGCCGTGGTGGTGGTCGATGAAGCGTATGTGGATTTCGGCGGAGAAAGCGCCGTGGCCCTGGTCGACCGTTATCCAAACTTGCTGGTGGTGCAGACGTTCTCGAAATCGCGCTCGCTGGCCGGTTTGCGCGTCGGTTGCGCCTTCGGACATCCGGACTTGGTCGAGGCGTTGGAAAGAGTGAAGAACAGTTTCAATTCGTATCCGCTGGACCGGCTGGCGCTGGCTGGCGCCGTGGCCTCGCTGCACGACGAAGCGTATTTCCAGCAAACGCGCCAGGCCGTCATCGCCAGCCGCGAACAGTTGACGGCGGACCTGGCGGCGCTGGGCTTCGAGGTGCTGCCGTCGGTGGCCAACTTTGTCTTTGCCTGCCACCCGCAGCATGACGCGGCGCAACTGGCGGCCGGCTTGCGCGCCCGCTCCGTGATCGTCCGCCATTTCAATGCGCCCCGCATCAGCCAGTATTTGCGCATCAGCATCGGCAATGTGGACGAATGTGCAGCCCTGATGGCGGCGTTGCGCGAAGTGCTGTGACGCCATGCTGACCTTCGTTCCTGCCAGCCTGGCCGATGGCGAGGCACTGGCCAGCCTGCGCGTGGCCGCCATGCGCGAAAGCCTGGAGCGCATCGGCCGCTATGATCCGCAGCGTGCGCGCCAGCGCTTCCTGGCCACGTTCGACCCCGATTGCACCTGGCAGTTGCGCCACGGCGGCGCGCTGGCAGGCTTTTATGTGTTGCGCCCGCAAGCGGAGCATTTACTGCTCGACCACCTCTACCTGGATCCAGAATGCCAGCGGCAAGGCCTGGGCGCGGCCGTGCTGGCGCGCGTGTTTGCCGAGGCCGATGCGGCCCGCAAGAGCGTGCGCGTGGGCGCCTTGCGCGGCAGCGAGGCGAACCGTTTCTATGTGCGTCACGGCTTCGTGCCCGATGGCGAGGAAGAGTTCGACCTGTATTATCGTCGCGCCCCCGAACCTTGATGCTGCCGGCGGCGACTGTTTGTGCAACAATAATCGGATTCATTCATCGACAGGACGGACAATATGGCAAAAGTGGCATTCATCGGTTTGGGCGTCATGGGTTTCCCCATGGCAGGTCACCTGGCGGCGGGCGGACACGACGTCACCGTGTACAACCGCAACCCGGCCCGCGCGGCCGCCTGGCTGGAGCAGCACAAGGGCAGCAGCGCCGCCACGCCGGCCGTCGCCGCTGCCGGCGCCGAGTTCGTCTTCACCTGCATCGGCAACGACAATGATCTGTATCAAGTCATCCTGGAGGAGGGCGGCTTGCTGTCCGCCATGGCGCCGGGCAGCATCCTGATCGACCATACGACGGCTTCCGCCGAAGCGGCGCGCACCATCCATGCTGCGGCGAAAGAGAAGGGTGTGTTCTTCCTCGACGCGCCCGTGTCCGGCGGCCAGGCGGGCGCGGAAAACGGCAAGCTGACGGTGATGGTGGGCGGCGACGCGGAAGCGTATGCGCGCGCCGAGCCCGTCATCGCCCTGTTCTCGCGCGCCGTCACCTACATGGGCGCGTCCGGTTCCGGCCAGCTCACAAAAATGGTCAACCAGATCTGCATCGCGGGCCTGGTGCAAGCCTTGAGCGAAGGCATCGCCTTTGCGGAAAACGCGGGCCTCGACGCGGCCCTGGTGGTCGACGTGATCTCGAAGGGCGCGGCGCAGTCGTGGCAGCTGGAAAACCGGGGCAAGACCATGATCGAGCGCAAGTTCGACTTCGGTTTCGCCGTCGACCTGATGCGCAAGGACCTCGGCATTTGCCTGGCCGAAGCCAAGCGCAACGGCAGCGACTTGCCCGTGACGACCTTGACGGACCAGTTCTATGGCGAAGTGCAGCAGGCGGGCGGCAACCGTTTTGATACGTCCAGCCTGATTACCCGCTTGAACAAAAAGTAAAGTTTAACTCGTCAGTAGCGAGCGGCGCGTCCCTGCGAAGGGCTGCGCCGCTCGTCGTTTACGGGAGTGAAAGGTAAAAAACGTCAGTTTCCGGAACATCCGGTTTCGATTTTCATGGAAAAGCATGGACTTCGCTAGCTCATCGTGTATTATTAAAAAACGAGATGAAATGTCCCAATTTTTTAAACATTATGAGCGGACCCGCATGAAAACCAACTCCTCAGCGATAACACGCGTTGTCGACAAGAACATTCCCTACCTGTCTTCCGCCGTTGCCATCTGGCGCCCCCGCGCCGTGCTGCGCAGCTGGCCCGGCGTGGCCATCGCGCTGGTGATCGCCCTGTCGGCCACCTTTATTTCCAGCAATTACGGCGGCCCGCAACTGCTGTACGCGCTGTTCTTCGGCCTGGCTTTCCACTTCCTCGCGTCCGACCCCACCTGCAAGCCCGGCATCGAGTTTTGCAGCAAGGTGCTGCTGCGCACGGGCGTGGCCCTGCTGGGCGCGCGCATCACCTTCAACCAGATCGCCTCGGTAGGTGTGACGCCGTTATTGATCGTCGTGGGCGGCCTGGTGGCGACTCTGGGCTTCGGCTACCTGCTGGCCAGGTGGCTGAAACGCCCCATCACGGAAGGCATTTTGTCGGGCGGCTCGGTGGCCATCTGTGGCGCCTCGGCCGCGCTGGCCATCTCGGCCGTGCTGCCGCAAACCAAGGAAAACGAAAAATTCACCCTGCTGACGGTGGTGGGCGTGACGTCGCTGTCGACCCTGGCCATGATCGTCTATCCGCTGCTGGTCAAGCTGCTGGGCTTTGACCCGACGGAAGCGGGCGTGTTCATCGGCGGCACCATCCATGACGTGGCGCAAGTGGTGGGGGCCGGCTACCTGGTCAGCAACCACACGGGCGACGTCGCCACTTTCGTGAAACTGACGCGCGTCGCTTGCCTCGTGCCTGTCGTGCTGGGCCTGTCGATCATGTTCAAGCGCAAGGATGGCAAGAGCGAAGTCGACGCGCCGCCGCTGGTGCCGTTCTTCCTGATCGGCTTTGTCTGGCTCGTCATCACGAACAGCCTGGGCCTGATTCCGCAGGAAGTGAATGGCTGGATCAACAATGCTTCGCGCGCCTGCCTCGTCATCGCCATCGCGGCCCTGGGCGTGAAAACGTCGTTCCAGTCGCTGGCCTCGCTGGGCTGGCGTCCCGTGATCATGCTGGTGATGGAAACCGTGTGGATCGCCGCCTTTGTCGCCATCGCCGTCCTGCTGACGCGCTAAGCGAGCCGGGCCCGCCATGAAGATCCTTGTCCTCGGCGCCGGCGTGGTCGGCACGGCATCGGCCTGGTACTTGCGCCAGGCGGGCCACGACGTGCGCGTGCTCGAGCGCCAGGCGGGCGCCGCGCAGGAAACCAGTTTCGGCAATGGCGGCCAGATTTCCGTCTCGCATGCGGAGCCGTGGGCCAATCCCGCCACCCTGCGCAAGGTGATTGGATGGCTGGGCAAGGACGATGCGCCGCTGCTGTTCCGTCCCCGCCTTGATACGCTGCAATGGCAGTGGGCCTTGCATTACCTGCGCGAATGCCTGCCGGCCAGGGTGGCGCGCAATATGCGCCAGATCGTCGCCCTGGCCGAGTACAGCCGGCAGAGTTTGCAGGCACTGCGGCGCGAGACGGGCATCGCCTACGACCACCTGGAACGGGGCATCCTGCATTTCTATACGGACCAGCAGGAGTTTGATAAATCGCAAGCGGGTGCCGCGCTCTTGCGCGAACTGGGCTGTCCGCGCAATACGGTCAGCGCCGATGAAGTGATCCGCATCGAGCCGGCCCTGGCCCATGCGCGCCAGCACATCGTCGGCGGCGACTTCACCGCCAGCGACGAGTCGGGCGACGTGCATTTGTTTACCACGGCGCTGGCCGCCCGCGCCGCCAAGGCCGGCGTGGATTTTCAGTACGGCACGACGGTGACGCGGCTGCTGGCCGATGGCACACGCATCACGGGCGTGGAATGCATCGATGCGCATGGCCGCCATCGCCTGGAATACGCGGACGCCGTGGTGGTCGCCATGGGCAGCTTTTCCGCACCGCTGCTGCAGCCGCTGGGCATCCGGTTGATGTTGTATCCGGGCAAGGGTTATTCGGCCACCTATCCGATACTTGACCCTGCCAGCGCGCCGACCGTCTCGCTGACGGACGACGGCCACAAACTGGTGTTTTCACGCCTGGGCGAGCGCCTGCGCGTGGCCGGCACGTGCGAACTGAACGGCTACACGCGCGAACTGAACCCCGTGCGCTGCGCCGCCATCACGCGCAGAGTGCAAGCGCTGTTTCCCCATGCCTGTGATTACAGCGACCCCGTCTACTGGGCCGGCCTGCGCCCCCTGACACCGTCTAACGTGCCCTACATCGGCGCCACGCGCTACCGCCAGCTGTTCCTCAACACGGGCCACGGCACCCTGGGCTGGACCATGGGCTGCGGCGCGGGCAGGGCGCTGGCCGACCTCGTGTCGGGAAGGCGGCCGGATGTCGATTTTGCGTTTTGCGGCGAACGCTTGGCGCCGCAGTCTGCGGTAGAGGAATTCCGGGGTCAGACCCGCCGGGGAAATGTACCCCAATGGGGCACATTTCAATCCCGACGGGACTGACCCCAGCTTTAACTTAGGAGAGCACCACGATGAGAGACGACGCCACCCCCAGCCAGCCACCGACCGGCCTGACCCTGGCCGGCACCACTTACCAGTCGCGCCTGCTGGTGGGCACCGGTAAATACAAGGATTTCGAGGAAACGCGCCTGGCCATCGAAGAGAGCGGCGCCGAGATCGTCACCGTCACGATACGGCGCGTGAATATCGGCCAGGAAAAGGGCGAGCCGAACTTGCTCGATTTCATACCCCCATCGAAATACACGATCCTGCCCAACACGGGCGGCTGCTACAACGCGCGCGACGCCGTCTACACCCTGCAACTGGCGCGCGAGCTGCTGGGCGGGCACCCGCTGTGCAAGCTGGAAGTGCTCGGCGACGAAAAGACTTTGTTCCCGAACATGCCGGAAACGTTAAAGGCGGCCGGGGAGCTGGTACGCGACGGCTTCCAGGTGATGGTGTATTGCAGCGACGACCCCATCCAGGCGCGCATGCTGGAAGACCTCGGCTGCATCGCCGTCATGCCGCTGGCGTCATTGATCGGCTCGGGCATGGGCATTCTGAATCCGTGGAATCTGTCGCTGATCATCGAGCAAGCCAGGGTCCCCGTGCTGGTCGACGCCGGTGTCGGCACGGCGTCGGACGCAGCCATCGCCATGGAGCTCGGTTGCGACGGCATCCTGATGAATACCGCCATCGCGGCGGCGCGCGAACCCATCCGCATGGCGCGCGCCATGAAACTGGCAGTGCAGGGCGGACGCGAGGCCTATCTGGCCGGACGCATGCCCCGGAGAGCAGGCGTCATGAGCGCTACGCCCTCGTCGCCGATGGCCGGGCTGATCGCCTGAGCCAGATTTGTAGCAAGGCAGTTGATTATCGTTTCAAGCGTTTATAAAAACCACAATACCTGGAGATGACATGAAACACACACTCGTAGCGGCAGCCGTCCTGGCCTCCTTCTTCGCCGGCAACGCCAGCGCCCAATCGTCCGTCACCGTGTACGGCTTGCTCGACGCGGGCTTGACGTCCGAACACGGCGGCGCGGACGGTTCCGTCACCAAGCTGGCCACCGGCGTGCAGTCGGGCAGCCGCATCGGCTTCAAGGGCACGGAAGACCTGGGCAACAATTTGAAAGCCAATTTCTTGCTGGAAAATGGCCTCGACGTGGATACGGGCGCCAACCGTCAGGGCGCCTTGTTCGGACGCAAGGCTTACGTGGGCCTGTCGGGCGGCTTTGGCGCCGTGAACCTGGGCTTGCAGCACAATCCGCTGTTCACCGCGCTGGACAATATCGACCCCTTCGAGACGGGCATGACGGGCGCCTCGATCAACCTGATGAGCGTGGCCAGCCTGCGCACGAAAAACTCCATCATGTACGAGACGCCGAAGGTGAACGGCTTGTCGGCCGCCGTGATGGTCGGCCTCGGCGAAAAGCCGGACAGCAACACCCTGGGCCGCACCATCGACTTTTCCATCGATTACGCCAACGGCCCGCTGGTGCTGACCCTGGCGCACGACAACCGCAAGGATACGCCGCTGAACACGGCCAAGGTCACTTTGCTGGGCGGCACCTACGACTTCGGTCCCGCCAAGCTGCACGCCGCGTATGAAACGGACAAGGACGATGCGGGCATGGATTTCCGCAGCTACATGCTGGGCGCCTCAGCCCCCGTGGGCGCGGCGGGCAGCGTGATGGCGTCCTACATCAAGAAGGATGACCGCACGAATGCGCGCCGCGGCGGGCGCCAGCTGGCCATCGGCTACACCTATGCCTTGTCCAAGCGCACGAATCTGTACACCTCGTACGGCCGCATCAACAACGATGGCGCGGGCAGCAATTTTGTGGGCGATGCATCGAGCGGCGGCAGCGTGCCCTTGCCGGGCCATAACTCGAGCGCCTTCACGGCCGGCATGCGTTTGAAGTTCTAAGCACGGCGAAGCAGGAACGATGGCGGCTTGTCTGTTGCGGATAAGCCGCCATTGTTGTTTCAGCAGCGGTGCACATGCATGGATTCCGGATTCAGGAATGAAACAGTCCGATTTTTCATGAATTTTCATTGACAGCGCATTTCGCAACCGTTAAATTGAACACGTATTTCAAATATCGGAACAAAATATACCGATTTTTCATAAAACCGTAAGGAGACTGAGCCATGACCGATTTGTCCGACCAAAAAGCCGCCGCCGCTGCCGCTACCGCAGCAACCCCGGTGGGCCCGCAAAAGATGACGCCTTCCGAAGCGTTCGTGGAAACCCTGGCCGCCAATGGCGTGACCGACATGTTCGGCATCATGGGCTCGGCCTTCATGGATCCGATGGACATTTTTGCGCCTGCCGGCATCCGCCTGATCCCCGTCGTGCACGAGCAGGGCGCTGGCCACATGGCCGACGGTTACGCCCGCGTCTCGGGCCGCCATGGCGTCGTCATCGGCCAGAACGGCCCCGGCATCAGCAATTGCGTCACCGCCATCGCCGCCGCCTACTGGGCGCACACGCCCGTCGTGATCATCACGCCGGAAACGGGCACCATGAGCATGGGCCTGGGCGGTTTCCAGGAAGCGAACCAGCTGCCGATGTTCGAGGAATTTACGAAATATCAAGGTCACGTCACCAATCCCGCCCGCATGGCGGAATTCACGGGCCGTTGTTTTGATCGCGCCATGTCGGAAATGGGCCCGACGCAACTGAACATCCCGCGCGACTATTTCTATGGCGAAATCAAGGCCGAGATTCCAAAGCCGAACCGCCTGGACCGCGGCGCCGGCGGCGAGCAAAGCCTCAACGATGCGGCCGAGCTGCTGGCGAAAGCCAAGTTCCCCGTCATCATCTCGGGCGGCGGCGTCGTCATGGGTGAAGCGATCGAGGAATGCAAGGCGCTGGCCGAGCGCCTCGGCGCGCCCGTCGTCAACAGCTACCTGCATAACGACTCGTTCCCCGCCAGCCACCCGCTGTGGTGCGGTCCGCTTGGCTACCAGGGTTCCAAGGCAGCCATGAAACTGATCGCCCAGGCCGACGTCGTCGTCGCCCTCGGTTCGCGCCTGGGCCCGTTCGGTACCTTGCCGCAGCACGGCATGGATTACTGGCCGAAAAACGCCAAGATCATCCAGATCGACGCGGACAACAAGATGCTGGGGCTGGTGAAAAAGATTTCGGTGGGCATCTGCGGCGACGCCAAGGCGGCCGCGAAAGCCATCCTGGCGCGCCTCGATGGCAAGACGCTCGACTGCGACGCGACGCGCGACGAGCGCTACGCCACCGTGCAAGCGGAAAAATCGGCGTGGGAAGAGGAATTGACCAACTGGACGCACGAAAAAGATGCGTACAGCCTGGACATGATCGAAGAGCAAAAGAAAGAGCCGGGCAGCTATCTGCATCCGCGCCAGGTCTTGCGCGAGCTGGAAAAAGCCATGCCGGAAGACGTGATGGTGTCGACCGACATCGGCAACATCAACTCGGTGGCAAATAGTTACCTGCGCTTCGAAAAGCCGCGCAGCTTCTTTGCGGCGATGAGCTTTGGCAACTGCGGCTATGCGTTTCCGACCATCATCGGCGCGAAAGTGGCCGCGCCGCACCGTCCGGCCGTGTCGTATGCGGGTGACGGCGCCTGGGGCATGAGCCTGATGGAAACGATGACCTGCGTGCGCCACAACATTCCCGTCACGGCCGTGGTGTTCCACAACCGCCAGTGGGGCGCGGAAAAGAAAAACCAGGTGGATTTCTACAACCGCCGCTTCGTGGCCGGTGAACTCGACAACCAGAGCTTTGCGGAAATCGCGCGCGCCATGGGCGCCGAAGGCATCACGGTCGACAAGCTGGAAGACGTGGGTCCGGCCTTGAAAAAGGCGATCGACATGCAGATGAATGAAGGCAAGACGACCATCATTGAAATCATGTGCACGCGCGAACTGGGCGACCCGTTCCGCCGGGATGCGCTGAGTAAACCTGTGCGTCACCTGGACAAGTATAAAGACTACGTTTGATGTGATGGTGTTGTTGGATTACGCCCTCTGGGCTAATCCAACCTACGGGTACCTGCATCTGCATGCGCGTAATCCCACACCACCCTGACCGATCCTTGTATGACCCCGGCAATCGCGCCGGGTTTTATGTGCCGGAGCCATCTTTGTGCTTCCATGGTTCCGGCATTTTTTTACCGAATTGGAGTCGCCATGAAAGCCCTGCACCGCATCATCGCGCAAGCCCGCGCCGTGCCGAAAAACATCGTCTTGTGCGAGGGTGACGACGTGCGCGTGCTGCAGGCGGCCGCGCGTGCCGCTGCCGAAGGCCTGGCGCACATCACTATTGTCGGCAAGCCGGCCGCCATCCTGGCCCTGGCGCGCGAACACGCGCTGGACCTGGACGCCGTGCGCCTGGTCGATCCGGCAACGTCTGACGAGTCGGAACACTACGCCCAGCAATTGTTCGTGCTGCGCCAGGCCAAGGGCATGACGGTGGAGCAGGCGAGAACCGCTGTGCAGGATCCCTTGTGCTATGCCAACCTGATGGTGCGCCTGGGCGATGCGGACGGTTGCGTGGCGGGAGCCGTGCACACGACGGCCGACGTGGTGCGCAGCGCCATCCAGATCATCGGCGTCGATCCGGCCTTCAAGCTGGTGTCCAGCTTTTTCCTCATGATGCTGTGCGAACCATTCCACAGCCTCAAGGGCGGCTTCATCTTTTCCGACTGCGCCCTCGTGGTCGACCCGAAAGCCGAGGAATTGGCCGACATCGCCATGGCCGCCGCCGACAGCGCGCAAGCCTTGCTGATGGAAGAACCGAGGGTGGCCATGCTGTCGTTTTCCACCAGCGGCAGCGCCCACCACGCGGCCGTCGACAAGGTGCATGCGGCAACAGACCGGGTCAAGGCCCAGCGTCCGCTGCTGGCCATCGATGGCGACGTGCAGCTCGATGCGGCCATCGTGGCCGAGATTTCACAGAGAAAAGTCAAGGATTCCGTCGTCAACGGCCGCGCGAATGTGCTGGTGTTCCCGAACCTGGACGCGGGCAATATCGGCTATAAACTGGCCGAGCGCATGGGCGGCGCCGTGGCCATCGGCCCCTTGTTGCAAGGCTTGAAGAAACCCGCCAACGATCTGTCGCGCGGCTGCAGCGCCGACGATGTGTACAACGTGATCGCGGTCACGTCCGTGCAGGCCCAGGGTGGGCGCTGAGTTGTTCAGCTGGCCCGTGCTGGCGCTGCTGGGCGTGGTGGCGGCGGGCACGTATTTCCAGACCGTCACGGGCTTTGGCCTGGGCATGATCGTCATGGGCGTGGCAAGCGGCCTGGGCCTGGCGCCCGTGCCCGCGCTGGCGGCCCTCGTCAGTTTATTGTCGCTGGCCAATTGCCTCGTGGCCTTGCCGGGTGCCTTGCACCACCTGGACTGGCGCGCCATCCGCGCCGCCAGCATCGGTTTGCTGCCCGCCATGGCGGCTGGCGTGTTGCTGCTCGGCTACCTGGACCAGGCGTATGCGCCCCTGCTGCATCTCTTGCTGGGCGCGGCCATCGTGTATGGCGGCATCAGCATCCTGCTGCAAGCGCCGCCGGGACCGGGCGCGGCGGATAAACGCAGCTTCTTCATCAGTGGCGTGTGCGGCGGCCTGTTCTCGGGCCTGTTTTCGCTGGCCGGGCCACCGCTCGTGTACCAGTTCTACCGCCAGGAAATGAGTCTGAAAACCATCCGCTACAGCCTGATCTTTTTGTTTGCCATCAGCGCGGGCGGGCGCTCCCTGATGGCGGGTAGCCAGGGCCAGCTGGACGCAAAAGTGCTGTTGCTGTGTTCGCTGGCCTTGCCCGTGGGCGTGCTGGCCACGATGGCCGGCAAGCGCTACCCGCCGCCGATCGCCCAGCGCGGCATGCGCCGCATCGCGTTTGCCGTGCTGACCTTGATCGGCATTTCGCTGATGGCGGCGGCCGTGCCGCAATTGCTGGGCTAGTCTCCAAGCGTGCGGCGCTTGCAAAATATGCAAACAGCCGTTATATTCCCGGTTCTTTCTCGAACCTCTTCCTTATTGGAGCCAAAAGTGCCTAGCTACTTCGCCATCACCTGCTAACGCTGACGAAATGCTCTTTGCAGCATCGTTCGGCGTGTTGACGCCCCTCGATTGCTGCGGCACTGCTCTATCCGCACACGTATCCAAGACTCTGCTCTTGATCGTCCACGCCCGAACACGTCGTCAGCACCCCTGACCCTGTATGGACACGCCCCGGTGAACGCGGCGTGGGACGCTATGTTTTTACAATCTTTGCCCTTATTCAAATATCCGCGCACGCCGCACCTGGAAGGCTCGCGCCTGCAGGACGGCGACGACGGCTCCGACCAGATGCCCCTGAAAAAGCTGGCCGGCCAGTACGTCGTCATCGAGGAAAAAATCGATGGCGCCAACTCCGCCGTGTCGTTCAGCGACGCGGGCGAAGTGCTGCTGCAGTCGCGCGGCCATTACCTGGCGGGCGGCGGCAGCGAACGCCAGTTCAACCTGTTGAAACCGTGGGCGCATGCGCATGAGCACGCCTTGCTGGGCTTGCTGGAAGACCAGTATGTGCTGTTTGGCGAATGGTCGTACAGCAAGCATTCCGTGTTTTACGACCGGCTACCCCATTACTTCAATGAGTTCGACGTGTACTGCCGCCGCAGCCAGATGTTCTTGTCGACGGCGCGCCGCCACGCCATGCTGGCCGGCTCGCCCGTGCTGTCCGTTCCCGTGCTGTATGCCGGATTGATGCCGGCCACGCCGAAGCAGCTGTGGCAGCTGCTGCGCCATTCGCTGGCCAAGTCCCGGCTGTGGCGCGACGCGTTTGAACACGCGGTGGCGCGCGAACGCCTGCCGCTGGACCTGTGCTGGAAGCAGACGGACAAGTCCGACCACGCGGAAGGCCTGTACCTGAAAGTGGAAGACGACGAGCAAGTGCTGGCCCGCTACAAGCTGGTGCGCCATGACTTTACGCAAACCATCCTCGACAGCGGCTCGCACCACAGCACACGGCCCTTGATCCCGAACCAGCTGGCCGAGGGCGTCGACCTGTACGCGCCGCAGCCGCTCGTCACGTGGGAAAGCCTGGGCTTGCATACCTGCCGTTCGCTCGACGAACTGGCAGCTTTCTCAAGGAGTACAAAATGATGAATTGGAAAACCCTGCAGCAACTGGTGCCGCCAGCGGGCCAGTCGCCCGATTTCAACGCCTGCCTGGCCGCCTTCCCACAGTTGGAACTGGCGAAGACGACGCCGCAAAACCCCGTGTATCACGCGGAAGGCGATGTGTGGACGCATACGATGATGGTGGTCGAATCCCTGCTGGGCATGCTTGAATATCAGCAAGCCACGCGGGCGGAACAGGAAATCGTGTTTCTCGCCGCCTTGCTGCACGACGTGGCCAAGTGCAGCACCACGGTGATCGATCCGGTGACGGGCGCCATCGGCCAGCCGGGCCACTCGCGCAAGGGCGCCCTCGATGCGCGCATCGCCCTGTGGGATTGTGACGTGCCGTTTGCCGCGCGCGAGGAAATCTGCCGCCTGATCAATGTGCACCAGGTGCCGTTCTTTGCGCTGGAAACGTCGCGGCGCGGCGTCACGCCGGAATTTACCGTGCGCGAACTGTCGTGGCAGGTGGATATCCGGCTGCTGGCCATGCTGGCCGAGGCCGATATTCGCGGGCGCATCTGTCCCGATCCGCAGCGCATACTCGACGCCATCGAGCTGTTCCGCGAACTGGCGCGCGAAGAAGGCTGTTATGGACAGCGGCGCGCCTTTGTCGACGACCATACGCGCGTCAAATATTTTCGCGGCGCCGAGGCGCATCCCGACTATCCCCTGTTCCAGGAAGCGGGTTCACACGTGATCGTCATGTCGGGCTTGCCCGCGTCGGGCAAGAATACGTGGGTGGACAAGCACCATCCGCGCCTGCCCGTCGTGTCGTTTGACGATGCGCGGACGGCCTTGGGCTTGAAGCACGGAAAGAACGAAGGGCAGGTGGGCGACTATGCGGAAGAGCGGGCGCGCGAATTGTTGCGCCGTGGCGAACCGTTCGTGTGGAACGCCACGCATCTGTCCAAGCTGATGCGCGAAAAGACGCTCAACCTGCTGTACAAATACCATGCGCAGGTGGAGCTTGTGTACCTGGAGCAGCCGCGCAAGGAGTTACTGCGGCGCAACGGCCAGCGCGACACATCGCTGAGCAACAAGAAGCTGCAAGCGATGCTGTGGAACTGGGAAATCCCGCTGCCGATGGAAGCGCATGCGGTGCGCTACGAGGTGAGTTGAACCGCTAGCGCTTGCGTCCACCGAGCAACTGCGCGATCTCGCTGAACAGCTCATTGTTCAGCGAGGCGGGCAGGGTGGTGGCCAGGCTGCGGCTGTAGTAGGCGCCCAGGTCCAGGCCCAGTCCCAGGCCGCAAATCTCGATGGCGCCCTGCGCTTCGCGGCGCGCCACCACCTGTTTCAGATGTTGCGCCAGGTAAAACTCGTCGTTGGCCAGATTCGTGGCCGTATCCATCGGGCAACCGTCGGAGACGACGAGCAGGATGCGCCGCCGTTCCGGACGCGCCAGCATGCGGCTGCACGCCCAATCCACGGCTTCGCCATCGACGCCTTCGCGGTACAAATCCGCCTTCAGCAGGGCGGCGATGTCGGGCCGCGCGCGGCGCCAGCTCGTGTTGCCATCCTTGAACACCATGTGCACGAGTTCATTCAAGCGGCCAGGATTGGCGGGCGAGCGGGCGCGCATCCAGTCGCGCTTGACTCGTCCTCCGTTCCACGCGCCCGTCGTAAAGCCCAGCAACTCGGTGGCAACGCCGGCCTGGTCCAGCGCGCGCAGCAGAATGTCGAGCAGCACGGCCACGGATTCCGCGTGCGTCTTCATGGAACCGGAGCAATCGACGAGAAAGGACACCAGGCAATCGGATTGCGGCAGGAATTGTTCCTTGCGAAACAGCCTGCGCTCGGACGGTGAACTGATCAGCTGCGCCAGACGCCGGCCATCGATGTATCCCTCTTCCTCGCCAAACGACCAGCCATCGCGCTGGGGCACGGCCAGCAATTGCGTAAAGCGCCGCGCCAGGCGGGCCGTGTTGATGCCCAGGTTGGCGATGCGCGCATCCATGCGTTCGCGGTAGTCGAGCAGGAGGGCGCGGCGCACGAGCTCGCCCGCCTTGTCTTCGCGGTCGTATGCCGTGGAGTAGGCGCGGTAGGTGCCATCGCCATCGCTGAAGGCGCGGCTTTCGCCCAAGGGAGCCGCATCGGGAACATGGTCATTATCGCTGTCGAAATCGAGCAGCAGCTTGAAGGCCGCCTGCGCCTTGGCGTCGCCGGCATCGTCCTGCTGACCATCCTGCGCCGTTTGCGCGTCTTTCAGCATGGCATCGACGGCGTGGGCGATGGCCAGCGCGTGCCGCGCAAAGGCCGCCTGGTCGGCACGGTGGCGGCGCAAGCCAGCCAGGTCGCCGCTCAGTGCTGAGGACACGGACCAGCGCGTGGCCTCGATAAAATCTTCCGTCTTTTCCAGCACGGGCCTGGCCGTCAGGCGCGACCAGCACATCTGGAACACTGTATACAAGAGCAAGCCCGATGCGCCTTCCGCCAGGCCGGAATCGTAAAATGCGTGCGACCAGGCCGTAAACCGGTGGCGCAGGTTGTGGATCACGCCGGCATGTTGATCGGGCGCAAGCGTTTCCACTCGTAACTGCTCCAGCAATTCGAAGACGAGGCGTGCCACGGGGGCAAGCGGACACAGGGACTTGTGCAGGGCGGCATCCGTGTGCAGCAGCCGCAGGGCCACGCTGTCGGCCGCGCCGCGCAAGGAGGGCAAATCCTGCAGCGCCGCATCGGGCTGCAGATGGGCCGCATGGATGGGCAGGGGGCGGTGACCGTCGTGCAGGCGGCGGCCCCGGTAGCGTATCGAGGGAGAACCGCTGAGGGCGCGGATGGCGCCCGCGCACAACTCATCCGTTTCCTGCTGCTCGCGCGTGTAGGCGGCAGGAATGATGGCTTCGGCGTTCATGCCTGGCTCGCCAGCAATTCCTCATTGAAACAGCGCTGGTAATACTCTGCCACCATGGGCCGCTCGGCCTCGTCGCATTTGTTGAGGAAGGACAGGCGGAAGGCCAGGGCCGGGTCGCGGAAGATCTGGCAGTTTTCCGCCCAGGTAATCACCGTGCGCGGCGACATCAGACAGGCCAGGTCGCCCGCCGCATAGCCGTGGCGCGTGAGGCTGGCCACGGCCACCATGCTGCTGGCCAACTGGCGGCCCGCCTCGTCGTTCATGGCGGGGACTCGGGCCAGGACGATCTGCGTTTCTTCCTCCTGCGGCAAGTAGTTCAAGGTGGCAACGATGTTCCAGCGGTCGATCTGCGCGTGATTGAGCACTTGGGTGCCGTGGTACATCCCGTTCAGGTTACCGAGGCCCACCGTGTTCGAGGTGGCGAACAAACGGAAGTGGGGATGCGGCGTGATGACCCGGTTCTGGTCGAGCAAAGTAAACTTGCCATCGCGTTCGAGGATGCGCTGGATGACGAACATCACGTCGGGGCGGCCCGCATCGTACTCGTCGAAGATCAGGGCCACGGGCCGTTGCAAGGACCAGGGCACGATGCCTTCCTGGAATTCGGTGACTTGCTGCTGCTCGCGCAGCACGATGGCGTCCTTGCCGACCAGGTCCAGGCGGCTGATGTGGCCGTCGAGGTTGACCCGCACGCAAGGCCAGTTCAGGCGCGCCGCCACTTGCTCGATGTGCGTGGACTTGCCCGTGCCGTGCAAGCCCTGCACCATCACCCTGCGGTTGTGGGTGAAACCGGCCAGTATCGCCAGGGTCACATCCTTGTTGAAGCGGTAGGCGGGATCGATGTCGGGCACGTGCGGATCGCGTTCCGTGAAGACGGGCACGAGCAGGTCGCTGTCGATATCGAACAGGCTGCGCACGGACTGCAAGGTTTGCGCCGCTGCGGCGGGGGGATGTTGGCGTGAATCTGGCACCTTGTTCTCCTGTGAAACCGCAGCATGGGCGCTACGGCGGTTATGTGTGAGTTGCGGAATTACCGGTTTGCAATGCGTCGTCGTCCCCGCCCGTCGTCGGCATGGTTTCCGATTCGATGGCGGCCAGGGCTTGCGCGGCGCGCTGCAATGCAGGCAAGAAATGTAAAGCCTTGTCGTGCGTCAAACGGATGATGGGCGCCTGGATGGCCACGGCCAGGTTCGAGCGGCCGTTCGGGTTCGGCACCAGCACGGCCACGCACAGCAGGCCGGGCAGGAATTCCTCGTCGTCCAGCGCATAGCCGTTGCGGCGCACCAGTTCCAGTTCGCGCTCGAGCTTGACGGGGTCCGTTTCCGTCTTGTCCGTAAAGCGCGTCAATTCCATGTGGCCCAGCAGGCGGCGCCGTTGCACGGGCGTCATTTGCGCCAGGAACAGCTTGCCGCTGGACGAGCAGTGGGCCGGCACGCGCGAACCGGGATGCAGGTAAAAGCGCAGCGGCGCCGCCGTTTCCACCCGGTCCAGGTACACCACTTCGCTGCCGCTGAAGGCCGTCAGGTTGCAGCTTTCGCCCACTTCCTCGACCAGCTGGCGCAAGACCATGCGGCGGGCGCCATGGAACGTGTTGTTAATCAAGAGGTTCGACGCCAGGCGGCGCAGGCGCACGCCCGTGCTGTAGTGGCGGCCATCGCTTTCGCGCTGCAGCACGCCCACGCTTTCCAGCTGTTGCAGCATGCGGTGCAGGGTGGGTTTTGGCAGACCCGTCTCTTCCACCAGCGCTTGCAGCGACAGCAACTGGTCTTTTTCGGCAATCACTTCCAGCAAGGCAAACAAACGCATCGTGGGCGTGTCGCCTTCCAGTTTTTCCGGCTCAAGTTTTGGGGATGAAATCATGTCCATGGTGGCCTCGGTTGTCTGTCTGAGTGTTATTTCATTTTCGAACTCAAATTGTACCGTTTCCTTGAAATTCTGTTTGACTTTTGATTGTCGAACGCTTAAATTGAATTGTATATCAAATTTCGGAACAAAATATACCGATTTTTGATAAATAAGTTGATCACTACACTGCAGTTCATTACAACAGACCAGGAGACACCCATGAATGACATGACCGAGCAAAAAGCCGCCGCCGCAGCGGCCACCGCCGCCACCCCCGTTGGCCCGCAAAAGATGACGCCTTCCGAAGCGTTCGTGGAAACCCTGGCCGCCAATGGCGTGACCGACATGTTCGGCATCATGGGCTCGGCCTTCATGGACCCGATGGATATCTTTGCCCCGGCCGGCATCCGTTTGATTCCCGTCGTGCACGAGCAGGGCGCCGGCCACATGGCTGACGGCTATGCCCGCGTCTCGGGCCGCCATGGCGTCGTCATCGGCCAGAACGGCCCCGGCATCAGCAATTGCGTCACCGCCATCGCCGCCGCCTACTGGGCGCACACCCCGGTCGTCATCATCACGCCGGAAACGGGCACCATGAGCATGGGCCTGGGGGGCTTCCAGGAAGCGAACCAGCTGCCGATGTTCGAGGAATTCACCAAGTATCAAGGCCACGTCACCCATCCGGCTCGCATGGCCGAATACACGGGCCGCTGCTTCGACCGCGCCATGTCGGAAATGGGTCCGACGCAGCTGAACATCCCGCGCGACTATTTCTATGGCGAAATCAAGGCCGAGATCCCGAAACCGAACCGCCTGGACCGTGGCGCCGGTGGCGAACAAAGCCTCAACGATGCGGCCGAACTGCTGGCGACAGCCAAGTTCCCCGTCATCATCTCGGGCGGCGGCGTGGTCATGGGCGAAGCGATCGAGGAGTGCAAGGCCCTGGCCGAGCGCCTGGGTGCGCCCGTCGTCAACAGCTACCTGCATAACGATTCCTTCCCCGCCAGCCATCCGCTGTGGTGCGGTCCGCTGGGCTACCAGGGTTCCAAGGCGGCCATGAAACTGATCGCCCAGGCCGACGTCGTCGTCGCGCTCGGTTCGCGCCTGGGCCCGTTCGGCACCTTGCCGCAGCACGGCATGGATTACTGGCCAAAGAACGCGAAGATCATCCAGATCGACGCCGACAACAAGATGCTGGGCCTGGTGAAAAAGATTTCGGTCGGCATCTGCGGCGACGCCAAGGCGGCCGCCAAGGCCATCCTGTCTCGCCTGGACGGCAAGACGCTCGACTGCGACGCGACGCGCGACGAGCGCTACGCCACCGTGCAAGCGGAAAAAGCGGCGTGGGAAGAGGAACTGACGAACTGGACGCATGAAAAAGATGCGTACAGCCTGGACATGATCGAAGAACAAAAGAAAGAGCCGGGCAGCTATCTGCACCCGCGCCAGGTCTTGCGCGAGCTGGAAAAAGCCATGCCGGAAGACGTGATGGTGTCGACCGACATCGGCAACATCAACTCGGTGGCAAATAGTTACCTGCGCTTTGAAAAGCCGCGCAGCTTCTTTGCGGCGATGAGCTTTGGCAACTGCGGCTATGCGTTTCCGACCATCATCGGCGCGAAAGTGGCGGCACCGCACCGTCCGGCCGTGTCGTATGCGGGCGACGGCGCCTGGGGCATGAGCTTGATGGAAACGATGACCTGCGTGCGCCACAACATTCCCGTGACGGCCGTGGTGTTCCACAACCGCCAGTGGGGCGCGGAAAAGAAAAACCAGGTCGATTTCTACAACCGCCGTTTCGTGGCCGGCGAACTCGACAACCAGAGTTTCGCCGAGATTGCGCGCGCCATGGGCGCCGAAGGCATCACGGTCGACAAGCTGGAAGACGTGGGCCCGGCCTTGAAGAAGGCGATCGACATGCAGATGAATGAAGGCAAGACCACCATCATTGAAATCATGTGCACGCGTGAATTGGGCGACCCGTTCCGCCGCGATGCGCTGAGCAAACCTGTGCGTCACCTGGACAAGTATAAAGACTACGTTTGATGTGATGGTGTTGTTGGATTACGCCTTTCAGGCTAATCCAACCTACACCACTGCATGTGCGTAGGTCGGATTAGCCGGGCGCAAGCCCGGCGTAATCCGACACAGCGCTGTGTCGAAATTCTCACACATTGTCACTTCTTCATCGTTATTTCAATAAAGAATACAAAGCGTCCCGGTATTTGGATTATTTGATTTGACAAGCCCAGGCATTAAGCTTAAATTCAATAAAATACTAAAAAACGGAACGAATAGTACCAAATTCGACTCACGGAGACAAAAATGAACACACGAGTACCTACCGACGCCGTCACCACCGCTGTCACTACTGACTTCCTGCAAGCGTTCGGCGATGCCTGGAACCGCCACGATATCGAGACCCTGATGGCCGCCATGGCCGACGATTGCGAATTTCACGCCGTGGCCGGCCCTGACTTGCTGGGCAAGAGTTTTATCGGCCGCGACGCCGTGCGCGCCGGCTTCGAGCTGGCCTGGCAAACTTTCCCCGACGCGGCATGGCTTAACCCCGAGCACTTCGTCAGCGGCGAGCGCGGCGTGACGGAGTCGACGTTTGCCGGCACCAAGGCGGACGGCACGCGCATCGAAGCGCGCATGGTCGACGTCTTCACTTTCCGCGATGGCAAGATCGCCGTGAAGAACGCTTTCCGCAAGGATCGCCCACCGGTCGTCACGGCTGCCAAAGCCTGAGCCAGTACGTTCACCAGGAATGACCATGAACAAACCTGTCGACACCCCATCTGACGTACTGGGCAACAGCACCGCCGCCCGCACGCCCTACGATCCCGCCTTCGATCCCCTGGTGGCCCAGCGCCCCGGCCACGGCAATGCCTACGCGCCCACCTACTGGATCGGCACGGCCGGCGATCCGCCCGCCGACGACGGCCCCATCACGCATGACATCGACGTCGATGTGGCCATCATCGGCTCGGGTTTTACCGGCCTGTCCTGCGCCATCTTCCTGGCCCAGGAACACGGCATCAAGGCCACCGTGCTGGAAGCGAACCGTGTCAGCTGGGGCTGCAGCACGCGCAATGGCGGCCAGGCGCAATGCACGACGGGCCGCCTGAAGCGCTCGCAGTGGATAGACCGCTATGGGCTGGACACGGCCCTGAAACTGCACACGGAAGTGTGCGACGCGATGGAAACGTTCAAGAAGATCACGGCCGACATCGATTGCGACCCGCAGCCGGGCGGCCACCTGTACATCGCCCACAAGGCGAAAGCCATGCCCGCGCTGGAAAAAGAAGCCAAGATCATGCGCGAGATTTTCAAGTATGACGCGCGCATCCTCGACGCCGATACCGTCAAGCGCGAATTCGTCGATGACAAGGAAGCGGCCGGCGCGCTGCATGAGCCGGAAGGCATCGGCATCCACGCGGGCAAGCTGGCGTTCGGTTACCTGCGCAAGGCGCGCGCGCTGGGTGCCAAGGTGCATCCATCGAGCCCCGTGATGGGCTGGGAAACGCGCAACGGCGTGCATTATCTGCAAACGCCGGGCGGCGTGGTGCGTGCCCGTTCCGTGGCCGTGGCCACAGGCGGTTACACCTCGCCGCACCTGCATCCGCAAGTGAAAAACCGCTTGCTGCCGATTCTGTCGAACTCGCTCGTCACGCGTCCGTTGACCCCGGCGGAAATCGCGGCGTGCAATTTCCGTACCCACCAGGTGATCACGGATACGCGCATCCTGCGCCACTACTACCGCTTGATGCCGGACAACCGCGTACAGATCGGCAGCCGCAGCGCCATCACGGGCGCCGACGCGCCGGACGAGAAATACAAACAGTTTTTGATCAACGATCTGCACCGCAAGTTCCCCGCGTTGACCGGTATCGCCATCGATTATTCGTGGTGGGGCTGGGTCGACGTCAGCCACGACATGATGCCGCGCATCGTGCAACCGGATCCGAAGCAATCGATCTTCTATTCGCTCGGTTACGGCGGCAACGGCGTCATGTACTCGGCGCAGGCGGGCCGGCGCATGGCCGAGCGCATCGCGGGCAAGGCCAGCGACACGGGCTTGCCGATCTTCAATTCCAAACTGCCGTATCCGAACATGATGGAACTGGTCGAGTCGCAAGCCTTCGCCCCGTTCCGCCGCCTGGGCCAGCGCTTCCTGTACCGCTGGTATCACTTGAAGGATGAAGTGTTTTAAATAGCAGTAGCCGTACCAAGCCGCCGTATGGTTGACAAAGAGCAACCAGCGGCGCCTGTTCCGTAAGGAGCAGATATTGCCCGAACGTTCACACATAACAATAAACTTGGAGTGAGACATGAACACGATTACGAGCAAAACCCCGAGCAAAACGGTTTTTTCAACGATGCGCCGCGCCATTCTCGGCACCCTGGTGCTGGGCGTAGTGGCGGCCTCCAGCGGTACCGCCTTTGCGCAAAGCAAGGAAGTGACGATTGCCTACCAGGAAATCAACGGTCCCTTCCTGGTGGCGATCGCCAGCGGCGAAGTGGAAAAAACCACCGGCTATAAAATTAACTGGCGCAAGTTCGATTCGGGCGCCAAGGTAGCCACCGGCATGGCGTCCGGCGACGTGCAGATCGGCGTCATCGGTTCCAGCCCCCTGACGGCGGCCGTCAGCCGCGGCGTCGACCTGCAGCTGTTCTGGATCATCGACGATATCAATGAAGCCGAAGCGATGGTGGCCCGCAATGGCGCCGGCATCACCAAGCCGACCGACCTGCGCGGCAAGAAAATCGCCGTGCCTTTCGTTTCCACCACGCACTTCCACACCATGTTCGCGCTGGAAACGTGGGGCATCAAGCCCATGGAAGTGAAATTGCTCAACATGCAGCCGAACCAGATCGCCGCGGCCTGGGAGCGCGGCGACATCGACGCGGCCTTCGTGTGGGATCCGGCCTTGAGCAAGCTCAAGCAAAACGGCAAGGTGCTCGTCACCTCCGGCGAATTGAGCAAGAAGGGCAAAGCCACGTTTGACGGCATGGCCGTCGAGCGCGCCTGGGGCGAAGCGAACGCCGACTTCATGGCCAAGTTCGTCAAGGTGATGGCCGCTGCCGACGCCGACTACCGTGCCAATCCGAAAGCGTGGACCATCGATTCCCCGCAAGTCAAAGCCAACGTCAAGCATTCGGGCGCGGCTGCCAAGGATGTGGCCGCTTCCGTGGCCCTGTACGCCTATCCATCGTTGCAGGAGCAAGCGTCGCCGGCCTGGCTCGGTGGCGGCGCGAAGGGCGGCGTGGCGCAAGCCTTGCTGGCCACGGCGCAATTTTTGAAGGGCGAAGGCAAGATCGACACCCTGGCTACCGATTACGCCAAGTATGTGACACCCCGGTATGCACAGGCCGCCGGCCTGCTGAAGTAAACGTTGTGCGATGGCGTGCCTGCGGGCACGCTGACTGAACAGAGTGCGTTGAACTGAAGTGACTACACCTATGCGGGGCACATGATGGAAAATCTCTACGTCAAGGATGTCAGCGTGATTTATCCGGGCAAGACGGCCGGTGAACGCGTACATGCCTTAAATAATATCAATCTCACCATCAATAGCGGCGACTTCGTCGTCGCGCTCGGCGCCTCGGGCTGCGGCAAGACAACCTTGCTGAGCCTGATGGCGGGCTTTATCGCCCCCTCCAAGGGCGAGATCATGTTGGGCAGCAACAAGGTGGAAGGGCCGGGCGCTGACCGTGGCGTCGTATTCCAGAAACATGCCTTGCTGCCATGGCTGAACGTGATGGAAAACGTGGAATTCGGCCTCAAGCTACAAGGCGTGGCCAAAGCCGTGCGGCGCGAACAGGCGGCCAAGAACCTGGCGCTGGTGGGCTTGAAGGACTTTCACGACAATATGATTTATCAATTGTCGGGCGGCATGCAGCAAAGGGTGGGCATCGCCCGCGCCCTGACCAGCAATCCCGCCATGCTGCTGATGGATGAACCGATGGCGGCGCTCGACGCGCTGACCCGCGAAACCATCCAGGAATTGCTGCTCGATATCTGGGCCAAGTCCAGCACCATGTTCTTCTTCATTACCCACAGCGTCGACGAGGCGCTGTTCCTGGCGAACCGGCTGATCGTCATGTCGCCCCGTCCTGGCCGCATCACGCATACGTATGAACTCGATTTCAACAAGCGTTTCCTCGAATGCCGCGATGCGCGCGCCGTGAAATCGAGCCCGGACTTCATCAAGATGCGCGAAACGGTGCTCAACATCATTTATGGCGACGAGCGCGCCGTCAATAAAGAGCTGGAGGTGTCCCATGCATAGCCCATCCGCCGTGGGATTTCCTCCCACCACCGCCAAGCGCGCCGGTTTCTTTGGCCGCCTGTTCGCTCCCCGCTGCGCCATGCCAGGCGAAGCGTTCGGCGCGCCGGGGCAGGGCAATTCCAGCCGCATCGCTACCGTTACCGTCATCGCCGTACTGCTGTTGTGGTTTGGCGTGACGGCCAGCGGCATGGTCAAACCGCTGTTTTTACCTTCGCCGCAAGCCGTGTATGAAAAGTTCATCATGGCGGCCACCACAGGTTTCGGCGGCGCCACCCTGTGGGAACACACGGTCGCCAGTCTGGTGCGCGTGTTCGGCGCCTTTGGCCTGGCTTGTTTGTTCGCCATTCCCATCGGCGTGATGATGGGCGTCAACCGCGTGGCGCGCGGCATCTTCGATCCCTTGATCGAGTTCTACCGTCCGCTGCCGCCGCTCGCTTACTTGCCACTGGTCATCATCTGGTTCGGCATCGGCGAGTTTTCGAAGGTCTACCTGATCTTTCTGGCCATCTTCGCGCCGATGGCGATCGCGGCCCGCGCCGGCGTCAGCTCCGTGTCGCTGGAGCAAATCCACGCGGCGTACTCGATGGGCGCTACCCGTTTCCAGGTCATCGTGCACGTGATTTTGCGTGCCGCGATTCCGGAAATCCTCACCGGCATGCGCATCGGCATCGGCGTGGGCTGGACTACCCTGGTGGCGGGCGAAATGGTGGCGGCCACGCGCGGCCTCGGCTACATGGTGCTGAGCGCTTCCGAGTTCCTGGCCAGCGATGTGGTGATCATGGGCATCATCGTGATCGGCTTCTTCGCTTTCCTGTTTGATTTGATGATGCGTTACCTCGAACGTACCCTCGTGCCATGGAAGGGCAAGGTGTAAGACGTTCCCGGGAGTGGCGCGCACGCCACAAGTGTTGCCGCCGCTCCCATTTTTTAGCAACCCTCACTTGTACGTAACCTCCAGCGCGCTTGCCCCTTGGCTGCCGCGCCGGGCCGCTGCATTTCCAGATTGACTTATGGAATGCGGCCAACCAGACTGATTCACACGATGTATCGATGCTGCTTGACGGTGTTGCCCAAATAAAACAAAGCCGCGCGGCAGGAACAAGCCGCAGCAGGCCAGGGCGCACCGAGCTTCAGATATTACTAGGAGACAAACATGATTAGCGACAACCACAACAACACGGGCTTGCAGCACTCGCTCAAGCAACGCCACATGAGCATGATCGCCATCGGCGGCGTGATCGGCGCCGGCCTCTTTGTCGGCAGCGGCGTCATCGCCAAGGCCGCCGGCCCGGCCGCCATCCTATCCTTCCTGCTCACGGGCGGCCTGGTCGTCCTGATCATGCGCATGCTGGGCGAACTGGCCTCGTCCCTGCCCGTGGTCGGCTCCTTCTACGAATATGCGCGCCTGGCTTTCGACGACAAGCCGAAGGTGTCGAAATTCCTCGGCTTCATGAGCGGCTGGATGTACTGGTATTTCTGGGTTGTCGTCGTGGCGCTGGAAGCCATCGCCGGCGCCAAGCTGGTCAACTTCTGGCTGCCGGACGTGCCATCGTGGTCGATCAGCCTGGTGCTGCTTGTCTCGATGACCATCCTTAACCTGTTCTCCGTGAAAGCGTTCGGCGAATTCGAATTCTGGTTCGCCTCGATCAAGGTCGTCGCCATCATCGTCTTCCTGTTCGTCGGCGCCCTGTTCATCACGGGCAGCTTGCCCAACAGCATCCCGACCCTGGGCTTTTTGACCAGCAACGGCGGCTTCATGCCGCACGGCTGGGGACCCGTGCTCAGTGGCGCGGTCGCCGCCACGGCCTTTTATTCGGGCGCCGAGATCGTCACCATCGCCGCCGCCGAAACGTCGGATCCTGCCAAGGCCATCGCCCGCGCCACCAATTCCGTCATCACGCGCGTGCTGATGTTTTATGTGGGATCCATGTTTGTTGTCGTCTGTATCGTGCCCTGGGATTCGCCGGCCATCGCCACGCCCTTCGTCAGCGCCCTGACCGTCATGAATATCCCGTACGCAGCCCACATCATGAACGCCATCATTCTGACGGCCGTGCTGTCGGCCCTCAATTCCAGCCTGTACGCTTCGTCGCGCATGATCTTTGCGCTGACGCGCCGCGGCGACGCCCCCACGGGCCTGGTCAAGCTGAGCAAGAACGGCGTGCCGATTCGCGCCATCCTGTTCAGCACCTTGTTCGCCTATTTCGCCATCGCCGTCTCGTATGTGTCAGCCGACCTGGTGTTCCCCTTCATCGTCAACTCCTACGGTATCCTGATCCTATTCGTCTACCTGCTCATTGCGATATCTCAATTGCGCCTCCGTCGCCGGCTGGAACGCGAATGCCCGGAACGCATCAAGGTGCGCATGTGGCTGTTCCCTTACCTGACGTATTTCACCATCATCGCCATGCTGGTGATCCTCGGCGCCATGAGCGTGTCGTCCGATACGGAGCAGCGTGTGTCGTTCTGGTTCGGCCTGTTGAGCGTAGTCATCCTGAGCGTCATGTACTACATCAAGAAACTGGTCAACGACGACCGCAACGGCGACAACGAAGCCAAGGTGGAGCTCAAACATGTCTGACACGACCTTGTTGCCCACAGGCCGGCGTCGCTTCCTGCGCACGACGGCCGCCCTGGGTGCCGCCGCCGTGGCCGGCCCAGCCTTGGCGCAGTCCGCCTCAGTGACCTTGCCGTTTGAAAACGGCGAGCGCGAGCTGGTGGCCTTCCCGCAAAAGCGTCCGCTGATCCTGCTGACCAGCCGTCCACCCCAGCTGGAAACGCCGTTCAGCGTGTTCAATGAAGGCGCGATCACGCCCAATGACGCGTTTTTCGTGCGCTACCACTGGAGCGGCTTGCCCACCAGCATTGATGGCAGCAGCTACCGGCTGCGCATAGCCGGCCTGGTGAAAACGCCTTTGGAATTGTCGCTGGCGGAACTGAAACAGCTGGCCGCGCCCGTCGAGGTGGTGGCCGTGACGCAATGTTCGGGCAATAGCCGCGGCTTTTTTGCCCCGCGCGCGAACGGCGGACAGCTGGGCAATGGCGCCATGGGCAATGCCCGCTGGACGGGCATCCCCCTGAAAACCGTGCTGGAAAAGGCCGGCATCGCGGCCAGCGCCGTGCAAGTCGCCTTCAATGGTCTGGAAACGCCGCCCGTGGGTGATGGCCCCGATTTCCAGAAGGCCTTGTCCGTCGAGCACATCATGGCCGGCGACGTCATGCTGGCCTGGGCCATGAATGGCGAAGACATTCCTTTCCTGAACGGCTATCCGCTGCGCCTGATCGTACCCGGCTATTACGGCACTTACTGGGTCAAGCACCTGAGCGATATCACCGTGCTCGACAAGCCGTTCGACGGCTTCTGGATGAGCACGGGCTACCGCATCCCCGACAATGGCTCCGGCTTCATCGAACCGGGCACGCCCGTGGGCAAGACGACGCCGATCAGCCGCCTCAACGTGCGCTCGTTCATTACCAGCGTGCAAGATGGCGCGCAGGTGAAAGCGGGGCGCGACCTGGCGCTGCGCGGCATCGCTTTTGACGGCGGCCAGGGCATCAGCGAGGTGAGCGTATCGGTGGACGGCGGCCAGACGTGGCAGGAGGCCAAGCTGGGCAAGGACCTGGGACGCTTTTCGTTCCGCGAGTGGACGATGGTCATGAAGGCGCCGCGCAAGGGCAAGCATGTGCTGATGGTGCGCGCCGTCAACCGCATCGGCCAGAGCCAGCCCATGAAAGCCCTGTGGAATCCCATGGGTTATATGCGCAACGTGGTGGAAACCACGCGCATCCAGGCAGTCTGAGGAGAACCATATGAAGATCTTGTTTGCCGCGCTGGCACTGTCGGCGGCGGGCGGCGCCTGCGCGCTGGAAATCCATTTGCCGCCGGAAACGGCGACCTATAAACCCAGCGAATTGCCCGGCTACCAGCTGGTGCAGCGCAACTGCATGACGTGCCACGCGGCCCAGTATGCATCGAGCCAGCCGCCCGCTTCGCCGCGCGCCTACTGGGAAGCGACCGTCAAGAAAATGAAAAAGCCGTTCGGCGCCCAGTTTGACGACGCGGACATGCCGGCCATGGTCGATTACCTGGTGAAAACCTATGGCGTGGAGCGGGGCGCCATCGTACCTGCTGCAGCCGCCAAACCCGTGGCAGCCGCGGTCCCGGCCGCCAGCGGCAAGGACGTGAAAACCTTGCTGGCGGCGAACGGCTGCATGGCTTGCCATGCGCTCGACCAGAAGGTGGTCGGCCCCGGCTTTGCGGAAGTGGCGGCCAGGTACAAGGGCAAGGACAGTGTCGCCGCCGTGGCGGCCAACATCCGCAGTGGCGGTTCCGGCAAATGGGGGCCCGTGCCCATGCCGCCGTTCAGCCAGCTCAGTGCAGCCGACGCGGCGGCCCTGGCGAAGTACGTGCTGAACCGATAAGTTCGTCCCGGACGCGCGGCAACCCTTAATACCACTTGCCGCCACCCCTCTTGCGCGGTATTGCCCGCTGCCATTGCGCAGCGGGCTTTTTTTACTTCCCCCATTCGCCGCCGCATCGCTTGCCAAAGCAACAATCCTCAGCACTGGTATTGTAAAAAACACCGTTATACAAAACCACTTGACTACCAATTTAGGGCGTCGCATTCTCTGTGCAGAAAGCCGACGCTTCGCTGTGCTTTCTTTACGTACAACATAAAAAGCTACTTCGATAGTTTTCGTATAACGTTCAGGAGACACTGTGAAGACACGGCAAATTAGCCGGCTGGCCTCGCCTTTGATGGCTGGCCTGCTGGGCAGCGCGCTGCTCGCTTGCGGCGGCAATTCCACCACCGAACCCCCATCGACCCTGCTGGCCGCCACGGCTGCCAGCGACAGTTGCGCGGCCTGGAGCGCCAGCGCCGTCTACACGGCGGGACAATGCGCCGTCTACGACGGCAAGGTGTATCGGGCAAAATGGTGGGTGCAAGGCACGGCGCCGAACAACGACCAGTGGGGACCGTGGAGCCTCGATAGCAGCACGCCCACCCCGACTCCCACGCCGACCCCGACCCCGACGCCGACCCCGACCCCGACGCCCACGCCAGGCATCCCCACCAAGGCCCAGGCCGAGGCCAACGAGGCGGCGCTGACGAACAACGATTTCTTCCGCAAGGTCAAGGCGTCGATCCGCACCCTGGGCAATACGGCCGTCGAAGCCGTGCAGCCTGGCCTGGCCAGCAATCCGCTCAACGTCAAGCGGGTCGAACGCCTGCTGCCGGCGGCGAAGTGGGATTACTATTTTGCCGCGCGCGACGCCAGCTACACGTACCAGCGATTCCTGCAAGCCGTGGCCAAGTTCCCCGCCGTGTGCGACGACTACAGTGACGGACGCAATGCGGACGCCATCTGCCGCCACAGCCTGTCCACCATGTTCGCCCATTTTGTGCAGGAAACGGGCGACCATAACGCCAGCAGTCCGCTGCCGCAATGGCGCCAGGGCTTGAAGTATTTGCGCGAGCTGGGCTGCGACGAGACGGGTGCCGGCTGCGGCTACAACGTCGAGTGCGCCGATCCCGTCTTCAACAAGGTGTGGACCTGCGGCAAGAACGCGGACGGCAGCTTCAAGAAATATTTTGGCCGCGGCGCCAAGCAGTTGTCGTACAACTACAACTACGGTCCCTTTTCGCAAGCCATGCATGACGGCGATCAGTCCGTGCTGCTGAAAAACCCGGACCTGGTGGCGTCGACCTGGCTGAACCTGGCCTCGGCCACGTTTTTCTTTGTCTATCCGCAACCGCCGAAGCCGTCGATGCTGCATGTGCTCGATGGCACGTGGGTGCCGAACGCGGCCGATACGACTGCTGGCGCGGGCAATAATTTTGCCACCACCATCATGATCATCAACGCCGAATGCGGACAGGGCACGGAAAAGCAGGCTGCGCAAAACCGCATCGATTACTACAAGCAATTTGCCGCCGACATGGGCTGGGATTATTCCGGCGAACAACTGTCTTGCGCCAACATGCAACGCTTCACCCCGGCCAGTTCCGCTTCCTACAACATTTATTGGGAAAAGAACTGGAGCGCCGGTGGCGACAACCAATGCCAGCTGGTCAGCTATCAAACCCCGTACAGCGCCTTGCTGGCCGGGAACTACGTGAAATGCGTGGAAGCCAACTGGAATGTGAAGTTGCAGTAGCAGCAAAAGCAGGACCAGCCAGCCAGGGATAACAGTTGACAAGAGCCCCTTCAGGGGCCTGCAACAGCTCACAACGTACAAGCTGTATAACCATAACGGAGACCAATACAACATGAAATCGAATGCATTATTGATGGCCCTGCTCAGCGGCGTACTCGTCGCTTGCGGTGGCGGCGGCCAGGACGGTACGACCGCCACCCCGAACACCTTGCTCGCCGCCGTCGAAGCGTGCGCCGTCTGGGACGCCGCCACCGTCTACACGGGTGGCCAGTGCGTGCTCTACCAGGGCGTCACCTACAAAGCCAAGTGGTGGACGCAGGGCAATGTCCCCAGCGCCACGGACCAGTGGGGCCCATGGGCCGTGACGGATACGCCTACCCCAACACCGACGCCGACCCCAACGCCGACCCCGACGCCAACGCCAACGCCAACGCCGACCCCGACGCCAACACCGACCCCGACCCCGACCCCGACGCCAACACCGACCCCGACCCCGACCCCGACCCCGACCCCGACCCCGACCCCGACCCCGACTCCGACTCCGACTCCAACGCCAACGCCAACGCCAACGCCCACCCCCACGGCTTGCCGCCCGGACGGCCTGATTTCGGCCGTGCCGAATGTGCCGTACTGCAAGGTGTACGATACGAATGGCCGCGAAGTACTGAGCAATGGCTTGAACCGGCGCATCGTCGGCTACTTCGCCAGCTGGCGCACGGGCGTCGATGGCAGCCCCACCTATCTGGTGAACAACCTGCCGTGGGACAAGATCACCCACCTGAACTATGCGTTCGCTTCCGTCGACCCGGCCACGTCAAAAATCGCCATCGGCAGCGGCGCGGCCAATCCCGATACGGGCCTCACGTGGCCGAACGTGCCGGCCGCGGCCATGGACCCATCCTTGCCGTACAAGGGCCACTTCAACTTGCTGTCGCAATACAAGAAGAAGTATCCGGGTGTGAAATTGATGATTTCCGTGGGCGGCTGGGCCGGCAGCGGCGGCTTCTACACGGCCACGACGAACGCGGATGGCAGCATCAACACGGCCGGCATCAACACCCTGGCCGATTCCATGGTGGCGTTTGTGCGCCAGTACAACTTCTTCGATGGGGTCGATGTCGATTACGAACACCCGACCACCAACAATGAAGCGGGCAATCCGAACGACTTCGCCGTCTCGAAGCCGCGCCTGGCCGGCCTGATGACGAGCTACAACTTGCTGCTGAAAGTGCTGCGCCAGAAGCTCGACGAAGCGGCCGTGCAGGACAATAAATACTATCTGCTGACCATCGCCGGTTCCGCCTCGGGCTGGGTCTTGCGTGGCGAAGAAAACATGTCGGGATTGAAATATCTCGATTACGCCAGCCTGATGAGCTATGACTTGCACGGTGCATGGAACCAGTATGTGGGACCGAACGCGGCGCTGTTTGACGACGGTAACGATGGCGAACTGCGGGCCGGCAATGCCTATCAGTTCCAGAACATCGGCTACCTGAACACGGACTGGGCTTACCGCTACTACCGGGGCGCCATGCAGGCGGGACGCATCAATATCGGCGTGCCGTTCTACACGCGGGGCTGGAAGGATGTGACGGGCGGCACGAACGGCCTGTGGGGCACGACGCCACTAATCAGCTCGACTGTCACCTGCGCCGGCACCAAGACCTGCGGCACGGGCGCCACCGGCATCGACAACGTGTGGTACGACCTGGACTCGCAGGGCAAACCGACGCCGGGCGGTGGCAACCCCATCTGGCATGCGCTGAACTTGCAGAACGGCATCGTTCCAAGCTACCTCGATGCGTATAAAGTCACGGACAAGACGCTGGTAGGCAGCTATGTGCCGCATTACAGCAGTACCATGGTGGCGCCGTGGCTGTGGAATGCGACCAAGAAAGTGTTCATTTCCACGGAAACCACGCAATCGATCGCGGCCAAGGCCCAGTACATCGTCAACAACAATATCGGCGGCGTGATGATCTGGGAAATGGCGGGCGACTATGCCTGGGATGCCACGCGCAACGGCGGCAAGGGCGAGTATTTCATGGGTACCACCCTGACGGACGTGCTGTACCAGGCCTTCCGCACGGCTGGCGCGTATGGCAACAAGCGCGCTGAAATCGCCATGCCGGGCACGGCGGCCAACGTCAGCATCACCCTGGGCGGCTGGAAACTGGGCGACAGCAACTTCCCCATCAATCCCGTGATGACGGTGAAGAACAACACGGCCACGACCTTGCCGGGCGGCACCGTGGTGGAGTTCGACTATCCCGTCTCGGCACCGTCGGACATGAGCGACCAGTCCGGCTTCGGCTTGACGGTGATCAATGCCGGCTACACGGGGCCGAACAATATCGGCGGCTTTACGAAGAACTACAACCGGGCCCGCTTTGCGATTCCCGCCTGGCAATCGCTGGCGCCGGGCGGCTCCGTGGCGCTGACCCTGAACTACCGCTTGCCGATCTCGGGACCGGCCAACTACACGGTGACCGTGGGCGGCACCAAGTATGCCTTGACGCAGGAGTATCCGGAACTGCCGGTGGCCTTGCCGTAAGTTGGTGATGCCGTAAAGTAAAAGGGCGGAACCGAGGTTCCGCCCTTTTTTATTTTTTACCGCTGATTCCGTTTAGAACCACGTTTCTACCTGGAAACCATACGAGGTGCCGCTGGTATTGTTGTTGTAGATCGGGCCGCCGTTGTTCGACGCATTGACCGAGGCGGTGGCCGCATCGTTCCATTTGCCGTAGGTGACGAAAGCGCGCAGTTCAGGACGCGACCACAGGCCAGGGCCGGCCGAGATCGTCGGTGCGATGGTCAGCTTGGTCAAGCGCTTGGCTGGCTGGCCGCCCGCTTGCGTCACGCGGTCCGTGCCCAGTTCGCCCACCAGCTTGAAGTTGTCGGTGAAGGCATACACGGGACGCACGCCGACCGAGGTCCAGGTCGAGGAA
>NZ_JAHKQY010000006.1:0-344977 GCF_019345455.1 Janthinobacterium sp. NKUCC06_STL
CACCAGACCCTCGGCCCGCGCGCGGGCCGCCAGCGCGGCGGCATCGGGCGATGGCGCGCCGGTCACCGCGCGTGGCAACGGCGCGGGGACAGGCATGGATACCGGAACGGCGGGCCTGGCTGGCGCACTGACGGCAGCGGCAGCAGGCGGCGCCGGCGTCAGCCACACGGTGCCCAGGCGCACGACGGCGCCATTGCCATTACCCAGCAATAAATACAGATGCACGTGACCCGCCTGGATCGCTTGCCGCGTTGTCACGCGCACATAATGGCGTCCACCGCGCTCCAGCGGGCTGATCGTCAATCCCTGCAGGGCCGGATCCATGCCGATGCCGCCACCGCGGTACACATCGGGCGAAGCCAGGCGCACGGCCACGCCCTTGGCCTCCTCGGGCGCCAGGGCCGTCAGTTCGATCTCGGCCAGCAAGGGCTGGCCCACGTGCGACAGCACGGCCATCTCGCCCAGTTCGGCCGCCATGACGGGCGGCAAGGCCAGGCTGGCGGCGGCGCACGCGATCAGGGACCAACGGGGAATAATGCTGCTGTGCATGGACTGATCGCTTTGATAACAGGATAAATAATGGGGACTCGCCTGTCTTTAACGGCAGGAAATCGCAAATATATAGATGGGCCACGGCAAAAATGATGCAATACAGCATCATCCTGTGCCTTTTTGACGCCTGGAGTACACTCGATCCACCTCTATCGATGAAAGGGATGTCATGAGTAGCAGAATCGAACGCGACAGTTTCGGCCCGATCGACGTACCCGCCGACCGGCTGTGGGGAGCGCAAACGCAGCGCTCGCTTGAGCACTTCCATATCTCCACGGAAAAGATGCCGCCCGAACTGATCGCCGCCCTGGCCACCGTCAAGCGCGCGGCCGCCCACGTCAACCTGGACTTGGGATTACTAGATGGCAAGAAAGCCGTGGCCATCACGCAGGCAGCCGACGAAGTGCTGGCCGGCAAGCATGATGCAGAATTCCCGCTGGCCGTCTGGCAGACGGGCTCGGGCACGCAAAGCAATATGAACATGAATGAAGTGCTGGCCAACCGCGGCTCCGAGCTGATCGGCGGCTTGCGCGGTGCCGAGCGCCTGCTGCATCCGAACGACGACGTCAACCTGGGCCAGTCCTCGAACGATATCTTTCCCACCGCCATACACGTGGCGGCCGCCCTGGCCGTCGCCAACACGGTCTTGCCGCCGCTGCGCCAGCTGCGCGCCACCCTGGACGCGAAAGCGACGGAATTTGCCGACATCGTCAAGATCGGCCGCACGCACTTGCAGGATGCGACGCCGCTGACCCTGGGCCAGGAATTCTCGGGCTACGTGGCGCAGCTGGACTTTGCCGAGCACATCATCGCGGCCTCGTTGCCGCCGCTGCTGCAACTGGCCGCCGGCGGCACGGCTGTCGGCACGGGCTTGAATGCCCACGTGGAATTTGCCGGCCGTATCGCGCAAGAACTGGCGCGCCTGACGGGTCAGCCGTTCGAGACGGCCAGCAACAAGTTTGCGGCCCTGGCCGCCCACGATGCCTTGGTCGCCGCCCATGGCGCGCTGAAAACCCTGGCCACGGCCCTGATGAAAATAGCCAACGACGTGCGCTGGATGGCCTCCGGCCCCCGTTCCGGCCTCGGTGAAATCACGATACCGGAAAACGAGCCGGGCAGCTCCATCATGCCGGGCAAGGTCAATCCTACCCAGTGCGAAGCGCTGACCATGCTGTGCTGCCAGGTGTTCGGCAACGACGTCGCCATCACGGTGGGCGGCGCCTCGGGCAATTTCGAGCTGAACGTCTTCAAGCCCTTGATTGCGCACAACTTCCTGCAAAGCGCGCGCCTGCTGGGCGACGGCATGCGCAGCTTCGACGAGCATTGCGCCCACGGCATCGAACCGAACCGTGCACGCATCGCCGACCTGATGGAGCGTTCCTTGATGCTGGTCACGGCGCTGGCGCCGCACATCGGCTACGACAAGGCAGCGCAAATCGCCAAGCAGGCCCAGCATGAAGGCACGACCTTGAAGGAAGCGGCGCTGGCCCTGGGCTTTGTGACGGAAGAGCAATTCGGTGCGTGGATCGTGCCCCTGGAGATGACGCGGCCCAACAAAAGCTGACTTCCACCCTGCATTGCTGGCGGCTTCAGGTAAACTATGAGTTAGTTGAGGTCGTCATCAAGTGTTGAAAACACATCATTGCAATAAGGGATACAATGCAAAAAGTAAGCTTTGATTTAACATCCGAGTTCGTCGAGCTGAACCAGCTGTTGAAGCTGGTCGGCCTGTGCGACAGCGGTGGCGCAGGCAAGGTCATGGTCGATAGCGGCGTGGTGAAGGTCGATGGCAAGAAGGAATTGCGCAAGACCGCCAAGATCCGGGCCGGCCAGGTCGTCAGCGTGGGCGATATCCGTATCACGGTCGTCGCTCCCGTGTGACGCCGGCATGGGGTGCGAAAGCGGCCCCATGCGTCCAGCTGGCTGCCTGGATCAAGCTGCAAACACGTCGTTATTGTCAGATAAATATCGATTGCAGAAGGGGAGCGCCATGGACCAGCCCGAACAAGGTACGCGCAGCCAGGAACGCCTGATCGGCGACTTGCGCCAGGTAATAGAAAACGCGGAAGAATTGCTGCGTAACACAGACAAATACACCAGCAGCCTGTACCAGAGCGCGCGCGCCAGGCTGGAACTGGCCCTCGTCGCGGCCACGGCCGAGCTGGCCCGCTTTGAAGAAGAGCAAGTTACGCGCATGATGGACGCCACCCTGGCAGCGAATGCCCTGTACCGTGATCAGACGGGCGAAGCACGCCTGCTGCGGGCCTTCGAATAACCGTCAGGTTGTCAACACCGCGTGCGCCAGCCACTGGCGCAAGTGGGCGGCCAGGTCGAATGCCGGGTCCAGCTCGAACGCCGCATCGAGCGCGGCGCCAAACGTCTGGCCCTGCTGCAACATGACCAAGGCCGCATGCGCGGCCACATCCACTACCAGCACCTGCGCCTTCCAGCGCGTCCGGCATACGAGCGCCCAGCTGGCCACCTGCAACTCCTGCGGAAACTTCCCCTGCCCCTCACCTTCCTGATGCGCCTGCCACAGGGCCGCCACTTGCCAGCTGGACGCCAGCAAGGCGCAAGCGGGATGCAAGCGGAAACGCCGCGCTTCCAGTTGATCGGGATGCAGGGCGGCCAGCGACTCGGGCGCCAGGCCCTGCGCATCGGCCGCGTAATGGGCCAGGTGCACGGCCCATTCCAGGCGCGCCATGTCCGGCAGGTAGGGCAAGGTGGCCACATGCGGGAAACTGGCCAGAAAATCGGCGAAACGGGCGCCAAACTCATTCAAGTCGGCGCTATCGGACGGGTACTGGCGGCCATACGCGCGCGCCAGGCCAGCAAAGAATGCCTCGCCCACCAGCGCCAGCACGACGGGATAGGCGTGGCCCAGGGTGCGGCGCCAGGTGGCGCTCAGGTTGCCGCGGTACAGCGAGAAACGCTGCGGCACGGCTTCTCCCGCGAACGCTGGCAATGCGGCCTCAGCATCCAGCAAGGCTGTAGCAAACGCTTGCTGGCCGGCCGTCAGCGCGTCAAGCGACACGGGCGGCGGCGGGGACGGCAGCACTCTTCCCTGCCATGGCGTTTGCGGCGCATGGCGCGCCAGCATGGCTTGCGCCTTGTCTGCCTCGTCCAGCAGGATATCGAGGGCGGGCAAGTCCGTATCCCATTCGATCAGGGTGGGCATGGCGCCAAAGCGCAGCAAGGCGGCCGCATACAAATCCCAGACGGGATCGGCCACGGCGGCGCCATGATGGTCGATCACGGCATGCGGCGTCAGCAGATGGCCGCCCAGGTGCAGCTCGCCCACGCTGCCCGGCGCAATGGACTGCATGGCCGCCAAAGCGTCTTCGCCGTGGTTGCACTGGTTCACATACAGGTTATTGATATCGAGCAGCAGGCCGCAACCGCTGCGGCGCGCCAGCTCCACCAGGAATTGCGCCTCGCTCATGGCATCGTCGGCAAAACGCAGGCAAGTGGAGACATTCTCCAGCAAGATCGGTCTTTTCAGCACATCCTGCACCCGCCCCACTCGTGCGCATAGTAAATCGAGGGCGGCGCCATTCAAGGCCAGCGGCAACAGATCATTGAGTTGCTGCTGCGCCACGGCGCCCCAGCTCAGGTGTTCCGACACGAGGGCCGGTTCGATGCGCTCGACCACGGCGCGCACGCGCTGCAAATGGGCTTCGGAAAAGCCCCGCGCGGAACCCAGGCCCAGCCCTACGCCATGCAGGCTGATCGGGTAATCCTGGCGCAAGGCTTGCAGCACATGATTATCCCAGCCCGACGGCTGCAGATAGTTTTCAGTGTGCACTTCCAGCCAGCCGACCTTGGGCCGGCGCGCCAGGAAGTCGCGGTAATGCGCGGCGCGCAGGCCGACACCGGCAAACGCCTGGATGCGCGGCGGCATGGGCAGGCGGCGAACGCTTAGGGCTGCGTGGCCGGTTTGGCAGCCTTGCCGGCCTTGATGGGCTTGACGGAGCCGCCCGCCTGTTCGCACGTGCCCTTGGCAACATAAGTCCATTCGGTCGGCAGGTTGTCCGCCTCCGCCTGGCCCGCGCAGGAATGCGCGCCATCGGACGAGGCGCAATCGTTCTGCCCTGCCTTGGCCACGCCATAGCATTTTTCCTTGTCGCCAGGAGCGGGGCCATCGTGCGCGGCCGCGTTGAGGGTGGTGCCGGCACAGATGCCCGCGAGGGCGGCGGCGATGAGAGCTTGACGTTTGTTCATGGAAAATCCTCTTGCATGGGTCAAAGTAATCGATAAGTAATCGATAAGTAATCGCGGCAAATCACGGCACGCCCCGGGCTGCACGATGGGCAACATGGGGTGATGGACGTCATTCTACTGAATCGGCCGCGCCATGGCGAACCATCTTCAATCAGTCAATTTTATAGAGGGGGAAAGCGGAAAGACAGACAAAAACGCCCACTCGCCACCGTTGATGACGGTGGTGTGGGCGTAGATAGAGCGGGCGCCAGGCTGGCGCCGCGGGACTGCGCTCAGGCGGTCGTGTTGATGCGGTTACCGAGGTGAGCCGGCAGGCTAGGCGCCGACTGTACCGGTGGCAACGCTGCCAGCAAGGCCGTGGCGGTCGAGCTTTGGATATCCTGGGCTTTTTTCAGGACAGTCAAGCCGACGGCTTGCCGCGTGCCTGTCTCCGCCATCGTGGTTGACAGTTGAGCAATGCTTCCGACGTCCATACGTTTCTCCAATGAGGTTCTACCAGTATTAACGGATGGCCGCGGCAAACCTTTAGCTTATTTTTCCAGCTTATTTTCCAACTGCAGCAGCAGCCAGGCCAGCACGTGCTCGCGCGCATTCAAGTCCAGCCATTCTACGCCTTCGCGCAAGTCGGCCGGCGCCGGGCTGTCGGAGGCCACGGCGATCACATGCGGGTCGTGCGGATACAGGGGCGCCTGTCCCACTTCCGGACGAAACACTTCCAGCTTGGGAATGGGATCCGTCTTGAAACCTTCGACCAGGGTCAGGTCTGCCGGCCCCATGCGGGACAATTGCTGCGCCAGGCTCGGCTCGGGCGCGCCGCGCAGCTCATGCACGATGGCAAAACGGTACGGCGACGCCACCAGCACTTCCGCCGCCCCGGCCAGGCGCAGGCGGGCGCTGTCTTTTTGCGGCGGTTCCAGCGCCAGATCATGGTGGCTGTGCTTGACCAGGTTGACGCGCAAGCCGCGCGCCGCCAGTTCCTTCACCACAAATTCCAGCAGGGTCGTCTTGCCGCTACCGGAACGGCCGATCACACCGAGTACCGGGTGTGCGGGCATCGCATCGTGCATGGTCACTCCTTGATTGAGAAGGAATGATTATACGCAGCCCCACGGGCGCGACCGCCTGGCGCAGCGCAGCGCATTGCCCAGCGCATCGCCCAAGTCAAGCGCCGCCAGGTTTTCCACCATTCTTCGCGCCGGCGGACACCTGCCGCCGGCGCCTGCCTGTGGACTTCGGCGCTGTCGTTCCCGCGGTTTTACTATTCACCGCCTGCGCATTCCTGGCCGTGCGCGCCAATTGCCGGTGGGCGGCGATCGCGCCCGCCTCGGCATCGGACTGGAACGGTACGGTGGCGGCGGTGGCCAGCACGCCATCGGGCGGGCAAGCGGGCGCCAGCGAAGTAAAATCCTGCGCCCGCACCTCCGCCTCCCATGCTGCCCGCTGCGCCAGCACAGCAGCGGGCACGGCAGGCGCGGCGCGCGCTTGCGCCAGGGTCAGCACGGCGCCAAGGCCGCTGGCGGCCGCCACGCGCGCGCCCATCTGGGGCAAGGCGCCATCGGCGGCGCGGCAAAAGCGCTGCAAAATGGTTTTGATGATCGACGTGTGGTCGACCACCTCGTGGCTGACGCTGCCCGGCGCGATCAGCGGCGACACGAGCAGCATGGGCACACGCACGCCGTAGCGGCGAAACGCGGGGTCGTCATCGATGGCGGGGCCCGGCGGCACATGGTCGAAAAAGCCGCCGTGCTCGTCATAGCTGAGGATGAACAAGGTGCGCGCCCAGGCCGGTCCGCGCGACAGGGCCTGGTAGACCTGCGCCACCAGCGCCTGGCCGGCGCGGATATCGGCCGGCGGGTGGTCGTCATTGTCAAAGAAATGCGGATCGATCCAGCTGACGGAGGGCAAGGTGCCCGCCAGCGCATCGCCGATGAAGCCATAGCGGCGGGCGCTGGAGCCGAACGGCTCGTACATTTCCGACGAACGGTAATGGTCGTCCGTCAGCGCCAGGCTCCAGGGCTTCCAGGCGGAATAGAATTTCCAGCTGACCTGGGCACGCTCGAGGTGGCGCACGAAGGACTTGTTCGCATACAGGGGCACGCGCTTGCTGTCGTGGCTGCCGGCCGCCTTGCCGCTGATGGCATACAGGCGGTTGGGCCAGGTGGCGCCCGGCACGGAGCTGTAGCAGCGGTCGCAGACGCAGAACTCCCGCGCCAGGAAATCGTACATGGGCAAGTCTGCCCCATTGTAGTAACCCATCACCAGATCGATGTCGGGGTCGCCCGGATGCGTTTGCGCATAGTCGTCGACAAAGCCGCCATTATTGTTTTGCAATTGCTGCGCCACCGACATGCCCGTATGCGACGGGTCTTGCTGCGGGCCAAAGGCCGTGCGCCGCAAATGGTGCACGGGGTAGCTGACGCCCGCATGCACGTTGGCATGGCTGGCCTGCAAGCCATCGATATCGGCGCGCCCGCCTTCCAGGCTCAGGTAGCCGAGCATGTGGTCAAACGAGCGGTTTTCCATCATCAGCACGACGATGTGGTCGATGCGCGCCAGGTTTCCAGGCACACCCACATCAAGCACACCCTCACCAGCAGCTGCGGCAGCAATCATCGGACCTCCCCGGCCGCGCACACGGTCGCAGCGACCCTGGTTCGACCAGGCCTGGCCAGTATGGTTCAGCTATGGCGGCCCGGCCTTGATGCACAACAACTCAATACGGCACGCGGTAGCGGTAGCCCTTGAAACTGAAGATGGCCGCCTTCGGCTGCAACTTTTCCAGCACAAGTCCCGGCGCCAGCTCCTCGCCTTCGTGGCGCAGTACCTTGTCGATCAGCAGCAGGCGGTCGGCCGGATTCTTCGAATAGATATAGCCACCGATGGCGACCGCAGGGATTTGCCGCTGTATCGGCTCGGGCAAGTCGCGCATGCCGGGCACGGTCTCTTCGGCAGCAGGCGCAGGCACGGCAGGCGCAGGAGCGGGGACAGACGGCGCGGCCTGGCCGGGCGACTCCTGCTTTGGTTCCGCCACAGGCCTGGCATGGTGCACGGGCGCGGCGGTGGCCGCCGGCGGCACGGGCGTGACTTGCGCAACGGGAACCGGCGCAGGCGCGGGGGTCGCCGGTGGCGCAGCTACCGGCATCGGCGCGGGCACAGCCTGGGCCAGCACAGTAGGGACGACAGCAACGGCCGCCGGTGCGGTGGCTGCTGCCTGCCAAGGCTGCCATAGCAGCATTGCGGCAGCCACGGCTACGGCAACGCCACCCAGCGCCAGCCAGACAGGCGCGCGCCGCGACGCGCCGGACGCGGCGGCATCATGCAGCTGCACTTGCGGTGCGTGGATCGACGGCAACTCGCCCAGCTGGCGCTCGGCTTGCGATTTTTTCAGTGCTTCTAGTATGTAGGACATCTTATTTCCCCGCCACCATCGCCGTCGCAGCGGACGCCGCCACGGCAGGAGCTGCGCTGCTCAGGCGCGGCTCCGAATTGTCACCCAGCTGCATCAGGCGTATATACGTTTTCGGACCCGCCAGGCCATCTGCCCGCAGGTTCTGGCTTTGCTGGAAAGCCCGCAGCTGGCCCTGCATCTCGGCGTCGAGCGGCAGATTGGCGGCCGGCACAGGCAAGCCCCGCTGCTGCGCCAGGCGCTGCGCCAGCCAGTCCACGTCGGCGCCGCGGGCGCCCAGCGGCACCTCGTCGCGCCAGCTGCGCGGGGCGCGCCAGAAGGTCGTGAAAGCGCCATCGCTGCGCTGCGCCAGCTGGACCAGCGGCACACTTTGCTGCTTACCATCGAGCATCAAGGTGGCCGTCTCGTCCTGCAAGCGCGTCAGCAGCGCCAGCTGTTCCCTGCCCTCCCCGTCGCGCAAGGCCAGCAGGGCGGGACGGTCCAGCACGCGCAGCTCGGCGATACCGCCACGGCTGTGCAGGCAGCGCAGGCCGGCGCGCGCGCCCGCCTGGCAAGCGTCGCCGGCCGGCAACTGCTCGCCCCACAGGCTGGCCAGCTGGCGCAGCATGGCGTTGCGGTCCGGCACGCTGGCGGGCGCAGGAACACTTGCCGCAGCGGGCGCTGCCGGCGCCACCACGGCAGGTGCTGTCGCCACGGCCACTGTGGCAGGCGCATGCGGCATGAAATGCCAGGCCAGCGCAGCCGTGACCACGGCGCCGGCCAGCACGCCACCGGCCACGTGCGGCCAGCGCAGACCCCGTCCGGCAGCCGGCTTGCCCTCTTCCGCAAACACTTCCTCGGCGGCACGGCGCAGGATCTGGCGCGTCACTTGCGGCTGGTTTTCCACGTAGGCGCCCAGCAGCGCGCGGTCGCACAGCAGGTTGATGCGGCGCGGCACGCCGTGGCTCATGGCGTGAATTTGCGCCATCAAACGGGGCGCGAACGGCGTCTGCGCCGTGCTGCCCGCCACGGCCAGGCGGTGACGGATATAGCTGGCCGTCTCGTCCGCCGTCAGCGAACCGAGGTGATAGCGGGCGATCACGCGCTGCGCCAGCTGCTCCAGTTCCGGCCGGGCCAGCATGGCGCGCAATTCCGGCTGGCCGATGAGGATGATCTGCAGCAGCTTGCGCTCGCTCGTCTCCAGATTCGTCAGCAAGCGCAATTGTTCGAGTACGGCGGCGGACAGGTTTTGCGCTTCGTCAATGATCAGCACATTGTTCTTGCCCTGTGCATGGCTGGCCAGCAGGTGCGCGTTGATGGCGTCGACATAGCCTTTCACGCTGGACACGCCGGGCGCCGGGGCGATGCGGAATTCCTCGCAGATCGACAGCAGCAATTCCTCGACGGACAGTTTCGGATTGAAGATATACGCGAGCTGGCAGTTTTCCGGAATCTGCTCCATGAAGCAGCGGCACACGGTGGTCTTGCCGGCGCCGATTTCTCCCGTCAGCAGCACGAAGCCGCCGCCGCTGCCCACGCCATACAGCAGGTGCGCCAGCGCTTCGCGGTGGCGTTCGCTCATGAACAGGTAGCGCGGATCGGGGGCGATCGAAAACGGCGATTGCTTGAGCTGGAAATAATGCGTGTACATGGAGACCCTGCGGATGAAACGATCAAAATGCGCGGCGGCGAGCCGAACCCCTCAGCGGGTGCGGGCGGGCGGCAACGGCTTGTATTTAGCGCAATACACTTTCGCCTTGCTACGGAAGTAGACGATTTTACTGCCAGGCACGGAACCACGGACAGGAAAGGCGGAATTGTCGAGTTTATTGAAACGCAGGCCCGAGACGCCGCGGATGGCCGGTTCCAGCTTTTCCGGCGTCGCGTCCGCCACCACGCCCATGAAGACGAGGGGACTGGTGTCGTCGCTGACGATGACGTCGGTAATCGGCGCGCCCCACAAGGTGGCGTCCGTGCGGAACCAGTAGGCGCCCCCTTCATGCTTGTAGGCGGGACCGAAAGCCGTCAGCAGATAGGCATAGAAGGCCTTGTTGTCGATCTGGTCGATGCACAGCACGGCATTGCCCACCACTTGCCCGAACGTGGACGGCGGCGGCTTTTGCTGCGCCAGCACCCCGGACACGGGCACGCCAGTGGCCAGCAGGGCGAACGCCGCCAGCAGGGCCGGCGCACGCCACGGGCGCGTCAAGCAACGGCGCAGACGCATGATCAGCGCTTGCGCTCTTCTTTCTTGACCTTCTTGGCTTCCTTCTTTTCCTTCATGCTCTTGGCCGGTTCCTTCTTGGCTTCCTTCTTGCTGTCCTGTGCCTTGCTCATTATCTACTCCATACCTGGGCGAAAATGCCTGGGCCATTATGACACTCCCCCATGAAAATGCCAGCCGAAAAGCAAAACGGCCGCACAAGGCGGCCGTTCCAGTCACACGTCAGCGCACACTCAGTGCAGGCACAGGCGGCGGCGCGTCTTTTCGATCAGCTCCGCATCGTAGGGATGCAGGTTCTCGATAAAGAACAATTCCGTTTCGGCCTCGTCTTCCAGGCACATTTCGATCATGACCGGGCCATCGCTTTCGCGGCCCAGGAAATCCTTCGGCCAGCGGTTCTTGCGGTGCGTGCGCATCATTTCCATGCCCAGCTTAGCCAGCGGCGCCGACACGCCGGCGGCCAGCGCCTCTTGCTGCCAGTCGTCCCAGTACTCGCTCTTTGCTGCCTTGTCGTTCATCATGCTCTTCCAACTCAGGTGTAAAAGGCGGACTTTACTCTTCATGGCGTCCCTTGCCAAGCATGCACACAAGCAACACCACAGCGCGCGGCGCAGACCAGTGCTAAAAAATTGGCATTAAACAAGGCCAATTTCAATACCATTCACGATATACAAAAATTCCTTTACTAACAATGACTTGCAATCACACCCTCGGGCAGGCCGTGTCAAGCGCCACACTATTTTACAATACCACTTAAATACCTCTTGACTAGCCATCGGGGCAACAATATAGTGCCTTCAGCTTTTCGCCGCCCGACAAATAAAAGAACCGAGACAGGCGCATTCAACCAAACGCGGGACTGCACAACATGATCGAATACATAATCGGCGTCGACGGCGGGGGCAGCGGAACCCGCGTACGCCTGGCGCGCCTCAATGGCGAGGAACTGGCGCAGGGACAAAGCGGTCCATCCGGCCTGGGACTGGGCATCGAACGGGCCTGGACCTCCGTGGCGCACGCCGTCACCCTGGCCTTCCGCGCGGCCGGACTGGAACAGCCATCGTTGCAGCGCATGGCCATCGGCCTGGGCCTGGCCGGCGTGCACAACAAGCAGTGGGCCGCCAGCTTCGTCGAACACAATCCCGGCTATGCCTTGGTGGCGCTCGAATCGGACGCCCTGACCACCCTGCTGGGCGCGCACGCGGGCCAGCCGGGCGCCATCGTGGCCATCGGCACGGGCAGCGTGGGCGAAGTGCTGCACGCGGACGGCAGCAGCCATGAAGTGGGCGGCTGGGGCTTCCCCTCGGGCGACGAGGCGGGCGGCGCCTGGATCGGCATGCGCGCCATCAACCACGCGCAGCAAGTGGTTGACGGGCGCGTGCCCGGCAGCGCCTTCGCCACGGCCATCATCGATGCCTGCGGCGGCCAGCGCGACGCCATGCAAGTGTGGCTCGCGGCCGCCAGCCAGACCAATTTCGCGCAACTGGCGCGCCTGGTGCTCGAACACGCGGCCAGCAATGTCGTGGCGCGCACCATCCTGGTCGACGCGGGCCAGCAGATCGCGCTGATCGCCAGGGCGCTCGACCCGGCCGGCGCCTTGCCTGTGGCCCTGTGCGGCGGCCTGGCGGCGCCCTTGTCGGCCTACCTGCCGGCGGAACTATTGAAACTGGTCGTGCCGGCACAGGGCGACTCGGCCGCAGGCGGTCTGCGCCTGATACGCAAGTACTTGCAGGAGCAATGACCATGCTGGCCAAACTGTCCACCTTCAAACCCAATCCGGCCAGCGACACGCCGCTCTACATGCAACTGGCGAACATGCTATCGGACGGCATCGCCAGCGGCGACTGGCGCGCCAACCAGGCCTTGCCTTCCGAGCGCGTGCTGTCGGACATCCTGGAAATCTCGCGCGTCACGGCGCGCAAGGCCATCGACATGCTGTGCGACCGGGGCATGCTGACGCGCAAGCGCGGCTCGGGCACCTACATCACGCCCAAGCTGGAACAGCCGCTGTCGCGCCTGACGAGCTTTTCGGAAGAATTGCGCCAGCGGGGCTTTACGGCCGGCTCGCGCTGGCTGCAGCGCGATATCGGCTCGGCCGCGCCGCTGGAACTGCTGTCGCTGGGCCTGTCGCCGCACATGCCGGTGGCGCGCTTGCGCCGCCTGCGCACGGCCGACGAAGTGGTGATGGCGATCGAAACGACCACCATCCCCGCGCTGTACATGCCGGACCCGCAGCAGGTGACCGATTCGCTGTACGGCTACCTGGAGTCGCGCGGCACCATCCCGATGCGCGCGCTGCAGCATATCCGCGCCGTCAACGCCACGGCGGAACAGGCCAAGCTGGCCAATATCAAGACGGGTGAAGCCATGCTGCACATCACCCGTGTCAGTTATCTCGACAACGGCGCAGCGGTGGAACTGACCCACTCGTATTGCCGCAGTGATTATTATGAATTCGTAGCGGAGTCGCGCAGATGAGCAGCACTATCAAAGGCAATATCCTTACCCCCGGCGGCTGGATCCACGGCGCCATCGCCTTCGGCGAGCGCGTCGACAGCATCACGGGCGATTCACTCCACCCGTCGAACAACAGCGACGACTATATTTTGCCCGGCTTTATCGACCTGCACGTGCATGGCGGTGCCGGCAAGGACATCATGGAAGGCGGCGAAGCCGTCTACACCATCGCGGCCATCCATGCGCGCCACGGCACCACCAGCCTCTTGGCCACCACCATGACGGCGCCGCCGGAAGACATCGACATGGCCTTGACGGCCATCGGCATCGCCGCCAACCACCGCCGCCCGAACACGGCGCGCGTGCTGGGCGCCCACCTGGAAGGCCCGTACATCAATTCCGGCAAGCTCGGGGCGCAGCCGAACTACGCGCGCGCCGCCACGCTGGCTGAAATCGAACGCCTGCAAACCCTGGCCAAGCTGCGCGTCATCACCGTGGCGCCGGAAATCGCCGGCCACCTGGACCTGGTGCGTGCCCTGGCCGACGCCGGCGTGCGCGTGCAGATCGGCCATACGCTCGGTTCCTATGAAGACGGCGTGGCCGCGCTGGAACACGGCGCCATGGGCTTTACGCATCTGTTCAACGCCATGAGCGGCCTGCACCACCGCGAGCCGGGCATGGTCGGCGCCGCCCTCGCGCACGCCGAATACGCCGAACTGATTCCCGACCTGCTGCACGTGCATCCGGGCGCCATCAAGGTGGCCCTGCGCGCCATTCCGCGCCTGTACTGCGTCACCGATTCGACCGCCGCCACCGGCATGCCGGACGGCGAATACATGCTGGGCCGCCACGCCGTGCAGAAATGCATGGGCGGCGTGCGCCTGCCCGACGGCACGCTGGCGGGCAGCACCCTGACCCTGGACCAGGCGCTGCGCAACCTGGTGGGACTGGGACTGGACCTGGCCGACGCGTCCAAGCGCGTGTCGACCAACGCCGCCGATTACCTGGGCCTGGAAGAACGAGGCCGGCTGGCCCCCGGTACTTACGCCGATCTGGTGGTACTCGATCGCGATCTCAAACTCAAAGCTGTGTATATAGAAGGAGAAATCTGTGACCTCAATGATGCTTAAAGAAGCCATTTCCGCCGCCGAATGCGTCGCCCTGCAACTGGCCAGCGACACGGAACGCTACGCGGAACTGGGCCGCAAATTGAGGAGCACCTCGTTCTCGACCGCGCTGACCATCGCGCGCGGCAGCTCTGACCACGCCTGCAACTACGTCGCTTACCTGATCATGGCGCGCCTGGGCCGCGTCGTCGCGTCCCTGCCAATGTCGCTGGTGACCCTGAACAAGTCGCCGCTGGTGACGCGCGACACCCTGGCCATCTCGATCTCGCAATCGGGCCAGAGTCCCGACGTGGTCGAACCGATCCGCTACTTCCGCGACGGCGGCGCCACCACCGTGGCCCTCGTCAACGATATCGAGTCGCCGCTGGCGCACGCCGCCGAATGGGCCATGCCCCTGCGCGCGGGCAAGGAACAAAGCGTCGCCGCCACCAAGAGTTTTATTACCAGCCTGGTCGCCGGCGCGCGCATGGTGGCCCAGTGGCAGAATGACCCTGAACTGCAGGCCGGCCTGGAAGCGCTGCCTGAAGCGCTGCTCGAAGCGACCCGCGTCGACTGGTCGCCCGCCATCGACGTGCTGGCCCCGGCCCGCAACATCATGGTCGTGGGACGCGGCATCAGCTTCCCCGTGGCGCTGGAAGCGGCGCTGAAATTCAAGGAAACCTCGGCCCTGCAGGCGGAAGCGTTCAGCGGCGCCGAAATCAAGCACGGTCCGATGGCCCTGATCGAAGACGGCTACCCGCTGCTGATTTTTGCAACGCGCGGCCCGACGCAGGCCGGCCTGCTGCAACTGGCCACAGAGATGCGCGGCCGCGGCGCCAAGGTCTTGCTGGCGGCCCCCGCCGACGTGGCAGAGCGCGACCTGACCCTGCCCGTGGCGGCCACGCCGGACCTCGATCCGATCGTCGCCATCCAGTCCTTCTACGTGATGGCGGCGAAACTGTCGGCCGCGCGCGGCATGGACCCGGATGCGCCGCGTCACCTGAGCAAGGTAACAAAAACAAACTAAGCAATATTTAAGCAGTATCGGCAGCTTCGCCCCCGGCACGGGACGACGCTGCCGTCCGCAGCACCCGAATATAAGCGACGGCAAGGGCATGTACCCGCGCCGCGGACTCATGGACATTGGAGCCTCGCGCTCCAGGATAAAAATGACGATCAAGAGACTGTTGGCGGTTGTTGCCTGCGCGGGCATGCTCGCGCCGCAGGCATGGGCTGCCGAGAAAATCGAATTCTGGACCTTCAGCATGAAGCCCAAGTTCACGCCGTATTTCAATGCGGTGGTGGCGCGCTATGAGGCGCAAAATCCCGGCGTCAAGATCGAATGGATCGATTTTCCATGGGACGTCATCCAGACCAAGCTGGTCACGCGCATCGTGGCCGGCACGCCGCCCGCGCTGGTCAGCCTGAACGTGCCCTGGGCCGACGAATTCGCGCGCGATGGCTTGCTCACACAAGTCGATGGCCTGATCGCGGATGCGCGCGCCAGCTACATTCCCAGCGCCCTGGCGGACTTGCGCTTCAAGGGCGGCACCTACGGTTTTCCCATGTACAGCAATGTCGCGGTGATCGCCTTCAATACCGCCATTTTCAAGCAGGCGGGCCTCACGCGCGGCCCCGCCAGCCTCGATGAACAGCTGGCGTTTGCGCGTCAGATCGCGCAACGCACGGGCAAGGCCGGCATCGCGCCCGCCCTCTCCAAAATCGATGGCCTGTTCATGCAGCAGGGCCTGGGCGTGGTCCAGAACAACCGCGCCGTCTTCAACTCGCCGCAGCACGTGGCGCTGGTGCAAAAGCTGGCCGACACCTATAAAGTGGGCGGCCTACTGAAAGAAAGCCTGTTCGCCGAAGACAATTTCCCCGCCGTGATCGACGCCTACAAGGGCGGCCGCCTGGGCATGCTGCTGGCGCCGCCGACGGCCATGCAGCGCATCCGCGGCGATGCGAAAGACATCTACGCCATCACCGACGTGGCGCCCGCGCCATTGGGCCCCACAGGTATCGCCGATGGCGGCTGGCTGGTGCACTTCGCCATTCCGAAAGGCGTGCCGGCGCGCCAGTTGCCATCGGTCGGCAAGTTCGCGCGCTTCCTGACAAACGACGAAAACCAGCTGGCCTTCGCCAAGCAGGCCAGCGTCTTTCCCACCACCGTGAAAGCGGCGGCCGATCCGTTTTTTCTGTCCACGCCGCAGAACGCGGGCGCGGCTGAAAAGGCGGTGGCCGCCGGCGCGCTGTCGATGAATCACTCGCGCACCCTGTACGTGGCCGGCATCGACGATTACGACGAGTTGCGCCGCTCGCTCGTAAAAGCCGTCGAGGCAGGCGTGACGGGCAAGCAGGACGTGCAGCAGGCGCTGGACCAGGCCGTCGCCATCTGGAACCGCAAGCTGGCCACCCTGCCGCGCCACTGAGGACCCCATGAAACTCGCCCACCGCCATACCGTGCAAGCCTGGCTGTTCCTCGCCCCCGCCCTGCTGCTGCTGGCCGCCTTTTCCTTCTGGCCCGTCGGCTACGGCTCCGTGCTGGCGTTTACCGACTACAGCCTGATACGCGAGACGCGCTTCGTCGGCCTCGACAACTTCCGCTACATCTTCAACAACGAGATGTTCGTCTCGGGCCTGAAAAACTCGCTGATGTTCTTGCTGATGGTGCCCTTCGTGCAGGTGGGCGCCATCACCCTGGCCGTGCTGGTGAACAACCGCCTGCCCGGCATCCGTCTGTTCCGCGCCGCCTTCTACGTGCCCGTGGTGACCACCGTGTCCGTGGTCGGCATCATGTGGGGCTTCATGTTCCACGAACAGGGCGCGCTGAATTACGTGATGATGACCTTAAAACTGGTGAACGCGCCCGTGGGCTGGCTGTCGAACGACAGCCTGGCCCTGTTTGCCGTGATGTTCGTCACCCTGTGGCGCGGCCTGGGCTGGTACATGGTGATGTACCTGGCGGCCCTGCAATCGATTCCGTCGGACATGCAGGAAGCGGCCATGCTCGATGGCGCCAACCGCTGGCAGCGCTTCTGGAAGATCACCGTGCCGATGCTGCGCCCGACCATCATGCTGTGCTCCATCCTGTCCGTGCTGGCGGCCCTCAAGGCGTACCAGGAAGTCGACGTGCTGACCCAGGGCGGGCCGATGAATTCCACCTTCACGGCGCTGTACTACGCGTATGACCAGGGTCTCAAACACTTGAAACTGCCGCGCGCGCTGGCGGCCAGCTTCGTCGTCTCGCTGTTCTGCATCGGCATCGCCCTGCTGTGCCTGCGCTATCTGAAACCGAAGCACCGCTAACCGGGACTGACCATGAAAAAACGCTCCCGCCCCCTGAAAACACGCCTGCACATCCTGGGCCACTATGCCGTGCTGTGCGCGATCGCCGTCGTCTGCGTCTTCCCGTTCTGGTGGACACTGGTGACGGCCATTTCCACGGAAGGCAATATCTTTGCTTTTCCGCCCACCTTCTGGCCAAAGGCGCCGTCCTTGGCCAACTTCATCGAAGTGTTCAATGCGATCCCGATCTGGTCGTTCTTCAGGAACTCGGTGCTGATCGCCGTGTTTACCGTGTTCTGGAAACTGCTGCTGTGCTCACTGGCCGCGTATCCGCTGGCGCGCCTGAAGTTCCGCGGCCGCAAACTGGTATTTGGCCTGATCCTGGCCACCTTGGTGCTGCCGTCCGAGGTCAACTTCCTCGTCAACTTCATCACCATCACGCAAATGAGCCTGGTCGACACCTACACGGGCGTGATCCTGCCCAACGTGGTGACGGCCGTGGCCATCTTGCTGCTCAAGCAGGCGTTCGAGGAAGTGCCGCAAGACCTGATCGACGCGGCGCGTGTCGATGGCGCGTCAGAGTGGGTCATCTTCAGCCGCATCATGCTGCCTTTGATCACGCCATGGCTGGCTACCGTCGGCATCCTGACGGCAGTCGAATCGTGGAATGAATACATCTGGCCTTCCATCGTCATGAGCAAGCCCGATGAATTCCCGCTTTCTGTCGGCGTGCTGTACTTGCGCGGCACCTTCGGCAGCAGCACGCGCGTGATTGCGGCCGGCACCCTGATCACCATCGTGCCGACCCTGCTCGCCTTCCTGTTTACCCAACGCTTCTTCATGCGCGGCATGGACGGCGCAGTCAAATGAAAACGTCTCTCGATAAGGAAGCCTCCATGCACGACCAGCGCATCAGCATCAGCAAAAAAGTACGCAGCCCGATTTCCTGGGTGCCCACCTTGTACTTCGCCCAGGGCTTGCCGTTCTACGCCGTGGCCCTGGTGGCCGGCCTGATGTTCAAGAGCCTGGGAGTGCCGAACGACCAGATCGCCCGCTGGACGGGCCTGATCGGCTTTGCCTGGGTCTTCAAGTCGCTGTGGAGCCCCTTCATGGAACTGGCATCGAGCAAGAAGACCATGGTGGTGCTGTTCCAGTTCCTTGGCGGCCTGAGCCTGGGCCTGATCGCGCTGGCCCTGCAAACGCCGCTGTGGTTCGCCGCCTGCATCGCCGTGCTGTTCGTCGCCGCGCTGGCCTCGTCGACGCACGACATCGTCTGCGACGGCCTGTATATCGCCAGCCTGTCGGACAAGCAGCAGGCGGCCTACGCGGGCTGGCAAGGCGCCTTCTTCAATGCGGGCAAGTTCATCTCGCTGGGCGGCCTGGTCATCCTGGCCGGCTACCTGGAGAAAAAAATCGGCATCAAGCCGGCATGGTCGGTGATCTTCCTGATCATCGGCGCCATGATGCTGTCGCTGGCCGCCTACCACCTGTGGGCCCTGCCGCAGGTGCGCAACGCGGCCGTGGCCGACAAGAGCGTGGCAGGCATCAGCCGCACCCTGTGGGACGTGCTGGTGGACTTCCTGAAAAAGCCTGGCATCTGGGGCATGATCGCCTTCATCATCCTGTTCCGCGCCGGCGAAGCGCAAGTGCAGACCATCGGCCCGCTGTTCCTGCGCGAAGCGCGCGAACTGGGCGGCCTGGGCCTGTCGACGACGGAAGTAGGCGCCGTGTACGGCACGGCCGGCACCGTGGCATTCCTGCTGGGCAGCATCGGCGGCGGCTACTTCACTTCCTGGCTGGGCCTGAAACGCGCCATGTTCTTCCTGATCCTGGCCATGAACTTGCCGAACCTGGTGTTCTATTACCTGAGCCACAGCATGCCGACCGACCTGACCCTGATCACGGCCGCGCTCAGCGTGGAGATGTTCGGCTATGGCTTCGGCTTCGTCGGCCTGATCCTGTTCATGATGCAGGTGGTCTCCGTCGGCAAATACCAGACGGCCCACTATGCGTTCGCCACCGGCGTGATGCAGCTCGGTTCCGTGCTGTTCAAGATGATCAGCGGCGACATCCAGACGGCGCTCGGCTACAAGACGTTTTTCCTGTGGGTGCTGGTGTCGGCCGTGCCCGTATTGATCCTGTCGCGCTTCATGCGCATCGGCCCGAAGGAGTCCTCCGACCCATCTGACGCCGGCGCCACGTCCGCGCCGGCCAGCGCAAGCTAGGAATCGCACAGTCCATGGCACACATCGCATTAAAAAATATCGTCAAGCTGTACGACGACAAGCACCCGGTCATCCACGGCATCGACCTCGATATCCGCGACGGCGAATTCGTCGTCTTCGTGGGACCGTCCGGCTGCGGCAAATCGACCCTGCTGCGCATGATCGCGGGGCTGGAAGACATCACGGATGGCGAGCTGCATATCGACGGCCAGCTGGCCAACGACGTCGCGCCGGCCGAGCGGGGTCTTGCCATGGTTTTCCAGAGCTACGCCCTGTACCCGCATATGACGGTGTACGAGAACATGGCCTTCGCCCTGAGTCTGGCCGGGCACAAGAAGGCCGAGGTGCGCGCCGCCGTCGAGCGCGCGGCCGACATCCTGCAGATCACGCCACTGTTGAAACGCAAGCCGAAGGATCTGTCGGGCGGCCAGCGCCAGCGCGTGGCCATCGGCCGCGCCATCGTGCGCAAGCCCAAGGTCTTCCTGTTCGACGAGCCGCTGTCGAACCTCGATGCTTCCTTGCGCGTGCAGATGCGCGTGGAGATTTCGCGCCTGCACCAGGAGCTGAAAACCACCATGATCTACGTCACGCACGACCAGGTCGAGGCGATGACCCTGGGCGAGCGCATCGTCGTCTTCAACGGCGGGCGCATCGAGCAAGTGGGCAGTCCGCACGAGTTGTACAACAACCCCGGCAACCTGTTCGTGGCCGGCTTCCTCGGCGCGCCGAAGATGAACTTCGTCGCTTGCGAGGCCGTCGCCAGCGGCCCCGGCTCGGTGGCCGTGCGCCTGCCCGGCGGCGCCGTCATCGACGTCGAAGCGCAGGGCGAAACCGTGGCGCCGGGCGACCAGCTGACCCTGGGCGTGCGCGCCGAACATGTCAGCCTGCGGCACGCGAACGATGCAGGCGACAACGTGGTCGACGCGGCCGTCAGCCATGTCGAATACCTGGGCGACGTGGCCATCGTGTACGCCAGCATGCCAGGCGTGAACGAGATGCTGGCCGAAATGCTGGCCGTTAAGCTGCCGGCCGAGGAAGGCATGCGCCAGGCGGGCGACGCCATGCGCCTGCATCTGCCGCCGCAGCGCTGCCTGCTGTTCGATGCAAAAGGGCAAGCCCTGGCGCGCACGTTTGCCGCACCCGCTCAGCCGTTTATGTGACAATAGCCGTTTTGTATCATGCCGCTTCTGTTTGACTTGTGCAGGCAGACTGGCAGAATGATGTTTTTTCGAGCTTCCTTGCCCCTCTGGCAAAGCCACTGCACGATGTTGCGGCTGCCAGTGCAGGTGCGTATTTTTGTTATTGATTGAAGGATAACCCATGTCCCAATTCCGTCTTGCCCGTCTTAGTCTGCTCCTGGCCGCCATCGGCCTCAATGTCCTGCCATCCCTGTCGCACGCGCAGGATGCCAAGCCAGCCGCCGCCGCTGCCGCACCGGCCGACTCCGTGCGCCCTGAAGTGTTCAAGCTGCTCGATCCGACCGTCGTGAAGGCATCGATGGATGCCAAGAACTACGCCGACGTGCAAAGCCGCATCGACCAGGCTGCCGCCATTCCGGCCCTGACACCATATGAAACGTTCGTGCTGAACCGCCTGCGCGTGGCGCTGGCCTCGACCACCAACAATGCGCCGATGGCCATGACGGCGCTGGAAGCGGTGATCGAATCGGGCAAGCTGGACAAGAAATCGGAAGGCGACTTCATCCAGGCACTGGCGAACTACCACTACAACGCCAAGGATTACCCGAACGCCATCAAATGGTTCACCCGTTACCAGACAGCAACGGGCGACGTGGCCACCGTGCGTCCCTACATCATCCGCGCCTATTACTTCAGCAACGATTTCGCGCGCGCCAAGCAGGAACTGATGGCCGACGTAACGGCCAAGCAGCAAGCGGGCAAGACGCCGAGCATCGAAGAACTGCAATTGCTGGCCAACACGGGTTCGAAAAGCAAGGATCCAGCCACCTACCTGATCGCCATGGAAAACCTGGTGCGCTACTACCCGTCGGATGACTACTGGAGCGACCTGCTGGGCCGCTTGCAAGGCAAGGCCGGCTATTCCGACCGCTTCGCGCTGGACGTGCTGCGCCTGCAATTCCAGGCCGTCGGCACCATGCCGCCACAGGACTACAGCGACATGGCTGAAATCGCCTTGCAGAACGCCTTCCCTACGGAAGCGAAAAAAGTCCTCGACGCCGGCTTTGCCAAAGGCGTGCTGGGCACGGGCGCGAATGCCGCCAAGCACAAGAAACTGCGCGACCAGGCCAGCAAGGCTGCCGCCGACGATGCGAAAAACATCGCCAGCGGCGAAGCCTCGGCCATGAAGAGCAAGGATGGCACGGGCTTGATCAACCTGGGCTACGCCTTCGTGACGATGGACCAGTTCGACAAAGGTATCGACCTGATCCAGAAAGGCATCGCCAAGGGCGGCCTGAAGCGCGTTGAAGACGCCAAGCTGCGCCTCGGCTATTCCTACGCCATGGCCGGCAAGAAAGACGACGCCATCAAGGTGCTGGAAACGGTCAAGGGCGGCGACGGCGTGGGCGATCTGGCCCGCTACTGGATCCTGTGGCTGAACCGTCCTGCCACGGCAGCGGCGGCACCGGCAGCAGCAGCGCAGTAATTCCCGCTCCCGGCAGCACACGCAAGGCGGTTCCCGGCTCAGGCCGGGGCTGCTTTTTTTTCGACCTTTTTTCCCCCTTCCATGCCGCCAGCCACTGTCGCCACCACCACCGCCGCCGAACGATTGACCAGCCTGGACGCCTTTCGCGGCTTCGTGATCGTCACCATGATCTGGGTCAACTACCTGGCCGGCATGCCCGGCATTGCCTGGTGGCTCGAACATGCGGGGCCGCGCGCCGACGGCATCACCGTGCCCGACCTGGTCTTTCCCGGCTTTCTGTTCATGGTCGGCATGGCCATTCCGCTGGCCTTGCAGCGCCATTGCGGCCACGTCACGCCAGCCTTGCTGGGGCGCCTGCTGTGGCGCTCCGCCAGCCTGATGCTGGCCGGCGTCGTACTGGCGAATGCCTACCGCTACGATGCGCAGGCGGCGCTGCTGCCGCACGCCGTCTATTTCCTGTTGTTTTATATGGCCATGATCCTGCTGTGGCGCCAGGGCGCGGGCAAGCTGGAACTGGCCGCAGGCGGCATCCTGATGCTGTTCCTGCTGGCGACGTTCCGCGGCGAATTGAATGCGGAATTTTCCAGCACCTGGCTGCAACCGTCATGGTGGGGCATCCTCGGCATGATCGGCTGGGCGTATCTGCTGTGCAGCCTGCTGTACCTGGCGTGCCAGGGCAACGGCACGGCGCTGATGGGCGTATTTGCCCTGCTGATCGCGCTGTACATGGGCGGCACGGCGGGCAGCCTCGATTTCCTGCCGGCTGGCATCAACGGCTTGGTCAACGTGCCGCAAGTGCTCGGTTCGACGGCGGCCAATGTGCTGGCCGGCACCCTGGTGGGCCAGCTGTTCCTGCGCGGTGCCGCGCTGAGCCATGGGCAGCGCATCCGTTTCATGGCGTGGTTCGCGCTGGGACTGTTCGCTGCCGGCCTGCTGCTGCGGCCGTATCACCACATCAACAAGATCGCGGCAACGGAATCCTACACGCTCGTCTGCAGCGCCCTCATCCTGGCCCTGTTCCTCGTGTTTTATGTCGTCATCGACGTGTGGCGCTGGCGCGCGTGGGCAGTGGTGCTGTTGCCTGCCGGAACAAATGCCCTGTTCGCCTACATCGTGCCCGACCTGTGGCAGCAACTGGCGGCCGTGCTGCACCTGCCGCGCTTCTGGTGGCCGTATCTGGAAACGGGCGGCGCGGCCGGCCTGTGGAATGCCGCCGCCGTCACCGCCCTGATGTTGCTCTTCACTGCCCTGGCCACGCGTTACGGCCTGAAGCTGAAGTTCTAGACCTTGATATATATCTTGCGCTTGTCCATGCCGTAGGCAATCAGCCAGCACAGCAGCATGAAGCTGACGGCAAACAGCAAGGAGCCCACGCGCGCCGGCGCCCAGCCCGTAAACCAGTGCGTGTACAGCCACTGGTACAGATTGCCGCCACCGATGCGCACGGTAAACGCGATGATCACCAGCACTTCCGACACCAGGTAAATGAACAGGGTGTTCTTGCCGAAGACTTCAAAGAAGTAGGTCCAGCCCGTGACCTTGTGCACGTCGATGATGAACATCAGCAGCACCAGCAGCAGCAAGTCCAGGCCGATACCCAGCATCACGTAAGAGCTGGTCCACAGCTTCTTGTTGATCGGAAACACTTCATTCCAGCACAGGGCCACCGCCACGCAGATGACGCCGGCCACGACCAGCTGATACAGGCTCGAACGCAACTGCGCCGGCGCCGCCTGGCGCAGGAAACTGCCCGCCAGATAGCCGGCAATCACATTGACGATAGCCGGCAAGGTACCGAGAACACCTTCCGGGTCGAAGGCGATGCCGTCGCCGTGGTACAAATGGCTGTCGCCCAGCAGGATCAAATCGAGCTTGGCGGGCGCGTTGCCGTACAGGCTGTAATCGCCCCAGGTCGCCAGGATGGCCCAGTAGCCGAGCAAGGCGCAGGCGCTGAACACCAGCGCGCCGCGCGTCTTCCAGTAATGCAGGATCAGGGCGGCGGCCAGGTAGCACACGGCGATGCGCTGCAGCACGCCGGGGATGCGCGTGTGCGACAGCGGCGACCAGGCGAACTGGCCCGCATCGTCGAGCTTGAAGAAGGGGAACCAGTACAGCAGGAAGCCCAGTAAAAAGATCAGCGCGCTGCGCTTGCACAGCTTGGCCAGCACGGCGCCATGGCCCAGGTGTTCATATTTCCCCAACGCAAACGCCAGCGCATTGCCGACGACAAACAAAAAGCTGGGAAAGACCAGGTCCGTCAGGGTAAAGCCATGCCATTCGGCATGCAGGAACGGCGCATACACGCTGCCCCAGTCGCCCGGCGTATTGACGACGATCATCAGGGCGACGGTGAGGCCGCGCAGGACGTCGAGGGCGAGGTAGCGCTGGTTCATGGCTGCGCCCCCTTCAGGATGGGCGCCATGGCCGTACCCAGCACATGCTGCGCATCGCCGCTCAATTCCCAGAACATGCCACCACGCAAGCCCTTGTCACGGATATAGCGCACTTTATGCGCCACCGATTGCGCATCTTCATAGCTGATGAACACGCCGCTGTCGCGGTTGTACAGATACGGCACTTGCGACGCGGCATTCCAATGGCGCTGGAAGCCTCGCGCGCCCTTGCCCTCGGCCAGGTAGCCTTGCTCCTGCAGATATCGGTAAGTAAATGTCGGCGTAGCGTCGTTGCCGCTGGCGGCGCCCTGGCAAGGCTGGTACAAGCCATCGCCGCGGGGACCGGCGGCGCACTGCTTCCAGCCATAGCCATAGAAGGGCACGCCCAGCACCAGTTTGGCGGCAGGCACGCCGGCGCGCAGGAAGCGCGTCACGGTGGCGTCCGCATACAGCTGCTTGTCGCGCTGCGGGTCGGCGGGGTCGGCATGCAGGGGCGCCAGCTGGCCACTCTCGGCATCCCACACGCCGCGGTAGTCATACGTCATCAGGTTGATCCAGTCCAGCTGCGCCGCCAGGCGGACGATCCAGCCGGGCGAAGCGTCGCTGTCGTCGCTCAGGCTGGCATGCGCACCGGCGGCGATGGTGATCAGGTAATGACGGCCCGCATCCTGCTTGCCGGCCTGCTCGAAGGCGCTGCGCAGTTCGCTAGCGAGGCGCACATAGTTTTCCTTGTCGTCGGCGCGATGGCAGAGCTTGCCTTCGATACAGGGAATCCCCCCCGTGGCCGGATGTTCCCAGTCGATATCGACGCCATCGAGGCCATGCCGGCGTACCAGCTCCAGCGAGGAAGCGATGAACGCCTGGCGTGCGGCCGGCGTGGCGGCCACGTCCGAAAAGCGGTTCGACCAGATCCAGCCGCCCACCGACAGCAGGACGCGCAGGCGCGGATGACTTTGCTTGAGCGCATTGAGCTTGCGCAAGTTGTCGGCATCGGCTTGCGGTGCCGGCAGCACGATGCTGCCATTGGCCGGCCGGGACGGCTGGCCTTGGGCATCCAGGCAGGCACTCACGCCGCCGCCCTCGGGTGCGGGATTGCCATGTTCGCCATCCCAGCAGATGTCGGCGAACGCGTACTGGATCAGGCTGACATTACCAGCGCGAATATTGTGCTCGTTAACGGGAAAATCGGCCGATTTCCAGCCGGGATAATACGCCACCACTTCCGGCGCGAAAACCGGCGCGGCAGGAGCGGAAGGACTGGCGGAGGCGGCGGCCAGTGGCAGTGCGCAGGCGAAGCAAGCCAGCATTGCGTGTAATGTCATCGGAGGTATCCCACCCTATAAAAAATCCATCTTGCAATAAAAAAATGGCGGAGCCAGCTGCGCTCCGCCATTGTCATGCCATCCCGGGTGTCCGCCGGGAGGCATTAACCAAGTAAAACGTCTTACATCTTGCCACGCAGGCCAAAGAATACCTGGCGGCCATTCTTGTAGAACGCGCGCGGCTGGTCTTTGGTCGACGCATACGACTTCAACAGCGGATTGTTCAAGTCCTTGCCTTCCAGCGACAGGGTCAGGAACTCGTTGATGTTGTAGTTGACGGAAGCCGAAACGGTGGCGACGTCATCCTGGTAAATGGCGCTCTTGCGATCCAGGCCGTTCAGGAAGGCGGAACGGAAGCTGTAGTTCAGGCGCGCGCTCCATTTGGCATTTTCAAAGAAGCCCGACAGGTTGTACGAGTTCTTCGACGTGCCGACCATATCGCAGTTGCCTTCATCGGCGCACGCCGATTTTGGCGCCGCTTGCGTTTCCTTGCCGTCAGCATAGGTGTAGTTGGCGCTGAAGCCGAAACCATTGCTCAGGTCCTGGGTGTACTGCAGTTCCACGCCACGCACGCGCGCCTTGGTATTGACGGCGGCGCTCATGCTGTAGTCGGTTACGCGGCCGAGAGTCGTGTTGTAGAACTGCGCCACCGACGAACCGTAGGTGACATACGAAGCCAGTTTCATCTGATACAGGTTCACGGCGATCAGCGACTTCGGCATGAAGTACCATTCCACGCCCGCATCGACGTTGTTCGACAAGATCGGCTTCAGGTTCGGATTGCCGCCGGAACCGGACATCGTCAAATCGTTCAGGCTCAAGGCACCCAGGGCGCCAAAGTCAGGACGCGCCATGGTGCGGCTGGCCGCGCCGCGCAACACGACATCCTTCGCCAGGTCCGTGCGCAAGTTCACGCTCGGCAGGAAGTTATTATAGGTGTTCGAGCTGAGGGTCGGTTTCCACACGGTGTTCGGCGATGCATTGGCCACGTCGATCTCGGTCTTGACATAACGCACACCGAAGTTACCTTGCACGTTGGCAAAGTTCAGGTCACCCATGACGTAGGCGGCATTGGCTTTTTCCGTCATCTGGAATTCGCCTTGGTAAGCATGCCTGTCGTACGTCACGTACTTGTCGCCCCACTCCTTCATCGAGGAACCGCTGAAGGTCCAGGGATTTTGCAGCACGTTGGCCAGGGGACTGGTCGGGAAACGCGTCAAGCCTTTCGGCGCATTCTCCAGCAGGCCGGCGCCCGGCGCATAGGTGCCTTCGAGTGCGGTCAGGGAACGGTCATGCTTGGCGGTGCGCAGGCCAAAACGGATGGTCGGCACGGCATCCCATACGGTGCTGTAGGCACCATCGACCTGGCCATAGTTTTCCTTGTCACGCGTGGTGGTGTCCGTTGCCCAACCGGTGAAGAACGGGGCGCCGGTGCGTGGATTCAAGGTCGCGGCATTGTCGATGACGACATTGGCCGGCGCATCGATGCCATGCACGGTCAGACTGCTGCCCGAATAAGCCAGCCAGGCTTCATACGCGTAGTCGCGGGCGTGGCCCGTGCCGCGCGTGGTACCGACCTGGCCAGTAAACTTCAGGTTGGCGTTGGCGCGGTACTTGAAGTTAAAGTCGACAAATTTCGAATCGCTGTAGGAACCTGGACGGGCAATGATGTCCTGCACCGAGGCGCCCATTTCCGAGCAATCGGCGACCGGGCACTTCGACGGGAAGGCGATCGACGTAATCGTGTTGCCCTTGAGCGTGTACGACGACGGGACGGCGCCGGGCACGCCCAGGACTTGAAACGGCGCATGCATGAAGTTGGTATTGACGTTGTCCGCATCGAGGCGGGTGTAGAAGCCGTTGACGTTGAAGCTCAGGTCGTTCGATACCTTGTATTCGATGTCCAGCGAGCCGCCCTTGCGCTGGCGCTTTTGCTCAAACAGCGAGGAACCGGTCAGGAACGACAAAGTCTTGCCTGCGACTTCGGGATTGGCGGCAATCCAGGCTTTTGCATTCGTGTCATTAAGCTTTTCCCACCACAGGAATTCCTGGCCCTGGCGGCGCAAGGTGCGTTTCTCGTTAAACACTTGCAACAGAATACCCAGGTCGTTGGTGTCGTTTTTCCAGTTGATCAAGCCGCTGACTTGCGCATCGGTTTTCTTGGCCGATTCCGTGTAAGCGCCTTCAATCGAGCCCATCAGGGTCAGATTCTTCTTGAAGCTCAAGGGCTTGCGGGTTTCGATATTGACATTGCCGGCGGCGCCGCCTTCGATCAGGTCTGCTTGCGAGCTTTTGTGTACGGTGACGCGGCCGATCAGCTCGGACGGGAACATGGAGTAGCTGACGCTGCGGCCACCGCCCGTGATGTTGGCGATATACCAGTCGCCGCTCGACACGGTGTGGCCGTTCAGGGTGGTCAAGGTCAGGTTCGACGGCGTGCCTTTCAGGCTGACGCGGTCATTGTCGCCAAAGCCGCCTTCGGTGCCGCCTGCCGTGGCGACGGACACGCCAGGGATGCGCTGCAGCGAATCGGCAACGCTCTTGTCCGGCATCTTGCCCACGTCTTCGGCCGTGACGACTTCGACCAGGGAGTCGGAATTACGCTTTTGATTCAGCGACTGGGCCATTGCGGCGCGCACGCCGGTTACCACCACAACACTTGAATCCGGCTGCACTGCTTCCTGCGCCTGGGCGGCAAAACTCGCACCCAGTACCATCAACCCCACGGCTGCCGCGATAGGCGTCAGGCGCGTTACACCGCTAGCTGTCAAATTGCGTTTCATGTACTCCCCCTTGATTTAGGCTCCAGGATTGGAACCTTTTCATTTTTAATGTAGGTCTTCTTTCCAGCCCGCCCACTCTCGCCGGCATGCTGCAGACCCTTCGGCACAACCACTTACAAAACCAATTCAACGCCAATATACTACTATCCAATACCAGAACACTACCAGTTGCAACTTTTTTTTTATAACGTTGCTTGAATCACACAGACCACTTTATCCAAATCAATCCGTAGCCCGTATGAGCAGGCTAAATGCCTGCGAAGCCAGGCACAAATTGCTGGCCTGATAATTCAAATTGGTTTTATAACGGCCTTTTTTGGTATTATCCAGCGACACAAAACAGATACAGAGCGCGTCTGCAACGCGCCGTAACGGAGACCCTCAGCGTATGACCACCCTGGCTCACATCATGCAAGGCCTGGGGCAGACGAGTAGCCTGCCCCTGTACCAGCAACTGCAGCGCGCGCTGCGCGAAGCGATCGACAAGCGCATCCTCGGCCCCGAGGAAGCCCTGCCGGCCGAGCGCCAGCTGGCCAGCGACCTGTCCGTCTCGCGCATCACCGTGCGCAAGGCCATCGATGGCCTCGTCAACGAGGGCTTGCTGGTGCGGCGCCCCGGCTCGGGCAATTTCATCAATACGCGCATCGAGAAAAACTTCGCCAAGCTGACCTCGTTTTCCGAGGACATGCGGGCGCGCGGACGCACGCCGCGCAGCGTGTGGCTCAAGCGCGCGGAGGGCACCGTCACGCCGGAAGAAGCCTTGCGCCTGCGGCTGTCGCCGGGTGCGCCCGTGTACCGTTTTCACCGCATCCGCTATGCGGACGAGATACCGATGTGCCTGGAGTACGCGACCATCGTCGCCAGTTGCCTGCCGGCGCTCGACGCAGTCGACGTATCGATGTATGACGCGCTGGAACAGGCCGGCAACCGGCCCGTGCGCGCCTTGCAGCGGCTCAGCGCGCTTTTGTTGACGGGGGAACAGGCCAGCCTGTTGCAGGCGGAGGAAGGCGACGCGGGCTTGTCGGTGGAAAGGCTGGGCTTTTTGCGCGATGGCCGCGCCGTGGAATTTTGCCGCTCCTACTTCCGCGGCGATATGTATGACTTCGTGGCGGAATTAAGTACCAATTAATACCGGATGCCCGAATTTCTCAATACCAGATAACACCACTTATTGCGGTGCAATATATATGCCAGTATCGCGCCGAATATATGCACGGCTATGGTGCAATCATCGGCGTCGATTATGTGGCTGCCTGCGCGGAATATAAAATAAGGCCGTGCAATACGGTTTTGCGCATCGCAACAAAACAGGGCCTTATGCGTCAGGCAGCGGGCGCGGCGGGGCGGCCCATGCACAGCAGGATCACGCTTAGCGCCACGCACAACCAGCCGAATAGCGGCCCCAGCCATCCAGCCCAAGTGGCAATAGACGGCTGCGCCGGCAGCGGCGCCAGCAAGGTGCTGCCCGGCATGGCACTGCTGGCCCGTTCCGCCAGCACGCGGCCATACGCATCGCTGACCGTCAGCACGCCCTCGCGCGCCGCGCGCAGCACGGCGTAACCGTTTTCCACGCCGCGCACGACCGTCATGCGCGCGCCCATCCAGGCGTCCAGCTGAAAATCCCAGGCCGGCACCAGCATCGCCTGTGCCCCGGCTGCGCCATACGCCTGCCCCAGGGAGGCAAAATGCATGTCCTTGCAGATGGCCAAGCCCATGGCCTGCCCCGCCACCGGCTGCACGGCATACGCGCTGCCAGCAAGAAACTCGCGTTCGGGCGGCGCCAGATGCTGTTTCTGATAGCTGACGGGCGCGGCACCATCGGGCGCGAACAGCCAGGCCAGGTTGCGCCGGCCGGCGGCGTCCTGCACACCGATCCCCACGGTGATCCACGCGCCCGTGCCGCGCGCCAGCGCCTGGAAACGCTGCCGCACGGCGTCCGCCTGCACGGGGTCCAGCACGGCGATCTTTTCCGGCAACAGCACCAGCGTGGCGCCCTGCCCGGCCAGCGCTTCGACGTGGCGCGCGTACTGGTCCCAGATGGCTTGCGCGCGCGCCGGCGGCGTGGCCGGGCCGATAAAGTCATCGATGGCCACCAGCCCCGCCAGCGGGCCGGCCGGCGCAGGGGCGCCGTGCACGCGCCAGGCGCCACCGGCCCATGCGGCCGCCAGCAGCAGCACGGCCGCGCCCGCCGCTGGCGCATGCGCGCGGCCACCGGCCAGCAGCAAGGCCAGCGCGGACGGCGCCAGGCACAGCAAGAACAGCAGGCCAGGCACGCCCGCCAGGGCCGCCGCCTGCAACACGGCAATATTATCGGCTTGCGAATACGCGAGGCTGCCCCAGTTACCGTCCGGCAGCAAGGCCGCCATCAAGGTATCGACGGCGACCCACAGCACGGGATACGCCAGCACCGTCCAGCTTGCCCTGTAGCGCAGCACGAGGCGCCGCGTGGCCAGCACCACCAGCAGCCACAGCAGTGCCTTGACGGCGATCGCGGCCAGCACGGCCGGCAAGGGCATCAGCAGGCGGAAATAGGCAAGGTTCGACGACAAGCCGAGCACGGCGGCCAGGAACGTCATCCAGGCCGCATCGCGGCGCGACGAGCGCAGGGCCAGCCACAGCACGGGCAGTGGCGCGCACCAGGCCAGCGGGCCCAGCGGCTGCGGTCCCAGCACCCAGTACAAAGGCAAGCCCACCACCAGCGCGGCGGCGATTTGCAACAGGCGCTGGCGCAGCGCGGTGCCGCCGGCAAACAGGGCCGGCGCAGACACGGTATTGGACAAGGTATTGAGCATGCTCATGCTTTCAAGGGGAGCCAGATTTCCACGCCGCCGATGCCGCTGGCGGGGTCGAACTGCTGGTCGTAGCGTTCAAAATCGGGCGCGTCGGCCACGTCCAGGCCGGACTGGGGCAGCCACTCGTTCCACACCGTATGCCAGGTGGCGCGGATGGTGGAAATGTGGCCGCGGTGATGAAACACGGCATAGCGCCGCGGCGCGATGCGCAGCCGTATCCAGCCCTCGGGGGCCTGGGAAAAGTCGCTCACAGGCATGGCGCACAGGTAATCGAAATTGCCCGCCTCGTCATTGTTGCAGCACACGCCATACACCAGCTGGCCACGCGCCGCATGGGGCAGGAAGCGCTGCCACAGGGCGGGGATGCCGGCAGCCGTTTCGGCGCGATAACGTTCGACGAGGCCGGCCAGCAGCAAGGCGGGACCCTGCTCGAAACGCGGCGCGTCCAGGGCCACGCCAGGCGCCACATCCATTTTGATGGCGTCCACCAGCGCGAGGTTGGCGACGTGGCGCTGGGCCCGCACCTTTTCCGGCGTGATCTGGAACTGGTCACGGAAGGCCCGTGTAAATGCCTCATGGGAACTGTAGCCGGCCTGCAGGGCGACGGCGAGGATGTCTTGCGCGCCCTGCGCCAGCGCGCGGGCCGCCTCGCTGAGCCGGCGCGCCCGCACATAGCGCATCACGGAGTGGCCCGTGGCCAGGCCAAACGCGCGCGTCAGGTGGCACGGCGAGGCGCCGCCCACGTGGGCGATGTCGCCGAGCGAAATATTTTGCGCATAATGCGATTCGATATACCAGAGTGCCTTGGCCAGAGTGTGCATGGACGCTTTCCGTTGAACGAGCAGCGACTGTAGCATTTTCAGGCAGGTGTGACTTGACCGGAATTGCGCAATACCGGCTTACTTTCTAGTGCGCTTTTCGTACACCAGCTGGCCGCTGCTGATACGCGCCAGCTCGGCCATCTCCTGGGCCAGGAAGGCCAGCAGGTCGTCGATGCTGACGACGCCGGAAAGCGCGCCCAGGCTGTTGACCACGGGCAGGCGCCGGATGCCGTTGACGCGCATGCGTTCGATGATGTCGTAGACGTCTTCGTCTTCGCTGGCCGTGAGCAGCTGCGCGCTCATGATGTCGCCCACCAGCAGGCTGGCGGGGTCGAGGCCCAGGGCGATGACGGAAATGACGATATCGCGGTCGGTGAGGATGCCGATGGGGACGCGCTCGCCGTTCGGCTGTTCGGCCACGATCAGGTCGCCCACGTGATGCTGGCGCATCAGCAGCGCCGCGTCTTGCACGCTGGTGTCACGCTGGCAATGGATGGTGTGCAGGGTACAGATGTCGCCGATGCGCATGTCGCCACTCCGTTTGAGACAGAGTGTCCACGCTACGCCAGCCCGCCGTGGCGGGTTTGAGGCACATCAATGAAACGAGTCTTACTTTTCTTCGGGAGGCGGCAGGAAGCAGGCTTCGACGATTTGCAGGTCGTTATCCTTGGCAAATTCGCGCACGAAGTGAAACGCCATCGGCTCGATCTCGCGCAACTTCGTGTTGACCACCACCGACTTGACGCCATTGACGACGGTCGGGCGCACGTAGGGCGAATACTGGAGGTGCGCATTGCGCCCGCCACCTTCGGGATTGAAACAGGACATCACTCCACAAAGGCGCTCGGCCCAATCGCTGGGTCGGAATTGCTTGCCATTGCTGGTGAGACCAAGGATGAAGAACTCGTCTGAGAGTTCCCCTGTTTTTTGAGATAACTCGGCCATGTGGCTTGTCGGGACTGGATTGCGTGAATGGCCCCGGCGGGTAAGCCGGGCTGGTAGTCAACTACGTTTGCTGCGGTAAGCCAGTATTATATCTTATAGAAGACTTGGGTTCTACCTCGATCTGCCCTGACGATGCAAACAGGGGCCGGCACGCGTAACGCGCCAGCCCCTATTTTAACCTTGTTCCACGCGCAAGGCGCATGGATGGCGCGTGTGCGCCCGCGTCAGCCGAGGAAAACGGCGCCCGACATCAACAACAGCAGCAGCATCCACAGCAGCAAGGCGCGCCAGACCAGGCCCACCGTGCTCTGCAAGGCGCGTGCGCCCGGCTCTTCGCCTGGCAGGATATCGCTTTCGCTGTCGCTGTCATCGACGGCCATGTCCGGCGTGACGAGCACGCGGGCCGCCGTTTCCGCTGGCGTGCCCAGGCGTACGCCCATGGCGCCGCCGCCGGCCGTCAGGATGATGCCGATGGCCTCGTCCTGCCAGCGCTGGGCGAAATTGCGCCAGGCATAGATGGCATCCTCGAAATTGCCGACCACGGCAAACGCCACGGCCGTCAGGCGCACGGGGATCCAGTCGATCCAGTAAAAGGCGCGCGCGGCGAACTGGCCGAACGCTTCATTGCGCATGTGCTCAGGCTCGTTCCAGGCGCGCGCCAGGTATTCGGCCACGCGGTACATCACGGCGCAGGCAGGACCCACCGGCATCAGGAACCAGAAGAACACGCCAAACACATTGCGGTGCGTCGTGATCAGGGCTTTTTCCACGGCGATGCGGGCGATTTCGCTCGCTTCCATGCCTACCGTGTCGAGTTTGGTCCACTCGCCCAGCAAAGTGCGCGCGGACGCTTCGTCGCCGGCGCTCAGGGCCAGCTGGATCGAGGTGAAATAATGGCTGTAGTGACGAAAGCCCAGGGTCAGGTAGACGATGAGGACGTTCCAGACGAAGGCCAGGGGGGTCAGCTGGTAATACCGCAAGAGCCAGTACACGCCTGCCGTCGGCACCATCAACGCGCCGATCATGAGGAACCAGCCCATGCGGCCATGGTTGGCGTGGCCGGCATTGAACCAGGTCTCCATGCGCATTGCCAGGCTCTTGATTTCGGCGTAGATCGGATTGTCCGCGCGCAAAGGTTTGAGCTGCTCGATCAGCAATGCGCAAAGTATGGAGAGAAATGTCATCAAACGTCCTTTTTGTCTTTTTCAGCAATACCGCAATGCCCGCTACGATAGCGCAGTGCCGTGCTGGAATCAAACTTATTACGTGCGCGGCATCATTTTACGCGCGCAAGAGGTGAAACAGATTGCGCAGCATGCCGGCGGTGGCGCCCCAAATATAGAAGCGCTCATACGGCATCGCGTAGAACGAGCGCCGTCCACCGGGCAATTCCACCGACAGGCGCTGATGGTTGAGGCCATCCATGAGGAAGGCCAGCGGCACTTCGAAGATTTCCGCCACTTCGGACGGGTCGGCGCGCAGCTCGAACGGCGGCGTCACCAGGCCCACCACGGGCGTGACCTGGTAGCCAGTGCCCGTCAGGTAATCGGGCAGGCAGCCCAGCACCTCGATGTGCTCGCGCGACAAGCCCACTTCTTCTTCCGTTTCGCGCAAGGCCGTGGCGACGGGCGACGCATCGAAGGCTTCGCTGCGCCCGCCGGGAAAGCTGACCTGGCCCGCATGGCTGCTCAGGTGATCCGTGCGCATGGTCAGCAAGATGGTCAAGCCCTGCGGGCGCTGCACCAGCGGAATGAGCACGGCGGCGCGCACGGGCACGGCGCGGGCGGACAGAAAATCCTGGGTCATCTCGGGCTGCCAGTCAGGCTGTTCGGCCAGGCGCTGGCGCAGCCAGTCCGGCGTCAGGCGCACGGCGTCCAGCGCCGCTTCGCCGGCGATCGAATCGATGGCAAGTTGTTTTGGATCAAATGCGATAGTGGCCATGGCAGCTTGCCTCAACAGCAATTCAGAATAAAAAAAGGGGCACCAATACGGTACCCCTTTTCCCAACGCAGACGCTGATATTACGCGCTTGCTTTCGCCACAACGCGGCGATTTGGCAATTTTTCTTTGATACGCGCCGATTTACCCGAACGCTCACGCAGATAGTACAGCTTGGCGCGGCGAACGTCACCACGGCGTTTCACTTCGATCGAAGCGATCAGCGGCGAGTACAGTTGGAACGTACGCTCAACGCCTTCGCCGGACGAGATCTTGCGAACGATGAAGTTCGAGTTCAGGCCACGGTTACGACGGGAGATAACGACGCCTTCGTAAGCCTGGGCGCGCTTGCGCGTACCTTCGACTACGTTGACGCTGACGATAACGGTATCGCCTGGTGCGAAGTCAGGAATCGATTTACCCAGACGGGCGATCTCTTCTTGCTCTAATTGTTGAATCAAGTCCATTTTATAACTCCGAAAACCATCATGCCGGCGCACTGTGGATAGCAAGTATCCGCCCGGTAGAGGATGGGTAACACAATATGGGCAACATGCCCGGCACTACTGGCCACCCTGCCCGCCGTCCGGAGACGGCTTACAGGCTGGCCAAGAATTTTTCGTCAGTCTTGCTGAGCAAGCCGGCGGCGCGTGCACTGACCAGCAGGTCAGGCCGCTTCGTCGCGGTCGCTTCCAGCATGCGCTGGCGGCGCCACTTGACGATCTCGGCATGATTGCCACCCATCAAGACGGGCGGTACGGCCATGCCTTCGTATGTTTCCGGCCGCGTGTAGTGCGGCGAATCGAGCAAGCCATTGACGAAACTGTCCTCGATGGCCGATGCCTCGGTGTTCAAGACACCCGGCAACAAGCGGATCACCGCATCCATCAGCGCCATGGCAGGCAATTCACCGCCCGACAACACGAAGTCGCCGACGCTGATTTCCTCGTCGACGCAACGGTCCAGCAAACGCTGGTCCACGGCTTCGTAGCGGCCACACAGGATCACCAAACCAGGTTCGGCTTTCAGCTGCGTAACGCGCTCGTGCGTCAGTGGACGGCCTTGCGGCGACATGAACACCACGCGGGGCGCCGCCAGTCCCAATTCGGTCTGGCGTTGCTTCGCGGCATTGATTGTCACTTCGAGGGGACGGGCCATCATCACCATGCCGGGGCCGCCGCCATACGGGCGGTCATCCACGGTACGGTGATTGTCGGTGGTGAAATCCCGGGGATTCCACAGCGACAAGCCACATTTCCCCTGCTCGAAGGCGCGCCGGGTCACACCCGACTGCGTCAGCGCGGCAAACATTTCCGGGAACAGGGTCACGACATCAAATTGCATCGCTCACCATCCTGCAACGTTTGCCCGGCGCATTGTTAAGCGCAGGCGGTTTAATAATCGAGGCCCCAGTCGACCGTGATCTTGCTGGCAGCCTTGTCAACGTTAATGACAAACTGACCAACAAACGGGATCAGGCGCTCAGGCGCCTTTTCAACGGTCTCATCGGCAGTGGCGACGGGCGTAACGCGCAAGATCGACTGCGGACCATTGCTCATCATGTCGTGCACTGTGCCGAGGCACTCGCCTTGCAAATTCTCGACTGTCAGTCCGATCAGATCGGACCAATAAAATTCATCGGCCGTCAGCGTCGGGAAATGGCTACGCGGAATTTGCACAGAGACGCCTTTCAGCGCTTCTGCGGCATCCCGCCCGACCACACCCACCAGCTGGGCCACGACGTCGCCGCCGTGTAACTTCGCTTGCCTGACTTGAACATCATGCAAGGTCGGTTTATCAAACCACCAGGTTTTGACGCTTAATAATGCATCCGCGTCGTCGGAGAAAGGAGTGATCCTGACTCCGCCAGCAATGCCATAAGCACCGGAGACATAGCCTACCTGTACCAGGTCATCGGGGACTTTCACCCCGGATGCAGTCTTGACCGTCAAACCAGTGATCTAATTAAGCTGCTGCTTTGTTGTTGCTGGCTACCAGGCGAGCAACGGTTGGCGACAATTGTGCGCCAACGCCTTGCCAGTAGGCCAGACGGTCTGCGGTGATACGCAGTGGAACTTCGCCACCTTGCGCCATCGGGTTGTAAAAACCGATACGCTCAATGAAGCGACCATCGCGGCGATTGCGCGAATCAGTAGCGACGATGTTGAAGAACGGGCGCTTCTTGGCGCCTCCACGAGCTAAACGAATAACGACCATAATATTTCCAAAAAGTGTGCTGAGGCGGAAAAAGCCGCAAATTATAGCGCGCTTTACCGCCAGGCAGCAAGCGTTATGATGACGGGCGTGTAATTTGGGCTAATCAAACATTATGACCAGTCATGACCGAAGACGCAATAGGCGCGTGCGTCTATCGTGCCTGCCATGGCTTGACATCAGGCGAAATCATTACATAAACGCCACAGGAAAGTGCTATCGTTGTGCGAGACGATGACCGATACTGGCAATCTTTACCGATGAGCAACTCTGGAGTCCCATGACCACCGCTACCATTTTGCAACAGTCGCACAAGAACAAGGCCTTCACGGCACTGCTGGCCTTCCTGCTGGGCATGCTGGGCGCCCACCGCTTCTACCTGCATGGCGCCAAGGACCGCTGGGGATGGCTGCACCTGGCCGCCCTGCCCGCCTCCTTGCTGCTGCGCCAGCTGTTTCCCGACGCGGACTGGTTTTATCAGATATTGCCGCTGACCCTGTCCGCCCTGGGCGGCTTCCTGCAAGCGCTGGTGCTGGGCCTGATGCCGGACGACAAATGGGATGCGCGCTACAACGCCGCCTCCGGTCGCCCGTCGGACACGGGCTGGCCCCTGGCCGTCGTGCTGGTCGCTACCTTGATGCTAGGCGCGGGCGTGCTGATCGCCACCATGGCACGCCTGTTCGACTTGCTGTACACAGGCGGCGCCTACGGTTAATTTCCATTCGGAAACCAGCTCGACTCGCCCACATGTAAGTGTTGGTAAGCAATCATGATTTTCCTCTATACTGCATTCACAATGCCGACATTACTGGCACATTTAACACCCCCTAGGAGAAGATCATGATTCGTCGCCCACTCATCCTCGCAGTCGCCATCACGGCCCTGTTCAGCACTTCCGCCTTCGCGCAAAACCTGTCGCCGAAGGCGCAATACGCCTACGACACGAAGCAGGCCAGCACCCGCTATGCGGACGACAAGAAACTGTGTGCAGAAGAAAGCAGCTCGAAAGCGCGCATGCAATGCCTGCGCGACGCCAAGGGCGAATACGACCAGGCCATCATCAACGCCAAGGCCGCGCAAAAAGCCGGTAATTCCTACGCCAGCCAGCCTTCCAAGCAGCCGCAACACCAGATCTGCGCCGATTGCGGCAAGGTGCTGGCAGTCAACGTCGCTGAAAAGGCCGGTGAAGGCGGCGCCCTGGGCATGATCGGCGGCGGCGTGGCCGGCGCCCTGCTGGGTCGCCAGGTCGGCGGCGGACGCGGCAAGGATCTGGCCACCCTGGCCGGCGCCGCAGGCGGCGCTTTCGCGGGCAAACAAGTCGAAGGCCACATGAAAAACAGCAAGGTGTGGACCGTCACCGTGCAATACGAAACGGGCGCCAAGGCTGACTTCGCGTTTGACCAGGATCCAGGGCTGGCTGCTGGCGACCTGGTGCGTAATTCCGGCAACGGCATTGCCCGCCGTTAAGAACGCAGAGTAAATCTGGGGTCAGACCCGGCGGGTCTGACCCCGGCACTTACGTTTGGGGTTAAAAAAAGCGCTGGAGATCACTCTCCAGCGCTTTTTTGCATTCAGCCAGCTTCGGCTGGCCAAGTTTCAACTTAAAACTGCTCTTCCGACAGCGCCATCACGCCGGCGCTGCCGTCGATGATGGTGGCGCGCAAGCCTGGCGCTTGCGACAGGATGTGGTCGGCAAAGAAGCGCGCCGTGGCGATTTTTGCCTTGTAGAACGAAGCGTCGCCGCTGCCTTCTCCCAGCCTTTGCTGCGCCACCACGGCCGCGCGCGCCATTTGCCAGCCGCCCAGCACGATGCCGGCCAGCTTCAGATACGGCACGCTGCCCGCGAACACGGCCTTGATGTCCGTCTTCATGTTCGCCACCACATACTCAACTACCGCCTCGAGCGCGGCGCTGCCTTCGGCCAGGTGGCGCTGCATGGCCTGGAAGTCGGCGCCAGTCAGTTCGCCCAGCTGGGCTTCCGTGGCGCGCACCTGGGCGATGATGGCTTTCGCCACGGCGCCGCCGTCGCGCACCGTCTTGCGGCCCACGAGGTCGTTCGCCTGAATGGCCGTCGTGCCTTCGTAGATGGTCAAGATTTTGGCGTCGCGGTAATGCTGGGCGGCGCCCGTTTCTTCAATAAAGCCCATGCCGCCGTGCACTTGCACGCCGTCGCGCGTGACGTCCTGCGACATTTCCGTGGCCCAGCCCTTGATCACGGGCACCAGGTATTCATATGTCGCCAGGCTTTCCGCGCGCACGTCCGCGTCCGGATGGTGGTGCGCCACGTCGCTGATGGCCGCGCCCACGTAAGCCAGCGCGCGCGCCGCCTCCGTTTGCGAGCGCATCGACATCAGCATGCGGCGCACGTCCGGATGGTGGATGATGGAGACCGGGCCTGGCGAGCCCGCCAGGTCGCGCGACTGCACGCGGTCCTTGGCGAACGCCACGGCCTGCTGGTAGGCGCGCTCGGCCAGGCCGATGCCTTGCAAGCCGACGCCGAAGCGGGCCGCGTTCATCATGATGAACATGTATTCGAGACCGCGGTTTTCCTCGCCCACCAGCGTACCGATGGCGCCGCCGTGGTCGCCGAACTGCAGCACCGCCGTCGGGCTGGCCTTGATGCCCAGCTTGTGCTCGATGGAGACGCAGTGCGCGTCGTTGCGCGCGCCCAGGCTGCCATCGGCATTGACGAGGAATTTCGGCACGATGAACAGGGAAATCCCTTTTACGCCGGCGGGCGCGTCCGGCGTGCGGGCCAGCACCAGGTGGACGATGTTTTCCGCCATGTCGTGTTCGCCGTACGTGATGAAAATCTTCGTGCCGAACACTTTATAGGTGCCATCGCCCTGCGGCACGGCGCGCGTGCGCACGGCCGCCAGGTCGGAACCGGCTTGCGGCTCCGTCAGGTTCATGGTGCCCGTCCACTTGCCTGACACCAGGCTTTCCAGGTAAACCGCCTTTTGCTCGTCGCTGCCGGCCGTCAGCAGCGCTTCGATGGCGCCGTCGGACAATAACGCCACCAGGGCGAACGAGATGCTGGCCGAGTTGAGCATTTCGATACAGGGCGTGGCCAGCAGCTTGGGCAAGCCCTGGCCGCCAAATTCCGTCGGATGCTGCACGCCCTGCCAGCCCGCTTCGCCGTAGGCCTTGAAGGCTTCCTTGAAGCCTTTCGAGGTGGTCACTTGCCCGTCGTGCCAGAAGCTCGGCTCCTTGTCGCTGGGACCGTTCAAGGGGGCCACCACGCCGCCGCAGAACTTGGCGTTCTCTTCCAGCACGGCTTCGGCCGTGTCGGGCGTCGCGTCTTCGCAGCCAGGTAGCGTGTGGATTTCGGCCAGGCCGGCCAGTTCGTTCATGACGAACAACATGTCTTTCAGCGGGGCTTGATAGCTCATCTTCTTTTCTCCAAGAAAAAAGCCACGCGCGGCTCGCCGTGTGGGGCGGGCCGGCGTGGCTTTGTCAATAACAAAACCGGAAGGGGTGTGACTTAACCCAGTTCTTTGACCAGTTGCGGCACGATCTCGAACAGATCGCCCACGATGCCGTAGTCGGCCACGGCAAAGATCGGCGCTTCCGGATCCTTGTTGATGGCGACGATGGTTTTCGAGTCTTTCATGCCGGCCAGATGCTGGATCGCGCCCGAGATGCCGACGGCGATGTACAGCGATGGGGCGACGATCTTGCCCGTCTGGCCCACTTGCCAGTCGTTCGGCACGAAGCCGGCGTCGACGGCGGCGCGCGACGCACCCATGGCGGCGCCCAGCTTGTCGGCCAGCGGCTCCAGGATGTGGAAGTTTTCGGCCGAACCCATGCCACGGCCGCCCGACACGATGATTTTCGCGGCGGTCAGTTCAGGACGGTCGGACTTGGCCAGTTCGCGGCCCACGAAGGCCGATTTGCCATTGTCGGCAACGGCGGCGACGGTTTCCGTGGCAGCCGAACCGCCGGTGGCGGCAGCGGCGTCGAAACCGGTGGTACGCACGGTGATGACCTTGATCTTGTCGCCAGATTGCACGGTGGCAATGGCGTTACCGGCGTAGATCGGGCGCTCGAAGGTGTCAGGCGAGTCGACCTTGGTGATTTCCGAGATTTGCGCCACGTCCAGCTTGGCGGCCACGCGCGGCAGGATGTTCTTGCCGTAGGCGGTGGCTGGCGCCAGGATGTGGCTGTAGTTGCCGGCGATGGCCAGCACTTGCTCGGCCACGTTTTCGGCCAGGCCGTCGGCAAAGTATGGCGCGTCGGCCACGATGACTTTCGTCACGCCGGCGATTTGCGCGGCGGCAGCGGCGGCGGCCGATGCGTTCGAACCTGCGACCAGTACGTGCACGTCGCCGCCGCACTGGGCAGCCGCGGTCACGGTGTGGTGGGTGCTGCCCTTTAAGGTAGCGTTGTCGTGTTCAGCAATAACTAATGCGACCATGATATGTCCTGTAATTGTTCTGGATAAACGGCGAGGCCGCTTAGATGACTTTGGCTTCGGTACGCAGCTTGGCGACCAGCGTGGCGACGTCCGGGACCTTGATGCCGGCCGAGCGCTTGGCTGGCTCGACGACTTTCAGGGTCTTCAGGCGTGGCGCAACATCGACGCCCAGGTCTTCCGGCTTGACGGTCTCGAGCGGCTTTTTCTTCGCCTTCATGATGTTCGGCAAGGTCACATAGCGTGGCTCGTTCAAGCGCAGGTCGGTGGTGATGATTGCTGGCAAGGTCAATGCCAGGGTTTCCAGGCCGCCGTCGACTTCGCGGGTAACGGTGACTTTACCGTCTTCCAGCACGACTTTCGAAGCGAACGTGGCTTGCGGCCAACCCAGCAGGGCAGCGAGCATCTGGCCGGTCTGGTTGCTGTCGTCATCGATGGCTTGCTTACCCAGGATGATCAGTTGCGGCTGCTCTTTCTCGGCCAGGGATTTCACCAGCTTGGCCACGGCCAGCGGTTCCAGTTCGGTCGTCGTTTCCACCAGGATGCCGCGGTCGGCGCCGATGGCCATGGCCGTGCGCAGGGTTTCCTGGCACTGCGTCACGCCGCAGGAGATGGCGACCACTTCAGTGACCTTGCCAGCTTCTTTCAGGCGCATCGCTTCTTCCAGCGCGATCTCATCGAAAGGGTTCATCGACATTTTGACGTTGGCGGTATCGACGCCAGTGCCGTCACTCTTGACGCGGACTTTGACGTTATAGTCGACCACGCGTTTGACGGGTACCAAGACTTTCATAGCTATGCCTTTGGGAAATTATAAAAATGACGGATCAAGTGCTGATTGTGCGTTCGATTATAAGAGAAATTTGAATCTTGAACCGAATTTAAGCACGATCGTGCGATTTTTTGTTAGAGCAATCCATCTAAACTGTCCAGCTTCGGGGATTTCAAGGGTGTCCGCCGCTACGCTGCAGGGCAGCAAAAGGGCTGGTTCGGGAAGGAAAACCAGGCCGCGCCACGGCGGCCCCGGCTGGCAGAATTATTTGCGTTGCATCAGGAAGACGAATTCGGTGCCCGTCTGCACATGCGACAGCAGGGCATTGCCCGTTTGCTTGGCGAAAGCCTGGAAGTCGCGCACGGAACCGGGATCGGTTGCCATGATGCGCAGCACTTCCCCGCTCTGCAGCTCTGACAAAGCCTTTTTCGCCTTCAGAATCGGCAACGGGCAATTCAAGCCCCGCGCGTCGAGTTCTTTGTGAAATTCCATAATCTCGGTATCAAGTAGTGTGTCGCTCATCATCAATATCCCACCATTGTTTTGTTGTACTGATTTTCGACATACTACTCTAAATCAGGGGCATTGACGCGCTGCACCAAAATAGTTCATCGGCTGTTGTGGTGTCACAACGAGATTCCACACGGCAAAACGGCCCGCAAACACCGTCTGCGGGCCGTTTTCAAGGGGCTGTGGGGCGAAAACCCCGCATGCCTGCTAGCTTACGCCTTATTTCGCGCGCTCGCCGACCCAGGCCGGCACGCCTGCCAGGGCGTTCGCCAGGCCGCTAGCATCGGTACCGCCAGCCTGCGCCATATCGGGGCGTCCGCCGCCTTTTCCGCCCACTTGCTGTGCAACGAAGTTCACCAGCTCGCCCGCTTTGACCTTGGAAGTCGCGTCGGCCGTCACGCCGGCGATCAGGCTGACCTTGCCGTCCGCCACGCTGGCCAGCACGATGGCGGCCGTTTTCAGCTTGTCCTTCAGCTTGTCCATGGTTTCGCGCAAGCGGGCCACGTCGGCGCCGTCCAGCACGGCCGCCAGCACCTTGATGCCATTGACGTCGACAGCTTGCGTGACCAGTTCATCGCCCTGGCCCGAGGCCAGTTTCGATTTCAGCGCGGCCAGTTCCTTCTCCAGCGCCTTGACGTGATCCTGCACCTGGCCGATGCGGGCAGTCAGCTCTTCCGGCTGCGCCTTCAGGGCGTTGGCCGCTTCGACCAGGCGGCGGTTGATGGTTTGCACCAGCGCCAGCGCGCCCTCACCCGTCACGGCTTCCACGCGGCGGATGCCGGCGGCAACACCGCTTTCGCCGATGATCTTGAACAGGCCGATGTCGCCCGTGCGCTGCACGTGGACGCCGCCGCACAGCTCTTTCGAGCTGCCGATATCGAGCACGCGCACTTCGTCGCCGTATTTCTCGCCGAACAGGGCCATCGCGCCATGCTTGACGGCATCGTCAAACGACATCAGGTGCGCTTGCGTGGCGCGGTTTTCCAGGATCTCTTTATTGACGATGGTTTCCACGGCGGCGATTTGCTCGGCCGTCATCGGCGCATTGTGGCTGAAGTCGAAACGGGTCTTGTCCGGGTCGACCAGCGAACCTTTTTGCGCCACGTGGCTGCCCAGCACTTCGCGCAAGGCCTTGTGCATCAAGTGCGTGGCCGAGTGATTGCGAATCGTGCGCGCGCGCTTGGCCGTGTCGACTTGCGCCGAGACGGCGTCGCCCACTTTCAACACGCCCGACTCGAGCACGCCGTGGTGGCCGAACACGTCCGCCTGAATTTTCAGGGTGTCGCTGACGGCAAAGCTGCCGGCGCCCGAGGAAATCACGCCCTGGTCGCCCACCTGGCCGCCCGATTCCGCGTAGAACGGCGTCGTGTCGAGCACGACGATGCCATCCTGGCCCGCCTTCAGTTCGGTGACCTGCGTGCCGGCCGCGTACAGCGCCACGACCTTGCTGCTGAACGTCAATTGATCGTAGCCGACGAATGTGTTTTTCTCGCCCGTGTACTCGACCTTGCTGTCCTTGTGCGTCTTGCCGCCCTTGCGCGACAGTTCCTGGCTTTCCTTCAGTGCCGCGTCGTAGCCGGCCTGGTCGAAGGTGATGTTGCGTTCGCGGCAAATGTCGGCCGTCAGGTCCGGCGGGAAGCCGTAGGTTTCGTACAAAGTAAACGCGGTGGCGCCGTCGATGCCCGTGGCATCCTTGGCCAGCTGCGCTTCCAGCACTTTCATGCCCGTTTCCAGGGTTTCGCCGAAACGCTCTTCCTCGGCTTTGAGCATGTTGGCGACGTTGTCTTTCGCTTCTTCCAGCTCCGGATAGGCGCCGCCCATCTCGATGGCGAGATCGGCCACCAGCTTGTAGAAGAACGGTTTCGTCTGGCCCAGCTTGTGGCCATGGCGCAAGGCGCGGCGGATGATGCGGCGCAGCACATACGCGCGGCCTTCGCTGCCCGGAATGATGCCGTCGACGATCATGAAGGCGGCGGCGCGGATGTGGTCGGCGATCACGCGCAGCGACTTGTTTTCCAGGTCCGTGGCACCAGTTTCGCGCGCGGCGGCGCGGATCAAATGCTGGAACAGGTCGATTTCATAGTTCGAATGCACGTGCTGCAGCACGGCGGCCAGGCGCTCCATGCCCATGCCCGTGTCGACGCATGGCTTCGGCAACTTGTGCATGACGCCCGCTTCGTCGCGGTTGAACTGCATGAACACCAGGTTCCAGATTTCAATGAAGCGGTCGCCGTCTTCGTCAGGCGAACCCGGCGGGCCGCCAGGAATGTCGGCGCCGTGGTCGTAGAAGATTTCCGTGCATGGACCGCATGGGCCCGTGTCCGCCATCTGCCAGAAATTATCCGATGCGTAGCGCGCGCCCTTGTTGTCGCCGATGCGGATGATGCGCTCGGTTGGTACACCAACCTCGCTCGCCCAGATATCGTACGCTTCGTCATCTTCGATGTAGACGGTGACGGTCAGCTTGTCAGCCGGCAAGCCATATACCTTGGTCAGCAGTTCCCACGCGTATTGAATCGCGTCGCGCTTGAAATAGTCGCCAAAGCTGAAGTTGCCCAGCATTTCAAAGAAAGTGTGGTGGCGCGCCGTGTAGCCGACGTTTTCCAGATCGTTGTGCTTGCCGCCGGCGCGCACGCAGCGCTGCACCGAGGTGGCGCGCGTGTACGGACGGCTGTCCGTACCCGTAAACACGTCCTTGAATTGCACCATGCCGCTGTTCGTCAACAGCAAGGTCGGATCGTTGCCTGGCACCAGGGAGCTGGAACGGACGATGGAATGGCCCTTGGACTCGAAAAATTTGAGGAACTTGTCGCGGATTTCAGTTGATTTCATGTTTTTTTGGCAAAGAGTGGCGGCAGCTTTAAAGGGAAGATTATACGTGATCTAGATACGGGAATTGGCGCCGGGCAGGCAGCATTGTTGCAAGCCTGCCCATGGATGCCGCCCTGCCCGCTCAGGCCGGGTCGTGGTGGCTGGCGCAGGCGTGCGGGGCTGTGCCAGCCACACTGGCGCCGGCGGCCGCATTGCAGTCGGCGCAGCGGCCGTACAGGGTCAGCTCGTGGCGCTCGACGACAAAGCCTTGCGGCGCCATGCGCTTCAAGTCGCCCGGGCAATCGTGCACGTCGAACACGCGCTGGCACGTGGTGCACTGGAAATGGTGGTGGTGGTGATTGGCGACAGCGTTCGACTCGTAGCGCGGGTTTTCGCCCGGCAAGGTCACCACGTGCACTTTTTCTTCCAGCACCAGGGACTTCAAGTTGCGGTAAACGGTGGCGATGCCCAGCTGCGTCACCTGCAAGCTGGCCTGTTCAAGGATTTCCTGCGCCGATAATGGGCGCTGGGCCGACTCGATGGCGGCTTGAATAGCGGTTTTTTGACGTGTTGTGCGTTCCATAGCCGACAGAATACACCATCCGCCTCTATCTACCGCCCGGAAAAACTGTCACACAGTAATGATAATGGGTTATCATTATCAACTTAGGGCAGGCTATTTCCTTTTCACGCGCTGCCCCAACCCTGCCAACACCGATAGCCGATAAGGAAATCTTGCCCATGTCCGTCCGTCCTCACCAACCCACTCCCCTCGCGCTGGCCATCATGCTGGCCTTTGCCGCTCCCGCCAGCGCACTGGCGCAGCAGGCGACAACCTTGCCTGCCGTCACCGTCTCGGCCAGCGCGCTGGCCCTGGGCAGCGACGACATGAGCACGCCCGTCACCGTGCTCGAAGGCGAGGCACTGGTGCTGGCAAGGGCAGCGACCCTGGGTGAAACGCTGGCCGGCCAGCCCGGCATCACGTCCAGCCATTTCGGCGCCGGCGCCAGCCGTCCCATCATCCGCGGCATGGATGGCCCGCGCGTGAAAGTGCTGTCCGACGGCGCCGAAGTGCAGGATGCGTCGACCATCAGCCCCGACCATGCTGTCGCGGCCGAACCGATGCTGTCGGAACAGATTGAAGTCTTGCGCGGCCCGTCCGCGCTGGCGTATGGCGGCGGCGCCGTCGGTGGCGTGGTCAATGTGATCGACAAGAAAATCCCCACGCGCGTGCCGGCAAAGGGCTTGGAAGGCAGCGCGGAAGTGCGCGCCAACTCGGGCGCGCGCGAAAAGGCAGGCGCCTTTGAAGTGACTGGCGGCTCCGGCAACATCGCCTTCCACGCGGAAGGCGTCAAGCGCGACGCGAAAGAATACAAGGTCGGCAGCGGCTGGGAAGGCGGCTCGACAGTAGGCGGCAGCTACAACAAGACGGACACGGGCAGCGTGGGCGTGTCGTGGGTAGGTCAGCGCGGCTTCCTGGGCCTGGCCTTCACCAGCCAGCATGCGGAATACGGCTTGCCCGGCCACAACCACGAATTCGAAAGCTGCCACCCGCATGGCGCGCACCTGCATTGCGGCGGCCACGAGGGCCACGGCCATGGCGACGAAGAAGAACATGAGCACGAGCATGAACACGAAAGCGTGCCCTACGTGAAACTGAAGAGCGAACGCTGGGACGTGCGCGGCGAATTGCGCGACCCCGTGCCCGGCTTCGCCAAGCTGCGCCTGCGTGCCGCGTTCACCGATTACAAGCACGATGAAATCGAAGGCACGGAAATCGCCACCACGTTTAAAAACAAGGGCCACGATGCACGCCTGGAAATGGAACACCATCCCGTCTTCGGCTGGCGCGGCGTAGTCGGCCTGCAAACGTCGAAGCGCGATTTCTCGGCCCTGGGCGAGGAAGCGTACGTGGCGCCGACGGTCACGAAGAAACACGCGGCCTTCCTGGTGGAAGAATACAAGCTCGACCAATGGCGCTTCGAAGCGGGCTTGCGCCATGAATGGCAAGACATCACGGTCGACAGCGCCACCTTGCAAGACCGCAGCGCCAAGGGCACCTCGATCTCCCTGGGCGCCGTGTGGAAATTCGCGCCCCAGTACTCGCTCGGCTCGACCATTTCCCGCACGCACCGCCTGCCCAGCGCCGAGGAACTGTATGCGCATGGCGTGCACATGGCCACGGCCACGTATGAGCTGGGCAATGAAAACCTGGGCAAGGAAACGTCGAACAATATCGACTTGACCTTGCGCAAATATGCGGGCGCCACGACCTTCTCGGCCAGCGCCTACCGCAACAAGGTCGACAACTACATCTTCGGTTCCACCCTGGACAACCACGAAGGCTTCCAGCTGATCCAGTACGCCCAGCGCGACGCTACGTTCACGGGCGTCGAAGGCCATATCCGTCAGCAACTGAACCCCATGTTCGGCGCCAGCGTGTTCGGCGACTACGTACGGGCCAAGCTGGCCGACGGCGGTGGCAACTTGCCGCGCATCCCGGCCCAGCGCCTGGGCGTGAAATTCGACGCCAACTGGCAGGCGTGGAGCGGCGTGGCCGAACTCTACCGCGTGGGCAAGCAGGATAAAGTGGCAGCGTTCGAAACGGCAACGCCGGGCTACAACATGCTCAACCTGTCCGCCAACTACGACACGCGCATCGGCACGACGCCGGCCCAGTTCTACATCAAGGCGAACAACCTGACGAATGAACTGGCGTACAGCCACACCTCGTTCATCAAGAATGCGGCGCCGTTGATGGGGCGCAATGTGACCATCGGTATGCGCGTGACTTTCTAAGCTGCTTGAAACGTAGGTCGGCTTAGCGCGCAAGCGCGTAAGCCGACAACACCAGCGGCGCCAACAATGTTGTCGGATTACGGCGCTGCGCGCCTAATCCGACCTACGCCATGGATGGAATAATATCTATCCTGTCCGTACAAAACCCATCCACGCCCCAGGCCAGCAGCTCGCTGGCCCGCTCCGGGGTGTTGACGGTGTAGCAGAACAGTCCATATCCCGCCTCCTTGACCTCCCGCGCCAGTACCGGCGTCAGCTGCCGGTGGTCGCAATGGATCGCCACCACGCCCAGTTCCTTTGCTTTTTTCACCCAATCATCCGGTATCTGTTCGACCAGCCAGCCGCGCGCCAGTTCCGGGGCCGCCTCGCGCGCCGCTTCCAATGCAGCGATGCTGAACGACGAAAGCAACGGCAATAACTCTCCTGCAGCAATTTCCTTTGCGAAATAGTCGCGTGTGGCGCGCGCCACGGTCTTGCCCGTGGGCACGTCGAAGCCGGACGCCGGCTTGATTTCGATATTCATCCAGATGCGCTGCGCCTTGCAATAGGCCACCACGGCCTCGAACGTGGGCACGCCTTCGCCCGCGAATGCGGGGCCGAACCAGGCACCCGCCTCCATGGCGCCCAGCTGCGCGGCCGTGTAGTCGCTGACCTGGCCGCTGCCGGCCACGGTGCGGCCCAGCTCGGGGTCGTGTACGACGACGGGCACGCCGTCGGACGCCAGCATGACGTCGAATTCCACGGCATGGTAACCGTAGGCCAGGCCGCAGCGCAAGGCGGCCATGGTATTTTCAGGCGCCAGGGTGCCGCCGCCGCGGTGCGCCAGGGTGCGTGGGTAAGGCCACATGGGGATTCCTTTATGATGATCAGGTGGTCGATCAAGACGTCTTGCCATCATCGCGTGCAAGCGCCACCATGTAAAGGACGCGATCAGGCGATTGGCGCCACGCCAGCCCTGTTTCGTCGCAACGGCGTTGCGCCCGCATGCAGAGCCGCCCATAATTGCCGCATTGCCAACCTGAGCGCCCATCTGAAAGCTGTCCCGCATGCATCCTACCGACACCGTCCCCCGCAAGACGGGCTTTCCCTACCGGCGCCTGCTGGGTGATGCCCGCTATGCGCTGCTGCTCAATGTCCTGTGTGCCCTCTTTATCACCTTCGTGCTGAGCGGCGGGCAAAGCTTCTGGCTCAACCTGCTTGCATCCATGTGCATAGGCGGCATCGCCTTCCTGTTGATCGACGGCATCCGCCTGGCTTGGTGGGGCGAGGGACGCCGCCCCCCAAGGCTGCCCTTCACTGCCCTCATCATCGTCAGCGCCGCCGTGGCACAGGTCGCCGGCACCATGCTGTTCGGCTGGCTGGCCAATATCGACGTTCCCGCGCCCGTATCCATGTCGTCACGCAATGTCGGCATGACGGTGTTCACCTTGGCGGTGGCGGGAGCGGCCATCCTGTTCTTTGGCAGCCGCGAAAAAATCGCCCGCCTGCAAATGGAGGCGGCCCAGGAAAAGGCCCGCGCCGAATCCGTGGCGCGTCAAGCCATGCAGGCCCAGTTGCAGCTGCTACAGGCGCAGATCGAACCGCACATGCTGTTCAATACCCTGGCCAACCTGCAGGGCCTGATCAGCTTTGACCCGGACCGCGCCCAGTTGCTGCTCGACCAGCTGATCCAGTATTTGCGCGCCACACTTTCTTCCTCGCGCGCCGAGTCCACCACACTGGAACAGGAGTTTTCCCTGATGCAAGCCTACCTGGGCTTGATGTCGATACGCATGGGCGCGCGCCTGAGCTTTGCGCTGGACTTGCCCGAGGCTTTGCGCCAGATCAAGGTGCCGCCCATGCTGCTGCAGCCGCTGGTGGAAAACGCCATCCAGCACGGCCTGGAACCGAAGATCGAAGGCGGCCATATCCACGTGCAGGCCTCCACCGACGGCGGCGTGCTGCTGCTCACCGTCAGCGACGATGGCCTGGGCCTCGACCATCCGGGCCAGACCAAAGGCACGCACCTGGGCGTGGCGAATATCCGCGAACGCCTGCGCGGCATGCATGGCGATGCCGCCAGCCTGTCCCTGGCCGCCAACCATCCGGCAGGCGCGACGGCCCGCCTGACATTCCCCCTTCCATCCACTATCACGACTATCACGAGTCCACTCGCATGAGCCAATACACCCCACACGCGCCACGCGCCCTGATCGCCGAAGACGAACCGATACTCGCCGCCGCCCTCGCGCACGCCTTGCAGCGGCTGTGGCCGGAACTCGACATCGTTGCCACCTGCCCCAACGGCGTGGAAGCATTGCGGCAAGGCCTGGCGCTGCAGCCAGACATTCTGTTTCTCGACATCAAGATGCCAGGCAAGACGGGCCTGGAAGCGGCCGAAGAGCTGGCAGAACAGTGGCCGGACGGCGTTGCGTTTCCCCACATCGTGTTCGTGACCGCCTACGACGAATACGCGCTGGCCGCCTTCGAGCACGCGGCCGCCGACTACGTCTTAAAACCCGTCAACGATGCGCGCCTGGGCAAGACGGTGGAACGCCTGCAACAGCGCTTGCGCGACAGCGGCGGTGGCAGCGGCACCGCCGCAACCACTGCAACCACTGCAACAGCAGCGCCAGCCGAAACGGTGCCGCCAGCGCCGCAGGCGGCCCAATCCACCAGCGACGACAACATGGCCCGCCTGCTGAGCCAGCTGCAAGCCATGCTGCCGCCCGCCCCGCGCCTGCAAATGATACGGGCGGCCGTCGGCAACAGCGTGCGCATGATCGCACTGGCCGACGTCGTGTATTTCGAAGCGCTGGACAAGTACATCAACGTCGTGTGCCAGGACAGCGAGGCGCTGATACGCACGAGCCTGAAGGAACTCTTGCCCCAGCTGGACCCGCAACAATTCTGGCAAATTCACCGGGGCACCATCGTCAACGCCAGCGCCATTGCCACGGCCGTGCGCGACGAGGCCGGCAAGCTGTCGCTGACCCTGCGCCAGCACCCGGCGCAACTGCGCGTCAGCCCTTTATATGCGCATTTGTTCCGCCAGATGTAGCTAATGTAGCTGGTGCTTCAGGTCCGATAATTCATCGTGCACCTTGAGCACGGCGCTCTTCATTTCCGGCGTCACGCTGGCCGCCGTGCCGCACGCCCGCTTCGCGCGGTCGCCCAGCGATTCCATCTGGTCGACGGCTTGCCGGATGCGCGCATCGTCTTGCGTGTCGATGGCTTGCCGTACGGCGCTCTTTTGCTGGTCCAGCTGGTTGATGCAGTCCTTCAAGTCCATCGGCATGCCTTGCTGCTTGCCGCACAGCTGGGCCGCCTGGCCGATTGCATGTTCGATGGCGCCAAAGCGCCGTGCCACTTCCTTTACCTGCATCATGATGATCTCCTGTTCGCGTGGTATCCGGGTTGGATCACCAAGCTGGCACAGGGTTCCCCGCCACGGCCAAATCGCAGGACTCAGCCCACCGCTTCGCGCGCCCCCAGCGGCTGCAGATGGCGCAGGCGCAAGGCGATCAGCACGCCGCCGCCCAGGCACAGCCCCAGCATGATGACCACGCCCGTCCAGCCGTCGAAGCCCCACATCATGCCCGAGGCGGAACCGATCAGGCTCGACCCCAGGTAATAGAACAGCAGGTAGAAGGCCGACGCCAGGGCCTGCGGTGCGCGGGCGCGGCGGCTGACCCAGCTGCTGGCGATCGAGTGCGAGGCGAAGAAGCCGAAGGTGGCCAGCGCCATGCCGATGACGATCAGCGGCAGCGAATCGAACAGGGTCAATAAAATGCCGGACAACATCACCGACAGCATGATCCACAGCACACCCCGGCGTCCCAGCCGGTCCACCAGCCGGCCCGCCCAGACAGAGCTGAAGATGCCGATCAGGTACAGAAAGGCCAGCAAGCCGACCGTGCTCTGGCGCAAGCAAAATGGCGCGGCCAGCAGGCGGTAGCCGATGTAGTTATACAGGCTGACAAAACAGCCCATCAGCACGAACGCCAGGCAGAACAGCCACGGCAAGCCGCGGTCGGAAAAATGCTGTTTGATTGCGTGCGGCAAGGCATTCCAGCCTTTGGTACTGGGCACGAAATTTTTCGACGCCGGCAGGCTGCGCCAGAATTCGGCCGCCGCCAGCACGCCGGCCACGCCCAGCACGCCCAGGGCCCAGCGCCACGACAGGAAATCGCTGAGCATGGAAGCGACCAGCCGTCCCGACATGCCGCCAAACGCGCTGCCGGCAATATACAGCCCCATCGACAGGCCCAGGGACGGGCCCTCGATTTCCTCGCCCAGATACGCCATGGCCACGGCCGGCATGCCGCCCAGGGCGATGCCGAGCGCGGCGCGGATCGCCAGCAGCTGCGCATAATCCTGCGCAAACGCGGACAAAATCGTGAGTATCGCGGCGGAAAACATCGACGCCACCATCAGCGGCTTGCGGCCGACCCGGTCCGACACGGCACTGAGCAGCAGCAGCGAGATGGCCAGCAAGCCGCTGGACACGGACAAGGACCAGCTGCTTTGCGCCGGCGTCAGATGAAACTGCTGCGACAGCAGCGGGAACAGGGGCTGTATGCAATACAGCAAGCTGAAGGTGGAAAAGCCGCCGAAGAACAGGGCGCGGTTGCTGCGCTTGAATTCGATGGAACCCTTGGCGATGGCCGTGCGGGGAACGGGAGCAGAAACCGGAATGGCGGATGGGGCAGCGGGGGCAAAGGCAAGCGATGAATCAGACATGGCCGTGTTTCGAAGAAGGAGCGAGTCTTCATCTTAGGATTGCCAACTCATATCGTCCAATATATATTCAAGGCCCAACTCATACTTTTAAAATATTACTTATATGGAACTGCGCCACCTGCGTTACTTTGTCGCCGTCGCCGAAGAGCTGCACTTCACGCGCGCGGCCGAGCGCCTGCACATCGGCCAGCCTCCGCTGAGCCAGCAGATCCAGGCGCTGGAAGCGGAATTGGGTGCGCAGTTGTTCGAGCGCAACAAGCGCTCCGTGCGCCTGACAGAAGCAGGCCGCCTGTTCCTCGACGATGCGCGGCGCATCCTGGCCCTGTCGGAACAGGCAGCCGTGACGGCGCGCCGGGCACAGCGGGGCGAAGCGGGTGAGTTGCGCATCGGTTTTACCTTTTCCACGCCGTTCACGCCGTATTTCGCTACAGTCATCAACCGCTACCGCCAGCAGTTTCCGCACGTCACCTTGACCTTGCACGAGATGGCGACCCTGCATCAGCTGGAAGCGATCAGCGGCCGCACCATGGACCTGGGCTTCGTGCGCCCGCCGGAAACGACGTATCCGGACGATATCCGCCTGACGGAGTTGCGCAAAGATCCGCTCTTCCTCGTGCTGCCTGTCGCCCACGCGCTGGCGGCCAAGGATGCGATTGCCATTGCCGACATGGCAGGCGAAGGCTTTGTCATGTACCCCAAGGATGCGGGCACGGGGATTTATCCGCAGATCTTCCGCCTGTGCAAGGCGGCCGGCTTCGTGCCCCAGGTGGCGCAGGAAGCGGGCGAGGCGTCGACCATCATCGGCCTGGTGGCGGCCGGCTGCGGCATTTCCGTGCTGCCCGCCTCGTTCGACCGCATCCGCATGGATGGCGTGTGCTACCGCCCGATCGCCGACCCGCAGGCGACGACCAGTTTATTGCTTGCACAAAGGGAAGAAGAGACGTCGCCGCTGGTGGCGGCATTTGTAAAACTGGCCGAGGAAGCGGCCATGGAAGAGAAAGAATAGGCCGATGAGGTCGGCGTAGGTCGGCGCAGGTCGGATTAGCCCGTAGGGCGTAATCCGACACCAGCGGTCACGAATAATCCGCATCCAGCTCCGAACCCGCATAATTTTCCAGGTCCTCGAACAGGCTCTTCATGCTGGCCCGCGTGAGGATTTTATGCACGACGGTGCAGCTGCGGCGGTACGACTCTATGCGGTCGAGCAACACGGGGTGATGCTGCACGGGCACCTTGGCCACCAGGGCGGCCCAGCCTTCCTCGAAGTCGGGCTTGTTCTTGCGCACGGAACGCACGAAGCGTTCAAACTCCTTCTGACCCGTGCGCGCGATGATGCGCCCGCCGCCTTCGATGGCAAAGATGATGGCCAGGGCGATGACGCCCTCGGCATTCAAGTCGCTGTCGCTGACGGGACCGTTGTCGTGGTGACGGCGCAGCCAGCCGGCCAGGCGCACGACGGCTTGCACTTCCTTGCGCTGTTGCAACTGCACCGCATACTTTTCATAGCCGGCCCAGTTCTGGTTCGGGTCGGCCTGGCAAATATCGATGAACAGCTCGCGCAGGCGCCGCTGCAGGTAGACGGGGTCCTGGTCGTATTCACCCACCAAGGCGTCTTCTGGCAGTTGCGACAATTCCTTGATCAGGCGAAAGCCCACCTGGAATGCATGCTCGGCGCCGTGCTCGACGAGGAAGTCGAGGGCGGCCTGGTCGCCTTCATGCGTGACGGCCTGCTCCAGGCCCAAGGACACGCCACCCACCGTCAGGTACAGCGCTTTCTGGATGCCGTCGGCCGTGCGTTCATTCGTGAACTTCTCGGCCACCATGGCCGTGATGCCCGTCAATTCATCGGCCAGATCCAGCGCCGCGTCCTCGCGCGGGTCGCCCGGCAACAGTTTGATGGCGCGCACCAGGCGCGGAAGATTCTCTACAACAATTGCTGGCAGCATTAGACGTTCCCTGCTTTCATTACGAGAAAATGCCCGTGCCCAGGCTGCGGCGCGTGCTGGAGCGTGGCGCGCTGCGCGTGCTCGGCACTTGTTTGCGCAGGCGGTACAGCAATTCCTTGGTGCTGCGCTGCAACATGGTCGGCTCTTCGTCCGGGTCGTCGGAGTATTCCGCGTCAGCCAGGTCGGCGCTGTGGCGGAAGTCGGGGAACAGCTCGAACAGCGAGCGGTCCCAACCGTCCTCATTCGCTTGCGCCAGCTCGATGGCCAGCGGCACGACGTCGTTGTCGGACGAGGTCACGCCCGTCACATACGGTCCCTTGATGACGATTTCGCCCGCCACTTCGAGGATTTCCTTCGGCGCCATCGAGAACAGGATGGCGAACGCCGTGGCGCCCCAGTCGGTGGCCGATGCTTCCAGCAGCAGCTCGCGGCGGCGCTCGGCGTCGTCGGTGGAAAACACCACGCCGTGGATGTGCGCGAACAGCGACTCGGCGATGCGTTCCGGATCGTCCTCGATCTGGTCGTCGCTCCACGTGGCGGCGATGAAGGCCAGGCTGTCGGCCCAGGCCTTCGGCGGCACCAGCAAGGTGGCCAGCGACATCTTGCCGCCATCAAAACCGGCCAGATGCAGGGCCGTCACTTGCGGCGGGATGGCGCTCAGCACTTCCACCACGGCCAGATCGCCATACTGGTCGGCCGCGTCGGCAAACGCCTGCTCGGCGTGGCCCAGCGAACCGGACAGTACCAATTCCGTGACCTGTTTCGTCAGCGCGGGCAGGTTACTCTTTTGTTCCGTGTTATCGGCCATGGTCATCTCCATCCTGGTCAAACATCTGGGCAAAATCGTCGGTGGCTTCGTCTTCGTCGTGATCGTCGTCGCCGTCGTCATTGGCGGCCAGCTGGTCGAGCGACTGGTCGTCGTCGTCCCACAGGCGCGGGTTCTTGTGCAGGAAAGCCGTGATGATGGCCTGGCGCGCCAGGTCGGGGAAGCTCTCTTCGATGGCGGCGTACATCTTGGCCGCTTCCGGCGCGGCGCACGCGGCCATGGAAAACACGCGGGCCGTATCGCCGAATTCGTAGTCTTCGCTTTCGGCCAGCAAGCCTTTCGGGTCGCTGAACGTGATGTGATCGACCAACGCGAAGGCCAGCATATTCACGTCTTCGATGCCGCCGCCGCTCGCGTATTCGCCGACCAGCGCGTCGACCATGCTTTTGTAGTTCTTGCGGTTCGGCGGGTCGCCGAGGATGCCTTCGATCTGGCCTTCCAGCTCGCGCGACTGGTACGCGAATTCAGGGTGTACTCTTCTCATGCTGTGCTTTCCAATGTGATGCGCGGCGCTGGTAAAAGCGCCGTTGTTGTTGTTTTTCAAATCATTCGGGCTGGCCGGGCGGCCGCCGGCAGGCTTAGTCTGCTGGCAGAACGGTGCCGTGCAGGCGGAACACGCCGCACCACAGGGCATAGGCTTCCGCTTCCGGGTCGATGATGATGCGGTGGTTCACGCTCTGGTCATATTCGGCGCGCTTGGCCGGGTCGGCCAGGATTTCATACGCCTTGGTCACGCTCTTGAAGCGCGCCTCGGCGCCGGCGGCCTGGTTGCGGTCGGGGTGGAAGCGCATGGCCAGCGAACGGTAAACCTTCTTGATTTCATCGTCGCTGGCATTGGGCGCGACACCGAGGACGTTATATAAATTTTCCATAAATGGCTCCGGGGTCACGTTTTGTTTGCTAATTAAAGGCGAATTATCCTATAGAACGGCGTCGGCGTCGCTTGCATGCCGGGAAATGGGGCCAAATACGTGCTTATAAAGCGCTTGCGGTACGGTAAAATGCTTTTTACTGTCACTCTTCCGCATTGATCAATGAGCAACGATAAACCGAATACCGCCGCGCCAGCGCTGGCGCCCAATTTCTTGCGTAACATCATCGAAGCCGACCTGGCCGCCGGCGCCCACGTGCGTCCCGGCCTGCCCCAGGTGATCACGCGTTTCCCGCCGGAGCCGAACGGCTACCTGCACGTGGGCCACGCCAAGTCGATCTGCGTCAACTTCGGCCTGGCGCGCGATTACGCCGGCCAGTGCAACCTGCGCTTCGACGATACCAATCCGGCCAAGGAAGAGCAGGAATACGTCGACACCATCATGGATAGCGTGAAATGGCTGGGCTTTGACTGGGAGCCGAAGCAGGCCGATGGCCAGAGCCACCTGCATTACGCGAGCGACTATTTTGACCAGCTGTACGCGATGGCCGAGTACCTGATCACGGCCGGCTTTGCCTATGTGGACAGCCAGAGCGCCGAAGACATGGCCGCCAACCGCGGCAATTTCGGCCAGGCCGGCAAGAATTCGCCGTTCCGCGACCGACCGCGCGACGAATCGCTGGCCCTGTTCCGCGCCATGAAGGCGGGCCAGTTCAAGGATGGCGAACACATCCTGCGCGCGAAGATGAGCGAAGATGCCATGAGTTCGCCGAACATGAACTTGCGCGATCCGGCCATCTACCGCATCCGCCACGCGCATCACCACCGCACGGGCGACGCCTGGTGCATCTATCCGATGTACGACTACACGCACCCGATCTCGGATGCGCTGGAAAACATCACGCATTCGATTTGCACGCTGGAATTCCAGGATCACCGTCCGTTCTATGACTGGCTGCTGGAAACCCTGTCGGCCGGCGGCTTCTTCGCCAAGCCCGTGCCGCACCAGTTCGAGTTCTCGCGCCTGAACCTGACCTACATCGTCACCAGCAAGCGCAAGCTGCGCCAGCTGGTGGAAGAGCACATCGTCGACGGCTGGGACGACCCGCGCATGCCGACCCTGGTGGGCATGCGCCGCCGCGGCTACACGCCGGAAGCGATTCAATTGATGTGCGAACGCACGGGCGTAACCAAGTCCGACGGCTGGATCGACTACAGCGTGCTCGAAGGCTGTTTGCGCGAAGATCTGGACCCGAAAGCGCCGCGCACGGTGGCCGTGCTGCGTCCATTGAAACTGATCATCGACAATTTCCCTGAAAACGAGAGTGTGGAATGCACGGCGCCCGTGCATCCGCACTTTCCCGAGCGCGGCTTGCGCACCTTCCCCATCTCGCGCGAGCTGTGGATCGAGGAAGACGACTTCATGGAAGTGCCAAATAAAGGCTATTTCCGTTTGTATCCGCCGATCGACGACAAGCCGGGCAGCAAGGTGCGCCTGCGCTATGGCTATGTAATCGAGTGCACGGGTTTTGACAAGGATGAAAACGGCAAGGTCATCGCCGTGCATTGCACCTACTTCCCGGACAGCAAGTCGGGCACGGAAGGCAGCGCCAATTACAAGGTCAAGGGCAATATGCACTGGGTCAGCGCGCCGACGGCCATTCCCGCCGAAGTGCGCCTGTACGACCGCCTGTTTACGGACCCGCAGCCGGACGCGGGCGGCAAGGACTTCAAGCTGGCCTTGAACCCGCTGGCCAAGGAAGTCGTGCAAGCGTGGCTGGAACCGGGCGCGGAACTGGCCCAGCCGGAACAGCGCTTCCAGTTCGAGCGCCACGGCTACTTTGCGGCCGACCGCGTGGACAGCCAGCCTGGCAAGCCCGTCTTCAACCGCATCGTCACCCTGAAAGACAGCTGGCAGCCCGCCAAATAAGGCGCGCATGCCCTCACCCAAAAAAACCGCTGCGGCGGTTTTTTTTCGTTTCAACCATATATATCACCTGAGAATATTGCCAGTTGACTATATTCACGATAATTTTGTATATTAGGCAGCTATTGAGCAATTTACAATGTCGATGGCGCTTCTACAACGCAGTCCAGCCTCCGCCGCCCAGGCGGCACCCGATTCCTCTTCCTGATGCGGATGGCGATGTCTTCTACTGCCGGCGAACACCCCTTATCTGTTGAAAAAAGACCGCTGTGGCTGCTCGGCTTTGTGATGTCGATGATGGTGGGCCTGTTGTTCTACATGGCAGCCTCGCTGTCGATCGAAAGCGATGCCAGCGAACAGTTCAACAATCTGGCGCGCAATACCCAGAAAAGCATCGAATCACGCACCAAATCGTATGCCAACCTGCTGCGCGGCACCGCCAGCCTGTTCCACGCCAATGCGCACGTGAGCCGCGAGCAATTTCACCGCTACGTGGCAAACCTCGCGCTGCAACAGAACTATCCGGGCGTGATGAATCTCAATTACAGCCAGGAACTCGACGAGACGCAGCGTGCCGCCTTCGAAGCGGCCATGCAACACGACTATCCACCCGGGCGCGACGGCTATCCAGCGTTTGCCATCCATCCGCCTGCCCCGCGCGCCCATTATTCCGTGCTCGTCTACGTCGAACCGATCGCCAGCGCCCCGGATAAGTATGGCTATGACATCGCCTCGCGCCCCTTGATCGCCGCAACGCTGGCGCAGTCGCGCGATTCCGGGAACGTCAGCAATTCCGGCATGCCCGTACCGATGGAAGGCCGCCCCCAATTGACGGCCATGGCCATGCGCCTGCCCGTGTACCGCTTCGGCATGCCGGTCGCTACGCTGGAGCAGCGGCGCGCCGCTTACCAGGGTTCCGTCGGCATCGGCTACGACCTGGTGTCGATGATGCGCAGCGCCCTGGCCGACATGCCGGTACGCAACGTCCGCCTGACCGTGTTCGATATCGGCCCGCAGGCGCCGGAACAGCCGGACTTGCCGCTGCAGTTGCCGCACGACATGCGCCCCATCTTCGACAGCACGACGGCGGGCATGCATGCGCCATGGTGGCAGCCCGGCAGCTCGGGCCGCTATCTGAGCAGTACGATGCTGATCGAACACAATGGCCGCGCCTGGCAAGCGCTGTTCAGCGTGCGCAAGAGCGACCTGTATTCACGCTTCGACGCCTTCCTCCCGTGGCTGGCCCTGCTGATCGGCTGTGCCAGCACCATGCTGCTGTATATGCTGTTCCACACCCTGGCGTCGTCGCGCCGACGCGCCATCCAGATGGCGACGGGCATGACGGAGGAATTGCGCGCCAGCCAGATCCGCCTGCAGTTGTCGCACCAGAAACTGCGCCGGCTGGCGGCCCACGCCGACCAGATCAAGGAAGAAGAACGCAAGCGCATCGCGCGCGAAATCCACGACGACCTGGGACAGAACCTGCTGGTGCTGCGCATCGACGCCGACATGCTGGCCTCGCGCACACAACGCCGCCATCCGCGCCTGAACGCCCGCGCCCGCTCGACCCTGGAACAGATCGACGCCACCATCAAGAGCGTGCGGCAAATCATCAACGACTTGCGCCCTACCGTGCTGGACCTGGGCGTGAATGCGGCCGTCGAGTGGCAGGTGGCGCAATTTCGCCAGCGCACGGGCATCGCTTGCGAAGTGAACGAAAGCCATGACGACATTTGCCTCAGCGATCAATGCGCGACGGCCCTGTTCCGCATCCTGCAAGAATCGCTCAGCAACATTTCCCAGCATGCGAATGCCAGCCGCGTGCAAGTCAAGCTGGAAAAGTGCCGCGATACGGTGTCGATGAGCATCAGCGACAACGGCGTGGGCGCGGCCATCGACGGGCGCAACAAGCTGGGCTCGTTTGGCCTGGTGGGGATCGAGGAACGCATCAAGTTGCTGGGGGGCACTTTTTACATCGAAAGCAGCCCCGGCGCCGGCATGAGCGTGCATGTCAGCGTGCCGCTGGGCGCTGACGCCACGGCGTTTCCCTACCAGGAAGAAAGCCGGGCCAGCAGCTGACAGGCGCGCGCCCGCATGAAGCAAGCTCAGCTTGCAAATTTCGTAATTAGATGCAATATTGATGTAGAACAACTCAGCGCCCGCCCGCCATGGGCCAGGCATTCCTCGACCACTTGCCAGGAGTACACAGCCGCCGCTTTCCCTTGCTTCACCGTATTTCCCACAACGCTCTTTACAAAAGGACATTCATGGATACGAACGACAGTTTCAAGGCAATTGCAGATTTGAATTTGGACGCGATCAAGGTCAAGCTGATGCACCGTGAGTCAGGCGAAGGATGGAGCCTGGAGAAGGCGAATGCGGTGGAATTCGAATACCGCCGCTTCCTGATCCTGATGAAACAATTTCCACAAGAAGAGACGGCACCGTTGATGGACGTCGATACCTTCTGGCACTACCACATCCTCGACACCCTGAAATATGCGGCCGACTGCGAACAGGTGTTCGGCTACTTCCTCCACCACTTCCCGTACATCGGCTTGCGCGGCGAAGACGACGAAGCGGCGCACCACCGCGTGGGCGAGCGCATGAAGCAATTGTATGAGCAAACGTTCGGGGAAGATTATATCCGCGCAGAAACGGCGTATTCGGGGCGTGCGGTACAGGCGGGGTATTCGGGACGGGCAGTACAAGCGGCGTATTCGGGACGGGCTGTGCAAACAGCATTTTCCAGTGCGGCGGTACAGGCGACGGCTTACTCGGGCCGGGCCGTGCAGACGGCGTTTTCCAGTGCGACGGTACAGGCGACGGCGTATTCGGGCCGCGCGACCGGGGTTGCCAGCACCGCATTTTCCAGCGCGCCTGCCTCATTGACGGCAGCGGTGGTCAAGTCGTCCTCGACTAGCCAGGAAATGGGGCGTTTCTATGTCGATCGTCCGGTACTGAACCGCGACGCGCAATAGAAAAGCGGAAAACAGATGTGGCTGCCGCACGCGGCAAGCCTGACTTACCCAGACGGCACCTCTCAGTTTGCCGTCTGTCAGGCGCTCTTAGGCAGCCATCAACTCGCGCAATTCACGAATGCTGAAATCGCTGATTTCATGCATGCGGATAAGGATCGTGGCGCCGATCGGCAAGGTATTGTGACGAATCTTGCTGATGACCGGTGGCGCCACTTCCAGAGCTCGCGACAAGGCGGCATCGTTTTTCAGTTGCAGCTTGTCGATGATCGCGTCGAGGACGCGATTCGGGTTGTAGGTAGGCAAAGAGGTAATTTGTTTGAGAGACATGATCAAAAATCCGTACTTGTTGTATTAGAGCAATAAGAAACCGAATGTCTCTTCTGCAATAATTCAGGGTAAACACACTAAAAAGCGCCATCACTTATGCGGCTTTTACGCCGCAAACAATATAATACACGCTATTGTTGATTTTTGCGTAACTTAAAGCAAAATTGTGATAATTGAAGAGAATTGACGCACTTGGAATGTGCTAGAGGATAACTCAAATCGGGAAAGTTTGCTGCACGTCATCAATTTTTACGATGAGCAACACCGCTATGCATGAGCCAGGCTATCGCCATGAGGGTGCTCAGGCGGGCCATGTCGGCGGATAAATGCCAGCCTTGCACGGCCACGCCGGCCGGAGTGGCGGGAAGGCAAATGCGAGGAACATCGTCCACGCGGCACCAGGCCAGTTGCCGGCGAATTTCATCGGGTGGTGGCGGCGGCTGCAGCGCACGTTCGCGCCGGCGCATATAGGCGCGCACCTGTTCCTTGCTGGGGTGACTCGTCGCTCGCATGGCTCGCTCCTGCTGACGGGAAACAGCGTCACGCTCTGCAGAGCTCGCCACAAGAGCCCAGACGCGTGACGACATCGCTCACCATATCGCCAGCGCGCCATGGCACGTTTGCGCTGCATCAAATGGCAAGGCCCCGGCGTTGCGCCGAAGCCCGTACTGCCCCATCCTTACTTCTTTTGCTGGCGCACGCGCTGCTGCTGTTTTTCCTGCGTTTGCTGGCGATTCTGCTTGCGCTCGAACAGGGTGACCGCATCTTTCTTGGCTTGCTCGGCGATACGCATTTCCTCATGCGCATCGTGCGGGACAAAAAATTCGGCGTCCTGCGCCGCCACCACCAGCTTGATGGCGGCCTCGTCGTCGAGGTCGTACAGTTCCGTCAGGACGGTGGTGACCTCGTCCAGGTATTCTTCGTAAGTGAGGGTGCTCATGCTGTAGTCCTTAAGTGAGTGGCGCAGCGCGGGAACGGCGCGCTGCGCGCCGGCCCAGCAAAGTGCGCAGATAACCGGCCATTTTACCTGATGCCGGCGCCATCGGCTGACAGCGACTGCAAGGCATCGGCCACGCGCGCGTAGCGCAGGCGCACGCCCAGCTCGCGCTTGAGGCGCGCATTGTGCAGGCGGCGCGACTCGGACATGAACGACAGCAGCATCGGCGTAACCACTTGCCGCAGTTCGGCACGCGGCAGGCGCGGCGGGCGTGGCAAGCCGAACGTGTCGGCCACGGCGTCGAAATACTCGGCCATCTTGAGTTCGCTGTCATCGCTGGCGTGATACACGCGTCCCGGCTTGCCCCGCCACAGGGCCCGCTCGATGATGCGCGCCAGGTCGTCGGCATGGATATGGTTGGTGTAGACATCGTCGCTCGCGGCCAGGGCCGGCGTGCCTTCGCGCAAGCGCTTCAAAGGCAGGCGGTCGTCCGCATAAATGCCGGGCACACGCAGGATGGCCACGCTGGCGCCGCGGCGCGCGCCCCAGCCGCGCAAGACCTGTTCCGCGTCGACGCGCCGCTTCGCGCGCGCATTGGCCGGCGCCGTCGGCCGTGTTTCATCGACCCAGGCGCCGGCGCAATCGCCATATACGCCGCTGGTGCTCACATACACCATGCGGGCATGCTCGGGTAAAATGGCGGCCAGATTGCGCGTGCGCTGGTCCAGCAAGCCCGACGACCGAGGCGGCGCCAGATGCACGATCATCGTCGCCAGTCCCGCCAGCCGTTTCAGGCTGGCGCGGTCGTCGAGGTTGGCCACGATGGGCACGGCGCCGGCTTCCCGCAACTGCGCGCAGCGCGCTGGCTGGCTGGTGACGGCAAAGACGCGAAAACGCGCCGCTAGCTGCGGCAGCAGCCGCATGCCGACGTCGCCGCAGCCCAGGATCAGCAAGCGCGGCAAGCCTGACGGCTTGCGCAAAGAGTGCATTAACATATTTTTCATCTCAAGGATTGTATGACTTTTCAAATTACTGTTCAGCCCAGCGGCCACCAATTCAGCTGTGAAGCGGACGAAACCGTCCTGTCGGCAGCGATACGCGCCGGCGTCGGCCTGCCGTACAGCTGCAAAAGCGGCGCCTGCAGTTCCTGCAAGGGCAAGATCGTCTCCGGCAACGTACAGCATAAGCCATACCAGGCCCGCTCCCTGACGGAAGATGAAGCGGCCGCCGGCTATTCGCTGCTGTGCTGCGCCGTGCCCCAGGGCGACCTCGTGGTGCAGGCGCGCGAAGTGGCGGGCAGCAGCGACTACCCGATCAAGAAAATGCCGTCGCGCGTGACCACCATCGAGAAAGTCGCTCCCGACGTCGTCGTGCTGACCCTGCAATTGCCAGCCAGCGAGCGCCTGCACTACCGCGCCGGACAGTATATCGAAATCATGCTACGCGACAACAAGCGCCGCAGCTACAGCATGGCCAGCGCGCCCGTCGAAGGCGGCCCGGTCAGCCTGCACATCCGCCACATGCCCGGCGGCCTGTTCACCGACCAGGTGTTTGGCAGCATGAAAGAGCGCGACATCCTGCGCTTCGAAGGCCCGATGGGCACCTTCTTCCTGCGCGAAGACAGCGACAAGCCTATCGTGCTGCTGGCCTCGGGCACGGGCTTTGCCCCATTGAAAGCCATCGTCGAGCACATGATCAACGAGCAATCGCCGCGCCCGATCACCCTGTACTGGGGCGGCCGCCGTCCACACGACCTGTACATGGATGCGCTGTGCCGCCAGTGGGCCGCCGACTTGCCGCAGTTCACGTATGTGCCCGTCGTCTCGGACGCCTTGCCGGAAGACGCGTGGGAAGGCCGCACGGGCTTCGTGCACCAGGCCGTCATCGCCGACTTGCCGGACATGTCCGCGTATCAGGTGTATGCCTGCGGCGCGCCCATCGTCGTCGAATCGGCCAACCGCGATTTCGTGCAGCTGTGCCAGCTGCCAGCCGACGAGTTTTACGCGGACGCCTTCACCACGGAAGCCGACCTGGCCAAGTAAGCGTCACCTTCCAGACAGCGGGGCGCGGCTGGTGCGGCGCCCGCTGCCGCCACCGCTCCATCCCGCTGTTCCCTGGAAATGTCATGTCTCTCGCCTCTGCCGGCAACGGCTTCAGTATCCTGCGTCACCGCAACTTTGCCTTTTATCTTTCCGCCCGCGTGCTGGGCACGGTGGCCGTGCAGATGCAAAGCGTGGCCATCGGCTGGCAGGTGTACCAGATCACGGGCAGCCTGTTCGACCTGGGCCTGATCGGCCTGGCGCAGTTCGCCCCCTTCCTCGTCTTGATTTTGCCGGCCGGCCACGTGGCCGACCGCTACAACCGCCGCAACATCATCGCCTGGTGCCTGGCGGCACAACTGGCTTGCGCGCTGGCCCTGCTGGCCTTTACCCTGAGCGGACTGTCCATCGTCTGGCCCGTGTTTGCCGTGCTGGTGCTGTTCGGCAGCGCGCGCGCCTTCATGATGCCGGCCACGCAAGCCGTGCTGGTGAACATGGTGCCCACGCAACACTTCAGCCGCGCCGTCGCGCTCAGTTCGTCGAGCTCGCACGTGGCCATCATCCTGGGCCCTACCCTGGGTGGCTTGCTGTATTACTTCGGCCCCAAGGTGGTGTATTTGATCTCGTCCGCGCTGCTGGTCGTGTCCGTCCTGCTGATGCGCGCCACCACCCCGGCGCCGCAAGTGGTCAGGCGCGAACCCGTCAGCTGGCATACCCTGCTCGAAGGCTTGCGCTTCGTCTGGTCGAAACCCATCGTGCTGGGCGCCATTTCGCTCGACCTGTTTGCCGTGCTGTTCGGCGGCGCCACGGCCCTGCTGCCGGCGCTCGCGCACGACGTGCTGCATATCGGCCCCAGCGGCCTGGGCCTGCTGCGCACGGCGCCCGGTGCAGGCGCGGCCCTGTGCTCGATCGCGCTGGCCATCTTCCCCATCACGCGCCGCGTGGGCGCGTGGATGTTCGGCGGCGTGGCCGTCTTCGGCCTGGGCACCCTGGTGCTGGGCAGCACCAGTTATTTCCCGCTGGCCCTGGCGGCCCTGTTCCTGATGGGCGCCGGCGACATGGTCAGCGTCTACATCCGGCATCTGCTGGTGCAGTTCGAAACGCCCGACGAGATCCGCGGCCGGGTCAGCGCCGTGAACGCCGTCTTCATTGGCGCCTCGAACGAGCTGGGCGAATTCGAATCGGGCCTGACGGCCGGCTGGTTCGGCCTCGTGCGCGCCGTGCTCTTCGGCGGCGCCGCCACCCTGGCCGTGACGGGCGTATGGGCCGTGCTGTTCCCCGTGCTGTCGCGCATGGACCGCTTCCCCCACCACGAAAAGGAAGCGGCCGCCAGAACGGCCACCACGGCAGGCACATAAGCTATAAGATGCGCTATCGCCACTGACCAAGCCGCACCATGAAAATCACGCTTCCCTTGCACAGCTTCATCCGCAGCCGCCCCCACCTGAGCCTGGCCACGGCCATCGGCGTGGCGGCCGGCCTGCTGCTGCCCTCGTCCTGGCAACAGATGACGCGCTTGCTGACGGCGTGGAACGTCGCCGTCTGGTTTTACCTGGCGACGATGGGCTGGATGATGATGCGCGCCAACCATCACAAGGTCAAAGCCATGGCGGCGCGCCAGGATGAGCGGGCCACCACGGTCCTGTCGGCCCTGTCCGTCGCATCCGTGATGAGCCTGGTGGCCATCGTCTCGCAACTGTCTTCGATGAAAGACATGGCGCCGGACGAGCGCGCGCTGCACTATGGCCTGACGATCCTCACCCTGGTCGGCTCGTGGTTCCTCGTCGGCACCCTGTTCTGCTTTCACTATGCCCACCTGTATTACCAGGCCGATCCCGCGCTGCGCCCGCTGAAGTTTCCCGACGACGAGCCCAATCCCGACTACTGGGATTTTCTGTATTTCGCCATCACCATCGCCGTGGCCGTGCAAACGTCGGACGTTTCCGTGCAGACGCGCACGATGCGGCAGATCGTGCTGGGGCAATCCGTGCTGAGCTTTTTCTTCAACCTGGTCGTGCTGGGGCTGTCGATCAATATCGCGGCTGGGCTCATCAATGGTTGACGGTAAATAATTTCGTGGCGGAAACTTGACCTGACTGAAGGGTTAAGCTCATCTTAATCGTGCGCACCCTCTTGAAATACTGGAAAGAGGAGTAAGATAAGTTCCATGCACAGAGGTCATGTGCATGAGGCAGCAACCAGGCCGCAGCACGCCTGAGATGGGTTTTTTTTGAATTGACAGGAGTAAGCATATGCAAATCAATATTCATACCGACAGCACCATCGCCAACACCGCTGGACTGAACGAACATGTGCAATCCGTACTTGAAAGCGCACTGAACCGCTTCCGCGACAACCTGACCCGCATCGAAGTCCACATCAGCGACACGAATGGCCCGAAAGGCGGCGCCGACGATATCCGCTGCGTCATGGAAGCACGCGTTGCCGGCTATCAACCGATTGCCGTGACCGAACAGAACGCCACCGTGCATCAATCCGTTGCCGGCGCCACCGATAAACTGAAACGCGCCATCGATAGCGCCCTGGGCCGCCTGCAAGACAGCAAGCGCCACGCCACCGGCAAGAATGCCGTGATCGATACGGCCGAAGCGGAAGAAACCGCCGAGTAATTCCCCCCCCCTGCAGGATTTTCAGAGACTGAGGCAGCCGTTCAAGGCTGCCTTTGCATATCCAGCCCCGTCTTTCGCGCGCGGCAACAACCATACTAAAACAGCAAGCATTCCCGCGTATTAACGCGGCAATGAAATAATTGTCGTATTTCTCACAGTAAGTGACATCAAGCAAGCCTTTGCCGTTACGGCCAAGGCCGCTTTACGCTATCATGAAGCTACCGGCCCCCTGTTCGCGCGCCGGCTTTTTGAAAGTGTGATTGTGGAACAGATCGGCAACTTCGGCGCTTCAGGCTGCAACATCGGCGATTTACAGCTATTTCGCGATGGGGCGGATAGCCAGACGGCCGCCATGCTGGCGCCCTGCCCCGTCATGCGCCTCGAAGCGGGCGAGGCTATTTCCGACACGCAAGGCGCCAGTCTGTACATCGTCCTGCGCGGTTCGCTGGCCGTGGCCGCCGACACCCACACGGGCATGGATGACGGCACCGTCAGCAAGGTCTTGCCCGGCGAAAGCGTGGGCGAACAATCGGTGCTCGATGAAGCGAGCAACCTGGCCGCCATTTCCGCCCTGGAAGAAACCGATTTGCTGGTGATCGACGCGGCCATCGTCTGGGAATTGATCGAACAGTCGAACGGTCTGGCGCGCAACCTGCTGCGGCTGCTGTCCTTCCGCATCCGCGCCGCCAATGCCCTGCTGCGCCGGCGGCAGAAACTGGGCGAATTCTACCGCCAGCTGTCGATGGTCGACAGCCTGACGGGCCTGTACAACCGCGCCTGGCTGACGGATCTGCTGCCTAACATGATCGTCACGGCCCACGCCAGCGGCTCGCCGCTGTCGCTGGTGATGATAGACCTCGACCATTTCAAGCGTTTCAACGACACGCACGGCCACCAGGCGGGCGACCAGGCGCTGCGCATCGCCGCGCAAGTGCTGGGCGCGGCCCTGCGGCCCACGGATTTTGCCGTGCGCTATGGCGGCGAGGAAATGATGGTGATCTTGCCCGATACCAACGAACACGTGGCCCTGCGGGTGGCCGAGCGCCTGTGCGAGCGCATGCAGCTGGCCGTCATCTTCGCCGACATGCGCAGCGCGCTGCCGCACATTACGGGTTCCTTCGGCGTGGCCAGCCTGGCGGCCGAACAGGACGACGAGGCGCTGATCGCGGCCGCCGACGCGGCGCTGTACCGCGCGAAGGCAGGCGGACGCAACCGGGTAAGCACCTGATAAAACGCCCATGGCGTCGTTGCATTGCCTCGTCGTACATTCGTACTGCCTTCGGCAACGCGCCTAGCCCTGGACATTTTCTCAGGCGCTTCCGGCGCAATATTGATCAGGCAACCTTGCTGTCGGCCGGCTTGGCGTCATCCTTCTTGCTGTGCGCGGCGATGAAATCAGCGTAGCCCTTCTGCACCAGCTCATACGTCTTGTCGATATTGCCAGCGATATCGCCACCCAGCACTTTCAAGCCTTCCAGGATATCGCGCGCTTCCTTGAAACCTTTCTCCATGCCGCCGCTGATGGTGTCCATGAACTTGGTCAGGGCCGTATCGTCGTCCATGCCGGGATTTTGCTTCTTGTAGGCGTCAAAAAAACCCGTCGACAGCGATACAATGCGGCTCGCCGTCGCTTCGGCGCTGTTATCCTGCGAGGCCGCGTTCTGGATCGCATCGTCGCCGTACTGGCTCTTCAGCGCTTCATTGATGTTGGTGATGGCCGTCTTGTACAGCAGCGCCAGCGGCTCGTTCTCGGAACCGATAGACACATTCAGCGACGCCTGCATGATGGAAGCGTTCAATTGCAGCTTGGTGCGGTCATTGACGCTCATTTCAGCGTTGATGCCGTCCTTTTGCTGGACTTTATCGTCCTTGCCGGCAACGCCCGTACTGACGGAAGTCACGGAAGGGTTGGAATTGCCGCTTGCGGCGATGGGAATTGACACGATAGACCTCCTTGAACGGACAATGTATGCCACCATGCGGGAAACGCGATGATGACCATCCTCTCGTGTAGTATCGGCAGGTTTTCAGAAAACTGTAGCAGCGGCCGCTTTTAGCGGCCCGGATAACCAATCAAGCAACGACCATCAATGACTAACCAGACCTTTCTTTGGCACGACTACGAAACCTTTGGCGCCCAGCCGCGCCGCGACCGCCCGGCCCAGTTCGCCGCCATCCGCACGGATGCCGACCTGAACGAAATCGGCGAGCCGATCATGCTGTATTGCCAGCCTGCCAATGATTTCCTGCCCGACCCGCAATCGTGCCTGATCACCGGCATCACGCCGCAGCAGTGCTTGCAGCTGGGCGTGCCCGAACACCAGTTCGCCGCCACCATCGAAGCGGCCTTTTCGGAGCCGGGCACCATCGGCGTGGGCTACAACACCATCCGTTTCGACGATGAAGTCACGCGTTTCCTGTTCTGGCGCAATCTGATCGACCCGTATGCGCGCGAATGGAAGAACCATTGCGGCCGCTGGGACATCCTCGACGTGGTGCGCATGACGCACGCGCTGCGCCCGGAAGGCATGCAATGGCCGAAGCGCGACGATGGCCAGACCAGTTTTAAGCTGGAACACTTGAGCAAGGCCAATGGCCTGGCCCACGAAGCGGCGCACGATGCGCTGTCCGACGTGCGCGCCACCATCGCCCTGGCGCGCCTGATCCGCGAAAAGCAGCCGAAACTGTTCGAATTCTGCCTGGCCCTGCACAAGAAGGACCGGGTCGCCAGCGAAATGGGCATGCACCTGGCCGCCGCCGAACGCCAGCCCTTCCTGCACGTGTCGGGCATGTTCCCCGCCGAACGGGGCTGCCTGGGCGTCGTCTGGCCGCTGGCCACGCATCCGAGCAACAAAAATGAAATCCTCGTCTGGGATTGCGCCTACGATCCGCGCGAACTGTTCGCGCTGGACGCCGACACCATCCGCACGCGTTTGTTTACACGCAAGGAAGCCATGCCGGAAGGCATGACGCGCCTGCCCGTGAAAAGCGTGCACCTGAACAAGTCGCCCATGCTGGTGGGTAATTTAAAAACCCTGTCGCCGGCCATGGCCGCGCAATGGGGCATCGATCTGGACGCGGCGAAGGTCAACGCGCAACTGGCCGCGACGGCGCCGAACATGGATGCGATCTGGGCCGAAGTGTTCCAGCGCCCGGGCGCGAACGCCGCGCTGGACGTGGATGAAGATTTGTACAACGGTTTCGTCAGCAACGACGACCGCCGCCTGCTCGAATCCCTGCGCCGCGACACGCCGGCCAAGCTGGCCACGGCCCGCCCCTCGTTTGCCGACGAGCGCCTGCAGGAACTGCTGTTCCGCTACCGCGCCCGCAATTTCCCGCAAACCCTGAGCGAAGCGGAAAGCCTGCGCTGGGAACAGCACCGCGCCGCCCGCCTGTTCGACGGCGACGCCGGCGCCCGCACCATCGAAATGCTGTTTACGGAGATCGACGTGCTGTCGGAATCGGTCGATGAGCGGGGAGAAGAGATTTTAGGCGAGCTGTACGACTACGCGGAGATGGTGGCGCCCATGCGCGACTGAAAGAGGGCGCGAGTCGGGTAGGTCGGATTAGCGGGCCGAAGGTCCGCGTAATCCGACAACATTGTTGACGTTACCGGTGTTGTCGGGTTACGGCCGCTGGCCTAACCCGACCTACATTTTTTATGGGTGTCGTTTAAACCGAACGATGCTGATTGATCGCATCGCGCGTTTCAATGGCCACACGGCGCGCCGCGTCGGCGAAGTCTTCGCCCGCTTGCGGCGTGGCGTAGATGATGGCGCGCGACGAGCTGATCATCATGCCCATGCCGTTCGCCGTCTGGCCCGCGCCGACGGTGGCGGCAATGTCTCCGCCCTGGGCGCCGATGCCGGGCACCAGCAGCGGCATGTCGCCGACGATGGCGCGCACTTGCGCCAGCTCTTCAGGGAAGGTGGCGCCGACGACAAGCGCGCACTGGCCATTCTTGTTCCATTTCTCGGCCACCAGGCGCGCCACGCGCTGATACAGCGGTTCGCCATCCGTATTCAGGAATTGCAGGTCCGAGCCGCCCGGGTTCGAGGTGCGGCACAGGATGATCACGCCGCGGTCTGCCCACGCCAGATAGGGGTCGAGCGAATCCTCGCCCATGTAGGGGTTCACGGTAACGGCGTCGGCGCCGTAGCGCTCGAACGCTTCGCGCGCGTATTGCGTGGCCGTCGCGCCGATGTCACCCCGTTTCGCATCGAGGATCAGCGGGATGTGCGGATAGTGTTCACGCGCATAGCGGCAGATGTCTTCCAGCTGCTTTTCCGCGCCCAGCGCGGCAAAATAGGCGATCTGCGGCTTGAAGGCGCAGGCCAGGTCGGCCGTGGCGTCGATGATGCGCGTGCAGAAGGTGGTGATTCCATCAGGCAGATCGCGCAGCTCGGCCGGCAGTTTCGCCAGGTCCGGGTCCAGGCCCACGCACAGCAGGGAATTATTGGCCGTCCACGCGGCGGATAATTTATTGATGAAATTCACGGCACACCTTCTCTATATTCAGTTGCAAACCCCGCATTGTAACGCGGCGCGGGGTTGCGAAGGCAGGCGGAGGCGGCGACCGGCGCTGATTAAACCGACATTGCGGGCCGTTTCAGGTATATTTGCCGCATCCCTTTTACTCGGCACGGAACCCATCATGCAAATCACCAATCAATTCACCAAATGGCTGCGCCTGGCCCTGAGCGTCACCGTCCTGGCCGGCGTCCTGACGGGCTGCGGCTACAACGACTTCCAGAGCAAGGATGAAGCCACCAAGGCCGCCTGGGGCGAAGTGGTCAACCAGTACCAGCGCCGCGCCGACCTGATCCCCAACCTGGTCAACACCGTCAAGGGCTATGCCACGCACGAGCGCGAAACCCTGGAAGCGGTGACCAAGGCGCGCGCCGCCGCCACCAGTTTCCAGATCACGCCCGAAGTGCTGAACGATCCGGCCGCGTTCGAAAAATTCCAGCAAGTGCAGGGCCAGCTGTCGTCGGCCCTGTCGCGCCTGATGGTGGTGTCCGAGAAATACCCGGATCTGAAGGCCGACACCAGCTTCCGCGACCTGCAGTCGCAGCTGGAAGGCACGGAAAACCGCATCACCGTGGCGCGCCAGCGCTACATCGTGGCCGTGCAGGATTACAACGTGCATGCGCGCAGCTTCCCGAACAACCTGACGGCCATGGTCTTCGGCTACAAGGTCAAGCCATCGTTCACGGTGGAAAATGAAAAAGCCATCTCGACCGCACCGACCGTCAACTTTGGCAAATAAGATGAAAGCCTGGTCTTATCTGGCGGCGCTGGCGACGGCGCTGCTGCTGTGGACGATGGCGCCAGCTGGCGCACAGGGCTTGCAGCCCGTGCCGCCGCTGGCGGCGCGCGTGACGGACAACGCCGGCATGCTCGACGCCAAGCAAAAGGCGGCGCTGGAAGGCGTGCTGGCCGATTACGAAGCCAAGACGGGCAGCCAGATCGCCGTGCTGCTGGTCAAGAGTACGGAACCGGAAGCCATCGAGCAATACAGCATCCGCGTGACGGATGCCTGGAAGCTGGGCCGCAAAGGCGTCGATGACGGCGTGCTGCTGATGGTGGCGAAGGACAACCCCTCGTCGCTGCGCCGCCTGCGCATCGAGGCGGGCCGCGGCGTGCAGGGCGTGCTGACGGATGCACAATCGAAACGCATCCTGCAAGACGTGATCGCGCCGCATTTCAAGCAAAACGACTATTACGGCGGCCTGGTGGCCGGCGTGGGGTCGATTGCCACCCTGCTGAACCAGGAGCAATTCCCCGCCCCGGCCCAGCAGAAGGCGCCAGCCACCGTGGAAGCGGGCGGCATGACCTTCTGGCTGCCACTGCTGTTCTTCGGCTTCCTCGTCGTGCTGACCCTGTTCCGCTCGCGCGGCGGCCCCACGCGGCTGCAGCGCGGCAGCAACTGGTCCAGCGGCGCCACCGGCGTCGTGCTGGGCAGCATCCTCAGCCAGGCGCTGAACAACCGCGGTGGTGGTGGTGGCGGCTTCGGCGGCGGCGGTGGTTTTGGCGGTGGTGGTGGCGGTGGTTTCGGTGGCGGCGGCGGCGGTTTTGACGGCGGCGGCGCCTCGGGAGATTGGTAATGACGAAACAACTGACATTCGGACAACGCTGCGGACGGGCCTTGAAACATTTGCGCGGCACGCCGGCGACGGCGCGCCAGGCGTTTCCGGAACGCACCTTGAAAGCCATCGAAACGGCGATTGCCGACGGTGAAGCGATGCACCAGGCGGAAGTGCGCCTGATCGTCGAAGCAGCCCTGGCGCCGGGCATGGCTTACCAGGGAGTGAGCAACCGCGAGCGGGCGCGCGAACTGTTCGCCCAGTATGGCGTGTGGGATACGGAAGACAACGTCGGCGTACTCATCTACATCAACCTGGCCGAGCACCAGGTCGATATCGTGGCCGACCGCAACGTGGGCCGCCGCGTCACGCCGGAGCAATGGCAAGCCGTGTGCCGCACCATGACCAAAGGGTTCAAGGACGGCAATTACCACGACAGCACCGTGGAAGCACTGGCGCAGCTGAATACCTTGCTGCAAAGCCACTTCCCTGCCAACGGCACGCGCGGCAACCAGTTGCCGAACGAGCCCATCCTCCTCTGATTCCTGCCCAGGGATTAAAATCCGCCATGGCACCGCAGCATGGCGGCGCCCCCACCCGCCGAGGAGCACACATGAAACTGATCCATAAAACCGCCATCGTCACTGGCGCCACGCAAGGCATCGGCCTGGCTTGCGCCACCCGCCTGATCGCCGAAGGGGCGCAGGTGATGCTGGTCGACATCAAGGAAGAAGGCGCGCAGGCGGCAGCCGCGCTCGGCCCGCAGGCGCGCTTCTTTTGCGCCGACGTCAGCCAGAAGGCCGACGTCGACGCCATGCTGAAGGAAACCCTGGCGCAGTTCGGCCACATCGATATCCTCGTCAACAATGCGGGCGTCACGCACGCGGCCGATTTCCTCGACGTATGCGAAGACGATTTCGACCGGGTCATGCGCATCAACCTGAAATCGATGTTCCTGTGCGGCCAGGCTGTGGCGCGCGAAATGGTCAAGCGCAACAGCGGCTGCATCATCAATATGTCCAGCGTGAATGCGGAACTGGCGATCCCGAACCAGGTGCCGTACGTGGTGTCGAAGGGCGCCATCAACCAGCTGACCAAGGTCATGGCCCTGAACCTGGCGCCGCACGGCGTGCGCGTGAACGGCATCGGCCCGGGCACCATCCTGACGGAACTGGCCAAGCAGGCGGTGCTGTCGAGCCCGCAGGCGCGCCACACGATATTGTCGCGCACGCCGCTGGGCCGCTGCGGCGAGCCGGAAGAAGTGGCCGGCATCGCCGCCTTCCTGGCCAGCGACGACGCCACCTACATGACGGGCCAGACCATCTATGTCGATGGCGGGCGCATGGCGCTCAACTACACGGTGGCCGTGAAGGAATGAAGACAGACGCAGACAGTTATATCGAAAAAGAATAATGGTTATCTGAAAAGACCATTAGACACATATCGTGCGACGCAGCATAATGCACCTGTCTCCACTATTCTCCTCCAAGAAAATAGTTTTAAGCCCGCTTTCACCAGCGGGCTTTTTTTTTTCGCTGTCCTTCCTGAAACATGGCCATTCTTGCCATGGCGCACAATCTTTCCGAGAAATGGCCTCGCCGCAAAAAAATGTTGCAGCGTGTCATCAGCCCGTCATCTTCGTCCCCCATACTTGCTTCATCTGCTGTACAGGCAACCGATATGCCTGACTACAGACAGGTGTGCCGCGATGGCACACCACTCCCCTTTCATGACCGTGGCGGGCGCCCGCAAGGCGCGCGACACGGTGAGTACCGAGCAACTCTCAACTCTTGACCCATTTCATTTGGGTTTTTGGCCCGCGTCCCCGCGGGCCTTTTTTTGCCTGCACGGCAAGCTCTTGCGCAAAAACACGGTGGCCCGCCCTGCCCATGATATTGTGACGGCCTTTCCACCTGTCCTGACGCCTCATGCCTGCACCCTTGCCCGAACTGTGTTTTGCCGACCGCTACGAACGCCTGCGCTACCGCACGGCGCTGGTGCTCTATGCCCTGGTGATCCTGATCGGCGACATTCCCGGCGTGCGCGCGGACGTGGGTCAATATGCGTCGGGCGGCGTGCTGCATTCCGTCGGCTATGGCGTGCTGGCCCTGATCCTGTTCAGCGGCACTAAAGGCGGCATGGCGCGCCGCGCGCTGCTGTCGGTGCTGATGGTGGCGGCCATGGGTGCGCTGGACGAATTCATCCAGAGTTTCCTGCCATACCGCCGTGGCGCCGTCAGCGACTGGGTGGTCGATATCACAGCCGCGACGGCCGTGGTGCTGCCACTGTACTTTTCCTGGCCTGCCATGGCCGCCGCCGCGCTGAAGAAACAGCAAGGCTGATCACGGCGCGCCGCCATCGCCGGCACCCAGCGCCAGCGACAGCTGCCCCTGGCCGGCTGCCGCCCGGCTGGCGATGCGGCGCAAGGCCGTGCGCATCTCCCGCCGGCTGGCCGCTCCCGCTGCGCGCGCCGCATCGCGCTGCATCTCCATCAACTGTTCCGACCGTGACAGCCTCGTCAAGGCATGCAGGGCCTGGGTCAGCGCATAGCGAGCGCGCGCGCCGTTCGCAGCGCCCGGGGCACCGTACACCGCAATCACCAGCTCATTGATCAGCTTGACGCTATGGGAATCGGCAGACATTTACTCTCCTGAAGTAAGCAACGGGGAACAAGGGGAAAGCGCGAACGCCGTGCTCGCCCTGCACAAGAATGTCTTTTATACCAAGCTCTACAATTGAAGCGCTTGATGTACCTCAATGTGAAATAACAAGGATCGAACATCTTTCCCGCCCTGCTCTCTTACCAAGTAACCCCCATTAAATTATTGTGATTTCTGACTTCCATAACCGGCGCTCTGCAAGGTGGCCGACGAGGCTTGCCAGCTGCTGGCAGTGCTCGCACTGCGGCGCAACTGGCGCCTTGCATCGCATCCGGTTCTGTTCGTCATAAATTGACAATATTTTCCTGAGGATTACTTAGCAGTAGTTGCGGCCATGCTTGGCGTGCTTGGCGTGCTTGGCATGCGCCATTGACGCTGACCTCCGCCACACCCTGTAAACCGGGTTAACACTTTGTCAGACCAAGAGGAGAACAAGATGAGAGCAAAAAAAACCATGGCGCTGGCCGGCCTGCTGTGTACGCTGGCCGCCTGCAGTTCAAATCCGAACAGCACCGGCATGAGCAGCATGAATGGCCGCAGCGGTGAAAGCTACAGCAATACGACCGCGACGGGCAACGCAGCGACCAACACCGGCATCACCAGCAGCACCATGAACGACACCAGCACCGGCGGCGCCGACACGCGCACGTCCACGGCCAACAACGCCATGAGCATGGACGGCAGCCAGTCGGGCGTCAGCATCGCCTCCGCCACGGTGCAATCGATCGAGCCGGTGCCACGTGGCATGGATCAGGGCAGCGGCGACATGCAATCGGGCAGCTCCGGCACAGCGGGCACCACCTCGGGCAACATGCAGTACCGGGTCACCCTGCGCCTGGACGACGGCAGCACGCGCACCCTCATGCAAAACTCGCAGCCAGGCTACCAGATCGGTGATCGGGTCAAAGTGGTCAACGGCTTGCTGCAGCGCTATTAACGATATCCGGGGATCAGCGCGGCATGCGCCGATCCCGCCTGGCCGCTGGCATTCGGGGCGCTGAGCGCCAGCGGCCAGGCACATCGATCGCAGTCAGGCATGCGAGGTGTGGCAAAGCGGGACGGGACAGGCATCATGCCTCGACAAGAGAGACATCATGCCTTGCCTTGCCTTGCCTTGCCTTTTCCCTGCTGCCATGCCCTGCTGCCATGCTTTGCTTTACCTTTTTCTTGCCATGCTTTGCTTTACCTTTCTTGCCATCTTTTGCTTTATCTTTTCCTTGCCACTTATCCCTGCCATGTCTCCTGACAGCGACACCCTGCCTCCTGCCTTGCCATCGTTTCACCTGGCATGATCTTCGGCAGCGCCCTGCCTCTTCTCATGTTGCGTCTTGGCTGCCTCCTGCCTCGTTTACCTCTTGCAGACGTCCTTGCTGAATCCGCGCCGGGAGCGCTGATCCCGTGCTCCCGGCGCTAGCGCCTACTCCACCATACCCACCTTGCGCTGGCTTGCCGCCAGCCCGGCGATCAGTTCCGCCGCTTTTTTCCCGGCCAGGAAAGCGTGGTCGGAATTGTAGTATTCCCACTCGCTGTAGCGTCCCGCCAGCACGATATCCTGCGTCGATAACCATGCCTTCACCAGCGCCACATTGGCGGCCCGCGCATGGTCGTACACCACATAGGCGTACGGCATGTCCACCTGGTTCGCTGCCAGCAGGCGGTCATCATTGCGCAGCAAGCCCACCGCGATGCAATCGGCCACGCAACGGTCGATCAGGGCCTGTCCATCGAGCGGCAACGGTTTCCAGGGCGAATAACTGATCTCGCACGTGAGGCCGAAACCGCCCGGCGCATTGCAGTGGGGGCTGGCATTACCTTGCAGGAAGATACGGTGGAATATCGTCTCTTCCGGATAGTAAATCCAGTGTTTCTCGCTGATGTTTTCACGCGCCACGCCCAGGTTGACGCAGCGCACGGAAATATGCCGCAAGGCGCGCGCCGCCGCTTGTACCTGCGGCGGCGCCTGCTCGCCGATCAGGCGCACCAGCTGCGGCAAGGGCATGGTGCTGAGCAAGTGCTGGTAGCGGAAGCGGCGGCCATCGCCCAACACGATCACGTGCTGGCGCGGCAATATCTGCACCACATCGGCATTGAGTTCCAGCTTGCCTTGCAGGTGCGGCAGGAAGCCCGACATCAAGGCCTGAAAACCGCCGCGCAAGGGGTAGCCGAAGCGCGCATTCGGGCCCATCGGCCTGGCCACCGGTTCGAGCGCGCCCTCGATGATTTCTTCCAGGTTCGGCAACGGCACCCGCCCGCCCAGCCACGACGTTTCCATCTCGGCCAGGGGGACGGTCCACAATTTCTTGTTGTAGGGAATCGCAAAATGGCGGGCGATGCCGCTGCCCCACACCTGATGGATGAATTGCTCGAAATTGGGCGCGGTCTGGCCTGGTGCTTGGCCCGGCGCCGCCACGGCATCGTGCAGCTGTTCCAGCCCCGTGCCGCCGTCGGCGCAGCAGTCTTCCACGGCGCAGGCCGCAGCCGTTTCAGGGCTTGGCGCGGCCGGTGCGTTGCCGTAGCGCGCCTCGATGGCGCCAACGATGCACTCCTTGATGACGGCTGGCGGCAAGCCGTACAGCGCCCCTTGGAAAGGATAGCGCGTGTAGACCTGCTTGCTGTAGACCCAGGCTTCGCGGTTTTGCCAGTGCAGATTGGTCCCCAGCAAGGTGCGGTACATGTCGAGCACATAGTCATCGTTGGAAAACATGATGTGACCCGCGTGATCGAAGGTAAAACCGCGGTCATGGATGGAGCGGCACCAGCCGCCCACGGCGGCATTTTTATCCAGCAGCAAAGTATCGGCGCCCAGGTGATAGGCGGCGCTCAGGCCCGTCGGACCGGCGCCGATGATGGCGCAGGCCACGGCTTGCGGCGCACCGGGGGGATGCAGCAAATTGACATCGGCGCCGGTGCCCGGTGCGGCGGCCTGTGTCGTGCCGGCGGCGGACACGGCCTGGCGGGCGCCCTGCCCCGGCGGCGTCGTGTCGAGCAAGTTGCGCATCTGCTCCACCGTGGCATCCCAGGAGGTGGCGTCGACAATGGCGCGCATGCGGGCAGCCATGGCCGCGCGCTGTTCCGGTGTCGCGGCCAGCGCCGCCTCGCAGGCGGCGACAAAGGCGTCGGGTGTATCGGCGATGGCCACGATGTCGCGATACGGCACGGCCACATCGGCGATCGGCGTGCTGACGATGGGCAACTGCGCCGCCATGTATTCCAGTACCTTGGTGGGACTGATGAAGCGGGTCGCCTCATTGCTGGCAAACGGCAGCAGGCACACGTCCCAGCCGGCCAGGAAGTGCGGCAGCGCCTGGTACGGTTGCTGGCCCAGGTAATGGATATTCTGGCGCTGCGGCAGGCTGGCCGGGTCGATCTTGAGGATGGGGCCGACCAGCACGATTTGCCAGTCGGGATGGGCGTCGGCCAGCGCCGCCACCAGGGCCGGCTCGAAACGCTCGTCGATCACGCCGTAATAGCCGAGCCTGGGCCGGCCGATCTCCGCTTGCGCGGGGTGGCCATTGTGGCGGTCCAGCGCCTGTTCGAAGTGCACGGTATCGACGCTGCTGGCGAAACAATGGACGTTGGCGTGGCGCGTGCGTTTCGCCTCGAACAGGCTGGGGCCGCCCGCAAACACCAGGTCGGCGCGCGCCAGCAAGGCCGCTTCGCGCTGCAATAACTGACGCGGCGCATTCTTGAACGCGGCCAGCTCATCCATGCAGTCATACACGACCAGGCCCGCGTGCAGGGCCGGCAGCAGCGGCAGCGCCATCGGCGTATAGAACCACACGATGGGGTCGTCGGCAGGCGTGATCTGGCTCAGCAGGGGCTGCAGCACGGCCAGCTGGTCGTCGTGAAAACCGGGCGCCTGCACGGGCGTGCGGGGCTGGCACACGGTCACGTTCGGCGCCGGCGTGGACAGCTCCAGCCGGCTGGTTCCATCGTCCCAAACGGGCTCCTCGACGAAGACCACGCGGTAGAACTGCGCCAGCCGCGACAGCAGCTGTTGCGGACGCTGATACACGAAATTCCAGCGCAAATGGGAAAAAACGATGATGGTTCGCATGCCAGTTCCTTTCTGCCCCGCCGGGGCAAACGTTGAACAAAGGTGTGCCGTCAGGCGCTGTGCCTGCCGTAGTGCCGTCGCGTAAGGGGGCACGAGGATGCGCCGCAGCCGCTCCGCCCCCTCGCCTTCCAGGCCAGCCTCCCACAGCCCGCTGCGGTGCCAGTGGCTGGCATCGTCCCAGTCGGGCCGGTCGATGACGGGATAAATACAGATGCCGCGCAGCGCGGCGCCATGCTGGACAGCCAGCGCCGCCTCGGCAGCCGCGTCGCGTATCCAGGCGCCGCGCCCGCTGCCCACGTGGCTCGTTTCCGCCAGCAGCAAAGGCCGCTGGTAGCGCGCCTGCACTTCCAGCAGCAACTGGTGCAGGGGCATGCGGCGCGGTTCGCCCAGGTGCCACCACAGGCGCAGGTTGCTGCCGCATTCCCACTGGTTGCTGTGGTAATAGTTCAGGCCGATCAAATCCAGGTAGCGCGGCGCGCCGCCCAGTTCCGGCGCTTGCCGGCCGCACAGCATGTCCCACGCTTCGAACTGCGAGGCGCGCCAGGCCCCCGCCTGCGCAACCCAGTCCGTGCGTCCGGGCGGCGCGGTCACGTGGATCAGGGGATCGCATTGCAGGAAACGCGCCTGCGGACTGACGGCGCGGATCGCATCGCAGGCGGCCACGGTGGCGCGCACCAGTTGCCGCTTGCCTTCCTGGCCCGCATCGGGCCGGTACATATTCAGGCACTGGAACATGTGCACCGACAAGCCCCAGCTGGTAAACGAGATTTCATTGATGGGTGAATACACGGGCGCGCTACCCGCATACGGCGCGAGGAACTGCGCCGCCGCCCGGCAATAGCGGGCAAAGCGCGGCACGAAGTCGGGTGAAAACAGGTCGAGCTCGGCCGGCCAGCCGTAGTGGCAGAAAGTCCAGTTGATCTGCAGCCCCAACTCCTGCGCCACGGCGGCGCGCTCCTCGATGAAAGAGAAATCGAACTGGCCATCGCGTTCGGCCAGGCGCCAGCCTATGCTTTCGCGCACGCTGCGAATGCCGAACTGGCGCAGCAGCAGGTAGTCTTCGCGCACCCTGTCCAGGTGGCCCGTGGCGCGGTTCATGTCCAGCGCCTGGCCGCCATGGGTGACGTGGTCGGCGCCTTCGTAGCCGGCCTGCCAGTAAGTCAGGAACGGCGCTGCCGCGCCATCGGTATCGGCCATGCCTGCCCCTTTGAAATCTGAACCAGATGAAACTTGCCAGGTCCGGCTTGCGTTCAATTGAGCCGGATGTTGCGGGTGGCCGCGCTGAGCAGTTCCAGCGCGGCCTTCGGCGTTCGGTCCGCCGTCAGCAAGCCATTGGCTTCCTGGAAGGTGTCGGCGAACTGCGTGTAGCAAAAGCCGCTGAACATCTGCGCCGTATTGACGACCGTCATCAGGCGCCGGTAAATATCGAGGAAGGCCGCCTCGTTGCCCACGCGCGCATAGCCCCAGGTTTCCGCCGATTCGCCCTGTTCCCGGTCGAAGGCGATGCCGCCAAATTCCGTCAGGACGATGGGCTGGCCCCGGTGCGGGAAGCCGTCGAGCGTGAGGATGCGCCCGCCCGGACGGCGCTGGTCGAACAAGGTCGTGCGGGCCGAGTCGCTGATCGCATAGCGCGCCTGCAGGCGTTCCGGATCGCAGTCGTAATCGTGGATGCCGAGGATGTCGGTGGCCGACGCCTCCCAGCCGTCGTTGCCGATCACGGGGCGCGTGGGGTCGAGCGTGCGCGTCAGGTGGTACAGCGCTTCGACGGCGTTGCGGTGCGCCTGGATGGCCGTCAGGTTGGGCACGCCCCACGACTCATTGAACGGCACCCAGACGAGGATGCACGGATGGCTGTAGTCGCGTTCGATCACGTCCGTCCATTCGCGCACCATGCGCGTGATGGCCTTGCTGGAAAAGCGGTACGTCGATGGCATTTCTTCCCACACCAGCAAGCCCAGGCGGTCGGCCCAGTACAGGTAGCGCGGATCCTCGATCTTCTGGTGCTTGCGCACGCCGTTGAAACCCAGGGCCTTGGCCAGTTCCACGTCGCGCCGCAAGGCATCGTCGGAAGGCGCCGCCAGCAGGGTGTCGGGCCAGTAGCCCTGGTCGAGCACGAGACGCAACGGATACGGTCGGCCATTGAGCATGAAGCGGTCGCGGTTGATGGCCACCGAGCGCAGCGCCGTGTACGACTTGACCGTATCGAGCAGCTCGCCGTCATGCCACAAGGTCACTTCGGCATCGAGCAAAATGGGCCGCTCCGGGCTCCACAGCAATTCGTTGCGCGAATCGTCGATGCCGGGGTCGGACAGGGCGATCTTGCGGCTCGCTTCGTTTTCGATCAGCTTGTACTGGTCGTCGGCCAGCAGGTTGCTGCCATGCCAGATGCGCACGGCCACGGTGAGGTCATCCTGCAGGTCGCCCATGGCGAACACTTCGCAGCCGATCTCGTAGCCTTCGAACACGGGTGTCCAGCGCAGCTTGCCGATGTAGGTGGCCGCCACGCGCTCGATCCACACGCTTTGCCAGATGCCCGTGGTACGCGGATACCAGATGGAATGGGGCAGCAGCTGCCAGTCCTGCTTGCCGCGCGGCTTGGCCAGGTCGTGCGGATCGTCCTCGACGCGCACCGTCAGCACCTGCGGCCCGTCGGGCAGCAGCGCATGGCTGATGTCGGCGACAAACGGCGTGTGCCCGCCCTCGTGGTCGGCCACCACGTGCCCGTTCAGCCACACCTTGGCATGGTAGTCGACGGCGCCGAAATGCAGCAGCACGCAGGGGCCGCCCGGCTGCAGCAGGAACTCGCGCTGGTACCAGCAGACGCGGTGAAAGCCACGGTCGCCCACGCCGCTGGCCTGCGATTCCGGCGGAAACGGCACGGTGATCTCGTGCGTCCAGCCAATGCCGCCATCGGGCAGGCGGTAGCGCCGCTCATTGTCAAACGTAAAACGCCAGGCGCCGTTCAGCGATTGCCAATTCTCGCGCACCATCTGCGGCCGGGGATAGGCAAAGGCGCCCGCGCCCGGGAGGACGGTTTCAGCCTGGCCGTCATGCGTATTCGGTGGGGAGAGATGGTCATTGAGCATGCGTGTTGGATGCATGCCGCAGGGAGCAAGTTCCGGCGTATGGGACTTGCGCCGCAACGCATGAGCAAGATCAAACCACGCTCATGCCAAGGGAACCACCATGCGTGCGCTGTGTCCGGCAGCGTTAAAGCGCTGTACCACCGCGCGCCCCGCGCTGGCGGCGCAGTGCTTGCGGCACAGGGCCACGCAAGCGCCGCCAAAACCGGCGCCCGTCAGGCGCGCGCCGTACACGGCGGACTGCGCCGACAGCAGCGCCACCAGCGCATCGAGCGCCGGCAGCGACACTTCGTAATCGTCGCGCAAGCTGGCGTGCGACAGCGTCATCAACTGGCCAAAAAGCACGGGACCATGCTGGCCGCACGCTTGCAGCACGCGCAGGTTTTCGCTGACCACATGGCGCGCGCGGCGGCGGTACGGTTCGGGCAAGCCGTCCACCATGGACGGCTCGCGCAGGTCGCGCAGCGCCGCCACGCCCAGCAGGCGCGCCGCCTGTTCGCACTCGGCGCGCCGCTCGTTGTACTTGCTGCCGGCCAAGGTGCGCGGCATGCCGCTGTCGATGACCAGCACCTCGCTGTCGCCAGGCAAGTCGAGCAATTCATGCTGCAGGGTACGCGCATCGAGCAGCAGCATGTGGCGCTCGTCGGCCAGGCTGGACGCCATCTGGTCCATCACGCCGCAATTGACCTGCGCATAGCGGATTTCCGCCTGCTGCCCCATCAGCGCCAGCGACACGTCGTCAATCGACAGCCCCAGCAACTGGCGCAGCGCGCGCAGCATGGCGATTTCCAGCGCCGCGCTGCTCGACAGGCCGGCGCCCGGCGGCACGTCCGATTCGATATGCGCGCGCACGGCCGGCACCGCCACGCCGCGCTCCTCGAGCAGGCGGATGCAGCCTTCCAGGTAGCGGCCGAAGCCGGGCGGCGCGGCGCACTGGTGCTCGAAACGCACGAGCTCATCAAGGGTTGCCGAATAGAACTGATGGTGTCCGTCGGCGGCCAGCGCCAGCCTCACCCGCGTGCGTTGCGGCGTGGCGCACGGCAGCATGTAGCCATCGTTGTAGTCCGTATGCTCGCCCAGCAGGTTGACCCTGCCGGGCGCCGAGGCATCCACCACGGGGCTGGCGCCGAAATACGCCTCGGGGGTGATCATGGCAACTCCAGGGTCAGCGGACGCAGCCGCCCCTGCACGGAGGTGGCCGGCCAGTCCGGGTCGCAAGTCAGGTTGTGCAGGTGCCCGCCGCTGAGCAGGAAAGTGTCTTCCACCATGCTGCCGGGCAAGGTGGGATGGAAGGCCAGGGCCATGCCCTCCTTCAGGGCGATTTCCGTGTGCGCGCCGGCGGCCACTTCGGGCGAGCGGTAGCCGGCGATGCCGCCCTGCCGGTATTCGTGCACCGTATCGGGCTGGCCCGCATACGCGTACGCGCTGTCGAGCGCGTGATACACCATGCTCAGCGCGTGGCCCACTTCGCAGGCATCGAGCGCCACCGCTTCCAGCGCTAAGATGGCCGCGTCCGCTTCGCCGATGCCGTCGCGCACGGGATGGACGGGAACGAAGCGGCGCTGGCGGCTCAGGCTGGCGCACAGGCCGAAACGCTGCGCGCACAGCGCCAGCACGGCCCGTTCGCCCAGCGGCGACGCGGCCGGCGGCGCGCGCCGGTAGCGCACGAAGCGCTCGGCGCCCGCCGCCAGCACGTACACGGCGTGCAGGCCGCGCGACCACAGGGCGCGGGCGCAGGCGCCGGCCAGCTCCTGCTCGCTCCAGTCGGGACGCGCGGCACGCAGCGCTTCGCTGGCGGCAGCGGCGGCCAGGCGTCCCACTTCGCGGTAGCGCGCCTGTTCCGAGGCCAGCAAGGGCAAGCGCTCTTCGCGCAGCACGACGGGCAGGCTGCGTTCATGCAGGCCCGGCCGGTCGCACAGCACGGGCCGCCCGCCCGCCGCATGCTGCACGAAATGCTCGCGCAATTCGGCCATCCGCGGCTGCATCCACGGCGTCACTTGCCAGGTCCAGCTGCCGCGCACTTCTTCCTGGCGCAGCCGCTGCGCCTCGGCCGCATCGGTCAGGATGTAGGCAGCATCGCGCGTGACGAGCACCTCGGCACAGCCGCACTCGGCCATCTGGCAGATGCTGCCCGACGCACCCGCCGTGGCCCAGGCGAACCAGTCCACGCCGCGCAGGCGCAGCGCGCCCGCCCGCTCCTGCTCCAGCCAGCCGCGCATCTGCGCCAGTTTATGTGCAATTTCCAGTTCAACATTCCAATTCATGCGATCTCTCCCGCCATTTCCCATGCCACGCGCACTTCCTGCAACTGCCGCGCCGATTCCTCGGGCAAGGCATCCATGGCGTACATGCCAGCACCCAGCTCCGTGCCGGCCAGGTATTTGAGCCGTTCGCGCGTGCGGTACGGCGGATAAAACTGCGCGTGCAGCTGCGTTTCCGGATGTGCGCACCCGTCCGGCGGCGCCTGGTACCAGGCCATCAGATAGGGCATCTCGCGCTGCCACAGGGCGTCGTATTTCAGCAAGACGGTTTTCAGCGCGCGTGCCAGATCCTCGCGCTGCCCGGCCGACAAGGCCGCAAAGCTGTCCGTCTGCCGCAGCGGCATCACCCACGCTTCATACGGGTAGCGGGCGCAGGCGGGAACAAAAGCGATGGCTTCCGGTCCCAGATACAGCAAGCGCGCGCCGCCATCGGCTTCGCGCCGCGCCATGTCCACCAGCAAGGCCTGGCCATGCTCGGCAAAATACGCGCGCTCCTGCGCCAGCATGCGGGCCGGCACGGGCGGGACAAAGGGATAGGCGTAGATCTGGCCGTGCGGATGGTGCAGGGTCACGCCCACTTCCGCGCCACGGTTTTCGAACGGCAGCACATAGGCGATGCCGGGCCGCTTGGCAAGCTCTTGCGTGCGTTCGGCCCACGCTTGCAGCAGCAAGACGATGTGACTGACAGGCAAGGTGCCCAGCGAGGCACTGGCATCCTGGGCAAACACCACCACTTCGCAGTGGCCGCCAGCAGGCGCCGTGGCGACCGTCAAGGCGGGCGGGTCATGGGCATGCAATGCCAGGGTGGGAAAACGGTTGTCGAAGACGGCGATATCATAATCGCCGGCAGGCAACTCCGTCGGATGCGCGGGATCGCGCGTAGGCGCCAGCGGGTTGTACTGTGCTGGAGGGAGAAAGGTGCGGCCCTGGCGATAGGCCGCGTACGCCACCCACTCGCCGCGCAAGGGGTGCCAGCGCAAGTGCGGATTGGCTTCCTGCGGCAAGGGGAAAGGACTCGGTGCAACGCCAGCGACGACGATGGGACGCCGGCTGTAGAGAGTCAGCTGGCGCCCGTCGGGCTTGGCAAGTTGCTTGCAATACATGATGTTTCACAATCTTAAGACATGAATTCTTAAGACTGGGGCTGGCAAGGAAAGTTCCAGAGTTTGCGGCGATTTCACCAGTTCAAGCAGCACCGGCCCCAGCCGCCACGAGTTTTTTACCGATCAGTACGCAAATTCCCGATTCGCATTATCATGTGCACAGCCTGTCATCCCTGCCGCTTTCAAGGCCGACCCTATTGTCGTCAGGGGATAGACAAATCGTCCATTGTGATTTTCAACCACGTCCCGATATCGCTACCATGACTCCATTTTCCATACTCGACCTGGCCCCCATCGCCGAAGGCAGCGACGCCAGCCAGTCGTTCAAGAACACGCTCGACCTGGCGCAGCACGGCGAACGCTGGGGCTATAACCGCTACTGGCTGGCCGAACACCACGGCATGCCCGGCATCGCCAGCGCCGCCACGGCCGTCGTCATCGCCCATGTGGCGGCCGGCACGAAAACCATCCGCGTGGGTGCCGGCGGCGTGATGCTGCCGAACCACTCGCCGCTCGTCATAGCGGAACAGTTTGGCACCCTGGAAGCGCTGCATCCGGGCCGCATCGACCTGGGCCTGGGCCGCGCGCCCGGCTCCGACCAGACGACGGCGCGCGCCCTGCGCCGCGACCTGCAATCGGACGCGGAGCAGTTCCCGCAGGACGTACAGGAATTGATCGACTATATGTCCGACGAGCCGCGCCAGCGCGTGCTGGCCGTGCCCGGCAAGGGCGCGAAAGTGCCCGTGTGGATACTCGGGTCGAGCCTGTTTGGCGCCCAGCTGGCCGCCCACCTGGGCTTGCCGTATGCCTTCGCCTCGCACTTCGCGCCGCAAATGATGATGCAAGCCGTGGCCTACTACCGCGAACACTTCAAGCCGTCCAAACAATTGGCGAAACCGTACGTGATGCTGGGCTTTAACGTCTTTGCCGCCGACACGGATGCCGAGGCGCACCTGCGCGCCACGTCGATGCAGCAAGCGTTCGTCAACCTGCGCACGGGCCGCCCGTCGCGTTTGCAGCCGCCCGTGCCTGGCTACCTCGAGCAACTGGGCCCGCAGGAACGCGCCATGCTCGATTCCGTCCTGTCCTGCACCGCCATCGGCGCGCCAGACACCGTCAAGGCGAAGATGGCCGCCTTCATCGCCGAAACGGGCGCCGACGAACTGATGATCACATCGCAGATCTTCGACCACCAGCACCGGCTGCGCTCGTATGAAATCACGGCGCAGGTGCATGCGGAGCTGGCACGCGCTGCTTAAGTTTTAACTCTCCTCGGTATATCCCCCTATACCCTTTTCCCGGCCGTCGGCAACGATCGCCGGGATTTTTTTGCCTGCCCGGCAAGAAATGCGCAGCCCCGCTATCATGTCCATCCAAAAGCATCATTCCAAGAAAGTTGTAACCGCATGAAATCCGCACCATCGAATGTCGACGCCAGCGCCCTGCTGACGTCGACCCGCATCCTGTTGTTCGCCCTGTCCGCCGGCGTGCTCGTCGCCAGCCTCTATTACGTGCAGCCGCTCACGTCCATGCTGGCCGCCTCGTTTGGCGTCAGCGTGCCGCAAGCCGGCTACCTGGTCACGGCCACGCAAATCGGCTATGTGCTGGGCATCGTGTTTCTGGTGCCGCTCAGCGACGTGCTGAACCGCCGCCAGTTACTGACGTGGATGCTGATCGCCAAGATAGCCGCCCTGCTGCTGGCCGCCACCAGCCAGAACATCATCGTCTTTGCCATCGCCAGCGTCTTGATGGGGATCACGTCCAGCGCCTTGATGGTCGTCACGGCCATGGTGGCCTCGTATGCGCCCGACCACAGCCGGGGCCGCATGGTGGGCACCGTGATGACGGGCTTGTTGTTGGGCATCTTGCTGGCGCGTACCGTCTCCGGCACCGTGTCGCAGATCAGCGGAGGCTGGCGCAGTGTCTATGTGCTGGCCGCCATCGTCGTCGCTGCCCTGCTCGTCATGCTGCGCCGCATCCTGCCAAACGAGGCGCCACGCGGCAAGCTGCAATACGGCAAGCTGTTGGCCTCCCTGGCCGACATCATCCGCCAGGAACCGTTGCTGCGTCAGCGCGCCCTGTTCTCGGGCCTGGGCCTGGGTACCTTCAGCGTGTTCTGGACGGGCCTGACCTTTTTGCTCAGCGGCGCGCCGTACCACTATTCGGAAATGCAGATCGGCCTGTTCGGCCTGGCGGGCGCCACGGGCGCCTTTGCCGCCAACACGGCGGGCCGCATGGCCGACCGCGGCTACGCGCGCCAGGCCACCTGGCTGCTGGCCGTCGCCTCGATCGCTGGCTGGGCCTTGATCGGCTTTGGCGCCCATTCGCTGGTGCTGCTGTTGATCGGCATCGTGCTGCTGGACATGGGCGTGATGGGCTTGCAAGTGACGCACCAGTCGATCATCTATAAACTGGCGCCGCATGCGCGGGCAAGGGTCACCACGGTCTTCATCGCTGGCGGCTTCATCGGCGCCTCCGCTGGCTCGGCCCTGGCCAGCGCCAGCTTTGCCGCCGGCGGCTGGCCCGCCCTGTGCATGGTGGGCGGCGCCATGCCGCTGCTGATGCTGATCGTGTGGAGCAAGTACCGGCACACGCAACGGCGCCTTGAGCGGCTAGCCTGATCTAAGCGGCAGAAAAGACGGCGCTGTCGGCCGCGGCCAGGCGCAGCAGTTCATCGATCGTCACCCTGACCTTGGTTGGCATATGCCAGGTTTTCTGCCACAGCACGTGGATGGGCATGGCGGCGCCGGCAATATCGGGCAAGACGGGCAACAAGGCGCCGCTACGCAAGGCCTCGCCTGCCAGCCAGGTCGGCAGCTGCGCCAGGCCGCTGCCGCTCACGCAAGCCTGCAGCAAGGCATCGCCGTCGGCCAATTCATGCCGGGCATGGATTTCCTGCGGCGCGGTTTCTCCCAATTCATTTCTTAACAGCCATGCCGGCCGGTTGCCACGGCGCCAGCCGGCCAGGCAAGCGTGGCTGGCCAGGTCCGCGCGCGTCAAGGGCGTGCCGCGCCGCTGCAAATACGCGGGCGAAGCGCAGATCACCAGATGCTGCTCGCCCAGGCGACGAGCCACCAGATCCGCATGGTTGCCCAAGCTACCGATGCGCACGGCGATATCGATGCCTTCGCCCACCATGTCCACCGCCCTGTCGCGCAGGGAAACGGACAGGTCCAGCCGGGGATGGCGCTCACCCAGCGCCAGCAGGGCTGGCAGAATGTGGCGCCGGCCAAAGGTGGTCGGCAAGTCGATGCGCAGGCGTCCGACGGGCTGCTGGTGGCCGGTGGCCAGGCAGGCTTCGGACTGTTCCAGCTCTTCCAGCACGCGCCGGCAACTGCCCAGATACGCTTCCCCTTCCGTGGTCAGGTCGATGCGACGCGTCGTGCGGTGCAGCAACTGCACGCCCAGGCGCGCTTCCAGCCGCGAGATGCTCTTGCCGACCGCCGAGCCGGTCACGCCCAGCACCTGCGCCGCCGCCGTAAAACTGCCGCCGTCGACGGCCGCGACAAACTCGCGGATGCCTGCAAAACGATCTTCCATGTCACCGCCATTCCAAAAGTGTTGAATGCAATCGTGCACAGTATAAGCAATTCTGGAATCACAGGATGCAGTGCCCGTCTTTTTACCCCCTAACTCTCGCTAGAGGATGCAATTACACTGTCTTCATCGTTGCACGGCCTGGCACTTGCCCGGCATGGCTCACTGGAGAAGAACATGAAAGCATGGCTGTTACAGGATTTCGGCTTGAACAATTTGCAGATGGCAGAGGTGCCGACGCCCGTGCCGCAGGCGGGTGAGCTGCTGGTAAAAGTGGGCGCCGTTTCGCTCAATTTCCGCGACAAGGCGATTGTTGACGGCATCTACGAGCCGCACATGGTGCCAAAACCCCTGATTCCCGTTTCCGACGCCGCCGGCGTGGTGGTGGCCGTGGGCGCCGGCGTGAGCCGTTTCAAGGTGGGCGAGCGCGTCAATTCGCATTTGTATTCGCGCTGGATCGACGGCCCGCCAGGCCCCAACGAACCCGACTATTGCTTCGGTTCGCCGTTGCCGGGCGGCCTGGCCGAATTCATGATCATCCATGAAGACAGCGCCGTCCGGGCGCCAGACATGATGAGCGACGCCGAGGCCGCCACCCTGCCCATCGCCGCCCTCACCGCCTGGTATGCGCTGATGGATGTGGGCAACTTGCAGCCGGGCCAGACAGTGCTGGTGCAAGGCACGGGCGGCGTGTCGATCTTTGCCGCGCAAATCGCCCTGGCGCACGGAGCGCGCGTCATCGCCACCTCCAGCAGCGATGCCAACCTGGCCAGGATCAAGGCGCTGGGCGTCACGGACGGCATCAACTACCGGACGTATCCGCAGTGGGAACAGAAGGTGCTGGAATTGACGGACGGCAAAGGCGTCGACATCACCATCGACGTGGCCGGCGGCGATGGCCTGAACCAGTCCGTTGCCGCCACCAAGGCGGCCGGCGTGATCGCGCAGGTCGGTTTCCTGACGGGACAGACCACGGCGCTGAAACTGATGCCGCTGATCTTCCGCCAGACGACGATACGCGGCATCGCCGTGGCGCCGCGCACCTCGTTCGACCGCATGAACCCGTTCCTGGACAAGCACAATATCAAACCCGTGATCGAGCATGTGTATGCGTTCGAGGAAGCCGTGCAAGCCTATGAGCACCTGTCGCGCGGCGCCTTCGGCAAGGTCGTCATCCAGGTCGCCGGCTAAGCGACCTGGCGACGACCTGGCCGTGCTTGGTTTGCATGGCTTACTTGACGCCGGCCTGCTCGCGCGCCTTGCCAAACGCATCGCCCGCCTTCCAGGCCGGCATCTTCGCCGCGTTGGCCACGGCTAGACCCAGGTTCAGGGTAAATTGCGCCTGCTGCGTCATGCCCGATAAATCCCAGCTGGCGTCGTACTCATCGGTGACTTGATGGTAGCGGGGACCGTAGGCGGCCGCCTTGGCTTTCGATGCGGCCACGTCCTTGATGTACTCGCGTCCGCCATTGATGGAAAACGCGGGCACACCCGCCTTGGCAAAGCTGAAATGGTCGCTGCGGAAGTAGCCGCCGGCCAGGTCGGGACGCGCTTGCGCGATGTGCATGCCCATGGATTTCGCCACCGTGGCGGCCATGGCGCCCAGTTCCGTGCGCTCGCTGCCTTGCGCGCCGATGTCGTGCGTGGCGCCAACAAAGTTCAGGCTGTCCAGGTTCAGCGCGGCAGCCGTCTTGTTCAGGGGCCACAACGGATCGGCCGCGTAGGCGGCGCTACCTAATAAACCCTGCTCCTCGGCCGCCACCCACAGGAATATCTGCGTGCGCTTCGCAGGCTTTTTCACGGCTTCCTGCGCCATGGCCAGCAAGCCGGCCGTGCCCGAGGCATTGTCGACGGCGCCGTTGTAGATGGTATCTCCGGCATCTCCCTGCTTGCCCAGGTGATCCCAGTGGCCGCTGTAGATAACGGCTTCCTCTTTCAGTGTCGGGTCGGTACCCGGCACCATGCCGGCGATATTGAACTGTTCAACCTTGCGCACGGCCGATTTCATTTCACCGCTCAACTTGGCATTCAAGGCGACGGCCTTGAAATCCTTGCTTTCCGCTTGCACACGCAAGGCGTCCAAGTCCTGCCCACTCGCCGCGAACAGGCGACGGGCCGCGTCTTCCGCGATCCAGCCCTGCAGCGGCGTGCCGGCTGTGCGGTCAGCCAATTGAAAACGCTCGCTGCCGCTCCAGCTGTTCTGCACCACGCTCCAGTCGTACGAGGCGGACGGTTTCGTGTGAATCAGCAAGACGCCGGCCGCGCCCTGGCGTTTGGCTTCCTCGAATTTGTAGGTCCAGCGGCCGTAATAAGTCAGCGCCTTGCCAGCGAAACGGTTTGGTTCGGCAGCGGTCGGCTGCGGGTCGTTGACCATCATGACGACGATCTTGTTTTTGACATCGACACCCTTGAAATCGTTCCAGCCCTCTTCCGGCGCCGTGATGCCGTAGCCGACGAAGACGAGCGGCGCGTCGAAGGTGTGCGCGGCAACGGAGTCGCCCGTGGCCCAGACCCAGTCCGGGCCGAACGCCAGCGGCACGGCCTTGCCACCACCCGCCACCGCCTGCAGGCTGCTATCTTGCGGCAAGGATTTCACGCCGGCAATTTGCACGCTCTGGCGGTAGCTATTGCCGCGCACGGGTTTCAAGCCGGCCATCTGCGCCTGGGTTTCCAGGTAGGCCACCGTCAGGTCGGCGCCGCGCTGGCCCGTGCCGCGGCCTTCCAGCAAATCGTTCGACAGGAAGGCCAGGTGGGCGCGCAAAGGCGCTTCCTGCACGATGGGCGAACCGGTCGCGGCTTGGGCGGAAAACGCCAGCGCAGTCAAGGCGAGGGAAGAAAACAGCTTCTGCATAAGATCCTTTGGGTAAGAGGAGGAAAGCGGTCCGGCGGATGGCCGAGCCGGCGATTGTATGCCATGGGGAAAGATGGATCAAAATGCGGACGAAAAAAATCCCCGCAGCAAGGCGGGGATGTCATGGCCGAGTAATTTACACGAGCAAGGCGGCCGCCAGGGATTCGATCTCTTCGGCCGATTCCTCGAGGATGGTGTGCAAGGTGCTGCCGCCGATGCCGAAGTCGATCTTCGCCGCCGCCTGGCGCCGCGCGGCGCTTTCCGGCGGGTGCAAAGGCGAGCCCACGGGCGACAGATCGTTGGCCAGCACCAGGGTCGCGCCCAAGGTGCGGGGCGGGAACGGGCTGCCGCCATGCCACATGCCTTCCACGGCTTGCAAGACCATGTCCGGCACTTGCAGCTGGCGCAGCACGCCGCGGCCGATCAGCTTTTCGCCGTATTCGATCCAGTCTTCGGTATTGTCGTCCAGCAAACCCGGATACTCCTCGGCGCGCGACAGCAGATAAAAGCCGCCCACTTCGTGCACGATGGCGGCGAACATGGCCGTTTCCACGTCCACGTGCGTGACTTTGCGCGCGATCACCTGGCTCAGCGCGGCCACGTGGGCCGTGTGTTCCCACAGCTTGGCCGCCTTGGCGCGCAATTGCGGGTCGGTAATCTGGCTGCCCAGCTGGCGCACGATGACGGACGCCACCATCGACTTTAATGTGGCAAAGCCCAGGCGCGAGACAGCCGCGCGCACATTGGCGATTTCATTGCCGGAACGGTTGTAGGCGGCCGAGTTGGCCAAGGCCACGACCCGGGCCGACAGCAGCGGCTCGGCCATGACCATGCGGGCGGCCGCTTCGATATGGCAATCGGGGTCGTCCAGCGCTTCCTGCAGCTTCAAGGTGGCCTTGACGTTGGCGGGGAACGTCAGCTCGCCCTTGCTCGCTTGCAACGCGATAATCTTGAATACTTCCAGTCTGTCCATGGGTCAATCTCCGGTACGGGCCTGTTCAGGCTCTGCTGTGTGGATGGGCCGGGAATGCGCATGTATCCCCGGCCTGGCTCCCGTTTCCGGCAATATTACAGCAAGTTCAAACTCAAACCTATTACTTTCCGGAAACTTTCCCTGCCACGCCTTCGACAAAATAATCCATCTTCGTCAGCGCCGCATCGTCCAGCACGCCTTTGTCCAGGCGCACCTTGCCATCGTTATCCTTGATCGGCGCGCTGAACGGATTGAGCTTGCCAGCAACCAAGTCTTTCTCGCGCGCCAATACAAACTGTTTCACGTCGGCCGGCACGGCGGCGTTGATGCCTTCCAGCTTGACCATGCCATCCTTGATGCCGCCCCAGGTGCTGCTGGTTTTCCACGTGCCGTCCAGCACGGCTTGCGCCTGCTTCGTATAGTAGTCGCCCCAATGGTGGGTGACGGCGGCCAGCTGCGCCTTCGGACCATACTTTTTCATGTCCGAATGGTAGGCGATCGCATACTTGCCCTTTTCTTCGGCCGCCTGCACCACGGCGGTCGAGTCCGTGTGATGGGTGACCACGTCAGCGCCCTGGCCGATCAGGGTGATGGCCGCGTCGCGCTCCTTGCCCGGATCGAACCAGCTATTGACCCACACCACTTTCACTTCCGCCTTGGGGTCGACGCTGCGCATGCCGCGCGTAAAGGCGTTAACGCCCTGCAACACTTCCGGGATCGGGAATGCCGCCACGTAGCCGGCCACATGCGTCTTGCTCATCTTGCCTGCCAACACGCCGGCCAGGTAGCGGCCCTCGTAGAAACGCGCATTCGTGTTGGCCACGTTGACGGCCGTCTTGTAGCCCGTCAAATGAATGAACTTCACATTAGGAAATTGTTTCGCCACTTTCAAGGTAGGATTCATGTAGCCGAACGAGGTAGTGATGACCAGCTTGCTGCCCGTTTGCGCCAGGTCGCGGATGACCCGTTCCGCATCGGCGCTTTCCGGCACGTTTTCCACGTACTTGGTAGTGATCTTGCTGCCCAGCGCTTTTTCCATTTCCTTGCGGGCCAGATCATGCTGGGTGGTCCAGCCCGCGTCGCCGATGGGGCTGATATACACGAAGCCGACATTCAGCGGAGCGGCGGCGGGCGCGGCGGCCATGGCGGGCATCAAAATCGCACTGCAGACGGCGGCGCACAACAGTTTCTTGGACATGGTTTTCCTTGTGGTCAGTGATTAATTTCCGGGATTGAAATTTTTCCCCAGCGAAGCGGGCATGTTGAGCTTGATGTAATTGGCATTGCTGGAGATCAGTACCAGCACGACGATGGCCGCCAGGTAGGGCAACATCGACAGCAGTTGCGATGCAATCGGCACACCCAGCGCCTGCGCGTGGAACGTCAGAATCGTGATGCCGCCGAACAGGTAGGCGCCGCCCACCACGCGCGCGGGGCGCCAGGTGGCAAACGTGGTCAGCGCCAGCGCGATCCATCCCCGTCCCGCCACCATGCCCTCGACCCACAGCGGCGTGTACACGAGCGATAAAAACGCGCCGGCCAGGCCGCAGCAGGCGCCGCCGAACAGCACGGCCGCCAGGCGGATGCGGCGCACGGGATAGCCGAGCGCATGCGCGGATGCCGGCGACTCGCCCACGGCGCGCAGCACGAGTCCCGCCCGCGTGCGGTACAGAAACCAGGCGATGGCGACGCACAGCAGCAGCGACAGATACACCATCGGATGCTGGCGGAACAGAGCCGGCCCCAGCACGGGAATGTCTTCCAGGAACGGGATGCCGAAGCGGCCGTTCTGCAGGCTGTTGCCCACATACTTCAAGCCGATATACGTGGAGGCACCGGCGCCGAACAGAGATAAAGCCAGGCCCGTCGCGTACTGGTTCGTGCCCAGCCACACGGTCAGCCAGGCAAAGAAACCGGACAGCACCATGCTGGCGCCCGCCCCAGCCAGGAAGCCCAGAGTCGGGCTGCCCGTGTTGACGGCCACGGCAAAGCCCGTGATGGCCGAGACCAGCATCATGCCTTCCGCGCCCAGGTTGACCACGCCCGCCTTTTCATTCACCAATAAACCGAGGGCGGCCAGCATCAGCGGCGTGCCCGCATTGATGCTGGCGGCGACCAGCGGCGCGATGGTCAGCAGCAGGTTATCCATGTTTTCTCCAGCGCAATTTGTATTGAATCAGCACGTCGCAAGCGAGCAAGGCGAACAGCAAGATGCCCTGGAACACGCCCGTGATCGCGCTGGGCAAACCGAGGCGCGATTGCGCCAGTTCGCCGCCGATATAAAACAGGGCCATGACGAAGCTGGAAAAAATCACGCCCACGGGATGCAGCCGCCCCACGAAGGCGACGATGATGGCGGCAAAACCGTAGCCGGGCGAAACCGTGGGCGTCAACTGCCCCATCGGCCCCAGCACTTCGCAGGCGCCCGCCAGGCCCGACAGGGCGCCGCAAATCAGCAGGGATGACCATAAAGTCTTGCGCGAGGAAAAGCCCGCATACCGGGCGGCGGCTGGCGCCATGCCGCCCACGCGCAGGCGGAAACCGGCAATGCTTCTGGATAAGTACAACCAGCCGCCCAGCGAGGCCAGCAAGGCAAACACGATGCCCACGTGCAAGCGCGTATCGCTGATCACCATCGGCAACAGCAAGCCGTCGGACAGCAGTTTCGATTGCGGAAAATTAAACCCTTCCGGGTCGCGCAGCACGCCATATACGAGATAGCTGAGCAGCAATTGGGCGATGTAGACCAGCATCAGCGAGACGAGGATTTCGCTGGCGTTGTAGCGGTCGCGCAGCCACGCCACTAGGCCCGCCCACGCCATGCCGCCCGCCATGCCGGCCAGCAGGGACACGCTGATGATGGCCGCGCCGCCGACGCCGTCATCGAGGTACAGCGCTGCCGCGCCGCCGCAGATGGCGCCCAGGGTCAGCTGGCCTTCCGCGCCGATGTTGTAGATGTTGGCGCGAAAGCAGATGGCCAGGCCCACGGCGATCAACAGCAACGGGGCGACTTTAAGACCCAGCTCGGACCAGCCGTGCGCGTCGCGCAAGGGTTCGACAAAGAAGACAGCGAGACCGGCCAGCGGATCGTGTCCCAGCGCGATAAACAGCAGCGCGCCGCACAGCACGGTCAGCAGCACGGCCAGCACGGGCGACAGCCACGACATCAGCCGCGACGGAGTCGGCCGGGCTTCCAGGCGCAAGGCAAACTTAGCCATGGACAGCCTCCTGCGGCCACAGCCCGCTCATCCACTGCCCCACGAGAGTCACACTGGCCTCGGCCACGTCCAGCGACGGCGAAATTTTTCCCTTCGCCATCACCAGCAAGCGGTCGCTGATGTCGAACAATTCATCGAGTTCCTCCGAGACGACCAGCAGCGCGCAACCGGCGTCGCGCAGCGCCAGCAACTCGGCGCGGATTTGCGCGGCCGCGCCCACGTCCACGCCCCAGGTTGGCTGCGCCACCACCAGCACGGTGGGTTCACGCATGACTTCGCGGCCAACGATGTATTTCTGCAAGTTGCCGCCCGACAGGCTGCGCGCCAGCGCCTGCGGCCCGCCCGCCTTCACCTGGAAGCGGGCGATGATGGCGGCCGCCCGCTGCGCGATCACCTTGTGCCGCACGAAGCCGTGGCGGATGGTGGCCGGTGTCTGCAAGCTCAATAACACGTTGTCGGCCAGCCCCATGTCGGGCACGGCGCCGCGTCCCAGCCTTTCTTCCGGCACGAAGCCGAAGCCCAGAGCGCGGCGGCGGCCCGGCGGCAAGCGTCCTGCCGGCGTGCCATTGAGCACGATGCTGCCTGCGGCGGCGCGCATGTCCTCGCCCGACAGGGCGGCCAGCAATTCCTGCTGGCCATTGCCGGACACGCCCGCGATCCCGACGATCTCGCCCGCGCGCACGTCGAAATGGATATCGATCAATTGTGTGGCGAACGGGTGGCTCTTCGGCAAGTTCAAATTCTTGACGCTCAGCATGGCCGCACCGGGCGTGCGCGCCACGCGCGTGACGGCGGGCGGCTCGGCGCCGATCATCATGCGTGACAGGCTGGCCGCCGACTCTTGCGAGGGGTCGCACACGCCCGCGTTCTTGCCGGCGCGCACCACCGTGCACGTATGGCACAGGGCGCGGATCTCGTCGAGCTTGTGGCTGATGTACAGGATGCTGCAGCCTTCGGCCGCCAGCTGGCGCAAGGTGGTAAACAGTTTTTCCACGGCGCCCGGCGTCAGCACGGACGTCGGCTCGTCGAGGATCAGCAGTTGCGGCTTGGCCAGCAAGGCGCGCACGATTTCCACGCGCTGGCATTCGCCGACGGAAAGCGTGTGCACGTGGCGCTGCGGTTCCAGGTCCAGGCCGTACTGGCGCGCCGTCGCTTCGATGCGCTGCGCCAGCTCCGCCATGTTGGTGCCGGCGGGCAAACCGAGGGCGATGTTTTCCGTCACGGTCAAGGTGTCGAACAGGGAAAAGTGCTGGAACACCATGGCGATGCCCAGCGCCCGCGCGGCCGACGGGTTGGCGATCTCGACTTCGCGGCCATTCCACAGAATACGGCCGCCATCGGGTTGCACGGCGCCGTAGATGATTTTCATCAAGGTCGATTTGCCGGCGCCGTTTTCGCCGAGTACGGCGTGGATTTGTCCGGGCGCGACGGTGAGACAGATGCCGTCATTGGCCACCACGGCCGGATAGCGCTTGCTGATATCGAGTAATTCCAGGCGTGCCGTCATTGTTTTTTTCGTGCCTCGCTGCAGGGTCGCCGGCGTTGGCGCCGGTGGAGAAATTCAAGCTCTTGTCTCTATCGTATCGGCATCCGCGATGCTTGGGGGATGGCGTGGCGGCGCGCATTTCTATTTCCGCAAAAAAACAACACCTGTATACAATTTTGAAAAAAATTATCAGCTTTACAGCGGCCGCCTTGCCCCGCAAGGGCGAGAAGGTGCGATGATTATATGCAAGAAATGATAGTAAGTATGCAGACAAGACATATCGCCCGACGCGGCGCTTCTCGCATCATGGATTGAACGGCGCGTAATTATCCCCATCGCAGCGCTTCATGCGGGCTACACCCCCTGCTATTTCATTTCCCGTTTCCCCACACCGCCATCAGGAGCCGAAAGTGCCAAAAACCATACCGTGTCTGTTGCTCTGCCTCACTACCACCCTCGGCGTGGGCGCAACCGCCCAGGCTGCCGAATGGAGCGATACCGCGCTGAGCTGGCGCGCCGGCAATGATTACCGCGAGCCGTTCAATCCGGACGACATCAAGAAAAACATCTTCGCCATCACGCACGCCAGCGGCTACAAATACGGCAGCAATTTCGTCAACCTCGATTTCCTCATGTCCGACAGCAAGGACCCTGGCGCGCTCGGCAAGACGTCCGGCGCGCAGGAAGCGTACCTGGTGTACCGCAACACCATCGACATCGGCAAGGTGCGCGGCAGCGACATCAAGTTCGGCCCCGTGCGCGGCGTCGGCGTCACCCTCGGTTTCGACGTCAACACCAAGAATGACGTCGGCTACAATTCGCGCAAGCGCATGCTGGTGGCCGGCCCTACCCTGATGTGGGACGTGCCCGGTTTCTTCAACACCAGCCTGCTGTTGCTGCGTGAAAGCAACGCCCCCAGCGGCGCCTTCCCGCCCATCTCGCAAGTGACGGGCCGCTACACGTATAAAACGCACGCCATGCTGACGGGCGCCTGGGGTATCCCGCTGTCGCCGCTGTTCTCGTTCGAAGGATTCTTTAACCTCATCGATTCAAAAGGCAACGATGAAGTGGGCCGCAAGACGGCGGTGGAAACGAACATCGACATGCAGGTGATGTTCGACGTGGGCGCGGCCCTCGGCAGCGCCAAGAACACCTTCCGCGTGGGTCTGGAATACCAGTACTGGAAGAACAAGTTCGGCAACTCGCCCTCCACCACGGGCAACGTGGGGCAAACGGCAAAGACGCCGATGATACGCGCGGAGTACCATTTCTAAAATTCATTGTTACGCATCAACACTCACGGTCGCGCCTGATGCCAGCATGAAGCTTTCCTGCTGGCGGAGAGCGCGACCGTGGAACAACTACTGCCGTATTACGAGCGCGAGCTGGGCCTGTTCCGCCAGTACACGCGCGAATTTTCCAGCCGCTATCCGAAAGCGGCCGGGCGCCTGCTGATCGCCGGAGACACTTGCGAAGACCCGCACATCGAGCGCCTGATCCAGTCCGTTGCCCTGCTGACAGCCAGGGTCGCCAAGCGCCTCGACGACGCCTATCCGCAATTCACCAACTCCTTGCTGGAAACCCTGTACCCGCACTACCTGCGGCCGTTTCCTTCGTGCTCCATCGTGCGCATCGCGGCAGACGAAGCGCCGAGCGGCGGTCAGCTGGTCCAGGTGGCGCATGTCCCACGCGGCACCGTGCTGCGCTCGCAACCGGTGCAGGGCGTCGCTTGCAAGTTCACCAGCGCGTATGACGTGAGCCTGGCGCCGCTGGCGATCACGCAGCTGCATTTCTCGCCCATCATCGACGCCCCGCCCGGCCTGCGCCTGCCCGATGGCGCCAGCGCCTTGCTCAGCATGCAGTTCAGCAGCAGCAGTGATAATTACCACCTGGACCAGGCCGGCTTTGCCAGCCTGCGCCTGTTTGCCGATGGCGAACCGTCGGTGCGCGCGGCCCTGCTCGACGCCCTGTTCCTGCACGGCGCGGGCGCGTACGTGGCGCTGGACGAACACGGCCCGTGGCAAGCCATCGACGGTGCCTTGCTGGCGCCGGCAGGCTATGCGGACGACGACGCGCTGATCCCCATTTCCGCCCGTTCGCACCCGGCCTTGCGCCTGCTGACCGAGTATTTCGCGTTTCCGGAAAAATTTCATTTCATCGATATCGCATGGTCCCTGCTGGCCACCCTGCTGCCAAAACAGTGCCGCCAGTTCACCCTGCACCTGCCGCTCAAGGGCGTGCGCAGCGACAGCCACGAGGCGCGGCTCTTGTCCGGCGTCAGCCCCGATAATCTTTTGCTCGGCTGCACGCCCGTCGTCAACCTGTTTGCCAAGTCCGGCGTGCCCATCCGCCTCACGCATACCGAGCCCGACTACGCGCTGGTGGCCGATGCCACGCATGCGTTTGCCTATGACGTGCACAGCATCGAGGCCGTCACCGTGGTGCGCAAGGACGAGACCGGCGAGCGCCTCAGCACTTTCTTGCCCCTATATGCCTCGCTGCAGGGTTCTCAGGTAGAACAGGGCCAGGAGCGTGGTCAATATTGGCTGGCGCGCCGCGACGAAGCCGTGGCCGCCATCAGCCCCGGCCATGAAATGCGGCTGAGCCTGATCGACCCGCAGTTTTCACCAGGCAGCGCGGCCTGCGCCACCGTCTCGACGCAGCTGCTGTGCAGCAACCGCGACTTGCCCACGCAGTTGCACTACGGCTTGCCCGGCGGCGACTTGCTGGCCGAAGACGTGCCCGACGGTATCCCCGCGCGCTTCCTGCGCAAGCCCACGCCCAGCGTGCGTTTCCTGGCGGACACCCACTGGCGCCTGATTGCGCACCTGTCGCTCAATTACTCCAGCCTGACGCAGGCGGGCCTGGGTGAATTCCAGAAAATGCTGGGCCTGTACGACCTGCCCCGCTCGCCCACCACGCAGCGGTTGATTCAGGGCATCGTCACGCTCGAACACGGCAGCACGCGCGCGTGGATGCCCACCGTGCCGTTTCCCACCCTGATGCCCGGCATCGCCATCCGCCTGGGCATCGACGAGCAAGCCTTCGTCGGCTGCAGTATCCATATTTTTGCCCAGGTGCTGCAGCGTTATTTCGCCCTGAACAGCCAACTCAACTGCTTTAGCCAACTGACGCTGCTGTCGCACCGCAGCGGCGAGGAACTCATACGATGCCCGGAACGCAGCGCCGACGCCACCCCAGCGTGATCCAGCAATTGCTCGACGCGCCGCAGCGCTTCGAGTGCTTCCAGGCCCTGCGCCTGCTGCTGGCGTGGCTGGCCGAACACGGCATCGACGAACACACGGCGCTGGCAAAGCTCGTGCGCTTCGACAATAGCGTCTCGCTGCGCTTTCCCGCCAGTCAGGTCGAGACGCTCGCGACGGGCGGCATCGACGATGCGGATGCCCTGCTGCAGGCGCTGCTGTCCGGCCACGGCCAGCACATCCACCTTACGCCTGCTTTCATGGGCTTGCTGGGTTGCCAGGGCAGCTTGCCCAGCCACTATTCGGAGCGCATCGCCGCGCACCAGCATAGCGAACGCGACACCGGCCCACGCGCCTTTCTCGACCTGTTTTCCAGCCGCGCCGTGGCCCTGTTTTACCAGGCCTGGCAAAAATACCGCATCGAGCAAGCCGGCCATGACGGGGACTTCCTGTCGCGCCTGCTGGCCCTGGCCGCATGCCAGCCGGGCCAGGGCCAGGACGAGGCGGCCGCCGGCCTGTACAGCGGCTTGCTGCAGCAGCGCAACATCTCGTCCATCGTCATGGCGCGCATCCTCACCGACCACTTCGGCGTGCCCTGCCATATCGACGAGGCGACGGGAGCCATGGACGTGCTGGCGCCGCGCGAACAAACGGCGCTGGGCATGGCCAATGCCGTGCTGGGCCAGCGTGCCACCATCGGCGAGCGCTGCCGCCGTCCCGATCTGGCCGTGCGCCTGCGCCTCGGCCCGCTCACGGCGCAGCAGCACGCCAGCTTCCTGCCGCGCGCCCCTGGCAGCGAGGCGCTGCGGCACATGCTGATGCTGTTCGGCCAGCCGCTCGTGCGCTACGACATCGTGCTGGTGCTGCGCGCCAGCGATGTGCAAGGGACGACGTTGACGGCAGCGCCACAAGGCGGCCTCGGCTGCAACAGTTTCCTTGGCGATGCGGCAACGCCGCGCCACCGCGATGACAAACATTACGAAATGCACTTGATGCCTTCATTCAACGATTGATCCTTGCGGCCGCGCAAAACGCTTGTGTTCGCTATTGCTACAGTCGGCCAACGATCCCTACCGTGAAGCGATGCGCGATGAGCGAGTTCCCCGATACGACGGCGGCATGGACGGCATTGACGGGCGACATGCAGGGTCAGCGCCTGATGCGCCTGCGCTTTCCGCATGGCGACGGCCCCGCCGGCATCCGCTTCCTCGCCAACAGCCTGTCCGCGAGCGAAAGCCTGTCGCGCGACTTTTCCTATGTGGTGGAAGTGCTGTCCGACGATGCCAGCATCGCGCTCGACAAGGTGCTGACCATCGAACTTTTACACACAAATCATCCGCACAAAATATTGAGTCCAACAAAGAAATTAAAGGAGAAAAAATTATGGAAAAAGTCCGAAAATTTGATGACAAAATTTCTGGGGAATACTTTAAATATATAACAATTGCCTATATTGATTTTGAAAAAAAACAAAAAAATATTGAGGATTTCATTATCTACATAAAAGATGATGATAATGAAATAGAGTTAAAATTTCACCCAAATCTTGCAAAGGGAGAGAGTCCAATGCTAGGAGGAAAAACCTCGCTGGGTCGGACGGTGGTTTATCTTATCTCAAAAAAAACAAGAAAATAATTAAAATAAATTATCAAAAATGAATTTTATTAAATTACATTAAAGTAAGATATGTTCATAAAAAATCTTAAAAATGACCAGCAGCCACCTTCCACAACGGGCCATCGGTGCAAAACACCCATCCATGCGCTCAAGGAATGGCAGCAAAGGAAGCAAGAGCTATTGGCACATACATTACAGACGCAGGAGGAGGAAATCAATACTTCATTGATGATTCAGATATATCAAAACTCAAAGCTAATGCGAAAATATTTAAATTTTCGAAGACTCAAATGAATATTAACAAAAATACTGGAGATATCGAAATAAATGAGAATTTTCACGTAAACAAAGATACGTCAACCAAAGAAATAAAAAACATAAATTTTCTTGAAGGTTTTGGGGAAATAAACGAATTTGAAACATATAGCATACAAAGTATTAATTTTCTCAATCTGGAGACAAGAGTAAATTTCAGATTTAAAAATGGAATTCTTTACATTATTGAAATAATCTGGACAGATGGAATAACAAACAGACTTGGCTATAACTCCAGTCACTCGGAAATGATCAATGAAAAAAAATATCTTAGTAAGTTAGTTTCAAAATCACTAGGTCAATCAGCTGAAATATCGACAAAGTACGAGGATTTTTTTTCTTTCTCGTGGGGATACATACTAATCAAGGCAGATCAAAAATCATCATTTTGCTCGATAATGATAATATATGGCAAAAACACAAATATATAATAAATAAAGTAAATATTAATTAGCAGAGTACTCCCACATACCTTTCCTATCCCGATAGAGATATGAAAAACATATATCCAAAATGGAAAACTTGGAAGAAAAAATTTCCGGAAAAAATCTTGAAAAATTGCTCGTGGCTTTGGATGAATTCAGAAAAGAGCAAAGAAATATTTCAGATTTTGAAATATATATTCAAGACAACAACGAAGATATTAAAATAACTTTCGTACCAAATTTTGCACCCGGTAAAAAAATACTAGGTGGAAAAACATCACTGGGAAGATCCATCACTTATACCATTTCAAAAAAGACGAGAAAAATCATCAGTTCAAACTATCATAGATAAAATTAGACTATCAATCAAATAGAGTTCACTCTAATTCATCATGAAGAAATTGCGTCCGGAAGAACAATATCTGCCGACGACGGCGATGTTTTCAATAGCCATATTGAACCTATATTTAGTTACTACCTGCACAACTCACCAAGCTATGAACAAGAGAAAATTCTTGATCGCTTCGAAAAAAGAAAATCCCTGAGACTGCCCATGATTGTGGCCGAATTCCACATGTGGAAAAATCATGTTTTGAAAGGTTTGCACATGATGGCAAAAATACTTGATGAGGAAAATATAGATCATGCTATCGCTGATTCTATTTGCATGTGGATCACGCAAAAGAGAACTCCGGAACTACAGAACTCTTTTCTTCATGATGCGGCCCAAGAACGGGAACAAGGAAATATTTCCTATGCGAAAACTCTAGAGTGGATATGCGAAAATCTCATCCGTTAGCGGTCAAGGCATATTGTCCGGCTGGGGATTATCGTATTACCACTCCGTACCAGGTCATCCGGCAAGGTTTCAAAAAATGAAAACATTATCCTTTGATAAAGAAAGTGGTTATTTCCTATTGGATGGCATCATGATGGCGCCACTTAACGAATCTGAATTTATTCAAATTGCAAAAGAAAATAACATTGAGATAGAAGACAATAAAACAAACACTTATGTGCACAATTTATCAACCTGCGGAAGATTGAATGAATTTGAGTTTGGCATAAATTTTATTTTTAAAAATTATTGCATGAAGAGTGTTTGGCTATCGTGGGATGGGGGAAATACAAAAAAATATGGATATAACACGACAGAGTACCAATTAATAGCCGACAAAAACCGACTAGCCAAATTACTTGCTGAAGTCTTGGGAAAAGGTCCTGATGAGATAAAGAAAACATTCTCCGCATTTAATTTTTCATGGGGCAAAATTTCAGCTTCAGCATCTCTTCAATCAGCGATGGCATCAATTGGAATATCGTGGAATATGCACAATTTTCATACGCAATAAATCAAAGGACCAAAATGAAAATTCTTATTTATCCACATAAGAAATTTTTATCAAGTATGAATTTTGAAATTGGAAATGGAACTGATATCCACATTAAGCTGTCCAATGATTGGAATACCAAACTAATCACGCCAAAAATAATCAATCTACTGATCAATGAAAATTCAGAGGAAAAGAGTTGGAAATATTTATCCTATCTTCCCAAGAGAACCATGAAATACAGAAAAATCACATGTTAAACACAATCAATATAGGAATACTTTGCCTGAATTTTGACGAGGCAAAAGAATTTTATACTGATAATCTCGGATTCGTTATTACGATGGATAGCATCATTCAGTGTGATTCAGGTACAAGTCGCCGCCTGACAATGGCGCACGAGTCCAACAAAAATTTCTCAATAGAATTCATGCATCCTTCAAACATTGAACAAGCACATCGCGTAGGTAGCAAAGGTGGCACGCTCAATCTATTCACTTTACCAACGAAAAATATTGACACGCTCAAGGAGCGACTGGAAAAAACTGCTTTTTTCGTCAATTACGTAGAGACTCCCTACGCAAGTTTTCTGAACGTCGAAGATCCGATGGGGAACAATATTTGCCTCTACGAACCGTGCTGAATCACTGCAATAATTCATACGAGATGCCTCATTCAAAATTTCGCATAACAGAATGAAAAAATTTGTAATCCCAAGCTATATTTTTGATTTCATTGATGGACTACTGTTCGTCAATGGAGAGATTGCCTTATCGAAAAAAACTCCAGCAAACGATTTCATAAATAGCATTATCAATACATTCCATACCATACCTACAACAACAGCGGCTGGAATGTATATTTTTGACATCAATGGATGGCTAGGCGATTACGTTGTCGAGTTAATTATTGCAAAAGAGAATTTCCCCGAAATAGATTGCATAATAATACATTACTTTGAAAATAATTCTGTAGGCAACGGCGTTAGTGAATCATCGCTAGTCAAACAAATTCAAAGAAAGTCTGGCATTCCCGGTAAAATGAAAGGACTATCAGAAATAGCATTTCAATTTTCGTGGGGCAGCGTTATCGTACAGCATGACATAAAAATATCCTCCTCATGCATAATCTTGCAGTACAAAACAGCCAGAAAATCACCCATCAGATTGAAAATGAATGATCATTGTGAATCGTATATCAATATAGATAAATCTGTAGAAGTGCAGCAACGAATAGTGGCATCCATAAAAAATAGTGATACCTTTTTTCCAAAAGCAAGTGAGATACGATGGCTGAATTTATTGAAGAAGCTACCTCGAAAATTAAAAATCTGTCTTCTCGATGAAATTGCTTTTGAAAATGCATTGATAGCATTGCATTCTTCAGGCTGGCCAGATGAGGGAAGCGTTGTAGCACTGTTCAGTAACAAGTTCAGAACGAAGGAATTCGACAAGCATTTACATTTCAGAGCGCTAAATGACGCGCATTACTGCAGAGAAGAAATTTCTTATGTTGAAGATAACGTTACGCATTTGATGATCAATTAGGCAATGCCGGGAGCAGCCCAGGATTTGACTTGCCCATCGCCCTGCACGATACTTGCCGCTGTCGCCAAAGCTCCCCACCCTGAGCAATCAACCATCAGCGCCTGTCACCACTGCCTACACTCACAGCATGCCGTCTCCGAACTCTCCCACCGCCCCCTACATCGGCCGCTTCGCCCCCTCCCCCTCCGGTCCCCTGCACATGGGCTCGCTCGTTGCCGCCATGGCCAGTTATCTCGATGCGAAAGTGCATCGGGGCACGTGGCTGTTGCGTATCGAGGACCTGGACTATGACCGCAATGTCGAGGGTGCCGATCTGGGTATCCTGGCCAGCCTGCAGCGCTGTGGCATGCACTGGGATGGCGAGGCGACGTGGCAGAGCCGGCGGCTGCCGCTGTACGAGGCGGCACTCAAGCAATTGCAGGACGATGGGTTCGTGTATGCGTGCGGCTGTTCGCGCAAGGAGATTCAGGATTCGAACTTGCAGGCGGGAGCACCGAAAAATGGGGCCGCCGTGTATCCGGGCACCTGCCGCCACGGCTTGGCGCCGGGCAAGGCGGCGCGGGCCTTGCGGCTGCGCGTGCCGCAGGGGGCCGATGCCGTATACGCTTTTGCCGACCGCTGGGCCGGTCCGCAGCGGCAGGATCTGGCCAGCGACGTGGGCGACTTCATCGTGCTGCGCGGCGATGGTTACTGGGCGTATCAGCTGGCCGTCGTCGTCGACGATGGCGCACAGGGCATCACGCAGGTGGTGCGTGGCGCGGACTTGCTCGATTCCACGCCACGCCAGCTGTATCTGCAGGATGTGCTGGGCTTGCCGCATCCCGGCTTCCTGCACGTGCCTGTCGTCACGAACGACAGCGGCGAAAAGCTGTCCAAGCAGACGGGCGCCCTCGCCTTCGATACAGGAACACAAGCCACCGAACTGCTGGCGTCGGCGCTGCTGCCGGCGGCCCGCTTCCTCGGCCTCGATGTGTGCGCCGAGAACGTGGAAGACTTCTGGCGGCAAGCCATTCCCGCCTGGGCGCAGCGGCTGGCACGCCTTCCCGAACGGGCATAAAAAAACCCGCCGCGGCGAACCGGGCGGGTAGCAATGCAGGCCAGCAGCTAGGGCCGGCCCTGGAACCGAACACTTAAGAAAACCGTAGCGAGCGGCAGTGAGTTGCGGCTGAGAAGCGCAGCTGTGCTTTAGCACAGTGAGCATCGCAGGCCGCAAATCACGACGCGCAGTAGGTTTGCTTATGTGTTCTTAGAAGTTGCCTTTGAACTGCACACCAAACTGACGCGGCTCATTGATGAAGCCCGTGCGGTTGTTGAAGTCGATGGCGCCCGTGATACGCTGGGTGTCGGTGATGTTGCGGCCAAAAACGGCCATTTCATACTTGCCAGCATCCCAGGTGTAGCCCACGCGCAAGCCACCTTCGACCATCGGCTTGCCGGTGAACTCGGTGGACTCGTACAGGAAGAAGTTGATCTTGCTGCGGTAAGCCCAGTCCGTGAAGACGAAGAATTCGCCGTTTTCCATCGGGATCGAATAGCGGCCCGTGGCGGTGACCGTCCACTTCGGCGCTTGCGGCAATGGGTTGCCGTCGATGATGGCATTGCCGGCGGCGTTTTTCGGATCCGTCACGTTGCAGCGCTTCGGATTGCAGGTGGCGATCGACAGGCTCGGGTCCTTGATTTCCGTGAAGTTGTAGCTGCCGCCCAGCGACATCTTCAGGCTAGGCGTGACAAAACCTTCCAGTTCCAGTTCCGCGCCGCGGCCATTCGTCTTGGCCGCATTGATCAAACGCGTCACGTTCGAGGTGCCGCCAACGACCGTCAATTGCTGGTTTTTCACCTGGTAGTTGTACAGGCTGAAGGCGACGCGGGCGCGGCGGTTGAACAGGTCTGCCTTGACGCCGGCTTCGAACGAGGTGATCGTTTCCGCATCAGCCACCGTTACGGGTACAGTGTCGCTGGCCGGAGCAATACTTGGAGCACGGAAACCGGTGGCGATACGGCCATAGAAATTCACGTCCTTGTTGTATTTATACGTACCGCTCAAGTCCCAGTTGACCTTGGCCTTGCTGACATCGGCGCTGGTCGGATTCTTTTGATCGATGTTGTAGACCGATACCGTGTCAAAATCCTTCTTGTCCTTGGTGTAGCGCAAACCGGCGCGCAGCATGAAGTCGTCGTTGACGGCGTAGTTGACGGAACCAAAGGTGGCCCAGGCACTGTTTTTCTGGCGGCTGGCCAGGTGCTTGATCAGCACGTGCGTGTCGGTATCGAAGTTGTCGGTGAAACCGTTGGCGTTTTCGTTGAAGTAGTACACGCCAGCCTGCCAGTTGAGCGGACCGGCATTCTTCGATTCGGCGCGGAACTCTTGTGAGTACTGTTTCACGCTGGTGATGCCGCCAGCCGTTTCAACCTGGAAGGGAACGTCGCCCGGGCCCGTCCGTGTGCCGCCGTCGATATCGCCATGCGACACGTAATTGCCGACCTGTTCAAAACCGGTGATCGAGTACAGTTTGATACCGTCCAGGTCCCAGCTCAAGCGGGCGCTGGCGCCGTTGGTGCGCAGGCGCTGGAAGTTCGGTGCATTCGTAAACGACTTGTTCGGGTCGAAACCGTCGACGATATCGTTCGTGCCCTGCTTAATCATGTTAGCGTAGAACACGCGCGCGCTGCCCGTGGTGCTGCGCTGATGCACATTGAACAGGGCGTTGAACGTGCCGTTCGGCGCATACATCAACTGCACGCGTTCGGCGTGTTCGTTGTAGCCGTCCAGCGCGTTTTTCTTGCCCGTAAACGTGTTGTCGACGTAGTCGTCGCGGTGCTGGCGCAAGGTCGAGACACGCATGGCCCATTCTTTGCTCAGCGGCACGTTGACGGCGCCATCGAAATTGGTCGTGTTGTGCGTGGCGGCCGAGACGTTGTAATAGCCTTCAACCTTGTCCAGGTTCGGCTTGACGGATTCGAACTTGACCACGCCGGCAGGGGTGTTGCGGCCGAACAAGGTGCCTTGCGGGCCGCGCAGCACTTCCACGCCAGCCACGTCGAAAATCGGATAGCCCTTGAGGATAGGATTTTCTTGCACGACATCGTCGTAAATCAGGGAAACAGGTTGCGATGCAAAGATGTTGAAGTCGGTATTGCCATAGCCGCGGATGTAGAAGCGGGGGAAGGTGCGGCCATTCGACGATTCCACGTTCAGGCTCGGCACTTTGCCGGCCAACACGCGAATGTCTTGTCCGCCGGATACCAGCACGTCGAGCTTTTCGTCGCGCAGCAGCGACACGGAGACGGGCACGTCGCGGATATTTTCCTTGCGGCGCTGTGCCGTCACGGTCACGGTTTCCAGCTGGCTGGCGGCAGGGGTCGTATCAGCAGCGACTTCATCAGCGTAAGCCGAGCCGATAGGCAAGGCAGCGGACAGTGCCAGCATAGCAGCGCTTTTGGCGCACAAACGCTTGTGCATCTTGGACATCTTGATCATGTTGTTTCCCAGAAGTTTAAAAAAGAATTGCGAAACCTGTCTCCGGCTTATGTACGGCGCTGGATGATCGTCTGCACCATCACGGTGCAGCAGCGCGAGCGGATGTCTCTCCACTCCTGGCGTCACTGGCTCTGCCCTGGCTGTCGTGCTAGCTGACAGCGGTAGCGGCCGCATCTCTGGGATGTCTGATGAACACCAACTTTTGAGTAAGGCGCCAATTTAATTCAAGCGCCTTGTGCGCTGCAAGAATATTGTTATGTAAAATATTCATTCATCAACATAATGGGCCGACTAGTGGTTATTCAGCCACAATACCGCCTCGATCTTGCTATTTCGTTGCTATTTCGTTGCTATTTCCCCCGATCACCTGCCGCAGGGCACGACTTTTTTGCCTGGCCCGCGAAAGCGGAATTGGCGTCCAGCAAGACAGCCATGGCGGTAAAAATAGTTGTAATATCGCCAGAATTGAGTTGCCAAGCCGCCCCATTGCAGTGCGGCGGCAGCCCCCTGCACCATCGTCGATCGCCTCCATGCCAGAATCCAGCCAGCCCAGCAACGCCGTCCCGTCCGCCACCATCGCCGCCCAGGCGGCGCATTTACTGCTGAGCGCCCATTGCGACATCGTCTGGAGCACGAAAACCTTCGGCCAGTTCGATGCCGACCAGCCATCCTGGCGCGCCTTCACGGGCCAGACCGAGGCTGAACTGCTGGGCCGCGGCTGGGTCAATGCCCTGCATCCGGACGACCGCAACTTGCCTTACGTCATGCCATCGCACCTGACCAGCGTGTTCGAAGCGGAATACCGGCTGCGCCACGTCAGCGGCGCCTACCGCAACATGCTCGTGCGCATGCTGCCCGTGCTGGCGCCCGACGGCAGCATCGTTGAATGGCTGGGCTCGCATTGCGACGTGACGCAGCAACGGCAGACGGAACAGCGGCTGCGCCTGGCCATGCAGGGCGGTCGCATGGGCACGTGGGAGATCGACCTGGGCAGCGGCAGCATGGCCGGTTCCGATGCCTTCAAGGCCAACCTGGGCCTGCCGCCTGACAGCCACATCGATTACGCGCAGCTGACGGGCGCCATGCTCGACGGCGACCTGCAGCACTGGCAGGCGGTAGTGCATGCGGCGATCGCCAGCGCCAGCGATTTCGAAGTCGATATCCGCGTGCGCTGGCCCGATGGCGCGCTGCACTGGGCGCACATGCGCGGCACTTGCGCCAGCGATGGCGCTGGCAACGTGATCGGCCTGTCCGGCATCTCGCTCGACCTGACGGCCAGCAAACAGAACGAGGAAACCTTGCGCCTGACCCTGGCGGCCGGCGAAGTGGCCACCTGGAACTGGGACATCGTGGCCGACCGGGTCACGGCCGACAGCAATATGGCGCGCTTGTTCCCCGTCAATGCCGACGCGGCCACGGCGGCGCCGCTGGCGCGCTATCTGGACATCATCCATCCCGATGATCGCGAACAAGTCAGCGCGCAGATCACCCAGGCGCTGCAAGCACACACGCCATTTGAGGCCAGTTACCGCGTCGGTGCCGGCGATGGCCAGTACCGCTCGGTCATCGCGCGGGGCCGCGCGGAATACGCGCCCGATGGCACGCCCTTGCAATTGCCCGGCGTCCTGCTCGACATCACGCGCCAGAAACAGGTGGAAGATGCGCTGCGCCGCAGCGAGGAACGCTACCGTACCCTCATCGAGTTGATGGACCAGGCCTTTTGCGTCATCGAAATGCTGTACGACGAGCAGGGCCGCCCCGTGGATTTCCGCTACCTGGAAGGCAATCCCGCTTTCGTCAAGCAGTCGGGACTGGAAAACGCCATCGGCAAAACCATCCGCAGCTTCGTGCCCGACCACGACCAGCACTGGTTCGACCTGTACGACCAGGTCGTCAAGACCGGCGAGCCCGTGCGCTACGAAAACGAAGCCGTGGCCATGGAGCGCTGGTTCGAAGTCTTCGCCGCGCGCCTGGGCGGCCCCGGCAGCCGCCTGCTGACGGTATTGTTCAGCGACATCAGCGAACGCAAGCGATCTGAACAGCAATTGCGCCAGCTGGCCGACAACTTGTCCGAAATGGACCGGCGCAAGACGGAATTCCTGGCCACCCTGGCGCACGAACTGCGCAACCCGCTGGCGCCCATCCGCAACGGCTTGCAGATCATGCGCCTGGCCGCCGACAAGCCCGCCACCGTGGCGCGGGTGCGCGACGTGATGGAGCGGCAAGTCAATCAGATGGTGCACCTGGTCAATGATTTACTCGACGTGGCACGCATCACGCGGGGCCAGATCGAACTCAAGCCCGAGCGCACGGACTTGAAAACCATCATCGCCGGCGCCGTGGAAACGAGCATGCCGCTGATCGAGGCGGGCCGCCACCAATTGCAAGTGGAACTCGACGAGCAGGCACTGTCGCTCGAGGCCGACCCCACGCGCCTGGCGCAAGTGCTGGGCAATTTGCTCAACAATGCCGCCAAGTACACGCCGGCGGGCGGCCAGATCAGCTTGCGCGCATTACGCGATGGCCACGAGGCCTTGATCGAAGTCAAAGACAGCGGCGTGGGCATCCCCGCCGAATCGATCGCCACCGTGTTTGACATGTTTACGCAAGTGGGACAAAACATGGGCAGAGCGCAGGGCGGCCTGGGCATCGGCCTGTCGCTGGTGCGGCGCCTGGCCGAGCTGCATGGCGGCAGCGCCACGGTGGCCAGTCCAGGCGCCGGCCTGGGCAGCACCTTCAGCGTGCGCCTGCCGCTGCTGACGGTGGAACCCAAGGCGCCCGCCGAACCGGCCATCGCCGCAAGCTCCGCCAGCAGCCGCCATTTCCGCGTGCTGGTGGTCGACGACAATGTCGATGCGGCCGACACCCTCGCCGCCGTGCTCGACATGATGGGCCACGCCACGCAAGTGGCCCACGACGGCGCACAGGCTCTGGCCGTGGCGCCGCAATTCTTGCCGGACGTTATCTTCCTCGACATCGGCCTGCCCGGCATGAACGGCTACGAAGTGGCACGCGCGTTGCGCCGGATACCGGCCGGCGCCAACGTCGTGCTCGTTGCCTTGACGGGCTGGGGCGCCGAAAACGACCGCAGCCAATCGAGCGCGGCTGGCTTCGACCACCATCTGACCAAACCGGCCAACCTGCTCGCCATCGGCGAACTGCTGGCCACTCTTTCCACTCCAAAAAACACTGACAGACCATGACTGAATCCCTGAACCACGTCCGCCGCAACCTCCTGCTGGCCGGCGGCGCCGCCCTGCTGTGCCCGACACCGATGTTGTTTGCCGCGCCCGCCACCAGCATCGCCGCCGCCCAGACGCAATTGGCCGCGCTGGAACAAGGCGCAGGAGGACGCCTCGGCGTTGCCGCCTGGCGCCAGGGCAGCGAGCTGCGCGTGGCCTACCGCGCCGATGAACGCTTTCCCCTGGCCAGCACCTTCAAGGCCATGCTGGCGGGTGCTGTGCTGGCGCGCAGCGTCAGCCAGCCGGGCTTGCTGGACCAGCACGTGCGTTACGAGAAAAAGGAACTGGTCACCTACTCGCCCATCACGGAAAAGCATCTGGCCGACGGCATGACGGTCGCCGACCTGTGCGCCGCCACCTTGCAGTACAGCGACAATAGCGCGGCCAATTTCTTGATGACATTATTAGGCGGGCCGCAAGCCGTGACGGCGTTTGCGCGCAGCATCGGCAATACGGTGTTCCAGCTGGAACGCTGGGAAACGGAATTGAACAGCGCCATCCCGGGAGAAGTACGCGACACGGCCAGCCCCGCGTCGATGGCGCACAGCTTGCAGCAATTGTTGTTGGGAAATAGCTTGCCGGCGCCGCAGCGCCAGCAACTCGATACCTGGATGCGCGGCAACACGACGGGCGACAAGCGCATCCGCGCCGGCGTGCCTGCCGGCTGGCAAGTGGCCGATAAAACGGGCTCGGGCGCGTATGGCAGCGTCAACGACATCGGCGTGGCCTACCCGCCCAGCGGCGCGCCACTGGTCATCGCCGTGTACTACACGCGCGAACAGAAAAAAGCGGACACGAATCAGGACATCATCACGGCCGCCACGCGTATCGTGACGGCCGCGCTGGTGTAATTACTTCGGTAACGCCGCCATAAACCCCGCGTACGTGGACCAGGCGGGGTCGGCCGCGCTGCGGATTTCGATCGGGAACTTTGGACGCGGCGCCAGCGCCGTGTTCAGGCGGTTGAAAAATTCTTCGCCCGACTGCGTGTAGTAAATCCATTCGCGCAAGTTTTCACCGGTCGACACCAGCGCCAGGGTGGCGAAGCCGCCCTCTTCCACCACGGGTGCCAGCGCCGCTTCCAGCTCTTCCATGTGCTCGCGCTCGTTCGGCGCGGGCATGCCCGTTTCGTCTTCATAACGCCAGGCGATGATGATGCGGTCCGGCTGCGACGACAGGTCCCAGTCGTCATGGAAAGTATCGACATAGCGGTAGATGATGGCCATCTCGTCGCTATGCGTGACGATGGTGCCCCAGCTGCGGGCGGAAGTGGAATTTTCGTTCATGGTTGCAACAGTCAAAAAATAAATCGAGGGTGTGCAGCTTACAGCACCGGCGGGCAAGTCACATTCCACGCGTCATATTGGGCGCCGCTCTTGCGCAGCCAGACACGGGCGTAGCTGTCGCGGTCGCTCTTGAACACCAGCGCATAGCGCTCTTCGGCACGCGGTGCGGCCGTGCCCACATCGACCGCCGCCAGCGAAAATTTCAGCGCCCGCAACGGGGCGCAGGCCGTATTGCCCGCCATCAATAATCGCGCCCGCTCCAGCAGCGGCTTCTGGTACAGCAACACGCCTTCCAGTTCCACATCGGGAATACGCTGCAGCATGCGCACGGGTTCGGCCACCGCGCGGCAGGTACCACGGTCGAGCCAGGCGTAATACTCCATGCCCGCCTCTTGCCAGCGCGCCTGCTTGCCCTCGCCGTGCAGCACGAACTTGGTACGCTGCGTCCGGCACAGCGCGCCATGGCCCCGATACGGCGACGTTTCCACGCTGCCCACCACTTCGCTGCCGCGGCCGCCCACCACGGGCACGCTCTCGAACACGGTGCGCGCAGCCGGATCGCCCGGATATTGCTGTGCATAAAATTCCAGCAAGGACGCGCGCTGCTGCGCATCCACCACCGCCTCGGCGGCACTGGCAGACAGGCACACGGCCGACACGACACACAGCGCCAAGGGGCGCACGAAATAAGCTGGCATGGCATTCCTTCAATCGGAGTCAAGGGCAAATGTCGCCCAAGCGCAGATTATATAGTTACCAGGAAATGGCAGGCGGACGCGGCGTCAGGAGGTGCGGAAGTTGACGCCGCCAGCGAGCAACTTGGCGCCACAGGTGGTGGTATCGCCTTCAAAGGCGATGGCGATGCCGTTGATGGTGTGCCGCGACGAGCCGCTGGCGATCTTGCAGCCTTGATGCCCCTTGATGGGGCAGCTGCACAAGTCCCCTACGCAGGCCACGGCAATGCCATTGACCGTAAAATGCGTGGCGGCACAACTGAGCACCTTGCCGCCATGCGACGTGGCGTCGCCCAAACGGATGACTTTACGCATGCTGCCTCCCGTTCTACTTGCCCACCGAGCTTTCCAGGATGGCTTCCACCGATGGGGCCGCATAGTTGGCCGGATCGACGGCGGGCGTGACGCGGCTGCGGAAGATATCGCCATTGGCATCCTGCTGCTGGCGTTTGGCGTCCGATGGCGGCGTGATGAAGATGATGCTGGCCTCATTGCCGTCGCGCAAATTAATCGCGGCAGTGGCGCCGCCATCGCGATAGCTGCCCATCACGCCAATGGCCATCTGCATGAACCAGGTGGCGGCACCGGTATTGCCCAGCCGATGATCGGTATTGATGAACTGTGCGCTCTTGCTGCTGTCGATTTCCGGCCCGCCTTGTGACGCATAGTCATGCAACATACCTTCGAGCATCAACAACTGTTCCGGCTGATTTCCCGTGCCGGCCACGATGCGCGCTGGCCCCTTGCCGCGCTCCGCTTCCGGCAAGGTCTGCAGCGCCTGCTGCCAGCCTGCATTGAATATCTTCTGGCGCGCGTTGCGCCGCGTGACGGGCTTGCCTTCCTCGTCCGCGAACTTGACGAATACGGGTCGGTGCACGAAACCGAACGAGGGCAGGCGGTCAAATGTTTCCATCTGTTCCCGGTTCCACGGAATGGGAAACCACGGCGTCGGCTTCCAGTCGCGAGGCGGGCGATTTTCCCAAGGATTGAGTTTATCGAAGGTGTGCAAGCCGACGCCGCGGATATCGGGCCGCTGGGCGAAGGCGGCGGCGGCGGCGAGCCATTCGGCGACGGTGGGTTGACGAGGCATACTAAAACTGGACCATATTGATTTGACTGGCCTGGCCAATGAACTCTTCAAATCGTAATACATGGCCTTGAAGTACCCCTGTACAAACTTATTCTCGGGATCCTCCCATACGTAAGAGCGCAAAGAATCTATTCTCTCGCGGCGCGCCAGCACAAACACGGCAGTGGCATCGGGCATCTCAGGGATGTAATAGCCATCCTTTAGTCTCATCGCATCACCCGGCTTGCGACTTCCATCGCGCGTCCCCATACTATCTTCGGAATGTACGACAACATAAGGCAGCTCTGGATGTTGGTCGAAAAATTCAAAGACTTCAATCAACAAGCGATCCGGTCTCTCATCCAATTTCCAAGGACCTATCGAAAATAAATGTGCCGGCAGGCCAATTGTCGATGCACCAGCTACCAGTCCAGCCATTGGCTCGTATAAACTGGGTTGCTCATCAGGATCAAGAATAGGAGAACCAGCATAAAACGATGGCAAGCCCCAATACATGGGTGTGAAATTAACGCCGTTTTCCAATGCGTCGCACGCTCGGCCTCCCCCCTGCCCATCCTTATCCATTCCTTTCCACGGATACTTCGTCGGATCCTTCTCACGTATGCTGGTATAAGCACTTCCTTTTTGCAAGGCTTCCCACAGTTTCCCCTGACGGTATTTATCCAACGTTACACCCAATCCGATCACTTCCAGCACGTACTCTTGCCCTGGCTCCACAGGTTTCTTTGGCTTTTGCGCCTGCAACTGTGATGCAATTTCACGTGCCTGACTCTTAGATGCGGCACCTAGCCATAACCAGCCAGCAAATAAAATTACAACAACTATCGATATCCCCAGCCAACGAAGCATCATCATGTTTTTCACCTTTTGAGTCTGCAGTTCCGAAGGAAGCAAAATCAGTCCAAATAAGCTGTTATCGATGCGTCTTGGACACGCTATTTATCGTTTTCTCAGCCACTATTTTCATATTTTTTGTTTGCGATACAACAATCTTCCATAAAGCGCCCGACAATAATGGTAGGCCAGCAGGCAAATTTCCGCTGTTGTAATAGGCAATATTTCCTTCAATAATTGATTGCCGCCATGCTGGTTCGACATCCAGATAAGAAGAATACAAAGCACGAAATCGATGCATTAATATTATTCCGTCTCTCGGTTGCTCACCTTTCTTCAGCATCTTCACCCGCCAATCCGCCACCGCACACAGATACGCATAAAACAGCGGATCGGATGATGCCTTTCCGCTGCCAATCGCCACGTCATATGCGGTCACTTGGCTATGATTCTTCGCGCTACCGATAATGGAGCTATGAAAAGACTTGGGACTGACTTCGCGTTGCCAACGCAAGCGTGACTCATTCGGACTTTCCTGAATCTGAGCCACGACCTTGCTGTCTGGGTAGCGTTTCGCGGAAACAACTTCGCGTTGATCCAACTTGTCTTTCACGTCCAGTCCTTTTTCCTTGTTGTAGCTTGCCGTCATCAATGCCAGTTCCCGAGGGCTGAGATGCTCTTCCCGTTCAGGAAACTTTTGATAGCCTCCCGGGTCAGGACGATATTCGCTGCGTAGCTGCATGCCACTTCCGCTGGTCGGTGCTACCGAAGCGTCGCAGGAATCGACTTCCTCTGCAGGACCCTGATCTGCCACAGTACGGTTTCTCATCACGGACGTTGTGGGAACATTGGCTGGATCGATTTGCGAAGTGCCACGCAAATCAGCCAACACCGGCTGTTTCAACGCTTCCCCATTGATGGTGCGTACGCCATTACGTTGTTCCACTTTGCTCAACCTGGTATTGACAGGCCAAACCACCGCCTTGTGTTGTGCACGATGACTACGCAAGGAAACATCCACATGGGACTGTTCGCTTTCTGTCGTCAGCCTTAGCGGGAAATCAAAAGGCGGCGGCTTGCCTACCAACGACGCCGTGGTCTTTCCAGTGATGGGATCCAGCCTGGTCTTGTTGCTGAATACCCGCTGATAAAATCTGCCACCCAATTCCGCCAGCGCGCTGCGCACCTTTTTATGTTCTACTATCTTGGTGTGCCCGGATGAGACACTGTACCCATCAAGACTGGATGTCTCCTCTTCTTCAACCAATTCGCTTCCAGATGCATAATCGGGCACGCCATCCCAGCCCATTCCCTGGATGTTATCCAGTGCCACCGTCATGTCTTCCGGGCAGAAATATAGATAAACCTTGCGGCGGTTATCGCGGTCCTCTGCACTCTGCCAACGGCTGCCAACCATGCCGCGATGCTCATCCTTTTTCAAGTCGGCAAACGGCGGCTGGCAAGCCTGGCCGCTGCCTTTCGCCACACCAGCCACGATATTCACCAAGGTCTTCAGGCGCGCACCCAGCGTCTGCGCGCCACTGAGCAAATGGTAATAGGGCTTCATCGCCGCATCCTCGCCGCCATCGAACCAGGCCGCGCCACGCATCAACAGAGGCAGGCTGTCCACCAGGCTGTACGGCGGATGCGTGAGTATCAAATTATCGGCCGGCGCCAGCCCCTTTTCCATCAGCATGGCTTGCGCCAACAGCGACAGCAGGCAACCCTGGCTGTGCGCAACGATGCTGACGGTATCATCCGCGTCGTAATCGCGGATCATGGAAATCAATGCTGCCAGCCGCTGGGCCGCCAGTACCATGTACATGCGCCCGGGTGCAGTCCTCAATGGACGCAAGGCATCGCCCATGGGATCGACTGGCGCATAGATTCCCGGACGCCACATGTCGGGCAAATTGCTAGTGGCGTTACCGAAGGGGCCGCCTTCCTTGGACAAGTCCTTGTCGAGACGGTTGCCGTAGCGGTCGACAAACTGACCATTGATGGTGCTACTCTTGCCTTCGACTTCACGGCAGCCCCAATAAAAAGGAATCACGGGGCTGTTGGTATCCTTGGCAACAGTGCGCTTGAAAAAGACGGCGTCTGGATCGTCTTCCAGCTTGTCCTTGTCCGCCGCCACGGGCATGCGATAAGTGGCAGGCGTAAATGAACGGCCCAGCCTGGCAGCGAGGCCGGTACACAGGCCGTGCTCCACCGCCTTGTAGCTGACACCCACATCGTTGACGCCGTGAATGACGATGATATTTCCCGGCAAATTGCGGCGTATCTTGACCTTCTTGCACACGCTGCGTTCGCAATGCAGGAGCGCCACTTCCTCGCCCACCACGTACGGTACTTTCGGATAGCTGCCCATCGCACCCTCCTGGCGTCATCAATCCTTGTTGTTGAACACTTCGATGGCGGCCAGGTGCATCGCTGCGCGCTCCAGCACGTCCGTCTTGCCGCCTCCATCGCTGCGCCCATCGGCCGACGAGCCATCGCCCAGCTTCACGGCGAAGTGCGCCTGCGGTGCCAACTGCGGTTGTTGCGGCACGCCATCGACGGCGCTGTCGTCGCCTTCGTACTGAAAGATGAATTGCTGGTCGGCCTTGCCCTCGGCAAAGCTTGGCAATTGCATCTCCATGCTTTGCGGGTCGTTGAAGACGAAGTTGGGCGCATTGAACTGCAGCGACGACTTGCTGCCGAAGGTGATGCCATCGGCGATGCGGATGAAAGCGCCATGTTTGGAGATCAACACGATTTCATCAGCCATGCCCGTCAGCTTGCCTTCGCTGGCGGTGAGCTTCAAATTTTTCGCCGCGTTGAGGTCCATGTCGTCATGCTGGCTTTGCAGCAAGAACTTGCCATGGTGGGCGATGGCGCGGATGCCATCCGCATGGGAAAACAGCGAAATACCCTTGCCCGCATTCACGCTGTAGCGCTGGCCTGCCACCGCTTGCAGATGCTGCTGCGCCACCGTATCGATATTGCTGACGGCATAGCTGACGATGGCCTTGGAACTGGCAAAGCTGATGCCGGCCGGCGCCGTGACGGCAATCGCCGCCGCACCACCCAGTTCGGCACGGGGCTGCGTATTGCTGCCGCCCTCCCAGCCTTTCAAGCTGTGCTGCAATTCCTGCTGCGCCTGGTCTTCCTGCTCCAGTGCCTGATGCGTAGTCGCATAGCTGCCCAGCGAGCGGAACAGTTCCAGGCAGTTTTCCATCAGGCCCAGATATTCGCTGCGCGCCATGTGGCTACCCTCGCCATTCAGGCGCTTCCAGGCCGAAATCAGCATGCCCTTGCCCGCCCGCATGGCCAGCTGCTCATCGGTGCGCAGCTCGGCGCCCTCGCCGCGCGCCGCCCCTTGGCCGTTGCGCCGGTCCTGCGTCAGCCAGCCCAGATTGACCTGGGTGGAACCATGATCGCTGGCAAGCTGGGCATTGATTTGCCCGTGCACATCATCAAAGCGCAGCTGGTTGCCACGCGAGCCCTTGATCTCGCGGCTCTTGATGCCGGACAAATAGCGGTTGCCGGGCAAGTCGCCTGCCTTGCTCAGGGCAATCGGCTGCGCATTGTGGTTGTACAACTGTCCCACGATGATGGGCCGGTCCGGGTCGCCCCCGAGAAAGGCCAGCAAGACTTCGCTGCCCACGCGGGGCAAGCCCAGATAGCCGCATTGCTGCATGCTGCCGTGACCATTTCCCGCCCAGCTCGACGCGACCCGCACCCAGGCCGAATCGGCATCCGTGTCGGAGGCGCCCGTGCCGCCTGCATGCTCGTGGTCCAGCTTGCGCGTGGCGGGAAAGCGCACCTTGACCCTGCCCATCGCGTCGCAATGGACTTCCTCATTCGCCGGCCCCACCACCACGGCGCTTTGCATGGTGACTACTGGCAGGTCGATGCGCGTGTCATAGGCTGGAACGATGGGCACGCCGCGCCGCACGGCGGTCAGTGCAATATGCATGCGCAAGGGGCCCTCGTCCACCGCCGACGCCAGTTCGCACTGCGGCAGCGATGTATCATCGGCCAGCCAATGGTTGCGTGCAAACAGGCGGGCCACCCTGGCGGCAAGCTCCCTGGGTAAATTATTTTGCGCCGCCACCTGCAGCGATGTGACGACAAAGTCGCGTTCCTCCACTGGCAAGGCGTCGATGTCCGGGTGCTCGGCCAGGCTGAAGTACTCGCCCGGGCACAGGTCGCGTACGCTGCCTTCGGCGTGAAAGCAATGGCTCTCGTAATCATGCTGCTGCATGGCCAGCATGCCCAGCTGGCACAAGGCCTCATGATCGTTGCCCGCGCGCGGCGGGAGCACGCGGTAATCATCGAGCGTAGCGGCAATCGCATTACCATGCATGCCCTGCGTCCCCCGTCCCAGGGCATCGGCGGTCATGAACGGCCGCGCGCCCGGATGTTCTTCATTCCAGCTATGGCGCGTCACCTTGCCCGCCTGCAACTTGCGCACTTCGCTCCACGACGTCAGGGTGTCACGCTGTTCCGTCGCGCGGTCCGCGTGATAGCGCACGGTATCGGCCATGTTTTTCCGCAAGCCATCGGCATGGTTGAACAGCACCAAGGTATGCGCTGGCTCGGCATGTGCATCCGTATTGCCCTCGGCACGAAAAAACCAGGCGACGCCATTGCGCTTGAGCAGGCGCCGCACGAAGGCCGCATCGGATTCATTGTGTTGCATGACAAATTCGCGCTGCGGATATGTCTGCGCTTCGAAGAAATCGGCAAACGCATACTGGAAGGCGTGCGCCAGCACGGTATTGCTGCGTATCCATTCGTCGAGCAAGGTCTTGACGATCTCGATATCCGTCAGGCGCCGGAAGACGCGCGTATTGCAGCGCTTTTCCATGATGGCGAAGGCATCCGTCAGCACCAGCTGGTAGCTGGCCAGCGCGCCGTCGCTGTCGCCGGCACTGGCTTGCGTGACGATGCCGCAGATACTGCGCAGCTGCCCCTGGTCGGTGACGATATCGAGAGCCGCGGGCAAGGCAATCAAACTACTCAGCGGCAAGTCGGCATGCGTCGAGACACACAAGATGCGGTATTCGATGCCGCCACAGATGGCCTCGCTGCCGACGATACGCTGCGGTATCAGCACGCCGGCAGGCACCTTGGGCGAAACACCCAGGCGCAGGCGCAGCGGTCGCTCGGCACCCGATATCGACTCGTCACCGTCCATGGCATTCTCCTCGTTCGCACTTGCATCGAATCAAGCTGGAGAACCGACAATGCCATGGGATGGCAGCGAAATACTTGATATTTAGTAAGAACCCGCCAGGGTTCCCACTACTTCCGTCAACCTTTGCCGTCTGGCCAGCAGGGCGGTCTTGAACAGCACAATAGGTGCTTTGTCCAAGCTGCTAGTTCCTCAAAACATCAGCGCTGGTAATTCTTGAAGAAATTCCAGCTGATCACGGTGGCGTCCGGGCCCAGCTCATCGCTGAATGGCCAGCCGGGAGGGCCACCGCTCCACGCGTGGTTCATGCCTTCGACCGTGTACTTTTGCGCGATGACGGCGCCGTTGTGCAGGTAGGTATCGATGGAGTAACTGCGGCCGTACGGCACCGTCTGGCGCACGATGCTGTCGGCACGGTAGCGCACGCTGTCATTGTCGAGGCCATCGTCGCCATAGTCGTTGGTCTGCAGGAATTGCTCGATGGTTTGCTCGCCGTTGACGGGGTTGACGACGATGTCGGACGTGCCGTGGAACACCATCGTCGGCATCAGCCGGCGCGGCGAGCCGGAGCAGCGCCAGGCATCCTTGCCGCGCACTTTCGGATCGAACGAGCTGCCGTTGAACAGCGAATCGGCGGCCGTGACCAGGCCGGTGGCGCCCTTGTACATGCCGCCCGAATGCACCATCACGGCGGCGAACACATCGGAGTAGCAGGCGGCCATGATGGAGGCCATGGCGCCGCCGGCCGAGATGCCCGTCACGTACACGCGGCTATCCTGCACCGCATACTTGTTCTTGACCTTGTTCAAGATACCCATCAGTACGGCCGGCTCGCCCGTGCCCCGCTCCTGGTTCAGCGGCAACATGAAATTCCAGCAGCGCATGGGATTGGCCGTGGCGTTCTGGCGCGGATAGACGACGATGAAGTTTTCGCTGTCGGCCAGCTGGTTGTAGCGGCTGACGGCAGCCATGCTGTTGGGTTCGGAACCGCAGCCGTGCAGCATCAGCACGACGGGCAGCGGCGTGTTCGGATTGTAATTGCTCGGTAGCCAGACCTGGTATTCACGCGATCCCCACAGGCTCGCGTACAGGCCGAAGTCCCACTGTCCAGCAAAGGCCGGCAGCGCGGCCAGCAAGCCGCAGGCGGCGATGATTGCAGATAAGAAGTGACGCAGTTGCTGATGCAGATGTGCCATGCCAGTCTCCTGATTGTTATTAAGGACGAAAACAGCGACAACAAACCAGCCTGGCGCTAACCAGGCTGGCACTTCAACAACCTTTTAGAACTTGTAGCCGGCCTTGGCGATGATCTGGCGCGGCGGGCCGTAGAAACCGTCGAGGATGAACACGGCCGGAATGTTGTAGCCATCCGTGCGGTAGCGTTTATTGCCCAGGTTGCTGCCATGCAGACTGAAGGTCCAGTTCTTCGGCGCTTCCCACACGAGGCCAGCCGTCCAGATGCTGTAGCCGCCCTGCGCCAGGGTTTCGCTCAAGTCTGTGGTCGGGTAGACCTTGCTGCGGTAGCCATAACCGACCATGCTGCGCAAGGCGCCGCCGAACACGTCGCGGTCCGTGCGTGTCAGGTTCAAGCCCACTTGCCGGGCTGGTGTATTGCTGAACTTTTGCGTGTCCGCAATGTTCTTACCGCCGCTCATGAACTCGTCATAATGGGCATTGAGCAAGGCGAGGAAGCCGTTGACTTCCCACTGGCGGTTGGGCCGCCACGAAAATTCGAACTCGGCCCCTTTCACCGTTGCCTTGCCCGCGTTCGTGAAGTCGCCATAGAAGCCCGGCACGCCGCCCGGCTGCACGTAGCTGGTGAACACCGACAACTGGATATCCTTGTAGCGGTTGTAGAACAGGGCCACGTTGGCATCAAACGTGTCGTCCGGCGCCGCGTACTTCATGCCCACTTCCAGCGCGTCAAGTTTTTCATCCTTGTACGGCCGCGCCGAGTCTGGCACCACCAGGTTGTTGGCGCGCACGTTGTAGCCGCCCGACTTGAAACCGCGCGACAGATTGCTGTAGAAATTCGTCGTCTTCGACGCTTCATAGCGCACGGACAGTTTCGGCGAGGTGTTGCTGACCGACAAGGACTTGTCGAAGTCGGCCGCCGTCTGGATGGGCCGCGTAAAGCCCACGTCGGCAAAAGCGCGGTTGAGCACGATGGCGCGCTTTTCCTCGCGCGTGTGGCGCAAGCCCGCATTGATGCTCCACACCTTGCCCAGCGGCCAGGTCCAGTCCGTGTACAGCGCCGTGCTGTCCGTCTCCACCGTACTGACGGCGGCCGTGAACTGGCGCCCCAGGAAGTTGTTGTAGATGCCGCCGCCGGCCGTGCCTTCGAAGCGGTACAGGCCGATCACGCCGGCGCCGTAGTCACCGCTGTATGACGCCTGCAATTCCAGGCTTTTCTGCTCGTCGCGCGAGTCGCCGAACACGTCGGCGATGGGCTGCGGCAAGCCGTCGAAGTCGATGGTTTGCTCGGACGTGCTGCGCCGCTTGGCACCGATCACTTTCACGGACCAGTCGTTCGACAAGGTGTAGTTGGCCACCAGCGAGCCGCCCCGGTTGTGCGTGAAGTTGTTGCCCGGCATGCCGCTCTGGATGTCATACGCATCCGTGCTGGCCGGCCGCTTGAGCGGGTCGAAGGCGCTCACGCCCATGCGCTGGAAGCCGCGCACGCCGGACTTGTCATCCGTGGCGTCCAGGCTCAGCACGACGGTCAAGGGGATGTCTTGCGGAAAGTAGCCGACGGACAAGCGCGCAGCCGTGCTGTCCTGGTCGCTGACCTGTTCGCCATTAAAGGTGTTGCGGCCGAAACCGTCGCGATCCAGCTTGGCGGCGGCCAGGCGCGCGCGCCAGGTGCCGCTCTCGTTGGCCAGGTTGAAGGCCGCCTTGAAGTTACGCTGGTTATAGTTACCGATGCCCACTTCCGCCGACGCGCCGTTTTCCTTCGCCAAGGGGCGCGAAATGTATTTGATGGCGCCGCCGATGGTGTTCTTGCCGTACAGGGTGCCTTGCGGACCGCGCAGCACTTCGATGCGTTGCACGTCAAATACGTCGAGCAGCGCGCCTTGCGGCCTGGCCATGTAGACATCGTCAAAATAAATGCCCACGCCCGGATCCACGCCCCAGACAGGGTCAGCCTGGCCCAAGCCGCGAATGAAGGCCGTCAATGTCGTATTCGTGCCGCGCGAGGCGTACACGGTCAGGTTCGGCACGCGCTCCTGCAAGTCGGCCAGGTTCTGGATATTCGCCCGTTCCAGGGCTTTGGCGGAAAACGCCGTGACGGCCAGCGGCACGTCCTGCAGGCGCTCGTCGCGGCGGCGGGCAGAGACCGTCACGGTTTCCATGCGTTCTTTCGCCTCGCTGGCTTCCTGGGCAGTGGCGGCGTTGGCAGCAGCGGGGCTGGCTTCCTGCGCCTGGGCCTGGGTGGCAAACGCGCCGGCAACGGCGAGGGCGGCGGGCATCAATTTCAAAGCAAGTTTCATAGCGTCTCCAATGTCAGGCTTGCTGACCGCCAGGGAAGACGACCGGTTTACAGATTCGCAAGACGTCACGGTACCGGCGCGCGCAATGCGAGCACCTGCCCTGCGATGACTGTTTCCCGGCCCCCGGCCCGTGCGGCGAGTGGCCTGTTTATTTTGAATTTATGGTAAGGAAGGACTGCAACAAGGTATTCACACGCTGCGCCTGGTCCAGGGGCGTGGCATGGCGCGAGTTCGCGATGATCTCGATCTCGCACTGCTGAAACTGTGCGGCAAAAGCCCGCTTGCTGGCGACGGGCGTGTAATCCTGGTCGGCCGCCATGATGAGGACGGGCATGGCCAGGGCCTGGAAGTGAATATCGATATCCCAGTGGAAAATGGCGTCCAGCGCAGCCAGGTAGGCGCGCTTGTCCATACCGGCCATCTGCGTGGCGAAGCGCTCGACGAGCGCCTGCTGTGCAGGATCGGGAAACAGTTTCTTGCCGATGATCTTGCCCATGGCTTTCAGGCCGAAGGTGGCGATCACCGTGCGCCGGAGCCAGTAGGCAAACAGCAGCGCGGCCGGCTTGCTACCCTGGAACGGCTGGGAATTGATCAGGCACAAGCTGGCCACCCTGCCCGGCGCGCGGTTGGCCATTTCCAGGCCCACCATGCCGCCCAGGGAAAAGCCGACGATGTGCGCGCGCGGCACGTCGAGCTGGTCCATCAAATTGAAGAGGTCATTGGCGAAGTCGCCGATCTGCCAGTCGCCGTTGGGCGCGGGACTGGCGCCATGGCCGCGCAGGTCGGGCACGATCAGGCGATAGCTGCTGCCGAGAGCGTCGATCTGCGGACGCCAGTCTTCGGCGCAGGAACCGAGGCCGTGCAACAAAAACACGGGCTCGCCCTGCTGCTTGCCGAGGTCGAGGTAATGCAATGGAACATCGGATGTCGTGTGACGCCGCATTCTGTCTCCTTGCTGTTGAACATGCTTTGTGTTCAGGTGCAGGAATATGTTTTCCTGCTGTTGGAAAACATAATACGGAATCCGAATTCCGATTTCAAGTTAAATCGCTAAATAGTTCAAGTCAGGTAATTTAAAGCAACACGCACCAGTTCATCCTCGAGCGCCGCGCCCGACAAAAAGGACAGCGAACCCGTCAGGGTGTGCTGGTTCAGGATGCCCAGCAGCACGGGCGGCACCACCATCATCGCCTGCGTGGGATTCGGGTGACGGATGCTGGACGACTTGCTGGCCAGCACGGCCACCGTGCGTTGCGAGATCAGATGATTGATCTGGTGCACCCTGTCGCGAAATTGCGCATCCTGCGACGCGCGCGTGATCAGGGCGCGCAACACGCCGCTGCGCCCGCCATTCACGGCCACGAACATCGCTACCATGGCGCGGATGAAGTCTTCCAGGCTGCGAGTTTCCCACTGGCGCAGCTCCGTCAGGGTCTCGACCTTTTCCACCATGTCGGAAAAAAAGCGCTGCAGCAGCAAGCGGCTCAGGGTGTCCTTGTCGCCCAACAAACGGTAAAACGTGCCCACCGAGGTTTGCGCCAGCCGGGCCAGGTCAGCCACGCCGATTTCATCGAAACGGTTTTCCGCCAGCAACTGTTCACCGACCAGCAGCAGGCGCTCGAACGCTTGCTTGCTGCGCGCCTGGGTGGGTTCCGGGGGAACGATCATCTGCGGGAAGGGCATCGGAAAGGAAGGCATGCGGCGTCGGCGTCTCGAATAGTGGAACCTGAGTTCCGTTATGGGGTGCGCGTATTGTAACGCGGGAGACGGCCGATGGGGTGTTCAACTACGCGGCCTGCCCTGCCACTCCATGTAGACGTCGGCGCGCTGATAATGCGCGTCGCCGGCCGGCCGCGCCACGTGGGCAAAGCCGCTGCTTTCATACAGGCGGATGGCGGGCGCCAGCTTGCTGTTCGACTCCAGGAACAGCAGTTGCGCGCCGCTGGCCTCGAATGCATCGAAGGCCCGTTCGATCAGCCTGCGCGCGATGCCCAGGCCCTGGCATTCGGGTGTGACGGCCATCTTCGACAACTCGATACTGGCGTCATCGGCGCGGATCAGCGCGCAAGTGCCAACGATCTTGCCATCGAGGCGCGCGAGGAAAATCTGCCCGCCAGCGTGGAGGATCGAGCTTTGCGGATCGGACAGCACCTTGTCGTCCAGTTCCTCGACATAGAAATAGCGTTCCAGCCAGGCGATATTCAAACGCTTGAAGTCGGGCGCATAGGGCGCCGCGTAATCAATGATCTCCACGGCGGCCTGCTCGCGCTGGCGTCGGCAGGCGGCGATGGTCTCGCCGAAACCTTGCGCCTGCAAGCGCGCTTCGGCCCGGTCCAGGCTGGCCATCAGCTGCGGCGTACCGTGTTCGAACACCGTATCGACGGCCGCGCGCACGTCATCCCACAGGGGCGCCATGTCGCGCAGCAAGGCTTGCCCCGCGTCGGACAGCGCCAGCAGGCGGCGGCGCTCATCCTTGGCGTCCGGCATCTCCGCCACCATACCTGCATCGAGCAGTTTGCGTCCCAGCTGCACCACCACCGGATGCGTCTGCCCGATCTGCGCGGCCAGGGCCGTGATCGCCGTGGGACCGTTGTCGCGCAGCAGCAGTAACAAGGGGAAACAACGTGACGTCAGCTCGACGCCGGCGGCCACATAGCTGGTATCGACGCCGGCATACAGTTGATCGGAAAGACGGCGCAGGCGGCTGGCCAGCATCAGGGAGCCGTAGGTTTGCAAGTTGGAGGACATGAGATCGGGATATATGTAAGTAGTTACGTATACCATAACGCAAACCCGATTTCCAGGTCAAGCACCAGCTTGCTTAGTCTTCCGCCAGCGCCTCCTGCAACCTGGCCTGAAACACGGCCTCGACCATCTCCCCCAATCCCGGCCACATCTGCGTCAGCCAGCGCTTACCCTCCTCGCTTGGCGCCACATACGGCACGTCGCGCGTGGCGCAGGCCAGGCCGATTGCGATGACTTGCCCTGCATCCTCCAGGCCGCCCGCGATAATGGCGTCGATGGGGAAAGCGATCAGCTCGGCAGTCAGATGCGGACGCAGCAGACAGGCGGGCGCGATGATGGCGAACGATGCTTCCACGTAACTCCAGCAATTGGTGGGCCAGTGGGCGCTTTTCACATTGTCCAGGAAGACAGCATCACTGAGCGTTTCCGGGTGGGCTTGCGCTTGCGCATAGAAGGCGGCCAGGGCGACGAGTTGGGGCGGGGAAGTCCAGGTGCGCATCAATCTTGATCCAGGGAGCGCCGCAATGGGCTTGCGGCAATGGCGGACTGTAGCATGTTCAAGCGGCACGCTGAAACCCGGCTGGCACGGGCATCATGCCAGTATTGCTCTCGCCCCTTTACTTGAGGAAGTCCATGTCGGTCTACGCCATCACCATCCCCTGCTTTGCACAGATGCTGCGCTCCCTGACGACGCTGTTAGCCAAAGGTGAAGAACGCGCCCAGGCGCTGGGCTTCGATGCGCAAAACCTGCTCGTATCACGGCTGGCGCCCGACATGCACACCCTGGCGCGGCAGGTGGAATTCACGTGCACCCAGGCGCAGGAAGCCGTGTGCCGGCTGACGCGGCAAGCGCTGCCCCGGCTCGCCACGCCCGCCAACATGCGACAAGCCGGGGCGCTGTTTCGGCGTAAAGCCTAAAAGCGCTCGTCGCGCAGCGCCGGCATCACCAGTTCGCGCACGAACGAGGCATTCGACAGGCTCAGCAGCATACGCACGACGGCGACGACGTCATGCACGGGAATCAGCTCGCCCTCGCCCCGCGCGGCGGCGTCCGCCAGCGGCACGGACAAGCTATCGTAGGTATTCAAATAGCCCAGTTGCAGCGCCGTCACGGCCAGCCCCTGTGCGCGGAATCCTTCGCGCAAGGCGTCGGCGATGCCGTTCAAGGCGAATTTCGACGCGCTGAACGTCACTTCCGGACGGCCGCTCTGGCGCAGGCCGGACGTCGACCCCGTGAGTATCAGCTGCGGCTTGCCGCTGGCCAGCAATCTCGGCACCAGGCGCTTGAGCAGCAATATCGTCGCCGTGATGTTGGTATTGACCATGTCGACGATGGCGTCGTCCGCATCGTCGAGGAAAGCGTACTCGTCGCTGAAGGCCTTTTCTTCCCACACGCCCAGGTTGTAGATCACCGCGTCCAATGCTGCCGGTGCCTCGCGCGCGATGCGTTCAACGGCCTCGGCGGGTGCCGCCAGGTCCGCCGCTATCCATTGCAGCTGCGCGCCCTGGCCGGCAGGCAAGTCGGCAGGTCGCTGGCGCGATACGCCGATGACGGCATGGCCGTCAGCGAGCAAACCGTCGACCAGCGCGCGTCCCAGGCCCCGGCTGGCGCCCACGATCATGATGTGCATTGTGTGTCCTTTCCAATGAAGTCAACGCTGATGATAGCGGCGTTGTATTAAGCACAGCTGAGGCTGCTGCCCATATCCCCCGCATTTACTCACGCGGCGGAAATGCGTATGCTAGGTCTGGCAATCTCCGATAACACACAAGAACGAGACACATGCCTACTTCCGACACCGCCGCAATCAACGCCGCAAGCCGTCCCCTCACCAAACAAGACTACAAGACCCTGTCGCTGGCCGCCCTCGGCGGCGCGCTGGAATTCTACGACTTCATCATCTTCGTCTTCTTTGCCAACGCCATCGGCCAGTTGTTCTTCCCTCCGGAAATGCCGGAATGGCTGCGCTTGCTGCAAACCTTCGGCATCTTCGCCGCCGGCTACGTGGTGCGACCGCTGGGCGGCATCGTCATGGCCCACTTCGGCGACTTGCTCGGCCGCAAGCGCATGTTCACGCTCTCCATACTGATGATGGCCGTGCCGACCTTGCTGATCGGCCTGCTGCCCACCTACGCCACCATCGGCCTGGCGGCCCCCCTGCTACTGCTCTTGATGCGCATCTTCCAGGGCGCGGCCGTGGGCGGCGAGGTGCCGGGCGCCTGGGTGTTTGTCTCCGAACACGTGCCGAGCCGCTTCACGGGCTTTGCCTGCGGCGTGCTGACGGCCGGCCTCACGGTCGGCATCCTGCTCGGTTCGCTGGTGGCGACGGGCTTGAACACCGTCTACACGCCGGCAGAAATCACCGAGGGCGCCTGGCGCTATCCGTTCCTGCTGGGCGGTATCTTCGGCTTTGGCGCCATGTACTTGCGCCGCTGGCTGCATGAAACCCCGGTGTTTGCGGAAATGCAACAGCGCAAGGCGCTGGCCACGGAAATGCCGTTGAAATCCGTGCTGCGCAGCCACCGCGGCGCCGTCGTCGTATCGATGCTGCTGACGTGGATGCTGTCGGCCGGCATCGTCGTCGTCATTTTGATGACACCTGCCCTGCTGCAAAAGATCCACCACATCGCGCCGCGCACCACCCTGGTCGCCAATACCGTGGCGACACTCTGCCTGGCCTTCGGCTGCATCATCGCCGGCATGCTGGCCGACCGCCTGGGCGGCAAGCGCGTGATCTTCGTCGGTTCCGTGCTGCTGGCCATTTCCACATATATCTTCTATACCACCGTCGGCAGCCGCCCCGACCTGCTGCTGCCCCTGTACGCGATGACGGGCCTGTTCGTCGGCGTCGTCGGCGCCGTGCCCTACGTGCTGGTGCAAGCGTTTCCGGCGCAGGTGCGCTTCTCGGGACTGTCGTTTTCCTACAACTTGTCGTACGCGATTTTCGGTGGCCTGACGCCCGTGGTCGTGACCCTGATGCTGAAGAACAACGTGCTGGGTCCCGCCTATTACGTGATCGGCGTGTGCGTGGTGGGCATGCTGACGGCGCTGTTCATCAAGGATCAGCGGCAGACCGTGGGACGCTAGATCCGCGCAGCGCACGGGCTTGCCTCGTGCGCTGCGGCAACTGCCCCGGTAAGCTATCTAGAAAATAGCAACAGGAAGTCTTCAAAGGAGTTTGCAATCTTTCGCCAGTAGTCATCGTCCCACAAGATGACAGAGGGCGCGCTGCGGCCCCCTCTGTAGTCGAAACAGAATGGACTCCCGTCACCGGCCATGCCGAAACAGATGATTTCTGTAAAATCAATAATGTCCGGCATGGCTCCCGGCTCAGCACTGACACTTCCAGGCTCCCCATAGCAGCCATCACCTACGAAACACACGCCAAGCTTCGCTGTCTGGGCACTCAATTCGACGACATCCGTATAGATGTGAGCCAATTCCGCCTGCAAGACGTTACCGAAAGAATCGAGCTCTTCCTTCAGTCTCAAATTGCAAAATCCTTCCGCCTCCCGATATATTGCTGCAAAAGCAACATACTCGACGGGCAGATCCATACCGTTCATCTGCATTGCTGACTTTACCTTTCACAAAAAGGAACATAATATTAAAACAAAATTGCTTCTGCGCCACCTTCGGGTGGTTTTTTTCGTCCCGATTTGTCGCGCTGCACCAAATTCTGAAAAGACGTTTCACATCGCGGAATTTCAGGCGCCGGACTCAGCAATTACTTCTCTCACTTTTTGAAAATTCATTTCATATCATGAAAAATATAAATTAAGTCGTTGTAAAACAAAGACTTAATTTAAGTTATATGTCTTATATAAGACTTGAACATCGTCGCCAATCGGCCTACTATTTAGTCATGCAGTTTGCTTCGACAAGACGTTGTGGCGCACTCGGCGATTTTCTCAAACATTGCTTTTCTTTTTAGGAGATTCACATGTCCCAATATCAAGACGACATCAAAGCTGTTGCCGGTTTGAAAGACCAACAAGGCAGCGCCTGGAACGCCATCAATCCCGAGTCCGCCGCCCGCATGCGCGCCCAGAACAAGTTCAAGACCGGCCTGGACATCGCCCGCTACACGGCGAAGATCATGCGCAACGACATGGCCGCCTACGATGCGGACCCATCCAAGTACACCCAGTCGCTGGGCTGCTGGCATGGTTTCATCGGTCAACAGAAGATGATCTCGATCAAGAAGCACTTCAACAGCACCGACCGCCGCTACCTCTACCTGTCCGGCTGGATGGTCGCCGCCCTGCGCTCCGAATTCGGCCCGCTGCCAGACCAGTCCATGCATGAAAAAACCGCCGTCACCAGCCTGATCCGCGAGCTGTACACATTCCTGCGCCAGGCCGATGCACGCGAACTGGGCGGCCTGTTCCGCCAGCTGGACGCTGCCCAAGGTGATGCCAAGCAAGCCATCCAGGCCAAGATCGACGGCCACGTCACCCACGTCGTGCCCATCATCGCCGACATCGACGCCGGTTTCGGCAATGCCGAAGCCACCTATTTGCTGGCGAAACAGTTCATCGAAGCGGGCGCCTGCTGCATCCAGATCGAAAACCAGGTGTCCGACGAGAAACAATGCGGCCACCAGGACGGTAAAGTCACGGTGCCACATGAAGACTTCCTGGCCAAGATCCGCGCCATCCGCTACGCCTTCTTGGAACTGGGCGTGGACGACGGCATCATCGTTGCCCGCACCGACTCGCTGGGCGCCGGCCTGACCAAGCAGATCGCCGTCACCAATGAACCAGGCGACCTGGGCGACCAATACAATGCCTTCCTCGACTGCGAAGAAGTGTCGGCCGACGCGCTGGGCAATGGCGACGTCATCCTCAAGCGCGAAGGCAAGCTGCTGCGTCCAAAACGCCTGCCGAGCAACCTGTTCCAGTTCCGCGCCGGTTCCGGCGAAGAACGTTGCGTGCTCGACTGCATCACCTCGCTGCAAAACGGCGCCGACCTGCTGTGGATCGAAACGGAAAAACCGCATATCGCGCAAATCGGCGGCATGGTCAGCGAAATCCGCAAGGTCATCCCGAACGCCAAGCTGGTGTACAACAACAGCCCATCGTTCAACTGGACCCTGAACTTCCGCCAGCAAATTTTCGATGGCATGAAAGCGGCAGGCAAGGACGTGTCCGCCTACGACCGCGCCCAGCTGATGAGCGTGGAATATGACCAGACGGAACTGGCGATCGCCGCCGACGAGAAAATCCGCACCTTCCAGGCCGACTCGGCCCGCGAAGCCGGCATCTTCCACCACCTGATCACCCTGCCGACCTACCACACGGCAGCCTTGTCGACCGACAACCTGGCCAAGGAATACTTCGGCGACCAGGGCATGCTGGGCTACGTGGCCGGCGTGCAGCGCAAGGAAATCCGCCAGGGCATCGCCTGCGTGAAACATCAAAACATGTCCGGCTCGGACATCGGCGACGATCACAAGGATTACTTCAGCGGCGAAGCGGCGCTGAAGGCGGCTGGCAAAGACAACACCATGAACCAGTTCTGAGCTTTTGGCTTGGCTGTAGAGTGAGAAAGCCCGCTTCGGCGGGCTTTTTTGCGTCTGAACGTTGCGAGAGGGGGACTCAAATCCTCGGTCCAGACCCGCATATACCCATAGAGTATGGCAATTTTAAATTTAAACATAACCCAAAACATACCCTTACTGGGCAATACACATTAGTCGCTTGGAAAGCTTCTGCTCTACCATTGAGCTACCCGCACAAAGCCAGCATTTTTTGCGGGTTTCACCGCTGCTGGTAACGTTGCCGGGAGCCCTCTATGATAGAAAATACAATGATTGAGTTCACCGAGGTGTCATAGCTGTCATGCAGACAAGGAGCGATTTCATCTACCCACTCAGACAAGGCGCTCAACTCATCGAACTCAAGAGAGCCTCAAGTACCCGTTTTTTTGAAAACTGGCGTCATATAAATCAATGACTTACACACTTGAGATCGGGAAAAAGAGCAGTTTTCGAAGTATCCTTGAGACCATGTTCCTTAAGCAGCCGACTTATGCAACCGCTAACCGTCTGTACATCAGCATAGGAACCCCTTCACTACAGCAACGGTCTCCTCCCAAATACCTATACAGCCGCTATTCTGGGCCCATTTCTGGCTTCTGACACGGTCAAATCACATATACTATGCATATATGAAGACCCCAACAAACCCACCTCAATACCTGCCACGCATCATGCAAATGATGACCGGTCGAGTATCTTGCAAAATACATGACTGACATTTGCCGTCCCCTCCTTCGCTGGGCAGGTAGCAAGCGACGCCTTCTACCAGTTCTGCGGGCCAGCGCACCAAAAGAGTTCGAACGCTACATTGAGCCGTTCTGCGGTTCAATTTGCTTGTTCGTCGATCTGAAACCTAAAAAAGCTGTCCTTAGCGACAACAATCCTGAGCTTATCCATTTTTACAGAACTTTACGCCATCGCCCGGCACACATAGGTAAATTAGCGGCAGCAATGCCCCTAACAGAATCTTTTTATTATGAACTACGGGCATTAAATCCGGTTACTCTTTCGTCGAACGACAGAGCTGCGCGTTTCCTCTATCTAAATCGTTTCTGCTTTAATGGTGTTTACCGTACAAACAAGCAAGGACAGTTTAACGTACCACGCGGAAAACATATGGGTGCTCTTCCTTCAGTCGAAGAAATAACAAATTTCGGTCGATTCATTCGTTCAGCCGAGTTCCACGCGGCAGACTTTGAAGAACTCTTAGATATCGCCACTACAGGCGATTTTGTTTACCTTGACCCCCCTTATGCTGGCGCATCTCGTGATCGCGGTGAATATGGCATAAATGCATTTAAAGAAATTGACATCGTTAGACTAACAGATGCTTGCAATCGCGCCTCCAAGCGTGGGGCTAAAGTGCTTCTATCCTACGCTGATCTCCCAATCATGCGAGAATTGCTCCCAAATTGGGGTGTACGCGAATTAGACGTGCTAAGGAGTGTTAGTGGATTTTCACGAGGTAGAGGCATGGTGCAGGAAATACTAATTTCAAATTTTAATTAAATGATGACCCAAAAATTGAAGATGAGTGGCTCGCGTATGCGTATCGCTGTAATTACAGATCTTCATTACGTGCTAGATACAACGACAGATCCGTCGAGCTATCGGCCGCAAATGGCTAATGGGCAGAAATTTGATCCTATAGAAAAACTTGGAAATTTTCTAACGTCTAACGCTATTAAAGCGAATGTACTGCTTTGTCCTGGAGACATTACTAACCAAGCAGCACATCCCGCATTTATTAAAGGCTGGGAGAACTTAAAAACCCTTCGAGACAAGCTGTGTGCAGTAGAATTAATTGCAGTAACAGGCAATCATGAAGTCGATTCGAGGGCTTCAGAATCAATGAAGACAGTAGGCTTAGTCGAAGAAACTGTTGATCCAATCGGGCTACTGCAGTCAATCGAAGATTATCCTGCTTCGTTTTTGAAAAATCCAGATCAGCGGTGGATATATTGGGGTAGAGGTTACGAGATTATTGAAGATGACGATGCTGTAATTGTACTAATCAATTCATGTCATTTTCACATTACCATGCAACCAAACGAATATGAGCGCGGGAAGATTAGTCAAGTAGTGCTTGACTCATTTAAAAAGAGAGTTACAGAACTGGCAAGCTCAAAGAAATTCCGAATCGTCTTAATGCATCATCATCCAATAAGTCAGCATGACACGGAAGGTTCTGGGCAGATAGATATGTACAACGGCTCAAAATTAATGGAAATTTTGAATGAATCATATAACGATTGGTTAATTATTCATGGACACAAACATGATCCACGTCTAATACGCGCTCAGGGAGCGGCTACTCCACCTATCGTTTTTTCTGCAGGATCATTCGGAGCAGCCCTAAGTGGAGCACTTGCCACGAAGACAAAGAATCAATTCTATATTCTTGAATTAGAATCCATCCAAAATGTATCCGGAACCCTTGAAATGCGAGGCAGAATAGAGGCATATTATTGGACATCTACAGAATGGCGACCAGCAATAGAAGATGAGCATGGGCTTCCAAATGGATGCGGATTCGCCAACAATGTCAATATCGATGAAATTGCTACCGATGTAAGAGATCACCTTCAAACTATTCCAGGTAGTTTTATGAAATGGACAGAAATTTGTGAAGTCTTGCCCGCGTTAAACTATCTTATGCCCTTTGAAATTAAGAAGCTAAGGTATCTTTTAGGCCGCCTTAAAGTTAATCTTGGCGGGGATAGCCGTCTATCATTTCCTACCGAGTTATCATTATGAGTTCAAATCCCTTATCTTACCTTGACTCGTTTAATGCACGGCAGCTCTCTGCCTTAGACGTTGCTCGCGATTTCGTTGCCCCTTCTCAGTTTTATCAATTATTGGGATTGAATCATTGTGTTCTAATTGGTCCTCGAGGAAGCGGTAAAACTACTTTACTCAAGATGCTACAACCGGATTCAAGCTTTGCATATTCATCAGGCGCCCACGGAGCAACGGCTCAAAATATAGCTTTCGTAGGAATATTTGTGCCGGCGGATGTCCGTTGGGCAAAACAGTTAGCCGCTCACGTCGATGGAATTGATTGCGAAGAAACAAAGAAAAGGTTGTACGAAGTCGCGTTCGGCACATCAATTTTCTTGGCTCTTCTTGATACAATCGATAAATGCATAGAGATATCTAAGAATTCAAACAGTAACGATCACGAAAAATTCAAATTCATCTTAGAGCGTCCAAATGAAGTAACGCTTGCGCTACGGCTTGCTGAGTTATGGTCGACTCCAATTAGCATTCCATCTTTATCTGAACTTAAGCATAAACTTAGAATGCGCCAAACACGATTCCCGACTTGGGCCTCCCAGCTACGGAACGGCGTCTCGCTACACGAATTATCAATGGATGACCCATACTTGGCTTTAGGTTGGCTCGATGGAATAGTGACTGCAATTGAGACAATTAACGAGTTTATAGAGAAACAGAATCAGCGATGGGCCTTGCTACTCGATGAATTGGAAATTATTCCACCTAGTCTGCTTCAATCCATCGTTTCCTGCCTACGCTCGACGTCGTCTCAACTAATATTTAAATTAGCACTTAGCCCCTCCGCATCTGGTATATTTTCTCGAATTCAGGAAGATGAACCAACCCAAGGAAATGACTTTAAAATTCTGAATCTTTGGTACAACGAGCGAAATGATCTCAGAAACTTTGCAACCCGATTGCTTTGCCAAGCTCTTAAACATCGTGGCTTTGAAATTAGCGAAGCTAATCTCTCCACTAAGCTTGGAAAATCTAGCATTTACGAAGAAGACAATGGTGAGGAAAGTCTTGAGTATCCAGATTCAAAATTGACCGAAGGTAATTTATCAAAAGACAAACGCCAAACATTATTCTCAGAATTGGCAAAGAAAGATGATTCCTTTATGGAATTCTTGCAACGCTCAAAAATTGACCTAGCTAACCTTGATCTATCCGATAGAAAAAAACAGGGTCCGTTAATTCGAAAAATTATGCCCCTGGTTCAGTTTAGAAATCGAGCAGTTAAAAGTTGGAAAAAAGAGAAATCTGTATTGCGGTCGGGGAAAATTGCGCATGAGCCATATTTTGGTTTTCCAAACATATTAGATATTACAGAAGGAAATCCTCGCTGGATTCTTAACTTGGCAGATTTATTAGATGGCGAACATATAAAGAAATCACTTCCGATATTTTCGCAAAGTGTTCAAGCTGCAGCAATTACAGCGATGCACAAACGTTTCGCAGCAATGTTAAAAATATATCCTATTCACGCCAGCAAAAAGGATGAAATAGCCACCCTGTATGAATTTTTGGAAACGCTTGCAGGCTCGATAAGACAAAAACTTTATTTTGATGCCTTCTCTCCGGATCCTGCGCAATCATTTGAAATTGATCCTGCGGGAGCTCGGGAATATGGAATTTTCCTTGAGACAGCGATACATCTTGGTGCTTTAGTGATTATGAACCCCGAATCACCAAAACGATTGTTAGACTCTCCTGAAAGTATCGGGTTAATTGGATCACGAGTGCGCTTATGCTATCGCTTAGCTCCAGAATTTTTCCTTCCCTTGCGCTCCACCGGTCAAACGAGAATATCTTCTGCAATGAACAAGAATGATGCCAATCAAAAAGTGCAGGCTGAGGAAAAAATGGAACCTAGTCAGCGAGGACTCTTTTAATGAAAATTATCAATTTTATTGACAAATTACCGACCACGAACCAAGATTTTGACATTATTATATGTACGCTAAGTCCGGAATCTCGTGCGATCAATATCGCCCACAAGTACAAAATTTCAAGTTCGAAGAAATTAGCAATAATTTGTGATTCAAGGAAAGAACTAGCGTATACCGAAAATGACGATTTTTTTGAATTGAATGGATTTGAAAAAATCCACCCTCATGATTTCTTTGAATCCATAAAGAATTTCACTAGTTCGCACCCCCTTAATACTATCCGGATTGCTCTGGATATATCGTGTATGCCGCGACAATTTATGGCTGAAGTAGTTTTGCATATACTTAATTTGCAAGATTTTGTGAAATTTGAAATAACTTTTTGCTATTCACTGGCAAATTTTACGCCCCCCTTAACAGCGGTTGTACCCAACGAAGCTATTGAACCAGTTCACTCGTCTTTTTCAGGATGGCCGTCAAAACAATCGTTACCAACGAGCTTAATTACCGGCCTTGGATATGAACCTGAAAAGGCCGAGGGAGCATCTGAATATCTTGACCCATCAGAACAGTGGGGATTTATCCCAATTTCCCCCGTCGAGGAATTCTTACCGGAACTAGAAAAAAACAATAGCAGTCTAATTATGCGATTATCTGGTGAAAATCGTGTAATAAAATACGAAATTGATCAACCATCAAGAACTTTTGGTCAACTTGAAATAGTAATATCTGATCTTTTAACACGTTCAAATCCAATTTTATTACCATTTGGACCAAAGATATTCTTTGTACTTTGCCTTATACAAAGTTTCCGACATCCTGAAATTGGTGTCTGGCATGTAACCGGAGAAACACACGAAGCACCAGTAGATCGATGCGCATCAGGTGTCGAGATTGGATTCCAAGTCACATTCGCCAAAAAAAACCTTTCCATTGAAGAAAATATCTACTAAACATAAAACCATCGTATAACTAAGAATAAGGAATAAAAAAATGAAAATAGTTGGCGATGGTTTTTTGTCTTCCCGTGGCGTTGCGGATGCAAAGCACATAAATAGGAAAATTTCCTCGATTATAAAATTAGTTCAAGAGACGATTAGACTTTGTGATAGCAGCTTGGCGAAAAACGACATCACCAATCAAGAAAGTGATATTGAGAAACAAAAGGCCATTTCCTCTGTCATGCTGGCTAGATTATTAGAAATAAGTGAATCTATAGTTTTGCTTGCAAATGCTGGATTTAGTACAGAAGTTACTGCCGGATTAAGAAATTTTCTTGAAGCATATTTTATTTTTGGAAATCTATGCTCGAATACGGAATTTGTGAAAGAATATTTCAAGACTGATTTAAAGATGCGCCAGAAGATAATTAATGCAGCTATGCAGAGCAAAAATGACATTTACGACATGGTGAAATCTTATGCAACAGAAGATGTACGCATTGCACTAAAGGCTGAAATTGAAGCATTGAATGCAAATGAAGCAAATTGTTACGAATATGCAAGACGAATTAAGTGCGTAGATACTTACAATGCTCTTTATCGTATAGCGAGCGCGGCAACTCATAGCACACCGCGGTCACTTGAAATTTACATTTCCGAGAATGAAGCAGGAGATATTACAGAAATTCGAAGAATGCCACAAATTGGAAATATTGCCGAAAGCATGATTACGCTAGGTCAATTTCTTTTAAATTCTTGCGATGGATACAATGAATTACTCGGGATTGATCTTTCACCCGAGACGAAGCGCCTTCGTACAGCTTTTGAAGGTATTTGTTCATAATTTGAATTATTCCAAGAAGAAAACTGTCCCTCATCAATTAATAAATTGCTTGGCTAGTGAGAACACAGTGAACAACTCGCTCCAGCATACAGATGCTCTTCCGCTACAGTTTCGAAAGAAACTCAACCACTGGCACGATCGCTACCGTCTTGCCAACCACAACAACGCAAACTTCACTTTCCGCAAATTTCCCGATGGCTTTTGCTTCTCTCCATTTGCCGATCCAAGCCTTAGCCACTCAGCTAAGATCTCCAACTATTCCACCAGACTCATTAACTTAGCCTGAGTAGTAATCACACCGACTAGAAACCGCTTGCGCTCTGTTTGCGCAGTAGCCTTGCCGTAGTAGCAACACTCTCATTAAATTGCCTGGCTATCTCTTCGTCCGCCTCGGTCGCTAATGTCCTAAACCCCACGCGTTCCAGACGGTGTTATTGTTGCGGTGCTGTTGATCCATAAGGTATCAACCTCTCCCTCAAGCGACTCCTCGTCTAGCGTCTATACAGCGCTGCTGCCATTCTGCGATTTCGGCCGCGTCCCAGGCGACGGACTTGGGGCCGATGGGAATCGGCGCAGGCAACACGCCTGCCTTCACCTTGCGCCAGATTGTGGCGCGGGACCAGCCGGTGGCCTCGATTACCGCAGGCAAGCGGAGGAATTTTTTAGTCGTGGTCATAAGATTCTCCTTCGATTGATGAACAGCAAACAATGGAGAGTCATGTAGCCTCTCCGCGATAGTTCCGGCAGCGCCATGGCTGCCCCTGGCATATCTTCTGCTCCATAAACTGCGGACCTGCTACAGGCAGGCCGTCATCTCCCAAGATAGATGGAAGTTACCTGCTCACGCCCATGCCCCATCTCCGTCGAAATCTTCATCCGCGCAGCGTTATCCACCAATTTTTGCGACGCATCCAGCTGCTTCGAAGTCAGACCGCCACTGGCTGGACAAGGTCGGCCAGTCAACTCGGCATAGCGCCGCTGCGCGTACTCATGGCGCAGCCCATGCACGCCATGGATGCCAGCCTTGTCGCACTGCGCACGAAAACGGTTCAACTGGTCCCGATACCGCAACTGCGCCGGAATCAAGCTGCCTTTGCCCGCCAGCGCCTTGGCCGCTTCCAGTACGGCGCGCTGCTGCATGGTGGCAATCGGCAGCTCCCGGTATTTGCCACCCTTGGTCCAGCTATCTTTCAGCCGTAAGACGCTCCCACCATCGGCCCATCCTGGCTTGATCTTGATGCTTTCCTCGCGCCGCAAACCAAACGCCGCCTGCAGCTGCAAAGACATGCGCGTATACGGATCATTCACGCGGGCCATTGTGTCGGCGTCGAGCACCTTCGCCTTCGAGACATTGGTGACAAACACCCGCTCCGCGATGCCGTATTCGCCGTTGGTGCGCGCGATGATGTTTTCCTTGCCGATCTTCTCGGCCCACCAGCGCAGGGCGCTCATGCGATTCTTGATCGTTCCGGTACTGACGCCATCCTGCTTCCACTTGTCGAGCAGCGCCGCCACATGCTTCGGCTTCAGGCTGTCCACGCTCATATGCTGGAAGCCCCGTTCCGCCAGGTCGTTGGCGCACAGGTTTAATAAGCGCTCGCGGTCGGCCTGCGTCGCAAAGCTGCCATCCCGGTTGCGGTGACACAGTTGCTTGAGCTGGTAGTTCAGGTCGCGCATGGCAAAGTCATCCCTTCGATCTTGGGTTTCCACATCGATGTTGCGTGGTGTAATCCTGTCTGGTAAGTGTTTCTGGCCACCCTCACTGCCTCAGCAGAAAAGGTTGAATCAAGGGCCTCGGGACACCACTCCCGTGTATGCGGTTGCTGTTACTGCTTGCCCGCGCCGCATGCGCGTGTGGCACCGCTGCGCGCTCCCGGAGGAAGCTGCCGCAGCGGGGACCAATCACCCAGGGTCCATGGAGTGCACATCGTGCACGGATCAACTTCTACTAATCAGCCCGTAGCGGGCAAAGGACATCGCAGGAATTGCCTGCGATGCGGGGCGCCTGGCCCCGTCACTGAACACCATCACGCGGTGGCATTCCGCTTGCCGCCTGGGCCTATGCCGTCGGCGGCGCGTCGTCACTGGCAGCACGCCGCCAGTAACGACGCGCGCACGTAGCCATGGCATGCGACGGCATACAAGCCAGCATCGCACTCGCGGTGACGATACTGGCGACTCTCAAGCACATGCGCTGGCGGCAGCCGCGATGGCATCGCATCGCTGGCATTTCTGCTGACGCTGCGGCTTGCGGCAAAGCCATGCTGTGCTTCATACGGTGCGCTACCTCGCGGGGCATGCGAACCAATCGGGGCAGGAGTCTTGCTCCTGTTTGAAGAAGCGCCCACCGGGCGCAATCATCCAGGCAATCCGTCTTGCGGACTGTGGGATATGTAGGCGCTGAAGGCAGCGCTTTATCTTGCCGAGATGTGCATGCTTCTGCATGGCCCGGCGATATATCTAGCAGAAACTGCTATGTATCATGGTGGCGGGTAACGACCGCAACGCCTATGCCGCTAAGCATAGGGACATGCTCGAAGCATGCCCTCGTGGGAGCGATTCCCACATAAGAGAGCTTCATTCTATGCCTGATATCGACGTTTGCAAGTGGTTCGTTTCGTCAAGTGCGCTTTTCGTAGTACGCAGAATTGGGACCCGGTCAAAGACTCCGATAGCTACTGCATGTTGTCGCCCTGGCGACGTACCCGCCTCCTTGACTCCTTCATCGCACTAACCAATTGGTCCATGCTCATACCGTTACGTAAATAACTGGCAGCGAGCGCCGTCGCGACACCCTCCAGCTGACGGGAGACGACCTGCAAACCAGCCTGTTCAATTTGCCGAATGGCTGCTTGCTGGATACTGTGCTGTGCTTCACTGATGGAAATGCGCTGCAATGCCGGAAATAAGGCGGTTTCGAGGTGACGGATAGCGAGCAGGGTCGCCCGCCGAATACTGGTCTGCACATGGCCCCACTCCGGCTCATCGAATATTTCGTCGATTGGAATAGGCTTTGGCAGTGGATGCAATTTTTCTCGATTGAATTCTGTGCGCGGGTCCTGCTGCAGCTCCAGCAGCTGATGCGCTGCAAGCCTGTGTTCGCGGGCTTTGACGATAGAGACTTCGGGATACCTGCCAAAAGTCAGAACGCTTTCGCCACCGCTTTGCTGGCGATACTTCATGCGCCAGACCTTGCTGCCGCTGGGCTGCACTGCGATGTACAGACCAGCCCCATCGGATAGTTTGTATATTTTGTCCTTCGGAGCAGCTTGATTGATAAGCTCATCCGTGAGGCGCAATACATACTTAGACATGGTGCCCTCCTGTTCCGCCATCCCGGCTGAATTCGCCACTGACCAGCGTTAATCTTGGCGTCTGCGGCGGCGCTCCCTTGCCGCTGACGGCATCGATATAGTCGGCCCAATCCTGCATCATCCGGCGCCGCTCCGCCAGGAACTGGGCGCGGTCATAGGCGCTGGCCACCTTATCCTTCGGTGCATGTGCCAGCTGCCGGTCCACGACTTCATGCCGGTAGCCCAGGCGCTCCTTGATGGTGCTCATGGCCAGCGCCCGGAAGCCATGGCCGGTCATCTTGCCCTTGTATCCCATGCGTCCAAGCGCCACCAGTATCGTGTTATTGCTGATCGGCTTTTCGTGGTCGCGCTGATTCGGGAACAGGTACTTGCTGCGGCCCGTGATCGCGTGCAGTTCGCGCAGCAGCTCCAGCGCCTGGCGCGACAGGCAGACGTGATGGTTGGTCATATCCGGATTGACGGTCAGCTTGCCGCGCTTCATGCGCTGCCATGGAATGACCCACTCGCCGCGCTCCAGGTCAATTTCACTCCAGGGCGTCTCGATCAACTCGCTGGTACGCACAAAGCACAGCAGCATCAGCCGCAGCGCAATGCGCGTCGGCGCGAACATGCGTGCTTCGTTGCGGTCCAGAATGGCCAGAAACTGCGGTAGTTCGTCGGCGTTGATGGCGGCGAAGTGTCCGGCGCGGACGGTCTTCAACACATCCTTCATATCGGTGACCAGATTGCGCTCTGTGAATCCGCATTGAATCGCGTAGCTGAAAATTGACGCACATAGCGCTCTCAGGCGATGGGCGACTTCACTTGCGCCACGCTCCTCGATCTTGCGCAGTGCGGCGATCAGATCGCGGTGCTTTATCTCATCGATCGGCATGCGGCCGATGGCTGGGAAGATGTCCGCTTCCAGGCGCTGGATGGTGTTCTTGGCGGTGCGTTCGCTCCACGTCGGCACTTTGTTGCCGTGCCACTCGCGCGCGATTTTTTCGAAGGTGTTGGACGCCTTATCCTTTGCCAAGCGTTTGGCGTCGTCGCGATGCTTGGCGGGGTCGATTCCTTGCAGCATCAAGCGCCGCGCAGCCAAGCGCTTTTCACGCGCATCCTGCAACGTAATTTCCGGATAAGGACCAAACGTCAGCGCGTTCTCCTTGCCGTTGGCCTGGCGAAACTTCCAGCGCCAGATGCGAGACCCGCTCGGCATGACTTCTACGAACAGGCCGCCGCCGTCGGATAGCTTGTATGGTTTATCCTTTGGTTTGGCGTTTTTGACCTGAAGTTCGGACAGCGGTACGATGAGCTTTGCCATGGTAGCCTCCTTCGCAAATGCGTCTGAAACCACTATAGGACAGTTATGCGGGAATGGTAGTCAAGGATGGGGGAATGCGGCCCGACGCCTTCCCTCAAAAAAGTTAGACGTACTGAAACGTCTTGGCACATTTCGAGACGCCGAAAAACGAAAAAACCGCTTAGAATCAAGGCTCTAAGCGGTTTTTGAGGGACTTCCTGAGACGTCCTGATCTTACTTAATTACTATCCGTGGCGGAGAGAGGGGGATTCGAACCCCCGATAGAGTATTACCCTATACACGCTTTCCAGGCGTGCGCCTTCAGCCGCTCAGCCATCTCTCCTGAAGGCAATGCGCGCGTCTTGCTTGCTCACATTGTGTACTGCATATCGCTTGTCGCGAAGCCGCAGATTATAGCAAAGATTCTACGGACTGCCAAAGTTATTTACCTTGGGGTAAAACCATTGGCTGGCCAGAATTGGTTTCGGATGTTCTCATGCTTCCATCCCAGTAAAAGCTGGGGTCAGACCCGGCGGGGGCCTGTGCCCCAGTGGGGCGCAGGCCGATCCCGAAGGGACTGACCTTATTACGACGCTTCCTTCAACTGATCCAGAATCGCCGGATTCTCCAGGGTCGACACATCCTGCGTGATCGTCTCGCCCTTGGCCAGCACGCGCAGCAGGCGGCGCATGATTTTGCCGGAGCGGGTTTTTGGCAGGTTGTCGCCGAAACGGATTTCCTTCGGTTTCGCGATCGGGCCGATTTCCTTGCCGACCCAGTTGCGCAGCTCCAGGGCCAGCTTCTTGGCCTCCTCGCCAGTCGGACGCGCTTGCTTCAGCACCACAAAGGCGCAGATCGACTCGCCGGTCGTGTCGTCCGGACGGCCCACCACAGCCGCCTCGGCCACCAGCGGGTTGGCCACCAGGGCCGATTCGATTTCCATCGTGCCCATACGGTGGCCCGATACGTTCAGCACGTCATCGATGCGGCCCGTGATCGTGAAATAGCCCGTGTCCTTGTTGCGGATGGCGCCGTCGCCTGCCAGGTACATCTTGCCGCCCAGTTCTTCCGGGAAATAGCTGGACTTGAAACGCTCGGGGTTGTTCCAGATCGTGCGGATCATCGATGGCCATGGACGCTTCACCACAAGGATGCCGCCCTGGCCGTTCGGCACGTCCTGGCCCGCTTCGTCAACGATGGCGGCCATGATGCCTGGCAATGGCAGGGTGCAGGAACCTGGCACCATCGGCGTGGCGCCCGGCAACGGGGTGATCATGTGGCCACCCGTTTCCGTTTGCCAGAAAGTGTCGACGATCGGGCATTTCTCGCCGCCGATGTTTTTGTAGTACCACATCCACGCTTCTGGATTGATCGGCTCGCCGACCGTGCCCAGCAGGCGCAAGCTGGTCAGGTCGTAGTTGCTTGGATGGACTTTCGGGTCCACGTCGGCCGCCTTGATCAGCGAACGGATGGCCGTTGGCGCCGTGTAGAAAATGCTGACGTTGTGCTTCTTGATGGTTTCCCAGAAACGGCCCGCGTTCGGGTACGTCGGGATGCCTTCGAACACCACTTGCGTGGCGCCCACGGCCATCGGACCATACGCGATGTAGCTGTGACCCGTCACCCAGCCGATGTCGGCCGTGCACCAGAACACGTCGTCGGGCTTGATGTCGAAACTCCACTTCATCGTCAGCGCGGCCCACAGCAGGTAGCCGCCACTCGAATGCTGCACGCCCTTCGGCGTGCCCGTCGAGCCGGAGGTGTACAAGATAAACAATGGATGCTCGGCATCGACCCATTCCGGTTCGCATTGCGCCTGCTGGCCTTCGACCAGGTCGTGCAGCCATGTGTCGCGGCCGGCCACCATCGGCAAGTCGCTGCCCGTGCGTTTGTAGACGATGACGTTTTTCACGCACTCGCAGCCGCCCAGCGCCAGCGCTTCGTCTACGATGGATTTCAATGGCAGCTTTTTGCCGCCGCGCAATTGCTCATCGCCCGTGATGACGGCCACGGCACCCGCGTCGATGATGCGCTCCTGCAGGGATTTTGCCGAGAAGCCGCCAAAGACCACAGAGTGGGTGGCGCCGATGCGCGCGCAGGCTTGCATGGCGGCCACGCCTTCAACGGACATCGACATATAGATGATCACGCGGTCGCCCTTGGCAATGCCCTTGGCTTTCAGGCCATTGGCGAACTTGCAGACTTTTTCGTGCAGTTCTTTATATGTTGCCTTGGTAACGGTGCCGTCGTCCGCTTCGAAGATGATGGCCGTCTTGTCGCCCAGGCCATTTTCGATATTGCGGTCCAGGCAGTTGTAGGACACGTTCAGCTGGCCGTCTTCGAACCATTTGTAGAATGGCGCGTTGTCTTCGTTCAGGGTGCGGGTGAACGGCTTTTTCCAGCTCAGGTTTTCGCGCGCCAGCTTGGCCCAGAAGCCTTCGTAGTCGCGTTCGGCGTCGGCCACCATGGCGCGGTAGGCGTCCATGCCGGAAATCGTTGCCTGTGCGGCAAACGCTGCCGATGGGTCAAATACGCGCGACTCTCCTGGTCCCTGCTGTTCCGTGCCCTGCCCTTGGTTTTCTGTAGCGCTCATGCTTGTCTCCAGTGTAGTAATTGTTTGCTAACACGATAGGCCCCATGTCTTACGGACGCCTTACATGTCGCGTTTATGCAGCGATTTAGCCCTATCAAGGCTAACCATAAGCGCCTTCGGCAACAGGAGTCAAGGGGACGCCATACAGTATTTTCACTGGGAAAATGCACGCTGCGCCGAAGGTTCAATACCACTTCGTGTTTCATCAAACCTGATAATCAGATGCAAGGCCATGCGCAGTAATCAGCAGCAAGTGTAAAATGTCGGGCATACCAAAAATTGGTATTTACTCCCCCAGGAAACCCCACATGATCGACCACCTACCACCGTCATCCAAACATACCAAGCTGCACCCACTGTCCTCCTTCATCTTCATGTCGCGCTGGCTGCAGTTGCCGCTGTACCTGGGCCTGATCCTCGCACAATGCGTGTATGTCTTCCATTTCTGGGTGGAATTATCCGACCTGATCGGCGCCGTGTTCGGCAATGATGCAGCCCTGCAGCACGTGCTGACGGCCGTTGCCGTGCCGGGCAGCGCCCTGCCGACCAAGCTGAACGAAGCGACCATCATGCTGGTGGTATTAGGCCTGATCGACGTGGTGATGATTTCGAACCTGCTGATCATGGTCATTATTGGCGGCTACGAAACCTTCGTTTCGCGCATGCACCTCGATGACCACCCAGACCAGCCGGAATGGTTGTCGCACGTCAATGCATCCGTGCTGAAGACGAAACTGGCGATGGCCATCATCGGCATCTCGTCCATCCACCTGTTGAAGACATTTATCAATGCCAATTCCTACAAGATGGAAGTGATCATTGCGCAAACGGTAATCCACATGGTCTTCATCATTTCGGCCATGGCCATTGCGTACACCGACCGCATCATGACGGTGACGCAGAATCAAGCCAGGGCGCCCCACTAAGTTCCGGCGCTCCTATATTGATTAGCAAACAGCATCAAAGTCCTACCCTTCTTATCCACCGCGAGAACACCATGACTGTCATAAAGCAAGAAGACCTGATCGAATCCGTCGCCGCAGCGTTGCAGTACATTAGCTACTACCACCCTGCTGATTACATCGAGCACCTGGCGCGCGCCTACGCGGCCGAGCAAAGCCCGGCGGCAAAAGATGCGATCGCGCAAATCCTGACCAACTCGCGCATGTGCGCGGAAGGCAAGCGCCCTATCTGCCAGGACACGGGTATCGTCAACGTCTTCCTGAAAATCGGCATGGGCGTGCGCTTCGAAGGCTTCTCCGGCACCGTCACCGACGCCGTCAACGAAGGCGTGCGCCGTGCGTACAACTTCGACGACAACAAGCTGCGCGCTTCCATCGTGGCCGACCCGCATTTCGACCGCAAGAACACCAAGGACAACACGCCAGCCGTCGTGCACATGGAATTGGTCGAAGGCAATACCGTCGACGTGAAAGTCGCTGCCAAGGGCGGCGGTTCGGAAAACAAATCCAAGATGATCATGATGAATCCGTCCGACTCGCTGGTCGACTGGGTCATGAAAACCGTGCCGACGATGGGCGCCGGCTGGTGCCCGCCTGGCATGCTGGGCATCGGCATCGGCGGCACGGCCGAAAAAGCCATGCTGATGGCAAAAGAAGTGTTGATGGAAGACATCGACATGTTTGAGCTGAAACAACGCGGCCCGCAAAACAAGCTGGAAGAACTGCGTATCGAGCTGTGCGACAAGATCAACTCGCTGGGCATCGGCGCGCAGGGCCTGGGCGGCCTGACGACCGTGCTCGACGTGAAAATCATGATGCACCCGACGCACGCCGCATCGAAGCCGGTCGCCATGATCCCGAACTGCGCCGCCACGCGCCACGGCCACTTCGTGCTGGACGGCTCGGGCCCTGCCTACATGGAACCGCCATCGCTGTCGTCGTGGCCGGAAGTGCACTGGACGCCGGACACGGAAAAATCCAAGCGCGTCGACCTCAACACCCTGACGAAAGAAGAAGTCGCTTCGTGGACGCCGGGCCAGACCTTGCTGTTGAACGGCAAGATGCTGACGGGCCGCGACGCCGCGCACAAGCGCATCCAGGACATGCTGGCCAAGGGCGAAGAATTGCCGGTCAACTTCAAGAACCGCGTAATCTACTACGTCGGCCCGGTCGACCCGGTGCGCGACGAAGCCGTCGGCCCGGCCGGTCCGACGACCGCCACCCGCATGGACAAATTCACCGACATGATGCTGGAAAAAACCGGCCTGATCGCCATGATCGGCAAGGCCGAACGGGGCCCGGTCGCCATCGAATCGATCCAGAAGCACCAGTCGGCTTATTTGATGGCCGTGGGCGGCGCCGCCTACCTGGTGTCGAAAGCCATCAAGCACGCCAAGGTGCTGGGCTTTGCCGACATGGGTATGGAAGCGATCTACGAATTCGACGTGGTCGACATGCCGGTGACGGTGGCCGTGGATGCGAAAGGCACCTCGGTGCACAACACGGGCCCGAAAGAGTGGCAGGCGAAGATCGAGCAACTCAATAGCGTCAGCAAGATTCCCGTGACGGTTGCTTAAACAAGCTCTACCATTAACGCCGCGCGGCAATCCAGCGCGGCGTTTTTTTATCTACTCCGGTTCCCCATGACTTCTATTGCAAGCAATGTCCACCCTGACGCGCCCATCGGCATTTTTGACTCCGGCGTGGGCGGCCTGTCGGTGCTGCGCCATATCCGCGCGCAGCTGCCGCAGGAAGACCTGATTTACTTTGCCGATTCCGGCCATGCACCGTATGGCGACAAGACGGAACAGCAGGTGATCGACCGTTCACTGACAGTGGCCGGCTACCTGCTGCAGCAAGGCGCGAAAGCACTGGTCGTCGCCTGCAACACGGCCACCATCGCCGCCATCAAGGCGCTGCGCGCGCGCTATCCGGACCTGCCCATCGTCGGCGTCGAACCGGGCCTGAAACCGGCTGCCGCCATCAGCCGCAACGGCAAGATCGGCGTGCTGGCCACCGAGCGCACCTTGCGCGGCGACAAACTGCTGGCCTTGCGCGAACAAGTCAGCAGCGCGACCGGCGCCACGTTCATCTTGCAGCCCTGCGTCGGTCTGGTCGAACGCATCGAACAGTCCGCGATGGGCAGCGACCCGCTCGATGCCACCAGCGCCATGCTCGACCGCTATATCGCGCCCCTGCTGGCGCAAGGCGTCGATACCCTCGTGCTCGGCTGCACCCACTACCCCTTCGTGCAAGACGCCATCGAACGCACGGTACGCGCGCATACGCCGGAACCCGTCACCTTGATCGACACCGGCGACGCCGTGGCGCGCCAGCTGGCCCGCTTGCTCGACGCGGCCAGCCTGCGCCGCACCAGCAACGACGCGCCACGCCTGCTGGGCTACACGACGGCCAAGGTCGAAGCCCTGGCGCAAGCCTTCGCCGGTTTGCTGGACTTGCAGCCGCCCGTCGAACACCTGTCCGTGTGAGCGGTGTGAGAGCAAAAGCGACCGTTTTCATGCAATCTTTCGATTCTTTAAAAAAGACTGCATTTAGATTTGCCACTTTGCCGAGTTCTTTGTATAATTCGGCACCTGTTCAGCAAAACAGCTAAACAGGTAAGTAAGACAGTGGTGGCTGTAGCTCAGTTGGTAGAGTCCAGGATTGTGATTCCTGTTGTCGTGGGTTCGAGCCCCATCAGCCACCCCACAGAATGAGTAGGAAAATCAAAGGGTTACACGCTTCGGCTTGTAACCCTTTTTTTCATTTCCGCGCACATGCATAAGGCAACATCAGCCGCCCTTCCACAACATGTCAGGCGAGCGCATCAGCGAACGAAGCTGGTCGGCGCACAACAATCAAACTTGATGCATACGCTTGATTTATCGTATCCCAAAGAATACACTTGTATGCGTGAAAAGCATCCATACCACCGCCACGTTCGATGACTGGTTCAGCCAGTTGAAGGATCGGAAAGCTTTTTTCCGCATCCAGGCCCGTATTGACCGTGCCGAAGACGGCAACTTTGGCGATTGCAAACCTGTCGGTGGCGGCGTTTCGGAAATGCGAATTGATTGTGGTCCCGGTTACCGCGTTTATTTCACCCAGCGCGGCATGGAAATAATCATCCTGCTCGCTGGCGGCGACAAATCAACGCAAGCAAAAGATATCAAAACGGCGCAGCGGCTCGCGCAAATACTCCAGGAGGTCTGATGATACAAAAACTCAACAAGTGGGATAGCGCGCAGCACCTCAAAACCGAAGAGGATATCGTCGCCTACTTTGAAGCTTGCCTGGAAGAAGCGGGCGACGACGCATCCTTCATCGCCAAAGCGCTCGGCAACATTGCCAAGGCGCGCGGCATGACGCAACTTGCCAAGGATACCGGATTGGGACGGGAAAGTTTGTACAAGGCCTTGTCCGGCGAAGGCAATCCAAGCTTCGACACCATTTTGAAGGTGACGCATGCACTCGGCTTGCAATTTCGCGCCGCAGCGCTGAACACCTGACCACCGATCAGGCGTGGCAGCGAAAAGACTACCCCGCCAGCACCGACTGCACCGTCGTTGCCAAATCCTCCAGGCGCACGGGCTTGACGAGGAAGTGACGGAAGCCCACGGCCAGCGCGTCGTCCATGTACATGGGCAGGCTGTGGCCGGTGACGGCGATCAGCACTGCGTTGGCCGTCTCGGGATTGTTATGCAGGCGGCGGCCGATTTCGATGCCGCTGATGCCGGGCATTTCGATGTCGAGGTAGACGGCGTCGGGCACGCACAGCTTGACTTGCTCGACGGCCATCTGCCAGTTGCGCACCACCACGGCGTGGTGGCCCAGCGCTTCGAGCAGCATGGCCAGCGATTCGCCCACTTCCTGGTTGTCGTCGACCACCAGGAGATTTAATTTGCGCGCAGCACTTGCCGGCTGGTCACCCTGACGGCGTTCCACGGAGGAATTGCCTGGTGTCGTTTCAGTTGTCTGGCTCATTGTACGTTCACGTCTGACGGCTGCAAAAACGCGAGTATACAAGAAGCGCGCACAATGCCGCCGCACCCGAGCAATGGTGCCAAGCGGCAATCGAAGCCACCCGCTGTACCGCACCAGCAACACTTTCCCACCTCGCAAGCGGCCATACCTCCCCTACGCAATACTCGCAATTGACGGATAAAATGAGAATCATTATCATTATCATCCCCTTGCGCCGGATGTCCACGCCACGATGTTGTCGCGCCGCCCGATTGCCCGCGCAAACATTGTCATTACGGAGATCCATGCATGGCTGCCACACCTTTCACACTGCCCTTTTCGCTGCGCCCGTGCGCGCTGGCCATCGCCCTCGCATGCCTGAACGCGCCCATCGCCGCGCAGGCACAGCAAGCCAATACCGCCGATAACGCCGGCCCCATCCTGGAATCGATTCAGGTCAGCAGCAACCTGCTGGGCACCAGCATGGCCGCCAGCACGAAAAATTTCGCCGGCGCGCGCACCGTGGTGCAAAAAGACGATATCGAGAACTCGGGCGCAACCAGCCTCAGCGACGTGATGCGCCGCATTCCCGGCGTGCAGATCAGCGACAACTCGGGCAGCGCCGGCAGCGCCATCTCCCTCAATATCGGCGTGCGCGGCCTGGCCGGGCGCTATTCGCCGCGCAGCACGGTCTTGCTGGACGGCATCCCGATGTCGGTGGCGCCGTATGGCCAGCCGCAACTGTCGTTCGCGCCCGTCAGCCTGGCCAATGTCGAAACGGTCGACGTGGTGCGCGGCGGCGGCGCCGTGCGCTTCGGTCCGCAAAACGTGGGCGGCATCATCAACTTCAAGACGCGCCGCGTGCCCACCACGCCAGGCATCACGGGTGACGCCACCGTGCGCTACAACTCGTACAGCGAAGTGGGCCACAACACGCAAGCCAGCGTCTTTGCCGGCACCCAGCTCGACAGCGGCCTGGGCCTGGCGGTGCTGTACTCGGGCATTCGCGGCAGCGACTGGCGCGTGGGCAGCGATGAAAAGGTCAACGACTTCGCCCTCAAATTCCGCTACGACCTGAGCCCGACGGCCGAGGTGTACGGCAAGCTGTCCTACTACGACGTGACGTCGCGCACGCCGGGCGGCCTGACCGCCGCGCAATACAAGGCCGACCCGTTCCAGAACACGCGCCCGACAGACTTCTGGAGCGGCGAGCGCAAAGCCTTCGACATCGGCTACCTGAACGCCCTGTCCAGCACGCAGGAATTCGAGGTGCGCGCCTACTACAACAAGAGCTCGCGCGAAAGCACGCTGATCAACGCCGGCCGCACGGGCCTGGGCCGCCAGCCGCGCAACTATGAAACGACGGCCATCGAACCGCGCTACACGCAGCGCTTCACGACCGGCAAGGTATCGCAGGACGTCACCGTCGGCTACCGCTACCTGGCCGAGCGGGCCGATGAGACCATCTACAACGTCGTCATCGCCACCGGCGTGCAACAAAAGCCGACGCGCTTCGCCGACAATTCGACCGATGCGCAAGCCGTGTATATCGACGACAAGATCGCCATCGACGCGTGGCGCATCACGCCCGGCGTGCGCTACGAGCACATCAAGACGGAACGCTTCAACCACTTGCCGACCGACCAGAAGATCGATCTGCTCAACAACAAGGCCCTGCCCTCGCTGAACGTGGCCTACTTGCTCAATAACAACGTCACCCTGTTCGGCAATTACAACAGCTCGTTTGGCGCCGTGCAAAATACGCAGCTCAATGCGCAATCGGGCAAGAACCCGCTGCAGCCGGAACTGGCGAAAACAGCCGAGCTGGGCGCGCGCTGGAAAAGCGGCCAGCTGTCGGCCGAAGCGACCTTGTTCAACATCAAGTTCGACAACCAGATCCAGTCCGTCGGCAGCGGCGAAAACGTCGTCTTCTACAACGTGGGCGCCACGCACCACCGGGGCCTGGAATCGGCCATCGACTACCACTTCGACCAGTCCGGCCCGCTGGCCGGCTTGAATGCCTACGCCACCTACACTTACACCAAGGCCACCTTGCAGGATGGCGTGAACGCAGGCAACGACGTGCCCTTCTATTCGCGCACCACGGACACCATCGGCGCCCACTACCAGCTGGGCGCCTGGGGTTTTGATTTGTCGAGCAGCCACCAGAGCCGCCAGTTCGCCGACGAAGCCAACACCGTGGCGGAAAATCCGACTGGCAGCCTGGGCGTGATTCCCGGCTTCCGTACCTGGAACACGCAAGTGAAATGGAAAGTGCCGGGCCAGAACGGCCTGGAACTGGTCGCCGGCGTCAACAACCTCGCCGACAAGCGCTATTTCACGCGCACCTCGGATGGCAACTTGGGCAAGCTGGTGGGCGCGCCGCGCATGGTCTACCTGCAAGGCCGCCTCGCGTTCTAACAGCCGGCAGCACGCGTGGCACGCGCACTGGGCCAAAAACCTGCATCGTTGTATTTTCGATGCAGGTTTTTTTACGTCCGTCATGTCACAAAGATGCTGCGGTGCAAGCTAAGACAGGGCCGCGTCCCCCTGGAAGTCAGTACAACTAATTCACCGTGGAAATTATTTTCATTTTAAACACAAATGATTTCACAATTACAAAATTTTTCCTGAAAAACTTCTATTTTTTGTGAGTTTTAGTGATACTCTTCAATATCATTTAGGAAATTGAATTAATTATTAAACAAGACAACGGACAATACATGAACCTGCCAGCCACCCTTATCAAGATCGCCGCACTCACCACCCTGATCACTGCCGGCGCAGCCAATGCCGCGACCGAACTGGTCATCAACGGTAGCTTCGAAAGCAATGCCATCAGCACGCCGTTCGCGCAATTGAGCGCCGTGACGGGCTGGACCTCGTCCGTCAGCGGCAACACGGCCTTTGAAATCCAGAAGGGCGCCACGCAAGGCGGCCAGAGCGGCTTCAACCCCGTCGCCGCTGCCGGCACGCAATACCTGGAACTCAATGCCGAGCGCCTGACTTCCGTCTCGCAATCGATCGCCACCACGGCCGGCGGAACGTATGCGCTGTCGTTCGCCTACTCGGGCCGCCCGAATACGCCAGGCGGCGCGAGCAGCCTGATGAACGTCTACTGGGGTTCGACCCTGCTGACGCCAACGGCACTGGTCGGCACCACCACCGGCGTGTGGCAAACCTACAGCCAGAACGTGACGGCGCTCGGCTCGTCGAGCCTGCTGCGCTTCGAATCGATCGGCCCCGTCTCGGCGCCGACCTATGGTTCCTATCTGGATAATGTCTCGGTGATGGCTGCCGTGCCGGAACCGGAAACCTACGCCATGATGCTGCTGGGCCTGGGTTTGCTGGGTTTTGTGGTGCGCCGCAAGAACGGCGCCTGAGCCTGATCTAGCATCGCGCATCAGCCGCCCCGCCGCCATGGCCGGGCGGCTTTTTTCATGGAAAGACGGGAGCATAATTTTCAGGAAATGTTGCCAAGAAGAATTAAATTGACGCTACAATAGCGGGGTATCAAGCAATGCCAGGCATCGCTCCGCCAGGGCCCCTACCCCGCCCTGATCATCAGCACGCATTTTTTGAACAGGAAGGCTGGCACCACCGGGCCCGATAGCGCTCCCGGCACGGCCACCGCACACGCACCATGTCCGCAGAAAAAACCATTACCGAAACGAGTTCCTACGGCAAGGAAACGCCCGTGGGACGTCCCGACATCGACGGCCGCGCCGGCATTTTCGTGCCCACGGCGGAATTTGACATCGACAACACCACCACCATCCGCAAGGGCGCAGGCATTGTCGGCTTCGGCAACCTCGATGGCACCCTGACCGTGTACTTCGAAGCGAACCGCTTCGACGAAAGCAATCTGCACAAGTGGGAACACAAGGCGCGCAAGGCGTACGACCGCATGGTGATGGGCGCGCCCACGGTGTCGAAAGCGAAAATCGATGCGCGCATGCTGGAACAGGTCGGCATCATCGATGGTATGGGCATCAATCTCAAACACCCGGAACGCCTGACGCACTGGCTGGCGATCTCGAACGTGCCGGACACGGCGCCGGAAGAGCCTGTCGTGCGCTGGAAAAACCGCTAGGCGGTCGGAGAGCGAGGCGGGGCGCCAGGTACGAGGTGTTGTCCTACACGGTAGCGGACATTCATCCGATGCCCAAAGGCATCAACTCATCCTATGATGAAAGCCTGACCACATTTCACACCACTCAGGAGTACGACATGTCCCGCCTCATCCCGATCAGCTTTGGCGCCTTGCAAATAGGTCTGGCAGCGGCGGCGATGTACATCCTGTGCTCGGCGGACGTATTGCACCAGGGTTCGGTGTATTTCCACTAGTAAAATGACAAAGCCGGGCAAGCACTGCTTGTCCGGCTTTGTCCTGCATGCAAACACGCTACATTAGCGGCGGCCGTGATAGCGGCCATGCCCGCCCCAGCCGCCGCGGTGTCCACCGTAGCGCCCAAAGCCAAACATGAAGTCCAGCCCGATCGATACGGGCGGATTGTAGTAATACGGTTGCGGCGCGTACACAGGCGCCGGCACATACACGGGCTGCTGCACGTACACCGGCTGCTGCACATAAACGGGCTCATTCGTATATTCCACACGCGGCGCGCTCATCACGCGGCCCGACTGCACCGGCTCGGACGAGACCGTATGCCAGTCGTAAGGATTGTAGGCTGCCTGCGGCGCGCGCGAACCGTAATACGCAGGACCGGGGGGCGCCACGACGCAGCCACCCAGGGCGGCCAGCGAGATTACTGCCAACAGGGTTTTCATCGCAATTCTCCTAATGTGTACTACTTAATTAAGTACTATAAGAAATTACGCCGCGCTTTGCTGTGCTTTTACCGATTGTTACACGCCGACGCACGCCGCAACATGAAATGTAGCAATCGCGCCACAAGCGGCCCATGCCGCATGTTTCCTCAAATAAACGGAATCGCGCAGGTATCGATGGCCTTGCCGGCCGCATCGTAGCGCTGCACGCACACCTGGTAGCGCACGCCGTAATCGAGCTCGACCTGCTCGACCTTTCCATACTTCAATTTCCAGCTGGGTTGCACTTGTTGCCGGCCAGCCAGCGCGGCCACATCCTGCGGAATCGCCATCGCCGTTTGCGTTTCACCCTGGCGCGCATCCTGGCGCCGCGCCACGTCGATGGCCACGCTCACGGCCAGGTCGACACCGCCGTCCGCATAGCTCAGCGTGGGCGCGCCGCGCTGCGCCCGCATCACGCCCCAGGCGCAAGGCTTGCCGCCGGCCTCACACTGCTTCAGCTGCGCCAGCGGAAAATATTCAGGGGCAATCTTTCCATCCTTGATGGGCCAGCTGGTGCGCACGCCATCGCGCTTGCCCGTCAGGGGATTGTCCCAGCTCAGGCTATTGACGACGGCGACGGTCTGCCCCGCCTGCAAGCCCACGGGCGTGCTCAGCGATGCACAGGCGGAAAGCAGCAAGCCGCTGGCGGCCAGGGAGGAAAGTGTCAGGATGCGCTGCATGGTAGGCCTCTTGTAATGGGAGATCCCGAAGGTATGTTTCGAGGGTAACAGAATCGGCGGCGACAGTGCCGTTGGCTGGCGCACATAACAGTACGGGCGGCACCCTTGCAGGCGCCGCCCGTAGCGGAGTCGGCCATGCCGGGAGCGCCGCTCCCGGCAAATGTGGATCAGTCCAGCTTCCAGGCGTAGTCGACCTTGGTCCAGGTTTGCGCCGCGGCGCCATCCTTGGTGCCCGGCTTGAACTTGCATGCGGACAGGGCCTTGATGGCGGCCTTGTCCAGGTTCTTGAAGCCGCTGCTCTTCTCGACTTTCGAATCGGCAACGCTACCATCGGCGTTGACCAGGAAGGACATCGACACGGTGCCCTGCTCTTCGTTCATCAGCGAGGCTTTCGGATAGTCGGCCTTGCAGTTCTTGGCATCGAACGACGCCGGCACCTCGGCCGCGAAGGCGGCGGAAGAAACGGACACCAGCAAGGCTGCTGCAACACTCATCAAACGCTTATTCTCAAACATGTGCTTCCCCATGATTATCAGATACGGTAATTACAACTTCCGGTGCGCTGTTGGCCGCGCTTAAAACTCTTCCCACTCGTCATTGCTGCCGGCGCCTGCCGCCTTGCGTGGCGCTGCAGCCGCCACGGGAGCGGCCGCTTCGGTCTTGCGGGTCAGCGACTTGACCGGACGCAATGCCGGCGCCGGCTTGCGTACGGCCACTGGCGCGGCAGCCGCGGGGGCCGGCACATACGCCGCCGGCTTCTCTTCGCCGTCGACCAGTTTGAAGATGCTGACCACGTGGGCCAGTTCGGCCGCCTGGTCCTGCAAGCTTTGCGCCGCGGCGGCTGCCTGTTCCACCAGGGCCGCATTTTGCTGCGTCATGCCATCCATCTCGATGATCGACAGGTTGACCTGTTCGATGCCGGCACTTTGTTCCTGGCTGGCACTGGCGATCTCGCTCATGATGTCGGTCACGCGGCGCACGCTGTCGACCACTTCGCCCATCGTCACACCAGCCTGGCCGACCAGGCGCGTACCGCGTTCCGTCTTCTCGGCCGAATCGTCGATGAGGATCTTGATTTCTTTCGCCGCGCCAGCGGAGCGCTGGGCCAGGTTGCGCACTTCCGACGCCACCACGGCAAAGCCGCGGCCTTGTTCGCCGGCACGTGCCGCTTCCACGGCCGCGTTCAGCGCCAGGATGTTGGTCTGGAAGGCGATGCCATCGATTACGCCGATGATGTCGACAATCTTCTTCGCCGATTCATTGATCGAACTCATGGTGTCAACCACTTGCGACACCACGGAGCCGCCCTTCAGGGCTACGTCCGAAGCGGTGGCGGCCAGCTTGTTGGCTTCCCGCGCATTGTCCGCATTCTGTTTCACGGTCGAGGTCAGCTCTTCCATGGCCGATGCCGTCTTTTCCAGCGCGCTGGCCTGCATTTCCGTGCGCGACGACAGGTCGATATTGCCGTCGGCAATTTCGCGTGACGCCGTGCCGATGGTTTCCGTACCGACGCGCACCTGGCCGACGATGCCCACCAGGCTGTTGCGCATTTCCTTCATTTCCGCCAGCAGGCTGGACGTATCGGAAGGCTGCGTGTGGATGCCGATCGACAGGTCGCCATTGGCAATGCTGCCGGCGATCGACGCCGTGTAGTCAGGCTCGCCGCCCAGCTGTTTCAGCAAGCCGCGGGTAATCACCAGTGCCGCCGCCACGCCCATCGCCACGGCCAGTACGCCGAGGATGATCATGAACAGGCGCGCGCTGTCGAAGGCCTTGCGGGCGTCCGATTGCATCTGCTCGTTAAGCTTGTCTTCCAGCACGGCCAGTTGCTCCAGCGCTTCCATCCATTTTTTCTGTACCGGGCGGATTTCCTTGATCATCACGCGCGTGGCGCCTTCCGCATCGTTGGCCATCCACAGTGCCGACGCCTTGGCGATGGCCGGCATGGCGGCAGCTTCATATTCCTTGATCGAGGTCAGCAGGGCTTTTTCTTCCGGAGTCGACTCGACGGCGAATTTCTCTTCGAGCTTCTTCTGCGTTTCCTGATAGGTGCTCGTCTGCGTCTTGATACGCGCCATTTCAGGTTCCATATCGCCCGCGTCCGTCATCAGGGTCAGGATGCGCAGCGAAGTGATGCGGTCGCTGACGTTGCCACGCATGTCGATCACCAGGCGGGTGACGACGTTGTTGACATTGATCACGTGATCGAGACGTTCCTGGATTTGCGCCATGCGCGCGATGCCGAGGACGGTCACGGCCACCAGCAGAACCAGTACCAGGGCGAAACCCAGGCCCAGGCGGGTACCAACCTTCATTTTTGCTAAATTCATTTCGGCTCTTCGTAAATGAAACTATTGATAAGGATTTTTGCCCGGCACGACAAGACGAAGGCTGCGCAACACCGGTGTCCGCCCTTACCCATTGGTATGCTGGCGGTCTCCGGCCGCACGCAGCCTGGGGTACTTCCTGATCTACAACAGCCCTGAAAACGCCAGTGACTGCGAATGCAAATTTGTTCTACACACTGAATTTTTGACACAGATGATGCGAGATCAACATCAAACATTCATATGAGAAATATTTGTCTATAATCAATTATAGGTGTAAATTTTGCCTCAAAGCAAGCAATAAGTACCCGAATAAATGGCTGATTAACTTTCTTCGGGGAAATGGCAACAACGCCGTTTCTTGCCCCATAGAAATGCCCCACGACAGTGCGGGCGTGCGCCGAAACAGCGCATTTACAACACATGGCATAGCCAGTGACATCGTTTGGGGAGAGGGACTCAGAGGAGGGGGAAGTGCGGACAATACCAATGCGCAAGGGCACCGGTATAGACAAGTTGGATTAGCGGTCCCAGCTGCAACGCATCACATAGGCGTGGCCGTCTGTGCCGAAGACAAAGATGCTCCAGATGGCACCCAATCGACCAGCCAGGCTGCCCTGGCCCGATGATACCAGTTGATACCAGTGCGGCTCGCTACCGAACAGTTCGGCCAGTTCGGCCTCGAAACCATCATATAAACGGGCGTCGAGCGGCTCGCGGTCCGCCTCGCTCATCGGCAGCAAACGCTCGAGCAACCACTGGCGCGGCGTGCACAAGGCGCCGCTGCAGTCCATGCTCTCGATCGGCTGCAGGCGCATGCCGTCCGGCTGCAGCTTCAGCGTGCGGCACAGCGCGTCGAGCGATGCCTGCGGCGCGACGGGCCCCAGATACTCGCACAGAAACAGGCTGCCATCATCCTTCAATGCTGTGACGGCCTGCAGGTAGCCATGCAACTGCTGTGCATGGACATGGACGTCGCCGCGCATCAGGCAGGCAAGGACAAGCGCGCCGCCGCTTCCAGCAGCAAGCGCGGATCGCCCGAGGCCAGCTTCTTGGAATCGGACAAGGTCTGGCGGAAGCCGCGCGCACCGGGCAGGTTTTGCATAAGGCCCAGCATGTGGCGCGTGACGCTGTTCAGTTTTAATCGTCCCGCTTCTTTTTCCAGCTGCGCGCTGATGTACGGAATCATCGCTTCGAGCACCTGCTCGCGCGTTTTGACGGGCGTGTCGTCGCCGTAATAGCGCTGGTCGAACTGCGCCATCACGTAGGGGTTGTGATAGGCCTCGCGGCCCAGCATGACGCCGTCCAGGTGCTGCAGGTGCAGGTCGATCTCGTCGAGCGTCTTGATGCCGCCATTGATGATGAACTCGAACTGGGGAAAATCGCGCTTCAGGCGGTAGGCATAGTCATACTTGAGGGGTGGCACTTCGCGGTTTTCCTTCGGGCTCAGGCCTTTCAGGATGGCATTGCGCGCATGCACGATAAACGTCTTGCAGCCGGCGTCGGCCACGGTGCCGACGAAATCGCGCACGAAGTCATACGACTCGCTGTCATCGATGCCGATGCGGTGTTTCACCGTGACGTCGATATCGACCACGTCGCGCATGGCTTTCACGCAGTCGGCCACCAGCTGCGGCTCGGCCATCAGGCAGGCGCCAAACGCGCCCTTTTGCACGCGCTCGGACGGGCAACCGCAATTGAGGTTGACCTCGTCGTAGCCCCACTGCTGGCCCAGCCTGGCGCAGGTAGCCAGGTCCTTCGGATCGCTGCCGCCCAGCTGCAGCGCCACCGGATGCTCTTCCTCGTTGAAGCGCAAATGGCGCTCCACATCGCCGTACACCAGCGCGCCCGTCGTCACCATCTCGGTGTAGAGCCAGGTGTGGCGCGTGATTTCGCGGTGGAACTTGCGGCAATGGCGGTCGGTCCAGTCCATCATCGGGGCGACGGACAGGCGGCGGGAAGGCAAAGAAGAGGAAGTCATGGTGTCTACAAAAAACAGGAGCTGCAAATGACAAACCCGCTGCGCGCCTCACCGGTGAAGGAAAGGCGGAGCAACGGGCTTGAGCGTGGCATGGCCCGCAGGCCATGCGCTACAACAGATTACGCATCACGCGACGCTTTTTTACGCTCGTGCTCTTTCAGGAAGCGCTTGCGCAGACGGATCGATTTAGGCGTGATTTCCACCAGTTCGTCGTCCTCGATGAATTCGACTGCGTATTCCAGCGACATCTGAATTGGTGGTACCAGGCGCACCGCTTCGTCGGTACCCGACGAACGCACGTTGGTCAGCTGCTTGCCCTTGATCGGGTTGACGACCAGGTCGTTGTCGCGCGAGTGGATACCGATGACCATGCCTTCGTAGACTGGGTCATTGTGCGACACGAACATGCGGCCGCGGTCTTGCAGTTTCCAGATGGCGTAAGCAACAGCGGCGCCGTCATCTTGCGAGATCAGCACGCCGTTACGACGGCCAGCCATTTCGCCACGGGTGTTGTCGACTGGCGCGTATTCATGGAATACGTGGCTCATCAGGCCGGTGCCGCGGGTCAGGGTCATGAATTCGCCCTGGAAGCCGATCAGGCCACGCGCCGGGATCAGGTACTCGAGACGCACGCGGCCCTTGCCATCCGATTCCATGTTTTGCAGGTCGCCACGACGACGGCCCAGTTCTTCCATGACGCCGCCCTGGTTGACTTCTTCAACGTCAACGGACAGGTTTTCAAACGGCTCGTGGCGCACGCCATCAACCATTTTGAAGACCACGCGTGGACGCGATACGGCCAGCTCGAAGCCTTCGCGACGCATGTTTTCGATCAGAATCGTCAGGTGCAGCTCGCCGCGGCCCGATACTTCGAAGATCGTGTCGTCGTCGGTTGGCGAAACGCGCAGAGCAACGTTGGCTTTCAGTTCGCGGTCCAGACGGTCACGCAGTTGGCGCGAGGTAACGAACTTGCCTTCGCGGCCAGCCAGTGGCGAATTGTTGACCATGAAGTTCATGGTCAGGGTCGGCTCGTCGACGGTCAGCATCGGCAGCGGATCCGGGGTATCGACTGCGCACAGGGTCGAACCGATGCCGATTTCGTCGATACCGTTGATCAGGCAGATGTCGCCGGCGACGGCTTCGTCAACCAGCACGCGCTCCAGGCCCTTGAAGTTCAGCACCTGGTTGATGCGGCCTTTGATAGGCGTGGCGCCTGGGCCATTGATGACCAGCACGTCCTGACCAACTTTAACGGTACCGCGGTTGACGCGGCCAATGCCGATCTTGCCGACGTACGACGAGTAATCCAGCGAGGTGATCTGCATTTGCAGCGGGCCTTCAGGATTGTCGTCACGTACTGGAACGTGTTCCAGGATGGCGTCGAACATCGGCTTCATGTCGCCGCTGCGCACGTCTTCGGTCAGGCCGGCATAGCCGTTCAGGCCCGAAGCGTAAATGATAGGGAAATCCAGTTGTTCGTCGGTCGCGCCCAGCTTGTCGAACAGTTCGAACGTCTGGTTGATGGCCCAGTCCGGGCGCGCGCCTGGACGGTCGACCTTGTTGACGATAACGATAGGCTTCAGACCCAGTGCCAGCGCTTTGCGCGTGACGAAACGGGTTTGCGGCATCGGGCCTTCCTGTGCATCGACCAGCAACAGAACCGAGTCCACCATCGACAGAACACGTTCCACTTCGCCGCCGAAGTCGGCGTGGCCTGGGGTGTCGACGATATTGATGTGGGTGCCTTCGTACTCAACAGCGCAGTTCTTCGACAGAATCGTAATGCCGCGCTCCTTTTCCAGGTCGTTCGAGTCCATGACTCGGGTGTCGACCGCTTGGTTTTCACGGAAGGTGCCGGACTGGCGCAGCAGCTGATCCACCAGCGTGGTTTTGCCGTGGTCAACGTGGGCGATAATGGCGATATTACGAATTGCGCGTTTTGTATTTGACATGGTCGTAGTAGTTACTGAAAAACTGCGGAGTGCGTACAAGGTGTACGAGATACCCGAATGCTAATCTATTTCCGGAACCGCGTAGTATAGCATGTTGCGTTGCAACGCTATCTAAAAATGCTGGCGGCTCCCGCAGTCGGGGACGGTTTGTTTAAAAAAGCGACACTGTTTAACGAGTGTCGCTGGGTAATGTGACGTTGCTGTGACTTATTGATGCGCCGTGGCAATCAAGCGTTCCGGCGCCAGGATGCTGTATTCCTGCAACTGGCCGGTGCCCAGCAGCTTGCTGTCGTGATACACGCGCACCCTGCCCGGCTCGCTTGGCACGGCGACGTCTTCCTTGCCCAGCGCGATGCGCTGGCCATGCAGGAAACGCTTGGCCAATTCTTCCGTCAGCTGGACGGCGGGGAAACTCGACAATAGTGCATCGACGGGCGCCAGCAGACTCAGCGGCGCGGCATGCGCAGTCAACTCATCGAGCGTGACGACGCCGTCCAAGGTCAGGCTGCCCACCTGCGTGCGGCGCAAGGCGTTCAGATGGCCGCCGCAACCGAGGGCATGGCCGATGTCTTCGCCCAGCACGCGGATATACGTGCCCTTGCTGCACATCACGGACAATTTCAGGAACGGGGCGTCATAGCCGAGGAACTCGAGCTTGTGGATGGTCACGGGGCGCGCTTCGCGCTCCAGGGTGATGCCTGCCCTTGCATACTCATACAAGGGCTTGCCATCCCGTTTCAAGGCCGAGTACATCGGCGGCGTCTGCAAAATCGGCCCGCGGAACTGCGCCAGCACGGCTTCGATCTGCTCTTGCGTGACGTTGACGTCGCGCGTTTCCAGCACTTCGCCCTCGGTATCGCCCGTATCCGTCGTCTGCCCCAGGTGCACCAGGGTTTCGTAGGTTTTATCGGCTTCCAGCAAGTCCTGCGAGAACTTGGTCGCCTCGCCAAAGCACAGCGGCAGCAAGCCCGTGGCGAACGGATCCAGGGTGCCCGTATGGCCCGCTTTTTTCGCGTTCAAAACGCGCTTGGCCTTGATCAGGGCGTCATTGCTGGACCAGCCTACAGGCTTATCCAACAGCAAGACGCCGTCGACCAGGTCGCGCACCCGCTTGATGCCGGGCGGTTTCTTCGGACCCGCCACTGTTATTGCTCGTCCGCTTCTGGTTTGACATCCGGCTCGGCGTCAGCCGCGCGCGTGGCGTTGGCCTTGTCGATCAGCAGCGACATTTCCATGCCGCGCGAAGTCGAGCTGTCGTGCACGAAATGCAGCATCGGCAGGGTGTGGATGTGCAGGCGCTTGCCCAGCAAGCCACGGATGAAGCCGGACGCGGCCATCAGGCCTTCGGTGGTGTTCTTGATGGCTTCCTTGCTGTCTTTCAACATCGTGAAAAACACCTTGGCGTGCGCGTAATCGGGCGTGATCTGTACTTCGGTGATGGTGATCATCGTGCCGACGCGTGGATCCTTCAATTCGTAGGCGACGATTTCAGCCAGATCGCGCTGGATCTGGTCAGCCACGCGCAAGCCGCGCGCTGGCATGGTTTTGCTATGTTTAGCCATGATTTTATGCTGTCCTAAGTGCCGCAGGGCGCATGAGTCAAACGGTTGCCCGTTGACCAATGCGCCCCACGTGTTTGCGCGGACAACGATATGTCCGCGCCATTACTTCTGTGATTACAGGGTACGAGCGATTTCCTGGACTTCGAACACTTCCAGGGTGTCGCCAACCTGAATGTCGTTGTAGTTCTTCAGCGACAGGCCGCACTCCAGACCGGCGCGAACTTCTTTCGCATCGTCCTTGAAGCGTTTCAGGGATTCGATCTCGCCACTCCACACCACGATGTTGTTGCGCAACAGGCGGACGGAAGAAGCACGCTTGACCACGCCATCGGTGACCAGGCAACCGGCAATCGCGCCCACTTTCGAGACCAGGATAACCTGGCGGATCTCGACCTGGCCGATGACGGTTTCGCGTTTCTCCGGCGCCAACATGCCCGACAACGCCGATCTGATCTCGTCGATCGCATCGTAAATGATGTTGTAGTAGCGAATGTCCACGCCATTCGACTCGGCCAGCTTGCGTGCCTGGGCATCAGCACGGGCGTTAAAGCCGATGATGACCGCTTTCGAGGCGACTGCCAGGTTGACGTCCGATTCCGTGATGCCGCCGACGGCTGCGTGCACAACTTGTACGCGCACTTCGGAGGTCGACAGTTTCTGCAGCGAACCGACCAGCGCTTCTTGCGAACCTTGCACGTCGGTTTTGATGATCAATGGCAAGTTTTTCACTTCGCCTTCGGCCATCTGGTCGAACATGTTTTCCAGTTTCGCAGCTTGCTGTTTCGCCAGTTTCACGTCGCGGAACTTACCTTGACGGAACAGACCGATTTCACGCGCCTTGCGCTCGTCAGCCATGACGACGACTTCTTCACCGGCAACCGGCACTTCCGTCAAGCCCTGGATTTCGACCGGAATCGAAGGACCGGCTTCAGCGATCGACTTGCCGTTCTCATCCAGCATGGCGCGAACACGGCCATACGAAGAGCCAGCCAGAATCACGTCGCCGCGTTTCAAGGTACCGGACTGCACCAGGATCGTCGCGACAGGACCACGGCCCTTGTCCAGACGCGCCTCGACGACCAGGCCGCGCGCAGGCGCATCGACCGGTGCCGTCAGTTCCAGCACTTCGGCTTGCAACAGCACTTGTTCCAGCAGGTCGTCGATACCTTGACCCGTTTTGGCCGAGACCGGCACGAATGGCGATTCGCCACCGTATTCTTCCGGCACGACTTGTTCGGCGACCAGTTCCTGCGTCACACGGTCAACGTTGCCGCCTGGTTTGTCGACCTTGTTGATCGCCACCACCAGCGGTACGCCGGCTGCTTTCGCATGGGCAATCGCTTCTTTCGTTTGCGGCATCACGCCATCGTCGGCGGCAACCACCAGAATGACGATGTCGGTTGCCTTGGCGCCACGGGCACGCATCGCGGTAAACGCTTCGTGGCCCGGGGTGTCGAGGAAGGTGATCATGCCGCGTGGCGTATCGACGTGGTAAGCACCGATATGCTGCGTAATGCCGCCCGCTTCGCCGGAAGCAACCTTGGCGCGACGAATATAGTCCAGCAGCGAGGTCTTGCCGTGGTCGACGTGACCCATGACGGTGACCACCGGTGCGCGTGGCTTGGTTTCGAAGTGCGCGTGTTCGCCCACATCGGCCAGCAACGCTTCCGGATCATCCAGTTCGGCGGCGAACGCCTTGTGGCCCATTTCTTCCACCAGAATCATGGCGGTTTCCTGGTCCAGCACCTGGTTGATCGTGCACATCTGGCCCAGTTTCATCAAATGCTTGATGACTTCGGATGCCTTGACGGACATTTTGTGCGCCAGTTCGGCCACGGTGATCGTTTCCGGTACGTGCACGTCTTTGACGACGGCTTCCGTAGGAGCCTGGAAGTTCGATTCACGGTCGTCATGGTGCGTCGGGCGACGGCCCTTCGCGCCACCGCGCCAGCTGTCACGGCCGCCTGGGCCGCTGTTGCCGCGTGGCTTGGGACCACCGGTGGTGCCGCGTTTTTTCGCGTCATCGGACCAGGTGGACGACACATTCGCCGACTTGATGGATTTCTTGTCTGCAACAGCAGGCTTCTTGTCGCCCGGCTTGTCGCCAGGTTTCTTGTCAGCTGGCTTGTGCAGGGTGCCTTCCGGCGCCTTCGGCTTGACGGGAACCGGTACGGGTTCCGGTGCCTTGATGGCGCGGCGTGGCGCGTTCATCATGGCCTTGATCTGGGCGACTTCGTCGGCAACGGCCTTGCGTGCACGCTCGGTGGCTTCCGCTTTGTCAGCGGCTTCCTTGGCGGCAACAGCAGCGGCAGCCGCTTTCTTCTTCGCTTCTTCAGCGGCAGCAGCTTTTTTCGCTTCGGCGGCGGCGTCGTCAACGACAGGCGCAGCGGCGCTGGCGGCAGGCGCGGCAGCAGCCTTGGCGGCGGCTTTCTTCGCTTCCGCTTCAGCTTCTTTCTTCGCAGCCAGTTCAGCCTGTTGCGTGGCTTTCGCCTGGGCTTCTTTTTCCGCGTCGAGCTTGGCCAGACGTTCTTGCTTTTCGCGCAGATCGGCTTCCTGGCGGGCGATCAGTTCAGCCTGTTTACGGGCTTCTTCTTCACGGCGCGCCACGTCGGCGGGATCGATCACCGGTGCGGCAGGCGCGACCGGCTCTGCTGCGACCGGCGCAGCTTCGTCACGCTGGACGAAAGTGCGCTTCTTGCGCACTTCCACCTGGATGGTGCGCGATTTGCCGGTTGCGTCAGCTTGTTTGATCTCAGTCGTTTCCTTGCGGGTCACGGTGATTTTTTTCTTTTCTGTGTCAGCCGCTGCGCCGTGTGTGCGGCGCAGATGATCCAAAAGCTTGTCCTTATCATCTTTCGACAATGGATCTGACGTCGAACTTTTCTCGACGCCGGCAGAACGCAGCTGCGTCAGCAGCAAATCTGCAGGCATCTTCAGTTCGGTGGCAAATTGGGCTACGTTGTTACTCGCCATTCAGTCCTCTTTTCTATGTGTCGCGGAGATGATAAAGATACTCAAATTAAGCCTTTGCGGATTCGGCCAGACTCCATGCCTTGGCTTGCAACGCCTTGGCACGATCGTCGTATTTCGAGTCAACCAACTTCATCTCATCGTCGGTCACATCTTTAAATTCACTTGTAATCAGTTCACGCGCACGGTCCGCAGACAAGGCCAGGATTGCGCCAAATTCGTCGTATGCCAGTGCTGCAAATGCTTCAACGGTCTTGATACCAGCCAGACCCAGCTTGCCGGCGGTAATGCGGTCCATGCCTTCCAGACCCACCAACGCCTCGTCCATGCCTTCCAGACCCTCTTCCGAAGCAATCGCTTCGGTAACGAGCGCATCACGCGCACGGGTACGGAGTTCATTGACGGTATCTTCGTCAAACGATTCGATTTCCAGCATTTCGGAAATTGGCACGTAAGCGATTTCTTCCAGACTGGCGAAACCTTCTTCCACCAGAATATCGGCCACTTCCTGGTCGACATCGAGCTTTTCCATGAACAGGATGCGCACGGCAGCCGTTTCCTGGGCAGCTTTGTCAGCCGATTCTTCGGCCGTCATGATGTTGATCTTCCAGCCGGTCAGGTCAGAGGCCAGGCGCACGTTCTGGCCGGAACGGCCGATCGCGATTGCCAGGTTTTCTTCGTCCACGACGACATCCATCGCGTGTTTCTCTTCATCGACCATGATCGACGACACGTTCGCCGGCGCCAGGGCGCCGATGACGAACTGCGCCGGATCTTCCGACCACAGCACGATGTCGACGCGTTCGCCACCGAGTTCGCCGGTGACAGCCTGCACGCGCGAACCGCGCATGCCGACGCAAGTACCGATCGGGTCGATGCGCTTGTCGGCCGTGTAGACGGCGATCTTGGCGCGGACGCCGGCATCGCGGGCCGCGGATTTGATTTCCAGCATGCCTTGCTCGATTTCCGGCACTTCCAGCTCAAACAGCTTCATGATGAAGTCTGGCGCGGTGCGCGACAGAATCACTTGCGGGCCGCGCATATTGCGGTCGATGCGCAAGATGAAAGCACGCACGCGGTCGCCGATACGCAGATTCTCTTTCGGGATCATCTGGTCGCGTGGCAAACGTGCTTCGATCTTGCCCGATTCGACGATGGCGTCGCCGCGTTCCATGCGCTTGATGGTGCCGGTAACGAGCGAGTCGCCGCGTTCCAGGAAGTCGACCAGGATCTGTTCGCGTTCGGCATCACGCACGCGCTGCAGGACAACCTGTTTGGTATCCTGGGCGAAACGGCGGCCGAATTCAACGGATTCGATCGGTTCTTCGATGTGGTCATCGACTTCGATATCGGAAATCTGTTCTTTTGCCTCGAAATGCAGGATCTCCTGATCCGGCAATTGCAGGCCCGCTTCATCGGGCACGACGTGCCAGCGGCGGAACGATTCGAATTCGCCCGTTTCGCGGTCGATCGAAACGCGGATGTCTACCTCACCCTCATACCGTTTCTTCGTGGCTTGCGCCAACGCGAATTCGAGGGCGCCGAAGACGACATCTTTATCGACGTTTTTTTCGCGCGCCAGCGCGTCAACCAATAATAAAACTTCGCGGCTCATGCTTTGCGTCCCTTAAAAACCACCTGCGGCACCAAGCGTGCCTTATCCACATCCGCGAGCGTAAACTCCAACATCGCCGGACCATCCTTACCTTCAAATTCCAACGACAATTTATCGCCCACGGGTTCTTGCAAGATCCCCTGGAACGATTTCCGGTTGTTCGTACCCGGCATCGCCACCATCAGCTTGACGATGATTTCCTGACCTGCGAAACGGACAAAGTCTTCCAGCTTGCGCACCGGACGATCGAGACCCGGGGAAGAAATCTCGAGACGCTCGTAAGGAACGTTCTCTACCGTCAACACATGCGATAACTGGTGACTCACCGTGGCACAGTCTTCGACCGTGATCGGACCTTTTTCAGCGGCATCGGCGGCGCTGAAATCAATAAAGACGCGCAGCAGTCCGCGCTCGGCACGTTCGACATCAACGAGCTCATAGCCCAGACCAGTAACTGTCTTTTCAATTAATCCCAACTGCTGCAAGAAATTCTCCAGAAATAAGGCCCGTTTTCGGCATGACAGCACCACTTGGGCGCCGACAACATGCAAAAACACGCATTCAAGTCATATATGGCCCCTTGCGGAGCCATGACAAACGGTTCAACAAAAAAAAAATGGGCATCTGCCCATCTTCTTGTATTTCCCCAACCAGATGAAAGCACTCCCCACCAAACAACCCTGCGGAGAACTTTTATTAGGCTGCAGATTATAACCTCTTATTAACTTCGCCGCAATGCCGCACACGAGGAGCGGCCCGGCTTACAACAGTTACAAGAGCGCGCACCCGCGGCAGATCGGCGGGTGCGCAAGAAGAAACTCTTCCCGATTAACCTTTGCTGCGGCGGCGCGGCATGCCATCCATGCCGCCGCGATCCATGCCGCCACGCGGCTGGCCACCGGAACGCGCTTGCCCACCGGCACCACCGCCCGTATTGCGGCGCGGACCCGTGTTGGCGAAGCCGAATGCCGTTTGCAGCGGATCGGGCTGGCGCGGACCGCGCTGCGGCGCGCGGCCTTCACCACCACCGGCCGGACGGCCCTGCCCCTGGCCTGCCGCACGCGGCGGACGAGCCTGGCCTTGCGGCGCGCCTTCGAACGATGCCGACGAACGGGGCTGACCACCCTGGAACGGACCTTGCGGCTGGCCACGGCCAGGACCACGCGCTTCGCCTGGACGGCCGGCGCCGCCTGGACGGCCCTGGCCTTGCGGACGGGCAAACTGACCTTGCGGCTGACCACGGCGCGGCGCGACCGGGAACGGATCGGCGTTGCGGTTGCTCACATCGATGCGGTTGCCATTCGGCTCGTCATCGCGGTCCTTGCGTTCGACCTTGCGCGCTTCGCGGCCCTTGGCGGCGCCAGCGGCACGGGGGTCGCCCGATGCCGGCATTTTCTTTTCGATGCCGTAGGCGGTCAGCAGATCGCGCACGGTGTTTTCATCCATCTCTTCCCAGCGGCCGCGTTTCAGGCCACTCGGCAGGGTCATGGCGCCGTAGCGGGTACGGATCAGACGCGAGACGGTCAGGCCGATCGCTTCGAACATGCGGCGCACTTCGCGGTTACGGCCTTCGCCGATCACCACGCGGTACCACTTGTTGATGCCTTCGCCGCCGCCATCGGCGATCTTCGAGAACTGCGCCAGGCCGTCTTCCAGCTCGACGCCGGCCAGCAGTTTCTGGCGCATGCCCTCTTCCAGCTCGCCCAGGGTACGCACGGCGTACTCGCGGTCGATGCCGTAGCGCGGGTGCATCAGGCGGTTGGCCAGATCACCGGAGGTGGTAAACAGCAGCAAGCCTTCCGTGTTGAAGTCGAGGCGGCCAACGGCCAGCCATTTACCCGCCTTCATGGTCGGCAGGCGGTCGAACACGGATGGACGGCCGTCCGGGTCGTTGTGGCTGACGATTTCGCCGGCCGGCTTGTGGTAGACCAATACGCGCGGCGGCTTCTTGCTGACGCGGCGCTGAATCAGTTTGCCGTTGATGCGCACGTGGTCGCTCGGCAAAATGCGCTGGCCGATGTGGGCCGGCTCGCCATTCACGGAAACGCGGCCCGAAATGATCAGGTCTTCCATGTCGCGGCGCGAACCGAGACCGGCTTCGGCCAGCACCTTGTGCAGCTTCGGCGCGTCGTCGTCGGACGTCAGGTCGCGGCGCACGGCCACTTTCTGTACGCGGCCCGTGCCGCCTTCTTCGCTGTCGAACGCGTCGGAGGTGACGAACGAGAAGACAGCATCAGCGTCGCTGAGTTTGCCTGGCGCAGCCTGGCGGCCTTTGCCCTTTTTACGGCTCTTGCCGGCATTCTTGCCAGCGCCCGGCACGTCGTTGCGCGGACCGCGCGGCAGGCGCGGGCCGGACACGAGGTTGCCTTCGGCATCGAACACGTCGGCGACAGGCGCGGCGGCTTGCTCTGCGGCAGGCGCGGCTGCAACGGCTTCGGCGGCCTGCGGTGCTTCGGCGCGCGGCGGCTGGCGCAGTGCGCGTTCCGCCTGCACGCCACGCATCTGGCGCGGACCGCGGGTCGGACGTGCTTCGGCCGGCTTGTCGGCGACGGCTTCGGGCGCCGTTTCAGCGACGGCGGCAGCGGCCTTGGCGGCGGCGCGGGCGCGCGGCGGACGCGGCGCAGGTGCGGCGACTGCCTCGGCAGCCGCTTCGGCGGCGTCGGCCACGGCTTTCAGGGCTGGCTTGGCGCGGGTTTTCTTGACGGCTGGGGCGGCTTCAACTTCAGCAGCGGCGGCGGCAACGGGCGCATCGGCGGCCACGTCGGCTTTCGTGCGGCGCTTCGGCTTGGCAACGGCGCTATCGCCGGCAACTGCGGCAGCAGCGGTTGCAGCAACCGCGTCGGCTTCGATCTGAGCCTTGGTGCGGCGCTTGGGCTTGGCAACGATGGCTTCGTCGCTGGCGGTTACTGTCTCGGGTGTGTTCGGATTATTCATTCTTCGTTTCTTGGCTGTGCTGACCTGGCGCAGCGTCAACCGTTAGTTCTGGCGCAGGGTCGTGAGTGTAGGCTTCGTCCGTGGGCGAAGCATCGGGGCCGGCATCAAGGCTTGCTGTCACATCTATATCTGTCACAGCCGTATTGCTACCTGCACCAAGCTGGGGGACAAGCTCATTGCTTGCCTTGTCAAAATTTTCTTGCAGGGCCGCTTCCAGGGCTTCGAGCCCATTGCCCTGCATCTCGCTGATTTGCTGCAAAGGCGGCAACTGGGACAGCGATTGCAAACCCAGGTCATCCAAAAACTGCTTGGTGGTGGCCAGCAAGGCCGGCCGTCCCACCACGTCGCGGTAACCGATGGCATCGACCCAGCCACGGTCTTCCAGCATCTTGATCGTCTGCGAATTGACGGCAACGCCGCGAATTTCCTCGATATCGCCGCGCGTCACCGGCTGGCGGTAGGCGATGATGGCGAGGGTTTCCAGGGTCGCCCGCGAATACTTGGGCGGCCGCTCGGGCGTCATGCGATCGAGATACATCTTCATTTCCGGGCGGCTTTGAAAGCGCCAGCCCGACGCCAGACTGACGATCTCGATACCGCGCCCTTCCCACTCATCGCGCAACTCTTCCAGCAATTGCTTGATCGTGTCGGCGCCAACGCCGACGCCGCGCACGCGACCATTCTCGTCCGCATCGACGAACAGCTTCTTCAAGCTGTGGATCGTCAGCGACTCACGAGCGCACAGCAACGCGGTTTCGAGGACTTTTTTAGCCTCAATTGTATTCATAGCAATTCTGTGCGGATGTGTGTTGCAATTCGTATGCAGAGAAAGAAATCAAAAACGTTCATTTCAACGTAACAGAGGGCAGACATCGATGATGACGCCGTGCTGGGTTACTAGTTGAGGCTGTTTTTCCGACGCCTTGGCCGATGCGCGCAAAGCGGGACTAAAGCGGATGCAGTGAAAGTCCTGCCATCCATGGTGCTGGCCTTAAATAACCAGCAATGAAACGAACTCCGGAGCAGCTGCTTTTCCCGTGGCGACAAACCAGCCAGACAGGAGAGCGACAGTCGTCGTTTCATCCAACGATGCCAATTGTACCTGATAAAAAGCGGAAAAGCGCAAAACCGGGCAAAACACGCGTTTTACCCGGTTCTGGCGCGACATATCGCCCGCTGCCCGCATCACAGGGAGGCGAGTTTCTCCGACAGAATGGCCGATGCACCCAGGAAAGCTGGGTACTGCGCCGTGATGACGAAGGTCGGCACTTGCGAGACATAATTGGCGAAGCGGCCCTTGCGCTCGAAGCGGGCGCGGAAGCCGGAGCGGTCGAAACGCGCGCCCAGGCGTGGCACGATGCCGCCGCCGATATAAATGCCGCCCAGCGCGCCCAGGGTGACGACAACGTTGCCCGCTACGGTGCCAAGCATGCAGCAGAACGCTTCGATGACGTCGTCGCACAGCTGGGATTCGCCAGCCAGCGCGCGGCGCGTGATTTCCGCCGCCGGCAAGTCTTCGGCCGGCACGCCCGCGCGGTCGGCCAGGGCACGGTAGATCAGTTCCAGGCCATCGCCGGAAATCAGGCGTTCGGCCGAGACATGCTCGTATTCGCGCCAGGCAAATTGCAGAATGCTCACTTCCGTTTCATTGAACGGCGCAAAGCTGACGTGGCCGCCCTCGCTTTGCAGGGCGATCCAGCCGCCATGCGAAGGAATCAGGCCCGATACGCCCAGGCCCGTGCCGGCGCCGATCAGGCCGATGGCCGTGTTCGGACGGGCCGTGCCCGCGCCCACCTGGTGTTTTTGCTCGTTCGACAACTGCGGCAAGGCGCGCGCCAGGGCCGTGAAATCGTTGACCACGTCCAGGGTCGTGAAACCGCACTCTTCGCGCATGGCGCGGATCGAGAACGACCAGTGGTGGTTCGTCATGCTGAGGAAATCGCCGTCGACCGGGTTGGCGATGGCGATCACGGCATGGCGCACGGCTTGCCCGCCGGCGGCCGCGATGTGCGGCAGGGCCAGATAGGCTTGCAGGGCGGCGGACAGGCTCGGGTAATCGGCACAGGGCAACACTTCCACCAGGGTGATGTGGCCAGCGGCCACTTCCAGGGCGAAACGGGCATTGGTGCCGCCCACGTCGGCCAGCAGGCGCGGTCCATCGGCGAAGGCGGAAGTCGGCAGTACGGGAGAAGACGAAGCGCTCATGATTTTAAATGATGAAGTGGGACGCATGGGACGCCAAGCTTAAAGGATGAATGCGCCCTGAGGCAAGCAAAGTTTGTAGTTTAAGTACATCAAAACGAGCCTTTATTGGTAGTTCCACTCCAAATGCAACAGGCAGCGCAAAAATTGCTTGAAAACAATGATTTATAGTAAGTGCTTGCACTCATCGGGAGCGCGAAAAGCATGTTGCATAGCAGCAGAAATCGCCTTGAAAACACAGTATGCCGGAGTTTGCGCAAAGCCGCTTTGTATGGAACGGCGCAGGTGCGGCGCTGCCGTCCGGGCGGCGCTGCAACGGTGTTTTCGTATTATTACTACCGACTTGCGTGCTACCAAGCAACAGCTATCGGCCAGCAATGAGGCGGATCAGGAAGGCAAACCTTCGCCCAGCAGGCTGGCGGGCGCCGGCTCGTCCGAGCGGTAGGCGGCATTCCAGGCGTCCAGGCCGCCATGCAGGGGCTTGGCCCGGTGAAAGCCGTGCTGGTGCAGCAGCTTGGCCACTTGCGCGGCCGTCACGTCGTTGGGACAGCTGCAATACACGATGATGTGGCGGTCCTTGTCCATGGCGATCATGGCCGGCACGGGTTCCTTGCCGTTGAAGAACAAGGCGCCCGGCACGGCCGGCTCCAGCGCCTGCGCCGTGGCGCTGCGCGCGTCGACCATCAGCGGCTCCTCGCCCTGCTCTATGAGTTCGAGCAATTCATCGATGCCGATGCGCTCGATCTGCAAGGCCTGGCGGAAACGCCGGCGTTCGAGGAATTTGTACAGCAGGAACAAGCCCAGCAAGGTGGCCAGCATCAGCAAGGCCGTGCTGCCCATGGTGCTGAGCAAGTCGAGCACTTGCTGCACGCTGGCATGGAAAATCACGCCGACGACGATGCCCGTGCCGCTCCACAGCAAGGCGCCCAGGCCCGCGTACAGGAAGAACAGGCCCGGCGGCGTGCCCAGCGCGCCCGACATGGGCGCGGCCACGGTATTGAAACCCGGCACGAATTTGGAAACGATCAGGGCTTTCGGGCCCCAGCGCTTGAATTTGTCTTCCGTCTGGCTGACGCAGTAATCGGGCGACAGCGAGATGCGGCACAGCAGCCGCAGGATGCGCTTGCCGAAATGGCGGCCCGCGCGGAACCACGTGAAGTCGCTGATCAGGCAGGCGCTTAGCGCGGCGGCCAGCACCAGTCCCCCATTCATGTCGCCATCGACGGCCAGCGCCCCCGCCACCACGAGGATGGGAAAGGCGGGAATCGGCAGGCCGAGCTGCTCCACCAGCACGATGCCAAAGACAATCAGGACACCGTAATGTTCGAGCAGGTAAATGAGGTTGGGCATGGCCGCTATCTTACCGTAAAAGCGTGTTTATATTTGCACGCCCTTGGGTATGGCGCTGAGCAGCGTGCGCGTGTACGGATGCACGGGATTGCGGTACAGCTCGTCCGAATCGGCCAGCTCCACCACTTGCCCCTTGTGCATCACCATCACCTGGTCGGCGATGTATTTCACCACCGACAAATCGTGCGAAATGAAGATGTAGGACAGGCCGAATTCATCCTGCAAGTCCTGCAGCAAATTGAGTACCTGCGCCTGCACCGACACGTCCAGCGCCGACACGGATTCATCGCACACGAGGATTTCCGGCTGCATGGTCAGGCAGCGGGCAATCGCGATGCGCTGGCGTTGTCCGCCAGAAAACTCGTGCGGATAGCGGTGGAAGGCCTGTTCCGGCAGCCCCACCTTGTCTAACAGCCAGTAGGCCTTGGCGATGCGTTCCTGGTCGGTCGCGCCGATCTTGTGGATGCGCATCGGTTCCAGCAAAATCTGCCCCACCGTAAAGCGCGGGTTCAAGGACGCGTATGGATTCTGGAAGATGATCTGGATGCGGCGTTTATACGGCAAATATTCCTTGTTCGGCATGGCAATCAAATCCTTGCCGTGGAACATGGCCGTGCCGCCCGTTGCCTGGTGCAGGCGCAGCAGGGTCAGGCCCACCGTCGTCTTGCCGGAACCGGACTCGCCCACCACGCCCAACGTCTTGCCGCGCGGCAAAGTGAACGACACGTCCTTGACGGCCTGGAATTCGCGCTTGCCGAACAAGCCTACGCGCGTATAAAAACTTTTACTGAGGTTATTCACCACCAGCACGGGCTCGTCGCCCGGCGTGTAGCCGCGCGTGCGCTGCTGCATTTCAATACCGGGGCCGGCCTTGCCGTCCATGTAATCGGCAATCACGGGCAGGCGCCACGGGCGCTCGTCCAGCGAGGGGCGGCAATGCAGCAGGGCTTTGGTATAACTGTCTTGCGGCGCTTCGAACACTTGCCGCACCTCGCCCGTTTCGCGCACTTCGCCGTGGCGCATGACGATCACCTGGTCGGCGATCTCCCCTACCAGGCCCAGGTCGTGGGTAATGAAGAGCACGGACATCTGATGCTTCTTTTGCAGCGCCGCGATCAGGTCCATGATCTGCTTCTGGATCGTCACGTCGAGCGCCGTCGTCGGTTCGTCCGCGATGAGGAGTTTCGGTTCGCAGGCGATCGCCATGGCGATCATCACGCGCTGCTGCTGACCGCCCGACATCTGGCTCGGGTAGGCGTCGATCTTGGTGGCCGGATCGGGGATGCCCACTTCTTCCAGCAGCGCCAGCGTACGCGCGCGCGCCTGCTTGCGGTTCATGCCCATGTGCTGGCGCAACACTTCGGCGATCTGGAAGCCGACCGTAAACACGGGGTTCAGCGACGACATCGGCTCCTGGAAGATCATCGAGATATCCTTGCCGCACATGGTGCGCCGCTCGGCGATCGACAATTTGAGCAGGTCGCGCCCGCCGAAATGGATGCTCGAGGCGGGGGCTATGATGGTGTTATCCGGCGGCAACAAGCCCATCACGGCCAGCGAGCTGACGGACTTGCCGCTGCCCGATTCGCCCACCAGCGCGACGGTGCTGTTGCGCGGCACGTTGAACGAGATGCCCTTGACGGCTTCGAACGTGGTCTTCTTGTCCAGGCGGAAGGTGACGCGCAGGTCGCGCACTTCCAACAGGTTATTCTGGTCCATGAGCAACTCCTATTTCACTTTGGGGTCGAGCGCATCGCGCAAGGCATCGGTAAACAGCGAGAACGCCGTCACCAGCACGGCCATCGCCGTGGCGGCGGCGGTCAGCTGCCACCATTTGCCCAGGATCAGTTCATTTTGTGCCTCGTTGAGCATGCTGCCCCACGAGACGGTACCCACCGGCACGCCAAAGCCGAGGAAGCTCAGAATCACTTCGGCCTTGATGAAGCCCACCACCAGAATCGACATTTGCACCAAGGCAACGTGGCTCACGTTGGGGAAGATGTGGGAAAACATCTTGCGCCAGTGCGAAGCACCAATCGCGTCGGCCGCCATCACGTATTCGCGCGCCTTGTGCTTGATGTATTCGGCGCGTATCAAACGGTACGGGCCCGTCCAGCCAGTCAGCCCCAGGATCAGTACGATGGTCAGCACGCCCTTTTGCTGCAGCACGGCCGCCACGGTGAGAATCATCAGGATCGACGGAATCGAGGTAAAGATGCTGTAGAACCAGTTGAAAAAGTCATCGACCATGCCGCCAAAGTAGCCGGACACGGCGCCAAAAATCGTGCCCAGCACCACGGCCAGCAAGGCGGCCACCAGGCCCACGACGATCGACGTTTCGCCGCCCTTGATGGTTTTCTGCAGAATGTCGTGACCCCACTTGTCGGCGCCGAACGGCAGGGTTGCCGCCTTGTGCGTGACGAGTTTCTTGGCCTTGCCCATGCCGGCGCGCAAGGCCGTCAAGTCGTCGGCCAGCGGGTCGGTGACGCCGTACATCTCGACGCCGGCCGATGGATTACTGCCCATCTGGGCGCGCAGTTCGGCGATATCGTCGGCCAGCGGGTCAAGCACGTTGACGGGCGTCGGCGCGCTGCGCTCATCCGTCACGGGCATCGCGCCATCGGCGGCGACGTCCTTGTCGGCGCCCACGAAGGTCGGCGGCGCATAGCTGACGGCCACTTCGTCTTCCCAGTTCGAGGCCACCAGGCCGCTGGCGGACGCCAGCACCAGCAGGAAAAAGGCGCCGACCACGGCCAGCGATACCATTGCAATCTTGTCGCCGCGCAAACGGCGCCACGCCAGGGCCCACAGGCCGGGCGATGTATGAGGTTTCGACATCGTCTCTTTCTACTTCAGTTGTACGCGAGGATCGACCGCCTGGTACAGCAGGTCGGTGAGCAGGTTGAAGAGCATGGTGGCGGCGGCAACGTACACGGTGATCGCCTTGATCACCGGAAAGTCGCTGCGCTCGACGGCCAGAATCACTTCACGCCCGATGCCGGGGATGCCGAAGAAGCGCTCGAGCAGGAAAGCGCCGATCAGCAGGGCCGGCAAGTTCGACATCACATAGGTAATGATGGGAATGCCGGCATTGCGCAGCACGTGCACCCACATGATGCGGCCTTCCTTGAGGCCCTTGGCGCGCGCCGTGCGCACGTAATCCTGGTTGGCCTCGTCCAGCACGAAGGTGCGGAACAGGCGCAGGGTCGGTGCGATGGAGACGGCCAGGCCGATCAGGATAGGCAAGGTGGAATAGCGCAGCAGGTTTTCCCAGAAGCTGTCGCCCCAGCCCTGCACGGGGAACAGACCCAGTTTATAGGCGAAGCCGTACTGGAAGACGATGATGTAGACGAGGATGGAAATCGACATGCCCACCGTGCAGGCGATCATGACGGCGCGGTCCGTCAGCGAACCGCGCACGAAAGCGATGGCCAGCGCCAGCGCCACGCCAAAAAACGTTTCCAGCACGGTCAGCGGAATCAAGACCATCATCGACGGCCCCAGGCGCGAGGTGATGATGTGCGACACGGATTCGCCCGTGGCCCAGCTTTGGCCGAAGTCGAACGTAACGATCTGCTTGATGAAGATCCACAGCTGCACGTAATACGGCTGGTCGACACCAAGCTGGCGGCGGATGTTGGCGATGCTTTCGGCACTCGACATCTTGCCGGCCAAAATGTAGGCGGGGTCACCGCCGACCCAGTTGAACAGGATAAACACCAGCAGGACCACGCCCAGCATGGTGGGCAGCATCTGCCACAGGCGGCGCAGGATATAAGCAAACATAATGATTCCTTGTTTCTATAAGCTGCGCTTATTTTTTAGCCGGGTCGGCAGCAGGCGCCACCGGCGCGCCCGTATTGTCGATATCCATATACGCCCATTCCTGGAACAGGATCGGGTGCTTCTTGTAGCCTTGCACCGACTTTTGCGCCAGCATGTTGCGGTAGCGCGCATAGCCGATCAGGGCGCCCGCATTGACTTCCAGGCGGCGCGCCATCTTGTGGAACAGCTCGTCGCGCTCGGGGCTGGCCGGCATGGCCTGGCTGGCCGCGTACCACTTGTCGTATTCGGGATCCTGGTAGCAGCCATTGTTGTTCTGGTGCGTGTTCGGGCCGTAGAACAGCTGCATGAAGTTGTCGCCGTCCGGATAGTCGGCCAGCCACGGCGCCGTGCGCGTCTGCATCTTGCACTGCTTTTCCGTCTTTAAAATGTCGGAAAAGATCATGCGGTCGTTTTCCATGCGGATGCCCAGCGAGTTGTAGGTCTTGCGCCACATTTCCGCCTGCAGCACGCCATTGGCTTCGTTGCGCGAAGCGTAGCGGATCAGCAGCGGCTTGCCGTCCGGCAAGGTACGCCAGCCATCGGCGCCCTTCTTGTAACCGAATTTATCCAGCAATTTGTTGGCCAGCACGGGATCGTATTGCAGCAGGGATTTGTAGTGCGGATCGTAGCCGACCACACCGGGCGGTATCGGATAGTCGAGGCGCTTGGCCTGGCCATTCCAGATGATGCGGATTTCCTCGTCGATATTGTGCGCCATGGCGATGGCGCGGCGCAGGGCAATCTTTTCCTTGCTGAAGCCACCGAGGGTCGGATCTTCCATATTCCAGTAGTAATAGCTGATCTCGGGATCGAGCAGGCGCGACAGTTGCACGCCCTTCTCCGCCAGCTCGGGACGCAGCTTGCCGTTGAGCAGCGCTTTCGGCGCCAGCGGGCCGTCGAGCCAGAACACGTCCGTGCCGCCGCTCTGGAACGACAGCCAGCGCGACTGGTCTTCGATCATCACGGAAATTTCGATGCGGTCGATGGCTGGAATGCGTTTACCCTGCATCTGGCGCACGATGCGCTGGTCGTCCGGGTCGTCGCCGGCCATGAAATTCCACGTTTCCGGCAAGTGCTGCGGGTTGCGGTTCAGGACGATGCGGTTGCCGCGCGTCCACTCACCGAGGGTGTAATAGCCGGTGCCGACGGGATTCGAACCCACTTCGCCCTTCACGTCGCCGTATTTGTCCACCACTTCGCGCGCCACGGCGGCTGTCGGCACGTAGGCGAGGATCATGGGGAAATTGAAATCGGTCTTGGTCAGCGTGATGCGCAAGGTGTACGGGTCGAGGATTTCCAGGCCGGCCACCTTCTTGTTGAAGTCGAGCTTGTTCGACTTGGCCGCTTCCTTGGCCAGATCATCGAGGCCCACCACCTTGCCTTCGAACAGCCAGCTGTGCGGCGAAGCCAGGCGCGGGTCGAACAGGCGCTTCCACGAATACACGTAATCGGCCATCGTCAGTTCGCGGCGCTTGCCGCCGAACGCGGCGTCCGGCGTGAACAGGATGCCTTTTTTCAGGCGGATGGTGTAGGTCTTGCCGTCGGCGGACACTTCCGGCATGGCGGCGGCCGCGCCGGGCACCACCTTCACGGGACGCGCCAGGTAATCATAGGTGTACAGGGTGTCGAAGACGGCCTGCGTGATGTGGTTCGAATACAGGTCGCGCGCGGTGGCCGGATCGAAGCCCGTCTCGGCGGCCGGCAGGATATAGCGCAAGGTTTTCACCGGCGCGCCCGCGGCAGGGGCGGCATCGGCGGCAACGGCCGCCAGCGGCAGGGTGGCCAGGCAGGCGAGCAGCGCCACGCGCCGCATCCATGGTGACTTCATGTAATACCCTTCATCTCGATTATCTGTCGCACCGTATTGGTGCGCTTGTACTGGCTTCCCCCTGGGATACAGGATTCCACCGCCAAAACCAGTCCATCCACGCAAGATCTATGCCTTGCTCATCGCCAGCCCCGTCCGCATGCAGGCGAGTTGGAAAAAGGCGTAACGATAACGCATATTTTGTCCGCCGGGCGAAAAGCCGCAGTGCTGGCGTGGCGCGCAGCCACGGCCGCCCGATCACGGGGAAAATCTTCCGCAGCGCAACAAAAGCCAGTCGCCACCATGAAAAAATACCTTGGTAGTAACCCTTACGGCCCCGAATGACAGCTGTTTTTATGGCAGTACGGAAAATATGCGGCGCACTGCAACATTGAAATAATTGCAAATATTGAAACAAGTCAATATTATAAAAAACACTGTTGTTTCCATGCCGAAAAAGCATGTGTGCGCGTTGACAGGGTTTCCCGGCAAATGGTCTTATCAATCACGGCAATGCACGATATGCCGTTTGACCCACAGCGATTGCCGACGCAGCAATCTTTATCACCCTGGCAAAGCTGTGCCGCACACAGGCCGGCCGAGCACACTTTCGGAGTTCTGAGAATGATGATGGAAACAGTGATATCCCGCTCCGTACGCCTGATCTTTTCGGGTAGCGTGGCAGCGCTCAGCCTTGGCATCATGGCTGCGCCGGCAATGGCACAAGACGCCAATGTGCAACGTGTGGAAATTACAGGCTCAAGCATCAAACGAGCCACGGCCGAGACCGCATCGCCGGTACAGCTCATCACCCGCGACGACTTGATGAAATCGGGCAAGGCCACCGTGGCCGAATACCTGCAAACCCTGACGGCCGATGGCGCCGGCTCCCTGCCGACGGGCTTCGGCAACGGCTTTGCCGCCGGTTCCACGGCCATCTCGCTGCGCGGCCTGGGCGCCACATCGACCCTGGTCTTGCTCAATGGCCGCCGCATGGCGCCGTTCGCGCGCGCCGATGACGGCCAGAAGAGCTTTACCGACCTGTCCACCGTGCCGATGCAGATCGTCGAGCGCATCGAAATCCTCAAGGACGGCGCCTCGTCGACGTATGGCGCGGACGCCATCGCTGGCGTCGTCAACATCATCCTGCGCAAGGACTTCGAAGGCCTGACCCTGAAGGCCGACACGGGCATCTCCGGCGACAGCGACGCCAAGCAGCACCGCGCCTCGCTGACCTTCGGCAAGGGCAACCTGGACACGGATAAATTCAATGTCGTCGTCAATGCCGAATACAGCAAATCGGACATGCTGATGAACAGCGACCGCGCCGGGCGCAAATGGATAGGCAAGGGCGACCTGCGCCCGTATGGCTATGCGATCAACACCCAGTTCGCCGGCGGCTACATCAACAGCAACAACGATGCGAATCCCTCGCCGACCGGCCTGATCCGCGACCCCGTCACCAACAACTATGTCTCCCTGCCCGGCTGCGCCACCTTGTCCGTGTCTTCACCGCAAGATCCGAAAGGCGGCTGCGTGTGGCACCACGACCAGTTCCGCTCGATGCAGCCGAAGATCGAATCGGTCAACCTGTACACGCGCGGCACCTGGCAAGTCAATGCCGACACCCAGGTGTATGCGGAAGCGGGCTACTCGAAACGCGATACGGCGTTCACCTTGATCCCGCCATCGGTCACGCCCACCGTCGCCTTCCCGCCGAACGCCGGCAACAAGGCGGGCGTCATCAACTACGCCAGCGGCGCCGGCACCAGCATCGTGCTGGCGGCCGCCCACCCGCAAAATCCGTATGGCGTACCGGTGCGCGTGCGCTACCAGGCTTTCGACGTCGGCCCCAGCACGCGCAAGGCCAACAACGAATTCAACCGCATCGTGCTCGGCGTCAAGGGCAATGCCATGGGCTGGGACTACGATGCCGGCTACACGCATTCGGAATCGAAGCTGCACCTCGATTACAGCAACATGCTGAACATGGCCGTTGTCAGGGATGCCCTGGGCGATTCCAGTCCGAACAGCAAGCATTTCCCCTACTACATCGGTGCGCAAGCAAACAAGAATCCCGCCTCGCTGTACGCGGCCATGGTCACCAACGCCACCTCCGATTCCACGACCAAGCTCGACATCATCGACGTCAAGGCCACGCGCGAACTGATGCAGTTGCCGGGCGGCGCCCTGGGCCTGGCCGTGGGCGCGGAACACCGTCGCGACAAGCTCGACAATCCCTCCCTGACCGGCACGGAAGACGGTTCCATCAACGCCAGTTACGTGGCGGCCAAGGGTGACAGCAAGGTCTCGGCCGTGTTCCTCGAAGTGCTGGCACCCGTCTTCAAGACGGTGGAACTGTCGGGCGCCTTGCGTTACGACAAATACGATCGTTTCTCGTCGACCACGCCGAAACTGGGCGCCAAGTGGACGCCGCTGAAAACCTTCGCCGTGCGCGGCACGTATTCGGAAGGCTTCCGCGCGCCGGGTCCCGCTGAAAGCAATGCCGATTCGCAATCGACGGGCACCTCGACCGTGACGGATCCCGTGCGCTGCCCTGGCGGCAACCGCCTGCCGGGCGCCAATGCCAGCGACTGTGAACTGCAAGTGGCGGCCGTCAAGGTCGGCGATCCCAGCCTCAAGCCGGAAAAATCCAAGGGCTACACCCTGGGCCTGGTGTGGGATCCGTTCAACGATACCAGCCTGTCGCTGGACGGCTGGAAGATCAAGCGCGAAAACGAGATCAATCCCCTGCCGTACAACGAAGCGGCCGCCCTGCCGACCGCCATCCGGTCCGACAACAACCTGACCATCAATGGCGTCGTCACGCCGAACACGGGTACTTTGCTGATCACCAAGGCGCCGTACCGCAACTCCAGCTTTACCGAGATCAAGGGTATCGACCTGGACGTCAAGCAGCGCGTGCGCCTGGGGGAGTACGGCCGCGCCACGTTCGGCCTGACCTGGACCCACATCGCCTCGTGGGTGCGGGCCGAGTCGTCCACCGTGCGCTACCAGTTCGCCGGCACGCATGGCAATTGCGACACTTCCAACTGCGCCGGCACGCCGAAGGACAAGATCAACCTCACCGGCTCGTGGGATCTGGGCAACTGGAATGTCAGCGGCGTGCTGAACTATCGTTCGGACATGAAGAATATCAAGTTTGAAGGCGATCCTTGCGCCTCCAAACTGGCCAACGGCACCCCGGCGCCGAACGGTTGCAAGCTCGCCTCGTTCACCACGCTCGACCTGTCGAGCCGTTGGAATGTCAGCAAGCAGTTGCAATTGTTTGCCTCAATCAACAACGTGACCGACAAGATCGCGCCGCTCGATCCGCTGACCTATGGTGGCATGAGCTACAACCCGATGGATGCCAGCGGCGCCATCGGCCGCTATTTCAAACTGGGCGCCAGCTACAAGTTCTTCTAAGCTGACGCAGGCAGCCTGACGCGAGGCGGTGAGCAATCACCGCCTTTTTTTGTTCCGACTGTGGCGCGCGGACACGCATCCACATGCCTATTGCGCAAACGCAAACCTTAGCTCCCGCGCGCCTGTAAAACTCCCTTGCAGGCCACTTGGCCAAACCCACGCCACAGGAGTGTCAGATGATGCCAACCCGCAGTCCCTTCCCTGCCTTGCGCCTGCTGTGCGCAGCCTTGCTCGGTGTTTATGGCCATGCGGCCATGGCGCAGGACACCGACACAGCCAGCACGCCCGCCATGCAAAGAGTCGAAGTCACCGGTTCCTCCATCAAGCGCCTCGTCGCGGAAACGGCGACGCCCTTGTCCATCTTCAAGGCCGAGGATTTCGCCAGACAGGGCTTGACGACGGCCCAGGAAGTGCTGGGCAGGATCCCCGCGAACGCGTCGAGCATGGGCAGCGGCAATGCCGTCGGCGGCAATACCAGCGGCTTGCCCACGGGCGGCCAGGCCAGCGCCGACTTGCGCGGACTGGGCGGCGACAAGACCCTGGTGCTGCTCAATGGCCGGCGCATCGCCAACCATCCGTATGACGGCGCCAGCGTCGACCTGAACATCATTCCCATCGCCGCCCTGGAAAGAGTCGAAGTGCTGCGCGACGGCGCCTCGGCCATCTACGGCACGGACGCCATCGGCGGCGTCATCAATTTCATCACGAAGCGTTCCGTCAACGTCACGAACATCACCGCCGAAATCATCGCATCCCAGCACAAGGGCGGCGACGAGCACCGCATCAACCTGTCGACGGGCTTTGGCGAGCTCGACACGGATGGCTACAATATTTTTGGCGTGCTCGACTATCACAAGCAAGAAGTGCTGACCTCGCAGGACCGCGCCTTCTCGGCCACCGGCATCATCCCCTCGCGCGGCCTGTCCATTACCAGCGGCACAACCTTCCCCGGCAATTACTTCGATGCGGCGGCCAATGGCGGCAAGGGCCTGGCCGGCAATCCGTACGCGGCCAGCGGCTGCCTGCCGCCGCTGTCGGTGCCGGCCGTGCCGGCGAACGGCACTTGCCGCCAGGATTACACGCGCCAGATCGACGACCTGCCGGCGCAGGAACAGCTGGCATTCTTCGGCAAGGGCGCCTTCAAGCTCGGCGGCGGCCACCTGGCCACGGTGGAATACCTGCATTCGGAAAACAAGGTGAAGGCACGCACGGCGCCGCCGCCGCAAACAGGCTTGATCCTGCCCAGCACGAGCCGATACTATCCGGGCAATGCGGGCGGTGTGCCGGCCCAGCCGGGCTTGTCGGGCCAGCGCCTGAGCGTCAACTGGCGTCCCGTCGAGGCAGGCCAGCGGCAAATCGATTCCACCGGCAAAGCCGACCGCCTGGTGCTGGCGCTGGAAGGGGAACTGGCGGGCTGGGATTACAAGACGGGGCTGAGCCACGCGATCAGCAAGTCGTCGGAAAAATTTACCAACGGCTATGTGCAGGATGCGAGCTTTGCCGCTGGCGTGCTGAACGGCATCCTGAACCCGTTTGGGATGCAGGATGCCCCCGGCAAGGCTTACCTCGACAGCACGGCCCTGCGCGGCGAAGTGCAGAACGCCAGGGTCACCACCACGGGCTTCGACCTCAAAGGCAGCCGCGACCTGATGCAGCTGGCCGGCGGCCCGCTGGCCATCGCTTTGGGCGGCGAAGTGCGGCGCGAAAAGGCCGACTTCAACGTCAACCGCGCCATCGCCGGCCAAGCCACCAGTTCCGGCTTGTCGGGCTCGCTGTCGAAGCGCGGCTCGCGCACCATCCAGGCCGTCTTTGGCGAAATCAACTTACCGCTGATCAAGGACCTGGAAGTGCAGCTAGCCGCCCGTTTCGACCACTACAGCGACGTGGGCAGCACCACCAATCCGAAACTGGCCCTGCGCTACCAGGCCAGCAGCGCGCTGGTGCTGCGCGGCTCGGCCAGCACGGGTTTCCGCGCCCCCACCCTGTTTGAAAAGAATGCGCCGCCGTCGAAGAACGATACCAACGACAGCTATGACGACCCGATTTTGTGCCCCGGTGGCGTGCCGCAACCCGGTGCCAATCCCTTGCGCGATTGCGACTTGCAGCAGTTCAAGCTACAAGGCGGCAATGAAAACCTGAAACCGGAAAAATCCACGACTTTCGCCTTCGGCCTGGTGCTCGAGCCGATCAAAGAAGTGACCGTCGCCATCGACTACTGGAACATCCATTTGAAGGACAAGATTGCCTCCTTGCCCGAGCAATCGATCTTCGGCAACTACGAGAAATACAAGGCCTTGTTCCTGCGCAATCCCGATGGTTCGCCGTACGCCATTCTCGACCTGAACGATAACCTCGGCGAAGTGAAAACCGACGGCATCGACGTCAGCCTGAATGCGCGCCTGGCACGCGGCGCGTATGGCGATGTCAGCGTCACGGTCGATGGCACGTGGACCCACAAGTACGACTACCAGAACGAACGCAACGGCGCCTTCATCGCCAACGTGGGCCGCTATGCCGACAACAATCCGGTATTCCGCTGGAAGCACACGGCCACGCTGAACTGGCGCAAGGGCAACTGGGGCGCCACCCTGTCGCAATCGTTCAAGTCGCGCTACACGGACCAGAACCTGGTCGAGCCGCCATACCGGCACGATGTGTCGTCGTACAGCCTGCTGGGACTGTCGGGCAGCTATGCGTGGAAGGGCTTGCTGCTGACGGCCGGCGTGAAGAACCTGCTGGACAGGGAGCCGCCGTTCTCGAACCAGGGCACCTTGTTCCAGAAAGGCTATGACCCGCGCTACACGGACCCGGTCGGGCGTGCGTATTACCTGCGCGGCAGCTATACGTTTTAAGGGGAAAAGTTCAGGTCGACAGATAAAACAGGCAGCGCTGGCAACAGCGTGCCAGCGACAGAAACGCGGCGCCATCAGCGATGATGTGCGCCGTTTTATTTTACGCATCTGAGCAGGACTGACAAGGGTTCACGATACTTTATTGCTGAAGGATTATAAAAAAAACAGGAAAATGTTGCATTTTGTCCAAAAAGTCCGCACGAAATTGACAATCTGAATGGTGAATGTTTTGATGAGGGCCCTGAAAATTTACAGAATTTTCATTGGTGGATTTGTAAAAAGGCAAATAAATTGTTGGCGAGCAACAAGTTATTTCAAAATAATTGCCGCCTTTATCACAATAACAAGGAATTTCAGATGATGATAGAAAATGTAATATCGCGGTCGCTGCGCCTGATGTTTGCAGGCGGCATGGCCCTGAGCATGCACACCGCGTATGCGCAAGAAACAACAGATGGCACCATGCAACGCGTGGAAGTCACGGGTTCGAGCATCAAGCGCATCGCTTCCGAAGCGTCGCTGCCGGTGCAGTCGTTCAACCAGAAAGACATCAAGAAAACCGGCGTCACCACGGTGACCGATTTCATTCAGCAGATTCCTGCGATGCAGGGCTTCTCCGTGGCCGCCGATTCGGTGGGCGGCGGTGGCGGCGGCGTCACCACGGCCTCGATCCACGATATCGGCGCAGCCTACACGCTGGTGCTGCTGAACGGCCGCCGCTTGGCGCCATCCAATTCCGGCACCACCATCGACCTGAACTCGATCCCCCTGTCGGCCATCGAGCGCGTGGAAGTGCTGACGGACGGCGCCTCGGCCCTGTATGGCGCCGACGCCATCGCCGGCGTGGTCAACTTCATCCTGAAAAAAGGCGCTTCGCCGCTGGAAATCAATGCCAAGTACTCGCGCCCTGAAGAAAAAGGCGGCGCCAGTAATTCGATTTCGATCAGCAAGGGCTTCGGCGATATCGACGAAGACGGCTACAGCATCTTCGTGTCGGCCAGCCATGACGAACAAAAATCGCTGAAAGCATCGCAGCGCAGCTTCGCAAAAAGCGGCATCATCAATTTCAACGATCCGAAAACCGGCAAGGCGCTGCAATTCATCAACGGTTCCTCGCGTTCGTCGGCGGCCAATGCCGCTGCCACCTACAACCGTACCGATGCAAACGGCAACGTGGTGATCAACCCGGAAACCAACAAACCGTTCGTCGACAGCGTCAACCTGGCCAATCCGTATGCACTGGCCCATGGCGGCAAGTGCGCGCCAAGCAATATGGACTTCTACGGTGATGGCAACTGCTATTTCGACTCGCCGTCCACCATTGAAATCAATCCCGAATCGAAGCGCGACTCGCTGTTCAGTTCGGGTACCGTCAAGTTGGGCAAGACCGGCTGGCAGGGTTTCTACGACTTCGCCTACACCGAAGCGAGCATCAAGGCCAGCATCGCGCCGTACCCGGCCGATTTCTCCATTTCCCCGGATTCGCCCCTGTTCAGCAAATACATTGCCTCGCAGTTGAGCCCGTCGCAGCTGGCCAATGCCGTGAGCGGCGTCGCCAAGTACCGCCTGTCCGAAATGGGTAACCGCGTGTACGACTACGGCAACAAGGCGACCCACCTCGTCGGTGGCGTGGAAGGCAGTGCATTCGGCTGGGATATCAACACAGCCGTGACGTACTCGAAAAACAAGCAAACGCAGGACTACGTCAGCGGCTTCCCGCTGTCCGACAAGTTCAACGCCCTGCTCGACGCCGGCACTATCGACCCGTTCGCCTACCCTGTGGGCGCCATGCCGAACGCCATGCGTCAGGCCCTGCTGGGCACTGGCTTCAGCGGCACCTACAACACGCAAACCGTGGAAATGAAGGGCGTCGACGGCCGCGCTTCGCGCCCTGTATTCTCGCTGCCGGGCGGAACCGCCATGCTGGGCGTGGGCGCAGACTACCGCAACACTTCGTTCAAGATGCAACAGGCGGACGTCGCCAAGCAGGCGCAAATCCTGTTTGACAATGCGCAAGTCGACAGCGAATACGCTCGCGACAATGCGGGCGCGTATGCTGAACTGATGCTGCCGATTTCGAAAAAACTGGAAGTGACCGGCTCGCTGCGTTATGACCAGATCGGCGCCATCGACGACAAACTGACGGGCAAAACGGTAGGCAAGAAAGAAAACGCCACCACCTGGAAAGTCAGCGGCAAGTATTCCGCGACCAAGAGCCTGATGTTCCGCGCCGCTGCCGGCACCGGCTTCCGCGCCGCCAGCATGCAAGAAATCGCCGGACCGCTGGAAGACTGGGGCGTCACGGGCGGTAACTACCAATGCCCATTGACGGCGGCAAACGGCATGGGCGGTCACCCGCTGGCCAGCTACTGCAGTGGCGTTGGACGTCAGCAATTCGAAGCCTTCCAGGGCGGCAATCCTGAGCTGAAGCCGGAAACGTCGAAGCAATGGAGCATCGGTACCGTGTTCGAGCCAATCGATAGCTTGTCGATGTCGTTCGACCTGTGGAACGTGGAAATCCGCGACCAGGTCACGGCGGTTTCCGAAGGCTTGATCTTCAACAATCCAGCCAAGTATGCCAACCTGTTCACCACCAAGCACATCACCTCGACGGGCCTCGACGTGCTGGCCATCAAGCTGCTGCCGATTAACATCGGCAAGGTGGAAAACCGCGGTATCGACTACGACTTCACCCACAAGATGAAGTTGCTGGACGGCCGTCTGACGAGCCGCCTGATGGGTACCTACCTGCTGCGTTCGCGCTACACGACACCGGGCACCGATGATCAGTGGGAAACCAGCCTGAATCGCTACGGCTCGAACGACAAGGTCAGCTTCCGCAACATCATCCGCGCCACCACCTCGTATGAGACGGCCAAGTTCACGCATACGCTGAGCGCCAGCTACCGCAATGGCTACACGGACAAGGAACAGACGGTCGACGATTGCGCCGTGATCGTCGCCGGCAGCCCTGGCGAATGCTATGGCATCCAGCTGGAAGTGCCGAGCTACACCACCTTCGACTTCCAGACGGCTTACCGTCCTTTGAAGAACGTGGAAATCACAGGCGGCATCCTGAACCTGTTCGACCGCAATCCGCCATTCACCCTGCGCAACACGGGTTCGCATCAAATTGGCTACAACCCATCGTACTCGAGCGCCCTGGGCCGCCAGTTCTATCTGAGCGGTTCCTACAAGTTCTAAGCTCATCGTGAGCTGAAAACTGAAAAGCCCGGAAAGCTTAGCTTTCCGGGCTTTTTTTCATGCTGCGCGGCACTTTATTCCGCGTCGCCCTGCAAGCGGCGCTGCTTCACGGCCGCCGCCAGGTTTTCCAGCACGGCCACGCTGGCGCTCCAGTCGATGCAGCCGTCCGTGACGGACTGGCCATAGATCAATTCCTTGCCCGGGATTAAATCCTGGCGCCCCGCCACCAGATGCGATTCCACCATCACGCCGACGATGCGGCCATCGCCGCCTGCCACCTGGCTGGCGATGTCGGCACACACGGGGATCTGGTTTTCCGGTTTTTTCGAGCTGTTCGCATGCGAAGCGTCGATCATCAGGCGCGCCGCCAGACCTTGCGCCCCGATGGCCTTGCACGCCTCGTCCACGCTGGCCGCGTCATAGTTCGGGGTTTTTCCGCCGCGCAAGATGATGTGGCAATCCTCGTTGCCATTGGTCGAGACGATGGCCGAGTGGCCGCCCTTCGTGACGGAGAGAAAATGGTGCGGCTGCGAGGCGGCCTTGATGGCTTCCACTGCGATTTTCACATTGCCGTCCGTGCCATTCTTGAAGCCGACGGGACAGGACAATCCCGACGCCAGCTCGCGGTGCACCTGCGACTCCGTCGTGCGTGCGCCGATGGCGCCCCAGCTGATCAGGTCGGCGATGTATTGCGGGCTGATGACGTCGAGGAACTCGGTGCCGGCCGGCAAGCCCAGCTCATTGATATCGCGCAACAGCTCGCGTGCCATGCGCAAGCCGTCGTTGATGCGGAAGCTGTTGTCCATGTACGGGTCGTTGATCAGGCCCTTCCAGCCCACCGTGGTGCGCGGCTTCTCGAAGTAGACGCGCATGACGATTTCCAGTTCGCCGGCGAAACGCGCGCGCTCCTTGACGAGCAGGCGCGCATATTCCATCGCCGCCTTGGTGTCGTGGATGGAGCAAGGGCCGATCACCACCATCAGGCGGTCGTCCTGGCCATGCAGGATACGGTGCAGGGCAATGCGGGCGCTGGCGGCGGTCTGTTCGGCTTGCTCCGAGCAGGCGAATTCGCGGATCAGGTGGGACGGCGGAGTCAATTCCTTCATTTCGCGAATACGCAAATCATCGGTGCGGGGCATCATTTTCTCCAAAATTTAAGGAAGGGTAAAACATCTGGGTAAAAAAAAACCGCCATCAGTGGCGGTTTTTTAGAATTTGCTGGGATCTCGTGTTGCTGCTACGTGAACCGACCGCTACTCCACCGCCTTTGGGTTGGAATTGCTAAAGTAAAAATAAGCGGTAAAAAAGTGGCGAGCGAACATGCGAGTCATCCGTAAGTGATGAACGACTATAAACCTAAATTGCAACGGTTGGCAAGCATATTTGTCGGCAAAGCCGCATGCCGCCGCCGTTTTACACTGCACAACACGCAAAAAAGCATAAAAAGTTGCGCGCTGCCGATACCCGCCTGTTCGCCCCTACTGCTGTGCTCGTCGTGGCAACCACGCCACGCCAGCCATTCTATCGACGACAAGCGGGGCGCTACTTGATCTAGATCTAGTCCCGGCATCACCTCACGGATAAAACTCAAGGACGTATCGATGACCTTTGACTGCCTGACCTTTCCGGAGAACCGCATGATCCCTACATCATCCCTACAGTCCGCTGCCTTTTCACCACCCAGACTGAGCCTGGCACTGGCCAGTGCGCTGCTGAGTCTACCCGTCCTGGCACAGGACGCCGCGCCGATTGCCCGCGTGGAAATCACCGGCTCGAACATCCGCCGCGCGCAAGCGGAAACGGCTTCTGCCGTACAAACCCTGAACGCGGCAGACATTGAAAAGTCGGGCAAGTCCAGCGTGGCCGAACTGCTGCAGACCCTGGCCGTCGACAACCAGGGTTCCGTCCCCACCACCTTCGGCAACGGCTTTGCCGCCGGCGCTTCCGGCGTGTCGCTGCGCGGTCTCGGCACGGCCTCGACCCTGGTGCTGCTGAATGGCCGCCGCGTCGCGCCGTATGGCCTGGCAGATGATGGCCAGAAAGTATTTGCCGACCTGAACATCATTCCCCTGGAAGCGGTGGAACGGGTGGAAATTCTCAAGGATGGCGCCTCGGCCATCTATGGCTCCGACGCCATCGCCGGCGTCGTCAACGTGATCCTGCGGCGCGACTATCAGGGCACGGCCATCAAGGGCAACTACGGCAAGACGAAGGAATGGGACGGGCGCGATGCGCGCGCCGCCATCACGCACGGCTTCGGCGACATCGACAGCGACCGCTACAACGTGCTGTTGAACCTCGAATACAGCGAAAAGGCCGCCATCTGGAACCGCAACCGGGCCGGGCGCGGCGCCATCGGGCGCAGCGACTTGCGCGACCTGGGCTTCAGCGCGCAGGAATCGCTCAGCGGCGCGGGCGCCATCACCACCAACAATGCGGCCGGCAGCGCCGTCAACGGCAATGTGCGCAATCCCGACACGCTCGACTACTACAACCGCGGCAACCTGGCCGGCGCGGATTTTACGCGCACCTTCCCCGGCGCCGCCTGCGGCAACTTCACCACGCATCCGCAAGGTGATCCGGGCGGCGGTTGCCTGACCGATGCCGCCCAACAATACGGCCAGATCCAGCCCAAGCAAAAGAACATCAATTTCTTCGGCCGCGCCGCCTGGCAATTGACGCCAGCGCTGCAAACGTATGCCGAATTGAACCTGTATCACAGCAAGTCGAACTCGGCCACCACGCCATCGACGGTCAGCGGCTCGGTCGGCTACCCGGGCGGCCCTGTCAGCAATGCGGGCGTGTCGCTGGGTGCAGCCCATCCGGACAATCCGTATTTCGGCACGGCGGCGCGGCTGCGCTACCTGGCGGCCGACGTGGGGCCGCGCCTGTCGGAAGTCAATTCCACCTTCACGCGTTTTGTCGCCGGCATCAAGGGCAGCGTGGCGGGCTGGGATATCGACAGCGCCCTGCTGTACTCGCAAAACAAGGTGTCAAACGACCTGGACGGCTACCTGCAGCGCGACGTGGCCTTCGCCTTGCTCAACCCGACTGCCGCCAATGTGGCGGCGGCCAGCCTGAACCCCGCGTATGCGGCCCTGCCAGCCGGCAGCCTGTGGCGCATCGCGGAAAACGCGGGCCTCAATTCCGCCGAGCTATACGCGGCCCTGTCGCCGCGCATCTCGAATGACGCCAAGACGCATATCGCGCAGATCGATTTCAAGGCCAGCCGCGAATTGGGCAAGCTCGACGGCGGCAGCCTGGGCGTGGCCGTGGGGGCGGAATTCCGCCACGAATCGACGGAACTCAAACCCACCACGGGCACGGAACGGGGCAATATCATCGGCCTCGGCTATTCCGCCTACAAAGGCAGCCGCAATGCCTCGGCCATCTATGCCGAGGTGCTGGCGCCCGTGCTGAAGACCGTGGAACTGTCGGGCGCCCTGCGCGCCGACCATTTCACCGACGTGGGCAATTCCTACACGCCGAAAGTAGGCGTGAAATGGACACCCGTGCGCGAACTGGCCCTGCGCGGTACCTTCGCCAAGGGTTTCCGCGCGCCCAGCGCGGCAGAAAACGGCGTCGGCGGCCTTGCAGCATTCTCCACCGCCAGCGATCCGCTGCGCTGCGCGCTGGGTGTGGAAGTGGCGTGCGATCCAGCGGCAATCGCCGTCATCACCTCGCCCAATCCCAACCTGTCGCCCGAGCGTTCGCGCAGCTATTCCGTGGGCGCCATCTGGGACCCTCTGCCGCGTACCAGCATTTCCGTCGACCTGTGGCAAATCCGCCGCAAGAATGAAATCAACCAGGAGCAAACGGATGCGGCCATTGCCGCCGGCAACGTGGCGCGCGACCCCACGACGGCCACCGGCATTCCCGGCGATCCGGGCGCCATCACGGCCGTGCTGGCCAACTATGTGAATTCGGCGCAAACGACGGTGCGCGGCATCGATATCGACGCGCGCCAGCGCTTCAGCCTGGGCAGCGACTATGGCAGCCTGGTGTTCGACGTGAAATGGACGCATCTGTACAAATGGCTGCGCACGGAGCAGGACGGCACGCAGCGCGATTTTGCCGGCACGCATGGTAATTGCGACGTGTCCAACTGCATGGGCACGCCGGACGACCGCATCAACCTGGGCGCCACCTGGGAACGCCAGAACTGGCGCGTCACGGCCAACGTCAATTACCGCGCACCACTCGACAACGTGCGGTTCAAGAATGACCCGGACGGCTGCGCCACGCATTTCGCCGACGGCACCGATGCCCCACACGGTTGCCGCATCGCCTCGTTCACCACGGTGGACCTGACGGCCCGCTGGCTGGCCACGCCCAAGCTGGAAGTGTTTGCGACGGTGCAAAACCTGTTCGACAAGATCGCCCCGCTCGATCCGCTCACCTATGGCGCCACGGGCTACAACCCGCTCGACTATGCGGGCGCGGCAGGACGGTTTGTCAGCGCGGGGGTGAAGTATAAATTCTGAGATCCAGCAGCTGTCTTGGCGCGGCCGGTAGTTCGCTTGATGGTGATGTCGGGTTACGCGCTTTGCGCTAACCCGACCTACACGAGCAGCATGCCAAAAATGTAGGTCGGATTAGCGGGGCCTAGCCACGCGTAATCCGACAACTACGCAAACGCCATGTCAGAAAAAAGTAGGTCGGATTAGCCCGGAGGGCGTAATCCGACAATCGCGTTGGCCGCGCAGTGCCCAAAAAAATCAGGCCGTCCCGCCAACCGTAATGCCATCGAGACGCAAGGTCGGCTGACCCACGCCCACGGGCACGCTTTGTCCCTCCTTGCCGCACACGCCCACGCCCGAATCGAGGCGCATATCGTTGCCGATCATGGAGACGCGGTTGAGTACGTCAGGGCCGTTGCCGATCAGGGTCGCGCCCTTCACCGGGTAGCTGAGCTTGCCGTTTTCAATCATGTACGCTTCGCTGGCCGAAAAGACGAACTTGCCATTCGTGATGTCGACCTGGCCGCCGCCGAAGTTGACGGCATACAAACCGTTTTTGACGGAGGCGAGGATCTCTCCCGGATCCTTGTCGCCACCGAGCATATACGTGTTCGTCATGCGCGGCATGGGCAGGTGGGCGAACGATTCGCGGCGCGCATTGCCCGTCACGGGCATTTTCATCAGGCGCGCATTCATGGTGTCCTGGATGTAACCCTTCAGGATGCCATCCTCGATCAGGGTCGTGCACTGCGTCGGGTTGCCCTCGTCATCGATATTCAGCGAACCTCGGCGGCCGGCCAGGGTGCCGTCGTCGACCACGGTAACGCCCTTGGCGGCCACGCGCTCGCCGATGCACCCGGAAAACGCGGACGAGCCCTTGCGGTTGAAATCGCCTTCCAGGCCATGGCCGATCGCTTCGTGCAGCAGGATGCCGGGCCAGCCAGGACCCAGCACGATGGTCATGGGGCCGGCGGGCGCCGGGCGCGCGTCCAGGTTCACCAGCGCTGAATTAACGGCGTCCGTCGCGTATTGTTCCAGCACGGCATCACTAAAATAGTCATAGCTGTAACGCCCGCCGCCACCGGCCGAGCCCGTTTCGCGGCGGCCATTCTGTTCCGCGATCACGGTCAGCGAGACGCGCACGAGAGGACGGATGTCGGCCGCCAGCACGCCGTCGCTGCGCAGCACCAGCACCACGTCGTATTCGCCGGCCAGGCCCGCCATCACTTGCACCACCCGGGGATCTTTCGCCCGCGCCATCTTTTCCACGCGCTCGAGCAATTGCACCTTGGCCGTGGCATCCAGCGAGGCAAGCGGATCGTTGGGCAGGTACAAGGAACGTCCACCCTGCGCAAGCATCTGGCCCGCGATCTTGATTTTGCCGGCGCCGGCGCGCGCAATGGTGCGCGTGGCCGCCGCCGCTTCCAGCAGGGCCCGCTCGGAAATGTCGTCGGAATACGCAAACGCCGTCTTGTCGCCGGACACGGCGCGCACACCCACGCCCTGGTCGATGGAAAAACTGCCCGTCTTGACGATGCCCTCTTCCAGGCTCCAGCCTTCGCTCCTGGTCGACTGGAAATACAGGTCGGCATAGTCGACCTTGTGCGTAAACATCGTGCCCAGGGCTTTGAGCAGCTTGTCTTCGTCCAGGCCAAACGGCGTGAGCAGGATATCGCGCGCCACGGCCAGGCTCGACAGATTGGGTTCAAATGGCTTCATAACTTTGCACTCGCTAATTATATTCAACTCATTCTCAGTACCTGACAGAAGCGTAGCGAGCGGCAGTGATTTGTGGCCGAGAAGCGCAGCCGTGCTTGAGCACGGTGAGCATCGCAGGCCGCAAAGCGCGACGCGCAGTAGCTTATGTCAGGTACCCTCACATAGTGCGGTGCGCCAGGGCTGGCAGCGACTCGCGCACGCCGGCCAAAAACAGCAGGTCGATCTCGCCGCTGACCACGCCCTCGCCTTCGGGCAACACGGCTTTCACTTCGCCCCACGGGTCGATCAGCATGCTGTGCCCCCATGTGCGGCGGCCGTTCGGATGCAGGCCGCCCTGCGCCGAAGCCAGCACATAGCACTGGTTTTCGATGGCGCGCGCGCGTAGCAGCACTTCCCAGTGGGCGCTGCCCGTCGTATGGGTAAACGCGGCCGGCACGACGATCAGCGCGCAATCGCCCATGGCGCGGTACAGCTCGGGAAAGCGCAGGTCATAGCAGATGGACAGGCCTACCCGGCCGAACGGCGTCTCGATCGAGCGCACCTGCGCGCCGGGCACGATGGTGCGCGATTCGTTGTACGACTCGGTGCCGCGCGTAAAACCGAACAGGTGGATCTTGTCGTAGCGGCCGGCCGGCGCGCCTTGCGGGTCGTACACCAGCGTGGTATTGAGGACCTTGCCCTCCTCGCCGGAAATCAGGGGCAAGGTGCCGCCGATCAGCCAGATGCCGTGCTGGCGCGCCATCTGCGCCATGCCGTCCTGGATCGGGCCGCTGCCGGGCTGTTCCGCATGGGCCAGCTTGTCCGTTTCCTGCTTGCCCATGATGGCCCAGTATTCGGGCAATACCACCAGTTGCGCGCCAGCGGCGGCGGCCTGCGCCACCAGGCGCCGCGCCGTGGCCAGGTTGTCGTCCACGGAAGGCGAGGAAATCATTTGTACTGCTGCGACTGTATGCATCATTGCCACCTTTTCTCCATTCGAACGCCTCGCCTATTTCGCCACGGCCTCCACGGCTGCGGCGGCAGGCACGGCGACAGGATCCAATTTACCACCATCGAGCTTGGTCACGACGGGCGATTTCCACGGGCCGGCGATCTGCATGTGATAGGTGAGCGCCTTCATCACGGGTGCGCGCAGGAACAATTGCGCGAGGAAACTACCCAGGCCGATGACGGGGTTGACGGCCAGCGCATACACGAGCGGCCCCGTGCCCAGGTTAAATTCCGGGATCACCACCACGTGCAGATTCGTCGTTTCATTGGCGATATCGGCCGTGCCATCCATCAGCACGGTGGCCGCCACGCCATGCATCTTGAGGTTGTCGGTGGTCACGACACCGCGTTTGATGCTGGCATTGGCCGTGATGCCGTCGAAGGCCAGGCCTTCGGAAAACACGTCGTGGAAATCGAGTTTCAGCAAGCGGGGCAAGGCTTGCAGGCTGAGCACGCCCAACAGCTTGGCCGCGCCCGGATCCTGCTTGAGGAACTGGCCCGATTCCACGTTCATCTCGATCTGCCCCGACAGGGTGGGGATATCGAGCGAATACGGCAAGCCGTTCCAGGCGATGTCGCCGCTCAGGCGGCCTTTGCCGCGGCGCACCGTGTCGGCAAAGCCGAAACGGTCGAGCAGTTTGCCCGCGTCGACGATATCGAGGCCGAAACGCAGGCTGGTCGTGCTTTGCCCATCCTTGATGACCCATTTGCCATTGCCGCTCAGGGCGCCATCGGGATTCGATAATTGCAGCTTGCCCACGCGCCACTCGCGCCCGCCCGCCGCCATGGTGTTATAGGCTTGCAACTCCAGCCGGCCGATCTTCTTGTTGAACAATTCAAATTGCTCGGCAACGATATCGAGCGAAGGAATCGACTGGGCGCCGCTCTTTCCCTCCAGCAAATTCTTCACGTCGTTGGCGGCCGACTCCGGAATGATCAGCGACGACAGGCGCGCCGTCATCTTGCCCAGGCCCGACGGCGTTTCCAGCCAGGTCACATAGCCCGACACTTGTTTCGCATCGATATTGGCTTGCCACACATCCTTCTGGTGCGTGGCGCCCACCACCACGTTTTCCAGCTTGCGCTCACCCAGCATCAATTCGCTGGCACGGGCCGCCATCATGTCCGGCACCACATATTGGGCGATATCGGGCGCATCGTCGGCGGCGCCGCTGTCGGCGGGCGCCGTGGCGCTGCCGGCGATCTCGCTGCCGGCGGCGATCCAGCTGTCCACGTCCAGGGTTTTCATATTGACGTTGAACATCATGCCGCTGTCCGGCTCTGGCGCTGGCACGTTCACGCCGATGCCGCCGCGCACCAGGCGCCAGGCGTCCTTGCCCTGCTTCTGGCGCTGGTAGCGCGCAGCGATGCCGGATCCCAGCGCGATGCGGATATCGTCCGTGCGCAGACCCGCGCCATTGGCCGCATTGCCCGTCAGGGTGAATTTCACGGGCAGGCTGTCGCCGGCCGGTTTTTTCAGGGGGGCGGGGAAATCCAGGCCCAGGCCCGTCAGCGGCGACTCGACATTGACCACCACCTGATGATCGCGCGCCGTGATCAGGCCGCTGTAACGGGCGCCGCCACTCAAGTGTTTTGCCAGGCGCTGCAGCACGGGCGCCGGATACGTCTTGCGCAAGCCATCGATGGTCATGTTGCCGGCAATCTTGACCTGGATGGTATCGTCCGCCTGCGTGCCGCCCGAAATGGCCAGCGGCCCGCCCAACAGGCTGCCGTTCAAGCCATTCAGGTTGACGCCCTTTTCAGTGAATTCGATCTTGCCCTGCGTGCCCAGCACGGGAGGCATGTCGTGGAACAGCACCACGTCGTTGCCCGCCAGCTGCAAGCTGCCTTGCACGGTCGACTCGAGCATGCGCTCTGTCGGCAAGTGCAATTTGAGGGCCAGCCTGGCGTTGCCCGTCGCCGTCGTTTCATCCGTGAAATGCTCGATCCAGCCCAGCACGGGGCTGGCCGTCACGTACTTGAGAAATTCCTGCATCGGGCCAGCTGCGTTGCCTTCAATATCGAGCAGGGTGTCGAAGACGGTCAGGTCGGGGATCACGGCTTTGACATTCGTCAGGGCCACGCCGCCCGTGGTGGCCGTGTCACCGCGAATTTCCATGCGCGCCCGTTCAAACACGAAACTGCCCTTGATCTTGTCCGCCTGCGGCCACAGGGGTGCCTTGCCGGCCAGCGGGCCGCTTTCCGCGAATTCGCCGGGCGCATAGTTCAGGGTGCCATTCTCGATCTTGCCGGCCACGCGGAAGTCGCCGCGATTGCGCTGGGCCGGCGTATCGCCCTTGAAGGGGAAATGCTCGAGTTCGCCGCGCAGGCGCAGGCTGACATCACTCGCCACGCCGCCTTCCAGCGCGCCCGTCAGCCAGTGGCGCAGGTGCTCGGGCGTTTGCAGGGGCAGATAGCGGCCGATGGTGTTGATCTGGAAATTGTCGATGCTGCCCGTCAAGTCGACCTGGCCCAGATTCTTGCCATCGAGCGGCAAACGCTGCGAGCCATGCAAGGCAACTCGCATGCCTTGTTGATTTAAATCAAGCCTGTCCAGGTCGACTTGCAGCATATTGTCTGCTTGGAAAGCCCAGCGTGCCTCCATTTCGAATTGTTCGAACGGCAAGGCGGGCTCACTCAAATAGGAGGCCAGTTGCAATACCAATCCCTGTGCATCGATATCGATCTTGCCGCCCTTGTCACTGGCGTCGAGACTGCCAGTCAAATGATCGAAACCGGGGATAGCCGGTGCAGCCGCCTGCGCGGGGCTGGTCGCCGTCTTCGCCACAGCCAGGCGCGCCGGCTGCGCATTCAGCCCAAGATCGATGAGCTTGCCGCGCAAACGGTAGCTGGCCGGCGTCGCCATCTCGCCTTCCCATTGCGCCGAGAAATCCTGCAAACGCCCGCGCGGCGCCAGGGCGTCGAGGCGCTGGCGCTGCTGTTCGCCCAGCGGCAGCTTGTCGGCCAGCGCGGCCAGGGTGTGCAGATCGAGCGACTTGGCCGTGATTTCCGTACGCGCCGGCTTGCGTTTGGTGGCGGCAACAAAGCGTTCGGACAGGGTCGTGGGCGGCAGGCTGAGGCCATCTCGGGTTTCCACCGCGAAATTCGTCAACTCGACCTGGTGCCCATTCGCGCCAAACGTCGGCTTGCCGTCCGGCACCTGCGCCGACAGTTCTTCTTTTGCCGAAATGCGTCCGCTGACGGACAACAGGTCGAGCGGCGCGATATGCTCGCCCAGCTGCGCCGTCACATCCGTCAAGCCGACATCGGCCGTGAAGCCGGCCAGGCGCGCGTGATCCAGGCTCAACCAGGCGCGCAGGGCGCCCTTGCCCTGGCTCAGTTCGAACGGGTAATCGAGGTAGCGGCGCCAGGCGGCCAGGTCGGCATTTTTCAGGTCGGCGTACAGCTCGCCTTTCCACATCGACACGTCGGAGATGCGCGTACTGAAAGGCGGGTGCGTGAAGTGAGCGCGCACATCGATGGGCGCGGCCAGGCTGGCGGGCGGCGTGGCTTGCAAGCCCAGCCGGTGGCTGCGCCAGCGGTTGCGCAGCAACACGTTGACCTGTGATAAAGCCAGCTCGGGTGTGCCGCGCGCTTCATCCGTCCAGCGCACCTTGCCGTCGCGAATGATGATGTCATGCTGCGACAGCAGCCAGTCGGCGCCCTTGCCATCGCTGCCCTGCGTGCTGTCGATCAACACCCCGGCCACGTACAGCTTGCCATCCTTGCTGCGCCGTACGTCCAGGTCGGGCCGCGTGATTTCCAGGGTTGTAAAACGCACGGAACCGAGCACGCTCCACCACGACACGGTGGCCGATATGCTCGGCAGACTCAGCGCCTGGCGCCCCGCCTGGTCGCGCAGGGTCACATCGCCGAGGAAAAGATTCGGCCGCACGCCATGCCACGAGGCATAAATACGCGCAATGCTGACAGGGTTGCCCAGCGCGCGGCTGGCCGCCCGCTCGATATCGCCTTTGTAATAATCGATATTCGGCAGAATGGCGTAGCGCAGGAATAAAAATAGCACGGCGAAGGCGAAATACGCCAGCAGCACCAGTTTGATGGTAAAACCCAACACATGGTGGGTAGCCAGGTTGGCCATGCGATAGGCGGCACGCAGCCGCTGCCAGCGCAGGGCCAATGGCACATGTTCTGTCACGCTTGCTTCTGGCGGTTTTTGCATCAATAAGCTAATAAACTGGCCCGGCGTCAAATAATGGCAAAAATCGTCTGCATTCGTGGTACGCGCCCACATCCCCGCGCTTGCGTCTGAGCAAAGCCTCCCTTACCATCGTCCGGAAGAGCACGTACTGCCGGCGGTATTCGGCCAGCGGCACAATTTTACCGCATCCCCCGCCATTCGCAGCCAAGTTAAACAAGAACATGCAAGCCGCATCCACGAGACAGTTACCGATACCATGAGCACACAGCCTTTGATTTCCGCCTCCCGTTTCTACCAGCGCTGGCTGGACGCCGCCCCCGAGCGCGCCGCGCAGGTAGCGCAACTGGTGAGCGCGCAGCTGGACAAGCTCGACTTTTCCGCCGAGTTGGCCGCCCAGGCGAACGCCGCCACGCCGCCGCTGCCGCCCGAGCGGGCCATGCGCCGCCTGCGCAACCTGCTCGTGTGCGGCCTGATCGCGCGCGATCTTGGCGGCCAGGCCGACTTGCACGAAGTCGTCACGGCCATGACGGGCTTTGCCGATTTCGCCATCCGCACGCATGTGGACGCCATCATGGCCGAGATGGTGGCCCTGCACGGCATGCCGGTCGGCGAGGAATCGGGCGAGGAACAGGCCTTGATGGTGTTGGCGATGGGCAAGCAGGGCGGCGGCGAGCTCAATGTGTCGTCGGACATCGACCTGATCTTTGTCTACCCGGAAGACGGCGACACGCACGTCACCGTACCGGGCCAGCGCAGCCTGTCCAACCACGAGTTTTTCATTCGCATGGGCAAGAAACTGATCGCCGCCCTGGCCGAGATCACACAGGATGGTTTTACTTTCCGCGTGGATATGGCACTGCGTCCGAACGGCAACTCGGGGCCGCTGGCCGCCAGCCTGAGCATGGTGGAACAATACCTGATCGTGCAGGGCCGCGAATGGGAACGCTACGCCTGGGTCAAGGCGCGCGCCGTGACGGGCAAGCCGGAAGACATTGCCTCGCTCGACGCCATCGTGCGCCCGTTCGTCTTCCGCCGCTACCTCGATTTCGGCGTCATCGATGCCATCCGCACCATGCACGGCCAGATCCGCGCCGAGGTCAACCGCCAGGAACGGCTGCATCCGGACCGCAGCAACAACGTCAAGCTGGGCCGTGGCGGCATCCGCGAAATCGAATTCCTCGCGCAAGTGTTTCAGTTGATACGCGGCGGGCGCGACGCCGAACTGCGCGAACGTTCCACGCGCGCCACCCTGCGCACGGTGGCCGACAAGGGTTTGCTGGAACCGGCCATCGTGGAACAACTGCTCGGCTCCTACACTTTCCTGCGCAACCTCGAACACCGGCTGCAGTATCTTGACGATGCGCAAACCCACACCCTGCCCGCGAATGACGCCGACCGCCTGACCGTGGCGCAGATGATGGGCTTGCCTGACACGGCCACCTTGCTGGCCCAGCTGGAAGCGCACCGCGTATTTGTCGCCGGGCAATTCGACGAAATGTTCAGCGACAAGAGCAGCGGCACGCCGCCGGCCGACACGGGCATCGACCCGCAGACGTCGAACGACTGCGCCGCCTCGGACCAGCAAGAAGCCATCGAAGCGCGCTTTGCCGCCCTGGGTTTCCATGAACCGGCAGCCTGCGCGCGCCGCCTGCTGGCCACGTGGCAGGCGCCGCGTTTGCAATCGTTGCCCGAGGCGAGCCGCACGCGCTTGGTGGCCCTCGTCAATTCCGCCCTGCCCCTGATCACCGATTGCTCCGTTTCCAACGGTAACGCCAGCCAGCTGGCCACCCTGGGCCGGCTGCTCGATTTCCTGGAAGCGATCGCGCGCCGGTCGGCCTATCTGTCGCTGCTGACGGAATACCCGCACACGCTCGAGCGCGTCGTGCGCATGGTGTGCGCCAGCGGCTGGGCCGCCACCTTCCTCACGCAGCACCCGATCCTGCTCGATGAACTGCTGGACGAGCGCATCCGCAATACGGTGCCCGACCCGGCCGCGCTGGCGCTGGACCTGCAGCGCCAGCTCGACGACGCGCCCGGCGACACGGAGCGGCAAATGGATATCCTGCGTGAAATGCACCATGCGCAACTGTTCCAGTGCCTGGCGCAAGACCTTGCGGGCGACCTGAGCGTGGAAAAGCTGGCCGACTACCTGTCGCAGCTGGCCGACATCATCGTTGCCGCCACCGTGCAAGCCGTCTGGCAAACCTTGCCCACGCGCCACCGCGACGTGCCGAAATTCGCCGTCATCGCATACGGCAAGCTGGGCGGCAAGGAACTCGGTTATGTCTCGGACCTCGACGTCATTTTCCTCTTCGACGATGACGACCAGGAAGCGCCCGGCCTGTACGCCAAGCTGGCGCAACGCTTCATTACCTGGATGACCTCGCACACCTCGGCCGGCATTTTGTTCGACATCGACATCGCCCTGCGCCCCGACGGCGCCTCGGGCATGCTGGTCTCCAGCGTGCAGGCGTTCGAGCGCTACCAGGGCAGCGCGGCCTGGGTGTGGGAACACCAGGCGCTCACGCGCGCGCGCTTTTGCGCCGGCGACGCAACCATCGGCAAGCATTTCGAACGCATCCGCGACACCATCCTGCGCAAGGAACGGCCGGAAAACGGCCCGCTCAAGGGCGAAGTGGTGACCATGCGCAAAAAGATGCTGGACGCGCATCCGCCCCGCCCCGGCAGCTTTGATCTGAAACAGGATCCGGGCGGCATGATCGACATCGAATTCATGGTGCAATACCTGGTGCTCCAGCATGCGGCGCAGTATCCGCAGCTGACGGCCAACTCGGGCAATATCGCCCTGCTGCGCCTGTGCGGCGAACTGGGGCTGATCGACGCCCAGCTGGCCACCCAGGTCGCCGACGCCTACCGCGCGCTGCGCAAACTGCAGCACCAGCTGCGCCTGCAGGGGCAAGACCTGGCCCGCGTGGAACCGGAGCGCGTGCGCGTGCATGCGGATAATGTGATGCGCCTGTGGCAAGCCATCTTCGGCGCCGTTGCCTGAGGCCGGCCCGGGCATGCCACTCCATTACCTGTCCCGGCTGAGCGGATCGGCGCGCGATACGCAAGCGAACCTGCAGCTGGGCTGCGTGCTGGCGCTGGTGGCCGGCGCCGTGAATGCGGGCGGCTTTCTTGCCATCGGCGGCTATACCTCGCACATGACGGGCATCGTTTCCGGCATGGCGGACGACCTGGCGCTGGGCAATATCACCGTGGCCCTGGCCGCGCTGGGCGCCTGGCTGGCCTTTGTCAGCGGCGCGGCAGTCACGGCCATCATGGTGAACTGGGGCAAGCGGCGCCGGCTGCACAGCCAATTTGCCGCCAGCCTGCTGCTGGAAGCGGCCTTATTGCTGCTGTTCGGCTTGACAGGCAATTACCTGGCCACCATGCCCGACGTGCTGGGCCCCGTCACCATCTTGCTGCTGTGCTTTGTCATGGGCTTGCAGAACGCCATCATCACCAAGATTTCGGGCGCCGTCATCCGCACCACGCACGTGACGGGCCTGTCGACCGACATCGGCATCGAACTGGGCAAGATGGCGTATTACAACCGGCGCCACCTGCCGGACCGCATGGTCAAGGTGAACCGCGGCAAGCTGAGAACACACAGCCTGCTGATCGCCTGCTTCTTCATCGGCGGCGTCAGCGGCGCTCTGGCCTTCAAGCACATCGGCTTTCCCGCCGCCACCATCCTGCTCGCCGGTGTACTGACCCTGCTGTCGGGCGTGCCCGTGCTGCGCGACTTGCGCCTGCTGTGGCGTTTTTACCGGCGCCGTTTCTATTCGCACAGCCATAAATGAAAAAACGCCCAGGCAACTACCTGGGCGTTTTTCTTATGCGGTCAAAAAATTACTTGGCCGACATCAGTGCGACGGTGGTGTCGAGCATGCGGTTCGAGAAACCCCACTCGTTGTCGTACCACGACGATACTTTCACCAGACGGCCCGACACTTTGGTCAGGGTCGAATCGAAGTTCGACGAAGCCGGGTTGTGGTTGAAGTCGATCGACACCAGTGGTTCGGTCTGGTACGTCAGGATGCCTTCCAGGGCGCCTTCCGATGCAGTTTTCATCAGCGCGTTGACTTCTTCCACCGTGGTGTCGCGCTTGGCGATGAAGGTCAGATCGACCAGCGAGACGTTGATGGTCGGCACGCGGATGGCGAAGCCGTCCAGCTTGCCATTCAGCTCAGGCAGGACCAGGCCAACGGCGGCAGCGGCGCCCGTCTTGGTCGGGATCATGCTCATGGTGGCCGAACGGGCGCGGCGCAGGTCTTCATGCATCACATCGGACAGCACCTGGTCGTTGGTGTAAGCGTGCACGGTGGTCATCAGGCCCGTTTCGATGCCGATGGCGTCGTTCAGTGGCTTGACCAGCGGTGCCAGGCAGTTGGTGGTGCACGAAGCGTTCGAGATGACGGTGTCGGTCGATTTCAGTACCGAGTGGTTGACGCCGAACACAACGGTCGCATCGACGTCCTTGCCGCCTGGTGCCGAGATGATGACTTTTTTCGCGCCGCCCTTCAAGTGAGCCGAAGCTTTCTCTTTGGTGGTGAAGAAGCCCGTGCACTCCAGCACGACGTCCACGCCCAGCTCTCCCCATGGGATTTCAGCAGGATTGCGCTGTGCAAACACGCGGATCGGATCGCCATTGACGATCATGTTGTCGCCTTCGACGGTGACCGTGCCCGGGAACTTGCCGTGCGCGGTGTCATAGCGGGTCAGGTGGGCGTTCGATTTGGCATCGCCCAGGTCGTTGATGGCAACGATCTGGATGTCCTGTTTCTTGCCGCCTTCGTAGAAAGCGCGCAACACATTACGGCCGATGCGGCCGTAGCCATTGATTGCAACTTTGATCGTCATACTCTGCTCCTGATTAAAAAAGAAGGTACATGCACGCCCCTGGCGAGCACATCGCCAGGGCCGTTAAAAATCAATATTAGCCAGCGATAACGGCTTTGACCTTGGCGACGACGTTCTCGACCGTGAAGCCGAAGTGCTTGAACAGCACGCCGGCCGGAGCCGATTCGCCAAACGTGTCGATACCGACCACGGCGCCTTCCAGGCCCACGTATTTGTACCAGAAGCTGGTCACGCCCGCTTCGATGGCCACGCGCGGCACGCCGCGGGTCAATACGCTGGCCTTGTAGGCGGCGTCCTGACGGTCATACACGTCGGTCGACGGCATCGACACCACGCGCACGGCGATGCCTTCGGCAGCCAGCGCGCTGGCGGCGGCGACGGCCAGTTCCACTTCGGAACCGGTGGCGATCAGGATCGCCTTGGCATCCGCCACGTCGTTCAGCACATAGCCGCCGCGGTAGATGTTCTCGATCTGTTCGGCGCTACGCTCTTGGTACGGCAGGTTCTGGCGCGAGAAGATCAGGGTCGACGGGCCATCCTTGCGGCGCACGGCGGCGCCCCAGGCAGCGGCCGACTCGACGGTGTCGCATGGACGCCAGTTGTCCAGATTCGGGATCAAACGCATCGACGAGACGTGCTCGACCGATTGGTGCGTCGGGCCGTCTTCGCCCAGGCCGATCGAGTCGTGGGTGAACACGAAGATCGAACGCAGTTTCATCAGGGCAGCCATGCGCAGCGCATTGCGGCTGTAGTCGGAGAACGTCAGGAACGTGGCGCCGAACGGGATGTAGCCGCCGTGCAAGGTGATGCCGTTCATGATGGCGCTCATGCCGAATTCGCGCACGCCGTAGTTGATATGGTTGCCAGGCTGGCCCGAACGCACGGCCACGCACTCTTTCCAGTTGGTCAGGTTCGAACCGGTCAGGTCGGCCGAGCCGCCCAAAAATTCCGGCAGCGACGAAGCCAGTGCCTGGATGGCGTTCTGGCTGGCCTTGCGGGTGGCGATGTTTTCTTTCTTCTCGACGCAGGAAGCGATCGCGGCCGACAGCGCCGTTTCAAATGCAGCAGGCAGCTCGCCCTGCATGCGGCGGCTCAGTTCCGCGGCTTGCTGCGGGAATTCACGACCGTAGGCGGCAAAGCGCTCGTTCCAGTCCGCTTCCAGCAGGGCGCCTTGCTTCTTGGCATCCCAGGCAGCGTACACGTCGGCCGGCATCTCGAACGGTGCGGCATCCCAGCCGATGTATTCGCGCACGGCAGCGATTTCCTTGTCGCCCAGCGCGGCGCCGTGAACCTTGTCGCCGCCTTGCAGGTTCGGCGAACCCTTGCCGATGATGGTCTTGCAGCAGATCAGGGTTGGCTTCGATGCGGTCTTGGCGGCGGCGATGGCGGCAGCCACGGCGGCAACATCGTGGCCGTCGACGGCGCGGATGACGTTCCAGCCGTACGCTTCGAAGCGAGCCGGGGTATCGTCCGTAAACCAGCCTTCGACTTTGCCGTCGATGGAAATGCCATTGTCATCGTACAGGGCGATCAGTTTGTTCAGGCCCAGGGTGCCGGCCAGCGCGCACACTTCGTGCGAAATACCTTCCATCAGGCAACCATCGCCGACGAAGGCGTAGGTGTAGTGGTTGACGATGTCGTGGCCTGGCTTGTTGAATTCGGCAGCCAGCAATTGCTCCGACAGGGCCATGCCGACGGCGTTGGCGATGCCTTGGCCCAGCGGGCCGGTAGTCGTTTCAATGCCTGGCGTGATATCGACTTCCGGGTGGCCCGGGGTTTTCGAATGCATCTGGCGGAAGGCCTTGATGTCTTCCATCGACAGCTCGTAACCGGTCAGGTGCAGCAGCGCGTAGTGCAGCATCGAGCCATGGCCGTTCGACAACAGGAAACGGTCGCGGTTCTGCCATTTTGGATTCGCGGGATTGTGGCGGTAGTGACCACTCCACAGGGCAACTGCGATCTCGGCCATGCCCATCGGCATGCCTGGATGGCCGGAGTTGGCCTTTTGTACAGCGTCCATTGCCAGTGCGCGGATCGCATTGGCCATTTTGGTAGTCGGGAGCGTAGTTGTCATGATGGTGTGGGTCAGTCGCGAGTTTGGGATTCGTTTGCAACAGCACGGACAAGAAAGAACCCAGGCCGGCTGCTTTATGTAGTCAACTATTTTACCAGACTAGGGGGCTGCAAATTAGAATTGCGGCGTACTGGCCAGCCAAATGGCTATACTTTGACGTCTTTCCACCCCACATATACCCCCGTTGAGGATTTGCATGCCGCGTTTTTTCTGCCCCCAGCCGCTCGTTGCCGGCACCACCATCGCCCTGCCGGAGGCTGTCGCCCACCATATCCAGGTCGTGCGCCTGGCGCCGGGCGACGTCATCACCCTGTTCAATGGCGAAGGCGGCGAAGTGCAGGCGAGCCTGGTGGCGATTGCCAAGCGCAGCGTGACGGCGGACATCCAGACGCACGTGGCGCGCGAAGCGGAGCTGCCCTACGCCGTGACCCTGGCGCAGGCGCTGCCGGAAGCGTCCAAAATGGACTGGATCATCGAAAAAGCCATCGAACTGGGTGCGGCGGGCATCGTGCCGTTATCGGCACAGCGCTGCGTCGTGCGCTTGTCCAGCGAACGGGCCGAGAAAAAACTCGCGCATTGGCAAGGCATTATCGTGTCAGCATCGGAGCAATGCGGGCGCAACCGCCTGGCGCAGCTGGCGCCATTGCAAGATTTTAATAGCTGGAGCCGCCAGCAAGACTTACACAAACGCATCATCCTGACGCCGCGCGCGGAGCAGTCGCTGGCCGACTGGGCGCGTCACCAGCCGCCGCAGGCCATCACCGTGATGGTGGGACCGGAAGGCGGATTTTCGGAAGCGGAAGAAAAGGCGGCCCTGGCCGCCGGCGCCATCGGCTTGAGCATGGGCCCGCGCATCCTGCGCACGGAAACGGCGGGCCTGACGGCGCTGGCCACCTTGGCGGCATTGTGGGGCGGGATGTAGCACGCCGCATTTACGTCGGGCAATAAAAAAACCGCCGGCTTGCACCGGCGGTTTCTTGATGATCGCCTTGCCCATTCGCATGGGCAAGGCATATTCAAGTCGATTAGAACTTGTAGTTGTACTCTGCGGTCAGTTTCACAGCGCGTGGAGCGGTGTAGCTAATGACACGGCCGTACGTTGGGCTGACGTTGTAGTTACCACGAGCAACGTTATAGGTTTCGTCGATGGTTTGTGCGGTTTGTTTGTTAAACACGTTAAACACATCCACCTTCAAAGCCAGACCATTGACTTGCTCTGGACGATAGGTCACGTTGGCATCGAAACGCACATCCCATGGCAGTTTGCCGAAGGTGCCGCGTGGTGCTTCCTTGCCATCACAGTAGAAGTAGACCGAACCGTAGTTCTGTACATCTGTTGGCAGATCAGGACGGTTACCGAAGCAGCTGCGTGGACGACCCGAAGCGATCAAGGCATTGCCGCCAACACTGATCTGATTCGTCAGCTCATAGAAGCCGAAGGCTTTGATCTGATGGGTACGGTTGTTTGGCAGCAAGCCATCCGCGCCCATCATCAACTCCTTGTTATCCCAGCTCGAAGTTGCAGCCACGTCGGTTTGTGCATTATCCGAACGGGTTTGACCTTCGGTGTTACCGGTGCTGCGCGACCAGGTGTAGTTGATGCGGCCATACCAGCCATTGCGCATCGGATGTTCCGCAAACAGATCGATTGCGGTGTACGTACGCTTGGCTTTATCGAAGCCGATATCGGCAGCCTTCAGATCGACGCGGGTGTAGTTCGATTGCGTACCGGCGAAATCGACCCAGAAGCTGTTGTCTACGCCCGGATTGAACGAAGCGCAGTTAAAGCCGCCGTAGTTCGACGTATCGATGCCTTTGGCCGCAGCGAAAGCATAGATCTGACGGTCATCGCAGAAGTCATCGATCGTTTGACGCAGTTTGCGATAGGTAACCTTGGCGCCGAAATTCAAGCTAGGCGAGTAGGCTTGCTCGAAACCGACCGTCAATTCATCCTGATACGTCGGCTTGATATCGATCGCGCTCAGGGTCTTGACATCTTTCGCCTGGCCCAGTTCGTTGTTCGTCGAGAATTCAGGCGTCAGCGCCTTCAGTCCCGTTGGACGACCGTACTGATCGGTACCGGTATAGGTGTAGTACTGGTTGGTGAACAGCGAGCGGCTTGCGCCACGCACAGCCAGGTGGGTCGGGATTTGCACGGCGTAACGACCAACGCTACCATACACTTTCAACGACGCATCACCATTCACGTCCCAGGCTGCAGCCAAACGTGGCGACAGTTGGTTCTTGATTTCCAGGAAGGTTTCGCCGTCACCGTTTTTGTTTTTAAACGATTCGCTGCGCAGACCGACAGTCACCAGCACGTCTTTCGTTGCCTGATAACGGTCTTCGATGTATTGAGCCGACTGGTCCGAGTACGCATTGGTCAGCGTGTTGTACAGCGTGCTGCCAACATAGTAACCCTGGGTACCCAGGCCGCCGCCGCTGGCTACCGGCACGCGATAGCCGCCGCCGAAGTTGGTCGCTAACAATGGATTGGCAACCTTGCCGTAGGTCCACAGACCGCCGCCAGCTTGCACATCACCCGCATTCACGGACGACAGTTTGTTGTTGTCCAAGCCGCCACGCAGCGTGTGCTTGCCCAGTTTGTATTCCAAGTCGATACGCGACGACTTGATCTTGCTTTGCGCATCATCACCAGGAATCACGCCACCCAGCACTTGCGGGCTGGAATAGTTCAGACCAGGTGCGCGGTTATTCGACGCCGCTGTGATCGAGAAGATGTCCGAAGGGGTGCTGCCGACGGCATCGTAGCGGTTTTTGTTCTTGGTTTTGCTTTGGCCGTACACGGCGGTCACAGTCAGGTCATCGGTCAGATTACCCGTGTAGCGCAGAATTTGCGATTCAGCACCGACGTTAGGCGAGAAGTTTGCATCATTTGTATAGTGCTGCGATGCCGTTTGCGCGCCGCGCAGAGCGGTTCCGTAGTCATACGCATACAGTTGACGATCCGACTTGCCTTCATCACCGAGGAACGTGGTTTCCAGGCGATGATTGTCCGTGATGTTCCAGTCGAACTTGGCAATGTAGCGGTCGATCGTATCCTGGTTCGATGCAAAGCCGGTGGCTGCATTCGAAGCCGAGGTACGGGTGCCGTTGATGCGTTCCCAGTCGGTTTTCTTGGTTTCTACCGCAGCGAACATGAACAGCTTGTCCTTGATGATCGGACCACCGACATAAGCGCCGTAGGTCTTTTCCGTCTTGCTGTTTTCCGAGTTGCGACGTAACAGGGTGCCGTCGGTCGATGCATTTTCCGGACGACCCGTTACTGGGTAGTAGCTGTCGCGATACTTCGCGCGCAGATTATCCGGCTCGATGCTGACGCTGCCACCAAATTCCCAATTATTGGTACCGCTCTTGGTGGTGATATTGACCACGCCGCCAACCGAACGACCAAACTCGGCGCCGAAGCCGCCGGTCAGGATCTGTGCCTGAGCGATCGCGCCGAAAGGCAGTTCCGATGCGCCCAGCTGTGTCAACGGGTTGGTAACAGGGAAACCATTGATGTAGTACGCGTTTTCGGACGCGCCGCCACCACCGAAGGATGCACCGGCCGCATAACGCGAGTCGGCGCGGGTGGTGTTTGGTGCCAGCTGAATAATCGCTGAAACGTTCTGCGCGATAGGCAGACGTGCCAATTCTTTGGCGGTAAAGGTCGCGCCATTGTTGGAGCTGGAGACGTCGATACGGTTGCGGCGGCCAGTAACCTGAACCGCTTGCACGCCGGGAGCCGCCGTTGCGGTGACAAACGAGGCATCCACACCCTGGCCAACCAGGACATCGACTTCGACCGTTTTGCTGACTTGGCCATCACGTACCAGTTCCACTTTGTAGTGGCCTGGTGGCAAGGCGGTGGCGAAATAGCGGCCCGATGCATCAGGCACCACGATACGCTTGGCACCCGTGTCCGTATTCAGCAGAACAACTGTGCTGCCAGCAGCGGCTTCAACGTTACCGTAGATATTACCGGCAGCGTTCGATTGAGCCATGGCTGCAGGAACCACGGCAGCGGTCAGGGTTGCAGCACCAAACGCGATGGACAACGCGCGTACTAAAACAGTTTTTCTAAACATGTGGTTTCCTAATTATTATATTAAGTGTTATGGGGTACCTCTGATAGAGAGACCCGGCAAAGTTAAGCACTAAATCATGTTCAATACGTTTTTTATTTCCGGTTTTAGTTTTCAATTAATTTCACTCTCAACCCACACTGATAGCGCAGATCCCCAAACGAATAGTTTCAAAGAAAATTATTCGCTTAAGCAATACATAAAACCATATTGCCCGCATTAGTGTCAATACAATAGCTTGTGGTTTGTGCGTAAAAGCAACAACTCGCAGCGGACCATTTTTGACAGGAAGAGGTGCCTAAAACGGCGCATGCTCGCACCATTTTGGTGCAATGCAAAATAAAGAATATGTATATACGAAAAACTAACTTCCGCTCGCACTCCATCATGGCGTTTGAGGCGTTTTTGCTTTGCGAAAATGCACCGAAGTGGCAGCGCAACATAGGTACAGGCAGGTCGCAGATGGGCGCTATGGCGCCAGTGAAACGGACGGAGGAAGAACAGAAGCGGAGACATTGACGTTGCAACAATACAACATTTCCTTGGATCTCCACTTCTGCGTTTCATTGCAGGAGCCTACGGACTCTTATTTCTTATTATACGAAGTCGTGAACAAGGAATGCTCCATATTTCTTCTGGTAGTTTCCAATACTCGAATTTCATTATCCGATGTTATTTTATCCTGAACCATTTTCTTATCATATTCGGCCGCATATAATTCAGTCGATTTCTTCCAGGCAGTACTTTCACTGGAAATGCTTTGCTCTATCGCTGCAGCATCCGACAAAATATTACCGTAGACTTTATTAATCAACGCGGCGGAACGGGTAAATTCTTCATTATTCATCAGTTTGAGAATTTCCGGCTTGATGGTTTTATCCGCAGGAGCGACACTGCGCAAATTGACGATAAAGCGCCCGTAACACTCGGTCCAGGTATTTATTTTGGCATTCACCTTACGAATGTCTTCATTGCTGGTCGATTGCGCGGGAATTTGAGGGCGCTCGCAACCGTAGCGGGAGTACGCGGCGCTACCGCCGTCGAAGTTCGTTGTGTAGTAGGCGATGTCGGCGTGATGGGCCTTGCGTTCCTGCACCAGCGCGAGCGAAGCGGCGGCTTCCGGATGCCCTTTGGCGGCGGCCTGCTTCAGCCAGTACGCAGCCTTTTCCGTATCTTCTGCCGTTCCTTCGCCAAAACCGTACATTTCACCGAGTTGCAGTTGGGCATTCACGTTGCCCGCCTCGGCTAATTTATTAAATATCTGAAAGGATTTGTAAAAATCCTTGTTATCCCATAATTTCTGCGCATCGCTCAATTCATCTGCATGCGCAGTACCGAACCCTGCCAGCAACAACATGACCAAAGTTAATTTTTTCATCTTCACATCCGTTAAGAAAATTAGAGATTCAAACCCTGGCTGATCGCTTGAATACAGCTGTCACCAGATCAGTACGGGGCGCACACGTCAGCAGTTAATCCTAAGGCACAATTTATTATTTTGCAATTTATAATTGCTTGAAAATCACACAAAAAAGACATGTCCAAGCATGCCCACAGAGTGCCACACGGCAATAAAAAGATGCTGAGAAATCTGTACCAAGCAAGTTTTTGTTGCAAATAAATTACACCCTTCTGCGCGCCACATTGTCATTTCCACCAAAAAATCGTTGACAATCCATGCTTTGTCATCGCAGCTCGCTGCCGATAGTCCAGGGAGTCCGGGTAAAATAGCGCCTTGCCATACCACACGCATTCACCATGGGGCCTAGACAGCCCCCAACCTTGGACCCATCATTATGTTGCGACTCAACGAAGTAAAACTCTCCCTCGAGCACGACGAAGCGGCCCTGCCCGCCGCCATCCTGGCGCGCCTGGGCATAGCCGCCGCCGATTTGCTCGGCTTTACCGTCTTCAAACGCAGCTATGACGCGCGCAAGCGCAGCGCCGTGGTGTTGATTTACTCGCTGCATGTGGACGTCAAAAATGAAGCGGCCGTGCTGGCGCGCCTGCAGCACGATGTGCACCTGATGCCCGCGCCCGATACCGACTACAAATTCGTCGCCGGCGGCGAACAGCTGGCCGGCCACAGCACTGAACCGCGCCCCATCGTCATCGGCACGGGCCCGTGCGGCCTGTTCGTGGCGCTGATCCTGGCGCAGATGGGCTTGCGTCCCCTCATCCTGGAACGGGGCAAGCAGGTGCGCGAACGCACGGTCGACACCTTCGGCTTCTGGCGCAAGCGCGAACTGAATCCGGAATCGAACGTGCAGTTCGGCGAAGGCGGCGCCGGCACCTTCTCGGACGGCAAGCTGTACAGCCAGATCAAGGATCCCAAGCATTACGGCCGCAAGGTGCTGACGGAATTCGTCAAGGCGGGCGCGCCCGAGGAAATCATGTATGTGAGCAAGCCGCACATCGGCACCTTCCGCCTGGTCAAGATGGTGGAAGAAATGCGCGCGAACATCGAGCAACTGGGCGGCGAATACCGCTTCAGCAGCAAAGTCGTCGATCTCGACATCGTGCCGGGCAGCGATGGCGGCCAGGTGCGTGGCGTGGTGCTGGATAATGGCGAAACCATCGCCAGCAACCACGTCGTGCTGGCCATCGGCCACAGCGCGCGCGACACCTTCGAGATGCTGCACAAGCGCGGCGTGTACATCGAAGCGAAACCGTTCTCGATCGGCTTCCGCGTGGAACACCCGCAATCGCTGATCGACAGCTGCCGCTTCGGCCCCAGCGCTGGCCACCCGATCCTGGGCGCGGCCGACTACAAGCTCGTGCACCACGCCAGCAATGGCCGTTCCGTCTACAGCTTCTGCATGTGCCCGGGCGGCACGGTGGTGGCTGCCGCCTCGGAGCCGGGCCGCCTGGTGACGAATGGCATGAGCCAATATTCGCGCAACGAGCGCAACGCCAACAGCGCCATCGTGGTCGGCATCACGCCAGCCGACTACCCGGGCGACCCGCTGGCCGGCATCGCCCTGCAGCGCGAATTGGAAGAGCGCGCGTTTGCCTTGGGCGGCGGCAACTACGATGCCCCGGGGCAATTGGTCGGCGACTTCGTCGCTGGCCGCGCCTCGACGGAATTTGGCAGCGTGGTGCCGTCGTACAAGCCGGCCGTACACCTGACGGACCTGGCGCCATCGCTGCCCGAATACGCGATCACGGCGCTGCGTGAAGCGTTTCCGGCGTTCAACAAGCAGATCAAGGGCTACTACAAGGCCGACGCCGTGCTGACGGGCGTGGAAACGCGTACCTCGTCGCCGATCCGCATCAAGCGCCGCGACGACAACCTGCAAAGCCTGAACACGCGCGGCCTGTTCCCGGCTGGCGAAGGCGCCGGCTATGCGGGCGGCATCCTGTCGGCGGCCGTCGATGGCATCAAGGTGGCAGAGGCGGTGGCGCTGTCGATGGCCGCCGCCTGAGGCCCGTACAGCAGATCAGGCTGCCAGCGGTAGCCTGATCTGTATATGGCAGCCGGGTGTGCTGTCGATGGCGCACACCTGACCGCCCAGTTGCTGCACGATCGTGTAGACGATGTGCATGCCCAGGCCGGAGCCGCCCTGGCCCCGCTTGGTGGTGAAAAATGGTTCAAACATGTGCTCGCGCACGGCCGGCGCCAGGCCGATGCCGTCGTCGGAAAATTCCAGCAGCAGCCAGCGCGCAGCCGCGTCATCGCCGTCCGCCTCGATGCGCGCGCGTATCGTGATGCGCCCTGGACCGCCCTGCGGATAGCCGTGGCGGGCGCTGTTCATCAGCAGGTTCGAGAGGATTTGCGACAGCTTGCCGGCAGCCAGGCGCACCTGACAATCGGGCGCGATGTCGAGTTCCACGCCCAGCGCCGCCTTGCGCAGTTCGGGACTGTGCGCCGACACCAGGCCGTCCACATAGTCGTGCAGGGCCAGGTCGGCCACGTATTCGCTGACCTGGTCCACGGCCAGCTGCTTGAAATTGCCGATCAGGTCGGCGGCGCGCGCCAGATTGCGCTCGATCAAGGCCGCCGCGCCTTTCAGCGACTCGGCAATGTCGATCAGTTCGGCGCGGCTGACCTTGGCGCCGCCGAGCAGTTGCACCAACTGGTCGGCATAACTGCCCATGCTCGAGGCCGCCGTCAGCGCCACGCCGATGGGCGTGTTGACTTCATGCGAGACACCAGCCACCAGCGAACCGAGGGCCGCCATCTGCTCCTGCTCGATCAGGTTCGCCTGCGCCGCCAGCAGCGATTCGCTGCGCTGGCGCACGATTTCTTCCAGCTGTTGGGTGCGCTCCTGGTGCTGCAGCTCGGCCGCGCCGCGTGCCGAGAAGATCGACAGCAGCAGCAAGGCCAGCAAACGCTTGTTTTCATCGATGGGTCGCGTGTCGATGGCCGACAGGATGCCCAGGGTCTTCCCATCGGTATCGATCAGCGGCATGCCGACATAGCTTTCGGCCCGCATGTCGACCAGGAGGCTATCGAATGGAAAGCGACGCTGGATGTCGCTGCCGTGAAAACACATGCTCTGGCAGGTCACGTCCTGGCAAGGCGTGTGCTGCAGGCTGTATTCGATATTCGGCTGGTAGCCATCGCCGCCCCACAGGGCCAGGGTGCGGATGCCTTCGCTGCCATCGTCCAGGCGTACCAGGCGCCCGGCGATCACATAGTGCACGTCGAGCGCTTCGGCCAGATCCTTGACGAGAATGCGCAGGAAGTCGTCGCCACGGGCGTGCGCCGTCGAGGCGGTGATCGAGCGCAGGGCCGCTTCCGCCAGGGTGCGCCGCTGCTCGGCATCGAACAGGGGTTCTTGCGAATTCACATCAAACAACGGAATACTCATGAATGCTCCTGCACGGCACCGCAAGCGCAGGCACACCTGCCGGCGCGGCGACTCTCAGCCATGGCCCGCCCCAGCGGACCTGCCGCGATTGTACCCCTGGCTATTGCTTAATAATACAGATACACAGGAATTTTTTACAGCCAGCCGGAACGCTTGAACAAGTAATACATATAACCGCAGACACAGCTCATCACTGCCACGGCGGCCGGATAACCGTAATGCCAGTCCAGCTCCGGCATGAACTTGAAATTCATGCCCCAGATGCCGGCAAACGCCGTGAACACGGCAAAAATAGCGGCCCAGGCCGCCAACTGCTTGTTCACCTCGCTCTCGTCGATGGCCACCATCGACAGATTCACCTGAATCGCCGTGCTGATCGTGTCGCGGATGGTGTCGAGCGTGCCGTTGATACGGGCCAGATGGTCGTGCACGTCGCGGAAATACTCCTGGGTATCATGGCACAGCGGCGGCACCCGTCCGCCGTGCAGCTTGCCCACCGCTTCCATCAGGGGCGCCACCACATGGCGCAAGACCATGACCTTGCGTTTCAACTGGTACAGGCGTTCGATATTGTCGCGCTCGGTGCCACGGTCGAAGATGCGATCCTCGATCAGTTCCAGCTCCGATTCCAGCGCGTCGAGCACGGGAAAATAACGGTCGACGACGGCGTCCATCAGCGCGTACAGCACGAAGGCCGAGCCCTGGCGCAGCAAGTGCGGTTCGCGCTCGGCCCGCGCGCGGACACCAAGGAAACCTTGCGAGCTGTTGCTGCGCGACGAGAGCACGTAATTGGCACCGACAAAAATGTCGACTTCGCCCAGCACCAGTTCGTTCTCGACCATTTCCACGGTTTTCACGACGGCAAACAGGGAATCGCCATATTCCTCGATCTTCGGGCGCTGATGGCCCCGCTGCGCATCTTCCACCGCCAGTTCGTGCAGGCAAAACTCGTGCTGCATCTGTTTCAGTTCGTCCGGCGTGGCGTCGAGCAAGGCCACCCAAACGAAACAATCGGGGCGCTCGACGTAATCGCTGATGTCGTCGATTGGCAAGTCGGCCAGTTTTTTGCCATCCTGGTAGGCCACGCAGTTTATGAGCATGCTATTCCACAGTTCAAGTTAACACCGGACGAAACAGTCCGGCAGGCGCCAGCTTACCTTATCGCCTGTCATTGTTGTGGGTGTTGTGGCGTGCGAGAAACGCCAAGAGGGGAAGCGGACGGGGCGGGGCCCCGTCCGGCAATGCATCAGTCGTCCTTGGCGCCGTCGATGCCCAGTTCGGATATCTTGCGGGTGATGGTGTTGCGGCCGATGCCCAGGCGCACGGCAGCGTCATTTTTGCGCCCGTGCGTATGCTTGAGCGCCGTCTTGATCAGGGCCGACTCGAATTGCCGCCCCAGCACGGCCATGACTTCCTGCTGCCCCGCCCCGAGCATGCCGGCCGCCTGCAATTCCAGTAAACCAATCCAGCCCGGCGGCGCGCCATTAGCAGGCGCGGCCGCTTCGAAGACCTGGCCGCCCTGCACATGGGCAACGGCCGCCGGCGCAGTGTCGCTCGCCGCCACCGTGGCGGCGCCATCGCCCTGCCCCTGCGTCAATTCCAGCGGCAAGTCCTTGATTTCCACCGTCTGGCCTGGCGCCATGACGGTGATCCAGTTGCACAGGTTTTCCAGCTGACGCACATTGCCGGGCAAGTCGAGGCTGCTGAGGAACTGCATCGTCGGTTCGCTCATGCGCTTGGCTTCCACGCCCAGCTGACGCGCGCTTTGCACCAGGAAGTGGCGCACCAGAATGGGGATATCCTCGCGCCGCTCCCGCAAACTGGGCAGGCGCAGCCGGATCACGTTCAGGCGGTGGTACAAGTCTTCGCGGAACAGGCCGTCGCGTACGCGCTGCTCGAGGTTCTGGTGCGTGGCCGTAATGACGCGCACGTTCGCCTTCATGGGCTGGTGGCCGCCGACACGATAAAAATGGCCGTCGGACAGCACACGCAGCAAGCGCGTCTGCAGGTCGAACGGCATGTCGCCGATTTCATCGAGGAACAAAGTGCCGTTCTCGGCTTGCTCGAAGCGGCCGCGGCGCGTCGTCTGCGCGCCCGTAAAGGCACCGCGTTCATGGCCGAACAGTTCGGACTCGAGCAAATCTTTCGGTATCGCCGCCGTATTGAGGGCAATGAAAGGCTGCGCCGCGCGCGGGCTGTGCTTGTGCAGCGCGCGCGCTACGAGTTCCTTGCCGGAGCCGGATTCGCCCGTGATGAGTACGGTGACATTCGATTGCGACAGGCGGCCGATGGCGCGAAACACTTCCTGCATGGCCGGCGCCTGGCCGAGGATTTCCGGCGTTTCGGACGGGCCCGACTCGACGCTGGTCTCGCGCAGGCTTTCTTCCAGCGCGCGGCGGATCAGCTCGACGGCCTTGTCGATGTCAAACGGCTTGGCCAGGTATTCGAAGGCGCCGCCCTGGAAGGCGGCGACGGCCGAATCGAGGTCGGAAAAGGCCGTGATAATGATGACCGGCAAGCCGGGAAAGCGCGACTTGACCGTCTGCAGCAATTCCAGGCCGGACGCGCCCGGCATGCGGATATCGGACACGAGCACTTGCGGCGTGTCAAATTCCAGCGCGGCGATGGCGTCGCGCGCATTGGCAAAACTCTTGGTGGCGAGATTTTCCCGCGCCAGGGCTTTTTCCAGCACCCAGCGGATTGATTCGTCGTCGTCAACTATCCAGATTGGCTTCATTAGTGTGTGCGTCCCGCAATGGATTTCATGGGTGGGATACCGCCTCGCTTATGGCAAGGGTAGAACGATCCTGAAATCGGTGTATCCAGGCCGGCTTTCGCACTCGATCACGCCCAGGTGCTGTTGCACGAAGGTTTGCGCCAAGGTCAGTCCCAGTCCACTGCCGCCTTCCCTGCCCGACACCAGCGGGTAGAAAATCCGGTCGCGGATCTGGGGTGCGATGCCCGGTCCATTGTCAATGATATGCAAGTCTAATGCCAGGCCGTAACGGACCTTGGCCAGGGTCACCTGGCGCGCCACGCGCGTCTTGAAAATGAGCTCGGCGTCGCCCGCCTCGATGCGCTCGGCCAGGGCTTGCGCCGCGTTGTGCGCGATATTGAGCACGGTCTGTATCAATTGCTCCTTGTCGCCGCGAAACTCGGGAATCGACGCGTCGTAGTCGCGCGAAATGGTCAGGCCGCTGGGAAACTCGGCCAGGATCAGGCTGCGCACGCGCTCGCACACTTCATGGATATTCACGTCGCCCACGATATGCGGGCGGCGGTGCGGCGCCAGCAGGCGGTCGACCAGGGTTTGCAGGCGGTCCGCTTCCTTGATGATGACTTGCGTGTATTCGCGCAGCTCGCTCAGGTGCAGGGCCGGCAATTCCAGCTCCAGCAGCTGGGCCGCGCCGCGGATGCCGCCCAGCGGGTTCTTGATTTCATGCGCCAAGTTGCGGATCAGCTCCTTGTTGACCTGGCTCTGGTCGAGGATGCGCTCCTCGCGGTCGAGTTTTAATTGCTGCACGTTTTCGCGCAGTTCGATCAGCACGCCGTCGCGCGGCGCGTCGAGCGCGCTGACGATGCTGTGCACGCGCAGCGGCTCGCGCCCCAGGCGCTCCAGGCTCAGGTCCTGGCGCAGGTCGGAAAACTTGTGTTCGAGCGCCTGCGCGCAAATGCCGGCCAGCTCCTCGGGATTCAAGAACAGCGCCGTCAGCTTTTGCCGCGACAGGGCCTTCAATGAGCTTTCCAGCAAGTTTTCCGCCGCCGCGTTGGCATAGCTGATGCGGCCGTCGCCATCGAGCAGGATCACGGCCGAAGCGAGCAAATCAAGACCGGCCAGGTGGGCGGGACGGCTGGAATGGTTGTCTAGTGTCATGTGCTTTACCGAATATTCGCGATCTCGCGTTTCAGGGCCTCGACGTTCTGCTGTGTCCGGCCAATGTTGTCCTTCAACTGCGCCACTCTTTCCTGGTATTTCGCATAGTTACGCTCATTGCCCTGGCGCTCGGGCTGGCCGCCGTTGAATTCCAGGCGCTGCGCCGCCAGCTTCTGCTCTTCGCTGCGCAATTCGTCCTGCAGGATCTGGCGCCGGTCCAGGTCGCGCGCGCGCTGCTCGGCGCCATCGACCTTGGGAAACGCACCAGCGACAGGCGCCGCCGTGGCCGCCGCCTGCGTGGCGGGCCGGGCCGGCACGCCGGCCAGCGGCGCCGTCCTGCGTGGCGGCTCCGTCATGGCGCCCGGCAAATCGAGCAGCTGGCAATGCGCGCCGGCCCGCTTGTCCGTGTACGTCTTGTGTCCTTGTGCATCGGCGCAGACATACAGCTGCCCGTGCGCCTGTGCCGCCGCGCCCAGCAATCCTGCCATCAGCGCCATTCTGTAATGCTTGGTCAATCTTCACTCCTGTCAGCACATGCCGTATCAATCCTTGGCCGACTATACAACACCGTACTCTCACCGCCTTGGCGTACAGCATAAAAAAAACGCGGGCAAGACCATCGCCTCACCCGCGTTTTTTATTCACTACCGGCATGTTGCCGGCGTGGCGCCATTACAGCGAGTAGTACATGTCGAACTCGGCAGGATGCGTCGTCATGCGCATACGCTGTACGTCCTGCATTTTCAGTTCCAGGTAAGCGTCGATCATCGAATCGCTGAACACGCCGCCACGGGTCAGGAACTCGCGGTCCTTGTCCAGTGCATCCAGAGCTTCTTCCAGCGAAGCGCACACGGTCGGGATCAGTGCGTCTTCTTCTGGCGGCAGATGGTACAGATCTTTCGAGGCGGCTTCGCCCGGATGGATCTTGTTGGCAACGCCGTCCAGGCCAGCCATCAGCAGTGCGGCGAAGCACAGGTACGGGTTCGCCAGTGGATCCGGGAAGCGCGCTTCGACGCGGCGGCCTTTTGGATTGGCCACGTGCGGGATACGGATCGAGGCGGAACGGTTTTTCGCCGAGTACGCCAGTTTCACTGGGGCTTCGTAGCCTGGTACCAGACGCTTGTACGAGTTGGTGCCCGGGTTGGTGATCGCGTTCAGTGCCTTGGCGTGCTTGATGATGCCGCCGATGTAGTACAGGGCGAAATCGGACAGGCCGGCATAGCCGTCGCCAGCGAACAGATTTTTGCCATCTTTCCATACGGATTGATGCACGTGCATGCCCGAACCGTTGTCGCCAACGATAGGTTTCGGCATGAAGGTGGCGGTCTTGCCATAGCTGTGCGCCACGTTCCACACCACGTATTTCAGGTTTTGCGTCCAGTCGGCGCGCTCGACCAGGGTCGAGAACTTGGTACCGATTTCATTCTGGCCGGCGCCGGCGACTTCGTGATGATGTACCTCAACCGGGATGCCCAAGGACTCGAGAATCAGGCACATTTCCGAACGCATGTCCTGGAAGCTGTCCACTGGTGGCACGGGGAAGTAGCCGCCCTTGACGGTAGGACGGTGGCCGCTGTTGCCGCCTTCGATGTCCTTGCCGGTCGACCACGAACCTTCGTCCGAACCGATCTTGACGAAGCAGCCCGACATGTCGATCTTCCAGCGCACGCTGTCGAAGATGAAGAATTCTGGCTCAGGGCCGAAGTAGGCGGTGTCGCCCATGCCCGACGATTTCAGGTAGGCTTCGGCGCGTTTCGCGATCGAGCGCGGGTCGCGGTCGTAGCCCTTGCCGTCCGACGGTTCGATCACGTCGCACTGCATGAACAGGGTCGTTTCTTCCATGAACGGGTCGATATTGGCCGTGTTTGGATCCGGCAGCAAGATCATGTCGGACGCTTCAATGCCTTTCCAGCCAGCGATCGAAGAACCGTCAAAGGCGTGGCCCGACTCGAATTTGTCCATGTCGAAGTGCGACACGGGAACCGTCACGTGCTGCTCTTTACCACGGGTATCAGCAAAGCGGAAATCAACGAATTTGACTTCGTTTTCTTCTACCATCTTCAAGACTTCTGCGGCTGTCATTGCCATGCGTATCTCCTAAATGAATGTGGGGTGAGCCGACCTTAGTGCGTCTGGGCTGATGAAGCGAAGCAAACATTGCGTGCCACCAAAACTCATAAGGATCATAGCAGATTCCATGCCAGCTTCTGATGGGATGTGGCGGCCCAAGTCAAAACCCGGCCTTGCCAGTGAAAGTTTTCCTGCCCGCGATTTTCCTGCTGTGTTTGCGTCAAATCAAGAATGCACTAAGCAAGTGCAAAAAACGAATAACGCACCATTATCGTGCATTTTGTGCCGATTCTTGAAAAATGCCTCGTTGTGGTGCATACGCGATTCACCATGGTTTTCCGTTTGCGAGGCGCGGACGGCGCACTATAATCGTCCACACCTGCCCACTTTCATCGAGGACGCCATGACCACCGCCGCCGACATCCTGACCACCGCCCGCAGCCGGGCCAATGAAGGTACGCCGTATGCCGGCGCCGTCACGCCGCAGGAAGCGTATGACCTGCTGCAGGGCGATCCCGCCGTCAAGCTCATCGACGTGCGCACGAATGCCGAGCGCGACTGGGTGGGCCGGGTCGACATCGCCGATACCCAGCATGGTGCGGTGCAGTGGGCCACCTACCCCGGTGGCGTGCCGAATCCCGATTTTATGCAGCAACTGGCCGCCCAGGCCGGCAAGGACGAGGTGCTGCTGTTCCTGTGCCGCTCCGGCGTGCGTTCGCGCCATGCCGCCAAGCTGGCGACCGAGCACGGCTACCTGCACTGCTTCGACATCCTCGAAGGCTTCGAGGGCGACAAGGATGCCGACGGCCACCGCAAGCAGATCGGCGGCTGGTGCAAGGCGGGATTGCCGTGGCTGGGTGCCTGACGTTGGCCGTCTGACTATCTGAACAGTGTTTGATCTGGCGGGCCACCTTGCGGCCCGCCATCGGCTACAACCATCCATGCGCGCCCGATTTTTTCAACTGCGGCGCAAATTCTCCTTGCGAACATGTACCTTATATAGTACAACTTAGAGGTGCGTCATGGATGCTTCCGCCTTGCGGCAGATTACCCTGCTGTTCTATGCGAACGGCAATGGCGGCGAACCCGTGCGCGACTGGCTCAAGTCCTTGCCAGTTGAAGAGCGCCATGTGATCGGGCAGGACTTGATGCATGCGCAATGGCGCTGGCCCGTCGGCATGCCCTTGTGCCGCCACCTGGGACACGGCTTGTCGGAGGTACGCAGCAGCTTGCCCGGCAACCGCATCGCACGTGTGCTGATCTGCCACCACGGCGATTGTCTGGTGGCGCTGCACGGCTTTATCAAGAAAACCCGTGCCACGCCCGATGACGACCTGGCGCTGGCCCGCAAACGCTACAAGGAACTGACATGAACGCCACCGCACCCCACCTCGGCAGCAGTCTCGACGACTTCCTCAAGGAAGAAGGCATCTTCGAGCAAACGCAAAACCGCGCCATCAAGGAAGTGATCGCCTGGCAATTGACGCAGGCGATGCAGGAACAATCGATGTCGAAGACGCGCATGGCGGCCCTGCTGCAGACGAGCCGTTCGCAGCTCGACCGCCTGCTCGACCCCAGCAGCGACGTGACGCTCTCGACCCTGGAACGGGCCGCCGCGCTGGTCGGACGCAAGCTGTCGATCACCCTTGTTTAGTACGCCTATCAAAACCTACTACGCGTCGTAATTTGCGGTCTGCGATGCTCACTGTACCTTCGTACAGTTGCGCTTCTCAACCACAACTTCCTTCCGCTCGCTACGGTTTTTATTAGGCGTTGTTAAGCGAGTGAATTGCTCAGGCAGGCTCTCCTGCCTCGGGATGCTCGCCCATCAGGGTCAGGATGCGCTTGCGCACGAAATTGATGTGGCTGCGCAAACCATACAGGCCATCGGCAAACGACAGGGGAATCGAGATTTGGTTGACCATCTCCTCGATCTGGTCGAGCCGTTTCAATTGCGCCGCATATACTTGCGCACGCTGCTCTGGCGGCACGTCTTCCAGCGCCTGCTCGACCGTGCGCAACTGGCCGTACCAGCGGTACACGCGCGAACGGATGCGCCACACGTACAAGGGTGGCACCACGCGCGACAGGGGCAGGATCAAGGCCCCGAGCGCCACCACCAGCACCCACATGCGGTCAAAGAAATTGGCCAGCCAGAAACTCATGTAGCGCTGCAGCACGGGCGCGCCATCCTTGTAGAATTTCAGCGCTTCCGGTGCGACGGGAATTTCCGTGTAGCGCGCGGACGGGAACTGCCCCTGCTGCTGGAACCAGCCCGTGCCGCCATGGATGCCGGCCGCCGCCTGCACGAACAGGTCGATCAGGGCCGGATGCAAGTCTTCGCGCGCGACCAGGGTGGCCGTCGGCGCGATCAAATGATAATCCTGCGCGGGAATGTTCTGCCCCAGGTCGACGATGCCGCGCGGCAAGACGACATGCGTGAGGAAGGGCAAACGCCGTGTGTACGCTTCCGCTTGCGAAAAATCAAACAGCTTGATGCCCGGCGTTTGCAGCAGCATCTGGATCAGCGGCGCTTCCGGTGCCGAGCTGAACACGAGACCGTCGATGCGCCCTTCCAGCAGCTCCACTGTGGCGGGCGTATTCTGCAAGTCGCTCACCGTCAATTCCTTCGCTTCGACGCCATTCACAGACAGCAACTGCCGGAACAGGCCGGGCACGCCCGTGCCCTCCGGCCCCAGGTTGATCTTCAGGCCCTTCAGTTGCGTCAGTTCCGTCACGGCCTTGTCTTCGCGCATGAACAGCCAGACGGGTTCCGTAAACAGGCTGCCCAGGGAAATCAAGCCATGGCGCTCGGCATCGTCGTGTTCCGTCGAGCCGCTTTGCACGAAAGCAATATCGGTCTTGCCCGCGTTCAGGCGCTGCAGGTTTTCCTGCGAGCCCAGCGACGGTTGCAAGGTCACCTTGATGCCGTGCTTGGCCAGGGTGGCAGCATATTTCTTGCCAAACTCTTCATAGGCGCTATTGTCCTGCCCCGTCGACAGGTTCACCTGGCGTGGCGGCGCCGGGTCGACCAGCCAGTAAGCGAGCGCGCAAAACGCGCCGACCAGCAGCAAGGTGGGACCGGCGGTGGCGAGAAAATCGCGCACGGAAAAGCGGCTGAACGCGAGGATTTTGGACATGTGGTGGCGCATAGGTTTCATGGGTGGCTACGATGCCAAGAAAACCTCAACTATGCAAGGCACTTTCACATGCACGGCGTGGCCAAATCCGCTACAGTGCTGGATCGACCACCTGCCTTCTGGAGCCCTGCATGCTGAAAATTCTTGGAAAAGCCGCCTCGATCAATGTCCGCAAAGTCCTGTGGACGTGTGAGGAACTCGATCTGCCCTATGAACGCGAAGACTGGGGCAGCGGCTTTCGCAGTACTGACGACCCGGCCTTCCTGGCCTTGAACCCGAACGCCATGGTGCCCGTGCTGCTCGACGGCGACCTGGTGCTGTGGGAGTCGAACACGATATGCCGCTACCTGTGCGCCCAGGCGGGACGCGACGACTTGCTGCCAAGCATGCCCCGCGCCCGCGCGGAAGTGGAAAAATGGATGGACTGGCAAATGGGCGACCTCAACAACAGTTGGCGCTACGCCTTCATGTCGCTGGTGCGCCAGAGCCCGGCACACCAGGATGCGGCGCAGCTGGCGGCGGGCATTGCCGGATGGAACAAGATGATGGGTATCCTCGAGCAGCAGCTGCAGCGCACGGGCGCCTTCGTGTGCGGCGAAGCGTTCACCTTGGCCGACATCGTGCTGGGCCTGTCCGTCAAGCGCTGGCTGATGGCGCCGATGCAACGCCCCGACTACCCGGCCATCGCCGCGTATCACGCGCGCCTGGAAGATAAAACGGCCGTGTTTGCCGGTTAGTCGAGTTCGATTGCCTCGACTGTGCCGCCGATGACATAGCAATCGCCATCGCGGCGCACCTCATCGAGCGTCGCCGGGTCATCGTGCGTGTAGGTGCCGTCGATATCCACGCACCACACGTCGCCGTAACGCAGCAGCTTCACGCCGCAGCAGATGCGGTTGATGAAGTTGCCCGGCGTCTTCATCATCAATTCGCGCACGTCGCCCACGGTGATGGCGACCTGGCGCCAGACGTTGCCTTCCAGCCCATGATTTCTCGCGTACAAGACGATGCGCACGGCCTGCACGCCGCCGGGCTGATACTGCTGCTCGATGGACACGAGAGCGCCATCGTCAAAACGGTGGTATTGATGAAAAATCTGCTGCGTCTTGTCCAATTGCACTCCTCAAAAAAAACGCCGGCCTTGCGGGCCGGCGTTCACACAGGCTAGATACTTTTAATTAGTACACTGCTTGGCCACGCCTTCGGCCGGCGCGGGCGCCTCGATCAGCGGCATCAAACTCGGCGCCAGCGACACCAGCAGTTGCACGGGCAAGGCGCTCGTGAAATCGTAGTTTTTCGATTCCGGCCCCCGCACATACGCCGTCATGCTGCCATAGAAGCGCTCGCCGATATTGAACACAAATGTCGCCGAACGGTTCACATAGCGCGACTCGATCAGGCGGCCACCGGCGCCATACACGTCGAAACGCTGGTCGCCCGTGCCCGTCTTGCCGCCCATCGGGATCGGCACGCCGTCGGCGCCGACAAACGCCGTCTTCGCCCGCTTCGCCGTGCCGTCCGACACCACTTCGCGGATGGCCTTGGCCACCGCTTTCGCCACGTCCGGCGACAATACTTGCTCCGCTTCCACCTTCGTGCCCCGCTTGACCATGGTGTCATACGGCGTGTTGGCGGCGAAATGCATGGAATCGATGCGCACGCTCGGTTTGCGCACGCCATCGTTGATGATGATGCCCATCAACTCGGCCAGCGCGGCGGGACGGTCGGCCGACGCGCCCAAGGTGGTTGCATACGACGGCACCAGCGAGTCAAATGGGTAGCCCATCTTCTTCCACTGGCGGTGGATTTCCAGGAAACCTTCCACTTCCAGCAAGTTGGCGATGCGGCGGTCCTGCGCATGCTTGCGGTGCGTATTGAACAGCCATTTATAGACTTCCTGGCGTTCCTTTTCGCTGGCCGCCACCATCTGCGACAGGGTGGAACCTTCGTGCTGGCGCAGATACGCCACCATCCACAGTTCCAGCGGATGCACATTGGCCAGATAGCCGCGGTCGGCCAAGGACCAGTTTTCCATCGCGTACTGCTGGTACATCTTGGCCACGCGCTCGGGCGGCACTTCGTTTTGCGACGTCAGGTTGGCGTTGAGGAAATCGCCGAATTCCGCCACGGTCCCCTTCGGATTGACGGTGCGGAAGATATTGGCCAGGCGCACGGGGGTCGGGCGGATGCTGGCCAGCAGGATCTTTTCCTGCTCGTCAACGCTCTTGCCACGGTATTTCTGATAGAAGCGGTGCAGGAACTCGCGCCCTTCCTTGTCGGCAAAACGGCTCAGGTACTGGGCGCGGCGCGGATCGTCCGCGTCCGCCAGTAGCGAGGCCGAGGAATCGGGACGCGAGAACATGTAGTAGCGGGCCACGTCGCGCATCAGGCGCACGAACACCAGGTTGGTCGACTGGCGCAGCGCCTGCTGCACCGTCATGATGCGGCTGTCGTCGAGCTTGGAGAAGTTGCCGAAGTGATGCAAGCCGCCGCCCGTGAAGAAGCCTTCGCCCGGGTTGCCCGAGTATTTGCGCTCCATGGCGGCCGCCAGCATGGCCGGCAGGTTGCGCGCCTCGCCGAGCGCCAACGGTTTCAGATAGGCAATCGCCCACTGCGACAGCATGTCCTTCGGATCGACGGCGATCTTGCCCAGCTCGCTAGCACCCATGCCGCTGTAGCGCTGGTGCAACTGGTCGATGATGTCCATATACGTCACCAGAGTGCGCAGCTTGGCCGTGGAACCCAAGTCCAGCTTGGCGCCTTCGTTGATGTCGAGCGGCTGGTCGTAGTTATCGGTTTGCACGCGCAGCAAGTTGGCCTGGTCGCCCTTTTGCAGCAAGGTAAAGCTGTAGACCACGTTGGCCGGGTCGCCATTGCCCAGCATGCCCTTGCCCGTCAGGCCGGCCGCTTTCGCCACTTCCGGGTCGCGCAATTCGCGCAAGACCTTGGTGACGGCGTTTTGCGCCTGCGCATCGAGCGTGCTGACCACTTTCAGGTCGAGGCGGTCGAGGTTGTACAAGCGCGGATCACCGAGCATGCTGGCCAGGTGGTTGCGCACGGCATTCGAGGCCTTGCGCGTGACGAACGAGGTCGATGCTTCCGATTGCACGCCCGAGGCCGTCGACGGACGCAGCTTCTCGGCAATGGCCGCGTTGCGCAGCTGCGGCGAAATCACGCCCGCTTGCGCCAGCAGGCGCAGATGGCTGTTGGTCAATTCTTCCAGGTCGGCGCCGCCGGCCACCAGGTAATGCGAGGGACGGCGCTGCGCGATCAAGAGGCTCAGCGCCTGCTTGTAGGCCAGCGCACTGCCCGGCTGGTCCATATTACCCTTGAGCAAAGTTTTCACTTCGGCAAACGGACGGCCATACCAGACCCACATGCCGTCGCCAATGCCGTTGACTTCGCCAAAGCCGCTCTTGGCCGACAGCGGCACGGTATTGAGGTAATTGACGACGATCTTGCGCCGCGCTTCCATGGTGTTTTCGCCATCCTGGTACGAGCGCAGACTGGCCGAAATCATTTGCATCAGCTTGTCCTGCATGGAACTGGTGCGCCCGTCTTCCGAATGGCGGTACTTTTCGATCTGCGTGGCCAGGGTGCTGCCGCCGCCGCCGCGGTGGCCGCCGAACAGGTTCAGCGCCTTGTCGAGGACGGCCTTGCTCAGGCGGTCCCACTCCACGGCGGGATTGCGCTCGGGCGTGCCCGGGTCCAGCAACTCGCGGTTTTCGATGAACAGCAGGCTTTGCACGAGCGCGGGCGGCGCTTCGGCGAAGCCATCGAACATGCGCTCGGGATAGCTGGCCGCGAACAGCGGTGCGGCGCGGCAATCGAGAATCGTCAGTCCGGCGCGGTTTTTCTCGTGATACGTGGCAAAAATGCCCCGGTCGACCAGTTGCACCATCTTCGGCGACATGCGCGCCTGCGCCGTCACGGCATAGTCGCGCGCGTTGAGCTTGGTGATGAAGTCAGGCAAGCTGGCATAGCCGAGCCGCTCGTCATAGGGGCCGTGCTGCGGATAGCGGATGGCGCCCGCCGGTGCGGGGCCAGGCTCGACCTTGAACGCCAGCTGGCGGTCCAGGCGCGTGAAAAACTCCGCCTGCAGGGCCGAGGTGCGCACTTCGCGCATGACGAACCACGCCACGCCGGCGATCAGCGCCAGCGCGATGAGGGCAAAGATGGGCCAGATGCGCGAGCGGCGCTTCTTCGGCGGACTCGCCGGCGGCGGCGCCTCGGCGCCCGTGTCGGAGAGTGGGTCGGAAGGGGGCCGCTCTTGCGCGGCCAGATTGACGCCTGTGTCTTTCATGGGATGCTGGGATAAAGTTGGGTTTGGACGGCGCGGGAAATGCGGTAGCGATACCGCTCCGCGCGGGATAAGACGAGGGCCAGCCAGGGCCGGTCACAACAAAGCTTGCTTAACATGATGTCCATACCGGTGAATCAAAAAAACACGTTACTGCACAGGCAGGCGACCCCGCGTTCGACACGCAAGGCCCCTGTTCACCATTCCACCACATCGGCATGAGAACGACTGACGAGCGCACACAAAAATCTTGCTTCATTGAAGATTTTCGCAAAAAAACAACGTCTTGGAACGTACGCTTGCGTACATAGATGCAAAGCGGGCTGGACGCCAGCGAAAAAGCCGCCGGCGCCGGGCTGGCTGCAGCTCAGATGGTGGTGTATTCAGCTTGCAAGGTATCGAGTGCGGCGCACATCTGCGCGAAGGCGGCTTCAGCTTGCGCAGGCTCGCCCTTGACGCCCAGTTCGATATGCCGGCGCGTCTGCGCATCGCCCACGCTGGGCAGGCTGAATACCTTGATCAGCGGAAACTCCGCTTCCAGGCGCACCATCAGCGGCGTCAGCAGGGATTCGGCCGTTTCATACACGAGCAAGGCATGTTCCGCGTGCGGCACCTGGTTGAACAAATGGCTGTAATGCGTGTCGAGCACCCATTCGATCATGGGCCAGGACATGACGGGAAAGCCCGGCACGAAGTAATGCTCGCGCACGGCAAAGCCGGCAATCTTGTTGTACGGATTCGGAATCAGCTCGGCACCTTCGACAAATTCCGCCATTTTCAGGCGGTGCAGGTTTTCCGGCGAGTTCAAATCGGCCGGCATGCCCGCCTCTGCTCCCATTTCCGTGATGCGCTGCTGGATATTGACCTTGCCCTGCGGATGCAGCACCAGTGGCAAGCCCAGCGCATCGGCCGCCGCCTGGCGCGTATGGTCGTCCGGCGTGGCGCCGATGCCGCCAAAGCTGAAGACGACGTCGCCGCTGGCAAAGCTGCGCTTGAGCAAGGCAACCAGGCGGGCCGGCTCGTCGCCCACGTATTCCGCCCAGCTCAGCTGCAATCCGCGTTGCTTGAGCATTTGTACTACTTTCGGGAAATGCTGGTCCGTGCGCTTGCCCGACAGGATTTCGTCGCCGATGATGATCAATCCGATAGCCATGAAGCTCCCTCGTAGAATTCGATAAGAATGGTCAGGCGTCGGCCGGCGCCACGTCGGTCATGCCGCGTACGCCCCGCAAACGCGACAGTGCTTCCAGGCAGTAATACTGGAACCACAGACCCGTAAAGATAAAGATCAGCACATACAGCCAGATGGCGAACGCCGCCAGGAAGGGGAAGAACACCACCGCCATCGCGCCGCCCATCCACAGCAGGCCCGGCACGGCGCCGGCCGCGCCGGACACCATGCCGATGGCCAGCAGGGGCCAGCGCTGCTCACGCATGATGGCGTGGCGCTCGTCCGCGCTGGCGTAGTCGGCCATGGCGTCGTAGGCCATCACGCGGTACGTCAGCCAGCCCCACAGCACGGCCTGCCCTGCCAGTGCGGCGGGCGGAAACGCATACAGGGGCAGCATCAGCACCCAGACCAGGATAAACAGCAGGAATGTCGCCAGCGAAGTGGCGACGCTGCCGAGCAGGCTGCCGCCATGCTTCTTGTCCAGCTGCGGAAAGTGTCGCCCGCCCACATGGCGGCCGATGGCCGGCATGGCGAACAGGCCCATGAAAATCAGCGCCGTCAGGATCATCAGCGGCAGCAGCATGAACATGGCGATCAGGGGCACGATGACGGCTTTCAGCGTGCCCAGGCCAAAAGTGGACAGCACCTGGCCGCTGGTGCGGAAGAAATCGTACTGCGTGAACAGCGCATGCAGGCTGTCGATCAGCGGCTGCAAGCCTACATACAGCAATCCGCCCCAGAGCACCAGCGAGAGGATGAAGGGCGCCACGCTCAGCAGCAATATCCTGCCATGCAATTGCGACAGGAAAGCACGGCCATACGAATTCAACACATTACGCATCAACGGCGTCCTTTTCGTTTAACTCTTGCAAATTCCACCATGCGGCGCAGGCCCAGCCATTGCTGCTGCCAGAAGCCGCGGCCATAGTGGCGTCCCGGCCGCCCCACGCCATTGCTGTCGATGCGAGCCAGCTGGTCGCGCACGCCCGTGCGCGCATAGCCCGCCGAGAAATTCGCGGTGCCCAGCAGCATATCCCAAATCGGCAAGACGACGCCGAAGTTGCAACCACCCATGCTGCCCTTGCCCTTCGACTCGTGCCCCACGCCAATCGCATGGTGCGTGCGGTGGAAACGGGGCGAGATCAACAGCCGCTCACCGATGCGGCCGAAGTGTATCCTCACATTCGCGTGCTGCAAGCTTTGCAAAATGCGCGAAATCGACACCAGCAGCACGTACTGGCCCGGCGGCACGCCGATACCGAGCGCCACCAGGGCCATCACCACGTCGCGTAAAAAATCGTCGAGCAAGTGGTTGCGGTCATCGCTCCACAAGTTCATGTTTTGCTGGCTGTGATGCAGGCTGTGCAAGCCCCACCACCAGCCGAAATGGTGCGAGGCCCGATGGTAGCAATAGTCGACGAAGTCCAGTATCACAAAATAAATGATAAAACTGAGCAAGGGACTGATGCCGGGCAACAGCGATTCCAGGTTCAAGGGATGAATATTGTCGAAACGCAAGGCGCCCGCCAAGGCATCCATCAGCGGATCGAGCGTAAAGAAGACCACGACAGAAAACAGGCCGATGCGGTGCAGCACGGTGTACAAAAAATCGTTCCAGCGGGCGCGCGGGTCGGTGATCTTTTGCGCGGGAATCAGGGCTTCGAGCGGACGCAGCACGAGAAACAGCAGCACCAGTTCACACAGGCCGATCAGCAGCCATTCCGTCCCCTCGAACGCTTCTTCCGTGAATTCGCCAAAGCCCAGATGATAGACGAGGGGATTGACCACCGTCTGGAACAGCCAGCCTTGCGCCACGCCAAAAGCGTCGACCACCGTGTCGATCACGGGGGTGACGTAGCCGAGGATATCGGCGGCGATCATGGCTGGCCCTTCTTTTGCGCGTAGGCAGGATGCTCGCGCAGGGTGGCAAAGCAGAACCCCTTGTCTTGCAATCCGCCAATCAGAGCGTCGAGGTTGGCCGGCGCCCACGGCTCCTTGCGCGACCAGATGCCCATGTGCGCAATGAAAATGTCGCCGCTGCGCAAGTTCGCCAGGGCTTTTTTCAGCAGCATGGCGTTCGGATATTTATCGCTGGGCAGTTCATCGCCGGAATACCCGGCTGGCGCCCAGCCCGCATGCTGGTAGCCGCAGGCGCTGCCAGCCGCCAGGGTGCGCGGCGACGTGTAGCCGCCCGGCGCGCGCCAGAACGGATCAAGCTTGTGCCCGGTCAGCTCCTGGAAGCGCGTATCGACGCGGCGCAACTCCTCGCAGAACTGCTTGTCGGTGAAGGAAGCGAGCTTGCCACCGTCCTTGCCGAACTGGGGCTTGACCTGGATCAAGCCGTTGGCCAGATCCTTCTTCCAGTACACGTGGTCAAACGTATGCGTGCCAAATGCGTGGCCTTCAGCGACACGGGCTTTCCAGTACGGCGCCCACGAGGCATCGAGCGAATAGTCGCCGCGCGTGGTCTTTTCATTGGCCAGGAAGAAAGTTGCCTTCACATGGCGCTGATTCAGCACGTCGGCGATCAGCTGCGCTTGCGACTGGCTGCCCGTGTCGAAGGTCATGTAGATGGTGCCCTTGCAGGCGGCCGGCGCTGAAGATGCGGCTGGAGCCTGTGCGGCTTGGGCTGCCGGCGCCGGTGCGGCGGCATGCGCGGGCGACAGCATGGCGCTGGCGCACAGCAGCATGGCGAGCACGCAGCCCGCGAAAGTGAGGCGTTTCATCATCACACCCGCCATCACATGCGCGGCGAGTGGGTGGCGAAATACACGCCATGGGGCGAGCGGCCCACCGGTATGGTCTTGATGACCTTGCGCGTGGTCAGATCGATCACGGCCACTTTCTTGATCCAGCGCAGGGTTACCCACATGGTCTTGCCATCGGGTGTGATTTCCATGCAATCGGGACCGCCCGGCACATTGATGGTGCCCACGTTTTCCAGGGTTTGCTGGTCGATGATGTTGATGGTGTTCGACACGCGGTTCGAGACGAACGTCATGCGGTTGTCACCCAGCGCGCGGAAATTGTGCGTGCCGGCGCCCGCCTTGATGCGCTTGACGGTCTTTTGCGTGCGCCAGTCGATCACTTCCACGTAATCGCTGCCCATGATGCCGACCAGCAAATGCTTGCCATCGGGCGTCATCGTGATGCCGGCCGGCGCGGGGCCGACAAGCATGGTCCATTTGACGGTTTGCGTGGCCAGGTCGATGGCGCTGACCTGGTTGCTGCCCTGCTGCGTGATGAAAGCCATGGTGCTGTCGGCCGTGAACGCCATGTGGCTGGGCAACTTCGGCAGCGGGATACGCTTGGCCAGGGTCAGGTTCTTGCCGTCGTAGCGGTACAGGTCGATGCGGTCCAGGCGCAGCGAGTTCGAAATGAACCACTTCTGGTCCGGCGAAAAGCCGATCTGGTACGGGTCGAGGATGTTGCTGATGCGGCGCTGGATCTGGCCCGAGACAGGATCGAGGAAAATGAGCTCGTTGCCGACGGAACTGGCGACGATCAGCGACTTGCCGTCCGGCGTTTCCATCAGATGGTGCGGTTCCTTGCCGACGGCAAAGGTGGACAGGGGAGCATAGGTTTTCTGGTCCAGCAGTTGCACCGTGGCATCACGGGAATTGAGCACCACCACCACTTCGGCTTGCGCCGTCGATATTGCGGAAACCAGGCACAGCGAGGAAAAAACAAGGCGGCGTAGACTGCGGAACATGGAAGAAATCACTGTTAAATACAAAACATGCATTTTACGTGGAACACTGTATTTATTGTGCGAAATCCCCCCTTAAATGCTGCCGGCAGCCACACATCGCCATAATTTCCGTTTTTTCCCTGTGTCGGGCCTGGAATGGCGCTTTGCAACTCATTGCTCTACAATCTGAAGCTTTCATCGCCTACACAAGGATTATCATGACCACCACCACTACCGCTTCCGGCCTGCAATACATCGATACCGTCGTTGGCGAAGGCGCTGAAGCGCAAGCCGGCAATAATGTTGTCGTGCATTACACGGGCTGGCTGCAGAATGACGACGGCAGCGCCGGTTCGAAATTTGACTCGAGCAAGGACCGCAACGATCCATTCGAATTCCCGCTGGGCGCAGGCCGCGTCATTCAAGGCTGGGACGAAGGCGTGCAAGGCATGAAAGTGGGCGGCAAGCGCCAGCTGATCATCCCGGCAGCACTGGGCTATGGCGCACGCGGCGCCGGCGGCGTGATTCCACCGAACGCCACCCTGATTTTCGACGTCGAACTGCTGGGCGTATAAATCAGACTCCGCAGCGCTGAAGCGACTGTACCGGCGCCGCCCCTGTTCACGCAGCGGCGGCGTTTTTTGTTTTGAGTGTGTCCTCTAATGCACGGCGCGCTTTTTTCACTATGATGTCAGGCACTGCAGCACGCACGGTGGCCACTCCGCCGGGCCTGCCGCACTTTTCCAGCGATTCCATCAGCACACAGGAGCCATCATGAGTTTACAAGAGCAATTCGAACAAGCGCAGCTCGATTCCAAGACCCTGTCCGAGCGTCCGGACAATATGACCTTGTTGAAAATCTACGCCTTGTTCAAGCAAGCGTCGAGCGGCGACGCCACGGGCGAGCGTCCTGGCATGACCGACTTCGTCAACCGCGCCAAGTTCGACGCCTGGGCGGCCCTGGCCGGCACCTCGAAGGAAGATGCGCAACAGCAATACATCGACCTGATCGAAGACTTGAAGGACTGATCGTCCCTCCCCTGCCCCGGCGCCTGTCGGGGCAGTATAATTTCTGCATGACACCATCACTGATTTCCCAGGTTTCGCTGGCCCATGCCGCCGACCTGCCCCGTTTGTTCGACGTCTGGCACCTGTCCGTACGCGCCACCCACGATTTCCTCACCGATAGCGATATCGCCTTCTTGGTGCCCTTCGTCCGCGACGAGCTGGCCAGAGTGACGGCCGAACGCCTGCTGCATGTGCTGCGCGCCGATGACGGCGTCGCTTACGCCTTCCTGTGCGTCGAGCACGCCAGGATCGAAATGCTGTTCGTGCATCCGGACCGGCGCGGCAGCGGTACCGGCCGCGCGCTGGTCCAGCATGCCATCGCGTCCTTGGGCGCCACGGCCGTCGATGTCAACGAACACAACACGCAGGCGCATGGCTTTTACCGCCACCTGGGCTTTATCGTGGAAAACCGCTCGCCGCTTGACCCGTTCGGCAAGCCTTTCCCCATTTTGCACCTGAAACTGGCCGAAAACGGCTAAAAACTCACCAAAAACCACAAAAACAGGCTGTTAACGCAAAAGTGGCTACCAAATCGGTAGCCACTCTTTCATGTTGAAACGGCGTTAACACTTACTTCTTGGCTACCGCCAGCGCCTGCGCGATCCAGCCGTCAAACTTTTGCTGGTGGAACTTGATCCAGCCAGCCGTATGGCGGGCGATATCGGCCTGCGTGTTTTCGCCGCGGCGCATGCGCTCGTTCTGCGCATTGATGTCCGCCACGGGCAGTTGCATCACTTCGAACAGCTTGGCCGCGGCCGGGTTTTTCTCGGCCCAGGCCTTGTTCGACACGATGCGTGCCGTGTTGACGGCAAAACCGTAATCACTGCCATCGTCGAGGCGGGTATTCACCTTGTCCGGATTGGCCGAGAACGGCACTTTCAGCCAGATCACGTCCTTGCCCGGCACCAGCACGCCACTGACCCAGTACGGCGTCCACGTGTAGTACAGGATCGGTTCGCCACGCTTGTAGCGGCCCAGGGTGTCGGCGATCAGGGCCGCATAGCTGCCCTGCACGTGCGTCACCGTCTCGCGCAATTTATACGCATCCATGTGATTCTCGATCAGCGCTTCGCAGCCCCAGCCCGGGTTGCAGCCCGTCAAGTCGGCCTTGCCATCGCCGTCATGGTCGAACAGCTTGGCCAGGGTCGGGTCGCGCAACTGGTCGATATTCGTGATGTTGTACTTTTCCGCCGTCGCCTTATCGATCAGATAACCTTGCGCGGCAGGACCGGCATACTGGCCCGTGCGCAACAGCTTGGCGTCGCCGCCCGCATTGTTATAGAAATCCTTGTGCATCGGGTCCCAGTGCACGGCCATGAAGGTGGCGTCACCGTTGGCGATGGCGATATGCGCCGTCGGATATTCCACTTCCTTGATCGGCTGCACTTCATAGCCGAGCTTTTCCAGCGCCTTGTCAACCAGCATGGTCTGGAAGGTTTCTTCCGCGATCGAACTTTGCAGTGGCTGCACCTTGACGCCCTTGCCGGGCAGCACATCGGCGGCCACGGCCGGCGTCTGCGCCATGGCCAGGCTGGTGGTCAGGGCCATGGCGGCGATCGCCAGGGCGGAAAACAGCTGGAACTTGCGTTGCGATTTTTGCGTCACTTTAAAATTGTCAATTTGATGCATGTGTTTCCTTTATTGTGCGTTGGCCAGCGTAGCTTGCTGTTCAACATTATTTTTCTCTGCATTGCCGCGCACCAGGCGCAGCACGAAACCGGCAGGACCCGTCTGGTACCAGTGGCGCACGCCACGGCGTGGCTGGCCCATCGCTTGCGTCAAGCGGTCCAGGGTGATGGCCAGCAGCACGATGCCCAGGCCACCGACGGTTGCCAGGCCCATGTCCAGGCGGCCGATACCGCGCAATACCATTTGGCCCAGGCCACCGACGGCGATCATCGAGGCGATCACGACCATCGACAGCGACAGCATCAGCGACTGGTTGATACCGGCCATGATCGATGGCATGGCCAGCGGAAACTGCACGCGGGTCAGCAACTGCCACGGCGAGGCGCCATAGGCGCGGGCCGCTTCGATCAGGTCGGGACGCACCTGGCGGATACCGAGGTTGGTCAAGCGCACGAGCGGCGGCAGGGCAAAGATGATCGTCACGATCACGCCTGGCGCATTACCGATACCAAACAGCATCACCACTGGCACCAGATAGACGAAGGCGGGCGTCGTCTGCATGGCGTCGAGCAAGGGGCGCAGGATATTTTGCGCGCGGTCGCTGCTGGCAAGGAAAATACCCAGCGGCAAGCCGATGGCCAGACAGAACGCCAGCGACGTCAATACCAGCGACAAGGTCGTCATGGCTTCCGGCCAGATGCCCAGCATCGACACCACCAGCAGCGCCAGCACGGTGCCGACGGCCAGCGTGCGGCTGGTAAATTGCCACGCCAGCAAGCCGATGATGGCGATCACCGTCAGCGACGGGGCCGCCAGCAGCACGCCTTCCACGCCGTTCAGGGTGCTATCGATCGGCGCGCGCACTGCCTGGAAGAAAGGGCGGAAATGGGCGACAACCCAGCCCAGGCCCTGGTTGATCCAGCTTTCCAGCGGCAGCGAGCCGTCGAAAATCTGCGTCAGGTGAAAGCCGGTCGCATGTTCCGGCTGCACGGCAGGCGCGGCGGCGTCCAGCCAGGCAGTGCTGGCGTCGGTCGGCGGCGTCAGCGCCCAGGGATTGATTTGCGCGGCTGGCTGTTCAACAACAGCTTCTACTGTGGAAACGGTGCTTGGGTTCATGCTTGTCCTTTCTGTTGTTGTTCGGCTATGGCTGGCGTGTCGCGGTCAAGGAACTTCAGCAAGGTTGTCTTGCTGATGGCGCCGCGGAAACTGCCGTCATCGGCCACCACTGGGACGGCGTAAGGCAGTTGCGCCACCTGGCCGAACAGGCCGGCGACTGGCTCATCTGCGTTGATGGTCTGCACGTCGGGCAGATAGGCATGCGCCAGGCCCAGCGGACCGACATGGCCGTCGAGCGCGCTGCGCAGCGAATCGGCCGACACGACGCCAAGGAACTTGCGCTGCGGATTGACGACGTAGGCAAACGCGCGATCCTGCTCTTCCAGCATCGACAGCGCGGCGCGCGAACCGCGGCTCGGCGATTCCGACACGACGATCTGGCTCTTGCGGGCAATATCGCTGGCCTTGAACACGGCCGCCGCATCGACGCCGCGCACGAAGTTGCGCACGTAATCGTTGGCTGGTTTGCGCAGGATTTCTTCCGGCGTGCCCACTTGCACCACGTGGCCGTCTTTCATGATGGCGACGCGGTCGCCGATGCGCATGGCTTCGTCGAGGTCATGCGAAATGAAGACGATGGTGCGGCGCTTGATTTGCTGCAAGCGCAGCAGTTCCGATTGCATTTCCGTACGAATAATCGGATCGAGCGCGGAAAACGCTTCATCCATCAGCAAAATCGATGGATCGCAAGCCAGCGCACGGGCCAGGCCCACGCGCTGCTGCATGCCGCCCGACAATTCGTCGGGATAGCTGGCGCCGTAGCCGTCCAGGCCCACCTGCTCCAGCGCTTGCTGGGCCAGCGCATGGCGCTCGGCCTTGGGCATGCCGGCCAGTTCCATACCGAAGGCAGTGTTGTCGAGCACGGTAATTTGCGGCAGCAGCGCGAACGACTGGAACACCATGCTGATGTCCTTGCGGCGCAGGGCGCGCAACTGGGCGTCCGGCAAGGTATTGATGTCATTGCCGTCGATCAGGATGCGGCCGGCGGTCGGCTCGATCAAACGGTTCAGCATGCGCACCAGGGTCGACTTGCCCGAACCGGACAGGCCCATGATGACGAAAATCTCGCCCGCTTCAATGGTAAAGGTGGCGTCGAAAACGCCGATGGTGCAGTCAGTCTTGGCCAGGATGTCCTGCTTGCTGGCGCCCTGATGAACGAGTTCAAGTGCTTCTTCTGGCTTGTCGCCGAACACTTTGAACACATGGTCGATAATGATTTGTTTTGCCACGATGTGGTTCTCCCTCGATTTGACGAATGGAATGAAACCCAGCAAGCTGCCAGCTTGCGGCGGGAATCAACAAACCCTGTTGCGTCGGCTACGCCACGGCGCAAAAAGCGCACGGGAGCGACAGAAAACAGGGGGTGACACGCGTGTGACCAGCGGATGGCCAAGGCCGGTGCCGGGGTGCCGTGTGCGTGCTAAAAGAGGCTGTGGTTCAGGACTTTTAACAACGCTAGCGCCATGCAAATACATGGCACCAAATGTATTTGACCGAAAAAATCGACCAAGCTACTTTTTAACTGGATGCGGGTGTAAAACCCGAAGAATTATTCACCACTCAGCGAGTGGGGAGTACTGCGAAGCAGAAGGTGAAACGCGGTGTAGCTGTTGTAAATATGACTCAAGTATAACGCAAAAAGCCACCAAAGTCCAATGGCTTTCCAAATAGAAATGTGCTAGCAATGTTCGCCAGCGTACAGTCAGACGTGAAAAAGGCGAAAAGCGACGGGTTTTCATCGTCTTTTCGCCCATCACTGCGACACGTTCCCTAGCACCAAACATGGCGCCAGACAAGCGGCTCAAGCTGGCTCGGTAAACACCTTGCGCATCTTCTCGGCAATCTTGCCTTCAATCGTGGAGGCGAAGGCGCTGAGCATGAAGCCCAGCTTGATTTGCAGTTGCGCCTGCTCTTTTTCCAGGGTCAGCGACCCATCGACGCCGCTGCGCTCGAAACGCAGCACGTCGCCATCCCAGGCGCACGCCAGGTCATATTCCTGGGCCAGCTTGTCGGCCACTTGCTGCGCCGCTGCGCGCGCCTTTTCTGCTGTCAGCTTATGTTGCTGAACTATATTTATATCCGCCATCAAACGATCCTTTTATTATAAAAACGGGTGCCATACGGCCAGCATCATACCAGCCGCCACGTGGCAGCCGCAGCCATGGGGAATGCCGGCACATGGAAAAAACCGCGCTTTCCTGTGCGGCGCTTGCGCCACATCAAACCGAAACCAGCGAAGCAGGCCGACTATCTCCATTCCAGTTGCGAGTGTTTTGGAGAGCTACCATGGACCAGAAAGTCATCGTGCCGGTCGAAGCCGTGCTGACCAAATGCGTGTCCTTGCCCGTCGGCTATGTCCCCACCCCCTCGGCGCCCTACCGCCAGCACCGCAAGAATGCGCAACTGACCCTGCAGCCGGGTCGGCCGCGCCTGACCGAGGCAACGGCCCGCGACCTGGCCGCCGTGCCTGTCGGTTCGCGCGTGCTGATCTGGAAGCAAGACCCGTCCGTGAGCGAGCTGGGCACGCGCAAGACCTTCCTGCCCGGCCTGACCCTGCAAGGCCCGCGCGATGCGCGCATCACGTTTGGCGAACCGGGCATCGCCCGGGTCAGCCCGAACGCCTTTGGCGACTTCATCGTCTCGCCCAACACCGACCAGTTCGACGCGGTGCACACGTTTGCCATCGTGCGCATGACGCTCACCATGTACCAGCGCGCGATGGCCAGCAACGACACGGCGCCGCCCCTGCCCTGGCAATGGAACAACGCCAACAATACGGAACCGCTGCGCGTGTTCCCGCACGGCTTGCCCAACGTCATGAATGCCTATTACAGCCGCAGCGACAACGCCCTCAAGTTCGGCGACTTTATTCCCAGCGGCGCTACCGAACGCGTCTACACCTGCCGTTCGCTCGACATCGTTTCGCATGAAACAGGACACGCCATCCTCGACGGCCTCAAGCCGAATTGGCTGCTCAACAATAATCCACCGCAGACGGGCGGCTTGCACGAATCGTTCGGCGACCTGACGGCCATCTTCCTGGCCCTGTCGCAGCTGGACCAGGTCGAAGCCGTGATCGCGCAAACCAAGTCCGACCTCCACGATAAAACCTTCCTGGCCGACCTGGCGGAGCAGTTCGGCCTGGCGCTGGGCCGGCCGAACGGCTTGCGCAATGCCGACAATGACATCAAATTGTCGGAAGCAGGCACGGAAGTGCACGCCATCTCGCAAGTGTTTACGGGCGCCATCTACGACATCCTGGCCGACATCTTTGCCCACGAACGCCAGCCCCAGCTGGAAGACGACGCGGCCGTGCTGCACCGTTGCGGCGACTACCTGCGCAGCCTGGTCTTGCGCGCCCTGGTGGCGTCCCCCGATCACGCAGCCACGTACGCCGACGTGGCTGGCCACATGCTGACCCTGGCGCAGGCCGATGGCTACACTACCTACCTGGATTTCATCCGCAACAGCTTTACCGTGCGCGAAGTGCTCAAGAACGCCATGACGGGGGATGGACAGATGAACTTTGCCGCAGGCATCGTCGATGACGAGGGTGCCGTGCAAGACAGGCGGGCCTGCTGCGGTACCATGAACCATGCGGAATACAGCGAGTCCGATCAATTGCTGGAAGCGGAACGCGAAGCGCTGGCGGCCTGGTGCCGCAGTTACGCCCCCCGATAACGCCGTACGCGCCCACCAGCCAGCAGTCAGCCACAGGCGATGACATGCCGCATCACGTCCCCACCACCATCCTCAAGAAGGAGCAGCATGAAAATTTCAGCCCGCAGCAGCGGCGGCTTTGCCGGCCTGAGCGAACAGTACGAGATCGATACGCAGGCCCACCCGGCCGGCCCCGGGCTGGAAGCGGCACTGGCCAGCAGCGGTTTTTTCACGCACCCGCAAGCCACAGGCGAGCAGGTGGGCGCCGATATCCCCAAATGGCAGATCACCGTCGACGCCCCTGCCGCGCGCCGCACCATCACCTTTGCCGAGGATGGCAGTGCTGAAAATGCACGTTGGCAACAGTTACTGACGCAAATACGCGCCAGCGCCTGATTGTTCCGGCACTTGTTTGGCACATGTTTGGCACATGCATGGCACTTATTTTTACTGATCTTGATTTGAGTAAAACAAAAACACCACACGGCAAGCCCTTGCGTCGCCCGCCCTGCACCCCGCACCGGCGGGCGACTGTCGCTTTCTTGCCGCGTTCTTCATGGCAACGTCCCGGATAGTCGCTGAATTGCCCGCTCTGCGCGGCAACGGCACTGCCAAAAAATGAATTTGCTTATACGTATTGTATATAAGCGGGATTTGTGAGAAATAGCGAATTGCCTTAAAATACAATGCTTTGCTTTAGTATGCGCCGCCGAGTTTCCCGCAGGCGCTACAGCACCTCCCCAAAAATTGATAGGACTGTTATGACCCACGTTGTCACCGAATCCTGCATCGCCTGTCGCTATACCGACTGCGTCGATGTCTGCCCGGTAGATTGTTTCCGGGAAGGCCCGAACTTCCTGGCGATCGATCCGGACGAATGTATTGACTGCGCCGTCTGCGTGGCAGAATGCCCGGTGAACGCGATTTTCGCGGAAGAAGACGTGCCGGGCGACCAGCAAGCCTTCATCAAGATCAACGTCGATCTGGCGCGTAACTGGCCGTCGATCACCAAGACGAAGGCTGCCTTGCCGGAAGCCGAGCAATTCAAGGACGTCAAGGACAAGCTCGACATGCTGGTGCGCTAAACGCACGGCGATGCCGCGGCCGTTCCGGCGGGAAGATTCTTTTCCGCAGGGGCGTAGCGGTAAAAAAACAGACAAAAAGCAGCGGAAACGCTGCTTTTTTTGCTTTTAAAGCATCGTTGCAGGTCTATCCACGCAAGTGTGGCGCGCTGTCACACCAAAGCGCAAACTGTGGATCTATGCGTGGTAATGCACATTTTGTCCTCAACAAATATCGTAAAATTGGATTATGATATTTGAGCCGATATTGGCGCTTGGAATTAAACAAGGACTCTATATGCTTTACCAACTGCACGAACTGCAACGCTCTTTCCTCACTCCGGTGATGCAATGGGCAGACATGTCCTCCAAGTTATTTACCAACCCGGTTTCTCCACTGGCCCACACCCCGTTTTCGCAACGCATCGCAGCCGGCTACGAGCTGATGTACCGCCTTGGCAAAGACTACGAAAAACCACAATTCGACATCAAATCCGTTCTCGTTCAAGGCGAGAGCGTCGACATCCGCGAACACGTTGTCGTCACCAAACCGTTTTGCCGCCTGATTCACTTCAAAAAAGAAGCCACTGGCTTGCAACAGCCCAAAGTTCTGCTGGTTGCCCCCCTGTCCGGTCACCACTCGACCCTGCTGCGCGATACCGTGCGCGGCTTGCTGGCCGAGCACGATGTCTACATCACCGACTGGACGGACGCGCGCATGGTACCGCTGACGGAAGGCCCGTTCCACCTGGACGACTACATTTATTATGTGCAGGAATTCATCCGTCTGCTGGCGCCTGACTTGCACGTGATTTCCGTCTGTCAACCAACCGTGCCCGTGCTGGCAGCCATCTCGCTGATGGCGACGGCAAAAGATCCGCACATGCCGAAGACCATGACGATGATGGGTGGCCCGATCGATCCGCGCCGCTCGCCTACGCAAGTGAACAACCTGGCGACGGAAAAGAAATTCTCGTGGTTTGAAAACACCGTGATCTACGCGGTGCCGCCGAACTATCCGGGCTTTGGCCGCAAGGTGTATCCGGGCTTCCTGCAGCACGCCGGCTTCATCGCCATGAACCCGGGCCGCCACGCGCAAAGCCACCGCGAGTTCTATATGCACCTGGTGACGGGCGACGACGAGCCGGCGGAAGGCCACCGCCAGTTCTACAACGAGTACAACGCCGTGCTGGACATGCCGGCCGAGTACTACCTGGAAACCATCAAAACGGTTTTCCAGGAATTCAGCCTGCCGATGGGCACGTGGAAAGTGGGCGGCCAGCTGGTGCGTCCGCAAGACATCACGAACGTGGCGCTGTTCACGGTAGAAGGCGAACTGGACGACATTTCCGGTGCCGGCCAGACGCAGGCGGCGCATGACTTGTGTTCCGGCATTCCTGCCGAGATGCAACAAGACTTCGTGGCGCCGAAATGCGGCCACTATGGCATTTTCTCGGGCCGCCGCTGGCGCGAGATTATTTGCCCGAAAATCGGCGAATTCATCCAGAAACACGGCTAATACACGGCATTTCCGTCAAAACACCACGCCAGCTCAGACTAGCGTGGCGTTTTTTTATGCCCAGCTCATGCGCGCGACGTTTCGATTTTCACCGTCGGACGCGTATTGACAAAGATCTGCTCGACCCGCGGCTCGCCCGGTCCCGGCTTCTTCATCGCATAGCCATTCACGGGCTGCGACCGGTTCACCCACAGCGCGTAATACAAATGGTCAGCGCGCGGGTCTTCCGTGTTCGGGTGGATCAGTATCGTCAGGCCCAGGCTATTGAGCTGCAGCCACGGCACGATCACGGGCAATAAATCATTGGTAAAGCCGAAATAGAACGACGGCGTCACGTGCGGGCCGCGCGGCTCCAGGTTCCAGTCGCCCAGTTCGATCTGGAAGCGCTCGGCCGCCCAGCGACGTATCAGCGCCGCCTTCTGGTAACTGTCTTCGTCAAAATAGATATGCGCGTGATAGCTCTCGATATCCGTGTAGGCGCGCGGTGTTGACGGCAAAGTTTCCTCGCCGGGCCGCACGCTGGCGGGGCGCGGCGTGGGCGCCTTGTCCGTATGCTCGCCCCACGGGCTCTTGCCAAGTGCTGGTTTCGCGCGCTTGACTGCGCCATCCTGCGCCAGCGCCGTCCCCGCCAGGCCGGAAGCGGCCAGCGCCGCCACCAGGCCGCCGCCGCGCAAGACCGTGCGGCGCTGCGGCGAGAGGAGATTGGCCCATTCCAGATCGATGGCCGCGTGTTGATTGTTGTCAGACATGGTATTTCCTGTTCTTGATGATAAGTATGAAGAGAAGGCGGATCAAAAATGCACCGTGGCGCGCGCGTAGTAATAAGCACCGAGCACGCCAAGCGGTCCCGAGTTATCGTAGGCGCCCGTGTACTGCGCCAGATTCGCGGCGCTGCGCGCTGCGCGCGGCACCTGGCTTGGTTTCTGGTCGAAGACATTGTTGGCGCCCACCGTCACATTGATGCGCTTGCTGACGTCGTAGCCGACGCTGACATCCGTCACGAAGGCGGCTTTCAGCTGGTAATCGCCGCCCGTGATGGCGTTCAGACGCTTGAGCTTGCCGTAGCGCGTCTCGCGCAGGTTGAACGTCCAGCCGGCTTTTTCATACGCCAGGGTAAGGATTTCCTTGTCGCGCGGGGCCCGGTACAGCAGGTCGTACTCGGCCGACTTGCTCAGGGTGCCGATGTTCGGCAAGCCTTGCAGCACGGCCGGCAAGGCCGCCTTGCCGACCAGGCTTGTGTGGTTGAAATTGGCGGCCGCCGTCCAGCGCAGCTTGCCATCGGCCACGCGCAAGACATCTTCGGCGGTGAAATCGACGCCGCGCGTGCGCGTATCGCCCACGTTGGCAAAGTAATGCGCGACGAGACCATTGCCTACCGTCAGCCCCGCCGAGCGCAGCAGGTTTTCAATGACGGTGGCTTGCGCCCCCGTCAGCGGCCGGCCGCTGCCGTCGAGCGCCACGCCCGAGCTGCGGTCGATACCGATGTTCGACGACACGCCCAGGCGGTCGCTGACCTTGATTTGATACGCGTCAACGGCCAGACGCAGGGTGGGTGTAGGATTGAAGGTCAGCCCGGCTGACAGATTCGTCGATTTTTCCGGTTTTAAGGCTTGCGCGCCCAGTGCCCGCGCAGCGGCCGAGTTCGGCTGCGCCAGGGTATACGGCACGCCCGCATGGTCGGACGTGTTCGAATACGATTGCGTCACCAGGCTCGGTGCATGAAAACCATTGCTGACGGTGCCGCGCACGGCGACCGCGGGCGTGACGTCATAGCGGGCGGACAAACGGCCCGTCGTCTTGCTGCCGAAATCGGAATATTTCTCGGCGCGCAGTGCCGTGTCGAGCAGCAACTGCGGCGTCAGTTTCGCGCCCAGGCCAATGTACGCCGCATAGCTGTGGCGCGCCGTGTCGGATGCATCGACGGGCAGGTAGCCGGCCAGTGCCGACGAGCCGCTGCCTTGCCAGGAAGCGGGCTCGCCCGGGCTGCGCTGCTGCGTTTCATGCGAATACTCGACGCCCAGGCTGAGGTCGGCCGGCTCGCTCAAGCCCAGCGGCACGGGACGGCGCACGTCGGCATTGGTGGTCGAGCGGCTGTAGCGCTGATTGCCAATGTCAAAATCCGTCTTGCCGCCCGGATAGGTCAGGGAGTAATTGGCCGAGTGCTCCACGCCCACGTCGATATCGTCGCGGCCATACGTCGTGCTCAGGTCCCAGGACCAGCCGGCCGTCTCGCCCTTGATGCCGCCCGTCAGCGAAAAGTCGTTTTCGCTCGTCGTTTCATACGGCGTGAAGCCGTCCGGATACACGGACAGCAAACCTTTGTTGTTATTGAAAATGGTATTGGGCAGGCGGAAATTCTGCGCCGAGCGGGCATTGCGGTGCGCATACGTGCCGAAGCCGTACAGTTGCACCTCGTTCGACAGGTCATAGCCGAGGTTTGCGCTGAGCGAGGCGGTCGTGCTTTGCGGCACGCCCGTATTACGCCATGGATTGTTGTTGCGGTTTGCTTCGCCCGGGTTCGGCGTAGCGCCGGCCGGCAAACTGTTGTTCGGTCCCAACTTGACCAGCTGGCCATCGCTGTTGCGCACGGCCGGGTACGACAGATAGCCGGGATTCAGCCCGAAATTGCGCACGGCGATGCCCTGGCGCTGGACTTCGGCGCCGAAGTGGGCAAAGCCGTGTTCGCCCAGGCGCGTGCCGCCATCGATGCGCGCGGAACCGTTCGTGCCGTCACCCGCGTAGGTGGAACCGAGTTGCGTGCTGAAGCTGCCTTTGTCATCCGCTTTCAGGATGATGTTGATGACGCCGGCAATGGCGTCGGAACCGTAGATGGCCGAAGCGCCGTCGCGCAGGATTTCCACGCGGGCAATGGCGCCCGTGGGAATCAGGGCCAGGTCCGTGGCGACGGAACCGGGAAAGCCATCTTCATTGACGATGGCCGTCGTATGCCGGCGCTTGCCGTTGACCAGCACCAGGGTATGCGAGGGGTCGAGGTTGCGCAGTTGCCCCGCGCGCACGATGCTGCCCAAGTCGGGCTGCACGCGGGCTGGCAAGTTGAACGATGGCAAGGCCGTATCAAGCGCATCGAGCAAGTTCAACTTGCCCGTCGCTTGCAATTGCTGCGCGCTGATCACGTCGATCGGGGCGGCGCTGTTGGCCACCGTGCGGCCCGTGCCGCGCGCGCCCGTGACGATGACGGTGTCGAGAGAAGCTTGTGAATACGCCACGCCAGGCGCTCCCAGGACCAGCACGGCCGCCGAGACGGCGTGTGCCAGTTGCCGCAAACGGGGAGCGGGGTCTTGCTTGTGAATCAGTTCCAGCATACGAAAACATCCTTTCAAAGTCGTCAACACAGTGGCTGCAGACTAAAGGATGGACAAACAAACAAGAACGAATGCTTTCGTGTTTAGATATTTCGTTTTGGCAACTAACAACAGCGGCGCGCCGTGTCAGGGAGTGGCGGGGGCGGTCGCCAGGCTCTGATCGAGCCGCTTCCAGTAATCTCGTTCCAGCCGGGCCGTATCGATGTCGCGCGCGGCCTCGTTGAAGCGTTTTTGCCGCGCCGCCCCTTCCGCATCGCGCTGGAAGCACACGTGGACGGGGCGCTCCTTGAAGACGGTATCGATGATGGCGATGCGCTCCCGCTCGGCCTTGCTGAAGTTGCGTCCCATCAGCAGGTGCTGCAGGACATGGCGCTCGATAACGATCACGCGGTAACGCTTGATCAGCAGTTTCTTCAGATTCGTCGCGTCGTTCAAGCCCTCTTCCGTATTCAACTCGCCGCGCGCCACCATGCCATCGAACTGTTCCCCATTCGAGTAGCCGGCCACGGTGCCGATGCGCAGCTTGCCCAGCTCCATCAGGCTGGCGCCGGGCACGCCATCCTCCTTCAGGTAGGCCAGCACACCCTGCGTGTTACCAACCGGCACAGAAAAGTGGCAGAGTTTTTCCCGTTCGGGCGTGCGCCAGACGGCCAGCAGCCCGGCATAGCGGGAACTGGCCAGGCCAAACTGCATGGCGCGCTTCCAGGGGAAATATTCATATCTGACCGCATAGCCGAGACGCTCGAAGACGGCGCTGACCATGGCGCCCGACATGCCATCGGCCGGCAGGCTGCGGGAAATGAAGGGCGGCCAGTCTTCCGCCGCGAAGCGAACGATGCGCGAGCTGGCAGCGCCCGGCGCCGCCATGGGAGCAGCAGCCTGCCCGTATGCAAGGGCAAGTGCAGAGTGCATGAACAAACAGAAGGGCAAACCAACTGTCCGGAGGAAACGCATGTTTGGCTCCTATGGCCTGGCGCACCTGGCAATACAGGCGTGGCAACAGGACTGGCGGTCGGTTTTTTTTAATAAAGAGCTTGATAAAAATCATGCTCCCACAAAAAAAAGGAATTGCAAAGTTGTTTATTTGCACTTTGACATTCCCATAGGAAATAAAATCCGATTGCGGCGCGCCTGCAACAGGCCCGCCATGGCGCGTGCTATCCCCTCTTGTAAAACAGGTTTTTACTTGTGCGCGCGCCGGATGGCCGATAATGGCGTTTTACCGTGGAAGATGACCGTGCCGCACCCTGCCCCTCCCTCACTTGCCGACCAGATCGAAGACTTGCTGCCGCAAACGCAATGCACCAAATGCGGCTACAACGGCTGCCGCCCATATGCGGAAGCGATAGCCGCCGGCAGCGCCGACATCAACCAGTGCCCACCGGGCGGCGTGCAAGGCATCGCGCGTCTGGCCGGCTTGCTGGGCAAAAAAATCATTCCGCTCAATCCCGTCAACGGCCTCGAACGTCCGCGATCTGTCGCCTATATCGATGAATCGCTGTGTATCGGCTGTACCCTGTGCATCCAGGCCTGTCCCGTCGACGCCATCGTCGGCGCCGCCAAGCAGATGCATACCGTGGTCACCGATCTGTGCACGGGCTGCGACCTGTGCGTGGCGCCCTGCCCCGTCGACTGCATCGTCATGTACCCGGTCAGCGGCGACGCCACGGGCTGGGATGCCTGGAGCCAGGCCGAGGCGGACGACGCGCGCGCGCGCCACGATTTCCGCACGCAGCGCCTGCGCCGCGAAACAGAGGAAAACGAAGCGCGCCTGGCCGCCAAGGCCGTCGCCAAGATGCGCGAAGTGACGCAGGAAGTACCCGTTACGCCCGACGAACAGGCCGAGAAGGAGCGCAAGCGCGCCATCATCGCCGCCGCCATGGAGCGCGCGCGCGCCAAGGCCGCCGCCAGCTCGGATACCCCCCAGCCAGCCCCTACCACCCCGAAAAAAGACGCATGAACGCCGCCAAACGCCTGGAAATCTTTACGCGCTTTCGCGCCGCCAACCCATCCCCGAAGACGGAACTCGAATACACGACACCGTTCGAGCTGTTGATCGCCGTGCTGCTGTCGGCGCAGGCGACGGACGTGTCCGTCAATAAGGCGACCCGCTTGCTGTATCCGGTCGCCAATACGCCGGCCAAGATACTGGCGCTGGGCGTCGACGAGCTGGCCAGCTACATCCGCACCATCGGCCTGTTCCGCACCAAGGCGAAGAACGTCATTGCCACCTGCCAGATCCTGCTGGAGCAGCACGGCGGCGAAGTGCCGCGCGACCGCGCCTCGCTGGAAGCCTTGCCCGGCGTGGGCCGCAAGACGGCGAATGTGGTCATGAACACGGCGTTTGGCGAACCGACGATGGCCGTCGACACGCATATCTTCCGCGTCTCGAACCGCACCGGCATCGCGCCGGGCAAGAATGTCGATATCGTCGAGCAAAAACTGCTGAAATTCGTACCGAAAGAATTCCTGCACGACGCCCACCACTGGCTGATCCTGCACGGCCGCTACACGTGTACGGCGCGCAAGCCGCAATGCTGGAACTGCATGATCGCCGACCTGTGCGACTACAAGGACAAGTCGCCGATGCCGGCCGTGGTATAGGTAAAAAAAACGGCCCGAGTGGGCCGATGTCGTTGCGTCGTAGGTCGGGTTAGCCCACAGGGCGTAACCCGACAGGACGCGGCAACAATATTGTCGGATTACGCTCCGCTAATCCGACCTACAGCAAGACCATATTGTCGCGATGGATCAGCTCATGGCCTTCCATGTAGCCGAGGATGGACTCGATCTCGGTGGACGGCTTGCGCATGATGCGGCGCGCTTCGCCGCTCGTGTAGTTGGACAGGCCGCGCGCCACGGGCACGCCATCCGCGTCGACGCAGGTGATCACGGCGCCGCGGCCAAATTCGCCATTCACGCCCGTCACGCCGATCGGCAACAGCGACTTGCCTTCCTGGCGCAGCTTTTGCGCGGCGCCCGCGTCCAGTACGACGGCACCGGCCGTATGCAGATGATCGGCCATCCACTGCTTACGCGCCGTCAACTGCCCCGTTTGCGCCCGCAATTCCGTGCCGATCGCTTCGCCCTGGGCGAGGCGGCTGAGCACGTCGCTGTCGCGGCCCCAGGCGATGATGGTGTGGGCGCCGGACTTGGCGGCGCGCTTGGCGGCGAGGATTTTCGTCAGCATGCCGCCACGCCCCAGACTGCTGCCGGCGCCGCCGGCCATTGCTTCCAGGGCAGGGTCGCCGGCGATGCCTTGCGTGATCAGATAGGCGTTCGGATCCTTGCGCGGGTCGGCCGAGAACAGGCCGTGCTGGTCCGTCAAGATGACGAGCGCATCGGCTTCGATCAGGTTGGCGACCAGGGCACCCAGGGTATCGTTGTCGCCGAACTTGATTTCATCGGTGACGACGGTGTCGTTTTCGTTGATGATCGGCACCACACCCAGACGCAGCAGGGTCGTCAGAGTGGAACGGGCATTGAGGTAGCGTTCGCGGTCGGCCAGGTCGGCGTGCGTGAGCAGCACTTGCGCCGTGCCGAGGCTGTGGGCGCGGAAGCTGCTTTCATAGATTTGCGCCAGGCCCATCTGGCCGACGGCGGCGCAAGCCTGCAATTCGTGGATATCGGTGGGGCGCTGCTCGAAACCGAGGCGCAGCATGCCTTCGGCGATGGCGCCGGAGCTCACCAGCACGACTTCCTTGCCCAGGGCGCGCAAGCCGGAAATCTGCGCGGCCCAGCGCGCGATGGCGGCATGGTCGAGTCCGCGGCCATCGTTGGTGACCAGCGAAGAGCCGACTTTGATGATGATGCGGGTAGCTTTTTGAATCACGGAATCCATGGGGCGGCGCTCTTCACTTAATAGACGTCAGCGCGCAGGACGCAGCAGCAGCAAGGCCAGCCCCGCCGTCAGCTCCATTGCGCACATGAACAACACAAAACCCTGGGGCAAGCCGAAGCTGATGGCCGCGAACAGACGGCCGGCGGGCTGCGCCAGGACCAACATTGCAGTGATATCGCCGAGGACAGGCGGTTCGCCCTGCCGTGCCGCGAACAGCGCCAGGAGCGCGGTAGCGCCCCAGACACCGACATGAGTAGCGTAGAACTGGCTGTAGCCGTTGACGCCATTGAGGAAGATGCCCATGCCGGCCGCCATTTCATCGGCGAACAGCAGGCAGGCGACCGCGCTCAGCCCGTAAGCATACGCGATCAGATGCAATACACGGCGCTGCCACGCTTGCTTGCGCGCTGGCGCGGCAGCGGCCGTCTGTACCGACATCAGGGTAAAGCCTTAGTCGAGGATCTTGAAACGCGGATCATCCGGGTCGATCGACGAGATACCGCGTGCTTCTTCGGTCATCTGCGTTTCTTCGGCACGGCTTTCGCTGTGTTTCTTCTCTTCCAGATGCTGGTAAATCGCATTCACCAGTTCCGGGCAACCCTGATGGTTCAGCGCGGAGATCTCGAAGACGGGACCTTTCCAGGCGAAACGCTTGAGGAAGTCCTTGACGATCTTCTTGCGCTCTCCTTCCGGCACCATGTCGAGCTTGTTCAACACCAGCCAGCGCGGCTTGTCGACCAGCGACTCGTCGTACTTCTTCAATTCCTTGACCAGCGCCTTGGCTTCCTTGACAGGATCGACGTTGGTTTCAAACGGTACCAGGTCGACGATGTGCAACAGCAGACCCGTGCGCTGCAAGTGGCGCAGGAATTGATGGCCCAGACCCGCGCCTTCGGAAGCGCCTTCGATCAAGCCGGGAATATCGGCGATCACAAAGCTCTTCTCGTGCGACACGCGCACCACACCCAGGTTCGGGTGCAGGGTGGTAAATGGGTAATCGGCAATTTTCGGACGCGCGTTCGAGACGGCCGAAATGAAGGTCGACTTGCCGGCGTTCGGCATGCCCAGCAGGCCTACGTCGGCCAGCACTTTCAGTTCCAGGCGCAGTTCGCGGCGTTCGCCTTCCTTGCCCTCGCCTTTTTGGCGTGGTGCGCGGTTGGTCGAGGACTTGAAGTGGATATTGCCCCAGCCGCCTTCACCGCCCTTGGCCAGCATTTCGGTCTGGCCGTGTTCGGTCAGGTCAGCCAGGATTTCGCCGCTCGCGTTGTCGATGATCAAGGTGCCGACCGGCATGCGCAGGTGGATGTCATCGGCGCCCTTGCCATAGCAATCTGCGCCACGGCCAGGCTCGCCATTGCGAGCCTTGTGCATTTTGGAGAAGCGGAAATCGACGAGCGTGTTGATATTGCGGTCGGCGACTGCCCAAATGGTGCCGCCCTTGCCGCCATCGCCGCCATCGGGACCGCCGAAAGGCCGGAATTTTTCACGGCAGAAAGAGGCGCAGCCGTTGCCGCCATCGCCCGCGATGACTTCGATTTTTGCTTCGTCGATAAACTTCATAATTTTGCCGCCATAAAACTAAAAAGGCTCTACCTTGGGCAGAGCCTTTCGATTGAAGGCTTGCGCCTTACATCATGCGATCATTGCGGAGCGAACTGGCGCTCCGCGATGAATTACGCTGGTACTGCTGCGTTAGGTACAACGGTCACGAATTGCTTCGAGCCAGCACCTTTGACAACGAACTTCACTTTGCCCGCGATCAGCGCGAACAAGGTGTGGTCCTTGCCCATGCCTACGCCTTCGCCGGCGCGCACTGGGGTGCCGCGTTGACGAATGATGATGCCGCCAGCATTGATAGCTTGGCCGCCGTAGACTTTAACGCCCAGACGTTTTGATTCTGAATCACGGCCGTTTCGCGTTGTGCCGCCGCCTTTTTTATGTGCCATTTAAGACTCCTTGATAGCTGATTATGTAGACAAACTGCGTCAAACAGCGGCGATTAGCCGTTGATCGAAACGATTTGGATTTCGGTAAAATTCTGGCGATGGCCTTGATGCTTTTGGTAGTGCTTACGACGACGCATCTTGAAAATTTTGACCTTATCATGGCGACCATGCGCCACAACCGTAACCAGTACCGTTGCACCTTCGACCAATGGAGCACCAAACTTGATGCTGTCGCCCGCGCCTACTGCGAGAACTTGATCGATGGTGATTTCGGAACCAATGTCTGCCGGTATCTGTTCTACTTTAAGTTTTTCGCCAGCGACAACTTTGTATTGTTTGCCACCGGTTTTTATGACCGCGTACATGATTTGAAACCTCATCAAATGTTGAAAGAATTTGTCCCACTGCCATGAAAAGCAAGCCGTGCACAACAGGGGGAACCAGCGATTATACACGGACTGAGAAATTGCGTCAAAAACTATTCACAAAGCTTGACGATCGTGGTATGTCGACAACCTGACCACCATGTCAGGCTTGCGCCAGGCGGACAACAAAACGCGCGCCAGTGCCAACAAGGTCAATCAATTGCTCTACAGTCATAGGCAAACGTCACGCACGCGCAAGCCTTGTCGTATAATCGCGGCACCCACAATCTAATGCAGGTTCGCCTTGTCTGACGCTAACAAACACGTTAACCAAAACACCATCGTGCAAACGATTGCCGCCGATATGGACGCAGTCAATACGGTGATCCGCCAAAAGTTGCACTCCGATGTGATTCTGATCAACCAGATCGCTGAATACATCATCAGCGCAGGCGGCAAACGCATCCGTCCCGTGCTGATCTTGCTGGTGGCCAATGCTCACGCCTATCGTGGCACGGCGCACCATGAACTGGCCGCCGTGGTCGAATTCATCCATACCGCCACCCTGCTGCACGACGACGTCGTCGACGAATCGTCGATGCGCCGCGGACGCCAGACGGCCAATGCCCTGTTCGGCAATGCCGCTTCGGTGCTGGTGGGCGACTTCCTGCACTCGCGCTCGTTCCAGCTGATGGTGTCGCTGAATAATATGCGCGTCATGCAAATCCTGTCCGACGCGACCAACGTGATCGCCGAAGGCGAAGTGCTGCAGTTGCTGAACATGCACGATCCGGACGTGACGCAGGAAAGCTACCTGAACGTCATCCGCTCGAAAACGGCCAAGCTGTTCGAAGCGTCGGCGCAACTGGGCGCCCTGATCGCCGGTGCCAGCGAAGACGACATCGAAGCGGCTGCCGAATACGGCCGCTCGCTGGGCACGGCCTTCCAGCTGATCGACGATGTGCTCGACTATGCAGGCGACGCCGCCGAAATCGGCAAGAACGTGGGCGACGATTTGCGCGAAGGCAAACCGACCATGCCGCTGATCTGGCTGATGGAAAACGGTACGCCGGAACAGCGCGAACTGGTGCGCAGCTGCATCGAGCAAGGCGACGAACAGCATTTCGATACCGTCCTGGCCGCCATCACCAATAGTGGCGCCCTCGACTACACGCGCAAGCAGGCGGAAATCGCCGGCCAGCGCGCCGCCGACGCCATCGCCGGCTGGCCGGACAGCGTCTACAAGCAATCGATGCTGCAACTGTGCTCGTTTGCCGTGGACCGCAATCACTGATCGCGTTTTACTATATGCAATACAAAACGGCGCCACTGGCGCCGTTTTTTTATTTCACCGGCTTGCCGTCGGCGCCCACCACGGCCTGGCCGTCTTCCTTGGCAAATGCCCCTTGCTGCGGCAGCGGCAATATCTCCAGCACTTTTTCCGACGGCCGGCACAGACGCACGCCCAGTGTCGTGACGACGATGGGGCGGTTGATCAAAATGGGATGGGCTTGCATGGCGTCCAGCAGGGCCGCATCGCTCAACTCAGGATTGGCCAGGCCCAGTTCGTCGTACAGGGCACCCTTGTCGCGCATGACGGCGCGCACGGACAGGCCCGCGCGCGCGATCAGGTCGACCAGCTCTTCACGCGAAGGCGGGTGCTTGACGTAATCGATGATGACGGGCTCGACGCCCGTGTTGCGGATCAGGGCAAGGGTATTGCGCGAGGTGCCGCAGGCCGTGTTGTGATAGATCGTGATCGTCATGTCGTGATGTCCTTCAGTTAGTGGGTTCGCTGACGCAACAAGGCGCGCCAGCGCAGCAGTTCTCGGTCAAAAAGGCCAGCAAGCCGTTCATGCCCGCATAATTGGCGGCATAGATGATGGAGCGCCCTGCCTTGCTTGCCGTCACCAGATTGGCGTGCGCCAGTTCTTTCAGATGAAACGACAGCGACGAGGGCGCGATCGCCAGCGCTTCGGCGATTTTCGTCGCCGCCATGCCTTCCGGCCCCGCTTGCACCAGCAGGCGGAACACGGCCAGCCGCGATTCTTGTGCCAGCGCAGCCAGGGCTGCGATGGCGGCCGCACTCGTCAATGACGCAGTTTGCGTTGCGATTGTCTTTTCATTTTCCATATTTCAATAATAGTCGAATTATTGAATCGTTTCAAGCGACACCTCTTACGTAACCCAGCGCACCGACTGTCATGGTCTATCGGTCTATCTTGAAGAAAAAATCACTGCGATTGGCATCCCCATGACACGCTCAACCCCGCTCAAAATCCTCGGCTGGAGCCTGGCCGCCCTGCTGGCCCTGATCGCCATCGTGGCCATCTTCGTGCTGACCTTCGACTGGAACCGCGCCCGCCCCTACATCAACGAGAAGGTGTCGGAAAGCACAGGCCGTACCTTCGTCATCGGCGGCGATTTGCAAGTGAAATGGCAGCAGGGCCTGAAAACGGAACCGGGCTGGCGCCGCTACGTGCCGCGCCCCGTCATCAGCGCACGGGATGTGCGCATGAGCAACCCGGACTGGGCAACGGCCGGCCCGCAACTGGCCAGCGCGAAACGCATCGACGTGGCCATCCATCCCTTGCCCCTGTTGCAGCATCGCGTGGTGCTGACGGACCTGGCGCTAGCCGCTCCCAACATTGCCCTGCAGCGGCGCGCCGATGGCAGCAACAGCTGGACCCTGAAAGACAACGGTCCTTCGGCATGGGACGTGGAAATCCAGCGCATGGCCTTCGGTGACGGCGTCATCCGCTACCTCGACGAAGGCATCGCGCTGGACGTGCACGCCAAGGTCAGCTCGACGGCGCCCGACGCCACGCCGGGCGATGCGCCAGGCAATGCTCCAGTGCAGAAATACGGCATCGCCTTCACCTTGGGCGGCAGCTACCGCAAGGCGCCCGTGACGGGCGGCGGCAAGGCTGGCGCCGTACTGTCATTGACTGACAACAACACCGTGTATCCCGTGCAGGCGCATGCCGTGCTGGGCAAAAACAAGGCCAGCATCGATGGCACCTTGACGGACCCGCGCTCGCTGTCGGGCATCGATTTGCAGCTGAGCCTGGCCGGCGCCAGCATGGCCGACCTGTACCCGCTGACGGGCGTGCTGCTGCCGGAAACGCCGGACTACGCGACCAAGGGCCGCCTGCTGGGCAAGAAGGACGGCGCCAGCTGGAACTGGACCTATCAAAACTTCAAGGGCACGGTGGGCCAGAGCGACCTGGGCGGCACCCTGCAGTATTTGCCGCGCCAGCCGCGCCCCCTGCTGCGCGGCGAAGTGACGTCGCAGCAATTGCGCCTGGAAGACCTGGGCCCCACCATCGGCGCCGACAGCAATGCGCGGAAACAGGCGCGCGGCAAGGCGCCCGTGCAACCCGATAACAAAGCCTTGCCCGTGGAACAGTTCAACACGGCCAAATGGAATGCGCTCGATGCCGACGTGAAATTCACGGGCAAGAAACTGGTGCGCACGCACGATATCCCGCTCAACAATGTCGTCGCCAACATCCACATGAAAGACAAGGTGCTGAGTTTGACGCCGCTCAACTTCGGCATGGCCGGCGGCGACATCACCTCGAACATCACGCTCGATGGCCGTCAAAAGACCATCGCCGCGCAAGCCAAGGTGGCGGCGCGCCACCTCAAGATACGCGAACTGTTTCCCAAGCTGCAATCGATGCAAGCGAGCTTCGGCGAAGTGTATGGCGACGCGGCACTCACGGGCCACGGCAATTCCGTCTCGGCCATGCTGGCCAGCGCGAATGGCGAGCTGGCGGCCACCGTCAGCGAAGGCTCCGTCAGCCAATTCATGCTGGAACTGGCCGGCCTGAACCTGGCCAACGCCGTCTTCGTGAAAATCTTTGGCGACAAGCAAGTCCACCTGAATTGCCTGGCCAGCGATTTCGCCGTCACGAATGGCCAGGCCAACGTGCGCCGCTTCGTGCTCGATACGGACACGGCCGTCGTAAATGTCACGGGCAACGTCAACCTGGCCACCGAAACCCTGGACCTCGACGTGCGCCCCCGCACCAAGGGCGCCCGCATCATCACCCTGCGCACGCCGCTGTACGCGAAAGGCACGTTCAAGAACCCGGACGTGGGCCCGCAAAAAGGCCCGCTGGCCCTGAAAGCGGGCGCCGCCGTGGCCCTGGCCACCGTCGTCACGCCGCTGGCCGCCCTGCTGCCGCTGGTCAACGTCGACAAAGCCCCCGACACGGACTGCGCCGCCGTCATGGCGCAAGCCAACGCTACCCGCAAGGCCCCGACTTCCCCGGCAACGAATGCACCAGCAAAAAAAGTCAGTGAAGCGGAAATCAAGAAGGCGCAGCAGGAAAAGAAATAGAGCTTGATGCAGCCGCTTGAAACCCGCCCCGCCATCTGCTGTAATAAAGAAAAGCGGGGTGTAGCTCAGCCTGGTAGAGCGCTGCGTTCGGGACGCAGAGGCCGGAGGTTCGAATCCTCTCACCCCGACCAACAAAGCCCGTAGATACGGGCTCTTAAAAGATATTGCAGGCGGTCGAGTACTACACTATCCTCTGTAGTACAACAGTTAGGTTCATGGCTTGGGAATTCTTATATTCCGGCGCGCCAAGACCTAGCACTAGACCAATAAGAACAAGAATGTCGTCTGCAAAGCAATCCCCTACCCCGGATCTATCGCGTACCGTACCTCCTGATACGCTCGAATCCATCAAGGGCTGCCCCGACTAACTGAAGATCTATCTCATGGCGGCCAGTTCCTGTTGGCAAGTCAGGTTCTTCGATGGAAAATCCACCATCAAACGAAGCACCGGGCAAACGGATAAACGGGAAGCAATCAAGTCCGCGATTTCGTTTTATGAGAAACTGCTGATCAACAAAAACAACGGCGTCGCCATCACCAAGAACACGCGCTTTGATGCGTGCGCCACGAGCTTTATGCAGGCCCAGGCCGCTCGCGTCACTCGCAAAGAAATGTCCGCTGAATACCATCGGAACGATCAGTACTTCCTGGATGGCAAGGTGCTGCCTGAGTTTCGTGAGTTGAACATTTCAGATATCAACTACGACCGTCTGCAAACGTTCGTCGATAAGATCGGTGCAAGCCTGTCTGGATCGTCAATTCAGCGCTATCTGGGCCTGATTCGAAAGATCCTCGACCATGCACAGAACCGTGACCTGCCTATGTCGATTCCGAAGTTTCCCAAAATTCCGAAACGCGACGAACCTCGCGGGCTGGTTTAATGCAAAGGAGTACGCCGCGCTTCTGGCACGAGCTAAACAATTCATCTGGCATGAGGACGTTATCCACGCTGCGCCAAAGCCCGGCCAAGCGCAAGGCACTGCTATTCGCAACTTGACGTTTACGGCCGATCTACCGCGCATGATCGAATTCGTCGCAAACAGCTTTATCCGCCCTACCGACATCAAGAACATGCAGCACAAGCCCCTTTCGTCCGGTCCGGCAGCAATCGAATTTCCGGCCTAATACGCCCCTTTTCCGACAACACGTCTTTGACGAGCAGCGCAGCAACTTCGCCTGCACGCATCCCTGTTAAGTGGGTCATCAACAGCATTGCTCGATTTCTGGCTGTATGCCGTTTAGTTGCAATGAACGCAAGGATGCGCTTAAGTTCCTTTTCGGTGAGTGTTTTTGCCTGTGCCATATAAGAAAACCAAAAGATTTAACGCATCCAAGGATGCAACCTTTGGTTTAATAAATCAACCGAAAATCAGCTAAAAGGAAAATCCTTTATTTTCAATCGACTAGCAGCGAATGTAAGGATTTAGCATTTTCCTTACATTAATTCTGCTATCCATTAATTTTTCATAGTAGGACCTCTCGCTTCGAAAGGTCATTTGTCGCTAACACAGGCCAATGCATAAAACTGAGTTGTAGCTAACCTCGTAGGTGGAGCGCAACAATGTCATTTAGCCACTTCACAGCTCAACTGGAGGCGCGGTATAGCTTCGAGGTCTTTCGGGTTGTTCGGTGTGAAGGATGACGGCCGCCGGAATTTTTTCTATCCAGCAGATACCAAACTATTGGAATTGATATATAATTAGCACATGCCAGCGACTAGGAGCATCTCCAGTCACATTGCTGGCCTCTAGGGTGTTGTCTATTTACGGTTGTGCGGTGCCTTTTTGTGTGGCACCGCACAATTTGTAATTTCAGATATTCCGCCCTACTCCAACTGAAGTGATTTTCGCAATACCCCCTGTTGTATTAAAAATGGAGTAAATTTGGAGCAACTCCGCAATTTATTTGACGAAATGTTTGGTGGGGAGTTATCTTTTGATGACTTTCTGCACGGCGACATATCTAATCGTGTTATCAAAAAAATAGATGGTACACGAGTGGTTTATAGCGCCGATCAGACGCTTAGATCTTATCATCGGTTTTTACAGCGTCACGTTATCAGCTATTTGTACTTGAACTCTGATGTGGTGTACTCATATCGAAAAAGCTTTAACGTAGCAGATGCCGTTCGTCAGCATGCCCAAAGCAAATACTTCTTCCAAACTGATCTTAGCAATTTCTTCAATTCCATAACTTCAAAACTAATTCACTCTACTTTATTTAAAAGTTCAGAAAGAATGAAGTTTTTGAACTCAACGGAATATTTTGATCGCATCGTAATATTGCTAACCGCAAATGATCGGTTACCTCCAGGCTTTATCACGTCGCCATCGATAAGTAACGCGTGTCTATCCGAGTTAGACGATGTCTTTCAAAAATTCTGCATTCATAAAAATCTCATCTTTACCCGGTACTGCGACGACGTAATTGTTTCTGGTCAATCTCAAGATGACTTGCGTATTGCGGCTCAAGAATTATCAAATTTAGTCGAGATATGCTACAAAGGCGAATTCTCTTTTAACGTCAGAAAAAGCAAATTCACCAAAATAGGCCGAAAAATCAAGCTTCTTGGAATGGTAATTCTACCCAATGGCTTAGTAACGATTGATTCTTCGCTCAAGAAAAAGATCGAAGTTTTGTTGCACTACTATATTACCGATAGTTTTACTTTCTTGCGGATGGTAGACAACGACTTAGGCAAAGGAACAAGATCGTTATGTGGATATATAAGCTTTGTCAATGCCGTTGACCCCACATATTTTTTGAAGCTGTGCTCAAAATATAGCTCTGCCGCGATAGAAAATCTTCTGCGAATGCCAAAATAATTAATATCTACTTTTCTTTCGACTCGCTCGAATTTTTTGGGAATTCCAATTTACTAACAATTCCCATCAATAGCTCTTGAAGATTTAGAGGATACGAATCTACGGATGAAATCGAATCCTTGGCGCCAAAAATTCGATCAGCGATGCCGCCCCGCAAACGGTTTTGCTCCTCAGTTGGCAACGATGCAAGGTACGGGGGTATTGCTTGCAAATCTAGAGAAATCCTCAAATAGGTATACTGTTGCACACGATGCTTCGATGATTCTCGAGCTAAATAAGCAGCCGGAACCGAAAGTGCTATAGAAAATACAAGGCGCGCTAAAGCCGTTTCCCATTCGAAGTGTGGTCGAGCCGTTTCAAACAGCGAATAGCCAATTATTCCAACAATCGTAAGCATTAAAGCGACGGAGCTATTTCTCATCGTGTCAGCGGTTTTCTTTTCCACACTTGCAGATTTAGCATAGCTGCCAGATGTTGTCTCTCCTGCCAGCGTTCCAACCAAGTCATTTATTTCTTTTTGTTTTTCCAAAAGCTCGGCCAGCACCGTATCTGCTTGAGCTTTCGACTCGTTCAGCGCGTCGTTCATTTTCCCTTCAAAACCAGAAAGATCTTCTTCGGATTTTTCCAAACTTCTTTGATTCTTTGCAATTTCTTGCCTCGACCTATTATTATCACTTTGTAAGTCGTTAAGCTGTTGCCGTATGATCTGGAGGGCGGAAGATAACTTCGCGATCTCTTTATCCGGAGAATTTCGCTCGCGTTCTTTTAATGGGGTAAGTAGATCGACTATTTCTTCGCACTTCTTAAGTATCGTATAATTAACATCTTCAACAGCGGCCAAAGCGCTCTTGGATATAGGCGCATCAGAATCAATACTGGCTCGCATTTCTTTGCTGCGCATCCTTAGCTTATCTAAAGCCAAAATTAACGACTCGGCATCAAGAACTGGATTAGACGTCAGTTTCCTTACCTCATCTTTATAATGCGCGATGCTAAAAAGAAGTTTCTTCGTAGCTTTTGGAACCTGTTCAATAAAATCTTCATGCAAAGTCGAAATTTTTGATTCGATAGCACTGATCCATTCAAGGATATCACGCCTATCGAGCCCTACCGGAATCAAATCATCAATATCTAACTGTGTGCTCATATTTTAATTTCATTCAACGATTTTTTAAAAAAATCAAATTAGCTTAAGGAATTATATCGATTTTATATAATTAATATTCAAACAAGTCGTAAATTTGCTTTCTTTCCTGCGATTGTTTCCAATGGTGGAACACCGGACACAACAGAAAGCCGTGTTAGCTTGAACGTCAGAGAATTTATTTCATCAACACTGATGTACAAAGCTTTTGCTATATCAGCTCGCCCGACCTTTTGGCTCTGCAAAAAATCCAATACTTTACTTAATAACTGAGAACTTTCCCGCTCCATTGGCTCAGGCTCATTTGTACGAAATCCATTTTTAGCAATTTCAATACATAGATTTCGATAAGTCCATTCAGTAACTTGAGATAAACTGTTGTAACGATAAGCTAATGCTGCCAGCGATACGCCCCAATAATGCTTAAGCTTCATTAGATACTTTAGTGTAAATGCGGGCGGCTTGTTTGCGATAACGCTTTCTTTCGGCATTAGGAATGCCGCAGCAAAGGCATCTGCTTGGCGCTCCATTTCTGGCCCATGCGACTCCCCGTGTTGCATGCTATAGACGTCTCGCACCAAGTGCCCCAACTCGTGAGCTGCGTCAAATCGACTGCGCTCGGCAGACTTCAATGTATTCAAAAAGATAAAAGGCTTCGATTCATACCAGGTGCAAAAGGCATCAACATCCCGGGACTCTTCTGCCAAAGAAAAAACTCGTATCCCCTTGGACTCTAATAGATGGATCATATTAGGGATAGGAGCATTTCCTAGCCCCCACATTCGCCGTAGAGTAGCCGCCGCTTCTTCGGGAGGAAGATCGCTAAGATTTGGCAAATCTGCTTGTGGCAAGTTAAATTTACCCTCAAGCCATGAGTTCACTCTAAATGCAATAGCACCAGCACTGAGGGCACAGTTTTTCATAGCTTCCGTCATTTTGGACAACGAACGAAAACTGGCAGCGTGCTCTGCGATCGTCGGCATAGCCTCTTCAATGAAAAAAAACTGCTGAGGGAAATTCAGCAGTTTCGCGATTTTGGCAATCGTCTCCGGGTCAGGGGTGGAGGCTCCAGTCTCGTAGTTTTGGATACTCCGACTGGTAACCTCTAACTCCTTGGCTAATTGCGCCTTTGTAAGCCGCCGTCTAACCCGGGCAAACGTAATTTGCGAGGGATTTATTTCTAACATAATTTTAATTAAAAGTACCGGATTTTGGTTCAACATCCACGGTCGCTGGAGCATTCGGAGCATCCTTGCGAATTGGGAAGTCTGTTGTGTTGTTCGAAACATTACCTAAAATTATACGCTCGCCCCACATAGTAATTTTCTTCTTATCGAACCCCGTTGGATATGACAGTTCAAATCTCACTTCGCTGAGTTTTTTGTCATAATGATAAAGAAATGCCCACACCTGAGTTTCAAAATGTTTTTCTTTCGCCAGCTTAAACGAGTCTTGGTTAAATAATTCGAGCTGATTATTGGCTTGCACAAACCCCTCAACCACAACACCCTTCTCTGCTTGATTGGTAGGATCACCAAAGCCCTGCTTACCAGTCTCACTATTACCGGTCATTACAACAAAAGAAATAGATCGGCTCGGCGAGCTGATGAATGGGCAATTCTTCTCGTTATGAATTAGCCATTGTTTATCCGCTAAACGAGTGCGTAGTTCTTCGACCGTTTTCAACCATTGCTGCACACCTGCTGCGATCACAGCGGAAGCATGAGTAGTATCGTTCCGCGCGCCAAGCCCGACTTGAATCACTTCCCGGAGCAAGGGAAGAGCTAAGTCGGCCGACAGCTCTTGCAGCCGAGTTTCAACGTCCACCGGATCGATGACGATCTTAGAACATGGTGCCGGAAGCTCAAAACGGGTGAGTTCAAATTCAGACTTGAGCATATCAATCCTCAGAATGGTTTCCGGAAATTATACCTCATGTTGAGGATTGAAAAGCGGAAAATAGCAGAGTGTTCGGTCTATCCAGTGCCCTTCGCATCTCTAGCATTCAGCTGCATGGCAAAGTCGGTTAAAACGACAAGATGGAGTGACTACATTTTTAATGTTATTTTATCATCTTTATGTTGATTTTATATCAACTATAGCGCACCATCCCTTCCGTGAACAACTACTACGGATAGCAAAAATGTCTCTGCTGAACAGCTTGAAAAACGTTACCGCAAAACGCCCGGCCCCTGTATCGCAAATCGCACGTCGTCGTGACATGCTGATCACTAAACTGAACGAACAGGTAGCTTACCGGCGTGTACGCGCCAACGCGCATCCGCACATTGAAGGATCAAGAGTCCGGCGAGAAAAAACGTGTTGAAATGCCAAAGCGCGTTAAGCCTTGGTGGTTTACTGATGACAGCGGCAAGCTGTGCATGGTCGTCAAATATGGCACTAAGCCGCTGGAACTGTCGAAGGGTAAAGTGGCTATCGAGCTCGCCTCGCGAGCTGACGTGATCCCGACGCTGGAAACGCTGAAAGCCGCTGTATCGGCCGGTGAACTGGATGCCCAGATCGAAGTGATGAGCGGCTCGCTGCGCAAAGTCTTCGCTAAGAAGTGATTGTTCGTGCTTAGCTGACCTGGGCTGCTAATGTAGTCTTACATTTGCAGCAACTGGTCAGTGTAGTACAGAAGTCTAGTACTCGACCGTAAGAGACAGTGTTTATGCGATGCCCGTGTTAAATCCTCATTCTTCGGGACGCAGAGGCCGGAGGTTCGAATCCTCTCACCCCGACCAGCCTTTCCCTCACTGCGCCGGCTTGAATTGCTTGCACCTTGACCTGCGCGTTGGCGGCTTGCCGGGAAGTATGATATTAACTGCATTATTAATATCTTGATCACTTCTCACGCAAGGGCCTGACCGATGTCTTTCCTGATAGTTCTGGCCGCACTGGCCTTCCTCATGCTGGCCGCCTACCGCGGCTATAGCGTGATCCTGTTTGCGCCCGTCGCCGCGCTCGGTGCCGTGCTGCTGACCGATCCGTCCGCCGTGCCGGCTGTCTTCAGCGGCATCTTCATGGAAAAGATGGTGGGCTTTATCAAGCTGTATTTCCCCGTCTTTTTGCTCGGTGCCGTGTTCGGCAAGCTGATCGAGCTGTCCGGCTTTTCCCAGTCCATCGTCGTGGCCGCCATTCGCTATATCGGCAGCTCGCGCGCGAATGCCGTGATCGTGGCCGTGTGCGCGGCGCTGACTTACGGCGGCGTGTCGCTGTTCGTCGTGGTGTTTGCCGTGTACCCGTTTGCTGCTGAACTGTACCGCCAGAGCAATATCCCCAAGCGGCTGATGCCAGGCGCCATTGCCCTGGGCGCGTTCTCGTTCACCATGGATACCTTGCCCGGCACGCCACAGATCCAGAACATCATTCCCACCACCTTTTTCAACACGACCGGCTGGGCCGCGCCGTGGCTGGGCACGATAGGCGCCGTACTGACGGTGATCATGGGACTGGCCTTCCTGGAATGGCGCAGGCGCTCCGTCATGGCGACGGGCGAAGGTTATGGGGCCGAGGCCGACAAGGCCACGGCCGATGTGGGCGACTTGCCCCATCCGCTGCTGTCGGTAGCGCCTCTGGTGCTGGTGGGCGTGGCCAACTTTGCGCTGACCAAACTGATTCCCCAATGGTACGGCGCCAGTTACGTGCTCACCGCCGACGCCCTGCCCGGCTTGCATGCGCCCGTGTCGACGTCGATAGCCTCCGTGACCGGCATCTGGGCCGTGGAAGGCGCCTTGTTGCTGGGAATTTTGCTCGTCTGCGTGACGGCCTTCGGGCGCATCCGCGCCGCCTTTGCCGAAGGCACCAAGGCTGCCGTGGGCGGCGCCCTGCTGGCGGCCATGAATACGGCGTCCGAATATGGCTTTGGCGGCGTCATCGCCGCGCTGCCCGGTTTTCTTGCCGTCAGCAACACCTTGCGCAGCGTGCCCGATCCGCTCGTCAACGCGGCCGTGTCCGTGACGACCCTGGCCGGCATTACCGGCTCGGCCTCGGGCGGCATGAGCATCGCGCTGGCAGCCATGTCGGACAGTTTTATCCAGGCTGCGCAGCAGGCGCACATTCCGCTCGAAGTCATGCACCGCGTGGTTGCCATGGCCAGCGGCGGCATGGATACCTTGCCGCACAATGGCGCCGTGATCACCCTGCTGGCCGTCACGGGCCTCACGCACCGCCAGTCCTACCGCGACATTTTCGGCATCACCGTCATCAAGACGGTGGCCGTGTTCCTCGTCATTGCCATCTATTACATGACGGGACTGGTCTGACCTAGCGCTGCGACGACGATGCCGGCTTTGCCAACGCATGCGCCGGCTTGAACACATGGCTGATGCCCATGGTCAGCAGCGGACCGGCCAGCGCCAGGTAGGAACTGTCCACGCCATACGGATTGCCCGCCAGGAACCAGCCAATCGTGGCGATCACCGAGACGATCACGCCGACAAAGGCGCCGCGCGGCGTACCGAATTTCGGCGCATAGAAGGCCATCAGCACCAGCACGGCCAGGGTCGCGCGCAGGGCCTTGCCCAGGAAGGCGATCATCAGCAGCTTTTCCGCATACAGCGCCAACACCAGCGGCAGCAGGCCGGCCACGACGATGGCGATGCGCAGGAACATCAGCGATTTCGCGTCGTTCTTCGCCTTGTTGTACCAGGGATCATAAAAATCCTTCATGGCCAGGGTGGCCGATGCCAGGGTGGTGGCGGAAATGCCGCCAAACAGGGCGCCGGCCAGGCCGACGATCATGATACTGGCGGAAAACGCCGGCATGTGGGCGATCAGGGTCGGGAAGGCGTCGATCGACTTCATGCCCGGATACAGCACGGCGCTGCACATGCCGATCAGGGCCGCCATCAGGCCGAACGGGATCATCAGCGACGACACGTAATAGCAGGCGCGCTTGGCCACGGCCGGGTTGTCCGTGCTGACCAGCGCCTGGATCACGTATTGCGTGGCGAAGATGGAACCGATGCCGCCGATCATCCAGGCGATGATCTGGCCCCAGCCGATCTCGACCCAGTTGAACATCTTGGCCGGCAGCTGCGCCTGCAACGCGCCGATGCCGCCCGTTGCTTCCAGCGCATACGCCAGCGCCAGGATCACGCCCAGGTATTTGACGATGGAGTGGGCGAAATTAGTGTACACGACCGAGCGCATGCCGCCCAGGCTGACATAGATCACGGTGATGGCGCCGACCAGCAAAATGGCGACCGTCTTGTTGATGTGCAGCACGGCCGCCAGCACGGCGCCGCCGCTCGCGTACAGGGCCACGGCAACGATGCTCAGCGCGACGATGGTAAGGATGGACGCCGCATAGCGCACGGGCTCGCCATACGTTTGCGCGAGGATGCCGGAAATCGTCGACTGCCCGCTTTCCTTGTATTTTTTCACCAGCACGATGGCCAGCAGGAAAAAGCCCAGCGACAGCGCCACCAGATTCCACGCGGCGGAAATGCCCAGTTCATAGCCCTTCTGGGCCGTGCCGATGCTGACGGAACTGCCGATGAATTCCGACAATAAGAGCGCCCCGATCAGGAAGGCGGGATAATTGCGCCCGCCCGCCGTCATGCCCTCGGCGCTGTTGGCATGCTTGCGCACGCTATAGGTAATGTACGACATGAGGGCGAAATAGCCCACCGTGACCGCGGCGATGATGATCAATCTGTTTTCCATCCGTCTACTCCAAGTCTGCTTTTCTTATTATTATTTTTCAAGAAAGCCTCCCCTGCCGCATGCCGCATGCCAGTCTTGCCGGCGACGCTGCTCAGGGGAAAACCACATTCCCGCCGTACCGATACGGTACAGCAAGCCTCACACTAAAAAAGTCCGCAACTGTTCTGTAAACAAGTCCGCCGCCTCAATGTTCGAGATATGCGAAGCGGGCAGGCTGGCCAGACGAGAACCCGCGATCTGCTGCTGCAGCCAGCGCCCGTCGTCGATGGTGGTCACGGGATCGTACTCGCCCGCGATGATCAATGTTGGCACGGCGATCGTGCCCACGGCGTCGTGCAAGTCCGTCTGGGCCAGCACGTCGCAACAGGCCGCATAGCCGCTCGCCTCCTGGCCCCGCAAAATGCCGGCCAGGCGCGCCACCGTGTCCGCTTCGCGTTCGATGAACTGCGGCGTGAACCAGCGCGCGGCCGCGCTCTCGGCCACCGCGGCCATGCCGTCGCGGCGCACCTGCTCCGCCCGCAACTGCCACGGCGCGGCGCCGCCGATGCGCGCCGCCGTATTCGCCAGCACGAGGTGCGTCAAGCGCCGCGGCTGGTGTATGCCCAGCCACTGGCCCGTCAAGCCGCCCATGGAAATGCCGCAGAAGGCGGCGCGTTCGATATCGAGATGGTCGAGCAGCGCCACCACGTCCAGCCCCAGCCGCTCGATGCCGAACGGCGCGCCGCCGCTGGCCGACTGGCCATGGCCGCGCGTATCGTAGCGCACGACAAAAAAGTCGCCGGCCAGCGCGGCCGCCTGCGCCTCCCACATGGACAGATCCGTGCCGAGGGAATTCGACAGAACCAGGCAGGGTTTTCCGCGCTCGCCATCCGTGCGGTAATGCAGGCCGATACCATCCACCGCGCACGTTTTCCCGACAATGTCGTTGCCTATCATTAGATGTCTCCTCAGGAATCGTCGTCGCGCACGGACGAAGGATGGCGGCACAGCGGCATCACGTCGATCTGCATGTAGGGGAACAAGGGCAAGGAAGTGAGCAAGTTGTGCAGCTCGTCCACGCTGTCCACGTCGAAGACGCTGACATTGGCGTACTGACCGGCGATGCGCCACAGGTGGCGCCACTTGCCCTCGTGCTGCAGACGCTGCGCCAGTGCCTTTTCCGTTTGCTTGAGCTGCGCCGCCTGCTCGGCGGGCATGCTCAATGGCAGATTCACGTTCATGCGTACATGGAATAACATGGTTTCTCCTTTGACTGACTTATTGACGCTGCATGACGCGCAGCTTGTCCATATCGATCTCGACGCCCAGGCCCGGCCCTGTCGGCACCTGCAGCATGAAGTCGCGGTACACGAGCGGCTCGCGCAAGACTTCCTGCGTCAGCAGCAAAGGCCCGAACAGCTCCGTGCCCCAGGCCAGTTCCGCGAACGTGGAGCACACGTGGGCCGTGGCGGCCGTGCCGACGCCGCCTTCGAGCATGGTGCCGCCGTACAGGCCCACGCCGGCCAGGCGCGCCACGGTGGCCACTTCCAGCGCCGGCAGCAAGCCGCCCGACTGGGTGATTTTCACGGCAAACACGTCGGCCGCATCGGCCTGCGCCAGCGCCAGCGCATCGGCGGGGCCATGCAAGGCTTCATCGGCCATGATGGCCACGTCGAAGCGCTGCTTCAGGCGCGCCAGCGCGGCGCGGTTGCCCGCCTTGACCGGTTGTTCGATCAGGTCGATGCCGCCCGCTTCCAGCGCGGCGATGCCACGCACGGCGTCCGTTTCGCTCCAGGCCTGGTTGACGTCGACGCGCACGCTGGCCCGTTCGCCCAGCGCACGCTTGATCTCCAGCACGTGGGCCACGTCATCCATCACGTCGCGCAGGCCGATCTTCAGCTTGAAGATGCGGTGGCGGCGCAGTTCCAGCATCTTTTCGCCTTCGGCGATATCGCGCGCCGTGTCGCCGCTGGCCAGCACCCAGGCCACGGGCAGCGCATCGCGCACGCGCCCGCCCAGCAGTTCCGACAGCGGCACGTTCAGGCGGCGCGCCTGCGCGTCCAGCAGGGCCGTCTCGATCGCGCACTTGGCGAAGCGGTTGCCCTGGATGACCTTGCGCACCCTGGCCATGGCCTTGGCCACTTCGCTCGCTTCCATGCCGACCAGCAGCGGCGCGATATAGGTGTCGATATTCGTCTTGATGCTTTCCGGGCTTTCGCCGCCGTAGCCCAAGCCGCCGATGGTGGTGGCCTCGCCCCAGCCCGTGATGCCGTCGGCGCAGCGCAGCCGCACCAGCACCAGGGTCTGCGTATTCATGGTGGCGACCGACATGCGGTGCGGTCGAATGGTAGGCACATCGACCAGGTAGGTCTCGATATTTTGAATCATATTTATTCCGTATAATTCTGTGGAGTGGTGACACGATATGCCCCGAATCTCCCCACGTCCAACACCGAGTTGGTATCAAACCTATACCTGAAAGGTATGAAGATGGAATTACGCCACTTGCGCTACTTCGTTGCGGTCGCAGAGGAAAGGAACGTCACCCGGGCCGCCGCGCGCCTGCACATCGCGCAGCCGCCGCTGAGCCGGCAGATGCAGCAGCTGGAAGAAATCCTGGGCGTGGCGCTGATCGAAAAAGGGTCACGGCCCTTGCGGCTGACGGAAGCGGGCGAGTTTTTCCTCGCCCATGCGCGGCCCCTGCTCGACCAGGTGCGCGACCTGCAGGCGATGACGCAGCGCGTGGGCAAGCTGGAACGCACGCTGTCGATCGGCTTTGTCGCCTCGACCCTGTATGGAGAATTGCCCGACATCGTGCACCGCTTTTGCGAGCGTCATCCCGAGGTGGACGTAAGCCTGCATGAAATGACGACGGTGCAGCAGTTGAAGGCCCTGAAGGAAGGCCGCATCGACGTGGGATTCGGACGCCTGAAAAGCGAAGATCCCAGCATCCGCCGCATCCTGCTGCGCGAAGAGCGCCTGGTGGTGGCGCTGCCACCGGGCCACCGGCTGGCCAAGGGGGAAGGCGGATTGCGCCTGACTGACCTGGTCCACGAAACCCTGCTCGTGTATCCGAAAGCGCCCCGCCCCAGCTTTGCCGACCAGGTGCTGGCCATGTTCAGCGAAGGCAATGTCACGCCCGGCCCCGTCACGGAAGTGCGCGAGCTGCAGATTTCCATGGGCCTGGTGGCGGCTGGCCAGGGCATTTCCATCGTGCCGGAAAGCGTGCAGGCCATGCATCACCGGAACGTCGTGTACCGCAAGCTGGACGACAAGCACGCGTTCTCGCCCATTTTATTCAGCATGCGGCATATGGACCGCTCGCCGGAACTGGAAAACCTCCTCGCTGCCGTGTACTCGATCTACGATGAACACAGCATCGCGCACGTCAAGGAAAGCCTGTAGCCGTCACTACGCGGCGTCGGCCAGCAATGCCGGGCGCAGCGCGCGGATGCGCAGTTCCGTGAAATAGCCGCCCGCTTCGTTGTAGCGCAGGTAGTGGCGGCCGCAGTTCAGGCAGCGGGCCACCTGGCTCAGGTTGGCGGGATAGTAGCGCGGAGCGATGGGCGCGTCCGCGCTGTCGTAGCGCGTGCCGCGCGGGTGGTATTCGGCAAACGTCGGCTCTTCGTACGGGTCTTCGCGCAGGGTGCCGACTTCTTCAAAGCGGTCCAGCTCCAGCGAAGTGGGAAGGCGCTGCCAGGCGTCCAGCGGGACGGCGCAGCAGCTGCATTTTTTGGTCACCAGCGCCGACGCGGCGGCCAGTGCGGACAAGGCGGGAAAGTCGATGAATACCATGTTCAGCCGTTACAAGGGGGCGGCCCATGGCAACGAGCCTGGCCGCACCCCTTATTCTAGCGCAGTCGCATCCTGCCGATACGCGCACCGCATTTCGCCAGGAACAGCTCCAGCAGCAACAGCATGCCACCGGAAGCGAGCAGCAGCGGCATCAGCGCGCACATGGCGGCTGCCGCCAGCCAGGCCAGCGCGGAAGGCGACGTCCAGGCGCCTGGCAGCAGCCTGGGTAAACCCAGCGAGTCAGGCAATCGCCGTTTGAAAAACATCACCCAGCCCGACACCAGCGAGAACAGCACGCTGGCGCCGAACAGCAGCAGCAAGGCCTGGTTCCACCAGCCGAATTCGCCGCGGTGGAACGGAATGCCGATGGCGGTGGCCTTGCCGAACGCCGTCTGCGCTTCCCACCCCGCGTAATACAGGGGCTTGCCGCTATAGGCATCGAATTGCAGGTCGAAGCGCAAGGGGGGCTGGCTGCGGTCAGCCATGGTGGCGCGCCACACATCGTCCTGGCTGGCCGGCGCCGTCAGCTGCACGGCGATGGCGGGCGCGTGGCTGCGCGCTACCTGCCACGCATCCTGCCAGTCGAGCGGAGCACCCTCCTCGCGCGAGTGCAAATCACGTGGCACGGGCGGCGGCGCCTGGCCGCTGACGTCGCGCAACGCGCGGATGCGCCCGCCCGCCTGCTGGCTCCACGTCAGGCCCGTCGTCAGGATCACGACACTGACGATGCCGAGCGCCACGCCCAGGAAAGCATGCCACTGGCGCCAGCCATTGCGGCCCCGCGCGCCCCGCTTCGGCAAGCCCGATTGCGCGCCGCGCGGCCACCACAGCACCACGCCCGTCACCAGCATCACCATCAGCCAGCTGGCCGCCAGCTCGATCATCCAGCGCCAGCCATCGTTTTGCAGCAGGCGCGAATGCAGCTTTTTCGCCCAGTTGCCGAAGCGCTCGCTGCTGGCCAGGCTGCCCAGCACGCGCGCGTCATAGGGATTCACATACACGACGATGGCTTGCGCGGGCAGGCCGAACTTCGGCCTGGCGGGCGTGAGCGGCGCGGCATGTCCGCCATGGCCCGCATGTTCATCCTGCGCGCCGCCGGGCGGCGCGAACGCCACCTGCACCGCATCGTCCTGTTGAAACGGCGGCACCACGTGCTGCACCGCCCAGCCTCGAGGCGCAGCCCGCTCCGCAGCCGCCACGGCGGCGTCCAGCGGCAGCATGGACGCTTGCGGCGCCACATGGTCCAGGTGCTGGTACAGCCTTGCCTCGATCTGCGGCGTGAACACGTACAAAATGCCCGTCAGGGTGGCCATCAGGGCAAACGGCGAGGCGATCAGTGCGGCCCAGAAGTGGATGCGCCAGTACAGGCTTTTGCGCCGCGCGATGAGAAAGGTGAAATCGTCCATGGCCATCCTCACAGTGCGTTATAGGTATAGGACAGGCCCAGCATCACGCTGCGCGGCGCACCGGGCGTGTACTGGTTCTGGCTGTTCGGCGCATAGCTGCCCGTGCCCGCGTAGCTGCTGCTGGCCGAATCGGCATAGCGCTTATCGGCCAGGTTGCGCACCTGCGCCCACGCTTCCAGCCCGCGCGCGACCTGATAGCTGGCGCGCAGGTTCAGCAAGGCGTGGCCCTTGTACTCCACCGTGTTGGCATTGTTCATCCAGTAGCGCCCCTGGTGCACGGCTTCAAGTGCGATACGCGCGCCGGCCACGGGCTTGTAGCCGATCTCGAACGAGGTGATGTCGCGCGGCGCCTGCGGCATGGCGCGGCCGCTGTAATCGAGGGTAGCGGAGAGCTGGTAGCGCAGGTAGCGGTGGCGCGCGATGGCCGTGGCGAAGCGCGCGTCGAACGGGCCGCTGTCGTAATTCAGGCCCAGCTCCAGCCCTTCGCTGCGCGTGCGCCCCGCATTGCGGTTTTCGCTGTTGCCCGGCGAGAGCGTGTAGCTGACGATGGTGTCGCGCCCATCGAGCCGGTACAGGGCCGTATCGAGTTTCAAACGGCCCTGCAAAAAGGCCCAGCGCAGGCCCAGTTCATAGTTGTTGTAGACGGACGGCTGCAAGTTGGCGATGCCCGTCTTGCCATATAACTGGCTCACTTCCGGCGGCGTGAAGCCCTGGCTGACGTTCGCATACGCGCTGCCCGCATGGCCGATGGCGTAGGTGGCGCCCAGCTTCGGACTCACATGCGAAAAACTGCGCGACTCGTCGGGCGCGCCGTAATTGACGCTGCCGCCGGGCGCCAGCTTGTTATGGTAGTCGTAGCGGATGGCGTCAGAACGGCCACCCAGCACCACGCGCGTGCCCGCCAGCGGAGAAAATTCCCATTGCGCGAAGACGGCCGTGTTGAGGATATCCGTCTGGTAGTCGCGCACGCCCTGCGGATTGCTGGCATTGGCCACGGAGTAGCGCAGGTAGCGGCCCGTGGCGGCATCGCGCACGATGGACAGATTGTCACTGACAAAGGGATTGTCGCTCTTGTCCACGTACACACCAGCGACCAGGCGCGAACGCAGCCACGCGAATTCCTGCTGGTGTTTCACGTCCAGGCCCAACGAATCGACGTGGTTGTTGTTGATGACGCCCTTGCACAGCATGCCCGCGCAGCTGCCTATGGAATACGCGGGAATCTGCCCATGGTCGTTCTTGCGCGTAAACACGGTGACGGTGCTCGTGCCATTGACCGTCGTCGCGCCTTCCCACGCCAGGTTCATGCGTGTGGTCTTGTCCTTGCGGTAGGTAAACGTATTCAAACTCTTGCCGGGATTGCTGCGGTAATCGTTTTCGAACAGGCTGCCCGTCATCGCCGCATCGAGATCCGTGTGGACGATGGTGGCGCGCAACTGCGAAGTGGGGCTGAGCGCATAGTCGGCGCGCAGCGAGAACGAATCCTTGTCGCCATAGCTGTACTCCTGCCAGTTATCGCGCGAACGGCGCGAGCTGTAATGGGAAAAACGCAGTCCCAGCGGACCCCAGGTATCGCTGGCGGAAGTGTCGTAGCGGGTGTAGCCAGCCACGCTGTCGCGCCGCACGCCGACCTTGGCCGTCGGCGTGGCGCTGGCGCCGGCCGTGAGGAAATTGACGGCGCCGCCGACGGCATTGCTGCCGTACAGCGACGAGGCGGCGCCCTTCACCACTTCCACGCCGCTGGCGCCCGCCATGTTCATTTCGTTGAGCGAGTTATGGTTGAAGACGCCCAGCGGGCGGATGGGAATGCCGTCCTCCAGGTACTGGTAGACGGCATTCGTGCCGATGGGCTGGCGGATGCTCATGCTGTGCTGTTCGTTGCCCAGGTCATTCCAGTACACGCCGGCGATGCGGTTGAGGATATCGCCCATGGTCTTGGGCTTGTCGCGTTCCAGCGTTTTGGCATTGACGACGCCGATCGCTTGCGGCGTTTCGGACAGCCACGATTGCGCGCGCGAGCCGGAAACGACGACGGTGTCGATGGCGTGATCAGTTTGGTCAGGTTGCTGCGCCTGCGCGCACGGGTAAGCCACGGTGATGGCCGCGGCCAGCACCAATAATTTCTTGTTCATGTGATTCTCGTCTAAGTGTGCGGATGCTGCGCGTCACACCGCAAGGTGGACAGCGCCAGCATTGAAAATACAAAAACTCAGGCGAGAGCGGGCGGCGCGCGCGATTGCGCGGTGGACCAGATGAACAGCGGTGCGGGTGACTGGTAGTACAGGGACGGGAAAATGGCCGTGCCGCTGGCCACAAGCAGCGGCAGCACGGGGCTGGTCGGCGGCAGGCCGACGGAGCCCGCATGCGTGGAACAGAAGGCGCAATGCTGCATCTGCATGACCTTGTCGCCTGACTTTTCATCGGCGGCGCCGTCACCGGCCTGCACAAGCTGGACAAAACGGATGCCGGCCACCGAGCAGATTTCCGCCCAACCGGAGCCGGATTCCTGCTTGGCGCTGGCGACGGCCTGGGAAATCGATGGCGCGAGCGCCGCCAGCAGGATCGCGAAACAGGCGATCCAGGCGGCGAAGCGGCGCGTGAACAAGGTCATTCCCATGGCCGCATTTTACCAGCGGCCGCCGGGACTGGGTAGCGGAAAGCGGCTCAGGCGGCCGGGCAGGCGGCGTTGCCGTTGTCAAAAGCGCGCACCACGCTTGCCGTATCGGCAGCGATGCGGTTCACGGCGCGGCGGTGGCCGAGCACCAGTTCATCGTAGCCGGCGCCCACCTTTTCATTGGCGATCGTACGGCACGTCACCACCTTGTTGCTGGCCAGCTGGCGCACGCTCCACACAGCGTCGATCAGCGCATACTGTCCCATCACCGACTCGAAACGCTGCACATTGGTGCTGATGCGGTACACGGGCAGCTTGTCCGGGTATGGCGTGCGGAACACGTCGATGGCGCCCAGGTCGTTCGTCACGGCCGTCGACAGGGCCTGGCCGATCTCGCCTGCCAGCGGCCCCGCCCAGCGCTGCTGCTCCAGCAATTCGATGCGGCCCGAAGGCGCCGTCACAACAAACTGGTTGCGGCTCACCTGCTGCGGCACGCTGACGGCCAGCACCTCGACATAGTATTTGACGGGCTTGGCCGGCTGCGCGTCGGCGCCGCCGCTCAGCGTATAGAAATGTTCGGGCTGGGGCGTGGAGCAGGCGCCCAGCAGGCTGGCCGCCAGCAGCGCGGAAAAAATCGGTTTCATCATTTTTTTTCATCTCCTTTTTTACCGCGGATCAGGGACTCGGGATGACGTTCCAGGTAATCCGACAAGGCATTGAGCGATTGCAGGGTTTGCGTCAGCTGCTGCAAGGCCTGGCGCACGTCCGACTGCAGCGGCGAATCCTTTTGCAGCACCTGTTCGGCCGAACCGAAGGTCTGTTTCGCCGCCGTCAGGGTATCGCGCATTTCCGGCACCACCTGGCCATCGAGCTGCTTGAACAGGGTATTGGCCTGCTTGATGGTGGCGTTCAGGTTATTGCCGATCTCCGCATACGGCACCTGATCGAGCTTGCGGGCGATGCTGGCGATCTGCGTCTGCAGTTCATCGAGGGTATTGGGCACGGTCGGCACTTCCAGCGGATACCTGTTCGGATCGAGCGCCACTTTCGGCGCTTTCGGGAAGAAGTCCAGCGCGATGTACAGCTGGCTGGTGAGCAGGTTGCCCGTGCGTAGCTGCGCGCGCAAGCCCCTACTGACCATGCGTTCGAGCAGCTGGTGCCCGGCCGAGCCTTCCTCATCGTCGACGGCGGCCTTGAAGCGCATGCCCAGGCGGGCCGGGTACAGGTTGACGGTGACGGGCATGCGGAAGTTCTTCTTCACGGGATCGAACTCGATGCCCACCGAACGCACCTCGCCCAGCACGATGCCGCGGAAGTCCACCGTGGCGCCAGGCTGCAAGCCGCGCAGCGACTGGTCGAAATAGAACACGGTGGTGATCGCCTCGCCATCGGGTTCGCGCATGGCGCTGGCCTCGTCGGCCGCCAGGCGGAAATTGGTATTGGCCGGCGCCGGCTCTTCGGGCTTGCGGCCATTTTCCGCCTCGAAGGCGATGCCGCCCACCAGCATGGCGGCCAGCGACTGCGTGTTCAACTTGAAGCCGTTGGAATCCAAGCGCACATCGACGCCGCTGGCATGCCACCAGCGCGCATTCTTGCCGACGAACTGGTCGTATGGCGCGTTCACGAAGACCGACATGGTAATGCCGTTGCCATCCTTGTCCAGCGCAAAGCTGACCACCTTGCCCACGCGCAGGCGGTGGAAGAACAGGGGCGAACCCACGTCGACGGAACCGAGACTTTCCGCATGCAGGGTGTACAGCTTGCCCTTCTGGTCACCGGCCACGGCGGGCGGACTCTCCATGCCGATGAAATTCTCCTTTTTGGCTTCCGACTTGCCCGTGTCGACGCCGATGTAGGCGCCCGACAGCAAGGTGCCCAGGCCCGTCACGCCGCTGGCGCCGATCTGCGGACGCACCACCCAGAAGCGCGAATCGGCGGTGGCGAAACGGCGCGCCTCCTTGCTCATGTCGATCGTCACGAGGACATTGCTCAAATCGTCGCCCAGGGTGATGGCGCGCACCTGGCCGATATCGACATCCTTGTATTTGACCTTGGTCTTGCCCGGCTCCAGGCCTTCGGCGCTCTTGAAGCTGACCGTCACCGTGGGCCCCTGGTCAAGGATGGACTTGGCGGCCAGGCCGGCGCCTATCAGCGCGGCCAGCAGCGGAATGAGCCATACCAGCGACGGCAGCCAGCGGCTGCCCTGTTCCACATCGGGTTCCGGCAATGGACGGCCACCCGTTTCGGCAAGGCCGCCCGCTTCTTTGTCAGACATGCTGTTCTCCAATCACTGTATTGTTTCCGGTATTTTCCGCACTGCTGCGTTTTTCATCCTCGGCCGCCTTGTCGTCGACAGGGTCCCAGATCAGGCGCGGGTCGAACTGCATCGCCGCCAGCATGGTCAGCACCACCACGGCGCCAAAGGCCAGCGCGCCTGGGCCGGCCGTGATCACGGCCAGCGACTTGAAGCGCACCAGGGCCACCGTCAGGGTGACAACAAAGATGTCGAGCATGGACCAGCGGCCGATGAATTCAACCATGCGGTACAAAATGGTGCGCTGGCGCGGCCGCCAGCGCGAACGCCGCTGCGCCGTGAACGCCAGCAGCGCCAGCACGCCCAGCTTCAGCATCGGCACGACCACGCTGGCGATGAAAATGATGATGGCCAGGCCTTTCGAGCCGCTGGTCCAGAACAGCACCACGCCGCTCATGATGGTGTCGTCCTGCGCGCCGAACAGCGATTGCGTCACCATCACGGGCAGCAGGTTGGCGGGAATGTAGAGGAGCATGGCGGCGATCAGCAAGGCCCAGGTGCGGTTGATGCTGTCCGGTTTGCGCACGTGCAGGGCCGTGCCGCAGCGCACGCACGCCAGGTGTTTGCCCTTGCCCAGCGGCGGCGCCACCAGGCCGCAAGCATGGCAAGGCAGCACCTTCTCGCCCGGTGCGAAGGCCTTGTAGCGGATGCCGGGCAGCGCCTGGCGGGTCAGGTCGTCGCCCAGGTTCCACAGGGCCTTGGGGTCGAACGAGACGACGATGGCCAGCATCAGGGTCAGCGCGCCAAACGCGAACAGCCCCGGTTGCGGCAGCACCGTGGCCAGGCTGGTCATCTTGACGACGGTGATCAGGATGCCGATCATCAGCACCTCCGTCATGCCCCATTCGCGCGCCGTCTGCACGGCGCGCAGCACGCGGTTAAAGCCCGGCACCTTGACGCCGCCGCGCAAGCCCAGCGCCACATACAGCAGCGAACCGAGTTCGATGGCGGGAAAGAGTATGGTAAACAGGAAGACCATCGTCGCCACGATGTGCATCTGCTCGGACCACAGCACGCGGATCGAACCGAGCAGGGTGGCGCTGGAAGTCAGGCCGTTGACGTCGAGTTCGACGATGGGGAAAAACTGGGCGATCAGGAAAACGAAGGCGGCGCCCAGGGTGAGCGCCACCACCTTGCTCAATTCGGCCGATGCGCCGCGCGCGTGGGCGCCGCGATACAACACCGAGCGGCAACGGATGCAGCGCGCCTTTTCGCGTGGACGCAGCGGACGTTTGCGGTACAACACGCCGCAGTCATGACAGCTAATCAGGTCGTATCGGTGCACAGTGTGAAGTTTGCCGGCGCCTGAAGCGCGACTTTCCCATGTTAATGCCAGCCATCATGACAGAGTTGGCATTTTCCTGCACTACGGTATTACTCTTTTCCACTCCCCCGCAACAGCGCCTCCACGGCGCGGCCGATTTGCAGCACCTGATCGTCGGCGCCGGCCAGACCGCAAATGCCCAGCCCCACGGGCAGCTCACCCTCCGCATGGCAAGGCAAGGACAGCGCGCAGCCGTCGAGGAAGTTGATCACGCTGGCGTTGCGCAGCACCAGACCGTTCGTGGCAAAGAAGGTGGCATCATCCGCTTCCAGCGGCGCGACTTCCGGCGCGAGTACGGCTACGCTGGGCATCAGCCAGGCGTCGAATGGCGCCAGGCGCTGCTTCGCGATGGCGATCAGGCGCGCACGCGCATCGAGCAAGTCGATGTAGTCGGCTGCGCCTTGCTGATGGCCGCGGCGGATGCGCGCCGCCACGCGCTGGTCGTATTGCGCGCCTTTCTCTTCCAGCAGCGCCCTGTGCCAGTGCCAGGCTTCCGCCGCCACCAGGCCGCCACCGCCATTGATCGTCGGTAGCTCCAGCAATTCCGGGAAATCGAACTGCTCGACCAGGGCACCCGCTTGCCGCAGTTGGTCCAGCGCCGCATCGAAAGCCTGCTGCACCTGCGGCTCCACGTGCGTACCGACGTAGTCAAGGGTAAAACCGAAGCGCAAGCCTTTCAATGCCGGCGCCTGCGCGCCGATGTCATGGCCCGACAGCGCTGCATACAAAATGGCGCAGCAGTCGACGCTGTGGGCGATGGGGCCGGCCGAATCGAGGGAGCGCGACAGGGGCACTGTGCCAGCCAGCGGCACGGAAGCGGCCGTCGGCTTGAAGCCCGTCAAGCCGCAAAAGGCGGACGGAATGCGGATCGAGCCGCCCGTGTCCGTGCCCAGCGCGCCGGCCGCCATCGCCAAAGCCACCGTCACGGCGCCGCCCGAGGTGGAACCGCCCGCCACGCGCGCGCCGTCCAGCGGATTGCGCGGCGTGCCGTAATGGGGATTCAAGCCCAGGCCGGAAAACGCGAATTCGCTCATGTTGGTGCGGCCCAGCAGGACGGCGCCAGCCGCGCGCAGGCGCGCCACGGCGCCCGCGTCTGCCTCGGCAGGCGGTGCATCAGCCAGCGCCAGCGAGGCGGCGCTGCTGGTTTGCCCCTTGACGTCGAACAGGTCCTTGATCGAGATGGGCACGCCGGCCAGCGGCGAAGGCACCAGGCCTGCGGCGCGTGCCGCATCACTGGCACGGGCCTCGGCCAGCGCCTGCTCTCCATCAAGGCTGACATAGGCATGGCCGCCCTGCGCCTGATGCGCCTCGGCGCGTGCCAGCATGCGTTGCGTCAGTTCCACGCTGGTGATGCGGCCGGCGGCCAGGTCGGCGGCCAGTTCACGGATGGTCTTGGTCATTGCATTTATCCTTCCACGGGCAGGGTTTGCACGGCATAGCGGTGCTGCAGGCGGCGCTGCAAAGCTGGATCATACAGCTCCAGTTCGAAGGCGTCGCCATGGCCCATCTCGCCGATGATGGGCTGCGTGCCGCAGAACATGGCGCTGCCCACCGGCAGGGTCGCCTGCCCCGTGTAGCGCAAGATCAGGTCTTCCGGCGACAGCATGCGCGTCACGGGACCATCCTGGTACAGGGCCGGCACGCCGGCGCGCTCGCGCCAGGAGCGCATCTGCAACTGGTCCCAGTGGCCGGCCACGTCGGCATAGCGCCACAGGGTGTCGCCTACGGGCTTGCCGCACATCTGCTTGGACACCGTCACGCCATAGCTTTCCACCTTGCGGTCCGTATGATCGGAGCCGATGCCCACCAGCAGGCCGTATGCCGTGGAAAACAGCACGAATTCCGCCTCACCGGACGAATCGCTGCCCGGCACTTCGATGGCGGCGTCGCTGGAGAGCAGGGCCGCAGAGACCCGGTAAAACGTCGGCACGCTTTTCGGACGCGCCACGCCGATGGCTTCCAGTTCGGCGATATGGTGCTCCACCATCGCCATGTCGCGGCCCGTCCAGCCGGCGATGATGAGGTGATCGATGTCGAAGGTGACGGGGCCGTGGCCGGCCAGGTTGAAGGTATGGGTGGTCATGATTTTCTTATTCCTCAAGGGGGCCGCGGCCCGTTTCTCTGGCCGCAAAGACGGCGGCGCCGGTGATCAGCAAGGCGGCCGCCACATACAGCGAGACGGCCATGGTGCTGTTGTACGAGCGATACAGGCTGGCGATGACGAGCGGCGCGAAACCGCCGCCGATGACGCCGGCCAGGGTGTAGGCCAGCGAAGACCCCGCATAGCGTACCTTGGTGGGAAATTGTTCGATGACGAAGGCGGCCTGCGGACCGTACATGATGGCGTGGATGACCAGGCCCACAACGACAGCGATGACGATGGCGGCCGGGCTGGCCGTATCGAGCAGGGTGAAGAAGGCAAACGCCCACACGAGACCCAGGATGGCGCCCAGCGCATACACGGGACGGCGGCCGATCTTGTCCGACAGCGCGCCAAACACGGGCACCGCCAATGCATTGCAAGCCGTGCCGATCATGATGGCGGTCAGTGCCAGCGTCGACGACAGGTGCAGCACCGTCGTCACGTACGTCAGGGTGAACACCACCACCAGTGCATACAGCACGTCCGAGCCGATGCGCACGCCGCCGGCGATCAGCAAACGGCGCCAATAGAGGCGCAGCACGTCGCCGATCGGCGCTTCCGCCTTCGCATCCTGCTGATCGAGTTCCTTGAACAGCGGAGTTTCCTCGATGCCGCTGCGTATCCACATGCCGAACGCCACCAGCAGCAGGCTGGCGATGAATGGCATGCGCCAGCCCCAGTCCATGAATGCTTCATGCGGCAGCAGGTAGGTGATCAGGCCAATGCAGCCGGTCGCCAGCAAGGTGCCGAACGAGGGACCCACCTGCGTCCACGAAGCGTTGCGGCCCCGCTTGTCCGGCGCGCCGTGTTCGACGGAGATCAGCACGGCGCCCGCCCATTCGCCGCCGAGCGCGATGCCCTGCACGAAGCGCAGCGCCACCAGCAGGATCGGGCTCCAGATGCCGGCCGTCGCATAAGTCGGCAAGAGGCCCATCAGGCCCGTTGTCACGCCCATCAGCATCAAGGTCACCACCAGCACCCAGCGACGTCCCAGCTTGTCGCCCAGGTGACCGAAGATCACGCCGCCGATGGGACGCGAGATATAGCCGACGGCATATGTGGAAAAGGCCAGGATGGTGCCCGTCAGCGGGTCGAACGAGGGAAAGAACAGGTGGTTGAAGATCAGTGCGGCCATGGTGTTGTAGACGGTGAAGTCATACCATTCCAGGGTCGTGCCGACCATGCTGGCCGTGGCCAGGCGGCCCGTCTTGGCCGTCGTAGCCTTCTCGCCCGGTGCCTGGGCCGCCGGATGCGCAGCGTTCGTATATGTGCTCATTGCCTACCTCTCTCGTCAGTTTTATTGCAGGCCCGGCGCAGGATGCTTTGCCCTGCGCCGTGGCCCGTGTCTCGTGTTATCCGTGCCGGCAAGATGCGCGCGGCGATGTCAGGCCGCGTGCAGGTCGGCCTCGCGCAGTTGCCAGGACAGTTGCAGGATGGCCGCCTCGGCGCCATCAAGGCCCAGCGCCGCGCTGGCGGCATCGGCGGCCGCCGCGGCGGCGCTTTCCGACGAGGCGTCGATCAGGAAAATCGGATCGAGCACGCGGCCCTCCTTCTGCTCCGCAGGCAGGGGGCCGGACAGCTTCGCGTCAGGTGTCAGCAGGCGCGTGGCAATGACGCCGTCGATCTGCAGCAGCTTCGTTCCCAGCGTGGCCATGGCGTCCACGGCTTGCGCGTCCTGGCCGATGGCTGGCGCGCCCAGACGCAGCACGGCCAGCCAGGCGCCCGTGCCCATGCCCGTTTCCGCCTCGATGGCACATACACGGCGCATCGGGTCGACCATGCGCTGCAAGTTCGTCAGCGACCATGGCGTCTGCTGGCCGAAGGCCTTGAAGTAGTCGGGCGTCTGGAAGGCGCCCAGCGACACGGTGCGGTACAGGCCCAGGTATTTACGCGGGCCGCGCACGCTCTGGTAGCGCGTGCCGCTGACGAAGCCGGGAATGCGCACGCGCTCTTCCACGTGTTCGCGATCGTACCAGCGGTTGAAATCGCGTTCGTGTTCCGGGTCGGCGCTGGTCCAGACAAACAGGATGCCTGGCAAGGTGGGGGACGTCGTCATGATGGTTCCGTTCTGCGTTATGGGTGGTATGCCAACCCAGAATAGGTGGCGCGCCATCACTTGGCAAACGGGTTATTCTGAACGCGACTGATAAGTTTTTCTTGTGGGTGGAGATGAGGCCAACAATGTTGTCGGATTACGCGCTTGGGCGCTAATCCGACCTACGCCACAGCGTCAAGCTCCGTACTCGTCAGCGAGTCCCACGCTAAACCGGGCCGCCTCCTCGCACGCCAGCATGGCCACCAGCTGGATCGCCTCCGTGGTGATGTCTTCGCTGTAGCTGATGACGATACGCTGCGGCGCGAGGCTGCTGGTGCAGGGAATCAGGGCGATGTGGCCCTGTTCGATTTCCTCGCGCAGGGGCGCCAGCGGCAGCACGGCGATGCCGAAGCCCGCTTTGACCAGGCGCACGATGGCGGAGATCGAGCTGACGCAGTGGACGCGGCCCAGCTGCACGCCCTCGTCCTGGCACAGCGCCTTTAAAGCGGAATGCGGCTGCGAGCCCCGGTTCATGGTGATGATCGGATGCTGCGCCAGTTGCGCCACCGTGAACGGCTTGCCCGTATCGGGCCAGTCGGCGGCCCGCCCTGCCCAGCCCATGGCGATGGCGCCGCTGCCCGTGCTGCGGATATGGTCGCCCGTCAGCATATCCGTCTGCAGCGCGATATCAAGCTCGCCCTGCTGCAGCTGTTCGTGCAGGCGGCGCGTCGATTCGGACGTCAGTTGAATCTCGATACCGGGATAGCGCTCCTGCACGCGCTGCAGGAACGGGATCAGCCAGGTATGCACGATGGTTTCGATGACACCGATGCGCACTTCGCCCGTGATCAGCGCGGGCGAGGAATTGGCCGCATACATGTCGCGGCACAGTTCCAGCATGCGCTCGGCGTACACGAGCAGGTTGCGCCCGGCAAAAGTCAGGCGGATTTCACGCGCGTCGCGGTCGAACAGACGCGTGCCGAAGTCCTGCTCCAGCGAGGCGATGCGGTTCGAGATGGCCGCCTGCGTGATGTGCAGCTTGTCGGCGGCCGTGCGAAAACTACCCAGGCGCGCGGCCCAGACAAACGCTTCGAGAAAACGGGTATTCAATGGAGCTCTTCTTCACAGGTTGAGTGTCCGCCCCATTGTAAGCCAAAGCGTCCGTTCTATTTCGCGCCCAGGAAGTCGAGCAAGGTCAGGGCAACGATCTTGCTGGCCTTGCGCAAATCGTCGAGCGCCAGGCGCTCGTCGGCCTTCTTCGCGTTCGATTCGGGCACCGTGCGCGGGCCGGCGCCATACAGCACGGCGGGGATGCCCCGTTCGCCATACAGGCGCGCATCCGCATACAGGGGCGTGCCGACGGCGGGTATGGTTTCGCCGAGGATGGCTTGCGCGTTTTTCTGCAGGCTGCCGACCAGCTGTTCGGAACCGGGCAAGGGGCGCAGCGCATGCGACAGCAGCAGGCGGCGGATCTCGATGCGGATGCCAGGCTCGCCGCGCACGGCGTCCTCGATCAGCGCGCGCACCTGCGCCTCCACCGCCACCGGGTCTTCTTCGGGAATCATGCGGCGGTCCATCTTCATGACCACCCTGCCCGGCACCACATTGGTATTCGTGCCGCCGTCGATGCGGCCCACCAGCATGGTGGGCGAGTCGATGCCGGCCACTTTGGACTTGATCTTTTTCAGCTCCGGCAACTGGCCATAGATCGCGTTGAGGATCTTGTTGGCCGCCTGCAGCGCGTCATGCCCCGTCTCCGGCATGGAGCCGTGGCCCGACTTGCCATGCACGGTGATTTCCAGCTGCAGGCAGGCGTTGTGCGCCGTGACGATGCCGTAGCTGAAACCGGCGGCGATGACGAAATCGGGCTTCGTCAGTTGCTGTTCCAGCAGCCAGCCCGGCCCCAGCAAACCGCCGAATTCCTCGTCGTACGTAAAATGCAGTTCCAGCTGTCCCTTCAAGGGAATGCCCAGGGCTTCCAGCGCGCGCGCGGCAAACACATAGGTGGCGAAATCGCCTTTTGAGACGGCCGTCGCGCGGCCATACATATAGCCGCCGTCGATCTGCCCGCCATATGGCGGATACGTCCAGTTGTCGCCGGGCGGCACCACGTCGCCATGCGCATTCAGGGCCACGGTCGGCCCGCCTGCGCCGTAGGGGCGGCGCACGATCAAATTGGTGATGCTCTGCATGCCGTACGCTTCCACCTGGTCGGCAGGGACCGCGTGTTTTTCGGCGTGCCAGCCATACGCCTGCAGCAACTGCGCCACCAGCTCCGCATGGGGCGCGTTGTTGCCGGGCGGCGTATCCGTCGGCTGCTGCACCACCTGCTGTAAAAAGGCGACTTCTTCATCGAAGTGGTCGTCGATCCAGGCCGTGATTTTTTCTGCGTGCGTAGTCATTTTGCTCCTTGCATGGTCTGTTGCAGCCAGGCGCCCAATTCGCTGCGCTCGGCCTCCGTCATATTCGTCAGGTTCCCGATCGGCATGGCCTTCAATTCGATGGCCTGCTTGTAGATTTGCGCCGCGTGCTGGCGGATTTGGGTTTCATTATCGAGCATCATGCCGGCCGGCGCCGTGGCGAAACCGGCTTGCGTGGGCTGGGCCGAATGGCAGGTGGCGCAGCGCTGGGCGATGATGGCATGCACGCTCTTGAACTGCGCGACAGGGTCCACCGCCGGCGCAGCCGCCACGGCCACCGGTGCTTTCGGTGCGATGGCGATAGCCACGGCCAGCAGCAAGGCCACGCCGATGGCCGGATAGCGCCACTCGACACGTCCCTTGTGGCGCAGGTTGAAGAAGTGGCGAATGAAGACGCCGGCCGCCATGACCAGCGCCAGCACCAGCCATGCGTGGTCGTTCCGGTAAGTCATCGCGTAGTGGTTGCTGATCATGATGAACAGCACCGGCAACGTAAAATAATTGTTATGCACGCTGCGCTGCTTGGCCTTCAGGCCGTGCTTTGGGTCGGGCAGCTTGCCGGCAGCCATGGCCTCGACCATCTTGCGCTGGCCGGGAATGATCAGCATCAGCACATTGGCCACCATGATGGTGCCGATCATGGCACCCACGTGGATGTAGGCGGCGCGCCCGCTGAGCAAATGCGTGAGCACATAGGCGGCGCCGACGATCAGCGCGAACACGGTCACGCCGAACCACAGTTCATACTGCGCCAATTTTGACCTGCACAGCAGGTCGTACACGGTCCAGCCGATGACGAGGGTGGCGATGCCGATGCCGACGGCCTGGCCACTGCTGATATCGGCCACGGATTTGTCGATCATCATGGCCTGGGCATTGAAGTAATACGCGATGGTCAGCAGCGCGAAACCGGACAGCCACGTCGAATACGCTTCCCACTTGAACCAGTGCAGTTCCTTCGGCAATTCGGCCGGCGCCACCAGGTATTTTTGCGGGTTGTAGAAACCGCCGCCATGCACGGCCCACAGTTCTCCCGACACGCCCTTCTTCGCCAGCTCGGAGCCCGGTGCGGGCGGGCGGATCGAGTTATCGAGCCAGACGAAATAAAAGGAAGCACCGATCCAGGCGATGCCCGTGATGACGTGCAGCCAGCGGACGATCAGGTTCAGCCACTCAAGGCCGTACGGGATCAGGTAGGCGAATACTTCCATAAATTTCCTCTAGTCAGACCGAACCAATATTCGTGCCAATCTACACAAGATAAACGGATTTACCGCCCATCACATGAAATATATCGTATATTTGACATATTCAAATCGATATACAACAGAGGCGCCGCCACATGTCCAGCCTGCCGCAACACCTCGACCTGCACCTGATCCGCATCCTCTACCTGCTGCTGGTGGAAAAGAATGTCTCGCGCGTGGCATTGAAGCTCAATCAGCCGCAGCCCTCGATTTCCGCCTCCTTGCGCAAGCTTAGAGAACTGACGGGTGACCCGCTGCTCGTGCGCGGGGCGCGCGGCATGGTGCCGACCCAGCATGGCGAAAGCCTGCTCAATCCGGCCAAGCGCATCCTCGACCAGACGGAAAGCCTGTTCGTCAAGAAGACGCCGTTCGTGGCGCAGGAAGAGGCGCGCACCTTCCATATCGCCGCGCCCGACTACCTGGACAGCCAGTTCCTGCCCAACGTGGTGGCCCTGCTGCGCCGCGGCTCGCCGAAAAGCCGCGTCGTGCTGCACAGCCTGGGACCGGGCATCGACCATATCCGCCAGCTGTCCGATGGTGGCCTCGACCTGGTGATCGCCAATTGGGACGAGCCGCCCGCGCACCTGCACATCTCGAAGCTGTTCGAAGACCCCATCATCTGCGCCATGCATGCGGAAAACGCCTATGCGCGGCGCACGGCCAGCGACGCCATGACCCTCGACGACTATCTGAGCCTGCCCCACGTGGCGCCGTCGCAGATGATGCCCGGCTACCACGGCGTCATCGACTCCTTCCTCGAACGGCAAAACCTGCAGCGCAACGTGGTGGTGGAATCGGCGTATTTCGGCCTGATCCCCTACATGCTGACGCAGACGGACCTGGTGCTGACCACGGGCCGGCAATTCATGCGCTTCTATGAAAAGACGCTGCCGCTGAAAACGTATACCGTGCCCTTGAAATTCCCGCCCATGCGCTTTTACCAGCTGTGGCACCAGCGCGTGCACCAGGCGCCCGAGCACAAATGGCTGCGCGACCAGGTCAGCGCGGCCGCCAAGGCGCTGGTGCAGAGATAGCAGCTATCAGCACGCGCATATAATGGACGCAGGAACGGGGCGCTATCATCACCGCTTGCATGATCGGAAAACCATGACCACCCTTTCAGACCTGAACGCCGGCAGCCCGGCAGACTTTATCGCACGGCTGCATGGCATCTATGAACATTCGCCCTGGATCGCCCAGCGCGCGGCCGCCGCCCGGCCGTTTGCCAGTCTGACGGCACTCAAGACGGAGCTGCAGCGCGTGCTGGCGCACGCCTCGCCTGAGGAGCAGCTGGGGCTGATCCGCGCCCACCCCGAACTGGCCGGCAAGGCCGCCATCGCGGGCCAGCTGACGGCGGAATCGACGCGCGAGCAAGCCAAGTCCGGCCTGAACCTGTGCAGCGCCGACGAATTTGCCACCCTGCAGCGCCTCAACAGTGAATACAACGCCAAGTTCGGCTTTCCCTTCATCCTGGCCGTCAAGGGCCCGACGGGTGAAGGTTTGACGCGGCAGGACATCATCGCCACGTTTGCGCGGCGCCTGAAGAACCGGCGCGCCGATGAACTGGCCGAATCGCTACGGCAGATCAAGCGCATCGCCGAACTGCGCCTGAACGACCTGTTCGACGTGCGCCTGGACTTCGGCCCGGCCATCATGCAGCAGGCCGAAACCCTGGCCGGCTGGAGCGACAGCGATTACAACCTGACCTGCGCCTACCTGACGCCGGCGCACCAGAGAACGGCCGCGCAGCTGGCCGACTGGATGCGGGACGCCGGCATGCAGGTGCACATCGACGCCGTCGGCAATGTGGTCGGCCGCTATCTGTCCGATATCCCCGGCGCGAAGACCCTGATGACGGGATCGCACTACGACACGGTGCGCAATGGCGGCAAGTACGACGGCCGGCTGGGCATCGTGCTGCCGATCGCCGTCGTGCGCCATCTCCACGAGCGAGGCGAAAAGCTGCCCTTCCACTTCGAGGTCGTCGGCTTCGCCGAGGAAGAAGGCGTGCGCTTCAAGAGCACGTTTTTGGGCAGCACGGCTATCACGGGCAAGTTCGACGTGTCGCTGCTGGAGCAGGTCGATGCAGATGGCGTGAGCATGCGCGACGCGCTGGCCGCCGCCGGCCACGAGGCGAGCGCCATCGGCGCCATCGCGCGCGATCCGGCGAATTTGCTCGGCTATGTGGAAGTGCATATCGAGCAGGGTCCCGTGCTGCTGGAACGCGACCTGCCGCTGGGGATCGTCACGGCGATTGCCGGCAGCTCGCGCTACCTGGTCAATCTTGACGGCGTGGCCAGCCACGCGGGCACCACGCCCATGACCATGCGCAAGGATGCCGCCAGCGCGGCCGCCGAAATCATCCTGCTGGTGGAACAGCGCTGCAACCAGGGCGAGGCGCTGGTGGGCACCGTGGGCCAGCTGTACGTGCCCAACGGCTCCGTCAATGTGATCGCCGGCGCCTGTACCCTGTCGCTCGATATCCGCGCAGCTGTTGATGCCGTGCGTCAGGCGGCCGTCGACGATATTCTCGATGGCATCGCCGCCATCTGCGCGCGGCGCCAGATCGACTACCAGCTGGAACTGCTGCTGTCGGCGCGTGCGGCGCCCTGCGCGCCATGGCTGATGGCGCAGCTGGCGCAAGCCGTGGAATCCGTCGGCATCGAACCATTCGCATTGCTGTCGGGCGCCGGCCACGACGCCATGGCCATGGCCGCCATCACCGACGTGGCCATGCTGTTTACCCGCTGCGGCAATGGCGGCATCAGCCACAACCCGCTGGAAACCATGACGGCGGACGACGCCGACATCGCGGCGCGCGCGCTGCTGGCGTTCTTGCGCAGCTTCCAGCCGAAGCCCTGAGATTACACGGCCACGGCCCGCTCCAGCATCGCGTGCAGCAGCACGTTGCAGCCCGCTTCCAGGTGCTCGGGCTTGGCGTCTTCGATTTCATTGTGGCTGATGCCGTCCTTGCACGGCACGAAGATCATGCCTGCCGGCGCCAGCCGGGCCGCGTAGATGGCGTCGTGGCCCGCGCCGGAGACCACGTCCATCACGGAGTAGCCCAGCTTTGCCGTGGCGTTGCGCACGGCGCCCACGCAGTCGGGGTGGAATGGGCATGGCGGGTAATAGGATACCCTTTCCAGTGAAATACCCAAGCCTGTTTTTTCGCGTGTGGCGTCAATAAAAGCCGTGATCTCGCCATGCATGGTGTTGAGCAGTTCGTCGTTCACATTGCGCAGGTCGATGCTGAATGTGACTTCACCGGGGATCACGTTGCGGCTGTTCGGGAAGACTTGCACCATGCCCACCGTGCCGCGCCCATACGGCGGGTAGCGGTTGGCAATGGCGACGACTTCCTGCATGATGGTCGTGGCCACTTGCAGCGCATCCTTGCGCAGTCCCATAGGCGTGGGTCCCGCATGCGCTTCCATGCCCGTCACCACGCAGTCGTACCACGACAGGCCCATCACGGCAGGCACCACGCCGATGACTTTATCGGCGTCTTCCAGCACGGGGCCCTGTTCGATATGCGTTTCAAAATAGGCACCAATCGGATGGTCGCCCGGCACCTGCTCGCCCTTGTATCCGATGCGCGCCAGCTCCTCGCCCACGGTCTTTCCTTCCGTGTCCTTGGCCGCATACGCCGTCTCCAGCGAGAAGGCGCCGCAGAACACGCCGGACCCCATCATCACGGGCACGAAGCGCGAGCCTTCCTCGTTGGTCCAGAAAGCCACCTCGATGGGCGCCTGCGTCTTGATGTGCAAATCGTTCAGGGTGCGCACCACTTCCAGGCCGGCCAGCACGCCGTAATTGCCATCGAACTTGCCGCCCGTCGGTTGCGTGTCGATATGGCTGCCCGTCATCACGGGCGGCAAGGTATTATCCACGCCGTCGCGGCGCATGAAGACATTGCCGATCTGGTCGATCGTGATGCTCATGCCCGCTTCGCGCCCCCAGCCCACCACGAGGTCGCGTCCCTGCTTGTCCAGGTCCGTCAGGGCCAGGCGCTTGACGCCGCCCTTCGCTGTCGCGCCTATCTGCGCCAGCTCCATCAGGGCCGCCCACAGTCGTTCGCCATTGATACGCAATGCATCCATCATCAACTCCTTATGCGGTGGTGGCGGAAAACGCTGGGCGTTCGATATAGCGCCCGGCCCCTTCGACGGCCATCAGTTCGCCCTTGTGGAACACCACCTTGCCGGCGGCAATCGTGGTGCTGGGGATGCCGCGCACGGTGCGCCCTTCGAAGACGTTGAAGCCCCCTTTGGCGAATTGCGTGGCGGCGGAAATGGTGCGCGTGCCCTGCGGGTCCCACAGCACGATGTCGGCGTCGCTGCCTGCGGCGATGACGCCCTTGCGCGGATACATATTGAAGATCTGCGCCGCATTGGTGGAACTGACCTTGACGAATTCGGAAGGCGTGAGCATGCCGGAATTGACGCCAGCGTCCCACACGACAGCCATGCGTTCCTCGACGCCGCCGCAGCCGTTCGGGATGCGCGTAAAGTCGTCCTTGCCGGCCGCCTTCTGCTCGGCACAGAAGGTGCAGTGGTCGGTGGCCGTCGTGTGCAGGTTGCCGCTTTGCAGGCCGTGCCACAGGGCCGCTTGGTGGTGCTTGCCGCGAAACGGCGGGCTCATGACGTGGCCCGCCACGTAGTCGAAATCGTCGCTCTGGTAGACGCTGTCGTCGATCACCAGGTGGCCCGCCAGCGCCTCGCCATACACGCGCTGGCCGTTGGCGCGCGCCCGCGCGATGGCGTCGAGCGATTCCGCGCACGAGACGTGCACGATGTACACGGGAGTATTGAGGACGTTGGCAATGGCGATGGCGCGGTTGGCTGCCTCCGCTTCCACGGCCGGTGGGCGCGACAGCGGGTGCGCCTGCGGCCCCGTGATCCCCTTCTTGAGCAAGGCTTGCTGCAATTGAAAAACCAGCTCGCCATTTTCCGCATGCACGGTGGGCAGCGCGCCCAGCTCCAGCGAACGGGTAAAGCTTTTCACCAACGTCTCATCGTCGGCCATGATGGCGTTTTTGTAGGCCATGAAGTGCTTGAAGCTGTTTACGCCATGCTCGCGCACCAGCACTCCCATTTCTTCATGTACCTGCTCGCTCCACCATGTGATCGCCACGTGGAAGGTATAGTCGCCGGCCGCCTTGGCCGACCATTCGCGCCACTGGTGGTACGCTTCGATCAGCGACTGCTTGGGCGCGGGAATGACGAAGTCCATGATGGTGGTGGTGCCGCCCGCCAGACCCGCTGCCGTGCCGGTGAAAAAATCGTCGGACGTCACGGTGCCCATGAAGGGCAAATTCATGTGCGTGTGCGTGTCGATCCCGCCCGGCATCACGTACAGGCCGCCCGCGTCGATCACCGTGGCGCCCACCGGCACCGGCAAGTTCTCGCCGACGGCGGCAATCGTGTCGCCCTCGATCAGCACATCGGCGCGAAAGGCGCGGTCGGCGTTGACGACGGTACCGCCACGTATCAGTGTAGTCATCTTGTCTCCTTGAGTGATTACGACTGCGGCGCCTGCTGCACGTGCGCCACGGCCTTGCCCTTCATCATGACGCCGTACACGACGGCGGCGATGGCCACGCCCACGAACCAGGCGTAGGTGTAGATGGTTTTGAATCCTTCGCCCACGCCGGGAAACGCCGTGGGAAAGGCCGCATTCAAAAAGCCCGGGATATTCGGCAGCACGGCGATGACAAAGGCGATCAGCGCCGCCATGTTCCAGCCATTGCCGTACGAGTAGACGCCGTCGTCGCGGTACAGTTGTTTGACGTCGAGCTGCGTCTTGCGCACAAAATAATAGTCGACGATGAGGATGCCGGCGATGGGCCCCAGCAGGGCCGAGTAGCCGATCAGCCACGTGAAGATATAGCCCTGCGTCGACTCGAGCACCTTCCACGGCATCATGACGATGGCGATGAAAGCCGTGATGTAGCCGCCCATCTTGTACGAAATCTGCTTCGGCGCCAGCGAGGAAAAGTCGTACGCCGGGCCCACCAGGTTGGCGGCCAGGTTGACGCTGACCGTGTCGATCAGGAGGATGATCAGGGCGATCAGCACGGCGGCGCCCGTCATGCGGCTGGCCAGATCGACGGGATCCCAGATGGCCTTGCCGTACATGACGACGGAGCCTGCCGTGACGATCACGGCCAGCATGGCCAGGAGGCCCATCGGCACCGGCAAGCCGATCGACTGGCCGATCACCTGGTCGCGCTGCGTCTTGGCGAAGCGCGTGAAGTCGGGGATGTTCAATGCCAGGGTGGCCCAGAAACCCACCATGGCCGTCAGCGATGGCCAGAAGACGCTCCAGAACTGGCCCGCCTTTTTACCGCCGGGGATGAATTGCGATGGCTGGTCCAGCAGGCTGGCCACGCCGCCAGCCTTGCTGTGCACCCAGTACAGCAGCACGAAGCAGATGAGGATTTTCAGCGGCGCCGTGTAGGTTTCGAGCTTGCGGATCGATTCCATGCCATGCAGGATGTAATAGAACTGGATGGCCCAGAAAGCCAAAAAGCACAGCAGCTGGCTGCCGTTGATGCCCAGGCCCGCGATCTTCTCGCCGCCCAGTTCATGGCCCACCAGCACGCCCATCAGGGTATAGATCATCTGCCCGCCGAACCAGGTCTGGATGCCATACCAGCCGCAGGCGACGATGGCGCGCATCAGGGCGGGCAGGCGCGCGCCCATGGTGCCGAACGAGGCGCGCGCCAGCACGGCATACGGGATGCCGTACTTGGTGCCCGCATGGCCGATCAGCAGCATGGGCAGGAGCACGATGGCGTTGGCGAGAAATACCGTGAGCACGGCCTGGTAACCGGACATGCCGCTGTCGATCAGGCTGGCCGACAGGGTGTAGGCGGGAATGCACATCACCATGCCGACCCACAGCGCGGCAAAGTGATACCAGCGCCAAGTGCGCTGCGCCGCAGTGGTGGGCGCCAGGTCTTCATTCCAGAGTTGCGTGTTGCCTGAATAGTCGTGGTTCACAGGTATGCTCCATCGGTTGGGAGGGGATCGGTTTTATAGAAACGGCGCGACCTTTAAGTCAATCTAGCTTACCGCAAAGGCCGGCCGCTGTTTACAAATAAAACGCACGCAATAACCGTGCCCTATGCCGACTCCGCCAATGCCCGAGGGTTGCGCGGATCCTGCGTCCAGTTCATGTATGGCTTGCCTGTCGTCTGCGGCACCATCGTGATGCAGCCCTGCACCGGACAGGTGATTTCGCACAGATTGCAGCCCACGCATTCCTCCTTGATCACCTCATAGGTGCGCGTGCCGGCGGCGTCGATCAGTTGCGAAATCGACTGGTGCGAGGTGTCTTCGCAAGCCACATAGCACTTGCCGCATTTGATGCAGTCGTCCTGGTTGATCTGCGCAATCACCTGGTAATTCATGTCCAGGTATTTCCAGTCCGTCGTGTTGGCCACGGCCTTGCCGGAAAAATCGCTGATGCGTGCATAGCCCTTTTCATCCATCCAGCGCGACAGGCCATCCTTCATCTCGTCGACGATGCGGAAACCATGCAGCATGGCGGCCGTGCATACCTGCACGCAGCCGGCACCCAGGGCGAGAAATTCGGCCGCGTCGCGCCAGTTGCCGATGCCGCCGATGCCGGAAATGGGCAAACCGCGCGTCTGCGGATCGCGGGCGATTTCGGCCACCATGTTCAGGGCGATCGGTTTGACGGCCGCGCCGCAATAGCCGCCGTGCGTGCTCGCGCCGCCGACGATGGGCAAGGCCACCATGCGGTCCAGGTCCAGCGAGGTGATCGAGTTGATGGTGTTGATCAGCGAGACGGCATCCGCGCCGCCCGCCTTGGCAGCGCGCGCCGGCATGCGCACGTCCGTGATGTTGGGCGTGAGCTTGACGATGACGGGCAAGCGACTGTGCTTCTTGCACCAGGCGGTGACCATCTGCACATACTCGGGAACCTGACCCACGGCCGCGCCCATGCCCCGCTCCGGCATGCCGTGCGGACAGCCGAAATTGAGTTCGATGCCATCCGCTCCCGTCGCCTCGACCTTGGGCAGGATGTCGGCCCAGTAGTGCTCTTCGCACGGCAGCATCAGGGAGACGATCATGGCGCGGTCGGGCCAGTCCTTTTTCACCTGCGTGATTTCGCGCAGGTTGATTTCCAGCGAGCGGTCGGTGATCAGCTCGATGTTGTTGAAGCCCACCACTTCGCGGTTCTTGCCATACAGGGCGGAATAGCGCGACGACACGTTGACGGCGGCCGGGTCTTCCCCCAGGGTTTTCCACACGACGCCGCCCCACCCTGCTTCGAAGGCGCGCACCACGTTGTAGGCCTTGTCCGTCGGCGGTGCGGACGCCAGCCAGAAGGGATTCGGCGCCTTGATGCCGCAAAATTCGATGCTGAGATCAGCCATTATGCAGCCTCCACTTTATTGAACAAATCGGAATGGATGGCCAGTGCGGCCAGCTTGCCATGCTGGACGGCTTGCACCGTCAAGTCTTGCCCCGGCGCCACGCAATCGCCGCCCGCGTAGATCCCCGGCAGCACCGTGCGAAAGCCCCCATCGACGGCGATCTTGTCGCCTTTGCGTTTCAGCAATGACGCCATCGGGTCATGCAGCACTTCCGTGTCGAAGCTCTGGCCGATGGCCTTGAAGATGGCGTCGGCCGCCACGTCGAATGTTTCACCGGTGCCAGCCAGGCGTGAGCCCTGCATGCTTGTTTTTTCGAAACGCATGCCCGCCACCTTGCCAGCCGCGTCGAGCAGCACCTGCTGCGGCTGGGCCCATGTCAGCATGCGCACCTGGTTGGCCTTGGCGATTTCCTGTTCATGGTGGGTGGCCGTCATGGCGTCGAAGCCGCGCCGGTAGACGAGGGTGACTTCCTCGGCGCCGAGCCTTTGAATCTGCACCGCCATGTCGATGGCCGTATTGCCGGCGCCAATGACAACCGCCCGTTTCGGCACGGGCAGCGCGGCCAGGTCGTCCGCCTGGCGCAGCGCGCTAATGTAATCGACGGCGGCCAGGAGTCCCGGCGCATCCTCGCCCGTCAAGCCCAGCTTGCGGCTGGCGCCCAGGCCCAGGCCCAGGAACACGGCGTCGTACTGCGCGTGCAAGTCGCGCAGCTGCAGGTTCTCGCCCAGCACCTGGCGACATCGGATCTCGATGCCGCCGATGTCCAGCAGGAAGTCGATTTCCTTTTGCGCGAAGTCGTCCGTCAGCTTGTATTTGGCGATGCCGTATTCATTCAGGCCGCCCGCCTTGCCTTCCTTCTCGAAGATCACCACATCGTGGCCAAGCATGGCCAGCCGGTGCGCGCACGACAGGCCGGCCGGCCCTGCGCCAACAATGGCGACCGTCTTGCCGGTGGCAGCCGCGCGCCTGAACGGGTGCGCCGCGAAATGCGCGTGGTCGACGGCGTAGCGCTGCAAGAGGCCGATCTTGACGGGCTGGCCTTCGGCGTCGTGGTTGCGCACGCAGACGTCTTCACAGAGGATTTCCGTCGGACAGACCCTGGCGCAGCTGCCGCCCAGGATATTCTGTTTCAGGATGCCGGCGGCGGCGCCGTTGATGTTCTTGTCGTGGATGTTGCGGATGAAGCTGGCCACGTCGATTTCCGACGGACAGATGCGGCTGCACGGCGCGTCGTAGCAATACAGGCAGCGGGCGCTTTCGATGGCGGCCTGGCGTGCCGTGAGCGGCGGCGCCAGGTCCGTGAAGTGGCCCGCCAGTTCCTCGTTGGGCAGGGTGGGATGCGGCAAATAGTTCAAAGACTCGATCATCGCGTATTCCTCTTGTTATGTGCGGCCGGCTTGTGATTTGAAAGCTTTACTTCATCTGGGGAAAAGCAAATTCCACACCAGCGCTTGCCGTGTTCGGCCAGCGCTGCATCACGGCCTTGTGGCGCGTGTAGAAACGCACGCCTTCGGGGCCATAGGCGTGGTGATCGCCGAACATGCTGCGCTTCCAGCCGCCGAAACTGTTGAAGGCCATCGGCACGGGCAAGGGGATATTGACGCCCACCATGCCGACCTGAATCTGGCGCACGAATTCACGCGCCACGCCGCCGTCGCGCGTGTAGATGGCCACGCCGTTGCCATACTCGTTGGCGTTGATCAGTTCCACCGCATGCACCACGTCAGGACACCGGAGCACGCACAGCACGGGGCCGAAAATCTCTTCCTTGTAGATGCTCATGTCGCGAGTGACGTGGTCGAACAAGGTGCCGCCGACAAAGAAGCCGTTCTCGCGGCCCGGCACCACGTGATTACGGCCATCGACGACCAGGGTCGCACCCTGCTCCACGCCGGAGGCGATGAGTTTTTCAATGCGCTGCTTGGCGACCAGCGACACGACCGGTCCCATTTCCGCACCATCTTCCATGCCGTCGCGCACTTTCAGTGCGGCCGTGCGCGTTGCCAGTGCATCGATCAGCTTGTCACCCGCGTCGCCCACGGCCACCACGACGGAGATAGCCATGCAGCGCTCGCCCGCCGAACCGTAAGCTGCGCCGATCAGGGCGTCGACCGCCATGTCCATGTCCGCATCGGGCATCACCACCATATGGTTTTTCGCGCCACCCAAGGCTTGTACGCGCTTGCCGCTGGCGCTGCCGCGCGCATAGATGTATTCGGCGATCGGCGTCGAGCCGACAAAGCTGATCGCCTGCACGACGGGGTGGTCGAGCAAGGCGTCGACCGTCACTTTATCTCCCTGCACCACGTTGAAGACGCCGTCGGGCAAGCCCGCATCTTTGAGCAGTTTGGCGTGCAGCAGGGACGCCGACGGATCGCGCTCGGACGGTTTCAAGACGAAGGTATTGCCGCAGGCGATGGCGACGGGGAACATCCACATCGGCACCATCACGGGGAAGTTGAATGGCGTGATGCCAGCCACCACACCGAGCGCCTGGCGCATGGACCAGGCGTCGATGCCGCGCGAGATCTGGTCCGTGAATTCGCCCTTTAACAACTGCGGAATGCCGACGGCAAATTCCACCATCTCGATGCCGCGCGCCACCTCGCCCTGGGCATCGGCAAAGGTCTTGCCATGTTCGCGCGTGAGCATGGCGGCAAAGTCGTCCGTGTGCTGCTGGCACAGCTGCAGGTAGCGGAACAGGACACGGGCACGCGTCAAGGGCGGCGTGGCCGACCAGGAGGGAAAGGCGGCGGCGGCCGCCTGCACGGCCGCATCCACGTCTTCCACGGTGCCCAGCGCCACGCGGGCCACGGGCTCGCCCAGGGCGGGGTTGTAGACGTCGCCGTAGCGGCCACTGTGGGTGTCGACTTTGGCGCCGTTGATGAAGTGGGTGATGGTGTCGAGCTGTGTGTTAATTTGGTTCACGTTATTTCCTCTCTTTACCCCAAGGGCAAATTCTGGGGTCAGACCCGGCGGGTCTGACCCCGGGGCTTAATCAAGGTTTTTCAGCACCGTCGCCAGCTTGCCAAACAGCTCGTCGACATGCTGTTTTTCCAGCACCAGCGGCGGCGACAACGCGATGATGTCGCCCGTCGTGCGTATCAGCACGCCGTCGGCGAAGGCCTGCTTGAAGGCGTTGAAGGCGCGCGTGCCGGGTTTGCCGGCGATGGGATCGAGTTCGATGCCGGCGATCAGGCCGATGCTGCGCAAGTCGATCACGTGCGGCAAGCCTTTCAGCGAATGCACGGCGTCGCTCCAATATGCCTGCATCGCTTTGGCGTGACCGAGGATGTCCTGTTCTTCGAACACTTGCAGGGTCGCCAGCGAGGCGGCGCACGCGAGCGGGTGGCCGGAATACGTGTAGCCGTGGAACAGTTCGATGCCGGCCGGCGCATCCATGAAGGCGTCGTGGATATACTTTTTGCTGAACACGGCGCCCATTGGCACCATGCCGTTGGTCAGGCCCTTGGCCGTCGTCATCAGATCCGGCTCGACGTCGAAATAGTCGGCGGCGAACGGCGTCGTCATGCGGCCGAAACCCGTGATGACTTCATCGAAGATCAAGAGGATGCCGTGCTTGGTGCACAGCTCGCGCAAGCGTTTCAGATAGCCTTTCGGCGGAATCAGTACGCCAGTGGAACCGGCCACCGGTTCGACGATGACGGCGGCAATCGTCGAGGCGTCATGCAGGGCGACGATGCGTTCCAGTTCATCGGCCAGGTGGGTGCCGTATTCGGGCTCGCCCACCGTGTAGGCGTTCTTGTCCAGGTTGTGCGTGTGCGGCAGGTGGTCGACGCCGGGCAGCAAGGGGCCGAAGGTTTTGCGGTTGCCGCCGATGCCGCCCACGGAAATGCCGCCGAAGCCCACGCCGTGGTAACCGCGTTCACGGCCGATCAGGCGCGTGCGTGCGCCCTCGCCGCGCGCCCGGTGGTAGGCCAGCGCGATCTTCAACGCCGTGTCGACGGCTTCGGAACCGGAATTGGTGTAGAAGACGTGGCCAAATTTATGCCCCGTGTAGTCCATCAGTTTTTCCGCCAGCTCGAAGGCGGCCGGATGGCCCATCTGGAAGGTGGGCGCGAAGTCCAGCTGGCCCACCATCTCGCGGATGGCGCCGACGATTTTCGGCTGCGCATGGCCGCACGGCACGCACCACAGTCCCGCCGTGCCGTCGAGGATGGCGTTGCCATCGACGTCCTTGTAGTACATGCCTTCGGCCGACACGAGCAGGCGCGGGTTGGCCTTGAAATCACGGTTGTTCGTAAACGGCATCCAGAATGCCGACATCGATTCCGGCCTTGTTTCGTTCATGACCTTCTCCTTGGGATGGGGGCTGGCGCGGGGCCAGGATCGTTTTTGACGAAGCGTAAAATAATTTACCAGTTGGCAAAAAGCTGATGTAATAATAGACAGGCCATCCCCAATGGCACAGATACACAAACGGCAAAGTACCCCAACCGTACAGGTCAAAAAACCACTACAGTTTTGTGCAAGGCAGCAAAAGGAGCCACCGTGAAGCACAGCGACAGCACAGACGATGCCCCCGAGCAAGCAAGCGGCTGGCCCGTGCTGGACATCGACCGCCAGAAGAAGGGCGGCCTCGTCGAGCAGATCGTCATCGCCATCAGCGTCATGGTGGGCAGCCGCGCCCTGCGCATCGGCACGCGCATGCCGTCCGTGCGCCAGTTCGCCCGCTGCAATGGCGTGTCGACGTTCACCGTCGTCGAATCGTATGATCGGCTGGTCAACCTCGGCTTGCTGTCGTCGCGCCGCGGCTCCGGCTATTTTGTCGCGCGCCACGATATCGCCGCCTCGCCGCAGGCCGCCGTACACGCGAGTCCCACCGCCATCGACGCCCTCACGCCGGACCTGTATTCGGGCGTGTCCGACGCCCTGCCCGTGGGCGCGGGCTGGCTGCCGCCCGAGATGTATGGCGAGGCGACCGTGCTCGACGCCGTGCGCCAGGCCATGCGCATACCCGCCAGCCGATTGCGCGGCTATGGCCACCCGCTCGGTTTTCCCTCGCTGCGCCAGCGCCTGGCCGCCACCTTGTCGGAAGAGCTGTTCCAGGTGGAGCCGGACCAGGTCTTGCTGACGCACGGCGCCACGCATGCTTTTGACTTGATCCTGCGCAGCCTGACCAAGCCGGGCGACACGGTGCTGGTGGAAGACCCCGGCTACAGCAATCTGCAGTCGCTGATCCGCCACCACGGCTGCATCCCCGTGGGCATTGCGCGCGGCGAGACGGGCCTCGATCTCGATGCGCTGGCCAGCGAGGCTGCGCGCACGCAGCCCAAGCTCATGTTCGTCAACACGGTGCTGCAAAATCCGCTGGGAACATCGCTCAGCCAGGCGCAAACGCACCGCCTGCTGGCACTGGCCGAGCAATTCGATTTCTGGCTGGTGGAAGACGATATCTACCGCGAACTGGCGGCGCGCGGCGAAGCGTCACTGGCGGCCATGGATGGCTTGCGCCGCGTGATCCGCGTGGGCAGTTTTTCCAAGACCCTGTCGCCCGTGCTGCGCGTGGGGTCGATTTGCGCCTCGCCGTCGCTGGTGGCCGAACTGGTGCGCGTGAAAATGCTGGCGGGGCTGACGACGTCGGAAATCAACGAGCGCGCCGTCTACCACGCCGTGTCCGCGCGGCCCTACAAGCGCATGGTGGAACGGCTGGTGGCGCAGCTCGATGCGGCCCGCGAGCGCAGCATCGACTGCCTGGCGCAGGCGGGCATGGCGCCCGTGGCACGTCCCCGTGGCGGCATGTTCGTCAGCGCTGGCTGGCCCACTATCCAGACACCGGAATGGAATGGCAAGATCATCGCCGACATGGCCTTGAAGGCGGGCATCCTGCTGTCGCCGAACGAATTTTTCATGCTGCGCGCGCCCGAGACGGTGTGGTTCCGCTTCAACGTGGCCTACACCGATACCCCCGTGCTGCAGGCATTCCTGCAATCGATCCGCCCACGCTAAAGAACCCGCCATGGCCAGCGACAAATCCCCTGCCCCTCCCGTGAAAAACGCCGGCGGCCGGCGCCTGCAAAACCGCGACCGCCTGGAAGCGGACATCCTGGAACAAGCCGTGCGCGTATTTGCGGAAAGCGGCTATGAGGGCGCGTCGATCGCCACCATCGCCGAGCGGGCCGGCCTGTCGAAGCAAAACCTGATGTATTACTTCCCATCCAAGCAGCTGCTGTACCAGCGCGTGCTCGACGACGTGCTCGACGACTGGCTGGCACGCATGGACATGCTGGCCAATGAACACGACGAGCCGCGCGACGTGCTGCGCGCGTACATCGGCGCCAAGCTGCGTTTTTCGCGCGAACAGCCGTGGGCTTCGCGCGTGTATGCGCTGGAGGTGATCAATGGCGCGCCCCTGTACGGCGCGCAGATACGAGAAAGAGTCGTGCCCCTGCTGCGCAAGGATATCGCCGTCTTCGAGGCGTGGATCGCCGCCGGCAGGATCGCGCCCGTCAACGCCACGCACCTGATGTTCGCCATCTGGGCCATGACGCAATCGTATGCGGATTTTTCAGCACAGATGACCCTGGTGCTGGAGCGCAAGCAGCTCACGCGCAAGGATTACGAGGACGCGGAAATCCTGCTCACGCACATGGTGCAGGCGGCCATCGCCCTGCCTGGCGCTGCGCCGGGCACGTGATGAAATTTCCAATGAACAATCTGGCAGTGATAGCATGACGCGCTGGAGCGCTTGCATTGGCGGCGCCATATCGACAGGACAAGGAACAGGCATGAAACAATGGTCATCGGCGCGCACCGCGTCATTGCTGGGCAAAGCCGCCTGCGCGGCGCTGCTGGCAGTGGCGGGCGCGGCACAGGCGCAGACAGTCGGCATGATAGAAAATCAGCCGCTGAGCGAAACCTGGCTCAACGCGGGCTTTTATTCGTATCACTTTCAGCGCGACAAGAACCTGAACGACAGCAATCCGGGCCTGGGCGCCGAATACCGCTTTTCCACGGTCGCCTCGGTCACGGCTGGCCGCTTCTACAATAGCGACCGCGCCTACTCGAACTACCTGGGCGTGTACTACCAGCCGATCAAGGTGGGTCCGCTGCGCGTCGGCGCCGTCGTTGGCGGCTTCAGTGGCTATCCGAAGATGCGCGATGGCGGCTGGTTCCCGGCCCTGGTGCCCACCATCAGCTATGAATACCAGCGCGTGGGCGTGAATATCGCCATCGTGCCGTCCTACAAGGACCGCCTGTATGGCGCGCTCAGTTTCCAGCTGAAACTCAAGGTGTTTGAATAACCGTTTGTCCCTGCCTGTCACCGTTCGGTCCGCCATTCCTGCCATTCGTCGCATACGCGATGCCCGGCAGCAAGGTTTTGCCTATAGTGGCTTCATTGCCAGCATGCATACGGCAGCGGCATTCACACGACAGGAGAACGGCATGAAAGACCTCAATGCGGCACCGGGCAGCACTTCCTTCAGCGCTTTCTGGAACGAGCTGTGCGCCTACACGCGCCAGGGCTTGGCCGCCTTGCGCGCCATGTCCTGGCCCATGCTGCTGGCATGCTGCCTGGGCCTGGCGTTCCTGCTCACCATCTTGCCGCTGGCCATCATGCTGTTTGCGCTTGTGATGCTGCTCAGATGGGCAAGCAACGGCGACGACACGGACACGGATACGAAGGCAGCGAACTCGTCGCAGTCACCGCAATAAAAATTTGCGTTGTGGCAAGAGTGCAAGGATTGTTCTATGGCACTATGGAGGGACGTAGCACTGACGGGCATCAACCCTATCCCGATGGTTGGTATGGATATGGAACGCCAGACAGTATCCATGATCGAAGCTACTCCCCCACAGCCATAGGAGTTTTCTGATGACCACGACAGCAAAAGCGACAGCAGCGACAACCATACCCTGCCTGCGCTACCGCGACGCGCCCGCCGCCATCGAATGGCTGTGCAAGGCGCTCGGCTTTGAAAAACAATTGATCGTGCCTGACGGCAACGGCGGCGTCGCCCATGCACAACTGAGCTTTGGCAATGGCATGGTCATGGTGGCGCCAGCCATCGACAGCGACTATGGCCGCCTGATGAAACTGCCTGGCGACGTCGGCGGCGCCAACACGCAAAGCTGCTACCTGGTCGTCAGTGATGCTGATGCCGTCTACCGCAGCGCGCGCGAAGCCGGCGCCGAGATCGTGCTCGACATCAAGGATGAAGATTACGGCGGACGGGGCTTTACCTGCCGCGACCCGGAAGGCCACATCTGGAGCCTGGGCACCTACGATCCATGGTAAAACGGAGAACAATGATTATCAGTACCTTCGCCGCCGCCAGCCTTGCGCTGATCGGCGGTTTCCTGTCCGCTCCCGTCCTCGTCGACGAACACCTCAACCGTGTCCATCCGTCGTCCGGCAAGGCGCCATCGGCAGCCACCGTGGCCCTGCACCAGAGCCTGTGGATCGCCGACCTGCACGCCGACAGCCTGCTGTGGCAACGCAATCTGAACCGCGACAGCCAGCGCGGGCATGTCGACTTCCCCCGCCTGCAGCGGGCCAACGTGGCGCTGCAAGCCTTTTCCGTCGTCACCAAGACGCCGCGCAAGATGAATATCGAGCGCAATGGCAGCGACACGGACAACATCACGGCCCTGGTCGTGGCGCAAGGCTTGCCGCCCGCCACCTGGAACAGCCTGCTGGCGCGCGCCACCTACCAGGCCGACGAGCTGCGCCAGCAAGCGGCCAGGAGCGATGGCAAGGTGCGCGTCATCGGCAGCCGCGCCCAGCTGCGCAGCTTCATCGCCGCGCGCGAAAAAGATCCGAACCTGCTGGCCGGCTGGCTGACCCTGGAAGGCGCGCATGCGCTCGAGGGCAAGCTGGAGAATCTCGATACCCTGTACCGGGCCGGCTACCGCATGGCCGCGCCCACGCATTTCTTCGACACGGAACTGTCAGGTTCACAGCACGGCATGAAAAAAGGCGGCCTGACGCCGCTGGGCAAGCAATGGCTGCGCGCCATGGAACAGCGCAAGATGATCGTCGACCTGGCGCATGCCTCGCCGGCCACCATCGACGACGTGTTGACGATGGCGAAACGCCCCGTGATGGTGTCGCACACCGGCGTGCGCGGCACTTGCGCCAACGGCCGCAACCTCAGCGACGCACAACTGAAACGCATCGCCGCCCAGGGTGGCCTGGTGGGCATCGGTTTCTGGAATACGGCCGTCTGCGGCAAGGACGTGGCGTCCATCGCGCGCGCCATCAAGTACACGGTCAAACTGATCGGCGCCGACCACGTGGCCTATGGCTCGGACTTCGACGGCGCCGTCACCACGGCCATCGATGCGACGGGCTTGCCGCGCTTGACGCAGGCGCTGCTCGACGCTGGCCTGTCGGAAGCGCAGATACGCCGCGTGGCGGGCGAGAACGTACGCGACTTTTTACTCAAAAATCTGCCGGACGATGATGCTTAGCCCAGGGCGCTGATCAAGTCCAGACTCACCACCTGGCGCGGCCGGATGCGTATCAGCTTGCGGTACAGCGGCGGCATCGACTCGCACAGCGCCAGCAGCGCGTCTTCCTCCATGGCCGGGCGCACATACTGGAATTGCGCGGGATTATTCTCCGGCAGCGCCCCTTCCATGGTGGAGCCGTAGGCGCCCAGGGTCATGAAACTGGCGGCGCCGTCGTCCGGGCCGATGGCCAGCACGAAGGTGCCATGCTTGGGGTGGCCCAGATAACTTTTGATTTCTTCCTGCAGCGCCGGCTGGGCATTCGCCATCAATTCAAAGCGCAGCTGCGCGTACTGGCGCGTGCATTCCATGAACGGCGTGCGGATGACCGACTGCGCCAATTTTCCCGGCATGCACAGCAGCAGGTTGCCGAAGGAATCGAGCAAGGCGGCAGCGTCGCCCTGCCCGCCATCGCGCACATCCTGCTCCATGGCCGCCTGCAGGAACGGTGCCAGGCCGGCATCGGGCGCATGCGGCGCGCAACGGTAAGTCAGGGCGTCCGGATAGCGGCGGCGCAGGGCGCGCACCACGGCATGCTCGGATGGCAAGGTGGCGGGATCGCGCAAATGCACGTCGTCGCCCGCGTTCAGCAGCTGCATCACCTGCGCCGATGTCGCTTCGAACACAAGCGAACACAGTGCCTGCGTCGCCTCATGGATGCTCTTGCCGATGAAAAAAGATTTGGGCGCGGCGCCGGATGGCAGGCGCGCATACTCCGTGGCGCCGCGCACGGCCGGATAACAAAAACTGCGGCCTGCCTGCGCCTGCAGCGGCGCCGGCAAAGCCGTGAACGTGGCACTGCCATCGTAATTGATGCCCGCCTTGACGTCGGGCGCGGCCACCACCACGTTGAAACCGGCCGTCAGAATCGCCCCCGTGCACATGCAGCAGGGGTCGAGCGAGGTGACGATGGTCAGTTCGCCCGGCGGCGGCAAGGGCGTGCCCTTGGCCCGTTCGGCAAAATACCAGTCCACCAGCTGGCGTTCGCCATGCGCCGTGGGGTCGAACACCAGGCCCTGGCGCACGACATTGTTATGCATCGATTGCAGCACGTTGCCGGCGCCATCGAGCAGCACGCCGCCCACGCCGAAGGTGCCCTGCGTCTTGGCGGCCATGGCTTCGGCCGCGGCAATCGCCACGGCGGCCTGGATGTCGATCGTCTTGTTCAAGCGAATCCTGTTACTTCATGTCCAGGTCGGAATTGCCGAAGCCGTGCGGCAGCAGCCAGCCCGCCGTCACTTCCATGACATCGTTTTTCAGGTTCGTCAGGATGACCGGCAGGTCGGCGCCGCCCATCTCGAAGATCACCTGGCGGCAGGCGCCGCACGGCGAGATCGGTTCGACCGTGTCGCCCGTGACGGCCAATTTGGCGAAGTCGCCCGGCTTGCAGCCTTGCGCGATGGCGCTGAAAAACGCCGTGCGCTCGGCGCAGTTGCACAGGCCATACGCCGCATTTTCCACGTTACAGCCGCGGAAGACGCGGCCATCCTTGCACAGCAGCGCCGCGCCCACTTTAAAGCGCGAATATGGCGCGTACGCCAGTTCGCGGCCGGCATTGGCTTCGGCGATCAGTTCTTGGTTGTTCATTTGATTTTCTTTTCAACCCCAGCAGCAAGATGCCGGGGTCGTACCCTGAGGGTACGACCCCAGACTTTGCTTCTGGGTTTAGTTTAAGGTCGTATCGTACGGTAAATCACCGGATTGCCCGTCAACGCCACCGCGCTGATGGCATACGCTTGCTGGATTTCCCTGACGGCTTGCTGCGCCGCCGCTTCCGTGCGCGCGTGCACCATGGCCAGCGGCTGGCCAACGGCCACTTGCTCGCCCAGGCTCACGAGGTCCGTCAGGCCGACGGCGAAATCGATGCTGTCGGTCGGACGGCGGCGGCCACCGCCCAGGGCCACGACGGCCAGGCCGATGGCGCGGCAATCGCGCACGTTGGCAAAACCGGCCGACAGCGCCGGTGCCGGCACGATGAATGGCGCTGTTTCCAGGTGCTTGTCCGGATGCTCGACGATATCCGCCGGGCCGCCCAGGGCGGACACCATGCGCGAGAAACGCTCGGCCGCTTCGCCCGAATCGAGGGCCGCCGTCAATTTCACGCGCGCTTCCTCTTCGGTGGCGGCCAGGCCGCCCAGCACCAGCATCTCGGCGCACAGCGCCAGGGTCACTTCATGCAGACGCGCGGGACGCGAACGGCCCGTCAGGTAATCCATGGCGCCGCGCACTTCCAGCACATTGCCCGCGTACGGCGCCAGCGATTCGTTCATGTCCGTCAGAATGGCCGACGTCTGCATGCCCGCGCCATTGCCGACGGCGACGATGCTCTCGGCCAGTTCCACCGATTTGTCGTAGGTCGGCATGAAGGCGCCCGAACCCACTTTCACGTCCATCACCAGCGCGTCCAGGCCGGCCGAGAGTTTCTTCGACAGGATGGAGCCGGTGATCATGGCCACCGACTCCACCGTGGCGGTGACGTCGCGGATGCTGTAGAAACGCTTGTCGGCCGGCGCCAGCTGCGCCGTCTGGCCGATGATGGCCACGCCGATCTCCTGCACCACCTTGCGGAACAGTGCATTGTCCGGCACCGTGCAGTAGCCGGGAATGGCGTCGAACTTGTCCAGGGTGCCGCCCGTGTGGCCCAGGCCGCGGCCCGAGATCATCGGCACGTAACCGCCGCACGCGGCGACCATGGGACCCAGCAGCAGGGAGACGACGTCGCCCACGCCGCCCGTCGAATGCTTGTCGACGACGGGACCGGGCAGGTTCAACGAGCGCCAGTCCAGCACCTGGCCGGAATCGCGCATGGCCAGGGTGAACGCCACGCGCTCGTCCATGTTCATGTCGTTGAAATAGACGGCCATGCCCAGCGCCGCGATCTGTCCTTCGCTGACGCTGCCGTCAGTGATGCCACGCACGAAAAACTGAATTTCCTCGGCGCTCAGCACGCCCTTGTCGCGCTTTTTGCGGATGATTTCCTGGGTTAAAAACATGGTTTAACTCCGATCATAATAAATTTGGGGTCAGTCCCTGCGGTTCTGACCCCAGCTTTGTAACGCTAGTTGCTTATCAGACGCCGTAAGGAATCCACACGTTTTTCACTTGCGACGCATGCGCCAGCACGGCACGACCACCGCTTTGCGCGGCGCTGTACCAGTCGCGGCCCTTGGCGCCGCCGACCCAGGTGCGCTTCAGGGTGCCGGCTGACAGGCGCTCAACTTCCGCGCAACCTTCAGCGGAACCGTCATGGCGCCAGACGGCGTCGATGTCGGCGTGCGTGGCTAGGGTGCGCGCCAGTTCATCGGCGTTGCCGCTGATGATGTTGACGACGCCGCCCGGCAAGTCGGACGTGTCGAACACCTGGTACAGGTCCAGCGCGGAAAGCGGATGCGCTTCCGATGGCACCACCACCACGCGGTTGCCCAGCGCGATGGCCGGGGCGACGAGCGAAATGAAGCCGAGCAAAGGCGCTTCGTTCGGGCAGACGATGCCGATCACACCGACCGCTTCGTTCAGCGCCACGGTGATGCCCTTGGTTGGCGGCTGGTGCGCCAGGCCGTCGTATTTATCAGCCCAGGCGGCGTAGTAGAACAGGCGTTCGATCGATGCCTGCACTTCCTTCTCGGGGTTTTTACTGCCCGTCATGGCGGCGATGCGGGCGGCGAATTCGTCGGCGCGCGCTGCCAGGTTTTCGGCGATGTAGTACAGCACTTGCGCGCGGTTGTGCGCCGTGGCGCCGGTCCAGCCGGACGCTTTATGGGCAGCTTCGACGGCATTGCGGATATCCTTGCGGCTGCCCACGCCCACTTCGGCCAGCAGGGCGCCGTTCGCGCCAAACACCGGGGTGCTGTAGGCGCTGTCAGGGCGCGCCTGCTTGCCGCCAATGTACATCTTGACCGTGCGGTCAATGGCGAACGGATCGGCTGGCGCCGGTTTCGCATTGCCCTTGGCTTTCGCTTCCACCACCGGCAAGGCCGGGCGCGCATCTTCGGCCAGGGCCGTCATGTATTCCAGCATGCCTTCGCGGCCGCCTTCACGGCCGAAGCCCGATTCGCGGTAGCCGCCGAAACCGCACGCGGCGTCGAACTGGTTGGCGCTGTTGATCCACACCACGCCTGCCTTGATGGCGGGAGCGATATCGAGGGCCAGGCTGATCGACTCGGTCCACACGCTGGCGGCCAGGCCGTACACCGTGTTGTTCGCCAGCTGCACCGCTTCGGGCGGCGTGCGGAAGCTCATGGCCACCAGCACGGGGCCGAAGATTTCAGCCTGTGCGACGGCGGCCGAGGTCGACGCGCCCGTGATCAGGGTCGGCGGGAACCACGAGCCGTCAGCCGGCAATTCGCACGCCGGCTGCCACACGTCGCAGCCTTCGGCGCGGGCAGAATCGACCAGCGCGGCGATGCGCTGGTGCTGCACGGGGTCGACCAGCGCGCCCACGTCCATCGATTTGTCCAGCGGCGAGCCGAGGCGCAGGTTTTCCATGCGGGCGCGTACCTTGTTCAGGAAGCGCTCCTGGATCGATTCCTGCACCAGCAGGCGCGAACCGGCGCAGCACACCTGGCCCTGGTTGAACCAGATCGAATCGACCAGGCCTTCCACGGCCCCGTCCAGGTCCGCGTCTTCAAAGACGATGAACGGCGACTTGCCGCCCAGCTCCAAGGACAGCTTCTTGCCGCTGCCGGCCGTCGCTTCACGAATCAGGCGGCCCACTTCCGTGGAGCCCGTAAACGCGATCTTGTCGACGCCAGGATGGTTGACGATGGCCGAGCCCACTCTGCCGTCGCCGGTGACGATATTGACGACGCCAGCCGGCACGCCTGCCTGCACGCACAATTCGGCGAACAGCATGGCGGTCAGCGACGTGAATTCGGCCGGCTTGAAGACGACCGTGTTACCGGCCGCCAGGGCCGGGGCGATTTTCCACGACAGCATCAGCAGGGGGAAATTCCATGGCACGATCTGGCCCACCACGCCCACGGCGCGGTAGTCGGCGAATTCTTCCGACTGCAGCTGCGCCCAGCCGGCGTGATGATAAAAATGGCGCGCGGCCAGCGGCAAGTCGATATCGCGCGTTTCGCGGATGGTCTTGCCGTTGTCCAGGGTTTCGAGCACGGCGAACAGGCGCGAATGCTTTTGCAGCAGACGGGCCAGCGCGTACATGACTTTGGCGCGGCCGTGGCCGCCCATGCCTTGCCAGACGGGCAGCGCGCGGCGCGCCGCTTCGACGGCCCGTTCGACGTCCGCGTCGGTCGCTTGCGTCAGTTCGGCCAGCTGCGTGCCATCGGCAGGATTGGTCGAGGCGAACAGTTCCGCCGGCGTGCTCCAGGCATTGTCGATGAACAAACCGAATGTGCGCTGGTGGCCATCGAGCCACGCTTGCGCTTCTTTTTGACTTTCGGGAGCAGGGCCGTAGTCCATAGTATTGAGAATCTCGTTAATTGTTGGCATGACGATTGTTCTTTAAGGTTGTGCGTGACGATGATTGGCCGAGTAGCTGCCGGTGACGTAGTGCTCAAGCTGGCGCTCGATGTCGGTCAGCAGGCTGGAAGCGCCGATGCGGAACAGGTGCGGCTGCAGCCATTCGTTGCCCAGTTCTTCCTTCATCAGGGTCAGGTATTGCAGCGCGCTCTTGGCCGAGCTGACGCCGCCGGCCGGCTTGAAGCCCACCTGGAAGCCCGTCTGCTCGTGGTATTCGCGGATCGTGCGCACCATCGTCAGGGCCACGGGAATGGTGGCGTTCACGCCCTCTTTACCGGTGGAGGTCTTAATGAAATCGGCGCCGGCCATCATGCAGACCCACGACGCCTTGGCCACGTTTTCCATGGTCAGCAAGTCGCCCGTGGCGAGAATCGCCTTCACGTGGGCTTCGCCGCACGCCTTGCGGTAGGCGAGCATTTCGTCGTACAGCACTTGCCAGTTGCCGTTCAGGACGTGCTGGCGCGTGATGACGATATCGATCTCGGAAGCGCCGGCGGCGACGGACAGCTCGATCTCGCGCAGCTTCGTTTCCATGCTCGTCAGGCCGGCCGGGAAACCCGTCGACACGGCGGCGATGGGCAAGCGGCCCTGGATGACTTTCACGGCAGGCTGGATCATCTCGTGGTACACGCACACGGCGCCGGTGCTCAATTGCGTCAGGCCCAGTGCATCCATCAGGTCGGCGCGCAGCGGGCGCATGGCTTTCATGCACAGGCGTTCCACACGGCCGGGCGTATCGTCGCCGCCCAGGGTGGTCAGGTCGATCATCTGGATGGCTTTGACCAGCCAGGCGGCCTGGTATTCCTTTTTCACCGTACGGCGGTTCGCCAGGCTGGCCGCGCGGCGGTCCGTCGCGGCGCGGTTGACGCGGATCTGGTTGATCCAGCCCAGGTCGAGGCCAACGGCCTCATTACGCTTGAATTCGGGGTGCATGAGTGTCATAACAAGCTGGTTCCATTAGCAAGTGGTGGTACGCCAAGGTGTTTGGCGAGGGTTTGGCCAATATCGGAGAACGACTCGGAAATACCCAGTGCGCGCGGGGCGACGCCGGGACCGAAGAAGATCATCGGTATGTGTTCGCGGGTGTGGTCGGAGCCGTGCCAGGTCGGGTCGCAGCCATGGTCGGCGGTGATCACGACCAGGTCGCCTTCCTTGAGCTTGGCCATGAATTCCGGCAGGCGACCATCCATTTCGCGCAGCGCGTCGGCATAGCCTTCGACATTGCGGCGGTGGCCGAAAGCCTGGTCGAAATCGACGAAGTTCACGAAGGTGAGCGACTTGTCCTGCACTTCATCGGCCGTCTTCAACAGCGCTTCGAACAGCGCCATGTTGTCGACGCCCTTGACGACGCGCGAGATTCCCTGGGTAGCGAAAATGTCGCTGATCTTGCCCAGGCCGACGACTTCGCCGCCCGCATTCTTGACGTGGTCGAGCAGGGTCTTGCTTGGCGGCGCGACGGCGTAGTCGTGGCGGTTGGACGTGCGCGTGTAGTTGCCATTGCTGCCGGTGAACGGGCGGGCGATGACGCGGCCGATGTTGTACGGCTCGACCAGCTTGAAGGCCATTTCGCACACTTCGTACAGACGCTCGAGGCCAAACGATTCTTCATGCGCGGCGATCTGCATCACCGAGTCGCCCGAGGTATAGATAATCAGCTTGCCGGTGGCGACGTGCTCGTCGCCATGCTTGTTGATGATGTCCGTGCCCGAGGCATGGCAGTCGCCGAGGAAGCCCGGCACGCCCGACATGGCTTTGAGCTTGTCGGTCAGGTCGGCCGGGAACGACGGCGTGGTGCGGGGGAAATATCCCCAGTCGAATTCGACGGGCACGCCGGCGATTTCCCAGTGGCCGCTCTGCGTGTCCTTGCCGGTGGAGCGCTCGCGCGCCGCGCCGTAGGCGCCGGTAAAACCGTCGCGCTGGTCGAAGCCCGTGGCCCATTCGCCGCTGGCCAGGTGGGCGGCGGCGCCCAGGCCCAGGCGTTCCATGTTCGGGAGTTTCAAGGTCTTGCCGCTTTTGGCGACAGTGCTGGCAATGTGGCCAAAGGTATTGGCACCTGCGTCGCCATACTTGGCGGCGTCTGGCGTCGCGCCAAGGCCGAAGGAATCAAGCAGGAGGATAAATGCGCGTGACATGATAAGGCTCGCTTTATGGAGTGATGCGGGATGATGCGAACAGTGTAGGCCGGATTTTCCCGGCCTGCCGCGCGGCAGCGCCAGTAGATGGCGCGCCGCTACTGCGTCAAGAAAAGTGCTTAGGCTTGCGGTTTGGTGGCCACGGTGGCCAGGAAGGCCAGGATCAGCTTGACCAGGTCTTTCGCGCCGATGGCCGCGTATTTCAGGGTTTGTTCGTGCGACAGGGCGAATGGCGACATGCCTTCGGCCAGGTTGGTAATGACGGACACGCCCACCACTTTCAGGTCGCAATGGCGGGCCGAGACCACTTCCGGCACCACGGACATGCCGACCGTGTCGGCGCCCAGGCGGGCCATCATGCGGATTTCGGCGGCCGTCTCGAAGTTCGGACCAGGGTAGGCGACGAACACGCCTTCATGCAGGGTGATGCCGTTCGAAGCGGCCGTGTCCTTGACCAGATTGCGCAGGTCCGCATCGTAGGCGTTGGCCATGCTGAAGAAGCGCGGACCGAAGCGGTCATCGTTCGGGCCGACCATCGGCGTGCCTGGCAGCAGGTTGATGTGGTCGCTGATGGCCACCAGGCTGCCGGCGTCCACTTCAGGGCGCAGGGAGCCGGCGGCGTTGGTGACGAACAGCATTTCGCAGCCCAGCAGTTTCAGGGTGCGGATGGCGCTCGTCATCACGCCCATGCCATAGCCTTCATAGAAGTGGCCACGGCCCTTCATGCAGACGACGGCGACGCCCGACAGGGTGCCGATCACCAGTTCGCCGGCATGGCCGTGCACGGTGCTGATCGGGAAGCCTGGCAATTCGTCAAAGCTGATGCTGACGGCGTCCGTCATCTGCTCGGCCAACACGCCCAGGCCGGAGCCGAGGATCATCGCCACGCGCGGCTTGAAATTTTCAGGAGCGCGGGCACGGATGATTTCGGCGGCGTGGAAAGGGGTGTTGTTCGACATGGTTATCCTCTGATTGACTAATGATGATGGGTTGCTGCCTGCGCGACGGTGTACGAAAAGTATCGCCCAGGTATCGGGTATGTATGGGTATGTATGGTGTTACAGGTATATCGAAATGCGTATTGCCTCTATTTGCCGCCACTATGCATCAAACGGAATATGTATGGCAAATACCATTTTTCTTGCCCATTTATACAATTCAAATATAAATCGCCGATATTATAGTCGAGGCATGCCCAGGCCCGCCATGCCCGGGAAATCCGTGCATACAAGCTCCATACGAAGGTTTTTCGCATGCACTTGACACGCGCTTGACATCATAAAGACAAATGTTTACAGTTCCAGACAAATGTTTAAACCTCAGCGAAAACCCTGTGACCGATACCAATAAAAAAGACCAGCTGTACACGCTGATCCGCAACAACCCTTTCATCTCGCAGCAAGACCTGGCGAGCGAGCTGGGCTTGTCGCGCTCGGCCGTCGCCGGCCACATCGCCGGATTGATCCGCGAGCGGCGCCTGCTGGGACGCGCCTACGTGCTGCCCGACAGCCGCCCCGTGCTGTGCATAGGCGCCGCCAACCTCGACCGCAAGATGCGCACCCTGGCGACCTTGCAGATGGGCACATCGAATCCCGTGCGTTCGGAAGAAGTGTTTGGCGGCGTGGGCCGCAACATCGCGGAAAACCTCGCACGCCTGGCTATCCCCGTGGCCCTGCTGACGGCGCTGGGCGACGACGCGGCCGGCCACGCCCTGCAAACGCACGCGGAAGACGCGGGCATCGACATGCGCGGCAGCTTGCATCTGAGTAACACCAGCAGCGGCACGTACACGGCCGTGCTCGACGAACATGGCGAAATGCTGCTGGCGATGGCCAACATGCAACTCTATGAACAGCTGACACCGGCTTTTCTGCACAGCCGCCAGCCACAGCGCGCCGCCGCCGCCCTCACCGTCTGCGACCTGAACCTGGGCCACGACAGCGTGCAGGCCCTGCTGGCCGACGCGCGCCAGGATGCGACGCACGCGACGCCGCTCGTCATCGTCGCCGTCTCGCAGCCGAAGATGGCGCACCTGCCGCAAGACCTGACGGGCTTGCATCTGCTGATCCTGAACCGGGGCGAACTGGAAACGCGCGTGGCGCGGGCCTTGCCCACGGCAACCGATCTGCGCGCCGCCTGCCGCGAAGTGCAGCGCCAGGGCGCACGCCAGGTGATCGTCACCTGCGGCGGCGAAGGCGTGTACTTCACGGATGGCGACAGCCTGGACGCCCCCATCGTGCATCTGGCCGCGCGCGAAGTGGACGCCGTCGACGTGACGGGCGCCGGCGACGCGTTTTCCGCCGCCGTCTGCTGGTCGCTCTACCACGACAGCAGCGATTTGAAACTAGCGTGCCGGCGCGGCCTGAAGCTGGCCGCCATGACACTGGAATCGGCTGCCACCGTCTCGCCCCAGATTTCCGCCGGCGCGCTCGACAACATTGACGACGCCGACCTGGCGCCGCCTCCCCCTACCCTCTTTCAACAGGACTGAACCATGACCCAATTACAGAATTTCCTCTTGTTCTCGCAAGAAGTGCTCGACGCGCGCGCCGCCGGCAAGGCCATCGTGGCGCTGGAATCGACCATCATTTCGCACGGCATGCCGTATCCACAAAACGTGGAAATGGCGCGCGAAGTGGAGCAGATCATCCGTGACGGCGGCGCCGTGCCGGCCACCATCGCCATCATCGGCGGCAAGATCTGCGTGGGCCTGTCGCCCGAGCAACTGGAACTGCTGGGCACCTCGCCCGACGCCATGAAGGTCAGCCGCCGCGACCTGCCGTTCGTCCTGTCGCAGGGTAAACTGGGCGCCACCACCGTGGCCGCCACCATGATCTGCGCGGAACTGGCCGGTATTGCCGTGTTCGTCACGGGCGGCATCGGCGGCGTGCACCGCGGCGCGGAAACGAGCTTCGATATTTCCGCCGACTTGCAGGAACTGGCGCAAACCTCGGTGGCCGTCGTCTGCGCGGGCGTCAAATCCATCCTCGACATCGGCCTGACCCTGGAATACCTGGAAACCCACGGCGTGCCCGTCATCAGCGTGGGCCAGGAAGGTTTTCCCGCCTTCTTTACGCGCGAAAGCGGCTTCAAGGCCGATTTCCGCCTCGATACGGCCGCCGAACAGGCCGCCTTCATCGGCACCAAGTGGCAGCTGGGCTTGAAGGGCGGCGTGATCGTCAGCAACCCCGTGCCGGCCGCGCAAGCGATGCCGAAGGAAGAGATCGATGCGATCACGGCGCAAGCGCTGCAGGAAGCGGACGCGGGCGGCGTGAAAGGCAAACAAGTCACGCCATTCCTGTTGTCGCGCATCAAGCAACTGACGAATGGCCGCAGCCTGGCGACGAATATCGCGCTGGTCAAGCACAATGCCCAAGTCGGCACCGCGCTGGCCATTGCCATGCAGGCAGTCGTGGCACGATAATAGGACTGCTGTAAAGAAGCGCGCGGCCCTCAGGTTCGCGCGCCGTTCCCGCTTAGGTTCCCGCTTAGCATCAGGTAATGCAAGGAAAGCATGTCCATCGATCTGAAACAGTTAAAGTATTTTCTTGCCGTTGCCGAGGAGAAAAGCTTCAGCCGCGCCGCCGAGCGCCTGCATATCTCGCAGCCGCCGTTGAGCCAGCAGATCATGAAACTGGAAAGCGAACTGGGCGTGCGCCTGTTTGCGCGCACCACGCGCACCTTCGAGCTGACCGTGGCGGGCAAGGCGCTGATGAACGAGGCGGCCGACCTGCTGGCCAAGATGCGCATGACCATCGACACCATCCGCCAGATCGACCGCGGCGAAGTGGGCCGCTTGCGCGTGGGCATCGTCGGCTCGGCCATGTGGGGCCCCATCCCCAGCTTGCTGGAAGAATTCCAGACCAAATTTCCCCGCGTCACCTGGACCATCCATGAGTTCGGTCCCACAGTCCAATATGAAGCGCTGCGCGCCAAGCAGATCGACGTGGGCTTCTGGCGCGAACCCAAGCTCAACGACGACGACTTGCGTCACGATAATCTGCGCCAGGAACTGTGCTTCCGCGAAAACGTCTGCGTGGCCGTCAATGAACATCATCCGCTGGCGAAAAACACGTCCATCGAGCTGATCGACATCGCCCACGAGCCGATGCTGACCCTGAACCTCGACAAATCCGCGTTTCCCCGCTACCTGGTGCAATGCTGCATCAACGCCGGTTTCGAACCCGTGATCTTCCAGGAAGCAAGCGAACCGCAGACCCTGCTGGCCATGGTGGGCGCGGGCCTGGGCGTGACCCTGGTGCCGGAAACGACGAGCCGCATCGGCTGGCCCGGCGTCGTGTTTCTGCCGATCAAGACGAATCCCCCATCGGCCAACCTGTACATCAGCTACACGACGCTGGACGACGCTCCCGTCGTGCGGGCCTTCCTGAATATCCTCAATCCCCCCGCCGTCTAATCGGCGGCACCACCTATTTATATGCCCTGCATATAAATACATAAACAAAAACGTATTTGTCATACATATCTGGCATGATGCATAGTGATTCGGACGCCCATCGCGGCGCCGGTCCCGTGCTTGCCCTGCCCGTCATCTGACGGCGCATCCCAGCCCGCTCCGGCAGCCCCATTCGATGTTGTACCTATAAAAGAGACGGGGCGCGACTGTTGCATGAGCATCACACTGACGGCATGAAAGCAGAAGAGGTCAGCAATGATCTTGTGCAATACAGTGCAATGTTGATAAGGAATTATCACCTCGTGCATCAAAAACAGGCTAAATCGGCCCCAAATTATATGTTTCACCTATAAAAAATATACAATATCGATCTTCCAGGAGCCAATTCATGAAACTTACACAATTTAGTTTGACGATCGCAGCCGTATTTTTGACTGCTCAAGCGTCCGCGGCTACCCCAAAACTGGGTGTCGTGTATGACGCGGGCGGCAAGTTCGACAAGTCGTTCAACCAATCCGCTTTCGAAGGCGCATCGCGCTTCAAAAAAGACACGGGCATTTCCTTCATCGAAGTGCAGGCATCGAGCGATACGCAGGCTGAACAAGTCATGCGTGGCCTGGCCCGCAAGAAACTCGACATGATCGCCGCCATCGGCTTTGCGCAAACGCAAGCCGTGCAAAAGGTCGCCAAGGAATTCCCGAACGTGAAATTCGTGCTGATCGACGGCCAGGCCGCCGGCAGCAACGTCAATTCCGTCGTCTTCAAGGAAGAAGAAGGCTCCTACCTGGTGGGCGTGGCTGCAGCCATGGCCAGCAAGAGCAAGAAAGTCGGCTTCATCGGCGGCATCGATATTCCATTGATCCGCAACTTCGCCTGCGGCTACGCGCAAGGCGCGAAGGCCGTCAATCCGAAGACGGAAATCACGCAAAACATGGTCGGCACCACGTCCGGCGCCTGGAATGACCCGGCCAAGGGTGGCGAACTGGCCCGCTCGCAATTCGAGCGCGGCGTCGATGTCGTCTTCGCCGTCGCTGGCGGCAGCGGCATGGGCACCCTGCAAATGGCCAAGGAAAAAGGCAAGCTGGCCATCGGCGTCGATTCGAACCAGAATCATCTGTATCCAGGCAGCATCCTGACCTCGATGGTCAAGCGCGTCGACAACACGGTCTATGACAGCTTCATGCAAGTCAAGAACGGCACCTGGAAGGGCGGCGTCAGCTATAAAGGCTTGAAAGAAGGCGGCGTGGATTGGGCGCTCGATGCGAACAACCGCAAGCTGATCACGCCGGAAATCGAAAAGCGCGTGTTGGGTGCGCGTAAGGACATTATCGATGGCAAGATCAAAGTGATCGATTACCGCGTCGGCAGCAGCTGCCCGGTTTAATTTTTCTCCGTATCTTTTAGCGCGCCGCCGGGGCCAGTCTCCGCGCGGCGCGTTTCCATGAAACTATCCAGTTATGAACCTATGCAGCCAGCAGTAGAATTTCGCAGCATTTCCAAGCAGTTTGGACATGTGAAGGCGAACGCCGACGTCAGTTTCTCCATCGCCAAGGGCAGTATCCATGGCCTGGTGGGGGAAAACGGCGCCGGCAAATCGACCTTGATGAGCATCCTGTACGGGTATTACCGTGCCGACGGCGGAGAAATCCTGCTCGACGGAAAAGTACAGCCTATCCGCAACAGCCAGGAAGCGATCAACCTCGGCATCGGCATGGTGCACCAGCATTTCATGCTGGTCGAGAACTTCACCGTCCTCGACAATATCATGCTGGGCACGGAAGGCGGTTTTCGCCTGGCCAGCCACCGCACGGAAGCGGAAGCGAAATTGCGCGAAATTTGCGCGCGCTACCGCCTCGACGTCGACCCGCTGGCGAAGATTGAAGACCTTTCCGTCGGGGCGCAGCAGCGCGTGGAAATCCTCAAGCAGATTTACCGCAGCGCCAATATCCTGATCCTCGACGAGCCGACGGCCGTGCTGACGGCGCAGGAAACGGCCTCGCTGTTTGAAATCCTGCGCCTGTTCAAGGAACAAGGCAAGACCATCATCCTGATCACGCACAAGCTGCAAGAGATCCTTGAAATCACCGACAACGTCACCGTCATGCGCGGCGGCACGGTGGTGGGCGCCGTGGCGACGGCCGGCACCTCGAAAGAGGAACTGGCCAACATGATGGTCGGCCGCCCCATCCAGAGCCACTTGCCCCGTGCACCGTACAATCCGGGCGCCACGGTGCTGGAAGTGGACGGTCTGCAACTGGCCGACGAGCAACAGGTGAAACTGCTGGCCGACATCGGTTTCAACTTGCGCGCCGGCGAAATCGTCGCCATCGCGGGCGTCTCCGGCAATGGCCAGAGCGAACTGCTGGAAATCCTCTCGGGCATGCGCTTGCCCACCTCGGGCAAGCTGCGTTTTCTCGACAAGGACTTGCCGTTTGCCAAACGCCACGATGCCGACGGCTTGCCGCTGGCCTTCCGCGAGCTGGGCATTGCCCACATTCCGGAAGACCGCTTGCGCGATGGCGTAGTAAAGAATTTCTCCGTCATGCAAAACACCATCCTTGGTTACCAGGATCACCTGAAAAACCGCTGGGGCCTGTTCAACTTCAAGGCCATCGGCGCCCGCTGCGCGGAACTGCTGAAAACCTTCGACGTGCGCCCGGCCAATCCGGACCTGCGCATCGGCTTGTTGTCGGGCGGTAACCAGCAAAAGGTGGTGATCGCGCGCGAAGTGCTGGCCAAGCCGAAGCTGATGCTGGTGGGGCAACCCACGCGCGGCGTCGACATCGGCACCATCGAAAGCATCCATACGCAATTGCTGGCCCTGCGCGACGCGGGCGTGGCGATCCTGCTGGTGTCGGTCGAACTGGAAGAAGTGCGGGCGCTGGCCGACCGCATTCTCGTCATGTGCGGCGGACGCATCACCGGCGAACTGAAAATTGAAGAATTCGATACCACCCGCATCGGTCTGTTGATGGGGGGAATGCATAAATCATGAATAACGACTTGCCACGCTGGGCGACAGCCTTTGTCATGCCCATGTTAAACCTGCTGTCGGCCTTGCTGGTCGCCGCCCTGGTGATTTATATGCTGGGCGAAGACCCGGCCGAATCGCTGTCGATCCTGATCCACAGCGCCATCCTCAATCCGGAAGGCTTGAGCTACACCCTGTTCTACGCCAGCACCTTCATTTTCACGGGCCTGTCGGTCTCCGTGGCGATGCAGGCCGGGCTGTTCAATATCGGTTCCGAAGGCCAGATGTATATCGGCGGCCTGGGCTTGACGGTGGCCATGCTGGCCTTCGACCAGACCCTGCCCGCCTGGCTCTTGATTCCAGCGGCCATGATAGGCGCGGCCCTGTTCGGCGCGCTGTGGGGTTTCCTGCCCGGCTACCTGCAAGCGAAGCGCGGCAGCCACATCGTCGTCACCACCATCATGTTCAACTTCATCGCCGCCAGCCTGATGAACTTCGTGATCGTGAAATACCTGATCCCACCGGGCGAGCAGAACACGGCCAGCCGCGTGTTTGCGGAAAGCGGCGAAATGCCGCGCTTAAGTACCTGGTTCCCATCCTTGGGCGACACGCCGCTGAACATCAGTTTTATTTTGGCGATCGCCGCGCTGGTGATCTACGGCGTGATGGTGTGGCGCTCGTCGTGGGGCTTCAAGCTGCGCGCCACGGGTCTTAACAAGCACGCGGCCCACTATGCGGGCGTGTCGATCAGCAAGATGATCATCATCGTCATGCTGATCTCGGGCGCGCTGGCGGGCCTGGGTTCCGTCAATTCCATCATGGGTTCGACGCATTATCTGTCGCTCAACTTTGTTGGCGGCGCCGGCTTCATCGGCATCGCCATCGCCCTGATGGGCCGCCAGCATCCGGTCGGCATCTTCCTGTCGGCCGTGCTGTTCGGCGCGTTGATCCAGGGTGGTTTCGACCTGTCGCTGGAAAAACCGAATATCCCGACGGAAACTTTCATTTTCATCCAGGGCTTGATCATCCTGTTCTGCGGCGCCATGGAAAACTTCTACGCACCGGCCATTTCCGCCCTGCTCAAGCGCACCAAAGGCTAACACCATGACACTCGACGACTTTCAATTCGCCAGCATCCTGGTATCGACCGTGCGCAATGCGCCCGTCCTGATCTTTGCAGCCATGGCCGGCCTGTTCGCCGAACGCAGCGGCATGATCGACATCGGCCTGGAAGGCAAGATCCTGGCCAGCGCGTTTGCTTCCGCCGCCGTGGCCTACACGACGCAAAACCCGTATTACGGCATGGCTGCCGGCATGCTCGTGTGCGTCGCCCTGGCCCTGCTGCAGGCCTACGTCAGCATCACGCAAAAGGGCAACCAGCTGGTGGCCGGCATGGCGATCAATATCGCCATGAGCGGACTGACGTTCGTGCTGGCGCAATTTTTCTTCCAGCAAGGCGGCCGCACGCCCGACCTCGGTTCGGCGCGCCTGTTCGACGTGGTCCTGCCGGGCACACAGTACGTGGAACACATTCCCTTCATCGGCTGGGTGTATGCCCATTTGATCGGCGGCCACTCCATCCTCGTCTACGTGGCCTTCCTGTTGATTCCGCTCGTGCACTGGTTGCTGTACCACACGCGCTTCGGCCTGCGCCTGCGCGCCTGCGGCGAAAACCCGCATGCGGCTGACTCGGCCGGCGTGAGCGTGGAAGCGACGCGCTACCTGGCCATGCTGGTGGCCGGCGTCCTGTGTTCGTTCTCGGGCGCCTACCTGGCCATCGTGCAAAGCGGCTTCTTCCTGCGCGACATGTCGGCCGGCGCCGGCTATCTGGCCCTGACGGCCATGGTGTTCGGCAACTGGCGTCCCGTCTACACTTTCCTTGGCTGCCTGATGTTCGGCTTCTTCGCCGCCATCCAGATTCAAATTGAAGGCGTGGATCTGCCCGTCGTGGGCCGTATCCCCGGCTCCTTGATCCAGATGGTGCCGTATGTCGTTACCGTGATCGTGCTGGCGGGCTTGATGGCGAAATCCATCGCGCCGAAAGCGATCGGCATTCCATTCGTCAAGTCCCGCTAAGTTTCTGCGAGCGCTGACAAAAAGCGAAGCTCACGGGCTTCGCTTTTTTACGCCTGAAGAATTGTGTCCAGCGAGAAAAACACGGGCAGCCCCAGGCTGCGCGCCACTTCCACCATCTGGTCGGCGCCCTGGGAAGCGCCGCCAATACGCAGTACGGCATCGCAATGACTCAATAAACGCGTCGCATGCGCGTGAAATAATTCCTCGTACACGGCGTCGCCCACCTGGCTTGAGCCTGCCAGCGCCAGCATGGGCAAGGCCAGCCATTCACCGAGCACGGGCATGTGGCCCTTGGCATACAGCGGCAGGCAGACTGCTTGCATGGCCGCCACATTCGCCGCCATCAGGGCCGGATCATCGCCCGTGCCGGAGCGATACGGGCCGGCAACGAGGATCTGCATGCCCCGCTTCACCGGCATCAGTTGCAATTGCGCATGCTGCAGCAGCATGATGGTCTTGCCGTCGCAGATGCGGCCATCGGCCACCATGCGCATGGCCTGCGCCAGGGGCAGCTCCAGTACTTCGATGTCTTCGCCCTCGTGCGCCAGGCCGCCGCCGTCGCCGATGCGGCTGGCCGGGTCGTACTCAGCGACAAAGAAATGCAAACGCTCCGTCACGGAACCGGGACTCATGAAGGCTTCGAAGACCTTGTGCACTTGTCCCACCCGGTAACCGGTTTCCTCTTCCACCTCGGCGCGGATGCGCTGCTCCGCGCTGGCCTCTTCCAGCAAGCCGGCCGCCGCTTCGATCAGGAAACCATCATGGCCGTCGCGGTAGGTGGGAAAGCGGAACTGGCGGATCAGGATCACCGTGCGTTGGACTTTGTTGTAGAGCAGGATGGTGGCGCCATCGCCGCGGTCATAGGTTTCCCGCGTCTGCGTCTGCCATTCGCCATCGTGACGCAGGTAGTCGAACGTGGTCTTTTGCAACAGATACCAGTCGTGCGACAGGGTCTGCACGCCCTGGATGCGCACCCGTTCCTGCTTGCTGTTTTCTTCGCGCATAGTGTCTCCTTGTGCTTGCATGTACTTGCCTTCGCCGACTTTATCATGCAAACTCGTGCAATATCAAGAAAATACAAGAAAAACCATGCTAACACATCAACGCAAACAATACCTGCTGGACTTGCTCCAGCGCGAAGGCCAGATCGTCGCCAGGGCCGTCAGCGATAGCCTGGGCTTGTCGGAAGACACGATACGGCGCGACCTGCGCGAACTGGCAAAAGATGGGTTGTTGGAGCGCGTGCATGGCGGCGCCCTGCCCTTGCTGCCGCGCTCGCCCGCGCTGGCGCCGTTTGCGGGACGCGAACAGATTTCTTCCGAAGCCAAGCCCGCCATCGGCCGCGCGGCGGGCGCCATGATACAAACGGGACAAGTGGTGTTCCTCGATGGCGGCACGACCGCCGTGCAGCTGGCGCGCCAGCTGCCGCGCGACTTGCGCGCCACCATCGTCACGCACAGTCCATCAATTGCCGTCGAACTGGTGCATCATCCATCGATCGAGGTGCTGATGCTGGGCGGGCGCCTGTACAAGCACTCGATCGTGGGCGTCGGCGCCGCCACCGTGGAAGCCATCGGCCGCATCCGCGCCGACTTGTATTTCATGGGCGTGTCCAGCCTGCATCCGCAAGCGGGCATCACCACCGGCGATTATGAAGAAGCGTGCGTAAAACGCGCGCTGAGCGACGCGTCAAACCGCACCGTCGTGCTGGCCTCGCCGGAAAAGTTCAACACGGCTTCGCCGTTCCAAATCGCGCCCTTGAGCCAGGTCAACGATATCATCGTGCACCGCGACGTGGACGATGCCCTGCTCGCACCCTACCGCGAGATGGGGATCACCATCACACTGGCATGAAAAAAGCGGCCCGCAGGCCGCTTTCGAATGACATCTTACTGCGGCCAAATTACTGCGGCCAGATCGCCTGCAGCACGGCCGCCAGGTGATAGCCGCCCTCGATCAGCTGCTGCTTCGCCAGCGCCGAGCTGGGCACGGGATAATTGTCCGGCACCGTCAAGCTCCAGACGTTGTAGACATCGCCCTTGCGACTGGTCTGCTGCGTGGCCGGGCCGGCCACCACGTCCGTGAAAGCAACCTTCGACGCCGCCAGCGAGGCATCGGCCCACTGATACGGCCAGGTGGCAGGGTCGCCGCTGTTGGCGCTCACTACCGGCGCGCTGGCGATCACGGTGCGGGCGAACTGCTGCGGCGTGCGCGTGCTCAGGCGGCGCATCGCGTAATCGACCACGGTCGTATCCCAGTACGAATGCAGGGGCTTGGTGGGCGATTTCGGATAGCTGCTGGCGGGCTTGGCCGCGCCATCCTCGGCCGGCAGCGGCGCAGGAATCACGGCATCGGACAAGGCCGTCATCTTCGCATCGTCAAGCAGCAAGTCGTTGCCGCCGCGTGCATTGAAAATGCCGACGTCATCGATCTGCGCCTGCGTGGCGGGCACGAAAAACTGGCCATCCTTGCCGAGAAACGCATTGCCCACATGCAGCGGCTGGTGGATATCGCCCACCAGATGCGTGATCAGGATCAGTGCTTCGCGCTGGCTGAAGCCGTGCGGATTGCTGGCCGCATCAGCCTTACCTTGCAATACCAGGATCGCCTGCTTGAGCGTTTGCACGATATCGTCGTCGGCCGTGCCCACGCCATGGTCATGGTAGTGCGCGTTCTGGAAAGGCACGTTCGTGTAGTGGTATTCGCCATGCTTGGGGTTCGCCGCGACATAGGTCAGCATTTCCGGTGTTTGCGGGCCGCAATACGTGCCCTTCACGCAATCGGGCCAGTTGGCGATCTTTTCCAGGCTTTCGCCCGGCAGCAGCAATTTGGCCACTTGCGCCTGGGCCGCACTGCCCTTGAGCAATTGATCGGCGATGGCGCCCACGGCGCGGTGGCCGTCATTGCCCCAAGCCAGCACATTGCCGGAGGTGAAAGCGGCGCCCAGCGCCAGCACGCTCAGCAGTTTTTTCATGTTCACTATTACTCCTTGCCTTGCGGCGCGGCCTTGGCCGGCTTTGGATACTGCTTGTTGATATCGATAGGCTGCGCATACGCCGAGCTCCACGTCTGCTCATGCAGCGCGGCAATGCGCTGTGCCATCTGTTCGTTGCGCAGCACCACTTCCAAGTTGCGCGAGAGGTCGAAATAACCACCGGCCCAGTTGCTGGTGCCGACCCAAGCCAGCTTGCCGTCGATGCTCATGGTCTTGCTGTGGATCACGCGCGCGAACGGGATGAAACCGGTCGACGCCGCGGGAATCGTCACGATACGGATTTCCACGTTCGGCACCAGGGCCAGGCTTTTCAGGTAGGCAATGGCCGGCGCTTCCGTGTTCCAGCTTGACACCATCAGCTTGATTTTCACGCCACGCTGGGCGGCGGCGCGCACGGCATTGTCGATCACGGCGTAGTACGGCCGCGTGCGGTTGGGGCCGTAGGACAGCGGCGCGTAGTCGAGCAACTGGATGCGCACTTCGTTTTTCGCTTCGGCCAGCAAGGCGGGCAAGCCCGTTTCCGAGTCGCCCACGCCAGCTGGGTTGTAGGCATTCGGGCTGGCCAGCAGGAAAGCGTTTTGCGCGTAATTGGCCGGCACCACCTTGCTGTTAAGTACGGTGGCGCGGCTGCCTTGCGACGTCAATGCCTGGGCTTGCCAATCCTGCTCGAAGATCGCCTGCACCTGACCAACCATGGCGGCTTCCGTGATCTTCAAGCCCGTCTCATGGATGTGCTCGAACGAGCGCCAGTCGAAATTCTGGCTGCCGATGTACGCCACCTGGCCATCGACGGCCAGGTATTTGGCGTGCACGATGCCGTTGCCCGTGACTTTATTGAAATCGATCAGGCGCAAGTCCAGGTTGGGAATCGCCTTGATCTGCGCGATGGTGGCCGCTTCCGACAAGCCCACGCCCTTCTGGTCCAGCAGGAAGCGGATCTTCACGCCGCGCTGGCCGGCGGCCGTCAGGCTGGCCAGCACCTTTTCAAAAGCCGTGCCCGGTTTGCTGACGGCATAGAACTGGGCGATGACGATCTCTTTCTTGGCCGAATCAAACAGCTCGCTCCACACGGCAACAGGCTCGCGCAGGTCGGGATTCGTCAGGCTGGTTTCCACGGGCGAGGTGTGCACGAGCTCAAAGCCGGGAATGGTGAAATCCGCGTGGGCCGTGCCCGCGAACAGGGTAGTGACGAGCAGGGAAACAAATAAACGACGCATGGTTTTTCCTTGTAAATTATTTGACGCGCACGATGCGGCCGGCCGCCGTGGCGCTGCCAGCCGGCTTGCCGGCACGGGCTCGGTCGATCAGGTAATTGCTGAAGGCGTCGATGTCGCGCACGCCCGTGTCGAGCCGGCGCGTGCCGGCCGCCAGCACGGTGAAGCGGTCGCCGCCGCCGGCCAGAAAACTGTTGGCGGCGACTCTGTATTGTTGATTGTCATCAAGGGGAATGCCATTCAGCATGATGCTGCCCGGCAGCACGCGCTGCCCCTGCGGCTTGGTGCTGTCCCAGCGATAAGTAAAACCGTCGGACACTTGCAGCAGATTGCCCTCGCCGGCCTCTGCACCCGGCCATTGCTGCTCGAGCAAGGTACGGATTTGCGCGCCGGAAAGACTCACGACGATCAGGGTATTGCCGAACGGGACAACTGCCTGGTTCTGGCCCACGTTCGTCATCAGGTCGGCGCCCGCTTCCAGGTCCTTGCGGATACCGCCATTGTTCATCAAACCGATTTGCGCACCGGCAGCGCGCGCGCCGAACAGAGTGCTGTCAGCCACCAGGTCGCCCAGCGGGGAAGCGCCGCCGCCCTTGGTGCTGCGGCCCACGTTCGGCACGGCGATGGCGGCCACGGGACGCGACAATTCCGCCGCACTGCGCTGCTTGACCGATTCCAGGTAGGCTGCGACGGCCGGGTCCGGCTCATACATGCCTGGCAGCATGACGACATTTTGCGCGCTGGCATCAACGACGGCATTCTTGACGGGATCAACCTTGAGCTTGATGCGCGTCAACATGTGACCGCCCATCTGTGCTTGCGTCACGAGGCGGCCATCGACACGGCACAGATAACCCTGGTGCGAATGGCCGCTGATGACCAATTGAATCGCCGGGTCGAGGCGCTTCACCACGTCGACCACTTCGCCCTTCAAATGGCTGCAGTCGGCCTGGTCGACGGCTTCCTTCGTCTCGCCGCCCTGGTGCAGCAGAACGACGAACACGCCCACGCCTTGCGCGCGCAGTTGCGGCAAGGTGGCGTTGATGGCGTCCGCCTCATCGCCGAACTGCAAGCCGGCAATGCCGGCGGCCGTCACCACGGACGGTGTATCTTTCAATACGGCACCAATCAGGCCCACCTTGACGCCATGCGCCTCTTCGATGCGGTAGGCCGGCAGCAGGGGCTTGCCCGTTTGCGTATCGATGACATTGGCCGCCATATAGGTGTAGCTGGCGCCCTTGAAGTCCGGCGTAAACTTGCACGCCTTGTCGGCGCGCGACGATTCGCAGCCACCGTGCTGCTGGCGCAGCAATTCCGCCTTGCCCTGGTCGAATTCGTGGTTGCCGACAGAACTGGCCTTCATGCCCAGCATGTTCATGGCCACGATGCTCGGCTCGTCCGCCCACAGCGCCGACATGGCGGGGCTGGCACCGACCAGGTCGCCATTGCCGACGAAAATCAGCTGCGCATCTTCGCGCCGCCATGCGGTGAGGGCGCCGGACAAGGTATCGATGCCGCCAGCCTGCACCGTCTTGCGCTCGGCATCGGCAACGCTCGTGTAGCTAAATTTGCTGCGGTCGAGATTGCCGTGAAAATCGTTCAGGGCAACCAGGTTGATGTCGACGGGCGCCACGGGATGGGTGGCGCAACCGGACATGGCGGCGGCGATGGCCACCGCGATCAGGGATAAGGGCAGTGTTTTCATAGGCTTCGCAGCATAGCGCAAGGGCCGGGATACGGCATTGCGCAAACGGGTTAAACAAGGTCCGGCTGCACAACACCGGCAGAAAAGAAAAACGGGCCCTGAGGCCCGTTGCAACACATCGCGCGCAGCCTGGCCTGCAGGCTGCGCGTCAGCGCCGATTAGATATCGATCGACAGGGTGACCGATACGAAGCGTGGTGCGCCCAGGTAGTAACGCTGGGTATCAACGGCCGTCGTCACACCAGCGATAGGCTGGGTATTTTTAACGGTGGTCGAGGACGGATTGCGGTACTGCTTGTCCGTGATGTTACTCAGGTTAAACGTCAGTTTAGGACGCTTGATGTAACCGAAGTTGGCAAAGGTGTAGCCGCCATCGATACCGAAGGTGGTGTAGCCTGGTGCCGTTTCATCATTGACCATCGATGCTTGCTGCTGGCCGGTGGCGCGCGCTTTCACGCGGGTCCAGAACGAACCATTCTGGTATTCGATCGACAGGCCGGCTTTCTTCTTCGGCGTGTTGATCATTTCCTTGCCAGCCGTTGGCAGGTACACATTCGTCGCGGACAGCATGTCGTCCTTGATCTTGCTGTTATTGAAACCCAGCGAACCGTACATTGCCCAGCCATTGATCGGCGTATTGCCGATTTCAAATTCCAGGCCCTTGTTGCTGACGCGGCCCACGTTGGTGTAGCTGCTCGCCTGCGTGATTGGATCGAAGGTGGTTGCCTGGCGATCCTTGAAGTCGACGAAGAACGCCGTTACCGAAGCGATGAACTTGTCATCCTGGTGGCGATAGCCGATATCGGTGTTCCACGACGATTCTTGTTTCACATCACCAACAAAGTTGGCGACGCCATTGACCACTTTCACGCTGGTGCCGATGTTGCCAAACACGAAATTAGGTGGTGCTTTGACGTTCTTGGCGACCGAAATGAACACTTGATCGTCGTTGGTGATGCGATAACGGGCACCCAGTTGCGGCAGCAGGGTGTTGTATTTCTTGATCAGGTTGTACGGCTTGACGTTGTTGTTTTCGTCGCCGTAGTTGGTGAAGTCACGCTTCACGTTAGGGCTGCGCACGCCGATATTGATCTTCAGCTTGTCATCATTCAGGCTGATCGTGTCTTGCAGGAAGAACTGATAGGCGGTCGAAATCGACATCCAGTTGCGGCTTTGCGCTGGCGTGCCATCCGGGCGCAGGATCTGGCCGTTTTGCAGCCAAGGATCTTGCGAGATACCATCATTGCTCAATGCCAGCATCGGGCCCGTTTGCTGATGGCGAGCGCGCTCGTACCAGAAACCACCGAGCACATCGTGGTTACCCGACGACCAGTTCAGCGACGCGGTCACACCTGGACGGAAGGTCTTGGTGACGCTGGCGTTGGCGACCAGGATGGTATCGAGGGTATCGCCGTCGCCGTTCAAGTCCACGCCGCTATTGCGCAGGCCGGTGGTCGCGTCATAGAAAGCTTTTTCCGACTGGGCACGCTGTTGCACGCCACCGTTACCGTAGCCGTACCAGATGTATGGCAGTACTTTCAGATCCAAGTTCTCGTTCAGGCGGAACTTTGCCGTGGCCGAAGCGATGGCATTCTTGAATGGATTGATGCCCAGTTTATAGAAGGCTGGCGACTGGGTACTTTCCTTTTGTTCCACACCTTTTACCGGCTTCAGATGGCCCTTGAAAGTATCAGCATAGTCGAAGTTATAACCGTTCTTGTTGATTTCAGCCAAGGTCAGGTTATTGATGTTGTTGTTCATCGCCTCGTTGTACAGCAAGGTGGCGTGAATATAGTTGAAGCGATCCCAGTCGTAGTTGATACCGGCGTCGATATGGTCGCGCTTGGCGCCGCCCTTGCCTTTCCATTTGTCGGCTTCAGCATGCGAAGCGGACACGAACATCTTGGTGCGCTTGTCCGAGAACAGGCCGGTGTCGACGCGCACGAAGGTTTTCTTCATGTTCAGTTGACCGAAGGTCTGCATCATGCGCAGGCGGTGCTTGTCTTCAGGATTGCAGGTATTGATACCAAAGTTGCCGCCGGTAGCGCCCACTTGTGGCGAATCGGCATCGGTCGAACCCTGGGTCACGGTTTGCGAGCAGGTATTTTCCTGGTCGACATATTCTTGTGGGTAGATGGCAAAACTACCGGAGTCATTCACCGGCACGCCATTGATCGTGGCGCCGATCTGGTCGGAGTTAAAACCGCGCAGTGTCAGGCCGCCGCCGAACAGGCCGGTTGCATCGTAGTTGTAGCTATTAACAGCTGGCAACATCTCCAGGGCTTCGTACGCATTGCCCGTTGGACGCTGCTTTTCCAGTTCTTCTGCCGTAATCGTGCTGCGTGCTTTTGGCGCATCTTCCGTCACCATCAGGCCCATACCGGTTTTTTTCGCGGTAATGACCACTTTTGTGGCTTCGTCAGCACTTTGCGCATGCGCAGTAGAGATGCCGAAGCAAGCCAGTTGGCATGCCACTGCGATCATACTTAGTCGCAATTTTGGTTGTTGAATGAACTGCATTTGAACCCCCTAGAGTGTGTTGTAACTTACAAGATTTTGACTTGCTTATATTGTGGTGAAACACGGAAACTATCCAACTAGACACGGCAGTATAAAGATCGAATATTTCAAATCCGTTACACGGATATGACCGCAATGTGACAGGAGCCGCTAGACATCCTGAATTGTCACAAAAGCGATAGCAAAAATGACTTATTCAACTCTTCGCCGTCCAACTATGCATTAAGGTCTGTAGGCTGACAAATACGTTTTTTTTTAATAATTTATATATAAAAAATATAAATCACCGCTGGAAGCCGCATTTTTTGTATCAACCGAGCAAGCTCACCTCATCGGGGCGAAATTATAGATGAGCGGCAACACTTGGAAATTGTTTCAGAAAATAATTGCAAGAAAGCACTACCAGCGCATCATTTTTTGTCGTAAAGACACAACAAAATGGATAAAAGGAGGGTTTTGTAACTATGAAGATCAGGAGCTTACGCGACCGCTAGTTGCGGTCGCGTAGCAGGCAGGAGGGATGAAATACTTTTACGGTTTTACAACAGTTGCTTTGCGATCACTATTTGCGATCAAGGCTTCAAAACGGGTGAAACGGGCATCGAGTGCTTTCAGCAAGCGTTGCTTGTCCGCTTCCGCCAAAAACGAATAACGCAGGCTGTTGTAGGACAGCTTTTTGATTTCCGCATAATCGGTCTTGTACTGGCTGGCAAACAGCACGTATTCATTCGACAAGGTATTGCGCGAAACGCCCGCGTCATCGGTGGAAATGACGAAGGGCACGCCATACTTGCGGTACAGGGTGATCGGATGTGCCTGCCCCTTGATACCAAGAATGTAATCGTTGCTGGTCAGGTTCACTTCCACGGGAATGTTACGCTCGCGCATTTTCTGCATGGTCGCCAGCGCATTGTTTTCGTACGCGATATCCATGCCGTGGCCGATACGGTCGGCGCCCGCCACATCGACGGCTTCGGCGATATGGAACGTCATGCCTTCCGGCGGCACCATGCCCAGCGCCAGTTCGCCGGCGTGCAGGGCGATCTTGACGTTCGGATACTTAGCCTTGAGGAATTTGAACATTTCCATGTGCAGGCTGTAGTCGCGCATGGATACGTTCACGCTTTCCTGGCCCACGATGTTCACGCCCACCAGCAGCGGATTCAGGCTCGCTGCCTTGAAGGCGGCCACCATGGACGAGAACACTTGCGATGGCGACAGGAAACGCAGCACATACGCCTGGTAGCGCATGGTGAAATTCGCATCGTCGATGCCGGCGCTGCTGGCGTTGACGTTGTCGTTGTAGGCGGTGATGCTTTTCTGGAAGCTGGCGTCTTGCTCCAGGTTTTGCGTCCAGTTGGCCAGCACCGCTTGCAACGCCGCCGGCTGCAAGCCCGGCGCCAGCACTTGCTGGTCGAACTGCGCATTTTGCACGAATGGCGACAGTTCGAAAATCGTCTCGATGTAGCTGAGGTTTTCCGCGATGGCGCGCTGCTTCAGGGTTTTCAGGCCATCGGCCGTGTTGCTCGACGCGACGGGGCCGAAGTAGCCGAAGGTGTCAAAAAAAGTACGGTCCGGCGGCGTCTGGATGGCGCCGTGGTTATAGAAATCCTTGGTCGACCAGCGCTGCAGCAATTCCGCATACAGGCCCGCGTCGGCAAATACTTCCGTGGACGACAGGCAGCCACGCTGCAAGGCCGGCTTGGCGCGCTCGGCCGCGACGACATCCTTGTTGCTTTCGATGCGATAAGTCGTCTTGTTGACGCAATAGTTTTCCTTGTCGACCCACTCAAGAAATTGCTCGGCGTAAATGGCGCCCGAGTAATGATGATGCAGATCACCGCCCTTGGGCATCATGGAAAAGAACAGGCTCAGCTCGGCTGTCTTCGGCTGGGTGCCCGAGACCAGGGCGGCAAAATGGCGCGCGGTGGCCGCTTCGTTGGAAGACGGGGTGGGCACGGCCTTGGCGGCCTGCGCCGTTCCGGTCAATGCCAGCGCGGCGCCAAGCGCCAGGCCAGTGAGTTTCTTGTGCATTCGCGTTCTCGCTCAGGATAAATCGTATGGAACAACGGGTAGGTCAGCCCTGCCCCCGCACATGCACGCATTGCCCGCCCGAATAGGTGGCGGCAACGGCACGGTCGTCGCCCAGCAGCGCAAAGGCAAACAGCAATTCCTCCAGGCTTTGACAGCCAGCCGTGCGGCGCTCGAGCAGCGGCGTCGATTGCTTGTCGAGCACAATAAAATCCGCTTCCGTGCCTGCCGTGAAATTGCCCAGCGTGCCTTCCAGTTGCATGGCGCGCGCGGCGCCCAGAGTCGCCAGGTAAAACATGCGCAAAGCGGGCAGATAACTGCCTTTCAAGCGTGCTACTTTATAGGCTTCGTTCATGGTTTGCAACATCGAGAACGAGGTGCCGCCGCCCACATCCGTCGCCAGCGACAGCAGCACTTTCGCCGCATCGGCCCGCTCGAAATCGAACAGGCCGCTACCGAGAAACAGGTTTGACGTAGGACAAATGGCGGCCGCCGACGACGTTTCCGCCATGCGCGCGCGGTCGCGCTCGTCGAGCCAGATGCAGTGGCCAAACATGGCGCGCGGGCGCAGCATCCCGTACTGGTCATACACATCGAGGTAGCTGCGCGCCTGCGGGTGCAGTTCGCGCACCCAGCGGCATTCATCCTCGTTTTCCGACACGTGCGTCTGCAAGTACGTGTCCGGATAAGCGCGCGCCAGCTCGCCCGCCAGATGCATCTGTTCATTCGTCGACGTCGGCACGAAACGCGGCGTGATCGCATACAGCGAGCGGCCGCGCTTGTGCCAGCGCTGGATCAGCTCCTCGCTGTCGCGCGCGCCGGACTCGGCCGTGTCGCGCAGGAACTCGGGACAATTGCGGTCCATCATGACCTTGCCCGCCACCATGCGCAAACCGCGCGCCTCGCTGGCGCCGAAGAAGGCATCGACCGACTGCGGATGCACGCTTCCATACACCATGGCCGTCGTGGTGCCGCAGCGCAGCAGCTCATCGAGGAAAAACTCGGCGACGTTGCGCGCATGTTCAGGATTTTCAAACGCGCGCTCGGTGGGGAAGGTGTACGTTTCCAGCCACGGCAGCAAACCGGGCGCGGGCGAGGCGATCATTTCCGTCTGCGGGAAGTGCAAATGGGTATCGATGAAACCTGGCACGATCAGCTTGCCCCGGTAATCGATGATCTCGGTGCCGGGCGGCAAAGTCGGTTGCAACTGCGCATAATCGCCGGCGGCCACGACCTTGCCATCGGCCACGATCAGCAAGCCATCCGCATGCCAGGCGTGCGCCTCCTCGCTAAAGGCGGGATCGGCGTGGAAGTGCAGCAAGCTGGCACGGTAAGCTTGCAATGTAGCAGGAACAATCGGCATGACTTCTTTCTATAACGGGTGAATGGCGGCGCGTGCTTGGCGGCGCGGTGGCGCGCCGGCAGAGGCCAGCCGCAGCGGTGTGGCCAGGGCGGCGGCAGCCGCTTCCTCCCACACCATCAGTAATTGACAGGCAACGGAGGCGGCGATTACGGCCGGCGCCTTGTTGCGGATGCCGGGCATGCCGATCGGGCACACCATGGCGGCGATGCGCTCATCCGGCACGCCGCGCGCCTGCAGGCGGTGCTCGAACTGCTTGCGTTTCGTGTGCGAACCGATCAAGCCGAACCAGCCCGCATCCTCGCGCTCCATGATGGCTTGCGTCAAGCGTTGATCGAGCGCATGGCTATGCGTCATGACAAGAAAACTGCCGCCCGGCGGCGCCATGGCGACAAACTCCTCGGGCGTATCGGTGGCGGCGATGCGCACATTATCGGGTAGTTGCGCGGGAAACATGTCTTCGCGTTCATCGACCCAGGTGATAGTGCAGGGCAAGTGGGCCAGCGCGCGCACGATGGCGGCGCCCACGTGGCCGGCGCCGAACAAGGTCAGGTGCGCGCGCGGCGCCAGGCATGGGTCGACCAGCCAGCGCCGCCCTTCGCTGCCCTGCGCCACATGGGTTGCGCGCTCGCGGGAAAACGTGTCGGGTGCCTGTTCGCCAGTGCCGGCGATGAAGCGACCGGCAACATCGAACAGGGCCGAGGCGGGTTCCCCGTCGAGCGCCGTCAAACGCCAGCTGTCTTGCTGACGGCGTTCGCGCAAGGCGGCCAGCAATGCACGCAGGCTGGCATCGACATATTCAAAAGCCAGGTGAACGACGCCACCGCAGCATTGCCCCAGACTGGGACCCAGCGCGAAACGTTCGAGCCGCGCATGGGTATCTGCCGTCGCCAGCATGGTCTTGGCGATTTCCACGGCGCGCAATTCCAGGTGGCCTCCGCCGATAGTGTCCATTTGACCATCGAGCGTGACGCGCATCTTCGCCCCCGCCTCGCGCGGTCCGGAACCTTCCACCAGGGCGACCGTCACCAGCACGGATGTCTGCGTGTCATTCTCGATTGCTGTCAGCCAGTCGCTCATCCGCTGCTCCTAGGCGCCGGCATGCGCCGCTTGCACGGCCATGACCGCCTTGAGGATTTCCTCGCTGGTGGCAGGCGCATTCAACGGTGGCTGCACGGCATGATGGCCCACGCTGGAAATGGCGTCGCGGATGGCAAAGAACACGGAAAACGGCAGCAACAGCGGTGGCTCGCCCACGGCTTTCGAACGGTGGATGCTGTCTTCCACATTGCGGTTCTGGAACAGGTTCACACGGAAGTCTTCCGGGCAATCGGAAATGCCGGGAATTTTATACGTCGATGGCGCGTGCGTCATCAGCTTGCCCGCCGCATTCCACCACAGCTGCTCCGTCGTCAGCCAGCCCATGCCCTGGATAAATGCGCCTTCCACTTGACCCAGATCAATCGCGGGATTGAGCGACTGGCCCGCATCGTACAAGGCATCGGCGCGCAGCAACTTCCATTCACCGGTCAAGGTATCGACCACCACTTCGGCCACGGCCGCGCCATACGCATAATACGAAAACGGATGCCCCGTCATCGTCTTTGCATCCCACGATAAACCCGGTGTGGCATAAAAACCGTCCGACCACAGTTGCACACGAGCCAGATACGCCTTCTGCACCAACTCGGCAAATGGCACGGCATGGCCATTCACGTGGATATGGTTGTCGAAGAAACGCACGGACGCCGCTTCACCGCCGTACAGTTTGACCGCGTAATCGGCCAGGCGTTCACGGATCTGGCGCGCCGCATCCTGCGCCGCCTTGCCGTTCAGGTCGGCACCGGTGGACGCCGCCGTGGCCGACGTGTTCGCCACCTTGCTGGTGTCGGTGGCCGTGGCCCGCACGCGCTCCAGGTCCAGGCCCAGCTCGTGCGCCACGACTTGCATGACCTTGGTATTGATGCCCTGCCCCATTTCCGTGCCGCCATGGTTGACCAAGACGGAACCATCCACATACACGTGCACGAGAGCACCGGCCTGGTTAAGATGCGTGACGTTGAAGGCGATGCCGAATTTCAAGGGCGTGAATGCCAAGCCCTTTTTCAGGATGGGGCTGGCCTCGTTGAACGCATCGATGGCGCGGCGGCGCGCCCGGTAATCGCTGCTCTCTTCCAGTTCAGCAACGATCTCATGAATGACGTTGTCGACGATGGTCTGCCCGTACGGCGTGACGTTGCGCCCTTCCGCATCGTTGCGGCCGTAGAAATTGAGCAGGCGGATATCGAGCGCATCGCGTTGCAAGTGGCGGGCGATTTCATCGATCACGTACTCGATGGCAATGGCGCCCTGCGGCCCGCCAAAGCCGCGGAAAGCCGTGTTCGACTGCGTGTTCGTCTTGCCGCAGGCGGCGCGGATGTCCACATCGGACAAATAATAGGTGTTGTCGAAGTGGCAGACGGCGCGCGTGGCGACGGGGCCGGACAAGTCGGCCGAGTAGCCGGCGCGCGTGGTCATGTCGACCTTGGCGGCGAGGATGCGGCCATCGTCGTCGTAGCCCACTTCGTACTCATAATAAAAACAGTGGCGCTTGCCCGTCACCAGCATGTCGTCGTCGCGGTCGGCGCGCAATTTCACGGGACGCTTCAGTTTCGCCGCCGCAATCGATGCGGCCGCCGCCCACAGGGCCGACTGCGATTCCTTGCCGCCGAAACCGCCACCCATGCGCCGGCATTCGACGGTGATGTTGTGCGAATGCACGCCCAGCGCATGCGCCACCACGTGCTGCATCTCGCTCGGATGCTGGGTCGAACACAGCACCAGCATGCCCTGCGCTTCCTTCGGAATCGCGTAGGAAATCTGTCCTTCCAGATAAAACTGTTCCTGCCCGCCCACATACAGCTGCCCCTTGACCACGTGCGGCGCGCCCTCGAACGCGGCCTGGTAATTGCCGCGCGTCAGCTGCATTGGCGGCAACACATACGATTGCGCGGCCTTGGCCGCTTGCGGCGTCATGATCGCGGGCAATTCCTCGTACGACACCTGCGCCAGGCGCGCGGCGCGGCGCGCATGGTCATGCGTATCGGCCACCACGATGAAGATGGGCTGGCCCACGTATTGCACCAGTTCCGCAGCCAGGATGGGATCGTCATGGATGATGGGGCCGCAATCGTTGGTGCCGGGAATGTCGTGTGCCGTGTAGACGGCAATGACACCCTGCGCACTGCGCACGGCCGACAAATCCATGGCCGTGATGCGCGCGTGCGGCTTTTGCGACAGGCCCAGCGCTGCGTGCAAGGTACCCTGTAATTCGGCGATATCGTCCGTGTACGTGGCTTGCCCCAGCACATGCAATTGCGCCGATTCATGCGGGCTGGGCTTGCCCACGGCGGCCCAGGTGGCCGCTTGCAATTCAGGCGTGGCAGGATGGTTCATGCTGGTCCTTTCAGGCGCGGCAAGCGTAGGCGTTGACGGCGGTGCGTTGCAAAGGCGCACCGGGGCGTGTTTCCAGCCAGAAGCGGCGCAACAGGTTTTGCGCCGTCGTCATGCGGTAGGTATTCGACGCGCGCATGTCGGACAGGGGCGCGTAATCGTCGGCCAGTAAGCGCATGGCGATGAGCAGATTGTCTTCCGTCCACGCCTGTCCGCGCAAAAACGCTTCCGTTTGCGCGGCGCGCTGCGGCGTGGCCGCCATGCCGCCAAAAGCGATGCGCGCATCGACGATGCGCTCGCCATCGAGTTCAAAGGCAAACGCGGCGCACACGGCCGAAATATCCTGGTCAAAGCGTTTCGCCAGTTTATACGTGCGGAAATGTACGTCGGCACGCGGCAAGGGCACGCGCACGGCTTCGACGAATTCTCCGGGTTGCAAATCTTTCTTTTGGTAAGCCAGATAGAAGTTTTCCAGCGGCATGATCCGCTGGCCACCTGGACCGTGCAACACGATCTCGCTGCCCAGCGCAATCAGCCATGGCATCGAGTCGCCGATGGGCGAGCCATTCGCCACATTGCCGCCCAAAGTGCCGGCGTTGCGGATTGGCAAGGAGGCAAAGCGTTGCCACAGTTCCGACAGCTCATCAGAATAATGCTGGCACAGCGCCGCATAGGCATCGTTGAGGCTGGCACCGGCGCCGATGTGCAGCTTGCCATCGTCCACGGCGATGGTTTTCAGCGCCGCAACGTTGCCCAGATAAATAATGTCGCCCAAGTCGCGCAGCTGCTTGGTCACCCACAAGCCGATATCGGTGGAGCCGGCCAGCAGACACGCTTGCGGCTTTTCCGCGCGCAGCGCCACCAGTTCCTCGACGGTGCGCGGCGCGTGGAAGTGCTGGCCGCCATGTTCATACGTAGTCAGGCTGCTACGCTGCAGCGCCTGCAATTGCACACGCAACGCATCGCGGTCGAACATGACGTGCGGCAATTCGCCCATGCGTTTGGCGGCATCGATGATGGGCCGGTAACCGGTGCAGCGGCACAGATTGCCCGACAGGCTGTCGTCGATTTCGCAGCGCGTGGGCGTCTCGCCGTTTTTTTTCAGATACATGCCCCACAAGGACATGACAAAACCGGGTGTGCAAAAACCGCACTGGGAACCGTGGCACTCGACCATCGCCTGTTGCACCGGGTGCAAGGCGCCGTCGGGTTGCTGCAAGTCTTCCACGGAAAACAGGGCCTTGCCATCAAGGGTGGGCGTAAGCTGGATGCAGGCGTTGACGGCCTTCATCTCGACCTGGCCATCGACCAGGCTGCCAATGACCACCGTGCAGGCGCCGCAATCGCCCTCGGCGCAGCCCTCCTTGGTGCCCGTGCAATGCAAGTCCTCGCGCAGGTGCTGCAACACAGTCTGCGTAAGGGCGGCGTCGCGTACTTCCTGTACGGCACCACGGTAGTAAAAGCGGATAGGTTCTGACATGCTGGCCTCGGTATAGTCCCAGTATAGGAGATTAACACCGGCATATGAGACAACTATATGCAAAGACTGATTTTACTTATCATCTTATCTCAATAGAACTCAGTCCTGGAATGGATGCGTCGCATGCCAATGTTCGGCGATATCGATGCGGCGCGTGATCCATACCTGCTCATGGCCCTGCACATAGTCGAGGAAGCGCGCCAGCGCCGCGGCCCGTCCAGGCCGTCCCACCAGGCGGCAATGCAAGCCCACCGACAGCATCTTCGGCTGATTCAAGCCGTTCGGATCGCCTTCCGCGTACAGCACATCAAAGGCATCCTTCAGATAGTCAAAAAACTGCGTGCCCGAATTAAAGCCTTGCATGGCGGCAAAGCGCATATCGTTCGTATCCAGGGTATAGGGCACGATCAGTTGCGGCTGCACGGCCGGCATGCCGGCGGCATCCGTGTACGCCACCTTGTCCCAGAATGGCAGGTCGTCTCCGTAATAATCGGCGTCATAGCGGAAACCGCCATGCTCGACCACCAGTTTGCGCGTATTCGGCGAATCGCGCCCGGTATACCAGCCTTGCGGGGCGGAACCCGTCAATTCGCGAATGATCTGCACGGCTTCGCGCATGTGTTCGCGTTCCGTCGCCTCGTCCATGTTTTGGTAGGAAATCCAGCGCAAGCCATGGCAGGCGATTTCATGCCCCAATTGCTGGAAGGCGGCCACCGCCTCCGGATTGCGTTTCAAGGCCATCGATACGCCGAAGACCGTCAGCGGCAGGCGCCGCTCCTCGAACATGCGCAGCAAGCGCCACAGCCCGGCGCGCGAACCGTATTCATAAATCGACTCCATGCTCAGATGGCGCGCGGGAAAGGCGGCCGCACCGATCATTTCCGATAAAAACGTTTCCGACGCGGGATCGCCATGCAGCACGCTGTTTTCCGCCCCCTCCTCGTAATTGAGGACGAATTGCAGCGCGATGCGGGCCTTGCCCGGCCATAGCGGATGGGGTGGCGTGCGGCCATAGCCGATCAAGTCGCGTGGATAATCTTCGTAATTGTTCATGCGGAGGCGCACCTATAGGAGGACAATGTTGGCTATATGCCCAATCATATAGCCAGGCGCAGTCGTCGGTATATGATTTGCACGATAAGTACATTCACTCACCCTATATACAGGATAGCAAATGGGAAAACTCAGCACGCATGTACTCGATATCGCCCACGGCAGGCCAGGAGCCGGCGTCAAGGTTGCCCTGTTTTCAGTCGCGCCGGAAGGAAAAGTGCTATTGAAGATGGATATGACGAACAGCGACGGCCGCTGCAGCACGCCATTGCTGGAGGGCGAGAGCATGAAAGCGGGCCAATATGAGCTGGTGTTCAATGCAGGCGACTATTTCGCCGCCCAGGGGGTGGAATTGCCATCGCCCCGCTTCATTGACCTGGTGACGCTGGCCTTCGGTATTGCGCATACCGATGAGAATTACCACGTGCCGCTGGTGGTGTCGCCCTGGTCGTATTCGACTTATCGCGGCAGCTGATATTTTCCCCAACGCCTGAACAGCCGGGGTCAGACCCCCTCGCCCGTTAGCGATGACTTTTGCGTTGGCGGCATTGAGGGTCTGACCCCAGCCTTCGCTTGGAGTTAACGTTAAAACCACCAGACGTAAAAAAACCCCACCATTGCTGGCGGGGTTTTTCTCTTACTGCGAATAACAAGCCTGACGATAACCTACTTTCACACTGGTTGCAGCACTATCATCGGCGCAAAGTTGTTTCACGGTCCTGTTCGGGATGGGAAGGGGTGGGACCAAC
>NZ_JAHKQY010000007.1:0-316479 GCF_019345455.1 Janthinobacterium sp. NKUCC06_STL
TGGCGACGGACTTGGTGTAGCCGAATTCCGTGTAGGCGTCGCACTCATTGCCCAGACGGTATTTCATGGTGTTGCCACCCAGGCCGAAGCAGCCTTGCGAACCGCCACCGCTCGACGTATTGCTGCCGGCGCCAGCGCGCAGGTAGCCGTGGAAGCCTTCGGCGTCGGATGGGTACATGGGGTCGGCGGCAGCGGAACCGCTGGCGATGGCTAAGACGATGGCAGCTGGCAGTGTCTTCAACACGGCCTTCAACATGGTGCGATGCAGCATGGTAAGTCTCCTCAGTAGTTATTTTTTATCTAGTCATTCGTGGCCGAATGTACTGGCCAGAATTCTTTCCAGCAGGGACATAGTAACTATACTACGAACAAATATCAACATATTATGTTGTAATCCTACGACTACTCTGCGACACTTTATTTGCGTACCGACAGGCGAGTTGACTGCCCTGTTTTTCCCGCTGGCGCCATCCGTTTCCAGCACTGCGGGCAAGCATTTGCGCAGGCACCCCGCATTTTTCGGCACGCGGCACGTATACGAATTAAAATCCTTGGTTTTTGCCATAACGACAGTGCGCCGCCAAGACAGCGCACGCATACGAGACTAGGCACCGCCATGAAAATTGATGAAAAAATGGAAGTAGCAGGCAGCGATCCGGCGGAGCGCTTCAGTGAAGGGCCGCGCCTGCTGGCCGACATCGGCGGCACCAACGCCCGCTTCGTGCTCGAAACGCGCCAGGGCCACCTGGAAGCGGTGGCCGTGCTGCCCTGCGACGACTACGCATCGCTGCTCGACGCCATCACCGCCTATATGGACAGCAGCGAGGCGCGCGCCGCCGGTTCGGCGCGCGTGCGCCATGCGGCCATCGCCATCGCCAATCCCATCGACGACGACAATATCCGCATGATGAACCATCACTGGTTCTTCTCGATCGAAGCCATGCGCGCCACGCTGGGCCTCGACACCCTGCTGGTGGTAAACGACTTCACGGCGCTGGCCATGGCCCTGCCCTACCTGCGGCCCGACCAGCGCCTGCAGATCGGCGGCGGCATGGCGCGCGCCGACAGCGTCATCGGCCTGCTCGGCTCGGGCACGGGCCTGGGCGTGTCGGGCATGATCCCCGCCGAAGACCGCTGGATCGCGCTGGGCAGCGAAGGGGGCCACGTCAGCTTCGCGCCGTGCGACCAGCGCGAGATGGACGTGCTGTCCTTCGCCTGGCGCGAACTGTCGCACGTCTCGGCCGAACGCCTCGCCTCCGGACGCGGGCTGGAACTGATCTACCGCGCCCTGTCCGAGCGCGCCGGCATGCCCGATGCGCCGCCGTTGCTGGCGGCCGACATCACCAGCCGCGCGCTGAACAATGAATGCGACGTATGCCTCGAAGCGGTCGACTGCTTCTGCGCCATCCTCGGCTCCATCGCCGGCAACGTCGCCATGACCCTGGGCGCGCTGGGCGGCATCTATATAGGCGGGGGCATCGTGCCGCGCCTCGGGCCCCTGTTCGAACAGTCGCAGTTCCGCGCCCGCTTCGAGCAAAAGGGCCGCCTGAACGAATACCTGGCGCAGATCCCCACCTTCCTGATTACGGCCGAACTGCCCACTTTCCTCGGCATCGCCGCCATCCTGGCGCAAAAGCTCAAGCGCGCCCATACCGGCGCGCCCATGCTCGAATCCGTGCGCCAGGCGCGCGGCCGCATGAGCCCATCGGAATGCAAGGTGGCCGACTGGGTCTTGAAAGAGCCGAACGCCATGCTGACCCTGCCAATCGCCGAAATTGCCCAGCGGGTTGGCGTCAGCCAGCCGACCGTCATGCGCTTTTGCCGCTCGGTCGGCGTGCAGGGCTTGGCCGACTTCAAACTCAAGCTGGCGTCGGGACTGACGGGCGGCGCCATCACCGTGGCGCACTGCCATGTGGAGATCTCGGATTCCGACGCGGAACTGGCGCGCAAGGTGCTGGGCAATAACGCTTCGGCCGCGCTGGCCATGCGCGACATGCTCGACGTGAAAGCGCTGACGGCCGCCATCGAGCTGCTGCGCAGCGCGCAGCGCGTGGAACTGCTGGCCGTGGGCAGCGCCCGCGTGGTGGCCGACGACATGCAGCACAAGCTGCTCAACCTGGGCATCGTCAGCAGCTTCTTTGCCGACCCGCAAGCGCAGGAAATGAGCGCCGCCATGCTCAAGCCGGGTGACGTGGCGCTGGTCATTTCCCGCTCGGGCGCCCTGCCCGACCTGCTGCGCACCGTCAAGGTGGCGCAGGGCTGCGGCGCACGCGTGCTGGCGATCACGGCTAGCGGTTCGCCGCTGGCCAAGCTGGCCGACGTGCTGCTGACCCTGAACCATCCGGAAGGCAACCTCAATTTCGTGCCCATGATCGTGCGCCTGCTGCAGCTGATGATGCTCGATATCCTGTCGGTGGGACTCGCGCGGCGCGACACGGCGCAGCGCACCAGCGCCGCCGAACTGGAAGAGGGTCAATTGCACGGCATGCGCATCAGCGGCAAGCTGAAATTCGGTGGCCACCTCGAATAAGGCGGCGCACGCCGCCCCCGATACGTCCAGCGGCGCCACCGTGCACGACGTGGCGCGCGTGGCCGGCGTGTCGGCCATGACGGTATCGCGCGTGATCAATGGACGCACCAGCGTCAGCGCGGCCACGCGCGACAAGGTCGAGGCGGCGATCGCCAGCCTGCGCTACCAGCCCAACCTGGCGGCCCGCGCGGCCCGCACGGGCACCCTGCGCATCGGCCTGTTGTACAGCAACCCGAGCGCCGCCTTTCTCAGCGAATTTCTCGTCGGCGCCATGGACCAATGCCGCCAGGGTGGCGGCCAGCTGCTGCTCGAGCGCTGCGAAGACATCGATAGCCAACGCGCCGGCATCGCCTGCCTGGTGGCGGCCGGCGTGGACGGCATCCTCGTGCCGCCACCCCTGTGCGATTCGCCGGCAGTGCTGGCGCAACTGAATCAGATGGGCATTCCCGCCATCGCCGTGGCCACGGCGCGCCCCTCGCCCGATGTGTCGGCCGTGCGCATCGACGACTATGAAGGCGCGCTGGCCATGACGCGCCACCTGCTCGCCTTGGGCCACCGCGACATCGGCTTCATCGAAGGCGATCCGGCGCACACGCCCGCCCTGCTGCGGCGCCAGGCTTTCGAGGACGCCATGCGGGAAGCGGGTTTGCAGGTGCCGCCGCACAGGGTGGCGCAAGGCTACTTTACGTATCGCTCGGGACTGGACGCGGCGCGCCAGCTGCTGGCGCAAACACCGCGCCCCAGCGCCATCTTTGCCAGCAACGACGACATGGCCGCCGCCACCCTGGCCGTGGCGCACGGCATGGGCTTGCAGGTGCCGGCGGAATTGAGCGTGTGCGGCTTCGACGACACGCCCGTCGCCACCACCGTCTGGCCCGAGCTGACCACCATCCACCAGCCCATCGCCGACATGGCGCGCGCCGCCGTCAGCCTCGTCATCGACGAGATACGCCAGCGCCGCGCAGGAGAACCCGCACCGGCCACGCATCGCCTGATGGAATTTACCCTGGTCGAGCGGGCATCGTCGGACAGGTATGCGCCGCCGGCGGCAAAGGGCCAGCGCAGGCCTTGACGCTGCCAGAACAGGCGATGTCCTACACCGCCTCGGTCAAGGCGGGGCTGCCGATGGAGGTGATGGCATAACCGTTGCGGCCAGCGTTTTTTGCCTGGTAGAGCGCCGTATCGGCTGCCGTCAACAATGTCCCTGCCGTCGTATCGCCCTCGGCGCTGAACGCCAAGCCGACACTGGTGGCCACATGCAGACCGATACCGCCGCAATCAAAGTGCACGACCATCTCTTGCACGATTTTCTTGCCCAGTATCGCGAGTTCGGACTGATCACTCAGTTGTTCAAAAATGATGACAAACTCGTCGCCTGCAAGGCGCGCTACCGTGTCCGAGGCCCGGACGCAAGCTTTGAGCCGTTTGGCAAATTCAATCAACACCAGGTCGCCGATGCCATGCCCATAGGTATCATTTATTTTTTTAAAATAATCGATATCCAGATAGGCCAGCGCCAGGCCCGTACCAGCGCGCCGGGCGCGCGTCAATGCCGCGGCCAGCGCCTCGTCAAACATGCGCCTGTTGTGCAGGCCGGTCAGCATGTCAGTACGCGCCAGAGCAGCGAGATTGCTCTCCGCAGCTTCCCTCTGCAGCGACAGCGCGTAGAATGCACGGCTCAGTTTTCCGAACTCGTCTTTGCGGGCGATATCAAACACCGCAATATCAGCATGGCCGGAGCGTATGCTCGCCACATGCCGGCCCAGATCGCCCAAGGGACGCAAGAGCAGCATCACCGCCAGCCAGCCGGCACAACTGGCCAGCAAGGCGACGCATGACGAAGCAATCATGACCTGGGCATAGATATCGGTGATCGGCGTGAATGCCTCGCTTTCAGGGTAGACGGCACCGATGATCCAATCGGCCGCATGCAAATGCTTGTACGTGAGAATGGCCTGCACGCCCAGCTTGGTTTTACCCTGCGTCCAGCCGTCGAATCCACGCAATGCGGCCAAGGTGGAAGGCGTAGCCCCACCCTTCTCCTCACTCACCCGCTTCAGGACGCGCGCCGCGTCCGGATGGTGGAGTATCGTGCCGTCGTCGGTCAACATGAACAGATAACCGCTTTTGCCCGGCTTGAGCTGCTCCCATTGGCCAAAAAATGTCGGGCTTTGCAAATTGATACCGCCAGCGATCACATACAGCAATTTGCCGGCTTCGTCATAGATCGGTTCGGTGACCAGCACAATGGGCTTGCCCGACAACTGGCTCTTGAATGGACGCGATATCACGCCTTCCCTGAGTTTCACGGTATCGATAAAATATTCCCGCGCGGCGAAATTGAGCTTGCCGACCACGCGCCGGTCATTCATGCTGGCAATTAATTTCCCCGTAGCATCAAAGGCGACGAGATTGAAAAATTCCTCGCGCAGGGTTGGATGCTTTTCAATAAATGCCTGCATCCGCTGTGGATGTTCAACCACATCCGCGGGCAGCCCCTCCGCCAGCACCTTGAGCAGTGCTTTCTTCGCATTCAAGTCTTCGTCGATATATGCCGCCGCACTGGTCAGCAAAGCATATTGCTGATTGCCGATGACGGATACCATCTGCCCTTGCGCGACAGACAGCGATGTGAGCGCAACAGAGCCCGTCGCGCACAGCACCAGCACGCCCACGAGCACCGTCATCTTGAATTTGAAGCTCCTGGGATTGAAAAATTTCCAGATTTTATGCATGCGGCCTTCCTTCTCAGCGCCCATGCTCTGTAAAGCACACAGATCCGGCCAGGTGGCGCCATGCATGGCACTGGGAGAAATGGCATATTGGTCAGCGGATGACCTGGCGCCTATCCCCGCAGATGAATACACTCCTGGTACAGGCTCTTGACACGGCGAGAGAGCAAAGCATACGCCTATTCTTGCAAGAAGGGCGCCCTGGCGCCGCTGAATACGCACACGCTACCCACATCATCCCAATATAGTGCGCTCCAGCAACGATTCCACCAATTGCACCGACGGCGAAACGCAAGTGCTGGCCGCCATCGGCCTCTGGCCGGGACATCAGGCTGGACAGCCAGCCGCCGATGCTGGCGTCGCCCGCCCCCACCGAGTCGTCCACCTCGATGACGGGAGGCGCCGCCTGCCATGTTTGCTCGCCCTGGTACAGCGCCGCGCGTATAAAATACGTCGATTGCAGATTCCAGCTACGCAAGGTGGCAAACGCGCCACCGATATCGTTGTAGCTGATCTTGACGCCAGCCGCATTGAGTTCCTTGATGGAACGGGGCCGACGGGGCCTGCGCTTCAATGGAGCACAGGCCGATCACGAAGTGAGCGCACGGCCATAGCGTTCAAGCCTGCATGTCCGGCAATGCAATTTCCGCCTTGCGCGCCGCGATCTGGCTGGCCATGGCTTGCAGGTCGAGTTCCGCGTCGCGCGCGCGCGGGAAAATCTCGCCCTCCTCTTCCAGCACGTGGTGATCGATTTGCTCGGACAAAACCTTGACCTTGGCGTCGTACAAGTCTTCGCCCGGCGCCATGGCAACGATTTGCGCGATCAGCTCCTTTGCCGATGCGTGCTCGACGACGGCTTCATCGATCAAGTCTTCATTCGAGCGGCTGGCGTCGCGCACGGCGGGATAGAAAATTTCTTCTTCCACCATCGCATGCTTGCTCAGTTCCTCACAGATTTTCAGGGCCAGCTTGCGCTTGCTGACGAGCGAACGGTCGCTGAGGGCCTCATACTGCTCGAACAGTTCTTTCACGGTTTGATGGTCTTGCGTCAGCAGCTCGATCGCGTCCATGTCCGGCATGCCTGCCTGTGTTTGGGAAACGGAAGCTGCCTGAGGTGATTGGGTGGCCATGATGTTGTCTCCAGTTGTACACATGAAGTCCCCATTCTAGACAGCGCCCTGTGATAGCCATGTAGGAGCATTGCTTACGACAAGGTAGGCCAAACGTAAAGGTGCCTACCTTGTTGATGCAGATCACGCCTGGCCTGACCTAACTGCTGACCTAACTGACGATCGTGCGTGCCTCCAGCGATTCCACCAGGTCCACCGAAGGTGGCGCGCCGCCGGCCGCCAGGCAGGCGCCCGCTCCGGCCGCGACGGCAAAGCGCAAGTGCTGGCCGCCATCGGCGTCGGGCCGGTACATCAGGCTGTACAGCAAGCCGCCGATGCTGGCGTCGCCCGCCCCCACCGTGTCGACCACCTCAATGACGGGCGGCGCCGCCTGCCATGTTTGCTCGCCCTGATACAGCGCCGCGCCCTGCGCGCCGCGCGTATATAAATACGTGGCGTGCGGATTCCAGCTGCGCAGCATGGCAAACGCGCCATCGATGTCGTCGTGGCGGAACAGGCCCGCCAGGTCTTCATCGGACACCTTGATCACGTCGGCCAGCTGCGTCATGCGGCGCAGGGTGGCGTCGTAGCGTTCATCCATCATGATGCGGAAATTCGGGTCGTAGCTGATTTTCACGCCAGCCGCCTTGAGTTCCTGCGCCAGCGCCACCAGCTTGCCCGCCAGCGGTTCGCGCGCCAGGCTGATGCCGCCGAAATGCACCCATTGCGCGCCCTGCATCCAGCCGGCCGGCAAGCACGCCGCGTCGAAATGCAGGTCGGCGCTGTCGTCGCCGATGAAGTAATACGTGGGCGGATGCAGTTCATGCACGATGGCCAGCAGCGGCGACTTCGCATGACGCTGCAAAAAGCGCATGTCCAGGCCCGCCACGTCGGTGGCAGCGGCCAGCGCGTCGCCAAAGACGTCGCAGCTGACGGCGCCCGCAAAGGCGCTGGGCACGCCCAGGCGTGCCATCACGCGCGCCACGTTCCAGGTCGAGCCGCCCACCTGGCTGCTCCAGGAATCCGCGCCCGTGCGCAGCATGTCCGTCAGCGCTTCGCCGGCCGACACAAAAGTTGGAAAAGAGGTGGCGTTCATGCGGCACCGCCAATCACGTTCAGCACTTCATAGCAGGCGCCCATGGTGTGGTAATCGGTCTTGCCGGCCGGGCTTTTCTCCTTGCTGATCTTGCCGTTTTCCGGCGTCAGGATGCGGTACCAGGCGCCGTGTTCATGGTCGACGAAGTGCTGCCAGCTGTAGTCCCAGATCTTGTCATAGCTTTGCCAGTAGGCCTCGTCGCCCGTGCGCGCGGCCAGCACGGCGGCCGCGGCGAAGCTTTCCGCCTGCACCCAGAAGTATTTGTCGCCATCGCAGATTTCATCTTGCGGGCCGAAACCGTAATGGATGCCACCATGCGCGCCATCCCAGGCCTTGGCCAGGGCCGTGTCGTACAGCGCGCGCGCGCGCGGCAGCAGCCAGTCGGACGGGCCGGCCATGAACCGGCTGTGGCGCTCCATGATCAGCAGCAGCTTGGCCCATTCCGTGAAGTGGCCGGGCTGATAGCCCCACGGACGGAAGATATTGCTCTTGTCGTGCAGGTTGTAATCCCAGTCGATGGCCCAGTCTGGCGTGTAGTGTTCCCAGATCATGCCGTTTGCCAGGCCCGCCTGGCGCACCGTGATATTGTGCGCCAGCGTCTCGGCGCGGTGCAGATAGCGCGCCTCGCCCGTCGCTTCGAACGCGGCCAGCATGGCTTCGCACGCATGCATGTTGGCGTTCTGGCCACGGTAACCATCCAAAGTAGACCAGTCGGCGCTGGCCACGTCCGCATACAAGCCGTGTTCGGGCAGCCAGAAACGCTGCTCCATCAGCTCAAACGTTTCGTCCAGATACGCGCGCGCTTCCGTCACGCCCGCCTGCAAAGCGTGGGCATACGCCAGCAGCACAAAGGCCAGACCGTAGCAGTGGTTGGCGCCGTCTTCCACGTGCTTGACGCCATCTTTCCACGACAATTGCCAGGCGTAGCCGCCCGTGGCCGGGTCGCGGTGCGCGTCGCGCAAAAAGGCCACGCCGTGGCGCACGGCCGCCAGGTATTCGTCGCCGCCGAAACGGCGGTGCGCCATGGCGTAATTGAAGATGAAGCGCGTGCTGCTGACCAGGTGGCGCGTGCTGGCGTCGTACACCGTGCCATCGTCGAGGAAGAAATGATAGAAGCCGCCGCTGGGATCAATGGCGCGCGGCTGATAAAAGTGCATCGTGTGCAGGATATGCGCTTCGAGCATCGTCTTGGAGCGGAAATCGGGATTCATCGGTCTCTCATGATATTGTTATCGATAACAATGATGATAGCATGCCGTTTCCGCGCCGTCATGCCCCCTCAGGGAGTCTTGGCCAGCCTGAGCTTTTCGCGCCACAGTGCGGCCTGCGCGGGGTCGGCAGCCTGTCCCAGCTCGCCCTTGTCGTACACCTTGACCAGCCGTTCGATGGCCTCAAGGTCGCCCTGCTTTGCCGCCAGCAGATACAACTCGAACGGTTCAGGAGCCGGCCCTTGCCGGGTCGGCCCGCCACGCCCCTGCTCCAACAGCCGCGCGAAACCCGTCTGGCCCGGCGGGCTTTTGGCGATGGCCGCCATCTCGTACCAGCCCAGGGCCGCTTCGTCGCTCCGCGGCACGCCCTGCCCCACTTCATACGAGTACGCGACATTGTTCAAGCCGGACGGATCGAGCGCCTTGGCCGACTTCATATACCAGCCGAACGCTTCCTTGCGCTGCGCCTCGTCCTTCGCCGTCATCATCAACCGATAGCCGATTTCATTGTAGGCAGGGATAAAGCCATTCCCGGCATAGTGTTTGAGCCAGTGCAGCGCGTGCGCCTGCTCTTCCGGGCTGCTGTGGATATTTTCAAAGTGCTGGGCCACGGTGAAGTTGGCCAGTTCCACGCCTTGCGCGGCACCCTTGCGCGACCAGTATTCACCCAGCTTGCGGTCGATGGCCATGCCCTGTCCCAGGGTATAGGCGACGCCCAGGAAAGCCTGCGCCGGACCATAGCCGCCTTCGGCCGATTTCTGCATCCACGCCAGGCCGGCGTCATAGTCGCGCGGCGTGCCCTCGCCCTGGTGCAGCATCTGCGCCAGCTCCAGCTGGGCGGCGGTGTCGCCCCCTTCCGCAGCGGCGCGCGTCTTGTCGAAGGCGGCGACCTTCTCCGGCGACAGGTCGGCCGGACGGTCGATCACGGCCCGCACCCTGGCGCGCATGTCATCAAGCCCGGACATGTCGAATTCCACCAGCGCCGGATGCTGGTGCGGCTTTTGCAGGGACGCTGGCTGCGCCAGCACGGGCTGCGCCAGCGCCAGACTCAATACAAGCAGCATGGTCTTCATTGCTTTTCCTTCCCGGCCAGTTCTGCGCGCCACTCGGCGGCTTCTTTTGCATTCGCCTGCTGCCCCAGCTCGCCCTTGACGTACACGTCGACCATGCGCCGCATGGCCGGCACGTCGCCGCTCCATCCCGCCCGTTCGTACCACACCAGGGCCAGCTTGTCCGACTGTTTCACGCCCAGGCCCAGTTCATGTGCGCGGGCCAGGTTGCGCATGCCGGCCGGCTCCTTTTCACGCGCCGATCGGTAAAACCAGTGGAAAGCCTCGCCCCGATCCTGTTCATCGGCGGCTGCGCGCATCAGGTGCTCGCCCAGCGCATTGTAGGCGGGCACAAAGTGCTGCTCGTTCGCCGCCGCCTTCAGCCAGGTGATAGCCAGCGCCTGCTCTTCGGCACTGCTGCGGCCATCGATGAATTCCAGCGCCAGGATGGTTTGCGCCTGTGCGTCGCCCTGCGCCGCGCCCTTGCGCAGCCAATATTCACCTTGCACGCGGTCGATGGGCACCTTGCCGCCCACGGTATAGGCCAGGCCCAAAGCTGCTTGCGCCGGCGCATAGCCGTTTTCGGCCGACTTGCGTATCCAGGCCATCGACTGCGCCATATCTTGCGGCGCGCCCACGCCCAGCTGCAGCATGCGCGCCAGGTCCAGCTGTGCCTCCACGTCGCCCGTTTCCGCCAGCCGCCGGGTCTCGGCAAATTCGGCGATGCTTTCCGGACTATGGGTAGTCACATCGGCCCGTGCCTTGATGGCGATCAGCTGCAGATCAAGCAAGGTGGGCGAAGTTTGCGCCAGGACGGGCAGCGGCAGGAGAAAAGGCAGCAGACAGAGTAATTTCTTGGGCATGCGACAGTGTCGGAAGGAGGAAAACACGCATGGTAGCCGATGGCTCGCCAGGAGGGCGCGCACGGTACGGGAAGTTTGACAGGGCATCCCGGCGGGCTTACATTGCACGGGCTCACCACTTATACAGGAACGCCATGAACCGCCTCGCCACCACCGCCTTGACCCTGCTGCTGGCCGCCGCCTCCGTGGGCGCCAGCGCCGCAGACACCCAGCTGGCCGGCTGCGCCGCCAAGCGCGAAAGCATTCGCAGCGAATTGCACCAGGCCAAAGAACAGGGCCTGTCCGACAAGGTCGCGGGCCTCACGCGCGCGCTCGACGAAGTCAACGCTCACTGCCGCGACAACACCCTGGTCGAACGCCACAACAAGAAGGTGCTGAAGGCGCAGGCGAAGGTCAACCAGACGGAGCGTTCGCTGCGCCTGGCCCAGGAAGCGAATAAACAGCCAAAGAAGATCGCCAAGCTGGAAGGCAAGCTGGAAAAAGCCAAGGCCGACCTAGCGGCCCTACAGGCGCAACAGCCTTAAGCTTTATCGCCCAATAGCTGATAAATGCTGGAAAAGTCCAGCGCGCCAGATCCCGCCTTGCTGTGCAAACTATACAAATTGCGCGACAAGGCGCCCAGCGGCACACTCGCTCCGCTGGCCAGCGCGCTTTCCACGGCCAGGCCAAGGTCTTTCAGCATCAAATCGACGCCGAAGCCGCCCGTGTAGCCGCGCGACGCGGGCACGTTTTCCGCCACGCCCGGACACGGGTTGTACACGTCCAGGGTCCAGTTGCGGCCCGAGCTTTTCGCCATCACGTCCGACACCACTTTTGGATCGAGGCCATTGGCCACGCCCAGGCGGATCGCTTCGCTGGTGCCGATCATCAAAATCCCCAGCAGCATGTTGTTGCAGATCTTGACCGTCTGGCCGCAGCCCGAGCCGCCCGCGTGGAAAACCGCCTTGCCCATGACGTCCAGATAGGGCCGCGCCGCCGCCAGCGCGGATTCTTCGCCGCCCACCATGAAGGTCAGGGTGCCATTGGTGGCGCCCGCCGTGCCGCCCGAAACGGGCGCGTCCAGCATCGGCAAGCCCTTCTCCTGCGCGGCGCGGCCCACCTGGCGCGCCGCCTCGGTGGAAATCGTCGAACAGTCGATCAGCAAGGTGCCGGGCCGCGCCTGCGCCAGGATGCCCGTGTCGCCAAGATAGGCTCCCAGCACGTGGCGGCTGGCCGGCAGCATGGTGATGACGATGTCGGCCGCCTGAATCGCCGCCGCCTGGTCATCGGACACCAGGCCGCCGCCGTCGGCGAACTGCCGCACGCTGGCCGGCACCAGGTCAAAACCCGTCACGGCATGGCCGGCCCGCACGAGGTTTTGCGCCATGGGCAAGCCCATGTTCCCCAGGCCGATGAAAACGATATTGGTCGCCATGGCAGCCCCTTATTTCATCGAGATGGTGGTATTGACGCCGCTGCCGCCATCGTCCGGGGCGAACCAGCGCGCCGTGACGGTCTTGGTCTGCGTCCAGAAGTACAAGGCTTGCTTGCCGTTCGGACCCAGATCGCCCAGTTTCGACGCACGCGACCCTGTAAAACTGAAATACGCGACGGGCACGGGGATGGCCACGTTGATGCCCACCTGGCCCACGTCGATCTCGTTCTGGAATTTGCGCCCCGCCCAGCCGGACGATGTGAAGATCGAGGTGCCGTTGCCGTTCGGGTTGGCATTGATGAAGGCGATGGCCTGGTCCAGGGTATCCGTCTCGACCACGCACATGGCGGGGCCGAAGATTTCCTGCGTGTAGACGGAGTTCGAGGCGGCCACCTTCGAGAAAATCGTCGGCCCCATGAAGTTGCCGCCCTCGTAGCCGGCCACCTTGTGGCCACGGCCGTCGAGCAGCAGCTGCGCGCCTTCATCGACGCCCGCCTGTATCAGCTTTTCCGCGCGCTGCATGGCCGCTTTGGAGACCATCGGTCCCAGGTCGGCCGTGCGGTCGCTGCCCGGCCCCACTTTCAGCGCTTGCGAACGGGCGACGATTTCCGGCAGCCAGGAGCGCGCCTCGCCCACCAGCACCACGACTGAATTGGCCATGCAGCGCTGGCCTGCCGCGCCGAACGCCGCGCCGATCAGGTTATTGATCGCCTGCTCCTTGTTGGCGTCGGCCAGCACCACGCAATGGTTTTTCGCGCCCATCATCGATTGCGCGCGCTTGCCCGATTCGCTGGCGCGGCGGTACACATGCGTGCCCACGTGGGTGGAGCCGATGAAGGACACGGCCTTGATGTCGGGATGGTCGCACAGCATGTTGACGACGTCGGCGCCGCCATGCACGACGTTCAGCACACCAGCCGGCAAGCCCGCCTGGTACATCAGTTCGACCAGGTACATCGACGAGGACGGATCCTGCTCCGACGGTTTCAGGACAAACGTATTGCCGCAGGCGATAGCGATCGGGAACATGAAGCACGGCAGCATGACGGGGAAATTGAAGGCCGTGATGCCGGCGCCCACGCCCAGCGGCTGGTAGATGTTGTACACGTCGACGCCGGTGGCCGCGTTTTCCGCGATCTCGCCCAGCTGCAGGGTGGCAATCGAGCACGCGTGTTCCACCACTTCCAGGCCGCGCATCACTTCCCCTTCCGCGTCGGGCAAGGTCTTGCCGTGTTCGCGCGTGATCAGTTCGGCCAAAGTACCGATGTTTTCGCGGATCAGGTGCTGGTACTTGAGCATGATGCGCATGCGCGCGGCCAGCGGGGTATTCCGCCAGGTCTTGAAGGCTTCCTTGGCCGTGGCGACGGCCAGGTTGACTTCGTCCGGCGTGGAAAACGGCACCTTGGCGACGATTTCCTGTGTGGCCGGGTTGATGACGTCGCGCCATTCGGTGCTGGTCGAGGCGTGGTGCTTGCCGGCGATGTGCAGGGGGATGGCTGGGATTTGGGTGAGGGCTTGGTTCATGGTTTGCTCCGTGATTGACTAGTTACCCCAAGAGCAGATTCCGGGGTCGGACCCTGAGGGTCCGACCCCAGCTTTTTCGCCGTTAGGGGTGAAAATTATTTTTTAACGAGGTTGCACGCGGCCGCATCCATAGGCTTGAACGCCTGGTCGGCGGGGATGGTCGACAGCACTTTCAGGTAATCCCACGCGCCTTTCGATTCGACCGGGGTTTTCACCTGCACCAGATACATGTCGTGGATCACGCGGCCGTCGGGGCGGATGGAGGCGTTGTTCATGACGGCGTCCTTGATCGGCAGTTCGCGCATTTTCTGGGCAACGATTTTCGAATCGTCGCTTTTCGCGGCCGCCACCGATTTCAGGTAGTGGTAGACGCTCGAATACACGCCCGCCTGCACCATGGTCGGCTTGGCGCCCTTGTTGAGTGCCTCGAAACGCTTGGCGAACGCGCGGCTGCGGTCGTCGTAATCCCAGTAAAAACCGTCTGCGTAGACGAGGCCCTGGGCCGTTTCCAGCCCCAGCGCGTGCACGTCGGACAGGAACACGAGCAAGGCGGCCAGGCGCTGGTCCTTGCCGCTGCCGATACGGAATTCGCGCGCCTGCTTGATGGCCGAGACCACGTCCGCCCCGCCGTTGGCCAGGCCGATCACCTGCGCTTTCGAGCCTTGCGCCTGCACCAGGAAGGACGAGAAATCCGAGGCGTTCAATGGATGGCGCACGGCACCCAGCACCGTGCCGCCATTGCGCTTGACGACGTCGCTGGCGTCTTTTTCCAGCGAGTGGCCGAACGCGTAATCGACGGTGACGAAATACCACGACTTTTGTCCCAGTTTCGTCAATGCCGCCGCCGTGCCGGCCGCCTGCGAATACGTGTCGAACATCCAGTGGAAGCCGTTCGGCGAGCAGTCTTCATTCGTCAACCGTCCCGTGGCCGGGCCGCTGAACATGGCGATGCCGCCCTTCTCTTTCATCAGTTTTTGCACGGACAGGGCCACCGAGGAATTGGTCAGGTCAGCGATGGCGTCAACCTTGTCGCGGTCTATCCATTCGCGCGCCTTGGAAGCGGCGATATCGGCCTTGTTCAAGTGGTCGGCCGAGACGATTTCGATCTTCATGCCCTTGCATTCGGCTTTCAGACAATCCTCGACGGCCATCTGGCTGGCGACGACGGAGCCGCGCCCGCCCATGGCCGAATACGGGCCGGACATGTCGGTCAGGATGCCGACCTTGACGACGCCATCGGAAATCTGCGCCTGCGCGCCAAAGGACAGGGTGAGCGCCAGCGCGCCCATGGCCAGAACGGTTTTTTTCATGCGTGTCTCCTGAGGGATGAGGGTTTTTCTTATATGTATATCTGCATTCTGCATGTGTAAAAATATGCACTCAAGTGAAATTAATGCATAATTCCTTTGCAAAAATGCACAGAGAGGATCAGCCATGCTCGATTGGGATAATGTACGGGTCTTCCTGGAACTGACGCGCAGCGCCGGCCTCGTCGATGCGGCGAAAAAGCTGGGCATCGACCATTCCACCGTGTCGCGGCGCATGCGCAAGTTCGAGGAGCAGGTGGGCACGCAGCTGTTCGACCGCAACTACGTGGGCTACCAGCTGACGCCCGAGGGCCACCGCCTGATGGAATATGCTGAAACCATGGAAAGCACGGTGTTTGCCGCCACCGAGGAACTGGGCGAACATAACCGGCTGCTGTCGGGCCAGGTGCGCCTGGGTGCCACGGAAGGCTTCGGCGCCATCGTGCTGGCGCCCCACCTGGCGCAGTTTTGCGGCCGCTACCCGCACATCAGTGTGGACCTGATCGCCGTGCCCCGTTTCGTCAGCCTGTCCAAGCGCGAGGCGGACGTGGCCATTTCCATCGAGCGCCCCCTGTCCGGCCCGTACGTGGTGACCAAATTGTCCGACTACCGGCTGAAACTGTACGCCACGCCAGCCTACCTGGCGCGCCACGCGCCGATCACCAGCGTGGCGCAACTGGCGCAGCACCCGATCATCGGCTACGTGGATGACCTGGTCTTCAGTTCGGAGCTGCGCTACATGGACAACGTGGCGCCCGACTCCCTGCGCGCGTTTCGCAGCACCAGCGTGATCGCCCAGTACCACGCGGCGCGCGCGGGCCAGGCGCTGGCGATCCTGCCCTGCTTCGTGGCCCAGCAATCGAACGAACTGGTGCCCGTGCTCGACGGCGAGATCGACCTGCTGCGCGCCTTCTGGATGGTCTCGCCTAGTGAGCGGCGCAATATCGCCAGGGTCAGCGCCCTGTGGAATTACCTGCGCAGCGCCATCGATTTGAACCACGCCTACCTGATGGGCGAGACGGCCGTGCCCAGCTGGCCAGCTTGAGCAGGCTGCGGCGCGCTACACTGTCGCCACATATGAATAAGGAGAACGCCATGCTGATGGATGCGAACCAAGCTGTTCTGGTCATTGTCGACCTGCAAGGCCGTTTGATGCCGGCCATCCACGATGCGGGCCTGGTGCTGGCGCAAAACCTGCGCCTGGCCAGGATCGCCCGGCTGCTCGACGTGCCCGTGCTAGGGACGGAACAGAACCGGCAAGGGCTTGGGCCGAACGTGGAAGAGATCGCCGCCCTGTGCGAACGGACCTTGCACAAGACGCATTTCGGCGCCTGTTTTGATGGCTTGCAGGAGATGTTGCCCACCGGGCGCAAACAGATCGTCGTCACGGGTTGCGAAGCCCATGTGTGCATGCTGCAGACGGCCATCGGCCTGCTGCAGCTGGGCTACGAGGTCATCATCGCCATCGATGCCGTCGGTTCGCGCCAGGCCGCCAGCCGCGACGCGGCGCTGGCCCGCCTGGGCAAGCTCGGTGCCCATCTGGTGACGGTGGAGATGCTGGCCTTTGAATGGATGCGCGACTGCAAGCATCCGCGTTTCCGCGAGGTATTGGCGCTGATTAAATAGAAAGCAGGTTTAAGCCAGATCAAGCCTGAGAGCCTTTCATTTGCTAGATTGGTAACAGCGCCGCCATTCCGGGCGGCGCGCCGTCCACATCAGCAAGGGAGCCATCATGGCCTACATCCTGCGGGGCAAGCTGTGCGGCCTGATCTGTGCCGAGTGTCCTGAAGCCTTATCCCACGTCATCGTGCGCCTGTACCGGCCGCGCGAGTCGCAAAACGTCACGGCGCTGGCCATGGCCAGCGCCAAGGAAACCTTCGCCATCCTCACGGATGAAGAGGTGCAGGCGAAGGCGCCGTTCCTGCTGGCCGAAGCACGCACGGATGACGATGGCAACTACAGTTTCACTTTGGACGACGATTACCAGGGCGAGGCTGTCGAGGTGGACGTCCTGTGCCCGACCGTGCCGCAATTGAAACCGGGGCCGAAAGACCCAGTGCCGCTGCAGTTTTCCATCACCACCATCCAGCCCCGCTGGCGCCAGGCCGACAATGATTTCCTCGCCGTCTGGGACTATTGCCTGCCGCAACGCTTCTGGTGCCTGGTGCGCGCCCGCTTCGGCGCCTGGACCATCTGCGGCCGGCTGCGCACTTGCGACGCTCCCCACGCGCCAATCGCCGGCGCAACAGTGCGGGCGTTTGACGCCGACTGGCTGCAGGACGACGCGCTGGGCCAGGCCGTCACGGACGCCAGCGGGCGCTTCCGCATCGATTACCTGACGTCGGACTTCACCTTGACGCCCTTCTCTCCGTTCATCAACGTGGAGTTCGCCAGCGGACCCGACGTGTATTTCACGGCGCAGCTGGGCAGCGTCACCATTCTGTCGGAAACGCAAGCGAACGGGCGCCAGCCGGGCCGCGAAAACGTAGGCCACTGTTTCTGCGTGGAATTGTGCTCGAAGGAAGTCTTGCCGCCCGACGTGGAAGGCGTGCCTCACTGGCAGCAGGTGGAAATCTTCGACATCCACCCGTTCCCCTCGCTGGCCGGCTTTTCCCCGCAAGGCTACGCGGGCGGCCCCGGCGCCTCGTATGTGTTCGCCGGCGGCGTCACTTTGAAGGGCAATTGCCCGCTGCGCAACAGCGCCATTCCCGCCAACCCGCTCGAATACCGTTTTCTCATCGGCGAATGGACCTGGCCGGGCGGCAGCGACGACCCGACGGCCATCCCTTCGGTCGCGCCCGCCAGCCTGGCGCCGTTGACGCAAGTGCTCGGCACGCACGTCGGCTATGTGTTTTATACGAATGGACTGGGCCTCGGCGATTCGGCGCCCGTCATCATCGACGCGGGCGACTTGAAACCGGGCGGCTGGATACGGGTGGACGGCAAGCCCGTCACCGTGGACATGCGCGACGGCACGACGGCCGTCGTCAATGTGGCGCCCAACATTTTCCTGCGCACGTTTGACTTGCTGACCGTGAATACGCCGGCCATCACCAGCCTGCATCCGGCCAAGCTGCCGGGCGGCTTGCCCATCCTCGACGCGGGCCGCAGCTTGAGCGCGGCCGAGAGCGAGCCGATACGCCGCTACCGCCTGGGCTTCGAGGTGCGCGACGGCATCAGCCTGGCGCTGGTGGCCACGGACGGGCTCGATTCCATCGTCTTCGACAACTCGCCCGTGATCGTGGCGCTGGACCTGGAAGAGCTGCGCAGCAATGCCTGCAATCCCATCGCGGGCGGCCTCGTGCATATCCTGTACACGATCGATCACCCGCATCTGCGCTTTTTCAATATCACGATTTCCAACAACAACGGCATCACGCACCCGCCGCCACCGCTGCCGGCCGCCACATTCACCCCACCGCCACCACCGAGCAATTACCTGTTCCGCGGCGGCGCGGGCGGGCCTCATTTATCGGGCAACAACGGCGGCTTCCCCGTCAACGTGGCGCTCGATCCGCCGTGTGCCTACCGGGTGGCCATCGGGTGGCAGACACGGCATTACCTGGCGTCGTCGCATAGTATCGACAGGCTGTACTGCAAGTAGGCGAGCTTAGAAGTAGCGCACCCAGGCCTGCTTCGAGGTGCGCTTGTAATTGGCAAACGCGCGGCAAGGGAAATACAGCACGGGCATCAGCGCCAGCGCGATCAGCCAGACTTGCCAGATATGCTCGACGCCATAACGGTTGCCATGGTTGGCGCCCAGCACGGCAGTCAAGGTGATGCCGATGGCCAGCAGCAGATACAGGTGCAGCAGATAGTAAAACATGGGCGCGCCGCCAAAAGTGGCGCAAGCCCGCGTAAACCAGTTATCGACGCTTTCCAGCCAGGCCATGCCCAGCAAGCCCAGGCCCAGGGTGAACAGCAGGAAATCCAGCGAGGGCGGATACTTGGTGAAGTTCAGCACGCTCATCGCCGTGCGCAAGGCCGTGTCGCCCGTCACCCAGGGCAGGGTTTCGCCATAAATATTAAAGCCGCGCAGCACGGCCAGCAGCAGCAAGCTGCCACCGCCCAGCGCCAGCAACAGGTGCCGGCGACCTTCGACGGACAGCCCGCGGGCATACAGCGGTCCGGCCGCATAGCCGAGCACGATCACGCCTATCCATGGCAGCAGCGGATAGCTGACCTTGATTTTCATGGCGCCATCGGCCACCAGATAACCGCGTTGCAGCAGCACCGTCAGCAGATAGTAGCCAAGGCTGCCCTCTTCCGCGTGCAGCCAGGTAAACAAATGCTGGCCGGCGATAATCGCCACGCCCAGCACAAGCAGCACTTTCAACGGCAGCTTGTGCAGCACGGCCAGCGCCATCATGGCCAGGCCGATGACCCAGATCACCTGCAGATACAGGATCGCCGGCGTGAAAGTGCCCATCCAGGCAAAGTTGACGAATACCAGTTCCAGCACCACCAGCAGCAAGCCCCGCTTGAACAAAAAACCGCTGGCACTGCGCGGACCGGCGGCCGGATGCGCGTACAGCCAGGCGGACAAGCCCGTCAAAAAGACAAACATGGGCGCGCACACATGGGCGGCCAGGCGCGTAAAGAATAGTGCCGGGTCGACGTGGGCAGCATTCATCGGGTCGCTGACCTGGTGGTGCAGAAAGAACGTTTCGCGCACATGGTCGAATAGCATGATCAGCATGACGAGGCCACGCATGACGTCGATGACGGCGATGCGGGCGCGCAGGGTGGCGGGGGAAGTCAGGGAAACAGTCATTTATTCATTTTAAATGTAAGGGTATGAGTAGCGTGCGTACCCCAACGGCAGAAACTGGGGTCGGACCCTCAGGGTCCGACCCCGGCACTTTGCCGTTGGGTGGACACATCAAAACCTGTAATGCGCATTCAAAGTCACCGCACGCTCCGCCCCCGGCGCCACCCACAGCTGGCTATACGAACTCGCATAGTAGCTGCGGTTGAACAGGTTTTCCACGTTCAACGCCAGGCGCAGTTTCGCAGTCGGCGAATACGATGCCAGCAGCTTGGCCGTCGTGTAGGCAGGCAGGGTAAAGCTGCTGCTGACGGCCACGTCGCCCAGGCGCTCGCCCACGTATTGCAGGCCGCCACCCACGCTGGCCGTGCCCGTACCCAGCGCGAATTGCTGCGTGGCCAGCAGGTTGGCGCTGTGGCGCGGCACGTTGGCGAAGCGGCTGCCCGTCACGATCGTATTGTCGCCGCGCGTGACGGTGGCGTTGGTGTAGGCATAGGCGCCCGAGACGCGCAAGCCGCGCGCCACTTCGCCCGAGACGTCGAGTTCCAGGCCACGGCTGCCCACCTCGCCCGCCGCGATGGCGAAGTCCGTATTCGCGGGATTGGTCGTCAGCACATTGCTCTTGCGGATGTCGTACACGGCCACGGTGCCCGTCAGCTTGCCCGTTTCCAGCTTCGCGCCCAGCTCATACGAGCGGCTGCGCTCGGCCGGGAAAGCCTGGTTGGCGATGCTGATGCCGCTGTTGGGCCGGAAACCCTTGGCCGCGCTCGCGTACAGCGACCACGCCTGCGACGGCTGGTAGACGAGGCCCGCGCGCGGACTGGTGGCCGACAGCGACTGGCGGTTGCTCACGTGCAGGTGATTGTTCGTCACGTCCTGCGTGTACGTATTGTGGCGCACGCCGACCAGCGCCTTCCATTGCGCGCCCAGGTCGACCTGGTCCTGCGCATACAAGCCGCGCGCCCTTTGTCCTTCCTGCGTGTCGATGGACAGGGCCAGCGGAGCGGCCTTGCCGCCATACACGGGATTGAAAATGTCGATGGCATAGGCGTTGGCGGCCGAGGGATTGCGACGCAGCTGCACCCGGTGGTCATCGAAGTGATAGGCATCGACACCGGCCAGCACCTCGTGCGCCAGCGCGCCCGTTTTGACCTTGCCCAGCACTTCAACGCGTGCCGACACGTCGGTGGCCGAAAAATCGCGGTGGCGGCGCTGGCGGTTCAAGGTGCGGCCATCGGCCAGCAGCTTGCTCGCCTCGGTCGAATAACCGCGCAATTCGCTGTCGCGGTAGGACGCACCCGCCTGCACCGTCCAGTCATCGGACAGCGCGTGGTGAATGAACAGTTGCTGCCCCAGCGACTTGACCGTCATGGGGCTGTCGTCCGGTTCGCCCAGGAAGCGCGACACGGGCACCGCCCCCAGCTTGCCATTCACGGTGACGACGCCGCGGTCGAACGGGGCGCGCTGCCGCACGGCTTCGATTTCATACGACACGGTCGTGTGCTCGCCCGCCAGCCAGAGGAAGGACGGAGAAAACAGGCTGCGTTCGACCTTCACCGTATCGCGAAAGCTGTGCCCCTCTTCATGCGCGGCGTTCAGGCGGTAGGCGATGGTGCCGCTCAACGGTCCCGTCAAGTCGACGGCGGCGCGGCGCGTCTGGAAGCTACCCAGCGATAGATCAGCACTGTATTCAGGCGCGAACTTCGGCTTCTTGGTGGTGATGTTCACCGTGCCGCCCGGCTCGCCCCGGCCGTACAGGGCCGACGCGGGGCCTTTCAGCACTTCCACGGCCTGCGTATTGCCGCCGTCGCGCATGCCGTTGTAGCCGCGGCTGGAACTGAAGCCGTTGACCATATAGTCGGAGCCGAAATTCGGGTCGCCCGTAAAGCCGCGCATGGCGTAGCTGTCCCACAGGCCGCCCAGCGGACTTTGCTTTGCAATACCGCTGGCCAGGTCCAGCGCGCCGGCCAAAGTCGTCACGCCGGCGTCGCGCAGCAGGTCGCCGGTCAGCACGCGCACGCTTTGAGGCAAGTCCATCAGCAAGGCATCCGTCTTGGTGGCGCCCGTGGCGGACAAGCTGCGGTAATGCTGGCGCTCGGCCTTGACGGTGACGACGTCCTGCGCGTCGAGTGTGTCGGCGGCAGGGTCGGCTGCCAGCACCAGGGGCGAGGCGGCGGCCAGCAAAAGCGCCACGTGGCGGCGGTAAAACACGGACATGGGATTCCTGACTATGGACAATTCAATGCAATAGGCTTGCATTATAATTGATAATCAATTCTCATTAAAGCCTTCATCAACAATCTGTGCCAAAAACTCCACGAACACTTGCACCTTCGCCGCGCGCAGCTGGCGCGGATGGAACAGCGCCCACAGGTCCGGCCCCCGCGTACGGAACGCTTGCAGCACGGGCACGAGGCTGCCTTCACGCAGCGGCTGCAACACGGAAACAGACAGCGCCTGCACGATGCCGCAGCCGGCCTGGGCGGCAGCGATCATCGATTCGATATGGTCGAAGGACAAGGCGGCCGGGGGCGTATGCGCATACGCCGCGTCGCCCCCCTCTCCCTTCTCGGCCTGGAACAGCCACGGCCGCACCTGGCGCGCTTTCGGATACACGAAATGCAGGCAGGCAAACTGGTCCAGCTCCTGCGGCGTGCACGGCAGGCCATGCCGGGCGACAAAGGCGGGCGAGGCGCAGCACAGATAATCCATCTTCAGCAGGCTGCGCGCCACCAGCGACGAATCCTGCGGTTCACCGATGCGCAGCATCACGTCGATACCCTCTTCCACCATATCGACCAGGCGATCGCTGACGGTCAGGCGCAGGGCGATGTCGGGATAGGCGGCGATAAAGCGGGGCAAGGCAGGCGCCACCAGATTGCGGCTGATGCTGCTGGGCATGTCCACGCGCAAGCTGCCCGAGGGTTTCCCGGCAGCTTGTTCAAGACTGGACTCCAGCGCCGCCATGTCGGCCAGCAACTGGCGCGCCTGCGCATGGCAGTGCTGGCCTTCCGCCGTCAGCGACATGCTGCGCGTGGTGCGCTGCAAGAGGCGCACGCCAAAGTGTTTTTCCAGTGCCGCCACCTGGTTCGTCACGGACGAGGTCGAGATGCCCAGGCGCTGCGCCGCCTTGCTGAAACCGCCCGCCTCGACCACGGCGCAAAACACCTGCATCGCTTCCAGCCTGTCCATGCATTCCCCTCCTGTTTGACTATGATTATCCACGATATCGAAATAGTGTATGGGGCCGCGCCCCGTTTTTCTTTGCGCCGTCACCGCCTAGACTGGGGCATCAACCACAGGAGAACCCCATGCAAGCCCTCGTCCTCACCAGCTTTGCCGCCCCCATGTCCATCGAAAACCTGCCTGTGCCGCAGCCCGGCCCCGGTCAAGTGCTCGTGCGCATCGCCGCCAGCGGCGTCAATCCGCTCGACACGAAAATCGCCGCTGGCGCCGCCCCGCACGCCCGGCCCCGCCTGCCCGCCATCCTCGGCATCGACGTGGCCGGCACGGTGGCGGCCGTCGGCGATGGCGTGACGACTTTTCACGTTGGCACAACAGTCTATGGCATGGCCGGCGGCATAGCCGGCGTCCAGGGCTCGCTGGCCGAATACGGCGTCTTCGATGCAGCGCTGCTGGCGCCCGTGCCGCCAGCGCTGAGCATGCGTGTAGCGGCCGCCCTGCCCCTCGTCTTCATCACGGCCTGGGAAGGCTTGGTCGACCGCGCCCACGTGAAGGCCGGCGACAGTGTGCTCGTGCATGGCGGCGCGGGCGGCGTGGGCCACATGGCCGTGCAGCTCGCCGTCGCCCTTGGCGCCACAGTGTATGCCACGGGCAGCGCGGCCAGCCGCGATGCCATCGAAGCGCTGGGCGCCCGCTTCATCGATTACCGGACCAGCACGGTGGACGACTACGTGGCCGAACACACGGGCGGCACCGGCTTCGACATCGTCTACGACACGGTGGGCGGCGCCACCCTCGATGCCAGCTTCCAGGCGGCACGCCTCTACGGCGGCCACGTCGTCAGCTGCCTCGGCTGGGGCACGTTCGCCCTGAGCCCGCTGACGGCGCGCGCGGCGACGTACTCGGGCGTGTTCACGCTGCTACCCCTGTTGAACGGTGAGAATCATGCCCGCCACGGCGCCATCCTGCGCGAAGCCAACAAGCTGATCGAGGCGGGCAAACTGCAGGTGCGGCTCGATCCACGCCGTTTTACCTTGTGCACGGCGCACGAAGCGCATGTGGCGCAGATGGACGGCAGCGCGCGCGGCAAGCTGGTGGTGGATGTGCAGGATTGAACGCCGCTTGTTTCCCGCACGCTCAAGCGTTAATATGCAAGCATTAACTTGCATATTAAGGAGCCGGGCATGCGTGAAAATCTGGAAAAACTGCTGGCGCAGGGGCGCGACAATGCCTTGCTGCGCTTTGGCCTGGGAGATGCTTGCCTGAAAGACCATGACGCCGAGCAAGCCGCCTTGCACCTGGCGCAAGCCACCGTGCAGCAGCCCGGCTATTCCGCCGCCTGGAAACTGCTGGGCAAGGCCTTGCATCAGCTGGGCCGCCCGGACGAAGCGCAAGCCGTCTGGACCACGGGCGTGAGCGTGGCCCAGCAGCAAGGCGACTTGCAAGCCGTCAAGGAAATGATGGTATTTCTGAAACGCCTGCACAAACAGCGGCAGGCGGCAGGGTAAAAGGCTTAATGCGCGTGCGCCGCACCTTTGGCTTCGGCTGGTAACGCCACGCCCCGTTCTTTCGCCAGCTTTTTGGCCAGCAAGCCGCCCGCTTCGGCCGCATAGGCGCGGCAGGCGCCGGCGTCGATCAGGGGATTGTCTTGACCGCTGCGCCTGGCTGCCTTGCCCAGCACGTCCGTCGTGCCCGGATGCACGGGGATGATGATGTCGCATGGCAAGGCGGCCACCTTGGCGATGCTCGCTTCGAACGAGGCCGAGATATCGGGCTTGCCACCCTTGCCCGTGTAAGTAAAATCGCCGCTGGAATACGGGTTCAGGCTATCCGCATACACGACGTCCAGGCAGCGCTGGCCTTCGCACGACGTCCACGTCCATGTCGTGCCGCCGGGGGTGTGGCCCGGCGTCATGTGGGCCGTCAAGGACAACGGTCCTACCTTGACGGTATCGCCCTCGCCCACCAGGCTGACCTTGCGCACCTTGGCCACATGCACGACGGGATCGGCCTGGTACTGCGGATCATCCTTGCCGTTGGTGCCGCTTTGCAGCACCGGGGCGGCCGCTGCGCTGGCCATCACGATGGCGCCGCTGGCCCGCTGCAGCGCGGCAATGCCACCCGCGTGGTCCCAATGGGCGTGCGAATTGAGGATGTATTTCACATCCTCGATGCGAAAGCCCAGCGCCTTGATGTTTGCGATGATCAGGGGCGCCGATTGCGGCAGCGCGCCGTCAAGCAGGATATGGCCCTGCGGACTCGTCACCAGCACGGCCGACAAGCCTGCCGTGCCCACATACCAGGTATTGCCAAAGACATTGAACGGCTTGACGGGCGCGTTCCATTCCTTGCAATTATCACAATTCACCGGTTTATCCTGTACAGTCGCCGGCGTCTTCGCCTGCACCGTGCCAGCCGCCATGGTCGCAACCGTAGCCAGCATCAACTTCGCCAATAGTGTCATCTTCATCTCCAGAGTGTAAAAAGATGGGCGCCCGCACTGGCGCGCCCGGGGGGGGGTATCAATGCATGCGACCGGTCCTGTCGGCCAGGGTGTCGCGGATGTGTCCGGCGTCAAGCGAGCGCCGCTGCGCGCCGGCGGCGTCCAGCAGCACCACGGTGACGTGCTTGCCGCCGCTGCGCATGCGCATGGTCAGGCAGCTGCCCGCCTCATGGCTGCTGCCCGTTTTCGACAGCACAATGTCCCAGCCTTTGCCACCGACCAGCGGGTTGGTGTTGTGCAAGGTGCGCAGCTTGCCATTGACGGCCACGCTCGCTTGCGGGTGGCTGGTGATGCGCGCGATGTCCGGATAGCGCGCGGCCGCCGCGACGATCTTCGCCACCTCGCTGGCCGTGGACGTATTCGCGGGCGAACTGCCGACGGGATCCAGCAAGGTGGTGCGCCTCAAGCCCAGGTGGCGGATCTTCGCTTGCAAGGCGTCATTAAAAGCCGCGCTGCCGCCCGGATAGGTGCGCGCCAGCGCGGCGGCGGCGCGGTTTTCGGACGGCAACAGCGCCAGTTGCAACAGCGCGCCGCGCGACACGGCCACGCCATCGGCCAGCAGGCTGCGGCGCTGCAGCGACGCGTCGCCATCGGCGCGCACGATGTGCACTTGCTCTTCCTTATCCTGCGCCGCGTCGAGCACCACCATGGCCGTCATCAGCTTGGTGATCGAGGCGATGGGTACGACGGCGTCCGCGTCTTTCGCCATCAATACCTTGCCGCTGGCGTCATCGAACACCAGCATGTGTTTCGCGCTGACGGGCAAGTCCAGCATGCCGACGGCGGCCTCGGCAAGGATCGCCCCGCTGACTTCGGGCTTGCCCTGCGTCTGCAGCAGCAAGGTGGCACAGGCCAGCAGCAAGGCGGGCACGGCCATCTTCCAGCTGCCGCTGTCCAGGCCGGGCGCCATCAAGCGTTCTATGCGTGTGAGCAATGCCCCGCCCCGGGCCGACATCAGCAAACCGGAATGGTTTGGCGCGGCCGTCTGCAAGGACAGCGCATGCAGCGCCGTGGCCAGTTGCTGCGGGTCTTGCAGCGCTTGCGCGGCCAGGGCATCGGCCACCTGTTCCCGTTCGGCCCGCATGCGCGCCGACAGCCACCAGACGACGGGGTGAAAAAACAGCAGCGCCTCGGCCACGCTTTGCAACAGATTGACCAGGTAATCCCAGCGCCGCACGTGCGCCAGCTCATGCGCCAGCAGCGCTTCGAGCAAGGCGACGGGCATGCCGCTCAGCAAGGCGGCCGGCAGCAGGACGACGGGACGCCAGAAGCCCACGGTGACGGGACTGGCCAGCCCGGCGTGCAGCTTCAGCGGCGGCCGCCCGTGCAGGCCCATGCGCAAAGCCAGCGCATCGAGGCGCGCCTGCCAGATGGCGGGTGCGGCCACCGCCTGGCGGCGCAGCTTGCCGACCCAGGCCAGGCCCAGGCACAGCCGCAAGCTCATCAGGCCAACGCCGGCGCTCCAGGCCAGCACCAGGGCCGGCATCCACGCTTGCAGCACGGCATGCCAGGCGGGCGGCGCGGCCATGGGCAGCTGGACCAGCGCTGTGCCGGACAGGAGCGAGAGCAGGTGGACGGTGGGAATACACAGGCACAACAGCAGCGCCAGCGCGCAAACGGCATAGCGCCAGCGCGCGCTGGCGTGGCGCAACAGCCACAGCAGGACGGCGGACATTGCGCCGACGATCACGCCCTGCCAGACAAAATACAGCAAGACCCAGCCCAGCGCAGGGACCAGCTTGCCCAACTCAATGCCCAAGCCCATGTCCAGGTTCATGGCGCCTTGCCGTCCTTGCTGCGCAGGATCTTTTCAATTTCCAGGCGTTCCGCGTCACTCACGTGCTCGCGCAGCGCCGTCAGCACGAGCGCCTTGCCGGAGCCGGAAAACACCTTGCCGATCAAGTCCTTGAGCAAGCTGGTCTGTAACTTTTCCTGCGCTTCGACGGCCGCATACAGCTGCGGCCGCTGGCTTTCATCGCGGCTCAGCAAGCCCTTGCCATGCATCAGCTGCAGCTGGCGCAGCACGGTGGCGTAACTGGCGTCGCCACGCTCGGCGGCCAGGGCGTCATACACGGCGCGCGCGTCGGACGGACCGCGTTGCCACAGGATGCGCAGCAGGTCCAGTTCGGCGGCTGTGGGATGGGGAGTGGAGGTATTTTTTAACATGCCGCCAGAATACCGATTCTAGAACTCAATGTCTAGAACTTTTTTTCTAGAATGCCTGGCGATGGCCCTAGAACTCGCGCAAGCGGTCGAACAGCTCCAGCAAGGCCGCCTCGTCGACGAGCTCGGCGCCCTGCCCGCCCAATTGCTGCCGCAGCTGCACCAGCAGCTCCGCCAGCACCGTGTAGATTTCCTCGCGCTCGACCGTCTCGATGATGCTGGCGCGCCGCTCGATCTTGTTGAATGCATCGACATAGCCGGTGACCATCGCTTCCAGCGCGGCCGCCGCCGCCGTCGCGTCCATGGCGGCATCGATGCCGCGCGTTACGGCCAGCATGTTCTTGTAGGCCAGCGCCGCCTTTTTCGCATACGCGGGGGAAATATGCTCGCGGCCATCCCAGTCGCGGAAGGGGTTGAGCAGGTTGTCCGCCAGCCATTCCGGCTTGCGCGCCTTGCTCACCGACAAGTCCAGTCCCAGCGCCGCCGCTTTCTTGTAGCCGGCCTTGATGGCCTTGGCCACATCGGCGGGCAGGCTGGTCAGCCACAAGGCCGACAACTGCGGCAATTGCGTGGCCGATGGAAACTCCTCCGCCGTGTAACCGAACAGGTCATAGGCGGTGAACATCCGCAGCTGGCTCAGCTGCGCCAGGCTGGCCATCTGCGACGCCAGCCCCGGTTTGCCCCAGATGCGCAAGGCCGTCAAATGGGGAAAGCGCTGCGCCACCTGCGCCAGATCGACGTCCTTCATGCTGACCAGCGACAGGCCGCCCAGCTGGTCGAGACCGTGGAACGGCGGCAGCGTCTGCGTGCACTGCAGTGTCAGATGGCGGCCATCGGCGCCATCCTTGATGCGCAGCGCCGGCGCTGGCGCGCCGCGCAACGCGAGCAGGCCCAGGCCTTCGTTCAAGACCAGGCTGCTGACGCCATCGGGCTGCAGGATCAAACGGCTCAAGCCGCTACCGCTGAAATCGAGCACATGCACCGTCGATGATTGCCAGTGCAGCTCATTGACGAAGGGATTTCCCTGGATAAACTCCATCAAGGCCTGCGTGCCGTCGGCCGTCTCGATGGACATCAGGCAAGGCAGTTGCTCCAGCTCGGAGATGTCGTCCAGCGCCTGCAAGACGCTGTCATCGATTTTCGTCGCGTCCTGGCGGAAGACCTGGCCGCCGACTGTTACTTCACGCTCGTCCGACGCGGCCTTGAATTGCTGGCGCCGCAGCGGATCGATGCGCTCCCAGTTGCGCTGGCGCAGCACGCTGTCGCCCACGTTCCAGCCGCTGCGGTAGCTGTTGACTTCCACATCGACCAGCGGCGCGATATTGCCAACGAGGGTATGGCCAGGCGGCACGTTCGCCGTGGCATAGCAGTGATCGTGGCGATTATTCCAGAAGAAATAGTCGCACAGCAATGGCCGCATGGCTTGCACGGCCGCCGCATCGGGCAAGGCGTCGCCGGTCCAGTCCAGCTCCAGCACGGCAGCTACCGGCCTGGACGATGACGTATCCTTGATGCGGGTGACCTGGCAAGCCACGTACTGCTGCAGCTCCGTTGAAAACACACTGTAGATATCTCCGACAGTTGCTAGCACTCTAATTTCCTTTTTAAATAGGGAGCTGTCCCGGCAGGGTGGGATGCGCCGTCTTCACGCTAAAATTCGCGCAGTGCATCGAACCGTTGCAGCAGCACCGCCTCATCGGCCAGCGCCACACCCCGTTCCCCCAATTGCCGCACCAGCGGCTCCAACAGGCCCGCCAGCGCCGTGCCGATCTCTTCGCGCTCCACCGTTTCGATTATGCGGGCGCGCCGATCAAGCTGATTGAACACGCCGACATAGGCGTCAATCATCGCACTGAGCACCTCGGCCACGCTGGCGGCGTCCATCGCCGCATCGATCGCGCGGGTGCCGGCCAACAGCTGTTTGTAGGCTTGCGCCGCCTTTTTCGCCTGGGTGGCGGAAATATTCGCACGGCCATCCCAGTCGCGGAAGGGATTGAGCAGGTTTTCAGCCAGCCATTCCGGCTTGCGCGGCTTGCTAATGCGCAGTTTCAGTCCCTGAGCCGCCGCCTGCCTGAAGTTGGCCTTGATGGCCTTGGCCGCGTCGTCCGGCAGGCTGTTCATCGACAAGGTGGCAAGCTGCGGCAATTGAGAGGCGGACGGAATATCGTCGGCGCCGTAGCCGAACAGATTGTCAGCGGTGAACGTCTGCAACTGTTTCAGTTGCGCGATGGCGGGCAGATGGGCAAGCATGCCCGGCTTGCCCCAGATGCGCAACTGCCGCAGCCCGGGAAAGCGCTGCGCCACTGCGGCCAAGTCGAGTTCCCTCACCCCGACCAGCGACAAATCAGCGACCCGGTCGAGACCGGAGAACGGCGGCACGCCTTGCTCGCATTCCAGGGCCAGAAACTGCCCCTCATGGCCATCAACCATGCGTAGCCCTGGTGAAGGCGCCCCGCGCAAGGCCAGGGAATGCAGGACAGGATTGAGCTTCAGGCATGAGACGCCTGTCAGATCCACATTCAGGCGCGCCAGATTGCTCTGGCTGAAATCGGGCTCGCTGACGGTGGACGATTGCCAGCTCAGTTCATGCAGGAAAGGATGCCGGGCAACATACTCCATCAGTTCAAGAGTGCCGTGGCGTGTGGCGAGGCGCATCAGCCGTGGCAGGCGGTCCAGCTCGGACAAGTCGCTGACCGTTTGCAAGATGCTGTCGTCGATCCTGGACGTATATGGCGGCAATAATTGCCCGCCAACCATTACATCCTCGTCACCGACAGGCGCATTGAATTGCCGTTGTCTCGCTTCATCGACAAGCTGGCGCCTGGAAACATATTCATTAAGCACATCGGCAACATTCGCTGGCACTCTGCTTCCTTTCAACAATACCTGACGGTCGAATGTTGAAAGATAGCAAAAATGACAGCGCAGCGTCGTCCTGTTCAGTTCGCGTGCAGCTTGTGGTGCATGCGCCGCAGGCCCAGCCATACGGCCGCGGCCACGAACGGCACCAGGGCGCCGACGAGGATTTCCGGATTCACGGGCAAGCCCATCACCTTGGCCGCCTTGCCCGTGTAGCTGAACAGGCCGATCACGTAGTACGAGATCGCCGCCACGGACAAGCCTTCCACCGCCTGCTGCAGTTGCAACTGCTGTGCGGCGCGGGCGTTCATCGATTGCAGGATTTGCCGGTTTTGCAATTCCTGCACGATGCCCACGCGCGTGCGCAGCAAATCATTCGTGTTGGCAATGCGCTGCGCCATCGCTTCCTGGCGGCTGGCCATCGCTTCGCAGGTGTTCATGGCGGGCGTCAAACGGCGATCCATGAATTCCTCAACCGTCGGGATGCCTTCGATACGCACCTCGCGCAACTCGTCGATGCGCGCCTTGACGAGACCCATGTAGGCTTTCGAGGCGGAAAAACGGTAGCTATTGTCGAGCGACAGCTTTTCAATGCGGGCCGCCAGGCGCGTGATGCGGTCGAGCAAGGCTTGCTCGGAGACACCGTCGTCGCTCTTGGCCAGGCCCGGCGCGTCGTCCGTATCGACCATGGCGGCGGCCAAGGTGGCCAGTTCGTTCTCGATGGCGTTCAACGATGGCGCCGCCTGCATGGCGTAGGGCAAGCCCAGCAAGGCCATCATGCGGTAGGTTTCGATTTCCAACACGCGCTGCACCAATCGGCCCGACTGCTGCGAGCGCATGCCCGCGTCGCGGATGACGAAACGGCTGAAGCCGTCGGACTGTATCGTGAAATCCGTCCACAATTCGCCGCCCTGCAATACTTTGCTGCCGGCCAGGGTATTGCCCTCGAACACGCGCGACAAGCCCTGCATGAAGATCTCGGCAGGCTCTGTCGCCTGCTCCAGCACCACGTGGGCCGCCACCATCAGCTTGCCCTTCAAGCCCGCCAGCCACTGCTGCGGCAACTGTTCCAGCGGCATGCGCTCGAACGCCTGCTCCAGGGGCAAGGCCTGCCCCGGATGCTCGGCAAAGGTGAACGTGGCAAATTCCGTGTGGCATTCCCATTTCAGGCGGAAGCGGCCAAAGTCGTAATAAAAATACTTGGCTTCGGCAGCGGGCGGCGTGACGCCGAAATGCGTGCACAGGGCCGCCAGGGTGGCGTGCTGGGCCGCCATATTCGACGCACCGGGCGCCGCGCTGTCATCCTTGTAGACGGCCAGATGGGTGATCAGCTCGGGGGCGTCGAGCTGCAAAAACGGCCGCGAGTGGATTTCCGCAGCCAGTGGCACGCGCAAGGCGTGGTTCAAACTGGAGTTAATCAAGTGCATGATAGCCAAAGGTAAAGTTGCAAAACTGCTTAGACCCGCGCGCGTGCTGCTGTGCCCGCGGCGGGATCTGATTGTCACAGTGTAACAAAGCAGAATGCATGCCATCCTTTTCCAAAGCCAGTCATGTTGTTTTGATAATCCCCGCCACGCCCTGCTCCTCCTCCTGGCGGCTGCCCAGCCACCAGAACGCGGCGGCCAGCACGACGGCCGAAGCCTGTCCCAGCGCCAATTTAAATGCGCTGTCGAACAGCAGCGGTGCGACAAAACCGGACACTAGCGCAAACACCAGCATTTGCACGAAGTTTTGCAGGGACGCTGCCAGGCCCCGCATCCGCGGGAAAATGTCGAGCGTGGACATGGTCATGCCCGGCAAAGCCAGCGACATGCCGAACGCATACAGCATCACGGGCACGACGGCGAACGGGATGCTGGCCGCAAACCAGTGGTTGTAAGCGATATTGAGCGCGCCCGTGGCCGCCATGGCCAGCAAGCCCCAGCGCACCAGCACGGTGCTTTTCACCGCATGCGCCAGCTTGCCCGACAGCGCCGAGCCGCCTACCAGGCCGGCCACCATGGGGATGAACATCCAGCCGAAGGCCGTTTCCGGCAGACGCAGCAGTTCCAGGATGAAATGCGGGGCCGAGGCGATGTACAGGGCGAAGCCGCCAAAGGCAAAGGCCACGGCCAGCGAACGCAGCAGGAACGCCCGGTGGCGCAAGGCCAGCCAGTAATTGCGCGCGATATTGCCTGGGTGGAAAGGCTGGCGCTGCTCGACTGCCAAACTTTCCGGCAAGCCTTTCAGGCAGGCGAGCGCCAGCAGCACGGTGACGGAAAAAGTGAACACGAACGTCGATTGCCAGCCATACGCCACGTGCAGCCAGCCGCCGATGATGGGGGCGATGGCCGGCGCGATGCCGAACACCATCATGATATTGGCCAGCATCTTTTGCGCGGCCGAGCCCGACAAGCTGTCGCGCACGATGGCCTGGCCGATGACCCTGCCCGCTCCCGCCGAGGCGCCCTGCATGCCACGGAAGAACAACAGCCAGCCAAAGCTGGGCGCGAACGCGGCGCCGATGGAGCCGACGGCAAAAAGCAGCAAGGATGCCAGGATCACGGGACGGCGGCCGAACGAGTCGGACAAGGTGCCATAAAACAAGGTCATGAAGGCATAGGCGGCCAGGTAGACGCTCAGGGTCTGCTGCACCAGCACGCTGCTGACATCGAAATGCACGCCGATCGCGGGAAACGATGGCAGGAAGGTATCGGTGGCGAACGGGCCCAGCATGGCCAGCCCGGCCAGCACCAGAGTCAGGTTGCGGGCCTTCATGCAAGCTCCTGCGCAACATGCTGGCGGCGCAAGCCATCGAGGGCCGCCAGCGAGAAGGCGGCAATGTGCCGGGCGATATCGGCGATACCCGCCTCGTCATAGGTGATTTCCGGCACCACCAGTTCATGCACGATGCGCGAACGGGCATAAAACACCACCTGGCCAATCACACTGAACACGCATTTCTGCACCACCTCGGCGGGCATGGCCGGCCCCACCACGCCACGGATCAAGCGAGTGAACAGCACGTGCTGCGGACGCACATTGCGCTCGGCCAGCTTGTGGATGGCGGCCGTCGGCTCGATCAGCTCGCGCGCCACCAGGCGGCTGAACAGGGACGCGGAACCGGAGCGCAGCATGTCGGAGACGAGCGCTTCTATGGCCAGGCGCAACTGTTCCACCGGCGGCAGCTGCGCCTGCGCGCTGGCGGCGGCCACGTCCGCAGCCGAGGCCTGCGCCAGCTCGCGCGCATAATCAAAGGCGGCCAGGTACAGCTCTTCCTTGCCATGAAAATAGTAATTGACCATCGCCACGTTGACGTGGGCCGCCTCGCAGATCCTGCGCACGGACGCGAGCTTGTAGCCCTCATCGGCAAACAGCTGGACGGCCGCTTGCAGGATGCGCGTGCGCGCCGGTTCGCTTTCTTTCTCGTTTTCCTTTTTTTGCCTCATGCCATTCCCATCATTTAAACAGTCGTTTAATATTGTGTCGAATTATATCAAACAGTCGTTTAATTTTCAGGCGGACGCAAAAAAGCCCGGCGTACCGGGCTTTCAAGTGTGTAACGGAAAGGCTTAGTGCTTCATCGCCGGCATCGGCGCCGGGGTCGCGCCCAGCGGACGGGCCACGGCATTGACTTCGATGGTTACGCGGCGCTTGTCCTCGCCTTCGACAACGAGGGTCAGCGGGATCTTGTCGCCCGCCTTTACCTGCCCTTTCAGGTCCAGCAGCATCACGTGGTAGCCGCCCGGCTTCAGCTCGACGGCTTTGCCGGCTGGCAAGGCGATTTCCTTGACCTGGCGCATGCGCATCATATTGTCCGTCATGCTCATTTCATGGATTTCCGCCACGCCGGCCACGGGAGAACGCACTTCCAGCAGGCGCATGGCTTTCGGCGCCGTGATCTGCATGAAGGCACCCGTGGCTTTTTGCTGCGGTACGGTGGCGCGCACCCACGGGTCGGAAATCTGCACGCTGGTTTGTGCGATGGCGGAGAAGGACAGCACGGTCAGGGCCGTGGCCAGCAGGGTTTTCAAATGGGTCATGATTATTTCCTCGGTATGGTTATAAGGTGTATTTCGATTTCATCAGGGTCTTGATATCTTGCACGCACTCGTCGCCCGTCAACTGGTGCTTCAAGCCCAGGCGCATGCGTCCCTCGGCATCGAGCACATAGCTGATGGCCGTGTGATCCATCGTGTACGAGCTGCCGCTCGGCACTCTGCGGTAAAAGACCTTGTAATTGAAGGCCGTCTGCGCCGTGTTCTTCGGGTCCGTGCGCAAGCCGAGGAAGCTGGGGTCGAAGGCGCGCATGTATTCGCCCAGCAACTCGGGTGTGTCGCGTTCGGGGTCGATACTGATGAAGATCACTTGCAGTTTATCGGCGTCCGGCCCCAGTTTCTGGCGAATTTCCAGCGCGCGCGACAGGGCTGTCGGGCACACGTCCGGGCATTGCGTGAAGCCAAAGAAGACCATCACATATTTGCCCTTGAAGTCGGCCAGGGTGTACACCTTGCCGTCGGGGCCGCTCAATTTGAAGTCGGGCTTGTAATCGCCTCCCGTCAGGTCGAGGCCGTTGTAATGGGGTTTCGGCGTTGGCTCGCAAGCGGCAAGCGTAAGCAATCCCGCCGTACCGGCGAGAAGGAATAAACGACGTTTCATGGCATTCTGGCCCGAGGGGCGTAGTGGATACGGTTAAGACGTGGAAGGCGTGGCTGGGTGTTCAGGCAGCTGAAGGGGGGCCGCGCGGGCTGGCGGCCAGCCAGGCGAACGGCGCCCGCGGCGCCTGGTAAAACAGGGGCGGATACAGGTCGTGGCCCGTGATGACGGGCAGCGGCGATGCTGACGACGGCGGCAAGCCCACGCTGCCCGCATGGCTGATGCAGAACGGGCAATGCTCGATGTGGTGCAGCGCGGAACCGGTGGTGGATGTGGCGACAGGCGCCAGATCGGCCTGCGTGTAGACGGCGCCGCTGGCCGAGCAGATCTCGACGGCGGCATTGTTCGCGTTCGCATGGTGCGAGGCAAACGCATACGACAGGGACGGCGACAGCGCATTGAGCAGTATCGCCAGGCAGGCGAACCACATATGCCACTGTTTTCGCTTCAATAATGATCCCATGGCCCCGATTATAACGGAGTCTGGCTATCCGGGCGCCGGCCCGCGCAGGAACAGGCTCGGGCGCACGCCCGCCACGTCCACGCAGGCGTCGCAAAACGCGGGGATCGAAGCAAAGCCGGAGCCGGCCGCCACTTGCGCGAGGTCGCGCTCGCCATGCACGCCATCGGCATCCGCTTGCGCCGCCGTGTGCAGCGCGTGCGCCAGGCGCTGCTCGCGCACCAGGCTGAGCAATGCCTCGCCCTCGGAAAACAACCGCGCCCTGGCCTTGTGCGGCGTCACTTGCCACAGGGTGGCCAGGCGCGCCGCCGTCCATTTGCCTTGCGGCGTATCAAAGATGTGCTGCGCCAGCGACTGGCTCCAGCGCTTGCCGCCGCCGTGGCCGCCATCGGGCTCATCGTCTTCCAGCGCCAGGGTGAACACGGCCGGCTTGCCCCGCCCCGGCATCACGTCGCAGGCGAAGCGCAAGAAGGCGGGCACGACGAAGCTGTCGCCGCTGGCCAGTTTCTTGGTGGTGATTTCATTGTGCAAAGTCACAAAACCCTGGCGCACGGTAACGCGCAGCCGCAGCGGAAAGCGCAAGCCCAGCAGGTGCAAGGGATGATCGGAAACGAGGGCCATGCGTCAGGTCAAGGTGGTGAACGAGCCGCCAGCATGCCATACATCGCGCAAGCAGTCTGTCATCACAGCGACGCTACGCCATAACGGCGCAAGCCGTCGAGGTCGACGACGCGGATCGACTGGTAGGCGATGCTGATGAGGTTTAATGCGGCCAAGTGGCCCAGTGCCTGGTTCACGCGCTGGCGCGAAATGCCCGTCAACAAGCCGATTTCTTCCTGCGACAGCTCAAGCACGCTGGAGGTGCGCGGATATAACATGGGGTGGAACAGCTGCGCGATGGCTTGCGCCACTTGCGCATCGACGGCCAGCAGGCGCTGATTCTGGATGGTGGCGATGAATTGCCCCATGCGTTCGTTCAGCTGGCGGATGACGAAGGCATTGAAGGAAAGGCTCTCGGCCAGCAGCAGGTGAAACAGGTCCACCGGCACGAGGAGGATGCCCGATGCGCGCACGGCCACCACGTCGTAGCGGCGCAGCTCGCGCTTGAGCACGCTGCCCTCGCCGCACCAGCCGCCGGCCGGCACGCCGGAAAACGTGGCGCCGCGCCCATCGGCGTTGTAGACGGCCAGCTTGATCAAGCCCGTGTGCACGCCGATCCAGTGCGCCGACGGTTCGCCGCGTCGCGTGATGAAGGCGCCCGCTTCGTAATGTCTGATCACACTGCCGGCGCGCAACAGGGTTTGATGCCGCGCATCGAGGGCCGTGAACCAGTCGTGGCTGTCGAGTTCCGGCATCGCACGTTCTACACTATCGTTGCTATCCATTCCATCCTTCAATTTCACACGTCAGCTGTCACTAAGATGACAGTGATTTTCCAGCACCGGTGCTATGCTAACCGGTATCAATCCCGAAACAGGGAGCTACAAGATTCTTTTACCAGGAGACAAGCATGACAGCTGATTTCAACACCGGCCTCGGCAAAAACAGCGCCAACTACGCCGCCCTCACCCCGCTCGACTATATCGCCAGGGCAGCCGCAGTATATGGCAATCGCCTGGCAATTGCACATGGCGCCGTGCGGCAGACGTGGCAAGAAACGTATGCGCGCACGCGCCGCCTCGCCTCGGGCTTGATCAAGCTGGGCGTGGGCACGGGCGATACGGTGGCCGTGATGTTGCCGAACACGCCCGCCATGGTGGAAGCGAGCTTTGGCGTCCCGATGGCGGGCGCCGTCCTCAACGCCCTGAATATCCGCCTCGACCTGGCCTCGCTGACCTTCATGCTGCGCCATGGCCAGGCGAAAGTCTTGCTGGCCGACACGGAATTTGCCGAACTGGCGCGCCAGATGGCGGCGCAGATTCCCGGCTTGCGCGTGATCCAGGTCAACGACGTGCTGGGACCGGAAGTGGACGCATTTGCCGAGCTCGACTACGAAGCCTTGCTGGCCAGCGGCGACCCCGATTACGACTGGCAGCCGCCTGCGGACGAATGGGATGCCATCGCCCTCAACTACACGTCCGGCACCACGGGCGATCCGAAAGGCGTGGTCTACCACCACCGCGGCGCGGCATTGAATGCCCTGTCGAATATCCTGGAATGGGACATGCCCAAGCATGCCGTGTATTTATGGACCTTGCCGATGTTCCACTGCAATGGCTGGTGCTTCCCGTGGACCGTGGCCGCGCGCGCCGGCGTCAACGTGTGCCTGCGCAAGTTCGAACCAAAACTCGTGTTCGACCTGATGCGCGAATTGCGCATCACCCACTATTGCGCCGCACCCATCGTGCACGCGGCCCTGGCCAACGCGCCCGCCAACTGGCGCGACGGAATCGACTGGACCGTGCGCGGCATGGTGGCCGGTGCGCCGCCGCCGGCGGCCATGGTGGCGAAGATCGAAGCCATGGGCTTTGACTTGATCCACTCGTATGGCTTGACGGAAGTGTATGGCCCGGCCGCCATCTGCGCCGAGCAGGACGAGTGGGCGGCCTTGAGCCAGGAAGAGCGGGCCGTATTGAAATCGCGCCAGGGCGTGCGCTACCACTTGCAAGGCGCCGTGGCCGTGCTCGACCCGGACACCATGCAGCCCGTGGCGGCCGATGGCGAACAGATCGGCGAGATCATGTTCCGTGGCAACATCTGCATGAAGGGTTATCTGAAGAATGAAAAGGCGACGCAGGAAGCGTTCGCGGGCGGCTGGTTCCACACGGGCGACCTCGGCGTCATGTATCCGGATGGCTATATCAAGCTGAAGGACCGCAGCAAGGACATCATCATTTCCGGTGGCGAGAATATTTCCAGCGTGGAAGTGGAAGACGCCCTGTACCACCACCCGCAAGTACTGGCCGCCGCCGTCATCGCCCAGCCGGACGAAAAGTGGGGCGAAACGCCATGCGCGTTCGTCGAACTGCGCGAAGGCGGCACGGTGACGGAAGCGGAATTGATCGCCTTTTGCAAGAACAACCTGGCCGGTTTCAAGGTGCCGAAAGCCATTTATTTCGGCCCCCTGCCCCGCACGTCGACGGGCAAGATCCAGAAGTTCGAACTGCGCAAGCGCATGCAGTCGGACAAGGCCATCGACGTCTGATTTGTTCCCGTCAGTCGCGCTTGCCTTGCAGCCACGCCGGCTGCGCCACCACCAGGCGCGAGAAGCTGGCGATGCTGGCCACGGCGGCGAATCCTGCTGCCAGGCACAGCGCAAACGTCGTGCCCCGGGTGGCGGAGACCGTGAAGCAATAGGCGACCAGCGCCGCGCCTGTGGCTTGGCCGATCAGGCGCGAAGTGGCCACCACGCCGCTGGCGCCGCCAGCCCGTTCGGGCGGTGCGCTGCCCATGATGGCTTTCAGATTGGGCGCCTGGAAGAAACCGAAGCCGATGCCGCACAAGGCCATGCGCCAGCCGATGTCAAACACGCTGGGGTGCGCCGGGATCCACACCAGGGTCAGCAAGCCACCCGCCAGCGCCGCCAGGCCGATGCCGCCCAGCATGCCCGGCGAATAACGGTCGCTCAAACGCCCGGCCACGGGCGCCATCACGGCGACCAGCACGGCCCACGGCGTCATCAAAAAACCCGTCTCGACGGGGGAACGGCCCAGTGTCACTTCAAAATAGAATGGCAGCGAAACGAAGGCCAGCCCCTGCGCGGCGAACGTGCAGATGGCCGTCAGCGACGACAGCAGGAATAATGGACGGCGGAACAGGTCGATCGGCAGCATCGGCGCCGCATGTTCCGCCTGGCGGCGCAGCAGCAAGACAAAGAAAACCGCCACGGCCACCAGTTCCGCCAGCAGGACGGCGCTGGACGCGTGATGGGCCGCGTCGCCAAACAATAAAATGAGCAAGCCGAAGGCCCCCACGTTGTACAGCGCCGTGCGCGCATCGAGCGTGTGGCCGGACAACTTGGTGGCCGGCAGCATGCGGCTGGCGAGGAAAAAGCCGGCCACGCCCAGCGGCACATTGATGGCGAACAGCCACGGCCACGACGCCGTCGCCAGGATCAAGGAAGCGGCCGTGGGGCCGATGGCGAACGCGACGGCCACCACCAGCGCATTGTTACCGAACGCGCGCCCCAGTAAGTGTTTCGGATACAGGGCGCGCAGCAGCGCCGTGTTGACGCTCATCATGGCGCTGGCGCCGATGCCCTGGAACAGCCGCGCCACCACCAGCGAGGGCAAGGACCAGGCCAACGCGCAGGCGAGCGAGGCCAAGGTAAAAAGGAGCATGCCGGAGATAAACACGCGCCGGTAGCCGGCGATTTCGCCGAGGGCGGAAAACGGCAGCAGGGTCGCCACCATGGCCAGTTGGTAAACGTTGACGATCCAGACGGAAGCGGCCGGCGTCGTGTGCAGCTCGCTGGCGATGGCCGGCAAAGCCGTGTTGGCAATGGCCGTATCGAGCGAGGCCATGCCCACGCCGATGGCCAGCGCCAGCATGGCCCATAAACGGGCGCCCGGCGGCAAGCCATCCTCGCCTACCATGACGGCTTGCGTGCGCCGCTGCCTAGTCTGCTGCATAAATACACTACCTGTTCATCTTGCTGATCCGGGCAATACACTAGCATGTATGCAAAAAACCTGCAGGACAGGCAAGCTTACTTCTGGCAGTCGATCACTTTAAAATCTTTCGAATAACAGATGCGCAACTCGCCCGAGTGCTTTTCATAGCCGAGCCAGCGGCCTTTCAATTGCGGGTTGTGCTGCTTCATCCACTGGAACAACTCGTTTTTCGGCATGGTGGAATCCGGCAACTTCAAGGCCTGGAACAGTTCGCGCTCCTTCTCGAAATACTGCTTGGCCGTATCGAAATCGCAGGCGCCATGCTTTTCCCATTCGCCCTGCAGCAAGGCTTCGCCCGGCTGCATGCACATATAGGGCAGGATCTCCGACGGCGCCAGTTTCGGCAAATTGCCCTTGCAGTAGCGCGGGTGCATGTCCGTCTTGCGCGGCGGCGTCACGGAAATATCTTCGCACGTGGCCGGATTGGCCGACTGCGCCCACAGGCCATGCACGATCCAGCCGAACTGGTTGCTCTCGGCGCACTGGAAGGCGGCCTTTTTCGACACGGCGCCACGGCGGCGCTGGCTGTCGCAAAAGCCCGGCGACCACGACAGCGCCAGCATGAAGTAATCGGTGGGCACGTTCGTGCTTTGCTTGTAGCAGGTGTTTTTCTCGTCCGACGGCTTCACGTCGTAATCGTAATAGCTGACGTTGCGCGGAATGGCGCAGCTGGCGTCCGCCGCGTGGACGGCGCCAGCGGACAGGCTGAGGAAAGCGGCGGCCAGCGCGGGCAAGACAGAGCGAATGTTCATCATAATTCCTTCAAGATATAAAAACGCCGGCAACTGGGTGCCGGCGCGGTATCAGTCAAACGTGTACATCAGCAAACTTTATGCATCCAGCCATGCGTATCGGCCGCCGTGCCATGCTGCAAGCCCAGCAACGCTTCGCGCAGGGCCAGGGTGACGGCGCCGTTTTCATTGTTGTTGATGGTCATTTCAAAACCGTTTGCCTTGGCCACGCCCACGGGCGTGATGACGGCGGCCGTGCCGCAGGCGAACACTTCGGTCATGCGGCCCGATGCGATGTCGTCGCGCCATTGCTGGACCGACAATTTACGCTCTTCCGTGGCATAGCCGAGGTCTTTCGCCATTTCCAGCAGGCTGCGGCGGGTGATGCCTGGCAGCAAGGTGCCCGTCAGTTCCGGCGTCACGACGGTGATCTTCTCGCCATCTTTATACACGAAGAAAAGGTTCATGCCGCCCATCTCTTCGATGAATTCGCGGTGCACGGCGTCGAGCCACACGACCTGGTCGCAGCCCTTCTCTTGCGCTTGCGACTGGGCCATCAGGCTGGCAGCGTAGTTGCCCGCGCACTTGGCTTCACCGGTACCGCCCGGCGCGGCGCGCACGAAGTCTTCGCTGATCCACACGGTGACGGGTTTCACGCCTTTCGGGAAGTAGGCGCCGGCTGGCGAGGCGAACAGCACGAACAGGTATTCTTCCGATGGACGCACGCCCAGGTACGGGTCGGTGGCGATCATCAGCGGACGCATGTACAGGCTCTCGCCCGTATTCTTCGGCACCCAGTTGCGGTCTTGCGCAATCAGCGCGTCGCCCGCTTCCAGGAACAGCTCGACAGGAATGGCCGGCATGGCCAGGCGCGCGGCGCTGCGGTTGAAACGCTCCGCGTTTTGTTCCGGACGGAAAGTCTTGATGCTGCCGTCAGGCTGAGCAAACGCCTTGTAGCCTTCGAAGATGGCCTGGCCGTAGTGCAGCGACGAAGCGGACGGGTCCAGCATCAACGGGCCGTAAGCCTTCAGTTCACCCTGCTGCCACTTGCCGTCGCGGTAAGGAATCACCACCATGTGGTCGGTAAAGATGCGGCCAAACGCCGGGTTGACCATGCGCGCGGCGCGCTCGGCGTCGGACAGGGGGTGGGCGGATGGGGTGACGACGAGATTCTGTGTGGAAGTGGTCATGGCGGCAATGGGAACTAGTGAACAGTATCCCTATTGTAGCGCCTATGACGCCCGATCAGGCAAACGGGGATGGCCCCCGCCACGCGAAAACAGGGCGCCATCATTTGCGAATGATTCTCGTTTGCGTTAAAATGTCAGCCTTCCTTCTTCCCGCCATGCCTGACGCACTGCATGGCGGCGCTATCGAAAGCCGCCATGACCACCTCCTCCCTTCCCCAGTTGCGCGCCAGCGCCGACGATGCGCCGCAGACTCGCCAGCTTGCCGCCCCGCAACAACGGCGCTGGCACTGGAGCTGGAAACAGGTGTGGTTTCAATTGCACTGGTTTATCGGCATCACGGCCGGCACGGTGCTGGTAATTATCGGCCTGAGCGGCGCCACCCTGGCCTTCAAGGATGAATTGCTGGACCTCATGAATCCCGGCGTGCGCCACGTCGCCGTGGAAAACCGCGCGCCGCTGACGCCAGCCCAGCTGAGCAACATTGCTGCCGCCGAACACGGCCAGCGCGTGGCCTCGATCACCATGTATGCAGAAGCGGGCGCGGCGCCACGGTTGTTCTTCGCGCCGAAGAATGGCCAGCGGCGCGGCGAGTCGATCTACCTGCACTCGTACACGGGCGCGACCCAGCCGGCGCTGGCGGGCGCGGAATTTTTCGAGTGGACGGAGTCGCTGCACCGTTGGCTGCTGCTGCCGCGCGATCCGGGCCGGCAAGTGGCGGGCGCACTGGCCCTGTGCCTGCTGGGGTTGGCATTGTCGGGCCTGTATCTGCGCTGGCCCCGCCGTCCGCTGGACTGGCGCACCTGGCTGACCTTCGATCCCGCCCTGAAAGGCCGTTCCTTCCTGTGGAATCTGCATGCCGTGGCCGGCACCTGGTGCCTGGTCGTCTACGTGGCGCTGACCCTGACGGGCATTTACTGGAGCTACGACGTGGTGCGCGACAACATCGACGCCTGGGCCGGCAAGCCGCCAAGGATGGCACAGGCGCCCGCGAAAAAAGGCGGCGGCAAGGCGCCCGCCGTCGACATCAGCCTGGCCTGGACCAGCTTCCAGCAGCACGCCGCCGGCTGGACCCTGGCCAGCGTGCGCCTGCCGACGCGCGCTGGAGAAGCCGTGCAATTCACGTGGCTGGCCAGCGATGCGCCGCACGAACGGGCGCGCAGCCGCATGAGCATTGCACCGGCCGACGGCACGCTCACGGAAAACGAACCGTACAGCCAGCAGGCGCTGGGATCGCGCCTCGTCAACATCATTTATCCGCTGCACATGGGCACGTATTTTGGCTTGCCGGGCCGCATCATCGTCACCTTGGCCAGCCTGGGTCTGCCCCTGTTCGCCATCACGGGCTGGATGCTGTACCTGGGCCGCCGCAAGGCTAAGCGGGCCGTGCAGGCGCAGCGCGCCATGCTGGGCGCCGGTGCAGCGAACAAGCAAAATACCGGCTTGCCGACGCTCGTCGCCTACGCCAGCCAATCTGGCCAGGCCGAACGCCTGGCCCTGGAAAGCGCGCGCGCCCTGCAGCAAGCGGGCGTGGCCGTCGACGTGCAATCGCTGGACCGGTTTGATCCCGCACAATTGCGCCAGTACCAACGAGCTCTGATCGTCGCCAGCACCTTTGGCGAAGGCGAGGCGCCGGACGGCACGCGCCGCTTTGCGCGCCTGCTGCAGCAAACCTCGGGCATGCCGCTGGCGGGCCTGGAATTCGGCATGCTGGCCCTCGGCGACCGCCACTACAGCGCCTTCTGCGGCTTTGGCCATGCGCTGGCGCAACAATTGCAGGCGCTGGGCGCCACTTCCCTGTTCCCCTTGATCGAGGTGGACAAGCACGACCCCGCCGCCTTGGCCGGCTGGTCCAAGGCGCTGGCCCGCTGCAGCGGCAGCGCCATCGACGCCATCGGTGTGCAGGAAGAAGTGTCGTATGCCGAGTGGCGCCTGGCGCGCCGCACGCTGCTCAACCCGGGCAGCCTGGGCGGCGAACTGCATGAAATCACCTTGACGGGCCCGGCCGACGCCACCTGGGAAGCGGGCGCGCTGGCGGAAATCATTCCCTGCAATGCGGATGGCAGCGATGGCGACGGTAGCCACCCCGACAGTGCCCATCACGCGCCACGCAGCTATTCACTCGCTTCGCTGCCATCCGATGGCGAACTGCAATTGCTGGTGCGCCAGGAGCGCCATGCGGGCGATGACAACCAGGGCCATGGCCTCGCTTCCGGCTGGCTCACGCGCTTTGCCCCGCTAGGCAGCCCCATCCGCCTGCGCCTGCAAGCCAATCCCGCCTTCGCGCCAGCCCTGGTCGACGTGCCCTGCATTTATATCGGCAACGGTTCCGGCCTGGCCGGCCTGCGTGCGCACCTGCGCGCGCGCCAGCGGGCGGGGCTGGCCCGCAACTGGCTACTGTTCGGCGAGCGCCAGCAAGCTTTTGACAGCGTCTGCGGCGCAGAGTTGCAAGGCTGGCTGGACACTGGCCATCTGGCACGCCTGGACCGTGTCTTTTCGCGCGATGGCAAGGATGGTGGCACACGGCAATACGTACAGGATCGCCTGCGCGCCAGCGCGAATGAACTGCGCGAGTGGCTGGCGCAAGGCGCCATCGTCTACGTGTGCGGCAGCCTGCAAGGCATGGCCACAGGAATCGATGCTGTACTGCAAGAAGTGCTGGGCCAGGAGGGACTCGACGCCCTGCTGGCGGCCGGACGCTACCGCCGCGACGTGTATTGATCTGCCTCAGCCCATCGCCAGCACGGCCCGGCTATGTGGGCAGGCGCACTGTCGGCGCCAGCCATCGGGATAGAGTGGAGACATTCCCCCCACCGTCTGCGAGGCTAGCCATGAAAAACCCCTGGATGAGCATGTACCTGAGCGCGGCCAACCGCATCGCCAACACGGCGCGCGGCCACGCGACAGCGGCCGTCAAGCGCGAGGCGGCGAAAAATACGCGGCAACTGACGCAAGTGTGGTTCGATTCCTTTCTGCCGCCAACAGGCAAGCCACGGCGCAGCCGCAAGGCCAAATAAGCCCGTGGCAACAGGCGAACTGGTGCAGTGCATCACAGCAATAAGTTGAAGTTACGACCAGATGAACTAAACTGCAAGCATGGTAGTGCATAAGGAAGTGACCGGCAGGCGCCGCATCCCCGCGCCGCCGCCGGGACACCGGGAGACGACCATGTTGACGCTCAAAGTGCTGGCCTGCCTTGCCTTGTCGGCCTTGCTGCTTGCGCCCCTCGTGCTGAGGGATACGATGCAATTGTCTGCCGGGCAGCAACTGCAAGTGCCGAATGTCGATGCCCATGCCATGTGGAGCCATTGGCCTCGGCAATAAGACGCGCAGCTGAGAAAACACCGCTGACCGCGTTACCGTGCCTCGTCGTACATTCGTACTGCCTTCGGCACAGCGCCTTGCCAGCGGCGTTTTTCAGCGGCGCTCGGTAACGCGGCGCATCGCTGAAACCGCTTTATTACGGAGGGGAAATTGGTTCCTTCATCCATTTGTTTTTGCCTTGTTTTCCTCGCCCCCTCTTCAGCATATTTTTGATCCAGATCATGAATTTCCCTCTTCGCCGCGTCCACACTGGAACAGTCCGCTTCGCACCGCGACGGACTTAACCTGGAGCATCAGCATGGGTAAATCGCATTGGAAGGATGAGATGGCGCTGGGGGTTCCCGTCATCGACGAGGCGCATGAGGCGCTGTTTCAGGAGCTCGCGCGCCTGCAACAACTGGGCGACCAGCATTTCAGCGTGGCGTTTCGCGAGCTGATTGCGGCCGTCGAACGCGATTTCCGCGAGGAAGAGGATTTGATGGAAGAAATCGCCTTTCCCTCGCTGGCCAACCACCGGGAACAGCATGCGCGCGTGCTCAGCGGCTTGCACCATGCCTGGGCCGCCGTCGATGAAGGCGACCTGGAACAGGGCCGCCATGCGCTGTCGCTCTTGCCGCAATGGCTGATCTTCCACCAGGCCACCATGGATCTGGCCCTGGCGGCGGCGCTGGAACTGGTGCAGCGCCAGCCCAACTAGCCGCTACAGCAGCAGCACCGTGGCTTGCTCGGGCATGACGACGCGGTAATGTCCCGGGTATTTGTCTTCGCCGTCGAAAATCTTGCAAAACACGGGCTGGTTGATGTCGTTGACGGCCGCCTCGTTCATGGGCAAGGTGGCAATCAATTGCTCGCCATCCATCAAGCGCAAGGCGCTGCCCCGCTCGGCTGCGCAAAAGGCCAGCGATTGCACGTCGCTGGCGAACGGCCGCTTGTACCACGGCGTGATGGCCCGCACGGCGCGCCGGGCGTCCTGCAAGACTTGCCCCACGCGCGTGACGTTCCACGCATCGCGCGCCACGGACGGCTGGAGGACGATATTCGCCGTCAGCTCGCCCCTGCCCTTGTTCACCAGGAAAGTGCCGTCCTGCGCGGCGATGTCATCGTTGAGCGGCACGACAAACACGCCGCCGCTGGACACCTTGATTGGCACGGGCGCGCCATTGCCTTGCAAGGCCACGCGCACGTCGTCAATGGTGGCGCTCAGCTTGGCAGGAATCAGGCGCAGGGCCATCACCACGCTGCCGCTCGACACTTGCCACACTTTCCTGGCCGTCAGATAACTTTCGCGATACGCCGTGAAGCGCACGCGCGGCGCCTTGGCGTCGCTGCTGGCCGTGATCGTCACCGTTTGCGACGGCAAGGCGTCCTCTGCGCTCGCCGTTACCTCTGGCGCTGATGCTGCGGATGCGGCCGGCGCAACGGGCGGCGATACAGGTGGCGATACGACCGCGGCGGCGGGCGGCACGCTGGCACTCTGCAGCGGCGCGGGAACAGCCGGCGGCGGCGCGTGCTCCTGGGCCTGGCCCAGCGACACGACACACAACCATCCGGCACAAGCGATCCATGTACGCATGCATTTCTTTCAATGAGGAAAATATTTTATCAGCGCCTGCATTATCGCAGAAGGCCAGCCGATGCGCGCCATAGCCCCAATTGCACTCTTTTGGTGCGAACGCTTGATTATTTGGCAAATGTCCTCTATATTGATAATGATTCTTATTCACAAATGTGACAGGAATCATGCTCATCTTTCCACTGCCAGGCGCGGGTGGAACTGCTATCCAAGCCAGACCACGGGCCAGCGTCACGCCATCCCCCCAGCTACTGCGCACCTCGCCAGACGAGATAGGAACACACACGACTAAAAATACTCCAGGAAAATTATGCAATCGATCACCATCGTCTCTTCTTCGCGCCAGCCCGCCTTGCGCCCCCTGCCCCGTTTATTACACATCGCTCTGCTGAGCCTTGCCGCCGGCGTGGTCTTGCCGGCACACGCAACCGACGCCGCCGCGGCCGACGTCACCATGCCGGCCGTCACGGTGCTGGGCCAGTCGATGACCACCACGGAAGGCACGCAGTCGTACACGGCAGGCGAAACGCGCAGCGCCACGCGCATGGACCTGTCCCTGCGCGAGACACCGCAATCGGTCAGCGTCATCACGCGCCAGTTGCTCGACGACCTGGGCGCCGTGCGGCTGGACCAGGCGCTGGCGCAGACGACGGGCATCCAGGTGGGCCAGAATGACACGGAGCGCACGACCTTTTATGCGCGCGGCTTCGGCATCAACAATATCCAGATCGATGGCATGGCGCGCGGCGGCAATGCGCCATTGCAAGACACGATTTTGTACGACCGCATCGAGGTCGTGCGCGGCGCCACCGGCCTGATGGGCGGCAAAGGCGACCCTTCGGCCACCATCAACATGATACGCAAGCGGCCCACGAAAGCCTTCCAGGCCAGCGCCGGCCTGATCATGGGCCGCTGGGATGACCAGCGCATCGAAGCCGACCTGTCCACGCCGCTGAACGCGGAAGGCAGCGTGCGTGCGCGCACGGCCCTGGCCTGGCAAAAACGCGACTCCTACCTGGACATGTATCACGAGCGCAAGACGGTCGGCATGCTCATCGTCGAGGCGGACGTGCGTCCCGGCACCCTGCTGACGGCCGGCGTCGATTTCCAGGACAACCAACCCACAGGCGCCACCTGGGGCGCCGTGCCCTACTGGAACGCGGACGGCAGTCTGGCGAACTTGCCACGCAATACCAGCTGGACGACGCCATGGAGCACCTGGGCCAACAAGCAGCACACGGTATTTACGTCGCTGGATCAGCGCCTGCCCGGCAACTGGAATATGCACCTCGGCTATGCGCGCACGGAAAGCACGAACCGCACCACCGTTCTCTATGCAGGCAAGGGTTATCCCGATCCCGCCACCGGCGAAGGCATGAAACTATGGACGGGCGCCTGGGGCGCAGGCAAGAAGAACAGCGACAATTTCGACGTGTACGCCAGCGGTCCCTTCACCTTGCTGGGACGCAAGCACACGGCCATCGTCGGCTGGAACGGCGGCAATCAGCGCTCGCGCTCGCTGGGTGGTGAAGCGGAAATCAATTACCCGGACTTTATCCCCGATTACCGCAGCTGGACAGGCAACATTCCCCGCCCCGTGTTCCACCCGGACGGCTCGCACTCGGAAACCGTCACGCGCCTGGCGGGCGGCTATGTCGCCACGCGCCTGAGCCTGGCCGACCCGCTGCATGTGATCATCGGTGCGCGCAGCAGCACTTACCGCACGGATACACGCGATTACAACACGCAAGGCGTGTACACGGGCAGCGGCGACTTCGTGGAAACGCGCAACGAGGTCACGCCCTACGTGGGCGCCGTGTTCGACATCAACAAGCAGTATTCGGCCTACGCCAGCTTCACGCAGCTGTTCAACCCGCAATCGAGCAAGGACCGCAACGACAAGTTCCTGGCGCCGGAAACGGGCGACAATGCCGAGTTGGGTATCAAGGGGGAGTTCTATGAAGGCAAGCTGAACGCCTCGGCCGCCCTGTTCCACACGAAGAAAAAGAATCTGGCGGAACTCGACCGCACGGTGCCGCCCGGCTTTTTGCTGCCCGACGGCGGCCAGGCCATGGTGGCCAACGGCGCCGGCGTGACTGCCAAGGGCGTCGAGTTCGACGTCTCCGGCCAGATCACGCCGGCTTGGGAAGCGAGCGGCGGCTATACTTATCTGCACGCGGCAGAGGCCGATGGCCGCCGCGCCGCCACCACGCAGCCGCGACATTTGCTGCGCCTGGCCACCAGCTACCGTTTCGATGGCCAGCTGGCCGGCTTGAGGGCGGGCGCCAGCATGACGGCACAAAGCGCCACCTACAGCGAATCGTGGTACGGCCGCCCGCCCTCGGGCAGAATCACGAATATCCCGCAAGCGGGCTACGCGCTGTTCAACGCCATGGCCAGCTATGCGCTCAACCGCCACGCCAGCGTGCAGCTGAACGTGAATAACTTGCTCGACAAAAAGTACTACCGCAACGTGGGCTTCTTCGACGGCGTGTTCTGGGGCGAACCGCGCAACATCAGCCTGGCCGTGCGCACGGCGTTTTAAGCGCGCCAGTGCGCGGGCGCGGGCAGGGTAAAACCTTCGAGCAAGGGGCCGCCCACGGGCGCCAGCACGGCGGCGGCGACTTGCTCGAACGCGTGCTGCCCGGCCGGCAAGTCGCTGGCGACCAGGCGCAGCGCGCCATCGAGCTGGTCGGCGATGGCGGCGTCGAAGGCCTGCAGGCGGCGAAACAGGTGCTTGCCCTCGCCGCTCCATTCACCCGCCGCGCGCAAGTGCAGGTCGGCCAGCGCCGGATACAGCTGACAGGCAACGGCCAGCGCCTCGCCCGGGTGCTGGCTGTCGACCAGGTCTTCCAGCGCGGTGGTGATGGCGTAGCGGCGCCGCAGTAAATTGTCGACGTCCAGCACGGGCGGCCCGGCGGCGGCGAATGCTTGCGCCAGCGCCAGCAACTGCGCGTGCTGCGGTCCGGGCGCGGCGATGTTCTCGCCTTCGAGCACCATCATCGCCAGCGGCACCGTGCCGCCTGGCGCATCGATTTCCTTGCAAAAATACGTGAACGTGGCCACGTCGTGCGCGAACAGTTCCACCGTGCGCCCTTCGGCTACAAGAGTATCGCGCCAGGCGCAATCGACGTGGTCGAACAGCAGCAGCAAGTCGATATCGGAACTGGGCGTCTGCCGGCCCGTGGCGAACGAGCCGCCGATGATGGCCGCCACGGCCGTGGGGTAGCGCTGCCGCACCAGCCGCGCGGCAATCGCGCGGATATCGTCATAGCTGGGAATCGTCGTCAAAGCCAGTTCTCCGTGCCGAAAAACCCTATCCTACACGCAATATGCACACTGCCGCCATCCTGCTACACTGGCGCTCTCCGATCAAGGAACAGACATGGAATACGACTGCATCGTGGTGCCCTCGCCCGTGGGCGAGCTGACCCTGGTGGCGCGCGGCGCGGCGCTGGCCGCCATCCTGTGGGAAAACGACAAGCCTAACCGCGTGCGCCTGGGCGCGATGCGCGTCGGTGACAGTTGCGCCGTGCTGCAGGAAACGGCGCGCCAGCTGGGGGAATATTTCGCCGGCACGCGCCAGCGTTTTGAGGTGCCGCTCGATTTTGCCGGCACACCATTCCAGCAGGAAGTGTGGCGCGCGCTGCTGACGATACCGTATGGCCAGACGCGCAGCTATGGCGAAATCGCGCGCCAGATCGGCCGGCCCGCCGCCGTGCGCGCCGTGGGCGCCGCCAACGGCAAGAATCCCATTTCCATCATCGCCCCCTGCCACCGGGTCATCGGCGCCACGGGCGAGTTGACGGGCTTTGCGGGCGGCCTGCATGCCAAGGAAACCTTGCTGGCCCTGGAAGGCATCGCCCTGTCCAGCGACCGCGAAACGCTGAAAACGGGCCACGCCCGCCGCCGCGCCGTGCCCATCAATACGGCGCAAGGCTGCTTGTTTTAGGCTGCAGCATCGTGCCCCTTGTGGGATACTCACGCCCCCGTTCAAGCAAACACATCCTATGTCCTATCTTGTCATCCTGTTTTTTGTCGTTCTGTATTTGCTGGCCACCTTCTTTTTCCACATCCCCGCCCTCGTCGCCCTCGTGTATGGCGTGCTGAGCCTGAGCTGTTTCGTGGCCTATGCGATCGACAAATCGGCCGCAAAAGGGGGACGCTGGCGCACCTCGGAACGCACCCTGCTGCTATTGGGGCTGCTGTGCGGCTGGCCTGGCGCCGTGCTGGCCCAGCAATGGCTGCGCCACAAGTCCAGCAAGCGCTCGTTCCGCATCGTGTTCTGGATCACGGTCGCCCTCAATATCGGCGCCTTCGTGTATTTCAGCATGCATTACGCGGCGCCCGATATCGGCACGGAAGTAGCGCCCATCGAACTGTAAAACTGTGTCCCGCCAAGATGTAACAATTATTGCAGCGCATTGTTCTTGAAATGATCACCTGTCAGAATATCAATATTCACGATATTCAAGCTAATTCATTTACACGGGAAAATACTTTTCAAGCATGCGTACTTTGCAAATCCACCATTCCTTCTTGTTCCGCCTTGCCGCAGCGATTTGTTTCGCCATTACCTTGGCGGGCTGCACAAGCTATCGCTATATTCCGCCGGACTCGGATGCCGGGCGTCAATGCGTGACGAGCTGCGGGACCAATCAACAGATATGCATTGCCGGCAAGGAGCAGGTTGCTGCAGCCCAGGCACAAGCTTGCGAGATGCGCAACGTCAGTACGGTTTCCATCTGCCTGGCAGTGGCGAAAACCGATGCGGACCGGGAACTGTGCTCGAAGAAACGCCAATATTGTTCCTCCAGCCCTTCTGGAACGTGGCAATGCGAGTCAGACTACAGAGCGTGCTATACGCAATGCGGCGGCAGGATCGAGGAGAGCGAATAAAGTAGCAAAGGCTGATGCCGCCGAAACGAGAGGCCGGCGCGGCAGGCTAGATTGATCTTGTTACTCGCCCAGCAGGCGCAGCGATTCCAGCCAGTCCGCCTTCCATTCGCGCAATAAAGGTTGCGTGGCGAACGCCTTTTTCAGATGCGCCATCGGCACGCGGTGCACGTCGTGCAAGCCGAACGCCAACGTCACCGGATGCCACAGGTGGCTGTTCTTGCCGCCGCGCGAATTCTTGCGCACGCGCGCGCCATCGTCGCCAAAGATGCCCACGCCGCTGGCCATTCCCTGGTCCAGGTCGACCTTGCCCACGCCGGCAAAGGCCAGCAAAATCTGCTCGCGGCCCAAGCCCTTCAAGGCGCTGGGCAAGACCACCGGCGCCTTGTCCGCCTGCGCTTCAGCGGGCTGCGGATGCTGCAATTCCTTGAGCAAACGCAACAGATCGCGCTCCTGGAAGTGCAAGCCGTCCAAGGGCACGCGCAGTCCGGGCGCCTTCAGCTCGATGGCGATGTTGCCCGAGTCGCGCGTAAAACGCAGCCACACATCGTCCGCACCCGAAGCCAGGTGCTGCTTGTCCTCGATAAACACGACGGGCGCCGCATAGCGCGTCACGCCGTCATGGAACAGCTCGGCCCATGCTTCGCTGTAATCGAGCCAGACAAACGGCAAGCCGCCCTGCTCCAGCAAACGCGCCAGGGTCCACGGCGTGCCCGTCTCTTGCGCCAGCCAGGCACAGGCTTCGATTGCGGTGGCGCGGTATGGCAGGGATAGGGAGGTCATGGCGGTTCCATCGATAAATGTGGAGCGCAGTGTAGCAGACGCCGTCACCATCGCTACGGCAGGCGCATCCGGCGCGCCCTTCCTGCGCGATGTGCTAGGCTGGAAACAGCAGCACGCGCCACGGCCACCTCGGCAACATGGCGCACCACCGCGAGGAGATCATCATGCATTCGAGCACCAACGCCGCCACCGCACCCGCCCCGCCACCGGAGCGCGATTCGCCCACGCCGGCCAATGAAGGCCATGCCGAGGAAGCACTCGATGAAGCGCTCAAGGAAAGCTTTCCGGCCAGCGACCCGATCGCCATTGCCACCCCAAAGCCAGCCGGCAAGACACCTTCCTGATACACGCCCCAACAGCCACCCTTGCGGTGGCTTCTTTTTTTGCTGAAACTGAATCCGGACGCCCCGCCCCCGCGTACATGGCTATGCCATGACCGAACGACGTTACCACGCGGAAAGGAATCGCCATGCAGCATTACAGCAAAAAGACGGATCCCATGGACCAGCGCCTGTATCTGGCCCAGCGTATCGACCGGGCCGATGCGCGTTTGCAGCGCTTGCACGATGCCGCCGAGCGGGAACGCTGTGCGCAATGGATCACGGCCTGGGCCGTGGCGGCGGGTGCCGACGCGCCGCGCGGCATGAAACTGCGCATCCGTGGCGAATTCATCTTGCTGTAGCAAGCAAAAAGCCCCGCCGGGCATGGCGCCGGGCGGGGCTGTTCAGTTCGTACTGCGGCCAGTTGGCCTAGTCGCGGTACTGCTCGGGCGTCGTGTCGCCATCGGCGATTTCATACCACATCGCATTGAGCACGGCGAAGGTCGCCGCCAGCGGAAGACCCAGTATCCAGGCGAAATACCACATAGTTATATCCTTTCGTAAATTCTTAGTAGGCGTGACCACTGTCGTCTTCGATGGCTTTGCCGTCAACCTTACCCCACAGCACTTTATACACCCACGTCGTGTACGCCACGATGAGGGGAATGAAAACGGCCGTGACGACCAGCATGATGAACAGGGTCATGTGGCTGGACGAGGAATCCCACACCGTCAGGCTGGCGCGCGGGTCGATCGACGAAGGCAGGATGAACGGGAACATGGCCGCGCCCACGCCGAGGATGATGCCGGCGATGGCCGCCGCGCTGGCCAGCAAGGCCGGTACTTCGCGGCGCGCGCGCTGGAAGGCGAAGGCCAGCAGCGGGCAAAGCAGACCCAGTGCAGGGGCGATCCAGGTCCACGGATGGGCTGCAAAGTTGAGGAACCAGGCGCCCACGTGCACTTGCGCCGTTTTCAGCATCGGGTTCGACGGACCGTCGACGACGACGGCGCTGGTGACGCGGTAGCCATCGACCCACAGCCACAGGGCCACGCCGGCGGCCGCATACAGCACGACGGTGGCGATGGCCGCCACGCTGCCGTAGCGGCGCGCCCGTTCAGCCACGGCACCGTCCGTTTTCAGCTGCAGCCAGGTGGCGCCGTGCATCACCAGCATGGCGACCGAGACGAGGCCGCACAGCAGCGCGAACGGGTTGAGCAGCGCAAAGAAGGTGCCGTCATAGAAGATGTGCATGTCTGGCGAGAAACGGAACGGCACGCCTTGCAGCACGTTGCCGATCGCCACGCCGCAGATCAGGGCCGGCACGAAGCCGCCCACGAACAGGGCCGCGTCCCAGCGGGCGCGCCAGCGCGGGTCTTCGCGCTTGCTGCGGAATTTGAACGCCACGGGACGCACGATCAGCGCCACCAGGATGACGAACATGGCCAGGTAAAAGCCCGAGAACGAGACGGCGTACAGCTGCGGCCAGGCGGCGAAGATGGCGCCGCCGCCAAGGATCAGCCATACCTGGTTGCCTTCCCACACGGGACCGATACTGTTGATGACGACCCTGCGTTCCAGGTCCGTCTTGCCGACGAAAGGCAGCAAAATACCCGTGCCCAGGTCGAAGCCGTCCGTGATGGCAAAGCCCACCAGCAGGATGCCGATCAGCAGCCACCAGATCAGGCGCAGGGTTTCATACGAAATCATTTCATGCAAAATCATGGTCTGGCCCTCCTCAGGCGCGTTGAGTATGAATGGCTGCGGCCGCAGGCGCGGGGGCCGGCGCCTTCTCTTCCGGCCCCTTGCGGATGGCCTTGAGCATGAGCTTCATTTCGATAATCAGCAGCACGGTGTAGATGGCGGCAAAGCCGGCAATCGTGATCAACAGGGTCGAAGCGCCCAGGTTGGAGACGGCCACGGCCGTTGGCAGCACGCCTTCGATGACCCACGGCTGGCGGCCCACTTCAGCCACGATCCAGCCCGCCTCAATCGCCACCCACGGCAGCGGGATGGCGAACACGGCCAGCTTCAGCAACCAGCGGTGCTTGTCCAGGGTGCGGCGCGTCGACAGCACGAAGAACGTACCTGTCAGCAAGATAAAGAACATGCCCAGGCCCACCATCACACGGAAGGACCAGAACAAGGGCCCCACGGGCGGCACGGTATCGAGCGCGGCCTTGCGGATCTGCTCGGGCGTGGCCTGGCGCGGGTCGTCGACATAGCGTTTCAGCAACAAGGCATAGCCCATGGACTGGCCTTTCGACTCGAACATATCCTTCGCGTCCTGCGGCACGGGGGCGCCTGGCGCCACGCCGCGGATGGTTTGCAGCGCGTCATACGCCTTGATGCCATCCTTGATCAGCAGCTCGCCACGGTCGACCAGTTGCTCGATGCCGGGAATTTCCGTCGACAGCGAACGCGTGCCGATCAAGCCCATCACCATCGGGATGTGCACGGCGTAATGCGTCTCGCGCGCTTTCGCGTCCGGGAAGCCGATGGCCGTGAAGGCGGCCGGGGCCGGCTCCGTGGTCCACATGGCCTCGATGGCGGCCAGCTTCATCTTTTGATGTTCGGACGACAGGTAGCCGCTTTCATCACCGAGCACCACCACCGACAAGGTGGCGGCCAGGCCGAACGAGGCGGCCACCGTCATCGAGCGCTTGGCCAGCTGCACGTGGCGGCCCTTCAGCAGATACCAGGCGGAAATACCGAGCACGAAGATGGCCGCCGCCGTGTAACCGGCCGACACCGTGTGCACGAATTTCGCCTGCGCCACGGGGTTCGTCAGCACGGCGCCGAAGTCCGTCACTTCCATGCGCATGGTTTGCGGATTGAAGGCCGCGCCGACGGGATTTTGCATCCAGCCGTTGGCGATCAAAATCCACAGGGCCGAGAAGTTCGAACCGATGGCCACCAGCCAGGTCGTGACCAGGTGGCCCCGCTTCGACAGCTTGTCCCAGCCGAAGAAGAACAGGCCGACGAAGGTCGCTTCCAGGAAGAAGGCCATCAAACCCTCGATGGCCAGCGGCGCGCCGAAAATGTCGCCCACATAATGGCTGTAGTAGCTCCAGTTCATGCCGAACTGGAATTCCATGACGATGCCCGTCGCCACGCCCATGGCGAAGTTGATGCCGAACAAGACACCCCAGAACTTGGTCATGTCGCGCCAGATGGGGCGGTTCGTCATCACGTAAACCGTCTCCATGATGGCGAGGATCACTGACAGGCCGATCGTCAGCGGAACAAATATAAAGTGGTACAGAGCTGTCAGCGCGAACTGCAGTCTGGATAAAGCGACAATATCGAAGTCCATATGATTTCCTTGGTGTTTCCCTACTGTGTGTAAACTTGCTACCTTTCAAATACTGCCCGCTTGCCCGTCAGTCCCCCCGCAAGCCCGCCATGGCTGCCTCAAAGGCTGGCGTGCCACGGCGCGCATCGCCCACGATGCGGCCATCGCGCAGGCTGACCAGCCGGTCCGCCAGCGCCGCTTCGCGCCGCAAGTGGGTGGCGATCAGCAAAGTACGTCCTTCGCTGCGCGCACCCAGGCGCTGCAGGACATCGATCGCCGTCTGCGCATTCAGCGCTTCCGTCGCTTCGTCCAGCAGCCACAAGCTCGATTCGTGCAGGAACAGCCGCGCCAGCGCCAAGCGCCGCGCCTGGCCGCCTGACAAGCCCAGGCCGCCCTCGCCCAGCTTGGTGTCCAGGCCGTCCGCGAAGGACCGCACCTCGTCGTCCAGACCGGCTGCCTGCAGCGCCGCCCACAGCTGCGCATCGCTGGCGCACGGGTCGGCCAGGCGCAGGTTGTCGCGCAAGCTGTCCTGGAACAATTCCGTCTTCTGCGTGAAAAGGCAGGCGCGTCCCGCGTGGACACTGCCCGACAGCGGCGCCAGCTCGCGCGCGGCCAGGGCCAGCAAGGTGGACTTGCCCGCCCCGCTGGGGCCGATCAAGGCCACGCGCTCGCCGCCCGCGATGTGCAGCGATACGTCATGCAAGATGGCAACGTGGCTGCCCGCATGTGCGGCGTTCACGTGTTCCAGGCGCAAGCCCGGCGCGGCATCGACGGGCGGCGTCACCACGTCGTCTCCTTCAAGGCGCGGCGCCAGGCGGCGCATGGCCAGCAGCATGCGGCCCGCTTCCAGCGCGCCGCGGCGCAGTCCCGCGAATGGCTCCACGGCCGTCAGGGCAATCAGCAGGGCCAAGGCCGCCAGCGGAACACTCATCATTTGCTGCTGCACCAGCGCAGCCACGGCCAGCAGCACCCCCGCCAGGGTCGCGCTGCCCGCCACGCCATACGCGGCGCCGGCGGCAGTTTCCAGGCGCAGCAGGGCGAAATCGGCTTGTGCCAGCGAACGATCGATCTGCCCCAGCGCCGCGCACTGGGCGTCGATGCGGCCCGCCATCACGAGATCCGTCTGGCCCGCCACCAGGTCGATGGTGCCGGAGCGCAATTTTTCGATGGCGCGTGTACGCACGATGGCGGGACGGCGGGCGCGTTGCGCCACCATCCAGCTGATGCCGCCGCCGGCGGCCAGCAGCCACGCGGCCAGGCCCAGCGCCAGTTGCCACTGCATCACGCCCAGCGCCACGCCGGCCAGCAAGGCTACGCACAAGGCCGTGAAGGCAGGCACCAGCAGGCGCAAATACAGTGATTCGAGCGCGTCGATATCGGCCGTCAGGCGGAACAGCAGCTTGGCGGGCTGGCGCAGCAAGCGGCTGGCCGCTTCCGGGCGCGACCAGCCACGGAACAGCTGCACGCGGATGCTGGCCAGCGCGGCGAACGTGGCGTCGTGCGTGACGAGGCGTTCCGCATAGCGCGAACCCGTGCGGCCGATGGCCAGCAGGCGGATGCCGGCCGACGGGCCGAAGACGTCGAACAGGATGGCCGTCGACGCGTGCAGGCCGGCAATCGAGGTGGCCGTGATAAACCAGCCGGACAAGCCCAGCAAGGCCATGCCGGACACCGCCGTCAGGGCCGCCAGCAAGGCGCCGCCGATCAGCTTGCCGGGCTGGGCCAGCAGCAATTGCCGCAGCACGGGGTTGAGCATCATTGAATTTTTCATGCCTGCTGCTCCTGTGCCAGGGCTGGGGCATCGACCTGCACCGTGCGCTGCAGGCGGCCAGCCAGCACGGGGTCGTGCGTGGCGACGATCATCGTCTTGCCTTGCGCCAGTGCCAGCAAGGCGTCCGTGACGCGCGCCGCCGTTTCGCTGTCCAGGTGCGCCGTCGGTTCATCGACCAGCAGCAAATCGGCATGCGGATGCAGGGCCACGCGGGCCAGCGCCAGGCGCACGGCTTCGCCGCCGGACAAGCCCTGGCCGCCATCGCTGAGCATGACGGCCGGCTGGGCCTGCGCCACGGCAGCCAGGTCGGCCAGGTGCAGCGCCTGCGTCACCTGCGTGGCGCTGGCGCCCGTGCGGCCCAGGGTCACGTTCTGGCTGACGGAGGCGGCAAACACGTGCGGGCGCTGGCCCATCCACGCCATGCGCTGGCGCAAGGTATTGACCGTGCTGTCGGTCAGGCGCACGCCGCCGATGCGGATGTCTCCGCCGCTGGCGGGCAGCAAGCCGGCCAGCAGCGACAGCAAGGTGGTCTTGCCGGCGCCGCTGGCGCCCAGCAGGGCCACGTGTTCACCGGCGCGCACCGTCAAGTCGAAACGCTCGAACACGGGCGCTTCGCCAGGGTGGGCAAAGCGCAGTTGATGGATGTCGATAGCGGGCGGCGGCGCCACGGCCATGGCGGCGGCGGAGACGACGGCAGACAGGACCTCCGCGCCAGGCAGCGGCACGCCGTCGGCCGCCAGGTCGTGCAGGCCGGCCAGGCCCGCTTCGCCGGCCGCCTTGTCGTGCCAGACGGCGGCCAGTTCGCGCAGCGGTTCGAAAAACGCGGGCGCCAGCAACAGGATGAACAAGCCCTGCCCCAAGGTCAGCTCGCGGCCCCAGGTGCCGAAATTGATGCTGCCCAAAAGGGAGAAACCGATGAAGGCCGCCACCATGGCGACACCGAGCGCGGAAAACAGTTCCAGCACGGCCGACGACAAAAAGGCGATGCGCAGCACCACCATCGTGCGCCGGCGCACGGATTGCGACGAGGCGTTCAGCCGTTCGGCCGTGGCATCGACGGCGTCGAGCGCGCGCAGGGTGGCCAGGCCGCGCAGGCGGTCCAATAGAAAGGCGTTCATGCTGCCCATTTCCACCATTTGTGCGCGGCTGGCCGCCTGCGCGCCCATGCCGACCAGGGCCATGAAGACGGGAATCAGGGGCGCGGCGATGAGCAGGATCAAGGCGGCGATCCACGACAGCGGCGTCACCACGGCGAGGATCACGAGCGGCACCAGCATGACTTTCCAGCGCGCGGGCTTGTAGCGCACCAGATACGGCACGATGGCTTCGGCCTGTTCGGCGATGAAGCTGGCCGCCTGGCCCGACTGCGCACGCTGGCGGTCCAGCGGCGAACGGCGCGCCAGCGCTTGCGCCACTTGTGCGCGCAAGGTGGACAGGTGCGCGCGCGCCGCCGCATACATGCGCCGCGCGCCCCACGCTTCGCAGCCGGCGCGCAGCACGCCCAGCAGCAGCACGCCAGCGGCAGGCAGCAAGGCCGCGCGCCACGGCGCGCCATCGAGCATGGCTTGCACGGCCCAGGCCAGCAAGGCCGCTTGCGGCAGCCACAACAAGGCGGCGCCGCCCTGCGCCAGGCTGGCGGCACGGGGAAGAATAAAGCGGGGCAAGGACAGTGGCGTAGTCGGCATCTCTATACTTTTTGAGTTTTCAGAATTTTCTGTAAATTCGATATTTTGTATAATACTGCGAAACATGACATATATCAATTGACCCTGCGGGTGTGGCGTGAAAAAATTCAGATAATTATGAAAACTCAACATATCCAAATGACGCCGCTGATCCTGACCTTCGTCAGCCATTTCGGCGAGATGGGCAGCCGCTGGGGCTTTAACCGCACGGTGGGGCAAGTGTACGCCTTGTTGTTTGTCGCGGAGCATCCTTTACACGCGGATGAAATTGCGGAACACCTGAGTTTTTCGCGCTCGAACGTGAGCATCGGCCTGAAGGAATTGCAGGGCTGGGGCTTGATACGCCAGTCGCGCATCCCCGGCGACCGGCGCGAGTATTTTTCCTCGCTGGGCGATGTGTGGCAAATCTTCCGCGTGGTGGCCGCCGAGCGCCGCCGCCGCGAAGTGGCGCCCACGCTGACGGTGCTGCGCGAATCGCTGCTGGCGCCGGCCACGGAACCCGTGGACCAGTATGCGCAGGAGCGCATGCGCGAAATGTATGAACTGGTCGACCTGGCCAACACCTGGTTCGACGACTTGCAGCGCCTGTCGCCCGAATCGATGGCGCAGCTGATGAAAATGGGCGCCAAGGTGCAAAAATTGCTCAACGCCAAGGACCGCCTGTTTGGCGTCAGCAATAACAGCGACTGAAACCCGCCTCCCCTCTTCCCACTCAAGGCGTTGCCAGCACAAGCTGGCACGCCTTGTCACGCCATTTCTATTCCCGCACAGGCCTCGCCAGCACAGCCATACATAGCCGTATGCGATGTTGTCAAGCATGCCAATAGCATTATTTAAATTGTATTAATTTACATCAAGACTAAGCTTGCATATGCGTACTCACGCAAAGGCGACCGGGCGACAAGTCGACCTCCCTGACCGGATGGCGCGCACCCTGAAGCAGTGAAATGTCTGCAATAAAATAAAAGGGGATTTTCATGAAAAGCATAACAAGCATTGCCATACGGGCATCCATGCTGGCCGCCCTGACGGCCTGCATGGGTGTGGCACAGGCTGCTACATGGGTCGATGTGGGACCGGCCAGCGGTTTCAGCATCGAAGGCAGCACCGTCACTTACTCGCCGTCACCTGCCCTCATGGTGAAATACTATGACGACAATCTCGTGCCGCAGAGTCCCACCGACATTCAGGGCTACATCAACGGCGTTTTCGGCACCAGCCTGGGTGCGGCCGTCTCGTTTTGCGACAATGCCACCTCAGGCTGCACCGCGGGCACCACGGCAGGCGCCAGCGGCGGGGTGAATTCCTTCACGAGTGCGGCGGACTATGATTACCTGGCCATCCATTTCGGCCAGGGCGAACTGGTCTTCCAATGGGCAGCGCCCGTCGCAGCCGGCACGACTTTCACGGTAGAGGGCTTGCCCAAGGACCTGAGCAATTACCGCGCCTATGTTTCCGCCATCCCTGAACCGGAAACCTATGCCATGCTGCTCGCCGGCCTGGGCCTGCTCGGCATCCTGGCGCGCCGCCGCCAGGCAAAATAAGAGCATCGGGCAAGACCCGCAACACGGCGCCGGCGCATCCATGTTTACAGCGCGCTTGCGCCGCGCCGCCCACTCTTTACACCGCCTTTATGCCGCTCCCGCTATGCTGGCCGACATCATCAGCCATCGTTGCGAGGGAGCTCACATGCATGAATCACCATTCCAGCCGCGCGCGCGCGACCTGGTCCGCCGGCATTTGCCTGCGCGCGAACGGCTGCGCCTGGCACACCTGGCGAGCAAGAAAATACTGTCGGTGTTGTCTGCGCTGCTGTGCGCCGTGCCGCTGCTGTATTTGCTGAGCGTGGTGCTGTTTGCACAGCCTTAGGGCCGCGTGCTGACAGACAGGAAAGAGAGAAGATGCGGCCGCATGGCGCAAGCCGTGGCCAGTATGAAACTGGTCCGCCCAGAGGGAATCGAACCCCCATTCACGGTTTAGAAGACCGTTGTCCTATCCGTTGAACGATGGGCGGAGAGGTGCAGTATTTTAGTCCATGCGCGCCAGCAATGAAATGCTGGCGCGGAATAGAAAACGGGCTGTCATTTCTGACAGCCCGCTTATGACTTTGGTCGGAGTACAAGGATTCGAACCTTGGACCCCCTGGTCCCAAACCAGGTGCGCTACCGGGCTGCGCCACACTCCGAAGACAAGATAATAACGCCCCCACCCAATTTCGTCAATTGCCATAGACGAATTAGATGGAAATAACTATCGGCGCCTGCCCTTACACACCCACTTTATCGGCGATACGGCGCGCCATGCTTTCAGCGTTCGCTTTATCCTTCGCTTCCACCATCACGCGGATCAGCGGTTCCGTGCCCGAAGCGCGGATCAGCACGCGGCCCGTATCGCCCAATTCGGCCTCGACCAATTCTTTCTCGGCCACCATGGCGGCATTTTTCTGCCAGTCAAAACCGGGCGCCACGCGCAGGTTGATCAGGGTTTGCGGGAACAGCACCAGCTCGGCCAGGCATTGCTGCAGGCTCTGCCCGCTGCGCTTGAGCGCGGACAAGACTTGCAGCGCGGAGACGATGCCGTCACCCGTCGTGTGCTTGTCCAGGCACAGCAAATGGCCGGAGCCTTCCCCGCCCAGTATCCAGCCTTTTTCCTTCATGACCTCCAGCACGTAGCGGTCGCCCACCTTGGCGCGCGCAAAGCCGATGCCCTGCTGCTTGAACAGCACTTCCAGCGCCATGTTGGTCATCAGGGTGCCGACGGCGCCAGCCACGGAGCCTGTCGCCAGGCGGTCCTTGACCATGACGTACAACAGCTCGTCGCCGTTATACAGGCGGCCCGTGGCGTCGCACATGATCAGGCGGTCGGCGTCGCCGTCGAGGGCGATGCCCAGGTCGGCGCCGTGCTCGACGACCGCTTCAGCCATGGCCTTGGTTGCCGTGGCGCCGAAGCCCGCGTTGATGTTGAAGCCGTCGGGCTTGTTGCCGATGGCGATGACTTCCGCTCCCAGCTCATGGAACACGTGCGGCGCGATATGGTAGGCGGCGCCATGCGCGCAATCGACGACGATCTTCAGGCCGCGCAAGTCCAGCTCGTTCGGGAAAGTGCCCTTGCAAAATTCGATGTAGCGCCCCTGGGCATCGTCCAGGCGCTTGGCGCGGCCCAGCTTTTCAGATGGCACGCAGGCCATCGGCTCGTCGAGCGCCGCTTCGATTTCCAGTTCCACGCTGTCGGGCAGCTTGGTACCCTGGCCGGAAAAGAACTTGATGCCATTGTCATGGTAGGGATTGTGCGAGGCGGAAATGACGACGCCAGCCGACAGGCGCAACGCCCGCGTCAGGTAGGCGATGGCCGGCGTCGGCATGGGGCCGGCCAGCATTACGTCCACGCCAGCGGCCGACAGGCCCGCTTCCAGCGCCGCTTCCAGCATGTAGCCGGAAATGCGCGTGTCCTTGCCGATCAGCACCGTCGGGCGGGTCTTGCCGCCTTGCGACTTGGCCAGCACCTTGCCGGCCGCATAGCCGAGGCGCATGACGAAATCGGGGGTGATCGGAGCCGTGCCCACCAAGCCGCGGATGCCGTCGGTGCCAAAATATTTACGCGTCATAGTATTTCTCTTTTTGTTGTTTATGATAAATCTTACAGGCTCAGTGTGCCATGCGCCAGACCTTCAGTGCATCGACGGTTTCAGCTACATCATGCACACGGATAATTTCCGCACCTTGCGCTACCGCAGCAAGCGCACCGGCAACACTGCCGGCCAGGCGCTGCTCGACGGGACGTCCCGTGACGGCGCCGATCATCGACTTGCGCGACAAGCCGGCCAGCACGGGCAGGTCCAGTTCGCTGCGCAACTGGCGCGTGGCGCGCAGCAAGGCATAGTTCTGTTCCACCGTCTTGCCAAAACCGAAACCGGGATCGACGCACAGGCGTTCGCGGGCGATGCCGGCCGCCGTCATCGTGTCGATGCGCTCGCGCAGGAAGTCGATAACTTCGCGCACCACGTCCTCGTACTGCGGCTGGGCTTGCATGGTTTCCGGCACGTTTTGCATGTGCATGATGCACAGCGCGCAGTCGCTGTCCCGCACGGCGTCGATGGCGCCCGGTGCGCGGAAACCGTTGATGTCGTTGATCATGTCAGCGCCCGCCAGGATGGCTTCGCGCATCACTTCCGGTTTATAGGTGTCGACGGACAGGGGCTTGCCGCAATCGCGCAAGGCGTACAGCACCGGCATGACGCGCTGCAACTCGTCCTGCAGCGGCAGCGGCGGCGCGCCGGGACGGCTCGATTCGCCGCCGATGTCGATGATGTCGACGCCGTCAACTATCATCTGCTCCGCGCGCGAAAGGGCAAATTCCAGATGTTGATACTGGCCCGCATCGGAAAACGAGTCAGGCGTGATGTTCAGGATGCCCATCACCAGCGCCTGCGTGCCGGACAGGTTGAAGCCGAAACGGCCGAATTGCAAATAGTGTCGCATGTGAATCTTTGTAGTCGTCAGGAAAAAACTGCTGCGGCAACGAAAAAGGGCAAGGATTGCTCCTTACCCTCGTTCTTGCCATACCCTTGCGCGCCGCCGGTCAGGGCGACCGTTATCAGGCTGGTGCCGTCACATTAGGCGAGATGCCGCCCGTGCCGCTATCACCGCCCGCATTGCGGCGTGGCGGAATGACTTTCGGTGGACGCGGCTCCAGACCGGCCATGATGTCATTGATTTGCTCAGCATCGATGGTTTCCCATTCCAGCAAGGCTTTGGTCATCATTTCGACCTTGTCGCGATTGCCTTCCAGCAAAGTGCGCGCCAAAGCATATTGCTTGTCGAGAATGTTGCGGATTTCAGCATCGACCTTTTGCTGGGTCGCTTCCGAGATCGTCTTCGTGGCGCCACCGAAGAAACCTTCGTTTTCGCTGTCTTCGTAGACCATCACGCCCATGCTGTCGGACATGCCGAAACGGGTCACCATGGAACGGGCCAGCTTGGTGGCGCGCGAGAAGTCGTTCGACGCGCCCGTGGACATTTGCCCAACGAAAATCTCTTCGGCGATACGGCCACCGAACAGGATGGAAATTTCTTCCAGCATCTTGTCCTTGTAGGCGGACAGATTGTCGTGTTCCGGCAGCTGCCAGGTCAGGCCCAGGGCCCAGCCACGCGGCATGATCGTCACTTTATGCACGGGATCAGCCTTCGGCAGCAGCTTGGCGACGACGGCGTGACCGGACTCATGGTAAGCCGTATTGCGACGCTCTTCCTCGCGGATGATCATCGATTTACGCTCGGGACCCATGTAGATCTTGTCTTTCGCATCTTCAAAGTCGGCCATTTCCACCAGACGCTTGCTGCGGCGTGCGGCAAACAGGGCTGCCTCGTTGACCAGGTTGGCCAGGTCCGCGCCCGAGAAACCAGGGGTGCCGCGGGCCAGGATATCGGCTTTCACGTCGGTACCGATAGGCACTTTGCGCATGTGCACGTTCAAGATCTGCTCGCGGCCGCGGATGTCGGGCAAGCCGACGGACACCTGGCGGTCGAAACGGCCTGGACGCAACAGCGCTTTGTCGAGCACGTCGGCGCGGTTGGTGGCGGCCACGACGATCACGCCGGAGTTCGCTTCAAAACCGTCCATCTCGACCAGCAACTGGTTCAAGGTCTGTTCGCGCTCGTCATTGCCGCCACCCATGCCAGCACCGCGGTGACGGCCGACGGCGTCGATCTCATCGATGAAGATGATGCATGGCGAATGCTTTTTCGCGTTTTCAAACATGTCGCGCACGCGGCTGGCGCCCACGCCGACGAACATTTCCACGAAGTCGGAACCGGAAATCGAGAAGAACGGTACCTTGGCTTCGCCGGCGATGGCGCGCGCCAGCAGGGTTTTACCCGTGCCCGGAGGACCAACCATCAGCACGCCGCGGGGAATGCGGCCGCCCAGTTTCTGGAATTTGCTCGGATCCTTGAGGAAGTCGACCACTTCGTTGACTTCTTCTTTCGCTTCGTCGCAACCGGCGACATCGGCGAAGGTGACGGTGTTGCTGGCTTCATCCATCATGCGCGCCTTCGACTTGCCGAACGAGAATGCCCCGCCCTTGCCGCCGCCTTGCATCTGACGCATGAAGAAGACCCAGACGCCGATCAACAGCAGCATGGGGAACCAGGAAACAAAAATAGTTTGCAGGAAAGACGCTTCCTCAGGCGGACGCACATCGAAATGCACGCCATTGTCGCGCAAGTCGCCGATCAGGCCCTTGTCGAGGCTGGTGGCGGTGGTACGCACCTTGGTGTCGTCCATCAGCTTGGCGGTGATCGACGAACCTTCGATCACGACATCCTTGACGCGCTTGGCTTTGACTTCATCCAGCAAATCGGAATAAGCGATGGCCTTGCTGCCGCCTGTGGCGCCATGACTGTCGAATTGCTTGAACAGCATGAACAACAGCAGCAATACGACTACCCAGATGGCAGATTTGGAAAACATGTTATTCACGAAGACTCCTTGGATGCAGTGCGCATCTCTTTACCTATAGCTAGAAACACGATTTTACTCGCAATAAGCGGGCCGTGCCAAAGCCCGCCGATCCGTGCGCGCGAAAAAATCGCGTTCACGCAAAAAAAATGCAGTATAAACAATTTAGGCTTTTATGCCATCAGACGCTACTGCACTTCTCGTTCCCATGTGCGGATTCCCTCTTAAATATCAAGGGCGGGATCATCTTCTTCTACGGCATTTTTCAGCGGATTCTTGATTCCACGGCCCATCAGGAAGATTTCCGATGATTTATCGCGGCTGGCCTTGGGCTTTTTCTGCACCACGACCTTGAATTCAGCGCGGAATTTCTCCACGATCTGGCTGAAACCCATGTCTTTGAAGCATTTCACCAACAGCACGCCAGACGGCTTCAGGTGCAATTGCGAAAATTCGATGGCCAGGTCGATCAAGTGTTCCATGCGCGCGGCGTCCGCCGTGGCGATGCCAGACAGGTTGGGCGCCATGTCCGACAGGACCAGGTCGACCTTGCGGCCTTGCAACACCACTTCCAGCTGGCGCAGCACGCGCGCTTCGCGGAAGTCGCCCTGGATGAAGTGGAAATCGGCGATGGGTTCCATTTCCAGCATGTCCAGGCCAATCAGGGTACCATTGACCCCGCCGCCGTCCTTGCCGGCCAGCTTGCGCCGCGTGTACTGGGCCCAGCTGCCGGGAGTGCAACCAAGGTCGACAATCACCTGGCCAGGTTTGATCAGTTTTTCGTCTTCATCGATTTCTTTGAGCTTGTATGCTGCCCGGGCGCGGTAGCCCTCTTTTTGCGCCAACTTCACATAAGGATCATTTATGTGGTCGTGCAACCAGTTTTTGTTTAATTTCTTCTTTGCCATTCGCGTAGAATACTGCTTTTAAGGGAATTACTAAATATTATTATGCTAAAACTTACACCCGTAGAGCGCAGCGCACTGCGCGCCGAAGCACACGCGCTGAAGCCTATCGTCATTATTGGCGAAGCGGGCTTGACACCTGCTGTCCTCAAAGAGATCGACCTTGGCCTGGATTCGCACGGTCTGATTAAAGTCCGCGTGTTCGGCGACGACCGCGAAGCCCGCGTCGGAATGTACGATACGATTTGCGGCAATCTCGGCGCCGCCCCGGTACAACATATTGGCAAACTGCTGGTAATCTACCGTCCGAAAAAAGAAGTGGTTAAGGAGAAGGTCAGCGCCGGCAAAGGCATGCGCGAAGTGACCATCGTCAAGGCCAGCGCCAGCGGCACCAAGCGCCCGAGCGTGACGAAAGTCATGATCAAGGGCAATGAGCGCGTTACCGAAGGCGGTTCCATCAAGCGTGCCAAGCCACGTCAGAAAAGCGCCAAGAAAAGCGCACTGGGCAGCAAGTAAGCCTGTCGTTCAGCAGCCGCAAGGCTGTTGAAACAAGAAGCGGAGCACGGGATCTTCCCTGCTCCGCTTTTTTATTGCTTGTCGGATTACGCGGCGCCAGGGCGCGCTAATCCGACCTACGGCATTGATCGGTAGGTCGGATTAGCGCGCAGCGCGTAATCCGACAACACCGCCAACGTTTATTGCTGTTTCCAGATCAGCACGCCCGCCAGCAAGCTTTGCACGGCAAAGATCAGCGTCGACACGCCATGCAGCATGCCGAAACGGCTGCGCATGGCTTCGTCCATGATGCCAGATGAACCCTGCGCCTGCGCCTTGAGTTCAGCCATCAGCGGCGAAATGCCGAAATGGCTGAGCAGCGCACACACCAGCATGGACAGCACCAGCGCGCCCAGCAGGCGGCGGCGCTTGAGTTCCAGCGCGCCGGGCGCCCATTGCAGCAAGGCCAGCAGCACCACAGCACAGGCGATCGACAGCCAGGCTTCGGCGCGGAACATGCTGCCGGCGATATTGCCCGCCAGCACTCTGTCGCTCAGGGTGCCGAACAGCGTGGGCGCCACGATGAAGCCGATGGTCCACAGGCTGCCGGCCCACAGGGTGGCAACGAGGATGCGCACGCGGGCGAGCATCAGATGTACAGTACTTCCAGGATTTCGTATTCGCGCGGGCCGGACGGCGCCTGCACTTCCACCACGTCACCGGCATACTTGCCGATCAGCGCGCGGGCGATCGGGGACGTCACGGAAACCTTGTTCTTTTTCAAGTCGGCTTCATCGAGGCCGACGATCTGGTACGTGACTTTCTGACCCGATTCCAGGTCTTCCAGGTTCACGGTCGAGGCAAACACCACGCGGCCTTCCGCGTCGAGCGCGGTCGGGTCGATGATTTGCGCTGCGCCCAGTTTGCCTTCGAGCTCGGCGATGCGGCCTTCGACGAAAGCCTGGCGTTCCTTGGCGGCATCGTACTCGGCGTTTTCCGACAAATCTCCGTGCGAACGCGCTTCGGCGATCGCATCGATGACGATGCGGCGTTCCTTGGTCTTCAAATGATGCAGCTCTTCCTTCAGAAGTTCTGCGCCGTATTTGGTCAATGGGACTGAGGTCATGTTATCTCTACTATCTGCTAGTTATCGGCGCCGTTGCAGTGTGTTGCCACGTTTAACGGCCTTACCAAGTGAAAACCACAGAGGCCGCGCGCTACTCTGCACGGAACTCTGTGGTTGATAAGCATGCAGTGTACCGCCTAACGGCGGTCACTGCAAATGGCGCGCGGACTACGCTTGCTGCAGGGTCTTGTGCAGACCTTGCAAATCGTACACACGCAGCTCATCCAGGTGGCGGATGCCTTCGACGGCCGCTTCCGCGCCGGCGATGGTGGTGTAGGTCGTCACGCGCGACGCCAGGGCCGACGTGCGGATGGCCCGCGAATCGACGATGGCGCTGCGCTTTTCTTCCACGGTGTTGATCACCAGCACGATTTCATGGTTCTTGATCATGTCGACCACGTGCGGACGGCCCTCGATCACCTTGTTCACTGGCGTGACGGCGATGCCGGCAGCAGCGATCACGGCGGCGGTACCCTTGGTGGCGACCACGGTGAAACCGGACTCGACCAAGTCACGCGCCACTTGCACGGCGCGCGGCTTGTCCGACGCTTTCACGCTGATGAAGACCTTGCCCGATTTTGGCAGGTTCACGCCGGCGCCCAGCTGCGATTTCACAAACGCTTCGCCGAAGGTTAGGCCCACGCCCATGACTTCGCCCGTCGACTTCATTTCAGGGCCGAGGATGGTGTCCACGCCCGGGAACTTGACGAACGGGAACACGGCTTCCTTGACGCTGAAGTATGGCGGCACGACTTCCTGCGTGATGCCTTGCGACGCCAGCGACTGGCCAACCATGCAGCGCGCGGCAATCTTCGCCAGTTGCAGACCGGTGGCTTTCGAGACGAATGGCACGGTGCGCGACGCACGTGGATTGACTTCCAGCACGAAGACGACGTCTTTCATTTCGCCGTCGATCTCTTGCTTCTGGATCGCGAACTGCACGTTCATCAGGCCGACCACGTTCAAACCCTTGGCCATCAGCGCCGTCTGGCGTTTCAGTTCATCAATGGTTTCTTGCGACAGCGAGTATGGTGGCAGCGAGCAAGCCGAGTCGCCCGAGTGGACGCCAGCCTGTTCGATGTGTTCCATCACGCCGCCGATGAACGTCGTTTCGCCGTCGGAGATGCAATCGACGTCGCACTCGATGGCGTCGTTCAGGAAGCGGTCCAGCAACACTGGCGAATCGTGCGAAACCTTGACGGCTTCGCGCATGTAGCGCTCGAGGTCGCGTTGCTCATGGACGATTTCCATGGCGCGCCCGCCCAGCACGTACGATGGACGCACGACCAGCGGGTAGCCGATTTCCTGCGCCAGCGCCAGGGCGTCGGCTTCCGTGCGCGCGGTGCGGTTAGGCGGCTGGCGCAGTTCCAGCTTGTGCAGCATTTGCTGGAAACGCTCGCGGTCTTCGGCCGCGTCGATCATGTCGGGCGAGGTGCCGATGATCGGCACGCCATTCGCTTCCAGGTCCAGCGCCAGTTTCAATGGCGTCTGGCCGCCGTACTGCACGATCACGCCCACCGGTTTTTCGATGGCGACGATTTCCAGCACGTCTTCCAGGGTCAGCGATTCAAAATACAGGCGGTCGGAAGTGTCATAGTCGGTCGACACGGTTTCCGGGTTGCAGTTGACCATGATGGTTTCGTAGCCGTCTTCGCGCATGGCGAGGGCAGCGTGGACGCAGCAATAGTCAAATTCGATACCCTGGCCGATACGGTTCGGGCCACCGCCCAATACCATGATCTTTTTCTTGTCGGTCGGATTCGATTCGCACTCTTCGTCGTACGTGGAATACATGTACGCCGTGTCGGTCGAAAACTCGGCCGCGCAGGTGTCGACGCGCTTGTAGACGGGACGGATGTTCAGCGCATGGCGCTGCTGGCGCACGGCCGTGTCGGTCGTTTGCAGCAAAAAGCCCAGGCGGCGATCCGAGAAGCCCTTCTGTTTCAACTTGTACAGGGTGTTCTTGTCCAGGTTTTCCAGCTTCTGCGTGTCCAGCCACAGTTCCAGGTCGACGATTTCCTTGATCTGGATCAGGAACCATGGGTCGATCTTGGTCAGATTGTGCACTTCTTCCAAAGTAAAACCTTGGGCAAACGCATCGCCCACGTACCAGATGCGCTCAGGACCAGGCTCGCCCAGTTCTTCTTCGATCTTTTCGCGGTCCTTGGTTTTTTCGTTCATACCGTCCACGCCCACTTCCAGGCCGCGCAAGGCTTTCTGGAACGATTCCTGGAAGGTACGGCCAATGGCCATTACTTCGCCGACGGATTTCATCTGCGTCGTCAGGTGGTGGTCGGCGGTCGGGAACTTCTCGAACGTGAAACGGGGAATCTTCGTGACGACGTAATCGATCGACGGTTCGAACGAGGCCGGCGTGGCGCCGCCCGTGATTTCATTGCGCAGTTCGTCCAGGGTGAAACCGACGGCCAGCTTGGCGGCGATCTTGGCGATCGGGAAGCCCGTCGCTTTCGAGGCCAGGGCCGACGAACGCGACACGCGCGGATTCATCTCGATGACGATCATGCGGCCATCGACGGGGTTGATCGAGAATTGCACGTTCGAGCCACCGGTGTCGACGCCGATCTCGCGCAGCACTGCCAGCGAGGCATTGCGCATGATCTGGTATTCCTTGTCCGTCAGGGTTTGCGCTGGCGCCACCGTGATGGAGTCGCCCGTGTGCACGCCCATCGGGTCGAGGTTTTCGATCGAGCAGATGATGATGCAGTTGTCCGCCTTGTCGCGCACCACTTCCATCTCGTACTCTTTCCAGCCCAGCAACGATTCTTCGATCAGCAACTCTTTCGTCGGCGAAGCTTCCAGGCCGCGCTTGCAGATGGTTTCGAATTCTTCTTCGTTGTAGGCGATGCCGCCGCCGGAACCGCCCATGGTGAACGATGGACGGATGATGGTCGGGAAGCCCAGGGTGCGCTGCACGGCCCACGATTCTTCCATCGAGTGCGCCACGCCGGAACGGGCCGAACCGAGGCCGATCTTGGTCATCGCGTCCTTGAACTTGGAACGGTCTTCGGCCTTGTCGATGGCTTCCGGCGACGCGCCGATCAGTTCGACGTTGTATTTTTCCAGTACGCCATTGTTGAACAGGTCCAGCGCGCAGTTCAGCGCCGTCTGGCCGCCCATCGTCGGCAGGATCGCGTCAGGACGCTCCTTGGCGATGATGCGTTCAACGACCGACCAGGTGATCGGCTCGATATAGGTCACATCGGCCATTTCCGGATCCGTCATGATGGTCGCAGGATTGCTGTTGACCAGGATGACTTTGTAGCCCTCTTCGCGCAGGGCCTTGCACGCTTGCGCGCCGGAATAATCGAATTCGCAGGCCTGGCCGATCACGATCGGGCCAGCGCCAATAATCAGAATACTTTTAATATCTAAACGTTTAGGCATTTTTCTTTTTCTCCTCCGCAGCCATCAGGTTGATGAAGCGGTCAAACAGGTAAGCAACATCCATCGGGCCCGGCGACGCTTCAGGGTGGCCCTGGAAGCAGAAGGCCGGCTTGTCCGTGCGGGCAAAGCCCTGCAGGGAACCGTCGAACAGCGATTCATGGGTCACGCGGCAGTTCGCGGGCAGAGTTGCCGCGTCGACTGCGAAACCGTGGTTTTGCGAGGTAATCAAGACCTGTTTCGTTTCCAGGTCTTGCACCGGGTGGTTGGCGCCGTGGTGGCCGAACTTCATCTTCAGCGTCTTTGCACCGGAAGCGATCGCCATGATCTGGTGGCCGAGGCAGATGCCGAAGGTCGGGATGCCCTTCTCGATCAATTCCTTGGTCGCCGCGATGGCGTAGTCGCACGGTTCCGGGTCGCCAGGGCCGTTCGACAGGAAAATGCCGTCCGGGTTCAACGCCAGGGCGTCGGCGGCGGAAGCTTGCGCCGGCAGCACGGTGACTTTGCAGCCGCGTGCCGTCAGCATGCGCAGGATGTTGCGCTTGACGCCGTAGTCGAAGGCGACCACGTGGTATTTCGCGTCGGCATCGGCCAGCTGGCCATAGCCTTGGCCCAAGGTCCATTCCGTTTCGCGGTATTCGTAGGCGTCCTTGCTTGAGACTACTTTTGCCAGGTCCATGCCGGCCAGGCCGGGGAAGGAGCGGGCCAGTTCCAGCGCTTGCGCGGCGGATGGCTCGTTGCCTTGCGTGCCGACGAGGATGGCGCCGCCCTGCGCACCTTTTTCACGCAGGATGCGCGTGAGCTTGCGTGTATCGATGCCGGCGATGGCGACGATATTTTCAGCTTTGAGGTAGTCGGACAGGGAGAGGGTGGAACGGAAATTGGATGCCAGCAATGGCAGATCGCGGATGATGAGGCCAGCGGCGTGAACCTTGGAAGATTCGACATCTTCCGGATTGACGCCCGTATTGCCGATATGCGGATAGGTCAGGGTGACCATCTGGCGGCAATAGCTTGGGTCGGTAAGGATTTCCTGATACCCGGTCATCGAGGTGTTGAAAACAACCTCGCCCGTGGTATGACCGGCGGCACCGATCGAAAAACCTTTAAAGATCGTTCCATCAGCAAGCGCTAATATGGCTGGAACGGCAGGGCCAGAAAAAAATGGCGGCAAGGGCAACTCCTGATAAAGTTACCGTAGCTGCGCCACGTCAGACCGACCGCCTAGTTACCCGAGCCAGATGCACTCAGGGTGTTTCAACGGTCATTTTGAATGAGGGGATGGGTAGTCGCTACGGTATATGTGTGATTGGCTAAACCTTTGAATTATAACCAAAAGGAAGCTTTTCCACAAGGAAGAAAATACAGAAGCCCCGGCATTTTTTTGCGCAGCAGCATAAATCCTGCGCTCCATGAAAAAAGCCGCCCGGCTTGCGCGGAGCGGCTTGCAAAGCAATACCGGTTACTACTTACACTAGCGCCGCAATGCCGGCCTTGGCGATTTGCGCGTCCTCGGCGGATTTCACGCCCGAGACGCCGACGGCGCCCACATAGTGACCATCAAACACGATGGGCACGCCACCTTCGAGCAAGCCGTCGATTTCCGGTGCGCTCAGGAACGACACGCGGCCGCCATTGATCATCTCTTCATAGATGCGCGATTCGCGGCGGCCCAGTGCGGCCGTCTTGGCTTTCGATGGGGCGATGTGCGACGAGATCGGCGCCACGCCATCCATGCGCTGCAGCCACAGCAGGTGGCCGCCGTCGTCGACGATGGCGATCGTGACCGCCCAGTTATTCTTGACCGCTTCCGCTTCGGCGGCGGCAGCGATTTTCTTTACGTCGTCCAGGGTCAAAATCGGTTTCGATTGCATGGTGCATCCTTGTTATGTTGAAACAAAATTGTATACGAAATGCGCGGCGGCGCTATCCATCACTGCTCGCGTTTGGCTTTCAGCTTTTGCTTGAGCTGCGCCATCACGGCAAAGGTCGCCTGCTCGCCCGCCAGGATGGCCTGGTTGCGGCTGTTGAAATCGTTGCCCTTCATGGTGCCCAGGCTGGGCTGGATCACCACGTCCGCATCTTTCAGCTCGAACTGGTTGATGCGCTGGCCCATGATGGCAAACGTCTGCATCAGCACTTCCATCGAGCTGATGGCCTTTTGCGTGTCCGTTTGCGACGAAATATTCACGGCGATGATGAAATCGGCGCCCATGTCGCGCGCGAAGCGCACGGGCACGGGAGCGACGAGGCCGCCATCGACATAAGTGTGGCCCGCAATCGTCACGGGCTGGAACACGCCGGGCACGGCCGACGAGGCGCGCACGGCCATGCCGGTGTTGCCGCGCTGGAACAGGATCGGCTGGCCATTTTTCAAATCGGTCGCCACCACGCCAAACGGAATCTTGAGTTTTTCCAGCGGCACGCCGCCGACAGCCTTGTTGACATAGCTTTGCAGCGCTTCGCCTTTCAGCACGCCGGACGACTTGCCGAACAGGGGCAAGGCCCAGTCGGAAATGGCCGCCTCGTCCATGTCGAACGCCATCTTTTGCAGGGCGAAGCCGGAGTTGCCCGCCGCATACATGGCGCCCACTACGCTGCCGGCGCTGGTGCCCGTAACGATGTCGGCCTGAATGCCTTGCGATTCGAGCGCCTTGATCACGCCGATATGCGCGAAACCGCGCGCCGCGCCGCCGCCCAGCGCCAGGCCGATCTTGATCTTGCGCGGCGTGACGACGGTGGGTTCCGGTGGAGTCAGTACTTGTATCGGTTTCGGGGCGGTGGTATCGCAGCCGGCCAGCGCAAAGGCGGCCAGGGCAAGCAGGGTCAGGCGTTTAGGGAACATGGTGGAGAGGGAGAACCGCGCGCGGCAGTGGCAATAAAGGAGAGCCGATTGTAGCGCAAGCGGGGCTGTCCGCACTGAAGGTGGTCTTAAATGTTTAAAAATGACAATATTTCGAACCGTGTGCGCCACGCCGGCTGCTAGACTGGCCCCTGGCTTCCCACCTCCCCCACTTCCATTGAGCGGCTTATGAAAACAGACCTGTTCCACCTCATCGCGCACCCATGCTTGCTCGTTGCCGCCCTGCTGGGTGCGGCCTGCGCCAACGCCGCCCCCGTCGCGGCGACGGAGCGCCAGGATAGCATCGCGGCAAGAATGGAGGGCTTTACTTGTACGGGGAACATACAAATTCCCAATGATACGGAGAAACACACGATTGAGCTCAGCTTCGACGCCCCCGACCAGCACGGCGCGCAAGGCACCCACCTGGTTGACGGGCGCGGCAAAGCGGGGAACTTTTACGGTTGCCGGCAAAACGGCGACAGCCTGTCTTGCACATACGACGCAGGGCCGGCCAGCGGCCCGCTGACCATGCGCTTTAGCGGCAACTTGACGCAGGTAAAGGGCGAGTTCAATTCCCCTTTTGAAAATAGCGCCACCATGCAATTTTCCGCACGCTGCCAAAAATCGGCGCCGTAGCAGCGTCCAGTTTACCGAAACGGTCGTGGGCGGCGTGCGCGAAAACCTGCAGAACTTGCTCAAGGAAATAGCATGAATCGACAAGCCCTCGTCACAATCGACTTGAACGATATCAACACGCCGCGCCAGTTGCATGCGGCACTGGCCAGCGCGCTAGGCTTTCCCACCTTCTACGGCATGAACTGGGATGCCTTCCACGATGCCATCACGGGCCTGGTGGACATGCCGCAACAGCTGGAGCTGCGCGGCTGGCCAGCCTTCGCGGCGCGCCTACCCGGCGAAGCGGCCATCCTGCAGCGCATTCTGGCGCGCATGGCGCTGGCTGCGCCGGACGGGGCGACACACGTGCATTACATGTAGAACGGAAACGCTTGACAGCCCCGCCCGACTTCCCTTACATTGAGTGCATGTCCTCCTTCAAACATTCCTCCCCTTCCCTGCTGTCGCTATCGCGACTACTACTAGCACGCGCATAAGTTTGCCGCATTGCTTCGCCTGGCCACACGCCGGCGTGTTTCAAAAACCCTGGAAGGTTTGATGATGTTTGCACCATCCCCCGCTACACCCGTATTTTCTGACGCGACCGCCGCTGGCGCCGTTGCCGTCCTTTGCCTGCTAAAACTACCGATCGCTTGCCTGGCCTAGTGTTGCGTGGCCGCCCGGCAAGCTTGCGCCACAACCATTGATTTCCCCCTATCTTCAGGAGTACCCGATCATGATGTTGCAGAATCCAGCTTCCAAATACCGCGCCTTTCCTCCAGTTAAATTGACCGACCGTCAATGGCCGAACCAGATCATCAGCAAACCGCCGATCTGGATGAGCACCGACTTGCGCGACGGCAACCAGTCGCTGATCGAGCCGATGAGCGCGGAAAAGAAGCTGCGGTTCTTCGAGATGCTGATCGCCATCGGCCTGAAGGAAATCGAAGTGGGTTTCCCATCGGCATCGCAGACGGATTTCGATTTCGTGCGCAAGCTCGTCGATGAAGGCCGCATCCCCGACGACGTCACCATCATCGTGCTGACACAGTCGCGTGAAGAATTGATCCGCCGCACGGTGGAATCGGTCGTCGGCGCCAAGCGCGCCATCGTGCACCTGTACAACTCCGTGGCGCCCGTGTTCCGCAAGGTCGTGTTCGGCATGTCGCGCGAGGAAATCACGAATATCGCCACCACCGGCACCACCCTCGTCAAACAGCTGGTGGCGCAGCATCCGGAAACGGAATGGGGCTTTGAATACACACCGGAATCGTTTTCCACCACGGAACTCGATTTCTCCAAGCATATCTGCGACGCCGTCAGCGCCATCTGGAAGCCGACGCCGGCCAACAAGATGATCATCAACCTGCCATCGACCGTGGAATGCAGCACGCCCAACGTGTACGCGGACCAGATCGAATGGATGTCGCGCAAGCTGGCGCGCCGCGATTCCATCATCATCAGCGTGCACCCGCATAACGACCGCGGCACGGCCGTCGCCTCGGCCGAGCTGGCCGTGATGGCGGGCGCCGACCGCGTGGAAGGCTGCCTGTTCGGCAATGGCGAGCGCACCGGCAACGTCGACCTGGTGACGTTGGCGATGAACCTGTACACGCAGGGCGTGCATCCGGGCCTGGATTTCTCCGACATCGACAGCGTGCGCAAGTGCGTGGAAGAGTGCAACCAGTTGCCCGTCCACCCGCGCCACCCGTATGCGGGCGACCTGGTCTTCACGGCGTTCTCCGGCTCGCACCAGGATGCGATCAAGAAAGGTTTTGCCAAACAACAACCGGACAGCATCTGGGAAGTGCCGTACTTGCCAATCGACCCGGCCGACCTGGGCCGCAGCTACGACGCCGTGATCCGCGTCAACAGCCAGTCCGGCAAGGGCGGCATGGCCTATTTGCTGGAACAGGAATACGGCCTGGTCTTGCCGCGCCGCCTGCAAATCGAATTCTCGCGCGCCGTGCAAGCCGTGGCCGACGCCACGGGCCGCGAAATCGCCGCGCAGGATATCCATGACATCTTCCAGAAGGAATACCTGGAGCAGACGGCCCCGTACGCCTACGCCTCGCACCGCATGGTGGAAGACACGAGCAGCGATGAATCCGTGCAAATCGACATCAGCCTGTCGCACCGCCAGACGCCGCTGGCTCTGCAAGGCGGCGGCAATGGCCCCATCGACGCCTTCGTCAATGCGCTCGGTCTCGACATCAAGCTGATGGATTACCATGAACACTCGATCGGCTCCGGCGCCAACGCGCAAGCGGCTTGCTACGTGGAATTGCGCCTCGACAACGGCCCGACCCTGTTCGGCGCCGCCATCGACAGCAATATCGTCACCGCCTCGTTCAAGGCTGTCTTGTCGGCCGTGAACCGCCGCATCGGGCAGACGGACGCCGAAAAAACAACAGCGGCCGACGTGGCTGCCAGCGCCGCCTGAGTCTTTTCAGCGCGCTCCATAGGGAGAAAAAGCGGTACGGCTTGATCGCCGTGCCGCTTTTTCATTTCTATGAGGCAATTAGTAGTGCAAATCATGTATCGCCAGCCGTATAATTGTTTCATAACAAGACCACCGGAGACAGATCATTAGCTACCGAGGGAATCAGTATGAAATTGACGGACATGAAGATAGGCGTGCGCCTGGGCGCCGGTTTTGGCGTGGTGCTGCTGCTGATGGCAGTGCTGGTGGGCACGGGCCTGCTGCGCCTGGACAAGATCGGCGCGCTCAGCGAAGCCATCATCGAGAAAGACTGGGCCAAGGCCGACGCCATCGCCACCATCCGCAGCACCACGCGTTCAAACGCGGCACTGGTGCTGGAGCTGTTCATCCATGAAGATCCGGCCCGCGCCAACGCCATCCACGGCGAAATCGACGCCAATAAAGCCACCATCACCGATGCGCTGGCCATCCTCGACCGCCTGATCGTGCTGCCTGAAGGCAAGGAACTGCTGGCCACCCTGAAGCAGCAGCGCAAGGCTTATGTCGTCTCGTTCAGCCAGGCCGACAAGCTGCTGGTGGCGGGACAGCGCGCGGAAGCGGCCATGCACGTGCGCGACGATACCCTGCCCGCCCTGAACCAGTTGCAACAATCCGTGAACCGCCTGAATGAAATCCAGCGCGGCGTGGTCGTGCATGGCGGCCAGCAGATCAAGCAGAATATTTCCGCGGCGAATGTGTTGATGGCCAGCCTGGGCACGGCCGCGCTGCTGCTGGGCGTGCTCTTCGCCTGGCGGGTCACGCGCTCGATCACCACGCCGATCGCGTATGCGCTGCGCGTGGCGCAAGCCGTGGCAGGAGGCGACCTGAGCAGTAAAATCGTGGCCGACGGCAAGGATGAAGCAGGCCAGTTGCTGCAGGCCCTGCGCGACATGAACACCAACCTGGCCACCCTGGTGGGACAAGTGCGCGGTGGCACGGGCACGATCGCCGTGGCGTCGAGCCAGATCGCCAGCGGCAATGCCGACCTGTCGGCCCGCACGGAAGCGCAAGCCAGCGCGCTGGAAGAGACGGCTTCGTCGATGATCGAACTGACCGGCACCGTGCGCAGCAATAGCGACAATGCGCGCCAGGCCGACAGCCTGGCCCGCTCGGCGTCCACCATCGCGCAGCGCGGCGGCTCGGCCATGGCGGAAGTGATCGGCACCATGGACGCCATCAATGCCTCGTCGCGCAAGATCGTCGACATCATCGCCGTCATCGATGGCATCGCCTTCCAGACGAATATCCTGGCCCTGAACGCGGCTGTCGAGGCGGCGCGTGCCGGCGAGCAAGGCCGTGGCTTTGCCGTCGTGGCCTCCGAAGTGCGCAACCTGGCGCAACGCTCGGCCGCGGCGGCGAAGGAAATCAAGGAACTGATCGCCGACTCCGTCAGCCGGGTCGATCAAGGCGCGCAACTGGTCAGCCAGGCGGGCGCCACCATGGATGAAGTGGTGGCCAGCGTGGGCCGGGTCAGCGCCATCGTCGGTGAAATCAGCGTCGCCAACCACGAGCAAAGCGAAGGCATCGAGCAGATCAATGCGGCCATCATGCAGATGGATCAGACGACGCAGCAAAACGCGGCCCTCGTCGAGGAAGCGGCCGCGGCGGCGGCAGCCATGCATGAACAGGCGGGCGAACTGGAAACTCTCGTCAGCCAGTTCAAGCTGGAACAGAGCACCGGCGGCAAGACGCCAGGCCGTCCTGCTGCGTCCGTCCCGCGCTTGCACTAAGTTGCTTATTCTTGCTTATTCCACCTGGCGCGCCAGGCGGATGCCCGTAAATTGCCAGCGCGCGCCGGCCGGGAAGAAATTGCGGTAACTAGCGCGCGCATGGCCGGCCGGCGTGGCGCACGACGAACCGCGCAGCACATACTGGTTCAGCATGAACTTGCCGTTGTATTCGCCGAGCGCCCCGGGCGCCGTGCGGTAACCGGGATACGGCGCGTAGCTGCTGCTGGTCCACTGCCAGCAGTGGCCGAACATTTGCCGCAATCCCGTTCCCGGCGCGCCAGCGGCCGGATGCAGCTGGCCCGTTTCCACGGCGACGCCTTGCGCCGCCACTTCCCACTCCGCTTCCGTCGGCAGGCGCGCGCCAGCCCAGTGCGCATAAGCGTCCGCCTCGAACAGGGACAGATGCGTGGCCGGTGCCTGCAAGTCCAGCGGACGCAAGCCGAATAAGGTGAATTCCTGCCAGTGGCCGGCGTCATCGCGCTGCCAGTACAGCGGGCATGCAAGTTGCTGACTGCGTACCCAGTCCCAGCCTTCGGCCAGCCACAAATGTGCGGTGCGGTAGCCGCCCGCCTCGATGAAAGCGAGATATTCGCCATTCGTCACCAGCGCGCTGGCCAGTTCGAACGGCGCCACGTATTGCGGATGGCGCGGCAATTCATTGTCAAAGCAAAAACCATCGCCCGCATGGCCGATCTGCGCCAGGCCGCCGTCGAAGGCGAGCCAGGCCGTGGGCTGCGCAGCTTGCGGCGCTGGCGGAGCGGTGTTATCAAGATAAGCGGGAAACAGGGCGCTCTGCGCCAGCAGGTGCTTGACATCCGTCAACAGCAGCTCCTGGTGCTGCTGCTCGTGTTCGAGGCCCAGCGCCAGCAGCATGGTCAGCCGTTCGCGCTCGCCGCGCGCCAGTTCGCCCGCCAGCAGACGCGCGATGCGCGCATCGACGTTGGCCCGGTAGGCGCGCACGACATCCATGCCGGGCCGCGTCAGCAAACCCCGCTGGGCGCGCGGATGCTTTTCGCCCACGCCGTTGTAATAGGAATTGAACAGCACGCGGAAGGCGGGGTGGAACGGCGCGAACGCCGCTTCCATGCTTTCCAGGATAAATGTTTCGAAAAACCAGGTGGTATGCGCCAGGTGCCATTTCACGGGACTGGCGTCCGGCATCGACTGGGCGCCGCAATCCTCGTCGGACAGGGGTTCGGCCAGCCGCAGCGAGTGCTGGCGCACTTGATGGTAATGATCGATCAGCATCTTTTCTTTCTTAATCCCGGATCACTCTGGCGTAAATCACGGCAAACCACTGCTGCGGGTCCGTCCAGACTTGCACGGTGGAAAACCCCGCCTGCTCCAGCAAGCCGACGAAGGTGGCGCGCGTGTATTTGTAGCTGTCTTCCGTATGAATACGCTCGCCTTTCGCGAAGCGCCGCTGGCCACCTTTCCAGTGGACAATTTGTTCACTGCGCGCTTCCAGGTGCATCTCGACGCGGCGCTCGTCGGCATTGAAAAAGCCGTGGTGCTGCCAGGCGCGCACATCGAAGTCGGCGCCGATCAGGCCGTTCACGTGGCGCAGCATGTTCAGGTTGAAGGCGGCCGTCACGCCCAGCGCATCATCATACGCCGCGTCGAGGATGGCGTCTTCCTTGATCAGGTCAACGCCGATCAGCAGGCCGCCGTCGCCATCCGCATTCGCGCGCAGGCGGCGCAAAAACGCGGTCGCTTGCTCTGGCGCAAAATTGCCGATCGACGAGCCGGGATAGAAGAACAATCGCCGCGCGTCGCGCACGCTGTCGGGCAAGTCCAGGCGGCTGGAGAAATCCAGGCCCAGGCCCGTCATTTCGATGTGCGGAAAGCGCTGCTGCAGCCGGCTCAGCGATTCGCTGAGGAAATCGTAGGAAATGTCCACGGCCACGTACTGGGCCGGGTGCAGCAGCGGAAACAGGCTGGCGGCCTTGGCGCAATTGCCCGCGCCCAGGTCGATCAGGGTGCTGCCCGGCCCCACGGCATGGGCGATCTCGGCGCCGTGGCGGGCGAAGATGGCCGCTTCCGTGCGCGTCGGATAGTACTCGGGCAAGGCGCAGATGGCTTCGAACAGTTTCGAACCGAGCGCGTCGTACAGGTACTTGGGCGACGTCCAGGCATCGCGCGCCAGCAGGCCGCTGCTGATCTCGGCTATCGTGGCAGGAGTGGCGCTGGCCGCTTCTGCGTTGCTGGCGGGATACAAATTAAACTGCTGTTGCGCAAGTGGCATGGTCATGGGCTGGCGTCGTCAATGTTAGGTTCACGAAGGGCTTGCACGGTCAGCCACCGGGCGCGCCCCCCCCTGCCGTAGCGGTTTGCGGGCGCCTTGCCGATGACTTTTTTCCATCATAACGGAATCCGCGCAAGCCAGCCGTGCGGCAGGTAACTTAAGGTCGATGCGCGCCGTCTGCCGCAGGAACCACACAAAAGTGGTATTGCCAAGCAAAAAGCATAAGCCTGTCGTATACTACACATTGTCGGCCAAACAATCCGCGCCCCTTTGCAGTTCCCAGGCCCCCCTCTCCCCCGCGTGCCTCCCTTTACGATAGCCGTTATTAATCAAGATCACCATGCTCGAATTGCGCCATCTGTCGAAGTCCTATGCCAACGCCCGTCCCGTGCTGGCCAACATTTCCTGCCGTTTCAAGGCGGGGGAATTCATCGCCATCATGGGCGACTCGGGCGTGGGCAAGTCGACACTGCTGAACCTGATCGCCGGCCTCGATACGCCCGACGCGGGTGCCGAAGCGCACCCTATCCTGGTGGACGGCATTGCCATGTCCAGCCTCGATGACGCCGCCGCGACCCGGCTGCGTCGCGCCCGCATGGGCTTTATTTTCCAGGCCTTCCACGTCTTGCCGCACCTGACCCTGCTGCAAAACGTGGCCCTGCCGCTGCTGCTCAACGGACTGCCCCAGGAGCGTGCCGCCAGCATGCTCGAGGCGGTCGGCCTGGGCGGACGCGGCGGCGACTTTCCGCAGCAATTGTCCGGCGGCGAAATGCAGCGCGTGGCCATCGCCCGCGCACTCGTGCACAAGCCGGCGCTGGTGCTGGCCGACGAGCCCACGGGCAACCTCGACCCGGACACGGCGCACAGCATCCTGCAATTGCTGCGCGCCGAAATCAAGGCCAACGGCAGTTGCGCGATCATGGTCACGCATTCGCTGGCCGCCGCCGAAATGGCGGACCGGACCATGATTTTGACGAAAAGCGGATTACAAAATACAACAATCGTCAACCAAATTGATCAAACAATCAGTTAATTTAACTGACCATCTGTCACAAGTTTTGTTATCGTAGTATTATTTAAAACACTTGCCTGGTTATCAATGTTGTAACGCGAATGGTGTACTACGTCACCCGGACAGCCGTACTGCGATGACGAACTATAGCCGGGACCGCGTAAAGTGGTCTCGTCCCTTGCATAACCTGAAGGAGGAGTAAATGAACGTTCGGCAAAAGAAGCTGGAAATGATTGAAGCGATGAACCGGGCGCGTGCGCTCGAACCATCGAGTTTTGTGCCCAACAAGCTGCTCGATACCCTGATCGAGAAGCTGAACCTGAAAAATGATGCGGAACTGTGCCGTGTACTGGAGGTCCAGCCCCCCATCATCAGCAAGATTCGGCACGGCAAACTGTCGGTCGGTGCAACGATTTTATTGCGCATGCATGAAAAATCGGACATCACCATCCGCGAACTGAAGGAACTGTCCGCCACGCCAGTCCATTGATATACCCGCTGTTGTAATGCCATGCCAGGCACCCAGGTCCCCGGCGCCATGAACTTTTGCCATACAATTCGCGCAGTTCGCCCACCGCACCACAACCGGGCACGATAGCGAAGAGACCCAGCCCAAACCATGCTGACCGTTTCTCTGCCTTCCCGCTCCAGCCCTCCCCGCTTCTCCCCCTGTATTTCCACTCAAACTTGATCTGACACAACACGCATAGTCCGCGCAGGCATCAAGGTCAGCTTTTAACCAGCGATCCCAACCGCATGTCCAGCGATCCTCTTGCGCCGCCCGTGCTGCGCCTGACGCTCACGCGCGATCCCCTCGCCCATGCCGGCGACTGCCCCGCCGCGCCCGGCTGGCATGCCGACACCCACGTGCTGTCCGGCGCGCGCGGCATCGGCAGTTGCCGCATCGCCCTCGATATCGGCCCGGACGACGTGGTGCAACTGCTGCTGTGCGACGGCAGTTCGCTGCTCGCTGGCAGCCTGGACCTGCCGCGCTACCTGGGGCCGGCCACATTGCCGCGCGACGGCGCCCCCGCCAGCATCGAAGTGGGGCTGGCCTTGCGCCCGCAGGCGGCGCGCCAGCCGCCCGGCGCCAGCCGCGACGGCCTGGGCGCCTGGATGCTGCGGGCCGTGCGCGTGTACCGCTGCGGCGCCGCCGCCATGACGGCGCTGGCGGCGGCGGGCGCCTTTCAGGACCGCCAACTGGACCAGCGCCTGGGCCTGTACCGCTGCGGCATCGAGGCGGGCAGCATGACGGCCGTCGCCAGCCTGCCCGCCGGGCCGGAACCGGTGCTGCTGCTGTTGCACGGCACGGCCTCGTCGACCCAGCGCAGCTTTGCCGGCCTGTGGCGCAACGGCCTGGCGCCGCAACTGGCGGCGCAATACGGCAACCGCATCTATGGCTATGAGCACCGCAGCCTCAGCGACAGCCCCATCGAAAATGCGCTGACCCTCGTGCGCCAGTTGCCGCACGGCGCCGTCCTGCACCTCCTGAGCCATTCGCGCGGCGGCCTGGTGGGCGAATTGCTGGCGCGCGCGCAGCGCATCGACAGCCGCGGCGCCGTCGACCTGGCCGGCGACGGCCTGGAGCGGCTGAGCGAAAACACGGTGGGCGGCGAAGCGTTCAACAGCCATGATATCGACCACTTCACGGCGCAGGCGCGGCTGGGCGGACGCGCCGGTCACGACGCGGATGCGGCGCGCCTGCGCGCACTGAGCGTGGAACTCAAAACGCGCGCCATCCGCATCGCCCGCTTCGTGCGCGTGGCCTGCCCGGCGCGCGGCACCACCCTGATGTCGGGCCGGCTCGACCGCTGGGCCAGCGTGATGTTCAATCTGCTGCTGCACGGCGGCGTACCCGACGGCGCCATGGCTTTCCTGCTGGCCGTGGTGCGGCAGCGCTGCGATGCGCGCATCCTGCCGGGCCTCGAAGCGATGATGCCCGACTCGCCCCTGGTGGCGCTGCTCAACGCGCCCGACGTGCGCGTGGCCAGCCCGCTGCATGTGCTGGCCGGCGCGTGCAGCGGCGATGGCCTGCTGGGCTGGCTGGGCGACTGCCTCGACGACCAGCTCTACGGCGGACAGAATGACCTGGTGGTCAATTGCGCCTCGATGGCCGGCGGCGCCACGCGCAGCACGCCGGTACGGCAACTGCTGCTGCGCGGGCCGCACGCGCACCACCTGAACTACTTCGAGCGCGCGCCGTCGGGCCAGGCCGCCGTGCAGGCGCTCACTGGCGACGAGACGGCCTACCTGCCGCTGCCCGGCATCGAACACGGCCCGCTGGCGCGCGGCGGCGAAGTGCCGAAACGGCGCGCCCACGCACCGATCGTGCTGCTGCTGCCCGACATCATGGGCAGCCACCTGCAAGTGGGCAGCAACCGCATCTGGTTCGACCCCGTCAACCTCGTCGAAGGGCGCATCGAACGCCTGGCCGTGGGCCAGCCGCACATCGTCAGCGCCGGCTGGATCGAATCGTGCTACGAACCATTTGCCCGTTTTCTCGCGCAAAGCCAGGAAGTGCGGCCCTTTACCTATGACTGGCGTCTGTCGCTGCAGCACTCCAGCAACGCCTTCCTGCCCGTGCTCGACGACGCCATGCGCGACGCGGAACAGCGCGGACAAGCGCTGCGCATCGTCGCCCACGGCATGGGCGGGCTGGTGGCGCGCCTGGCCCTGAAAGACCGCTGGCAGCGTTTCGGCGCCCTGCCCGGCAGCCGCTTGCTGCAGGTGGGTACGGCCAACCGCGGCACGCAGGCGATGGTGCAAGTGCTGCTGGGACGCGACCGGCTGGTGCAGATGCTGGCCTGCTGGATCGGCTGGAAGCACACGCGGCGCCAGTTCCTCGGCTTCGTGCGCGCCTTTCCCGGCGTGCTGGACATGCTGCCGTGGCCGCAGGCGGGCGGCATCGACTACTTCGATGCCGAGGCCTGGGCGCGGCTGGCTGCAGGCGATGTTCAAGCGGGCCTGCCCGGCGGCTGGCAGGCGCCCGAGGCCCAGGCGCTGGCTGCGGCGCGCGCCACCGTGGCCCTGCTGGAAGCGGCCCCGCTCGACGCGCGCCATTGCAGCTATCTGGCGGGCTGCGCCGCCACGCCGGTGGCGCTGCGCCTGCGCGACGGCGGCATCGAGACGGCCTGGTCGCCGGACGGCGATGGCCGCACGGCCTGGCAAGGCGCGGTGCCGGACGGCGTGGCGGCCTGCTACCTGCCGGTGGCGCACGGCGACCTGCTGCTGCAAAAGGACTACTACCCGGCCATCGCGCAGCTGCTCGACAGCGGCCAGGCCGCCGCCCTGCCGCGCCACCCGCCGCACGCGCCCGGCGGCATACCGCCCCGCTTCCATCCATATGCCCCCGACGCCACGCCGCTATACCCGCAGCCGCAGGAATTGCTCGACGCGGCCATCGGCGCCGCCGGCCCCGCCAGCGCGCCGGAAAGCCGCGCGCCGCAGCTGAGCCTATCCCTCATCCACGGCAGCATGGCCTCGGCCGACGCGCCCGTCATGAGCGGCTGCTACGCCTCCGAATCGCTGCGCGGCAGCATGAGCTTTCTCGACCGCCTGCTGGCCGGCAAGCTGCAGGAAATCCACGCGCTGGGGCGCTTTCCGCAGCGCCCCGACTCCGCCCTCGTGGTGCTGCAGCCCGATGCGGCGCGCCGGCCCGGCGGCGCCATCGTCATCGGCCTGGGCGCGCTGGGCGAGCTGACGCCGGGCGAACTGGCGCGCGCCTTTGCCGGCGGCCTGCTCGAATACGCGTGCGTCTGCCTGCAGGTGCGCGCCGCCGGCCATGTGGCCGCGCCGCCGATGGGCGAACACGGCTTGCGCGTGGCCAGCCTGCTGTCCGGATCCGGCTATGGCGGCTTGAGCATCGCCCTGTGCGCGCGCGCCCTGATCGATGGCGCGCGCAGCGCCAACCGGCGCCTGGAAGACGCGGGCATGGCATGCCGCATCGGCCACATCGCCATCTACGAACAGTCCGAGGCGCGCGCCATCGCCGCCGCCGTGGCCATCGAACAGATCATGGCCGAGGCGCGCTACCAAGGCAGCTTCACGTTCGAGCGGCGCATCCGCCACAGCCCGGGCGGCTACCGGCGCATCCTGCCCAGCCTGAGCGGCGACAATGGCTGGCGCCGCGTGCAGATCGTCGCCGCGGATCTCTCCGGCGCCCTGCGCTTCACCGTGCTGACGGACCGCGCGCACAACAGCGTCGACGAAGAGCCGAACCAGCGGCAAGCCGTCGACGGCCTGATCATGGACGCCACCGACAACACCACCGACCAGCCGGGCCTGTCGCGCGCCCTGTACGAACTGATGCTGCCCAATGGCCTGAAGGCAGCCATCCCCGAGATGCGCGGCCTGATCCTGGCAGTCGACCAGAGCGCCGCCATCTATCCGTGGGAGCTGATGCGCGACGAGGCGGGCAGCGAGGAAAGCCCGCTGTCGACGCGCATCGGCATGGTGCGCCAGCTGGCCAGCCTGCGCGAGCAGCCGCCCGCCGTCAGCCCGCCCAGCAACAGCGTGCTGGTGATCGGCGACACCGATTCCGGTCTGCCCGAGCTGCCCGGCGCGCAAGCCGAGGCGCAGGACGTGGCGCGCATGTTCGGCGCGTACGGCTACCAGGTGCGCGCGCTGCTGCGCCCGCAGGCCCAGCGCGTGCTGGTGCACCTGTTCGACGAGCGCTATTTCGCCATCCACCTGGCCGGCCACGGCGAAGTAGCCGGTCCCGGCATCGCCCATACGGGCCTGGTGCTGGGACCGAAGACGCGGCTGACGGCGGCGCAGGTGGGTAAATTGAAGCGCGTGCCGCAATTCGTCTTCATCAATTGCTGCCACCTGGGCGACATGCGCCCGGACGCCATCGCACCGTGGTCGAAACTGGCCGCCAGCCTGGCCACGGCCTTCATTGAAATGGGCTCGCAGGCGGTGATCGCGGCCGGCTGGCGCATCGACGACCAGGCGGCCAGCATCTTCGCGCACAGCTTTTATCACGCCATGCTGAGCGGCGAATACTTCGGCGACGCCGTGCGCCTGGCGCGCGAGGCGGCCTACCTGCAGTTTCCGGCCTCGAACACCTGGGGCGCCTACCAGGCGTATGGCGACGACCGCTACCGCTTTCCGAATACCCAGAGCCGCCCCTGGCAAGCGCCCGACTACCACTACCACGGCCACTTGCTGGCCGACCTGGAAACCCTGCACGCGCGCCTGGCGGGCGCCGATCCTGCGCGCCGCGCGGCCATCGAGGAAAAGCTGGGCAGCATCGAAGAAGCCGTGCGCGCGCGCTTCTTCGGCTGCGCCGACATCCGCGAAAACATGGCCGCCGCGCGCGCCGGTCTCGGTGGCCTGGAGAATACCCTGCGCGCCATCGAACACTATCGGGCGGCGCACAGCGCGGCCGACGGCAAGGTGGGCTTGCGCGCGCTGGCGCACTGGGCGGAACTGGAGATACGCCAGGGCGCGGCCCTGTGCGGGCTCGATGCGGGCGCCGGCATCGAGGTGCCGGCCGTGCCCGATATGGCGCAGGGACGGCAGTTGCTGCAGGATGGAAAACAGCATATCGATCTGCTGGTGGCGCTGGCGCCCACGGCGCAGCGCCTGGCCCTGCTGGGACGCTACTGGGCCTTGCAGGCGCGCCTGGCCTGCACCGAAGGAAGCTCCGGCGCGCCGGCACTGCGCGCCATGACGGATGCCTGCCTGGCCGCGCTGGAAGAAGCGCGGCGGCGCAGCGGCGTGGCCGACTGCGACCTGATTTTCCAGGTGCTGGCGGGCGCCCTGCTGCTGAAAGCCCATGGCGACGGCGGCGCCTGGCGCGCGCTCGATCCGCAGCTGGGCGACTTGCTGCATGACGCCATCGCCTATGCGCGCCAGCGCCACGCGGACGAACACCGCGCCATCGACGCCGGCGCCCCCGTGCGCGCCGCCCTGCTGGCGGCCCTGTGGCAGGTGCCGGACGGCCAGCCTTTCGACGCGCCCGCGCGCGCCGCCTTCCTGGCCCTGTACCACGACGCCGTGCGGCGCCACGGCAGCATCGGCGAACCCGAAACGATCACGGCGCCGCTGCGCTTCCTGCTTGAACTGCTGCCGCCCGACAGCGCGGACACCGGCTTGCGCAGCGCCGTGCAGGCACTGGCCAGCCAGTTGCAGGCCTCACTTCCCGGCGTCGGTCTTAGCCAGGCACCACGCCGTAATGGCGCGCATAGCGCTCGTCCAGATTCGCCAGCGGCATCATCATGAACATGTCGGCGCTTTCGAAATCAGGATCCCAGGCCGGTTCGCCGCAAATCCAGGCGCCCGAACGCAGATAGCCCTTGATCAGCGGTGGCACCTGCGGCTTGTGCGCCGCTTCCACCTGGTGGATGGGGAAAGGCAGGTGCGGCGTGACGCGGTATTCGCTTGGCGCCATGTGCTTTTCGGCCAGCGCCTGGTACACGGCGACGGCGTTATGCCCACCATCGGCCAGGCTGATGCTGGCGCAGCCGACCAGGTAGTCGCAGCGCTCGCGGCGCATGTACTCGGCCAGGCCCGACCACAGCAGCATGATCACGCTGCCGCCCCGGTATTTCGGGTGGATGCAGGCGCGGCCCGCTTCGACCATGCGTCCGCGCAAATTCTTCAGGCGGCTCAGGTCGAACTCGTTTTCCGAATACAGCCGGCCGATCTTGGCCGCCTTGGCCGCGCTCAGCACGCGGTAGGTGCCCACCACTTTCAGGGTATCGGCATCGCGCACGATCAGGTGGTCGCAGTGCGCGTCGAATTCATCGCTGTCGAGGCCATCGGCGTTGGCCAGCGACGTCAAGCCCATGGTTTCGATAAACACCTTGTAGCGCAAACGCTGGACTTCGCGCACTTCCGCCGCGGTAGTGGCCTGGCTCAGCACCAGTTGGACCGGACGGGCCTTGGCTTCGTTTGATGCGATTATGTTCTGCATGGTTTCATCCCTGTGATCAAGACGACTCCAGCGTACTTGTCTAATATGTCAGGAAAATGACAGCCGAATGTCATTTCCGTGACGCAAGTCAATGTCATTCGGGGATCGTGCATAATTACCACACTCGCCCAGCCCAAAGAGCCCATGAAAGACACCGACGCCGTCCACATCACGCCCTACACCAAGCCCGCCGCCGGCTGGGACGCCCTGAAACACGTGGCCATCAGCCTGCGCCAGGAGCGCGTTGCGCCCGGGAACCTGAAGGCGCTGCTGGCGCAAAACCAGCCCGACGGTTTTGACTGTCCCGGCTGCGCCTGGCCCGACCGCAACCACGCTTCCACGTTTGCCTTTTGCGAAAACGGCGCCAAGGCCGTCGCCGCCGAAGCGACCAGCCGCCGCGCCGGCCCGGAGCTGTTCGCCAGCCATACCGTCACGCAGCTGCTGCAACAATCGGACTACGCACTCGAGCAGCACGGCCGTTTGACGGAACCGATGGTGTACGACGCTGCCAGCGACCGCTATGTGCCGATTTCCTGGGATAACGCCTATGCCCTCGTGGGGCGCCACCTGCGCGCCCTGCCCGCCCCGAACCAGGCTGCGTTCTACACGTCGGGCCGCGCCAGCAACGAAGCCGCCTTTCTGTACCAGCTGATGGCGCGCCTGTACGGCACCAATAACTTCCCCGACTGCTCCAACATGTGCCACGAGGCGACCAGCCGCGGCTTGCCGGCCACGGTGGGCATCGGCAAGGGCACGGTGACGCTGGCCGACTTCGAACTGGCCGACACCATCCTCATCTTCGGCCAGAATCCCGCCACCAACCACCCGCGCATGCTGGGCGAACTGCGCGACTGCGCGCGCCGCGGCGGCAGCATCGTTTCCATCAATCCCCTGCGCGAACGGGGCTTGCAGCGCTTCATGGACCCGCAAAGCGCGCTGGAAATGGCAACCTTGGGCAGCACGCGCCTGGCCGGCCTGTTCGTCCAGCCTACCCTGGGCGGCGACTTCGCCCTGATCAAGGCCGTCGCCAAGAGGGTCGTCGAACATGACGATGCGGCGCAGGCGGCAGGCAGGCCCGCCGTCATCGACCACGCCTTCATCGCAGAACACTGCAGCGGCTTCGACGCCTTCCGCGACGACTTGCGCGCAGAGAATTGGCAACTGCTCGTGGCAGAATCGGGCGTGGCGCGCGCGCAGATCGAGGCGCTGACGGACATTTTTATTCATGGCCAGCGCATCATCGCCACCTGGGGCATGGGCCTGACGCAGCACAAGCACAGCGTGGCGGCCATCCGCATGCTGTCGAACCTGATGATGCTGCGCGGGCAGATCGGCAAGCCGGGCGCCGGGCTGTGCCCCGTGCGCGGCCACTCCAACGTGCAGGGCGACCGCACGGTGGGCATCGAGGAAAAGCCGACAGCGGCCTTCCTCGACCGCCTGGGCCAGGTGTATGGATTTGCGCCGCCGCGCGCGCATGGCCACGACGTGGTGGCCAGCATCGAAGCGATGCGGCGCGGGGAAGTAAAAGTGTTCATCGCGCTGGGCGGCAATTTCGCCGCCGCCACGCCGGACACGCCGCTGACCTTTGCCGCCCTGCGCCAGTGCGCGCTGACGGTGCAGGTGGCCACCAAGCTCAATCGCAGCCACCTGGTCATCGGCAAGGCAGCCTTGCTGCTGCCCACCCTGGGGCGCACGGAGATCGACCTGCAGCACGGCGTGGCGCAGGGCGTGACGGTGGAAGACTCGATGAGCATGGTGCATATCTCGTACGGCCGCAATGCGCCCGCTTCGCCGCAGTTGCGCTCGGAAGTGGCCATCGTGGCCGGCATGGCCGAAGCGACGCTGGGCAGCAGTCTGGTCGACTGGCGCGCGTACGCGGCCGATTATGCGCGCATCCGCGACGACATCGAAAAGGTGTTTGACGACTTTTACGACTACAACGCCAGGGTGGCGCAGCCGGGCGGCTTTCATTTGACGGTGGCGTCGCGCGAGCGCGTGTGGAAGACAGCCAGCGGCAAGGCCAGCTTCCTCGTCGCCCCGCTGGACCGCGATACGCCGCTGCACCGCGCTAGAGCGCGCCATGGCAAGCGCCTGATGGTGTTGATGAGCACGCGCTCGCACGACCAGTACAACACCACCATCTACGGCATGGATGACCGCTACCGCGGCGTGTACGGCACGCGCAAGGTGGTCTTCGCCAACGTGGAAGATATCGCCATGCTGGGCTTTGCCGATGGCGAACTGGTGGACTTGATCGGCGCCTGGGACGATGGCGTGGCGCGCCGCGCCGACGGTTTCCGTCTCGTCGCCTACGACATCCCGCGCGGCTGCCTGGGCGCGTATTATCCCGAGACGAACGCGCTGGTGCCGCTGGCCAGCACGGCCGACGGCGCCGGCACGCCCACGTCGAAGTCCGTGCCCGTGCTGCTGCAACGCAGTGCAGTTAAAGCGTGATGGCTGGCGTGTAATCGACGTAGGCATCCTGGCGGCAGAAACCCACCAGCTTCATGCCCGCCTGCGTGGCGATGGAAATGGCCAGTGAACTGGGGGCGGAAATCGTCGCCAGCAGCGGGATCTGCATGCGCGCCGCCTTGCGCGCCAGCTCGTAGCTGCCACGGCTGGACAGAAAAACGAAGCCGCGCCGCATGTCGATATCGTGCAGCGCCAGATGGCCAATCAATTTATCCAGGCCATTGTGGCGGCCGACGTCCTCGAACACGTGCACGATATCGCCGTCGGGCGTGCACCACGCGGCCGCGTGCACGCCGCCCGTTTCCCGCATCAGCGCCTGGCGCTCGCGCAAGCCGCTTGATGCGCGCGCCAGTGCGGCCGGCAAGTCGACGTGGATCAGGGACGGCGGCAGCGCTTGCGGCTGCAAGTCGAGCATGTCGATGCTGTCGATGCCGCACACGCCGCAGCCCGTGCGGCCCGTCAGCTGGCGGCGCCGGTCCTTCAGGCGCACGAAATCTTCCTGGGCGATGCTCAACGCCACTTCGGCCGAATCGGCGCGCAGGAACACTTCGCAGTCGAAAATGGCATCGGCGGAAGCGACCACGCCTTCCGTCAGCGCGAAGCCATACGCGAACGCTTCCAGATCGCGCGGCGTGGCCATCATGACGACGTGGGAAATGCCATTGAAGACCAGCGCGACGGGGATTTCCTCGGCGACGTGGTCGATGACGGGGGTAGCAACGCCCGCCTGGTGGCGGACGATGGCGCGCTCGACGAAGCCGGCGCGTTCGATCTCTGTATCTTCTGACATGGCAACCATGGGGGAACTATCACAAGCCCCATGGTAAACCAGAACGGCCAGGCAGGGGTGCGGCCCCTGCCCGCGCCATCAATCCTTCTTCGGACGGCCCGTTTTCAGCTGCGGCAAGCCGGCCAGCACGTTTTGCAGGGTGGCCAGGTCGATCTGGCTGATCAGCGCCACGCCAATGCGCAGCAATTCGCTTTTCTTGATCTCGAAACCGGCCTTCAGGCAGGCTTTTTTCACCTGGCCCAGCACTTCATATTCCGCTTCCGGCATGGTGAAGCTGTCGCGCACGAGTTTCGGCTTGCGGGCTTTTTCCTTGACGGCGGCGACCTTGGCGACCGGCGCTTTTTTCGCTGGCGCAGGCTTGGCGGCCGCTTTGGCTGCCGGTTTCGCTACCGGTTTGGCGGCGGCTTTCGCTGCAGGCTTGGCGGCGGGCTTCGCGGCAACCTTGGCCGCTGGCTTGGCAACGGCTTTGGCGACGACGGCCTTGGCCGCCGGCTTGGCGGCGGGCGCCTTGGCTGCGGCAGCTTTCGCTGCTACTGGTTTCGCTGCTACTGGTTTCGCTGCCGCAGGCTTGGCGGCGACCGGCTTGACGGCGGCTTTTGCCACCGGCTTGGCCGCAGGCTTCACGGCTGGCTTGGCTGCAGGCTTGGCGGCTGGCGCGGCCTTGGCCGCTGCCGCATTGATCGAAGCGCTGGTGGGGAACATCGATACGGGCGCGCTGTCGGCTTTTTTCGCTGGGACGGTTTTGGTCATGGATTTTCCAATCTAATAAATAATATAAACAATATATACTGTTTTTAAAAATATTGCTTGCTGCACATCAAGTCATGCGCACGGCATGGTGCAATGACCCACTATGCGCTGGCGCGGATGGTGAAATCGACGCCCACCTCATCCCAGAATTCCTGCTCCTTCTCGATCCAGAACGACACGGTGGGATGGTGCGCCACCCAGCCGCGCTTGATATCGAGCTCGATGCGGCTCTTCATGCGCAGGCGCAGTTCGCTGAAATCGGCTTCGATGCGCGCATGCATGAGCAGGATCGACAGGCGCAGGGCCAGCACGGCCTTGGCGAAATCAGGGTCGGACAGCACTTCGCCGATCTTGCGCAAGTTGCCCTTCTGCGCCAGGATCAGCCGGCTCATGGTCTTCTGTTCGCGCGTGGTAAAACCTGGCAAGTCGGCGTTTTCCACGATGTAGGAGGCATGCTTGTGATAGCCAGTCTGCGACACGGCCAGGCCCACTTCGTGCAGCAGGCTGCTCCAGCGCAGGCATTTCACCAGGGCGTCGGAGGTGGGCTTGAGCTGCGCATACATGGCCAGCGCCTGCTCTGCCACCCGGCCGGCGCGCTGCTGGTCGATATGAAATTTCTCCATGCAGCCCTGCACCGACTGCTCGCGGCGGTCGCGCTTGGTCGAGCGCAGGTACAAATCCCACATCACGCCCATGCGCAAACCCGCCTCGATCGGCGTCATGGCGGGAATGGCCAGTTCGCGGAACAGGCCGATCAAAATGGCCAGGCCGCCGACGATGGTACTGGCGCGGTCGGGGCGCAAGCCGGGCATGTCGATGCGGCTGGTGTGACCGAGTTCGATGAAGCGGCGCGCCAGCGCGTCGAGGCTGACGCTCGTAAGCAAGCCGTCACCGAGCTTGTTGCGGGCGATGATGTCGGCGATGGTGCGGATGGTGCCGGAAGAGCCGTAAGCCGTCTTCCAGTGCTGCGGATGATACGGCGGCGCCGCATCCTCGAAGTGGCTGCGCGCCGACAAAATGGCGGCCTCGAACGACGGCGCGTCGATGCGTCCGCCGATGAAGAACGACAGGCTTTGCTTGACCGTGCCCAGGCTGAACGACTCCACCCGCTCGATATCGTTGCCGCGCCCCAGTATCAGTTCCGTCGAGCCGCCGCCGATATCCATCACCAGCCGGCGTTCGCCGGGTATGGCCAGCGCATTGGCCACGCCCATGTAGATCAGGCGCCCCTCTTCCTCGCCCGAGATGATCTCGATCGGATGGCCGATGGCTTGCTCGGCCAGCGGCAGGAAGACGGCGCCGTTGCGCGCCACGCGCATGGCCGACGTGGCCACCACGCGCACGGCATCGAGTTCGAAGCCGGCGAGGATGGCGCGAAAGCGCTGCAAACAGGCCAGCGCGCCCTGCATGGCCGCTTCGGTCAGGTCGCCATTGGCGTCCAGACCGGCGGCCAGGCGTATCGGGTCGCGCACGCTCTTGACCACGCGGATCGTGTCGCCATCATGCTTGCCGACGTGTAAACGAAAACTGTTGGACCCCAGGTCCACCGCTGCATACATACTGGCCTCTTGTCTTGTCATTGCAATGCCAACTGAAAAAGTTGGCAAACTCAGTTGCTAAACTATATAAATCATTTAAACGATTTAAAAATCCTACCACACTACCCCCATCGTATGACAGCGGCGTGACAGGATTGTGACAAGAAGTCGCGCAGCGGCGACGTTTACGGCACGATGGTGGTGAACAGATAGACAGCGAAAATCACCAGGTGCACCGTGCCCTGCATGACCGTGGTGCGCCCCGTGCCCAGCGACAGGGTGGCCACCATCAGCGACAGCAGCAACAGCACCGTCGACTTGATGTCGAGTCCCAGGGTAATCGTCAGCCCCGTGGCCAGCGACACCACCACCACGGCGGGTATCGTCAGGCCGATGCTGGCCAGCGCGGAACCGAGCGCCAGGTTCAGACTCGTTTGCAGACGGTTCGCACGCGCGGCGCGCACGGCGGCCAGGCCTTCGGGCAGCAGCACGATGGCGGCGATGACGATGCCGACCAGGGTTTTCGGCGCGCCCATGGCCGCAATCGCCGTCTCCAGCGCGGGCGCCAGCGACTTGGCCAACAGCACCACGGCGCCCAGGCACACCAGCAGCGCGCCGGCGCTGACCCAGGCGACCGTGGGCGTGGGCGGCGCCGCATGCACCTCTTCATCACCGACGGCTTCCTTGGGCAGGAAGTAATCGCGGTGGCGCACCGTCTGCACCAGCACGAAGGTGCCATACAGGACCAGCGAGATCACGGCGATGAAAATCAGCTGGCTGGAATTGTAGAAGGGACCGGCGGTGCTCGAGGTGTAGTTCGGCAGCACCAGGGTCAGAACGGCAATCGCCGCCAGGGTGGCCAGCGACGCGCTCACGCCCAGCAGGCCGAAGGTCTGCTCGCGATGGCGCCCGGCGCCCAGCAACAGGCAGATGCCGACGATGCCGTTCAAAATGATCATGATGGCGGCAAACACGGTGTCGCGCGCCAGGCCCGTCGTTTCCGGTCCGCCGGCCAGCATCAGCGAGACGATCAGCGCCACCTCGATCAGGGTCACGGCCAGCGCCAGCACCAGGGTGCCATACGGTTCGCCGATGCGGTGGGCGACCACTTCCGCGTGGTACACGGCGGCCAGCACGCTGCCGATCAGGCCAGCCACCAGCAGTATCTGGTAGGCGCCGCCAAGATTGAAGGTGGAACCGAACAGGAACAGCCAACCGGCAATCGGGGCGGCAAGCGGCCATACAGGCAGGGATTTGAGCATTTTCATTATGGGCCTGGCAAGAGTAAAAAAGGGGAACTGCGGTGCGAACGGCAAAGGACAGCCTGGCGTGCATGCCACAGCATAACTTGCCTAGCTTAAATGAAAGTTAGGGAATGCACATGCTCGGGTGCCGGCGCCCCGCGCCTCGCTCACCTTTCAACCACCTTGCTGCAGTGCACCTGCTTGCTATCAGTAACTATAGTCCCTTTAGTAACATGCCGTTGCAATTTTCTTGTGTTTTTTGCTTCCTGCAGCCATCATAATGCGGAGTCCGCCCTCGCGGCACCAACCAAGGACAGACGATGATTTCAATAAACAGCACAGCCATGCGCAGGCTCATCTTCGCCGGCAGCTTGCTGTGCGCCGCCGCACACGCGGACACGCCGCCAGCGCCCGAAGCGCAGGTTGACGCGAACTGGGCCACCCCGCCCGCGCCTGCCGCGGAATCACGCTGGCAAGACAGCCTGCCGCCCGCGCCACCCGTGGCGCCACGCGAAGAAAAGATACTGCCCAAGAGCGAATGGCTGACCGTCGAGCCGATGAAGGCGCCTGACCGGCGCTGCGATCCGGGTCTCGATGCCCTGTTCCTGCCCAAGGAATGCGGCAAGGAACCGAGCTGGCTGGGCTCGCGCAAGAAATAATCCGATTTAAATATGGCTCTGTCATCGGCAAGTAGGGAAATGTCGGAATCTTCCTGTGGCCGTGCTGTCTGACTCTGCATACTCACCTCACAGGGAGCAGAAGATCATGCGGCCAGCCGAATGGATCAGTTTTATCGCGCAGTTTGCTCATTTGAGCCAGCGCCAGCGGCAGGCGGGCGTTGCCCTGCTGCGAGGTAACTCTCCACACGACGCGACCGTCGCGCTGCTGGAAAGTGTGGCGCAGTTGCGATTGGCCTGTCCCGCCTGCCACTCGGTGCACTTGCACCGGCACGGCCATGCGCACGGCCTGCAGCGCTACCGCTGCGTGCCCTGCGGTCGCACCTTCAATGCACTCACCGGCACGCCGTTGGCCCGCTTGCGCCATAAAACCTTGTGGCTCGACTACACCGATTGCCTGCTGGCATCGGATTCCGTGCGCAAGGCGGCGTTACAGTTAGGCGTGCACCGCAACACCACGTTCCGCTGGCGCCACCGGTTTTTGTCGTTGGCAAAAACGGACCGGCCGCATGGTCTGCATGGTATCGCCGAGGCAGACGAGCTATATCTGCTGGAATCGGAAAAGGGATCCAGAAACATGACGCGTCCAGCCCGCTGCCGGGGCGGCCATGCCCACAAGCGCGGCATTTCCAATGAACAGGTCTGCATCCTGGTGGCACGCGACCGCACGGGGCAGACGCTCGATTTTGTCACGGGAAAAGGGGCGTTGACGAAAGCGCAGCTGCATCATTGCTTGTTACCCGTTATCGACAAGGACGTGCTGCTGGTGACCGATGGCCACGCCGCCTACCGGGCCTTTGCGAGGGAAGCGGGCATCAGCCACCAGGCCGTCAACTTGCGCGGCGGTATCCGCGTGCAGGGCGCCGCCCACGTGCAGAACGTCAACGCGTATCACAGCCGATTGCGCGAGTGGCTGCAGCCCTTTCACGGCGTGGCGACGCGCTACTTGCCGAACTACTTGGGATGGCGCTGGATCCTCGACGCCAGGCGCATCCGTTCACCAGAAACATTATTGAAAGCAACGCTGGGAGCATTCCCTCATCTGACGGTGACATAGCCTTAAATATCGAGGGTGCTGGCAGCTTGCGCCTCGATGACCCTGTTGCGGCCCGCCTGCTTGGCCGATTGCAGCGCCTCGTCGGCCCGCTTGAACAGGCTGACGGTGCTGTCTTCCGCGCGGATGGTGGTCACGCCCAGGCTGGCCGTCAGTTGCAGCACGGCCCGTTCCGTCTTGACGGGCAGCACCTCCACGGCGGCGCGGATGCGCTCGGCCACCATCAGCGCATCGGCCAGGGTCGTGCGCGGCAGCTGGATGGCGAACTCGGCGCCGCCCAGACGGCCCATCAGGTCGCTGTCGCGCAGTTGCTGGCGGCAGGTGTCGACGATGGTTTTCAGCACCGCATCACCGACCGGATGGCCATAGCTGTCGTTGACTCGTTTGAAGTGGTCGATATTGAGCACCACCAGCGCCGTGGGCAAGCCGGGCCGGCGCGCCAGCGCCATCCACGGCGCCAGCGCCTGGTAAAAGCCGCGCCGGTTCGGCACGCCCGTGGCCGCGTCGAGCACTTCCAGGCGCGCCAGCTCGCCGCCCAGTTTTTCACGCGACAGCAGCAAATAGCCGAAGGCGTTCGTCAGCATCATCAGGTACAGGGCGCCGAAGCCGGCCAGCTGCAGCAGCTCGGCATCAAAAGCCGGGATGGTGGCGGCCAGCACGCCGCGCGCGGCGATCAGCAAGGACAGCAATCCCATGCTGACGACGAGGAAGCGGCGCAGCATGCTCGCCTCGCGCCATTTCAGGCACAGCGCGGCCACGCCGGCGAGGAAGAAACCGGCCACGATCAGCGAACCACCGGCGCTGCGCAACAGCGGCGCCACATCGAACAGATAGCAGGCGGCAAACAGCCCCACCGACACACCCAGCGCGGGCAAGACATAGCGGCGCCAGCCGCTGCGCCCGGCCGCCTGCCACAGCGCGCCCGCGTCCAGCGCCATGCCGGCAAACAGCAGGCTGTTGCCCAGCAAGATGGAGAGGGAATCGGGCAGCACGCCGCGGAAATACAGCAGACACCAGGCCACGGCCTGGCATTGCTTGGCCACCGCCCAGGTGGACATGCTGAGCGACTTCTTGCGCTCGTACTCGAAGAAGAACAGGGCCGCGCACAGGCTCAGATTGCCGAGCGCCAGGGCCAGTACCAGGGTCTTGATATCCATGGGCTACGCCGTCGCCGCGCAGGCGCGGCACGCCAGCTCAGATTTCGTGCTCGACATTGGTACTGCCGTCGCCAACCTTGCTGGCCCAGGCCTGCACGAAATACTGCTTTTCCACTTCGCTGGGAACTTCATGCCAGAAGACGATGAGGGTGCCCTTGTGGTCGTGGATTTGCGCCACTTTTTCAATGAAACCGACATTGCCGGCCTGGTCGGCCAGCGCCGCCGCGTAGCCGTACACGCGCGTCAACCGCTCGATGCGGTCAGGCTCCGTAAAACTGTTCGTCGCCGTAATGATGGGGTGGTCCAAAAACATGCTTGTCTCCATGGTGCCCGACTGCGCAGCCGTGCCGCCACGCGCCGTATGCATATACATATACGCATGCTCGGCGCGGATTAATCGGGTATGCTCACGGGAGCTTATCAGATTTCTCTGAATGCAACAAAGCATCTCCCCCAGTCCACTCAGCGAAGTCGTCCCATGCCGGAAAACAGAAGCACCACCCCGCCTGCTCCGCAGGTGCATACCTGTGGCGACCGGCGCCGCCTGGAATTCCAGCCCGGCATGATCCAGAGCGAAATGCTGCTGTCGCGCCCCGACCATCTGCTGCTGCGCTACGCGCGCGCCATGATGTGCTTTACCCTGTTCGTGCCGCGCCCGCGGCACATCCTGATGGTGGGCCTGGGCGGCGGCTCGCTGCTGAAATTCTGCCACCGCCACCTGCCCGACACGCGCATCACGGTGCTGGAATTGCGCGCCGACGTGATCGCCCTGCGCGAGCAGTTCATGCTGCCGCCCGACGATGCGCGCCTGCGCGTCATCGAGACGGACGCCGTCAGCTATATCCGCCAGCATCCGGGCTGCGCCGACGTGCTGCTGCTCGACGGCTACGACGAGACGGGCCTGCCGCCGGCCCTGGGCAGCGCGCGCTTCTATGCGGACTGCCTGCGCGCGCTGCTGCCCGGCGGCGTACTGGTGGCCAACCTGTTCAGCTATGACGAGCACTATCCCGCCATGCTGGCGCGCCTGATGCTGACTTTCCGCGGCGCCGTGTGCCACTTCGACGGCATCGCCGGCAATAACCGCATCGTCTTTGCCGCCAAGCCCGAGCCGGGCCAGGACGCCGACGGCCGCGCCATGCGCATGGTGCGCCTGGTGCGCTGGCGCCGGATGGCCGGCCTGTCTTTCCTGAACCGCTGGCTGCCGGCATGGCAGTTATGGCGCCTGCGCCGCCAGTCAGGCGCGGGCAACGACTGAAAGTCGTCTTCCCCCGTCATAGATGTTGTTGCTTATTAGCAGTGATTTGGTGCAAAATTCGCATGATGGAAGTGGTTTATGACAAACTACGGCCAGCGTGGGGCCGGCAGGCGCCGCCGAACCCATGTGTCCATGAAGTGAGATAGGAAAAACCATGCTGCGTGGCCGCCTGCCATTGTCGATTTCCGCCGCGGCCGCGCTGACCTTTGCCTGCGGCGTCAGCGTGACGGCCGTGCTGTTTGCCGCCATCAGCCAGCTTGAATACGACAAGATGGGCCTGAGCCTGCAGCAGCGCGCCGGCGCCAGGGTGGCCGCCATCGAGCAGGGACTCGACGACGCGGTCGAGGTGCTGACCACCACGAACCAGCTGTTTGCCGCCGTCGTGCCCGTCACGCGCGAGCAGTTCCACGACTTCACCACGCCGCTGCTGCAGCGCCACCCCTTCATCCAGGCCTTCAATTTCCACCGCATCGTGCCGCATGCGCAACGGCCTGCATTCGAGGCCGAACTGCGGCGCATCGTGCCCGGCTACGCCATGACGGAAATGCGCGATGGCGCCGTCGTGCCCGCCACGACGCGCGCCAGCTACCTGGTGGTCGATTACCTCGAACCCTTGCAGGGCAACGGCCCCGCCTTCGGCCTGAACGTCAGCCCGAGCGGCGTGCTGGCGCGCGCGCTGGAACAGGCGATCATCAGCGGCCAGACCACCGCCACCGGCCTGCTGGCCCTGGCGCAAGGGCCGCAACGGGGCTTCGTCATCGTGCGTCCCGTCTACCGCCACGGCGTGCCCCTGCAAACGATAGCGCAGCGGCGCGCGGCGCTGATCGGCGATACGGCGGTCATCGTGCGCGCCGGGGAACTGGTGCAGAAAATCCTTGCCGGCGCCGACCTGCTGGGCGACTCCCAGCTTGAACTCAGTGTCTACGCGGACGCCGGCGCCGACCCGCATCAATTGATCTTCCGCCACGGCCAGGCGCCCGTCGACGAGCCGGGCGGCGCCTGGGAGTCCTTGCCGCGCTGGCTGCACTTTGCCTACCACAGCCATTATGACCGGGCCTTCACGTCCGCCGGCCGGTCCTGGCACGTGCGCGTGGTGGCCCATCCGCGACCCTTCCTGGCCGACCATCTGGGGTCATTGTTTACCCTGATCACGGGCTTGCTGTTCAGCACGCTGACGGCCGCCTTCGTGCAGTCGCTGACGCAGCGCTCGCGTCGCGTGCAACTGCTGGTGGAGCAGCGCACGGCCGACCTCAAGCGCAGCAACGAGCTGCTCAGCGCCGACGTGCGGGCGCGCCAGCGCACGGAGCGCGCCTTGCAGGAAAGCGAAAAGCGCTTCCGTCGCCTGCTGGCCCTGTCCTCGGACTGGTACTGGGAACAGGACGCCCATTTCTGCTTCACCCACATCACCAGCGGTTTCACGGACAAGTCGAACATGCCGCTGGAACGCTTCATCGGCATGACGCGCTGGGACAATAACCCGGAGATGCGCAATTCGCGCTGGGGCAAGCAGCATATCGCCAACCTGGAAGCGCACCTGCCCTTTTCCAACCTCGAATATGCGATGCAGGACCGCGACGGCCAGCTGCGCTGGTTCAGCATCAATGGCGAACCGCTGTTCAACGAGCTCGGTGAATTTCGCGGCTACCGGGGCACGGGCTCCGAAATCACGGAACGCAAGCTGGCCGAACAGCAAATCCAGCACATCGCCCACCACGACGTGCTGACGGGTTTGCCCAACCGCGCGCTGCTGCGCGACCGCCTGGCGCAGGCGATGGCTCTGTCGCGCCGCAAGAACCGCGCCTTGTGGGTGCTGTTGATCGACCTCGACCGTTTCAAGTTCGTCAACGACAGCCTCGGACACAAGGCCGGCGACCTGCTGCTGAAAACCATCGCCACGCGATTGCAGGCCAGCCTGCGCGAAAGCGATACGGTGGCGCGCCTGTCGGGCGACGAATTCGTCGCCATCCTGTGCGAACAGGCCGACGAAGTGCTCAGCGGCGCCATCGTGCAGCGCGTGATGGATGCCGTGGCCCAGCCCGTGCTATTGGACGGCAAGGAATTCTTCGTCACCTGCAGCATCGGCGTGGCCGTGTACGACATGTCGCGCTACGACGCGCCCGGCGACGTGACCCTGAATGGCGAAACGCAGAACCTGATCGAGCAGGCCGACATCGCCATGTACTGCGCCAAGAAACAGGGCCGCAACAACATCAAGTTCTACACGTCGGCCATGAACCAGGCCACCTTGGAGCGCCTGCGCATCGAGACGGCGCTGCGCAACGCGCTGGAACGCGAGCAGTTCGTGCTGCATTACCAGCCGCAGGTGGACCTGGCCAGCGGGCGCATCGTCGGCGTGGAAGCGCTGCTGCGCTGGCAGCATCCTGACCTGGGCATGGTGGCGCCGCAGCGCTTCATCGCGCTGGCCGAAGACACGGGCCTGATCGTGCCGATCGGCGCCTGGGTCATGCGCGAAGCGTGCGCGCAGGTGAAGCGCTGGCATGCGGCGGGACTCGACACCTTGCGCCTGGCCGTGAACCTGTCGGCGCGCCAGTTCAACGAGCCGAACCTGGTGGCCTCGATTGCGGAAGTGCTGCAGGAAACGGGCTTGCCGCCCGCCTGCCTGGAGCTGGAACTGACGGAAAGCCTGTTCATGCACGACGTGGCGCTGGCCGTCAGCCAGCTGCACGACATGAAGGCGCTGGGGGTGCAGCTGTCGATCGACGACTTCGGCACCGGCTATTCCAGCTTCGCCTACCTGCGCACCTTCCCCATCGACGTGCTGAAGATCGACCGCAGTTTCGTCGGCGACGTGGCGCGCGACGCGGACGATGCGGCCATCGTCGTCTCCATCATCGCCCTGGCGCACAATCTGAAACTGCGCGTGGTGGCCGAAGGCGTGGAAACGGCGGAGCAGCTCGATTACCTGCGCCGCCATGGCTGCGACGAAGCGCAAGGCTATTACTTCAGCCGGCCGCTGCCCGCGCACGAGGTGGAAGCCCTGCTGCGGGCGGAAGAAACACCCGTCATGCTGTAGCCGGCGGCGGCACCCTGGCGCCCAATTGCAGCTCCTGCCAATCGGGCTCGATGCCAGCCTGCGCCAAAAACGACGCCACATCCGATGCGCGGGCCGGATCGATATCCTGTTGCGGATGCGCCCACAACAGATCGCACTCCGAGCAAACGATCACCTGTTGCCCCGTTTTGCGGATGGTCGCATGCAGCAGGTCGCCATATTCGCCGCAGGTGGGGCACTCCATGCTCTTCTCCTTCATGCCCGGCCTTACAGCTTCTGCTGCAGGAATTCGAGGAAGCAGCTGATGCGCTGCGCCAGCTGCGTATTGCGGTAGTAGACGGCGTGGATCTGCTGCCGGTAGCCCGTATAGAACGGCTGCAGCACCTGCACCAGGCGGCCGGCGGCGATGTCGTCCTTCGTCATGAAGTCGGACAGGCAGACGATGCCCTGGTCGTGCAGGGCCAGCTGGCGCAGGGTTTCGCCGCTGGACGCGGCCAGCGCGGGCACGATCTGCAGGCTGTTGCCCGCTTCGTGGCGCAGCGGCCAGTTATTCCCCAGTTCATATTGCGCAAAGCCCAGCAGCGCATGGCCGGACAGCGCTTCCGGCGTGGCCGGTTCGCCGTGGCGCGCCAGGTAGGCGGGCGTTGCCAGCACGTGCAGCGGACTGGCACTGAGCGGGCGCGCATGCAGGGTCGAATCGACCAGGGCGCCGATGCGGATGGCGATGTCGGTGCGGTGCTCGAGCAGGTCGGCGATCTGGTCGTTGCTGGTCAGTTCCAGGCGGATGTCCGGGTACATGGCGCGAAATTCCGCCACGTGCGGCACCACGCAATGGAGCATGAAGGGCGAGGCGGCGTCGACGGACAGGCGCCCGGCCGGTTTCTGGCGGCGGATGCGGATCGATTCCTCCACGTCTTCCATCGACGCGAGAATGGCGCGCGCCTTGTCGAGGAACAGCTGCCCCTCTTCCGTCAGCTCCATGCGACGCGTGGTGCGCGTCAAGAGCGAGGTGGCCAGCTTGTCTTCCAGGCGCGACAGGGCCCGGCTGACGCCCGAGGTGGTTTGCCCCAGGTGCACGGCGGCCGCGCTCAGGGTGCCGCTGTCGATGACGGTGACGAAGATTTTCAGGTCGTCCGAATTGATATCCATTGTTGCCTTATTGTTGCCGCATTGTTGCGCTACTTTCACATATCGCGCCATTATAATAGAATCAAGGCAACAGTGAAGGCGGCAGCCAACGTCAGGCAACGTAGAACAAAATGGCGATAAAATGGCAGCTACTGCCGGCCAGCACGAACAGGTGCCAGATGCCGTGGCCATGGCGCAGTTTGTGGTCGGTGGCATAGAAAGCGATGCCGCCCGTGTAGCACAGTCCGCCCGCCACCAGCCACAGGAAGCCGTTCCACTCGAGCGCCGCCAAGAGCGGCTTGATGCCGATGACGATCAGCCAGCCCATGGCCACGTATATCACCAGCGACAATATGCGCGCGCCTTTCGCGTACACATATTCCTGCACGATGCCAAACAGGGCCAGGCCCCAGACAACGCCGAACAGCGACCAGCCCCACGGCCCGCGCAGGGTCACCAGCATGAACGGTGTGTAGGTTCCCGCGATGAGCAGGTAGATGGCGCAGTGGTCGAGCCGCTGCAGCACGGCCTTGGCCTTGCCGCGCACGCTGTGGTACAGGGTGGACGTCAGATACAAGGTCAGCAGCATGGCCGCATACACGCTGCAGCTGACGATTTTCCACGGATCGCCCGTGCGGGCCGCCACGACGATCAGGATGACGCCGCCGATGGCCGCCAGCGCGGCGCCCACCACATGGGAAATGCTGTTGAAGCGTTCGCCGTGGTACATGCTTAAGCCGAGCGTATCGAGACGCAGCAAAATTCCGGGGTCAGACCCGCCGGGACTCGGCGTCCCCGTCCGACCCCAGCCTTCCGCTGTGAGCGGTCAATCAAGCCGCTTCCGCCTTCTTGCGTGCAGGGCGGCGCGCCGGGGTCTTGCGCGGCGCCTTGACCGGCTTGTCTTCGGCCACGACAGCCACTTCCACCGGCGCAGGCTCAATCACAGGTGCAGCTTCCACCACGACATCGACCGCCTTCTTGGCCGGCTTCTTCGCCGCTGCCGCCTTGCGGGCCGGCGTGCGCGGCTTGGCCTTTGGCTTCGCTTCCACTACCGGCTCAGGTACAGGTTCAGGCATGGCTTCCACCACTGGCGCCACCTCGACTTCGACAACTTCGGCGCGCGCTTCGCGGGCGCCATCGCCATTCTTGCGGCCGCCGCGGCCATTGCGGCGCGAACCGCGCTTGGCGTTGCCTTCTTCTGCCATTACTTCCACAACCTCGGCTACCTCGTGCTGTACCTCCGGCTGCGGCGCCGGCGCATACGGCTCGACGACGTCTGTTTCCGCGTCGGCCACCGGCACGAAAGCCTGTGGCGCGGACTCACCGCGGCGCTGCTCGTTCTGCTTGCGGCCGCCACGGCCATTGCGGCGCGAATCGCGGCGGCTGCCGCCATCGCGCTGATTGCCCTCTTCCGCCGCCATGCCGGTCTCGCCAGCCACGATGGCTACGCTGGCGACTTCGCCATTTACGGGCGCGGCAACAGGCACCAGGCCGCTGCTGCGGTAGACGTAGGCGCCCGATTTTTCATCGCGGCCAAATTCCAGCAAGCCGCGCGTCTGCGCTTCTTCCAGCAGGTTGCCGAAGGTGCGGAAACCATAGTACGACTCGCTGAAGTCGGGCTTGCGGCGCTTGATCGCTTCTTTCAGCATCGAGGCCCAGATCTTGCCGCTGTCGCCACGTTCGGACACCAGCGCATCGAAAGTGGCCACGGCCATCTCGATCGCTTCCGTCTTGCGCGACTCGTATTTTTCCTTGCGGCGCACTTCTTCGTCGGGCGAACGCTTGGCCGCCGGAGTTTCGCGCGCATCGCGCTTGGCGGCCGTGCGGCGGCTTTCGCGCACCAGGTCATCGTAGAAAATGAATTCGTCGCAATTGGCCACCAGCAGGTCGGAGGTCGACTGCTTGACGCCCACGCCGATCACCTGCTTGGCGTTTTCGCGCAGTTTCGACACGAGCGGCGAAAAGTCGGAATCGCCGCTGATGATGACGAAGGTGTTGACGTGGGCCTTGGTGTAGCACAAGTCCAGCGCATCGACCACGAGGCGGATGTCGGCCGAATTCTTGCCGGACTGGCGCACGTGGGGAATTTCGATCAGTTCGAAGTTCGCCTCATGCATGGTGCCCTTGAAACTTTTATAACGGTCCCAGTCGCAATATGCCTTCTTGACAACGATGCTGCCCTTGAGCAGCAAGCGTTCGAGGATGGGCTTGATATCGAATTTTTCGTAATTTGCATCTCGCACGCCGAGCGCGACGTTCTCGAAGTCGCAAAACACGGCCATGCTGAGGTTTTCTGGGGATGACGCCATAAGGGTGAATTCTCGCTGATGATAAGGGCGGACGGGAAGCGCAACGCCTCCCTTTTCGCCTAGTATATTCGCCCATCCCCCGTTTCGGCGACAACTATCGTGCGCGGCAGCCTATTGCGCACCGCCGGCGGCGCTCGCGCTGGCGCCGGCAACGGGCCAAACGACGCTTTCATCGACCGAATACAGCTGGCACGGCAGGCTGCTGCGGCGCTGGCACGAAGCGAGCGCGCGCACGTCGGGGCTTTCTCCCTCCTCGGCCCAGCCCCAGGCGCCGCTGGCCGACAGGGCAAAGGCGCGCGGCGCCGTTTTCTCGAGGAAGTCGCGGTAGGCGGCGCGGCCCTGCTCTTCCAGGTAAGGCACGGCGGCGATATCGTCCTGCGGCGCGAAATGCGTGGCCGGCGGCGATGGCGCATCGGCCACGCGGTAGACCTGGCGCACCGGCATGCCGATTTTCTGCAGGAAGCGCTCGGTGGCGGGCAGCCACACGGCCACGCCATCGCGGCTGCCCAGGGTCAGGTGGGCGTCGCGCTTGAACGGGCCATAGGCGACCAGTTGCGCCTGCCCGCCGGACCCCGTAAACGAGCGAAACAGGCGCCGCGCCAGGGCCGGCCCGAAATACGAGTCGTTGGCGCCATACAGCCACAGGCTGGGAATGTGGTTGTAAGCGCCCATCGTGGCAAAGGACTTGGCCAGCGCCGCTTGCCAGTCGCAGCCGGGCATGTCGACGCGCAGCCCGCCGGAAAAATTGAGCACGCCGCGCACGCCGGGCACCACCCGGGTGGCCAGCGCCAGCGCCGCCATGCCGCCATACGACTGGCCCGCGACGACGATGCGCTGCGGGTCGACCCAGCTCTGGCGGCGCGCGTACGCCAGCGCGGCCAGCATGTCGCGCGCCTGGCCTTGCGCGTTGCCCAGCATGTCGCAGCCGACATCGCGGTAGGCGCCCGTGGAACGGGCAAAGCCGGCGCGCATGGGCAACATCACGGCATAGCCGCGGCGCACGAATTCCGTGGCCATATAGATAAAGCGCTCGCGCTGCTGCAGCCTTGCCGGACCAGCCTGCTTGCCATGATTCATCAGCAGCAGGGGAAACGGGCCGGGGCCGGCGGGACGGAACACCGTCGTTTCCAGCGTCTCGTGCAAGCCGTCGCCGGCCGGCAGCATGATGACTTGCTCATTCAGGCGCGCATCAAGCGGCAACGGCGTGGGAACAAGCTGGGCTTTCAGGGGCAGGCAAAGCAAACTGAGCAGCAAACCCGGGAAAAGAGGGCGAAGCAGGTGAAAAATGGCGGACTCCGTGGATGACTTCCCTGCCAGTCTAGACAGTGAAATGCCACAGAACAATATAAAAAAATTACGTGACGCACATATTTTTTGCGGCAACCACCTGTGGGAAAAATTGTTGCCTTGCACCACCACACTTTTCCCGATGGCAGGAGTAAACTGGATGCCTACTGAAGGAGTTGCCATGTCCATATCCGCCCTCACCACCGGCACCTCGGGGCTGACCGCCAACCAGCGCGCGCTGGATGTGGCCGCCAACAATATCGCCAATGCGAATACGCCGGGCTTCCAGCCGCAGCAAGCCCAGTTCCAGGAAGCCAGCCCGGCCGGCACGGGCGTCACCCTCTCCGTCGAAGGGCGCAAGCTGGCGGCCAGCGAAAGCGTCAGCGGCGCCAACGCGAATGCGGCCAAGGCGGCCGAAAGCCGGCCGAACGGCGTAGGACTCGCATCGGAACTGACGGATAACCTCGTCTACAAGGCCGGTTTTAATTTGTCGGCAAATGTCGTCAAGGCGGCCGACCAGGCCCTGGGCAGCCTGATCGACGTCAAAACTTAAGCACGGCGACTATCGACAAGATAGTTTAATTTTTCATTTCCAGCGCCAACGGCGCCAGCGCCGGTTGAATCAGCGCCAGCAGCCGTTCGGCCGGAATGCCATCGCGCGCCTGCACCGACAGGCCATGCAGCAAGGCCGCATAATAGTCGCCCAGCGCCTGCACGTCCGCCTCCCCTTTCAATTCCCCCGCCAGCTGTGCCGCGCGCAAACGCTCGATGACGGCTTGCGTGCGCGCGCGGCGGTGCTGCGCCAGCCAGTCGGCGATGCCCGCGTTGTCCGCGCTCGTGTTCGTGGCGGCCGTGACCACCATGCAGCCTTGCGGCTGGCCGCTGCGCGTGTACAGCAGCACGGCTTCTTCCAGCATGCGCGCCACCGCGTCGCGCACATTCAGGCTGGCGGCCAGCGCGTGCACGGCAAACGCGCCTTCGCCCGTTTCATACAATTCCACGGCTTCGCGGAACAGCTGCTCCTTCGAGCCGAACGCCGCATAGATGCGCGCCGAGGCGATGCCCAGCGCCGCCACCAGGTCGGCCATCGACACGCCCTCGTAGCCGCGCGTCCAGAACGCATCGCGCGCTTTTGCCAGCGCCAGCGCGCGGTCAAATTCCCTCGGTCTTCCTGCCATTTTCATCCTCTGCTTACGAACTGGCGGCCAGTATAACGCCTGGCGCCCACCGCGCATTCGCGATTTATTTTGCATGACCGCCTTGACCGAACAGAAAATTTCGCCTATTCTTTGTCGATCGACAAACAATAGGAGCCGATATGAAAACCATCCAAGGACCAAGCCTGCACCTGGCCCAATTCGCCGCCGACACGGCGCCCTTCAACACCCTGCCTGCCATCGCCGAGTGGGCGGCCGGCATGGGCTTCAAGGCCCTGCAGATTCCCGCCTGGGATGCGCGCCTGTTCGACGTGACGCAGGCCGCGCGCAGCCAGCAATATTGCGACGATCTTGTCGCGATGCTGGCGGGCCATGGCCTCGTCATCAGCGAACTGACGACGCACATCCTCGGCCAGCTGGTGGCCGTGCACCCTGCCTACGACGCGCTGTGCGACAGCTTCGCGCCGGAACACCTGCACGGCCAGCCGGAAGCGCGCACGGCGTGGGCCATCGAGCAGGTAAAACTGGCGGCCATGGCCTCGAAGCGCCTGGGCCTGAGCGACATGGGCACGTTTTCCGGCTCGTTCGCCTGGCCCTACCTGTTCCCGTTCCCGCAGCGCCCGCCCGGCCTGATCGAGACGGCCTTCGACGAACTGGCGCGCCGCTGGCTGCCCATCCTCGACGTGTGCGAGGAACAGGGCATCAACCTGTGCTACGAAATCCACCCCAGCGAAGACCTGCATGACGGCATCAGCTTCGAAATGTTTTACGAGCGCGTGGGACGCCACCCGCGCTGCAAGATGCTGTTCGACCCCAGCCACTTCGTGCTGCAGCAGCTGAACTACCTGGAATTCATCGACATCTACAAGGAGCACATCCGCATGTTCCATGTGAAGGATGCGGAGTTCAATCCGACGGGGCGGCAAGGCATTTACGGCGGTTACCAGTCGTGGGAAAACCGCGCCGGGCGTTTCCGCTCGCTCGGTGATGGCCAGGTCGACTTCAAGGCGATCTTTTCCAAGATGGCGCAGAACGATTACGCGGGCTGGGCCACCCTGGAATGGGAGTGCTGCCTGAAGGACCAGGAAACGGGCGCGCGCGAAGGCGTGGCCTTCATCAATGCCCACATCATTCCCGTCACGGACAAGATCTTCGACGACTTCGCCGGCGCCCCCGTCAGCGCGCACCAGATCCAACAATTGCTGGGCATCCAGCACAACTAATCAAGGAAACCATATGAACGACTTCATTCACGACTACGTCCGCATCGACGGCCAGCGCCTGCATTGCGTCATCGCGGGTACCGGCAACGGCAAACCGGTACTGCTGATCCCCGGCTGGCCGCAAACCTGGTATGCGTGGCGCCACGTGATGGCGGCGCTGGCCGCGAATGGCTATCAGGCGATCGCCATCGACCCGCCCGGCAGCGGCCATTCCGACCGTCCGGCCGGCGGCTACGACACGGGCGCCGTGGCGACTACCCTGCACCGCGCCATGCTGGCCCTGGGCCACGCGCAGTACGACGTGGTCGGCCACGACATCGGCATGTGGGTCGGCTACGCGCTGGCCAGCGATTTCCCGCAAGCCGTGACGAAACTGGCGCTGACGGAAGCCGTCATTCCCGGCCTGGCGCCGGCGCCGCCCATCTTTGTCGCGCCGTCGGACAACATCTTCCTGTGGCACTTCATGTTCAATCAGGTGCTGGACTTGCCGGAAATGCTCACGGCGGGCAAGGAGCGCGAGTACATCCGCTTCATCTTCGACCGCTGGTCGTACCGCCGCGACAAGGTGGCCGTCGACGTGTATGCGGACGCCTACGCCACGCCGGGCGCCCTGCGCGCCGGTTTCGCCTACTACCGCGCCATCCCCGAAACCATCAAGCAAAACCTGGAGCGCGCGAACAAGAGCCTGGCCATGCCCGTGCTGGCCATCGGCGCCGACCATGCGACCAACGACGCGCCCCTGCTGACCATGCAGGGCAAGGCCGACAATTTGAAAGGCGCCATCGTCGCCGAATGCGGCCACTTCATCATGGAAGAACAGCCGGAAGCGTTCATCGCCCACTTGCTGCCGTTCCTGGCGGGAGAACCAGTGTGAGTCTCGATCCGCTGATCGCCGCCTGGCTGGAACAAACAAGGGATGCGCCGCCGCCCGCCTCGCTGGCAGACTTGCGCGCATCCACGGAAACGGGCTTGCGCCAGTTGCACGGGCCATTGGAAGACGTCGCGGCCATCAAGGATTACGTGCTGCCCGGCGAGCATGCGCTGGCCGTGCGCGCCTACGTGCCGGCCGGCGCGGACACGAACCAGCCCTTGCCGGCCATCGTCTTCGCGCATGGGGGCGGATGGTGTCTGTGCTCGCTGGACCTGTACGACAACCCGTGCCGCGCGCTGGCCAACGCCACCGGCTGCGTGATCTTTTCCGTCGACTACCGGCTGGCGCCCGAGCACAAGTTCCCCGTGCCGCTAGCCGACTTTTACAGGGCGCTGTGCTGGGTCGCCGAGCATGCGGCGGCGCTGGGCATCGATGCGCGGCGGCTGGCCGTGGGAGGCGACAGCGCGGGGGGCAACCTGGCGGCGGCGGCCGCCCTGATGGCGCGCGACCAGGCCGGCCCCGCGCTGGCGCACCAGCTGCTGCTGTACCCGGCGCTTGATTTTGCCTTCGACACCGCGTCCTACCAGCGCCATGCGGAAGGCTTTTCATTGACCCGCGAGGCCATGCGTTTTTGCTGGTCGGCATACCTGAATGAACCGGCTGACGGCATGCAGCCTTACGCGGCGCCACTGCGGGCAAGTACGCTAAAGGACCTCCCGCCGGCGACCGTGCTGGTATGCGAGTACGACCCGCTGCATGACGAAGGCGCGGCGTATGCGTGGCGGCTGCGCGACGACGGCGTGGCGGCCGAGTGCGTGCAACTCGACGGCATGATCCATGCGGCTATGCACATGCCGGGCTTGACGCCAGCGGCGCGGGGATTGTTCGAGGTGGCGGGCCAGGCGATGAAAAAAGCACTGGCAAGGTAAGAAAATCGGCCGCCGGGGATGGCTCCACGGCGGCCGACCTTGTCACTTCCTTATTCCACCAGCTTGCGCACCTCGATACCGTTCAACCATTTCACATGGCGCGGGCCCGTGCGGATATCCTTCGCCGAGATCAGGCCAATCTCGCCATCGCCCTCGTCGAGCGCCTTGCCGTTTTTTTCGTAGTAGACGATGATGCCTTCGCCGGCCGGAGCGTTATACAGCTCGCCCCAGGAAAACACCACCGCGTAGCCATCGGTGGCGGTGGCGATGATGGCGAGCTTCTTGACGTCGTTGTGGCCCGGTGCATCGAGCACCGCCTTGTCGAGGATGTCGCGCAGGCGCACGCCCTTGTAACTGGTGATGGTCTCGGCCTTGTCGCCATTGTGGCGCGTGACGGCCAGTTCGCCGCCGTTGGCCGGCGGCAGCTGGCGCAAGTCCGCCACCTTCAGGGTCAAGGGCGTTGCCACCTTGCCCGTCACGGCCAGCGCGTGGCTCATATGCTCGCGCGCCGGCGCCGGGTCGGCCCACGCGGGCGCCGCCAGCAGCGCGGCCGAAGCAAAAGCAAGGAATATTTTCTTCAACATGCGGTGTCCTTTCATGGAACGATCAAAAAATCAGAACTGGTATTGCGCATTGGCCAGCCACGTGCGGCCCGCGCTGGGGAAACCGTCGGCCAGCGCGTAATTGCGGTCGCCCATATTTGCCACGCCCGCTTCCAGGGTCAAGGCTGGCAAGGGGCGGACCACGGCCTTCAGGTTCAGCGTCGCAAAACCACCGAGTTCCAGGGTGTTCGACACCCAGCGCCCGCTGTTCGATTCCGCGATGGCCACCACGTCGATCTGGCGCGCCGCGTGCAGCACGGCATGCGCCGTCAGCTTGTGGCGCGGTACATCGGTCAGGCGCATGGCGCGGTCGCTGACGTTCTGCATGTCCGTGTAGGTGTAGTTGCCGCCCCAGTCCAGCCATGCGCCGGCGCGCCCGCGCAAGCCCAGTTCCACGCCGCTGATGTGCGCCCTGCCCGCGTTGCGCATCTGCGCACGCACGCCCACGACATTCGCCACGCTCTGGATCTTGTCCTTCACATCGCTGTAGAACAGCGCCGCTTCCAGGCTGGCGCCCTGCACGTTTCCTTGATATCCCAGCTCATAGTTGATCGCCTGTTCCGCGCGCAAGGCCGGATTTTCGATATACGTGCCCAGGCGCTGCGAATAGCGGTCCTTCAGTGTCGGCAGGCGCGACTTGCGCGCCACGGTGGCATATACCTTCGCCTCGGGATGCAATTGATGGAACAGACCCGCCTGCAAGTCGGTGGCCGACTGATTCTCCGGCAAGGTATAGGCGTTGCCGGCGCTGTAGACGGTGTCGGGGCGCAGTGCGTTGCGCGATACGCCCAGCGACAGTTCCGTCGCCGCATTCAGGGCGATGCTGTCTTCCGCGCCCAGGGTCCACAGGGCATCCTTGTACCAGGTGGTGCGCACGCCTTTGCCATCGCGTTCCTGGTGTTCATCGGCCTTGTAGCTGGCCACAAAACGCAGGCTGTGCGCGGCCAGGCGGAACGATTCGAGTTCCACCGCGCCGCCGTTCGTGCGGTCGTTATAGATGCTGCGCCCACCGCTCACGCTACCCTGGCCGCTGGTTTTCAGAGTCGTGTAGCTGCCGTTCGTATAGGAGGTGATTTCATTGTCGTAGCTGTCGTGGTACAGGCGCAGTTTCAGGCGTTCCACGTCGCCCAGGCGCGTCTGCGAAACGAAATATACGCTTTCCTTGTTCCAGTACGGCCATTGCCAGTAGCGCGCGCCGACGGGATTCGTCGATGGCGGCTGGCCTTTTTCGCCATGCTGCTTGTAGTAGCTGAGGGCATACTCATCACCAACCACAGGCGTGTAACCCACCTTGAACGACAGCTTGTGATCCTTGCGATATGAGTTGTTACGCATGCCGCCATCTTCCGTGGCCGTCGGGCAGAAATCGGACGACAGGGGAAAGCCGTCGCTGTCGATATACGACACACCCGCCTGCAGATACCACAGGCCCTGGTTCGTGCCCACGTTGGCCGACACCTGGCGTTCGCTGCCCGAGCCGAAGCCCACGGAAACATCGCCTTCCGTCAAAGCTGTCGGCTTGCGCGACACCAGGTTGATGGCGCCGCCAAGGGTATTGGCGCCGTACGCCACCGAACTGAATCCCTTGGCCACCTGGATGGCGGCCAGGTCGCTCGTCGTGAAGCGGTTGAAATCGACGTAGCCGTCATACGGCACGTAGACGGGTATGCCGTCGATGTACAGCGGCACCTGGCGCGCATCGAAGCCGCGGATGGCGACGGTTTTTTCGTTGCGCGCATTCGTCGACAGCGATACGCCCGACAGCAGATTCAAGGCGTCGCCCACGTTGTCGCGGTTAAAGCGGCGCATCTCGGCGCGGCTCACTTGCGATCCCACCTGCTGTGCCATCTGCCCTGCCTGCTCGCGCTGGCCGATCACCGTCACCGTGCCCAGCACGAATGGCGCCGCATCCGCGTCTTCCTTGCCAGCGGCCTGCTGCGCCAGCGCCAGCATCACGGCGCCTGCCATTACCTGTTTCAACATCGTCGTTATTCTTTCTCGTTATATATCGCCCTATATAGCGATATGCAAAAAAATATAAAAATCGGTCACTCGTGCAGCGGCCGCCATCCAACAGCGCAATATACAGACATATATAACGATGCTCAAGCGACAAGGCCATAAACCGCTGCGCAGGTCAATTTTCGAAGAAAAATTCATGCACAATTTCATGCACTGCACCATTTCGCTGTGCGAACGAATGTTTCACAAAACGGTTGACACGTCCCCTTTGGCTAGGCAAACTGGTTTCCAGGGAGCCTGAAAATGAATGCAAATATGACAAATATTCAGACCGCGGCAGATCCGGAACTCATCGTCTTTGGCGATGACGAAGAAGGCAAGGACCGCCAGTTCGTCAACGCGCTGGCGCGTGGGCTGGAAGTGCTGCGCTGCTTCCGCCCCGGCGAAGTCTATCTGTCGAACGCGGACATGGCCAAGCGCACGGGCATCCCGAAACCGACCATCTCTCGCCTCACCTACACCCTCACCAAACTCGGCTACCTCAATTATTCGGACAGCCTGGGCAAATACCAGCTGGGCGCCGGCGTGCTGGCCCTCGGCTACCGCATGCTGTCGAACCTCGACGTGCGCAAGATGGCGCGCCCGCTGATGGAGGAACTGGCCGAACATGCGCAAGCGTCCGTGTCGCTGGGCACGCGCGACCGCCTCAGCATGGTGTACGTGGAAACGTGCCGCAGCAGCGCCAATGTCACCCTGCGCCTCGACGTCGGCTCGCGCATTCCCCTGATGACGACGGCCATGGGCAAGGCCCTGCTGTGCATCCTGCCGCAGGCCGAACGCGACTACCTGATGGACCACGCCAGGGTGCATGAGACGGAACGCTGGCCCCGTATCAAGGCCGGTATCGAACAAGGTTTCAAGGATTACCAGGACCGGGGCTTTTGCATTTCGGCCGGCGAGTGGCAGAACGACGTGCATGCCGTGGGCGTGCCCATGCTGGGAGCGGACGGCGAACAGGTGATGGCCTTCAATTGCGGCGGCCCCGCCTTTTTGCTGTCGCGCGAAAAACTCGAATCGGACCTGGGACCGCGCCTGGTGGCCCTCGTCAAGACAGTGGAAAAAAACCTGGGCCGCGGTTAGACTGCGCGCCCCCTCTCAACATCGCCTACGAGGACCCTGATGATACGCGACGAAGAAACCCTGAACATCCTGCTCGACAGCATCGCCCGTTTCGTGCGCGAAGTGCTGGTGCCGAACGAGGCGCTGGTGGCGGAAACGGACACGATCCCGCCCGCCATCGTGGCGCAGATGCGCGAACTGGGCCTGTTCGGCCTGTCGATTCCGGAAGCCTATGGCGGCCTGGAACTGAGCATGGAAGAGGAAGTGCGCGTCGCGTTTGAAATTGCCCGCACTTCGCCCGCTTTCCGCTCGCTGATCGGCACCAACAATGGCATCGGCTCGCAAGGCATCGTCATCGACGGCACGGAAGCGCAAAAACAATACTACCTGCCCAAGCTGGCCGCCGGCGACATCATCGGCTCCTTCGCCCTGACGGAAGCGGGATCGGGGTCGGATGCGGCCTCGCTACGCACGACGGCCGTGCGCGATGGCGATTTTTATATCCTCAACGGCAGCAAGCGCTACATCACCAACGCGCCCGAAGCCAGCATTTTTACCGTCATGGCGCGCACGGACCCCGTCAAGCGCGGCGCCTCGGCGATTTCCGCCTTCATCGTGGAAAAGGATACGCCGGGCCTTTCACTGGGCAAGATCGACAAGAAGATGGGCCAGCAAGGCGCGCATACCTGCGACGTCATCTTTGAAAATTGCCGCGTGCCGGCCGCGAACATCATCGGCGGCAAGGAAGGCGTGGGTTTCAAGACGGCCATGAAGGTGCTCGACAAGGGACGCCTGCACATCGCCGCCGTCTGCGTGGGCGCAGCCGAACGCATGCTGGCCGACGCCCTGGCCTACGCCATGGAGCGCCAGCAGTTCGGCCAGCCGATTGCCGAATTCCAGCTGATCCAGGCCATGCTGGCCGACAGCAAGGCGGAAATCTACGCGGCGCGCAGCATGGTGCTCGACGCGGCGCGCCGGCGCGACAACAAGGAAGACATTTCGACGGAAGCGTCGTGCTGCAAGCTGTTCGCCTCTGAAATGTGCGGCAGGGTGGCCGACCGCTCCGTGCAGATCCACGGCGGCGCCGGCTACATCAGCGAATACGCGGCCGAGCGCTTCTACCGCGACGTGCGCCTGTTCCGCATCTACGAAGGCACGACGCAGATCCAGCAAATCGTCATCGCGCGCAACATGATCAAGGCAGCGCAAAAGTGAAGGAGGCCGCGATGGACATCCCTTCCCTGCTGGCCGGCTTGCCGGCGCGCCTGTCGGCCATCCCCGCCTACTGGGCCGCGCGCGCGCCCGATGCGCCGGCGCTGCATGAAGGGGGCCACCACTGGACCTACGCGCAGCTGCAGCACGGTGTGGAAAGTGCAGCGCAGCTGCTGCGCCAGCTGGACGTGCGCGCAGGCGACCGCCTGATGGTGGTGGGCGAAAACGGCGCGCTGCAGGTAGCGCTGATCTTCGCTGCCGCCAGCATCGATGCGTGGATCGTCAACGTCAATGCACGGCTGTCGGCCCGCGAGATCGACACCATCGCCACGCACAGTTCCGCGCGGCGCGTGCTGTTCCTGGCCGGCGCCTCGCCGGAAGCGGCCGCGCATGCGGCGCGGCGCGGCGCCAGCCCCGTCACCGTCGATGGCATGGGCGAGCTGCTGGCGGGTGAATTGAACGAGCTGGCCATCGCGGAAGACACGGTTCCCGGCAACGAACAGGTGGCCGCGCTGATCTACACGACGGGCACCACGGGGCAGTCCAAAGGCGTGATGCTCACGCACCGCAACCTGCTGTTCATCGCCGCCGTCTCCAGCACCCTGCGTGGCCTGACCAGCACCGACCGCGCCTACGGCGTGCTGCCGATTTCGCACGTGTACGGCCTGGCCTCGGTGGCCCTGGGCACCTTGTATGCGGGCGCCGCGCTGTACCTGGTGCCGCGTTTTTCCGTCGACGGCCTGCTCTCGGCGCTGAAGAACGACGAGCTGACCATCGTGCAGGGCGTGCCCGCCATGTACGCCAAGCTGCTGCAAACCCTGGGCGGCGCGGAGACTCCTCTGCCGACGCGGCTGCGCTTTGCGTATGCGGGCGGCTCGCCGCTGGCGCCGTCGCTCAAGCACGAGGTGGAAAAGCTGCTGGGCACCGCGCTGCACAATGGCTACGGCATGACGGAAAGCGCGCCCACCATCAGCCAGACGCGCCTGGAAACGCCGCGCCGCGACGATTCCGTCGGCATGCCGATACCGGGCGTGGAAGTGCGCGTGGTGGACGTGGCCGGCACGGACGTGGCGCCAGGCGAGCCGGGAGAATTGTGGATACGCGGGCCGAACATCATGGCCGGCTATTACCGAGAACCGGCCATGACGGCGGCCACCATGCGCGACGGCGGCTGGCTCAATACGGGCGACATGGCGCGCCAGGACCCGGACGGCGCGCTGTTCATCGTGGGCCGCACCAAGGAATTGATCATCCGCTCCGGCTTCAATGTGTATCCGCTGGAAGTGGAAACGGCCCTGAACGCCCACCCGTCCGTGGTGCAGTCGGCCGTGGTGGGACGCACTGTGGACGATGGCAACGAGGACGTCATCGCCTATGTGGAGCTGGATCCGCGCCAGCCCGCCAGCGTGGCACAATTGCAGGCCTGGCTGGCGCAGACCCTGTCGCCGTACAAATGCCCGTCCGCCATCATCGTCATGGAAGCGCTGCCGGCCGCCGCCACGGGCAAAATTTTAAAGGGGCAGCTGCGGCAAATGGCGCAGAATGCACGATAAGTTGACCATGTAGTACCAGACCCGACAATAAAACCAAGCCACATCACCGGAGGAGACACGATGAAACGCACCTACACACGCATCGCCATGGCAGCGCTGGTTGCCAGCGCCTGGATGACGCAGGCCAGCGCCGACGAATTCCTGGTCGGCGCGGAAATCCCGCTGACGGGCAACCTGGCGCGGGTCGGCGCCGGCATGCAGGAAGGGATCATGGTCGCGGCCGAAGTCTTCAACAAGACCAACGGCAAGCACACGATCAAGATCATCACCGTCGACGACGAATCGGCGCCCGCCAAGGCCATCGCCGCTGTGGAAAAGCTGGCCAGCCAGGGCGTGGTGGCCATCACGGGCGGCTATGGCTCAAACAATATCTCGCCCGCCTCGGACACGGCGAATAAACTGGGCCTCGTCTACATCACCTCGGGCGGTGTGGACGACAGCCTGGTGAGCAGCGGACGCAAGAATTTTTTCCGCATCAATAACACGGCCGGCTACGAAAAAGCCATGCTGGGACTGCTGCAGGACGTGGGCGCCAAGTCCGTCTCCATCGTGTATTCGACCAAGGATGCCACCACGGGCCTGGCGAAAGACGTGGAAAAAGCCCTGGCGGCCAAGGGCGTGAAAGTGACGACGCACTCGTTCGACCCGGCCATTACGGACTTCAAGCCCATCATCAACAAGATCAAGCTGCAGGATAAATCGGAAGTCGTCGCCATGGTCGGCTACGAAAACGACTACGTGGGTATCATCCGCGCCGCCCGCGTCTTGAAGCCGAAGATCAAGGCCATGGTGGGCGTGTGGTCGCTGGCCACGCCGAAAATGGCAGCCGACTTCCCCGACCTGATGCCGAACGTGTTCGGCACGGCCCTGCTGCCCTTCCCCACGGAATTCAAGACGGCCGACGGCAAGGCTTTCAGCGACGCCTACAAGCAGCTGTACAAGAAGGAACCGGACTACCTGGGCCAGTTCGGCTATGTGCAGTCGATGCTGCTGTTCGAAGCGATCGCGCGCGCGGCCGACAAGGGCACGCTCAAGAAAGGCGGCGTGGCCGAGGAAATGCGCAAGACGGACCGCGAAACCCTGATCGGCCGGGTGCAGTTCGCCGCCAACGGCGACAACCAGAACTTCGTGCACCGCATGGCGCAGCACCAGGACAAGAAAGTGGTGATCGTCTGGCCGAAGGAACACGCGACGGGCAAGCTGGCCTATCCCGCCCTGCCCTGGTAACAGCAGCCTCCCGCTGCACACGCGCGCGCCTGCTGGGCGCGCACCGATGAACGGCAGTCCTGGCGCAGCTTCGCGATGCGCCAGGGAGTCCTGACGGGATGACGACATGACAGAATTAATCTTGCAAGCCCTGTATTCTGGCTTGCTGCAGGGCGGCTCCTACGCCCTGATCGCACTGGGACTGGCGCTGGTCTTCGGCACCATGAAAGTGATCAACCTGGCGCACGGCGAACTGGTGCTGCTGGCCGCCTACATCGCCTACAGCGTGGAATCCGGGCTCGGACTCGGCCCCATGTTCGCCATTCCCATCGCGCTGGTGATCGTCAGCCTCACGTCCGTGGGTGTCTACCTGATCGTCAGCCGCATCAAGAACGACCGCGAAATCAATTCGCTGATCCTCACCTACGGCATCGGCGTGATCCTCACCAATTTCATCCTGCTGGTCTGGAAGGCGGACATCCGCTCGACGTCGTCGAGCTGGCTGCAGGAAGGCATCGAGATCGGTCCGTTTTTCAGCATGCGCAGCGAAGTGATTTTCTTTGGCGTGAGCCTGGTGCTGATGGCGGCTCTGTGGCGCTGGCTGTCGACCAGCTGGTATGGCCGCGCCGTGCGCGCCGTCTCCAGCAACCGCGACGCGGCCAAGCTGATGGGCATCGACCCGGGCCGCACGGAACTGGTGTCCTTTTTAGTCGCCGGCATCCTGGCCGCTTTCGCCGGCGTCGCGCTGTTCAGCTATGGCGTAATCCAGCCAGCCTACGGCGGCGCGCTGACGGTGAAAGCCTTCATCATCACGGTATTGGCCGGCATCGGCTCGATTCCCGGCGTGCTGCTGGCCGCCGTGCTGCTCGGTGTGGCGGAAGCCTTGACCGTCACCCTGGCCAGCTCCGCGCTGCAGGAATTGTCCGGCATGGTGCTGTTCCTGCTGGTGCTGTTCATCATGCCGAACGGCTTGTTCGGCGCACAACGGAGGCGCGGATGAAGCGCTCAACTTTCCTTTCCACGGCGGGCCTGCTGCTGGCCGCGTATGTCGCCGTGCCGCTGGCCCTGGGCGGCAACCAGTATGTGATGAGCATGGTGGTGGCAGCCCTGATCATCGGCGGCGTGGCCATGTCCTGGGCCCTGCTGGGCAACCTGGGCGGCATGGTCAGCTTCGGCCATGCGGCCTTCTTCGGCGTGGGCGCGTATGTCTCCGCGCTGGCCACCGTGAAACTGGGCGTGCCCGTGTTTGCCGCCATGCTGCTGGGCGGCGCGGGCGCGGCCATCGCTGCCGTCATCATGCTGCCCGTACTGCGCCTGCGCGGGCCGTATTTTGCGCTGGCCATCCTCGCCTACGCGCACATCTTCCGCATCCTGGCCACGGAATGGAGTTCCGTCACGGGCGGTGCCGGCGGCATCAATAATATTCCCACCTTGCCCACCGTCTTCGGCTTCGATCTGGCCAGCAAGACAGGCGCCTACCTGGTGGTGCTGACCCTGGTAGTGGCATGCGCATTTGCCTACAGCCGCATCCGCGCCAGCCATTACGGCATCGCCCTGCGCGCCATGCACGACAGCGAAGACGCCACGCGCGTCGTCGGCGTCAACAGCACCTTGCTGAAAGGCGCGATGCTGCTCGTGTCGGCCTTCATGGCTGGCCTGTTCGGCGCCTTCAACGCCCACTACATCAACTTCCTGGAACCCGACTACGCCTTCAACAGCCTGTGGGTGACCTTGCCGATCGTGGCGGCCATCTTCGGCGGCTACCGCACGATACTTGGTCCCGTGCTGGGCGCCGTAGTGGTCTATCTGGTTGACCAGCTGATCTTCAAGTCGCTGATCCCCACAGGCCACCAGCTGGTGCTGGGCGTGCTGCTGGTGGCGATGATCGTCTTCAGTCCGAACGGCTTGCTGCCGCTGCTCCGCAAACTGTTCAACGCGAAGGAGAAAGCACATGCTTGAACTCGATAATGTATCCGTGCGTTTCGGCGGCCTGACGGCCGTCGATTCCGTCACGTTAAAGGTGGGCAGCCACGACGTGATCGGCCTGGTGGGCGCGAATGGCGCCGGCAAGACCACCCTGTTCAACGCGATTTCCGGCCTGGTGCGCCCCACCAGCGGCTGCATCCGCTTCGAGGGACGCGACATCATGGCTACGCCCATGTACCAGCGCGCGCGCCTGGGGCTGGGCCGCACTTTCCAGATTCCGCAACCGATGCATGAATTGACGGTGCGCGAAAACCTCGTCGTCGCGCAGCGCTTCGGCACCGGCAAGGTAGACCAGCGCAAGATCGATGAAATCCTCGATTTCACGAGCCTGGCGGACAAGGCCGGGCGCGACGCGGCCAGCGAACTGGCGCTGACAGAGTTGAAAGCGCTGGAAGTGGCCAAGGCGCTGGCGACCAACCCGAAGCTGCTGCTGCTGGACGAAGTGCTGGCCGGTCTGGAAACGAACGGCAAGCGCCGCTTCATGGGCATGCTGAAGGACTTGCATGCCGCCTTTGGCGTGGGCATCGTCATGATCGAGCACGATATTGAAACCATCAGCAATCTGTGCCAGCGCGTGGCCGTACTCAATTTTGGCCAGCTGATCGCCGACGGCACGCCGGACGCCGTCTTCCGCGACCCTGCCGTGATCGAAAGTTATACAGGGGCAGCCCATGCTTGAGATAGAGAATCTGCGCGCCGGCTATGGCGCCATCAATGTGCTGTGGGATGTCTCGCTGTCCATCCAGAAGGGCAAGCTGACCACCATCATCGGCCCGAACGGGGCCGGCAAGACCACCCTGCTGCGCGCCATCATGGGCCTGCTGCCCGTGGGCGCGGGCAGCATCGCGCTCGATGGCCAGTCCATCAACGGCACGCCGACCTGGAAGATGAGCGACGCGAGGGTGACGATGATACCCGAGGGGCGCATGACCTTCCGCGACATGAGCGTGGAAGAAAACCTGATCATGGGCGCGTTTCCGAAGGAGCACCGCAGCCACATGCCGGCGCGCCTGGCCGAAGCCTACGCCATGTTCCCGCGCCTGCACGAACGGCGCAAGCAGCTGGCCGGATCACTGTCCGGCGGCGAGGCGCAGATGCTGGCCATGGCGCGCGGCCTGATGTCGGACCCGTCGCTGCTGATCATCGACGAGCCTTCGCTGGGCCTGGCGCCGCTGGTGGTCAACGAGCTGTTCGAGATCCTCGCGCGCCTGAACGACGGCAAGCGCACCATCATCCTGGTGGAGCAGAATACGGCGCGCGCGGTGGGCGTGGCCGACCACGTCTACCTGATGCAAAGCGGCAAGGTGGCGCTGTCGCAAAAAGCCGATGAGGTCGACCTCGAGCACCTGCACGAACTGTACTTTGCGCGCTGAGTGATATCCGCTGCCTGCGGCTATTACTCCTCCTCGTCTTCGTCCTCGTCGGCCAGCTTGTCGAACACCAGCAGCTCACTCTTGCCCAGTCCGGTCATCACGAAGGAATCGTCGGCAGGAAAGCGGCCCGTATCGACCAGCATGCGCAGCTTGCTCAAACGCTCGCCCAGCGCCAGCGCTCGGGCCTGCGGATCGGCATCGGAATCTGCTTGCCCGGCCTGCCCGATCGCGCGAGTCACCGACTCGGGAAACTCCCATAATTCGGCGATCCGTACCGACAGGATGCGCGCTTGGGCAAACACCTGGGCGATGAAGGCGTCCGATTGCGGGAAGGCATCGGGCGCATGCATCTGGTCGATCAGGCGGAACGCCACCACCAGGCCGACATTGGCCATCAGTCCCGCCAGATAGGCGTCGAAGGCGTTGGCCTGCATGGCCGGCGCGACCAGGTTGGCCGCCAGCGCGCATTTCTCGGACTGGCGCCAGATCAGCGGCGCCGTGCGTATGGTCAGTCCACCGCTTTGCATGCTGACGATGGGACGGAAGGCGACGCGGGCCAGCAGCATGCGCATGCCGTTTTGCCCGAGCAGCATGATGGCGCCTTCCATGTTGTTGATCGATGGGCTGGCGTTATAGCGCGAATGGTAGCGGGGCCGGTTCGCCTCGCGGTAGACCTCGGCCACCAGCAGCACGTCCTGGGCCAGCTGGCGCGACAGCTCGGCCGCGCTCATGTTTTCATTTTGCAAGGTCCGCATCAACTGCGGAATGATGGCCGGAATGCGCGGTATCAGCGCGGCGCCAGCGATCGGCTCACTGGCCAGGCGCGTCAATTCGTCCAGAATCTGCTGTTCCGCCTGCTTTGTCGCCTGCGCCGAACCGGCGGCCGCCAGCCAGCGGTAGTAGGTGGCATCGATTTCGGTGATGGTGGCTGGCTGCCGTGCCATCTCGGGCGCCGCCGCTGCCGTGAGGGGCGCAAGCTTGTTTTTTTCGTCGCCGCCGTTCAGTAATTTTCCTATCCAACCCATTTTATTCTTCCAGCCCTATCTGCATCACTATCGCGACATCCGCCCCGCGATTTTACTTGATGACAGCCGTGCCGGTGCGGCGGGCGTGACCGGCGTTGTTCATCTGCCGCAAAGTGTTACAGTGGCGCTCTCGCAGCTTCCCTGCTTTGCAAGGTAAATCATGAGCAACATGCTTGCCCAGTACATCACCGCTCAGGCCTGCAACAACGCCTGGGCCAACCACCGCCTGCTGAAGGCTTGCGGACAGCTGAGCCAGGCCGAATTCCAGGCCACGCGCGTCAGTTTTTTCCCCACCATCCAGTCCACCTTGAACCACATCCTCACATGCGACTGGTTTTACCTCGATGCGCTCGAACGCGAGCTGCGCGGTGAAGCGCCGCATGCCGACTGCTATGTCTTCTTTGAAAAAGACGAGCCATTTACCGACTGCGCCACGCTGCAGGCGGCGCAGCGCGCGTCGGACCTGCGCCTGATCGCCCATTGCCGCAGCCTGTGCGACCTTGACCTGGGGCGGCCCGTGACGATATTGCGCGACACGCCGCAAGTCGACACGCGCCAACGCATGCTGGCGCATCTGTTCCAGCACCAGATCCACCACCGGGGGCAAGTGCACGCCATGCTGGCCGGCACGCGCATCGCGCCGCCCCAGCTCGACGAATTCTATTGCGCCGGCGAGGCGGACGAGCGGGCGCAGGATTTTGCGGAGCTGGGCTGGACGGAAGGCGATATCTGGGGCCAGCGCTGAGTCATTCCCCGGCGTGGCAGCAGACGCACAGCTTGTTGCCATCGAGGTCGCGGAAGTAGGCGCCATAGTAATGGGCGTGGTAATCGGGGCGCAAGCCGGGCGGCCCTTCGCACGCGGCGCCCAGCGCCAGCGCAGCTTGGTAGCAGCGGTCCACCTGGGCGCGGCTGGCCGCCAGCAAGGCCGTCATCTGTCCATTGCCGGGCGCGGCCGGCAAGCCGTCATGCGGCGCCGTCAGCACCAACAGGGGGCGCGGCGCCTCGTTCGCCATCCAGCCGGCCCAGGGTTTGGCCGGATCGTGGAATTTCTCGATCAAGCCGAGTTCTCCCAGCAGGGTCGTGTAGAAGACGTAGGCGCGGGAAAAATCGTTGGTGCCGAGGCAAATATGGGACAGCATGCTGCTCCTTGATGAATTCAGGCAGGTGTGCGGCGAAATGCGCCAGCTGATTATAATGGCGCATCGCTTTTTGACACGCTCCCATGCCAGACCTCGACCGCCTTCAGCTACACCCGCCGGCCAGCAGCGACCTTCCCGCCTTGCTGGCCTTTGAACTCGAAAACCGCGCGTATTTTGAAAGCTGGGTCACGGCGCGCGCGCCATCCTACTATCACCAGGAAGCCATCGCCGCCGCCATCGAGCAGGCGCAGCGCGAGCGCCAGCAAGACCTCGCCTACCAGTACCTGGCAAAACTGGACGGGCAAATCATCGGCCGGGTCAACCTGACGGCCGTTACCCGTCCCTATTTCAATAAAGCAACGCTCGGTTACCGCATCGGCGAACGCTTCGGCGGACGCGGCTACGCCACCCGCGTGGTGGCCCTGCTGCTGGAAGAGGCTTTCGGCCCACTGGAACTGTGGCGCCTGGAAGCGACGGCGCGGCCGCAAAACCTGGGCTCGGTCGCCGTCATGCAGCGCAACGGCTTTCACCAGTATGGCCGCTCGGAAAAAGCCATGCGCTTCCAGGATGCCTGGTCGGACTTGCTGTATTTTGAGCGGCGCAACACGCAAGCCATGGCCTGAGATGCCGCATTTTTCCGGCAGCAACGCGACTTTGATACTATCAGGGGCGACTTTGTCGCAGCGCAAAGCCGCACCATGATGGACTGATAACTTCAAGGCTCGGGAATCTTCCCAACCTTGCCAAGTCCAACATGAAACTGCGGCTACGCCTGTTCGAACACGTGCTGGTGGTGCTGGCATTGGCCGTCGTCATCTTTGCCGCCGCCATCGTGCTGGCACGGATGACACAGTGGGCGGAAGCGCGGGAACTGCCCGCCTATCTCGTACAAGGCATGCATCTGGTTGGCAAGGTACTGTTTTTCCTGGACGGCTGCATCGTCATTGCCGTCAGCAGCATCCTGGCCGCCCGGCTGTTCCGCATGCTCACCAAGGAGGATTTATGAACGACTTTCACTACCTGCTGACCCTGCGGCATCCGCGCCGCTTCTGGTGCAGCGCCATCGTCATCGCCGTGGTCTCGGCCATCGTGCTGGGGCCCTGGCTCGACAGCAATCCATGGCTGGTGGCAATCCCCTTCGTGGGCGGCGGCTTGCTGGTGGCGCTCGGCGAGCTGTGGGATGACATGCACGGCAAGCGCCTGCAGAACGGCGACGACACGCATACACCGTGCCAGCCTCGCTGAAACCGGCGTAGTGATGCGTGCACGCAACAGCGGCACGCCGTCGCACGCCCTTGCCGGCCCCATACCAGCCCTCTACCTGTGCATTGGCCGCCGTATTGGCGCCATTTAAGACTGGCTTCAGCCTCGCCGTGCATCGTGAATATATCGCCAGCAGCAATGGCGCCCCCTTCACCATCACGGGCACAGCCCAGCGAAAGAGCCGACATGAGCACATGGATGCGCGCCAACAAAGGTTTTTTGATGTTTCTCCTGCTGTTCGGCGTGTTCCGCACAGCCGTGGCGGACTGGAATCCCATACCGTCGGCGTCGATGCGCCCCAACCTGCTCGAAGGCGATGTGGTCTTCGTCAACCGCCTGGCATTCAACCTGAAAGTACCGCTCACCGATATCGTGCTGCAGCGCCTGGGCGAACCGCAGCGGGGCGACATCGTCACCTTTTCTTCGCCGAAAGACGGCACGCGCTTGATCAAGCGCATCATCGCCCTGCCCGGCGACACGGTGGAAATGCGCAATGAACAGCTGGTCATCAATGGCCAGCCCGCCCAATACACGGCGCTCGATACGGCGCCTGAAACCATCGCCCATGTGGGTCAGCTGACGGCGCAGCGCATCAGCGAACGCAACCAGACCGAGCAGCACCGCATCCAGGTCTTGCCGCAAATCGCCGGCGCGGCCCGCAGCTTTGCGCCCGTGACCGTGCCGGCCGACCATTTCCTCATGCTGGGCGATAATCGCGACAACAGCGCCGACTCGCGCTACTTCGGCTTCGTGCCCCGCGCACTGCTGATCGGCAAGGCCGAACGCATCCTCGTCTCGGCCAATATCCAGGAGCATTGGCAGCCGCGGCTGCAGCGTTTCGGCATGAAGCTCGAATAAACAACGCCCTTGCAACGGCGCCGTGCTTTTCGGTTAGCATGGCGCATCATGCAAAATTTTTCCTCAGCCAGCCAGCAGTCCGCCAGCGACGATCTTGCCCTTGAGCAGCTGGCGCAGTTTCTGCAGCGCCATCCCGACGTGCTGCTGCTGACGGGCGCCGGCATCAGCACGGCGTCCGGCATACCCGACTACCGCGATACGGAAGGCGTGCGGCGCGGCAACGCGCCCGTGCAAGGCCCCGATTTTCGCCGCCAGGAAGCCGTGCGCCGCCGCTACTGGGCGCGCAGCATGGTGGGCTGGCCGACCCTGGCGCGCGCCACGCCCAATCCCGGCCACCTGGCCATCGCCCAACTGGCCCAGCGCCAGAGAATAGGCGGCCTGGTCACGCAAAACGTGGATGGCCTGCATCAGCAAGCCGGCAGCACCGCCGTCACGGAGTTGCACGGCAGCATACATGGCGTCGTGTGCCTCGATTGCCAAAGCCGCCATACGCGCCGCCTGATCCAGGACCAGCTCGAACGCGACAATCCGCAGCTGCTGGGCGCCACGGCCACGCCGGCGCCCGATGGCGACGCCTTGCTGGAACCATCGCAGCTGGCCACCTTCCACGTGCCCGTCTGTCCCCGCTGCGGCGGCACCCTGCAGCCAGACGTGGTGTTTTTCGGCGACGGCGTGCCCGCCGCCTGCGCGGCCGAAGCCGAAAGCAAGATGCACACGGCTAGCGCCCTGCTGGTCGTTGGCTCGTCCGTCATGGTGTATTCGAGCTTTCGCCTGTGCCGCATGGCGGCCGAAACGGGCAAGCCCGTGGCCGCCATCAACCTGGGCAAGACGCGCGCCGACCATTTACTGACCTTCAAGAGCGAAGCGCCGGCACAAGACATCTTGCCTGCATTAGCGGCCATGCTGGGCTGATCCCGTGCCGGCCCTGCGCCGCTCTGGCTATACTGTGGCATTAACGAGGAGAATTCATGCTGGAACTGTTGAGTGAACACGCCTGTTTTGGCGGCGTGCAACGCTTTTATCGCCACGACGCGCAAGCCATCGGCTTGCCCATGCGTTTCTCGGCCTTCATTCCCGACACGGCGCCAGGCGCCACGGTCAGCACCAAGCGCCCCGCCCTGTTTTACCTGGCCGGTCTGACCTGCACGGAAGAAACGTTCATGATCAAGGGCGGCGCCCAGCGCGTGGCGGCCGAGGAAGGCTTGATCCTGATCGCGCCCGACACCAGCCCCCGTGGCGCGAACATCGCGGGCGAAAGCGACTCCTGGGATTTCGGCGTAGGCGCCGGGTTTTACGTGGACGCCACCGAGGCGCCATGGCGCAGCCATTATCGGATGTACAGCTACCTGCTGGAATTGCGCGCGCTGCTGGAACAGGAACTGGCGATCGATGCGCAACGCACGGGCATTTTCGGCCACTCGATGGGCGGCCATGGCGCGCTGGTGCTGGCCTTGCGCAACCCGGAACTGTTCCGCTCCGTCTCCGCCTTCGCCCCCATCGCCGCACCAAGCCAGTGTCCGTGGGGCAAGAAGGCGTTTACGGGCTACCTGGGCAGCGATGCCGCCAGCTGGCAGCCGTACGACGCCAGCGCGCTGATGCGCGGCCAGCAGGGCCAGCCGCCGCTGTTCCCCGAAGGCATCCTGATCGACCAGGGCCTGGCCGACAAATTCCTGCCCGAGCAACTGCACCCCGACATCTTCGAAGCGGCGTGCCGCGACGCCGGCCAGCCACTAAGGCTGCGCCGCCATGCCGGCTACGACCACGGCTATTACTTCATCGCCAGCTTCATGGAAGAGCATGTGCGCTTCCATGCGAGGAATCTGCGCGCCCTTGCCTGATCTATTGATCTACTCTACCGCTACGTGCTGGTATGCCCGTTGAAATGGCGCGTGTACCAGTCCGTTGCCAGCAGGGCCGCCTGGTGGCGCGTGTCGGGGCCGCCGGGGGCGGCGATCTGTTCCAGTTGTTTGTCGCAGCGCAAGGTAGCGAACGCCATGCGGTTCAGGCCTGCCACGTCGGGGTCGCGCCCGCCCACGATCAGCAGCGACGGCACGCGCACGTTTTCCAGCGCCGCCTTGCCGGCCATTTCCACCTGGCCATCGCAGACGGCCAGCGCGGCGATCTCCGCGCTGCGCCAGGCCGCCAGCTGCATCACGACGGCCGCGCTGGTGCCATAGCCGTACAGGCCGCAGGGCAAGCGCCGCGTGGACGGGTCCACTTGCAGCCAGCCCAGGGCTTTTTCCAGTTGGCGCGCCAGCAACACGATATCGCTGCGCACGAAATACGCATGGCCATTGCTGCCGCCGCCAGGCCCGACACCGGCCTGATCGAAGCGCAGGGTGGCGATGCCCGCTCGCAAGAAATCCTGGGAAGTGGCGTGGCTGGAGGCGCCCAGGTAGTCGCTGTCGGCGCCTGCGCCGTGGGCAAACAGGACGATGCCCACCGGCCGCTCGGGCATGTCGAGCACGCCATCCATTTGAAGTTCATCGGCCGTAATGCTGACAAATTGTTCTTGCATGGTTGCCTCCGCAATCGAGCTGGGATCTTGCCGGGCCGGGCACAGCCTGCATGCCCACGGCGGCTAACCTCAGTGTAGCAGCCTGCGCCCATTCACGCGCGGCGCACGTCAAATTCGCCGCGCGTCCGCATCAGACGGCGCCGTGCCGGTCCAACCCCTTCAGCACGGCTTCCGGACGGATCGGCAAATGCCGCACGCGCGAAGCGACGGCGGCAAAGATGGCGTTGCCGATCGCCGGTGCCACGGCCGTCGTGGGCGGTTCGCCCATGCCCGTCGCCGTGTACGTACTGGCAACAAATTCGATATCGAGCTCGGGCACGTCGGCCATGCGCAGCGGCGTGTAGGTATTCAGGTTGGTATCCTTCACTTCGCCGTTCAGGAAAGCCGTGCCCTCATGCAAGGCCATGCTCACGCCCCACAGGGCGCCCCCTTCCGCCTGCGCCAGCGCGCCATCGGGGTCGACGATGCTGCCCGCATCGATCACCATGAACAGCTTTTCGACTTTCACCATGCAAGTACTGCGGTCCACTTTCACTCTAGCAACGCACGCCGTCCAGGTGGGCATGTCGCGTTCCTGGCCGAAGGTGGCGGCGATGCCCAGGCCCGTGTCGGGCGGCATGACCGTGCCCCAGCCGGCCTTGTCCGCCACGCGCTGCAGCACATGGGCCAGGCGCGCGGCGCCGCCGACGGCGTTCGGCGCGCTGCCCGCGTTGCGACCCGCCGCCTGCAGCAGGGATAAACGGAAGGCCAGCGGATCGACCTTGGCCGCCTGCGCCGCCTCGTCCATAAAACTTTCCACCGCCCAATTCGTCCAGCCTGGGCCCACGGAGCGCAGCCAGCCAGGGCGGAAACTGCTATTGGCCAGGTCGTTCGACACGGCCCGCACGCGCTGCGCGCCCACCGAATACCAGTGATCGGCGCCGGCGATGGCAAACGGGTCATACGGATGGCCCTGCTTATCCTTGGCCAGGAAGGCGGGAATCATCGCTTGCGTGGGCCAGCCCGCGCTGGCCTCGTGCACCATGGCCGACACCTTGCCCGCGTCGTCGAACGCCATGCGCACATGCTGCACGGAGGGTGAACGGGGCGAATCGAAACGGGCGTCGTCGGATCGCGTGCAAATCATCTTGACGGGGCGCCCCACGGCTTGCGCCGCCAGCGCGGCCGGCACACAATAATCGCCATTCAGGCGCCGCCCGAAGCCACCGCCGAGCAGATAGGTATGCAGCATGACACGGCTCTCGGGCACCTTCAACGCTTGCGCCAACACGGGCAGGATCAGCGATTGCCATTGATTGCCCGCATGAATGTGCCAGACGCCGTCGATTTCCTGCGCCAGCGCATTGACGGGTTCCAGCTGGAAATGCAACACGGTGCTGGTCGTGTAGTGGCGTTCCAGCTGCAGGCTGGCATCGTTGAACGCTTGCTCCACGCCATCATCATCGACCACGCGGGCACCCAGGCTGGCATCGGCCAGCTGCTTGGTGGCATAGTTGAGGATATCCTGTTCCGCCACGTGGGCCGCCGCGCCGGCCCGCCATTTCACTTGCACCAGGTCGGCCGCGCGCATGGCGGCCGCATAGGTTTCGGCCACCACCATGACCCAGCCGGGCACCGTGCCGCTGGGGTCTTGCAGGGCGAACGAACGCAGGTAGCCCTGCACCTTCTTGGCCGCCGAGTCATCGATGGACACCACTTTCGCGCCGTAGCGCGTGGGCGGGATCTTCGGGCGCGCAAACAGCATGCCCTCGATTTCCGCATCGATGCCATACACGGCCGTGCCATTGATTTTCGCGGGGATATCGAGTGCCTGCACCTGCTGGCCGATCAGGCTGCGCTGCTGCGGCGTCTTGAGCACGATGGCCTTCAATTGCTCGGGCGTGTACTGGCGCGCCAGCTTGCCACGGCGCACGATGTCGCCATAGCTGATCGAGCGCCCACGGCCATGCACGACGCCGAGCCTGGCGTGGCAGGCGGACACGGGCAGGCGCAGCAGGCGCGCGCCTTCTTCCACCAGCGCGAGGCGGCCGGCCGCACCGGCACGGCTGAGCGGGTCGAAATTCTGCCAGACGGACCAGCTGCCGCCCGTCACCATCAGCCCCCATTTCGGGTCCGTGTCCACGTAATGCAGGCGCACTTTGCTCCAGTCCGCTTCCAGCTCCTCGGCCACGATGCGCGCCAGCGCCGTGCCGATGTGCTGGCCCATTTCCGCCTTGGCGATGTTGACGGTGACGATGCCGTCGCGGCCAATCTCAAACCAGATGCTGGGGTCGAACACGGGCGCAACGGTTTGTTTCGACGGCACGGATGCCGCCTTGCCGGCGGCCAGGGAACTGTCAGCGCGCAAGAAGGCCAGGGTAAAACCCGTGCCGGCGGCGGCGATCAGGAAACCGCGCCGGCCCAGCGCGCTGGGACGGGCAGTTGAATTTTCTTTCGGCAACTTAAACACCGGGCGCCTCCTGCATGCCGGCCGCCAGCTTGATGGCCTTGCGGATGCGCACATACGCCATGCAGCGGCACAGATTGCCGCTCATGACGGCATCGATATTCGCGTCCGTCGGCTGCGGATAATCTTTCAACAAGGTAGCCGCCTGCATGATCTGGCCCGACTGGCAATAGCCGCACTGGGGCGCTTGCGTGGCCAGCCACGCCCGCAGCAAAGGGTGCGTGCCATCGGGCGAGAGGCCTTCGATGGTGGTGATGGCGCAGCCGGCCACGGCGGCAATCGGCGTGATGCACGAGCGCATGGCGCGGCTATCCACGTGCACGGTGCAGGCGCCGCACATGCCGATGCCGCAGCCAAACTTCGTGCCTTTTAATTGAACTTCGTCGCGCAGCACCCACAGCAGGGGCGTCTCGGCGTCGGCCTCGGTGCCGAAGGGCTGGCCATTGACAATAAGGTTATACATAAGTGTTATACATAAGTGTTATACATAAGAAACTTTCAAGAATTACTTGCCGGCGCGCGCGCGTGCCACGGCCGCTTCCAGATTCGTCCAGGCCGGCTGGTGGCTGCGGCTGCGGCGCAAATAAGCGGCCAGCTGGGCCACGTCGTTATCCGTCAGCGAGGCGGCAAAGCCGGGCATCAGCACGCCGGGCATGGCGTCATCCTTGCTGATGCCGTGCAATATCACCTGGATCAGGTTGGCGGGATCGGGCGCGCTGACGGCGCTGTTCAAGCTCAGTTCCGGCCGCAGGGCCGCAGGCTTGCCATCGCTGTTCGAATGGCACGACGCGCAGGCGGCCACGTACAGGCTGGCGCCACGGTCGTTGTCGACCAGGCTGACGCGCTGCGAGCGGGCGATGCCAGCTTTCACCACGGTATCGGTATCGACCTGGCGCTGCTCCGCCCCGGCCACGCCGGCAAAATACGTTGCCAGCGCACGGATATCGCTATCGGGCGAAGCGCCCATGCCTTCATGCACGACGGCCGACATGGGCCCGGCCGCCACGCCGTGCAGGGCCGTCGCCCCCGTGCGCAAAAAGGCGTACAGCTCGTCCTGCGTCCACGGCAGGGGTGCCGTATTGGCGCTGGTCAAGGCCGGCGCATACCAGTGGTCGATGGACGCGCCCAGATACGACGAGCCGGCAAGTTCGGCGCCGAGCGCATTGCGCGGCGTGTGGCAGGCGGCGCAATGGGCCAGGCCTTCGGCCAGGTAGCGGCCCCGGTTCCAGTCCAGTCCTTGCGCGGGGTTCAGTTGAAAGCTGGCAGGCTTGAAAAACAGCAGCTTCCAGCCTGCCTGCAAGGGACGCAAGTTCAGGGGGAAAGGCACGCTGTTGGCGGGCGCGGCCGCATACACGGGTGGGCGCGTCATGAAATACGCGTACAGGGCCGTCAGGTCCGCATCCGAGACAAGATTAAAATGGGTGTACGGAAAGACGGGATACAAATGGGCGCCGTCGCGGCCCACGCCTTCGCGCATGGCCCGCTGGAAGGCGGCCAGCGACCAGCGGCCGATGCCCGTTTGCCGGTCGGGCGTGATATTCGTCGCGTAAATCGTGCCGAACGGCGTGGCCAGGCCGTGGCCGCCCGCATACTCGGCGCCGCCCTTGGCCGTGTGGCAGGCGGCGCAATTGCCCATGCCGGCCAGGATGCGCCCACGCTCCACCACTTGCGGAGAAAAGGCCGTGGCGGCAGGCGGATCGATGGGCGCCAGCGCGGGGCGCCAGTAATACAGGTACGCGGCCAGGGCCGCCACGATGAGCAATGCCAGCGACAGCAGCAAGCCGGTGAAGATTTTCTTGAGCAAAACAGGAGTCCGGTAAGAGGCCAGGCACGCGCCTGCCGCGCACGGATGGCGGCAGCAGGGCAGATTGTGGCAATGAATGGGAGAATCTTACCGCGATTGTGACTTGTTGTATGTACGCAATGACACGCAGGTGCTGCCCGCAGGCGGGCTGCGCCTTATAATCAGCGTTTCAGCACGCCGCCGCTCCTTCATGCATACCGTTACCATCATCCTCATCCTCGTGTTGACCGTCGTCCTGTGCGGCTTTCTCGCCCGCTCGCGCTGGGTCAGGCTGCCGCTGCCGCTGATCCAGATCGCCGGCGGCACGGGATTGGCCGTGTTTGGCGTGCAAGTGCCGCTCGATCCCGACATTTTCTTCCTGCTCTTCATTCCGCCGCTGCTGTTTCTCGATGGCTGGCGCATTCCCAAGGGCGCCTTCTTTTCCGACGCGCGCTCGATCCTGATGCTGGCCATCGGCCTCGTGCTGTTTACCGTGCTGGGCATGGGTTTCTTCATCGACTGGCTGATTCCCAGCGTGCCGCTGGCCGTCGCCTTCGCGCTGGGCGCCATCCTGTCGCCGACGGACCCCGTGGCCGTCTCGGCGATTGCCGCCGGCAACCCGATCCCGCCGCGCCTGATGCACATCCTCGAAGGCGAATCCCTGCTCAACGACGCGTCGGGCCTCGTCTGCTTCACGTTTGCCGTGGGCGCCATGATGACGGGCGGCTTTTCCATCGGCGCCGCCTCGCTGAGTTTCCTGCAGGAAGCGGGCGGCGGCATCATCATCGGCCTGGCTATTTCCTGGGGCGTGGGCCTGGCGAATAAATGGCTGGTGAGCAAGGTCGGCGAAGAGCCGGGCCTGCAAATTCTCATCAGCATCCTGATCCCGTTCGCCGCCTACCTGGGCGCCGAACAAATCCACGGTTCCGGCATCCTGGCCGCCGCCACGGCGGGCGTGTCCATGCATTACGCCGACCTGATCGGCCGTCCGCTGGCCGCCACGCGCACCCAGCGCAAGGCCGTGTGGGATACCGTGCAACTGGTCCTGAATGGCGTGATCTTCGTCATGCTGGGCGCGCAACTGCCCACCACCGTTGCCGGCTTGCCGGCCGCCTCGGCCGAAATCGGCGCCGGCAGCGCCTGGAAGCTGCCCCTGTTCGTCATCGCCATCACAGTGGGGCTGACCTTCATGCGCTTCCTGTGGGTCTTCATTTCCATGAAGCTGACCCTGTTCAAGCACCACAAGAAGGTGGCCGGCGAAGCGAAGGACGCGGCGCTGCTGGCCCGTCCCAGCCTGCGCTTGCTGCTGGTGGCGTCGTTCGCGGGCGTGCGCGGCGCGCTGACCCTGGCCGGCATCCTGACCCTGCCCTTGTTCTTGCCCGACGGCACGCGCTTTCCCGCGCGCGACCTCGTCATCTTCCTCGCCATGGGCGTGATTTTATTGTCGCTGCTGCTGGCCAGCGTCACCCTGCCCCTGCTGACCAAGGGCCTCGTGTTCGCGCCGCCGGCGCGCCGCTCGACGGAAGAGCGTAATGCCCGCGCCGCCGCCGCCGAAGCGGCCATCGCGCGGCTGGAAAAAGTGTGCGAAGGCATCGACAAGAATGACAAGCAGCAAGTCGTCACGGAGGCGGCCAACCGCCTGATCGAAGCCTACGGGCGGCGCCTCGCGTATGGTGAAAGCAGCAACGACGAGGCGATGCGGCTGCAGGAACTGGGCAAGGCCGAGCGGGCGCTGCGCCTGGAAGCGCTCAATGCCGAGCGGGACGAACTGTTCCGCCGCCGCATCTCGGGCGAACTGGACGACACCATCCATTTGCGCCTGCTGCGCGAAATCGACTTGCTGGAAGCGACATTGGAAGAATAGCAATACTCTGGCGCAGCATGGCAGTGTTGATAAGTAATTCTCATGGCAAAGAATGCAAGTTTTCACATTCGTGTTTATAATGCAAGGTTTATGGCGTAGCGCCGTGATTTACTTTCAACAGGGACTTCCGTAGAGTCTGTGTTGCTGCGTAACTATTTGAATAGCCCCCGACCTGCATAAAGACACCGACGCCGTGCCCTCCTCTTCCCGCCACCGGCAGCGCCCAGCGCCGCCCGTCCTGCTCGCTGCCGTGCTGCTGGCCTCGCTGCTCGCCTGCGCTGTGCTGGCGCCGCGCGCCGCGTGGGCACAATCGGGCGCGGTGGTGGACGCCAGGCGTCCCGCCGAGGTGGCCCAAGTCCTGTTTGGCATCATCAGCTATGTGCGCTGGCCCGTGGCGCGCCAGGAAGTGCGCGTCTGCATGCTCGGTGCGCCCCGCTACGGCGCGGCCATCGTCGACAAGCCCGCTTCCAGCCTGGGCCAGCGCATCCGCGTGAAAATCCCGGCGGTGGCCAGCACGGCCGGCGAATGCGACGTCGTCTACATGGGCAGCCTGCCCGAGGGCGAACGCGAGCATCTGCTGGCGCAGATCATCGGCAAGCCGATCTTGTCCGTCGCCGAACCGGGCACCTCCTGCACCGTGGGCACCATGTTCTGCCTGCGCCTGAACGAGGCGCAGATCGGTTTTGACGTCAACCTCGACGCCATCGCCCGCAGCGGCCTGCGCGTGCATCCAAACGCCTTGCAAATTGCACGTCGCAAGGGACCGCCGCCATGAGCGCCCGCCTGAACAACAAGCCTGTGCGCCAGCCCCGTCCCACGCTCGACAGCGTGCTGCGGCGCGCCCACCTGAGCGTGTCGCTGATCGCCGTGCTGGCGGCCGGCCTGACCCTGACGGCCGTGGCGCTGCTGGCCCTGCGCGTGTATTCGGACCAGAACCTGCGCCTGGTGGCCCGCTCGATGAGCTACACGGTGGAAGGGGCCGTCGTCTTTGGCGACTCCATGGCCGCCAGGGAAGCGCTGGCCCTGATCGGCGTGAATGAAGATATCGACCAGGCGCAGGTGAGCGACATGGCCGGCAAGGTGCTGGCCCGCTGGGAACGGGGCGAACACGGCACGCGCTACTACATCGAACGCGCGCTGACGGGCTGGATGCTGCCCGATTCGCTGACGTTCCCCATCACGCGCAATGAACAGGCCATCGGCAGCATCAAGCTGGTGCCGCACAGCCGCAGCCTGCTGCCCTTCCTGCTCAGCGGCCTGTCCTGCCTGCTCGCCTGCCTGGTACTGAGCCTGGTCGTCGCCGTGCGCCTGTCGCGCCGCATGGAAACGGAGATCACGTCGCCGCTGCGCCACCTGGCGGAAACGGCGCACCGCGTGCGGCGCGACCGCTCGTTCGAACTGCGCGTGCCGCCGGCCAATATCGCCGAACTGAACCAGATCAATGACGACTTCAACGCCCTGCTCGACGAACTGGAAGCATGGCAAAGCCATCTGCAGAAGGAACACGCCTCGCTGTCGCACCGCGCCAACCACGACAGCCTGACGGGCCTGTCGAACCGCGCCTTCATGGAAGCGGAACTGGAACGCGCCATCCTCGACGCGCGGGTCGGCAATGGCAAGGTGGCCGTGCTGTTCCTCGACAGCGACCGTTTCAAATACATCAACGACACCTTCGGCCACGCCTCGGGCGACCGGGTGCTGGTGACGATCGCCGCGCGCATCAAGCAGCAATTGCGCGAAGGCGACCTGGTGGCGCGCCTGGGCGGCGACGAATTCGCCATCGTGCTCAAGCCGCTGCGCAACAGCAGCGACGCCATGCACATCGCCGACAACATCATCGCCGCCATGGCGCAAGCCATTGAACTGCCCACCGGCAACAGCATCGTCAGCTCGCTGACCATCGGCGTGGCCGTCTTCCCCGATCACGCCATCGATGCCGTCTCGCTGGTCGGCGCGGCGGACGAAGCCATGTACCGCGCCAAGCAGGCGCAGCGCGGCACGCGCCAGGTCGCGCGCCTGCCGCAACCCCATATTCACCCCTGAACCAAGGAGCAACACCATGCAATCCATCTACACGCAATTACGCCGCGGCTTCCTCGGCTTGTTCATGCTGGGCCTGCTGGCCGCCTGCCAGAGCACGCCAGAGACCAAACCCGTGTTCAACGCCGAGCAAGTCGCCACCCTGAAGGAGCAAGGCTTCAACCAGACGGACGAAGGCTGGGAACTGAGCTTTACCGACAAGCTGCTGTTCGAGTTCGACGCCGCCAAGCTGATCCCGCCCAGCCGCGTCGCCATCCAGAAAATCAGCGCCGCCCTGCTGAAAGTGGGCATCACCCACATGCGCGTGGAAGGTCATACGGATAACGAAGGCACGGAAGCGTACAACAACAAGCTGTCGCTGGCGCGCGCCAACGTGGTGGCCGACGCCATGAGCGCCTCGGGCATTCCACGCGACAACATCACCGTCAAGGGCCTGGGCATGAGTAAACCCGTGGCCTCGAACGCCAGCAAGACGGGCAAGGCGGAAAACCGCCGCGTCACCGTCATCGTGTCGGCGCCTTGAACATGGGCGTGCCCGCCGTGCGCTGGGTCGTGATGGGCGTGTCCGGCTGCGGCAAGAGCGCCGTCGGCAGCCTGCTGGCCGACGCCCTGCACGTGCCCTACGTGGAAGGCGACGATGTGCATACGCCGGAAAACGTGGCCAAGATGGCGGCCGGCATTGCGCTCGACGATGCCGACCGGGCCGGCTGGCTTGCCGCCCTGCGCGAGCGCATCGCCACGGCCCGCGCGCAAGGCAGCGGCCTCGTCGTCTCCTGCTCGGCCCTGAAGCGCGCCTACCGCGACGTGCTGCGCGCAGGCGACCCGGCCCTGCGCTTTGTCCACTTGCACGGCCCGCGCGCCGTGCTGGAAAGCCGCTTGCAGCGGCCCGGCCATTTCATGCCGGCCAGCCTGCTCGACAGCCAGCTGGCCACCCTGCAGCCACTGCAGGCGGACGAAGCCGGCATCGTGCTCGACATCCGCCAGCCGCTGGCCGTGCTGGTGGAACAGATCCTGCAAGCGCCCTGAACGGCGGCCGCGCGGCTGGACAGCCCGCGCCCCCCTGTGTAGACTGGCGCGCACTTTCATGAGGGATTTTTATGAGCACACCAACGACAAAACCAGCACCGGGCCCGGAATTTTGGGAACGCGCCGACCAGGTCATTGCCCTGGCCAATGAGCAATGCATGCACAGCGGCGGCAATGAAGTCGCCACCTCGCTGCTGTACGCAGCTGCCCGCTTCAACGCCTTCCTCGTCGCCAGCAAGAGCAACGACGTGGCCAAGATGCAGGAAGAAAAGGAAGGCGCCGTGGCCTTCTTCACGGAACAGTACAAGCGCATGCTGACCGACAACTTCAACGACTACATCACCAACTTCGACAAGTACACGCAACCGTCGTCGGCTCCCAAGGGTTGATGACGGCAGCCAGCCTGGACAGCCACCGCGCCCGCGCCAGCCACGCCAACAGCGTGCTGGACGGCACGGTGCGCTTTGCGCCATTGCCATCGCTATGGCTGGCGGCCATGCTGGCCGGGGCCGCGACTGGCGCCCTGTGCTTCTTCAGCTGGACGGGCGTGGCGCTGTTTATCGTCAGCACGGCCATCGTCCTGCTGTTCGGCCACTCGCTGGGCAGCCACCGCAAACTGATCCACGACAGCTTTGCATGCCCAAAATGGCTGGAATACCTGCTCGTGTACCTGGGCGTGCTGGTGGGCCTGAGCGGCCCGCTGGCCTTGCTGCGCCAGCACGAACTGCGCGACTATGCCCAGCGCCTGCCCGACTGCCACCCCTATCTGCGCCACGGCGCCGGCTTCTGGCGTGATGCCTGGTGGCAATTGTTCTGCCGTCTCGATCTTGACCACCCGCCGCACATCGCCATCGAAGCGCGTATCGCGCACGACCGCTTTTACCGCTTTCTGGAAAAAACCTGGATGCTGCAGCACCTGCCGTGGGCCCTGCTGTTCTACGTCTGGGGCGGCTGGGGTTTTGTTTGCTGGGGCGTCTGCGCGCGGGTCAGCGCCGGCGTGCTCGGCCATTGGCTGATCGGCTACTTCGCCCACAACCATGGCCAGATGCATTTTTACGTCGACGGCGCCGCCGTGCAAGGCAGGAATATCCGCCTGACCTCGCTGCTGACCATGGGCGAATGCTGGCACAACAACCATCACGCGTATCCGGGCTCAGCCAGGCTGGGCCTGCGGCCGGGCGAATGGGACCCGGGCTGGTGGATGCTGCTGCTGTTGCGGCGCCTGGGACTCGTCTCCGCCCTGCGCCTGCCGCAAGACCTGGCGCCGCGGCCGGAACTGCGCGAAACGGCAGACCGCAGATAGTTATTGACCAATCGTTCACCAATGCCTATAGTGGTGGCAGACACGGGGCATCCCGCCCCGCCGCACACTTTGCACCGCTACCATGGCCAGACCCCGCAACTTTGACGAAGCCACCGTGACCAGCCAGGCTGCCGCCGTCTTTGGCAGCCTGGGCTACAACGCCGCGTCGATCGATGACCTGGTCAAGGCTACGGGTTTGCTGCGCGGCAGCCTGTACAAGGCTTTCGGCTCCAAGCGCCATCTGTTTGAGCGCGTGCTGACACAGGCACTGCAGCCTGGCTGGCCGGCGCGGGAAGAAGCCGTCGATTTGCTGATCATCGCCTTGAAGGAACTGGCGCCCTCTGACGCCGCCATCACGGCGCTGTGCCGTGCCGCCGTACTGGACACGGGCGCCGATACGTCCCGCCTGCTGGGCGAACGCCTGTTAAGCCATCTGGATCAACCACCGAAGGAGACACCATGCCCAGCCTCGAATTGAACGACGATGCACTGACCATCCGCCTGGCCCTGTGGGAAAAGCTGGCATCCTTCCACGGCAACCTGTGCATTCCCCTGCGGCATGTGCGTGGCGCCACCGACGATGACGGTTTCCGCGGCGCGGCCCTGGGCTTGCGCGCACCGGGCACCAACTTGCCGGGAGTCATTTCGGCGGGTACTTACCACAAGGGCGGCGACCGCCAGTTCGTCTTCATGACGCGCGGCATGCAGCCACTGGTCATCGAATTGCAAGGCGAAAAATGGGCGCGCCTGGTACTGGGCGTGCCCGATGCGCGCGCCATGGCGGCGCGCATCAATGCGCTGGCCACGGCGCCAGCCTGACGCATCAGCCCGGTTCGCCCGCCAGGTAGTTGTTCTTCACGCGCACGTAGTGTTCCGCTGAATAGCGCAGGTAGGCGATCTCCGCTTCAGTGAGCGCGCGCACCTTGGCGGCGGGGCGGCCCACGTACAAATGGCCGCTTTCCAGCACCTTGCCCGGCGACACCAGGCTGCCCGCGCCCAGCATCACGTGCTTTTCCACCACCACGTCATCCATGACGATGCTGCCCATGCCGATCAGGCACTCGTCGCCGATGGTGCAGCCGTGCAGGATGACGGAGTGGCCGATGGTCACGTACTTGCCGATAGTCAACGGTGAACCGTCGGGCTTGGCCGCATTCCTGTGCGACACATGGCCCATGGAAAAGTCCTGGATATTGCTGCCTTCGCCGATGACGATGCGGTTGACGTCGCCGCGCAGCACGCTGTTGCACCAGATGGAGCAGTCGTCGCCGATCTGCACGTCGCCAATCACTTGCGCCGTGTCATGCAGGTAGACGCGCTCGCCCACGACGGGACGGGTATTCAGGTAGGAACTGACTGGCATCGCTTTCTCACTCTTCATTAAATTGAAACAACAGGATTCACACCCAGCCGGCGGCCAGCGCAAAAATCGCCAGGCCATGGGCCAGGGAGGCGCCCAGCAAGCCGGCACGGCAATATACCAGCCCCGCCACCACACCTTCGATCACGGTGAACACGAGAATGGGCGCACCCACCTGCGTGACGGTGGTGGCAAGAAAAGCGTGGCACAGGCCAAACAGCAGGCCCGACACGAGCGCCGCGCGCCAGGCCGGCAGCCAGGCGCGCAATTGCTGCTGCAGCAAGCCGCGAAACAGCAATTCTTCATAACAGTTGGCGGCCAGCGCAAAGCCCAGCAGCAAGGGCAGCGCAGATGGCGCGACGGGCGGCAAGGACGGCAAGGCAAACAGGGCTTTCAAGCCCGTCGCCAGCGCGATGATCAGTGCGGCGCCCGCCACACCCAGCAGCACGGACAGGGCCGGGCGCATGCCCAGCCAGTGGATCTGGCGGCGCGCCTCGCTTTCCAGCCAGCACGTGGTGGCCACCAGCCCCAGCGACATGGCGCCCAGCGCCAGCAAGACCAGCGGCGGCGCCGTGAAGCGCAAGCCGCCCGCCGCCACTTGCCAGTAGCCGTGCGCCGTCATCGCATCGCGCGCCAGCACGAAAAACAGCATGTGCACGAGCACGCGCAGCAGCGGCACCGACCGCGGCACCGCCAGCAACAAGGCGGCGCAGACGAGGAAGGCGGGCGTGATCGCCAGCAGATACTGCGCCAGGGAAGTCAGGTCGGCCATCGCTCACATCGGGGAAAGTACGGTGCCAACGGGCACGGGCGCAGCAATTGTATGCGGCGACTGGCACAACGGGCAACCTGTCTTGCTATGCCGCCTTGCGCCAGCCATGCATCAGCCCATGCGCCGCCAACCCGGCCGCCAGCCCCCACAAGGCGCCGCCCACGCCCAGCAGGGTCACGTTCGCGGCCGTCGCCAGGAAGGTGATCAGCGCCGTTTCGCGCATGCGCACGTCCGCCATGGCCTGCGCCAGGCTGTTGCCGATGGCGCCCAGCAGGGCCAGGCCCGCCAGCGCCGTGATGAAGGGGCGCGGCAAGACCATGAACAGGCTGGCCAGGGTGACGCCGAAGATACCCACCAGGATGTACAGCACGCCGCACGCCAGCCCGGCGACATAGCGCTTCGACGGGTCCGCATGCGCATCCTTGCCCGTGCAGATGGCGGCCGTGATGGCAGCCACGTTGAAGGCATGCGCGCCGAACGGCGCCATGAGCAGCGAACCGAGTCCCGTCACCGTCAAAATCGGATTGGCGCTGATCTGGTAACCGTCATTGCGCAGCACCAGCATGCCGGGCATGTATTGCCCCGTCAGGGTGATCAGGAACAGGGGCAACGCCACGCCCAGCAGGGACGCCACGGAAAAGCGCGGCATCTCGAACACGGGCGCAGCCAGGGCCAGTGCTATGCCTTGCGCATCGATGCGCCCCTGCGCCAGCAGCAGGGCCAGGCCGATCAGCATGATGCCCACCACGGCAAAGCGTGCCGTGAAACGGCGCAGCACGGCGTACGACAGCAGCAATACCGCCACCAGCACGGGATCGGCGCTGGCGCCGCCAAACGCATTCACGCCAAACTGCAGCAGGATACCGGCCAGCAAGCCGGCGGCGATGCCACCGGGGATCAGCAGCACAAGGCGCTCGAAGGCGCCGGACATGCCCAGCAGAATGAAGGCGATGGCGGACACGATATAGGCGCCGATCACCTCGGCATACGGCGTGTGCGGCATGACGGTGGCGAGAAAAGCCACGCCGGGCGTGGACCAGGCCGTGATGATGGGCGCGCGGTAGCGGTAGCTGAGCCAGATGCCCGTCACGCCCACGCCGATGCTCAGCGACCAGACCCAGGACGCCGTCTGCGCGGCGCTCAGCTGGGCCAGCTGGGCCGCCTGGAACACCAGCACGAAGGTGCCGCCATAATTGACGAGGACGGAAATGAAGGCGGCCATGGCGGGGGACGCCAGGTCGCGCCAGCGCGCCCGGTCGGCCATAGCGGCGCTTGTTGTGGTGGTTGTCATGTATATGCCTCTGCCATTAAAAGCGAGCATATTAATGGTTACATGGACTGCCCAAGCAGGCCATTTCAAGCGCATGCGACAGACCACTTTGACGACATTAACCGAGCGCGCGGGCCAGGCGGACGATGCCGCTGTCGATCTCGTGCGGGGTCAAGGCCGCAAAGCCCAGCAGCCAGCCGCCGCGCGCCGGCGGCGTCGCGTACAAGCGGCTCAGGCCTGGCAACACGATACCCGCCTGCGCCGCCAGGCGCAGCGTGTCCAGCTCCACCCTGCCCTCGTGCAGCAGACAGGGCATCTGCAAGCCGCCCGGCGGCAGCTGCGCCGTGACGACGTGCGGCAAGTGCCGCTGCACGGCCTGCGCCATCGCATCGCGGCGCACGGCGTAGACCTTGCGCATGGCGCGCACGTGGGCAGCGAAATGGCCATCGGCGATGAAACGGGCCAGTGTCAATTGATCGAGTTGCGGCGTGTGGCCATCGAGAATGCTGCGCGCATGGGTCATCGGTTTGACCAGCGCGGGCGGCAGCACCATGTAGCCGATGCGCAGCCCCGGATACAGCGACTTGGCGAAGGTGCCCAGGTAAATCGTGCGCTGCCGCGTGTCGAGTCCCTGCACGCACGCCCTCGGCAAGCCCGCGTAATGAAACTGGCTGTCGTAATCGTCCTCGATGATCCAGCCCTGGCGTTCCGCCGCCCAGGCAGTCAGGGCCAGGCGGCGTTCGAGCGCCAGGGTGGCGCCCGTCGGGTACTGATGCGACGGCGTGACATACACCGTGTTCGCGCCGCTGCGATCCGCCCGCAGGTGGTCGATGGACAAGCCATCTGCATCGACGGGCACGGGCACGACTCGTAATTGTGCCATCTCGAACGCCTTGCGCGCGCCGAAATAGCCGGGGTCTTCCATCAGGATGGGGCCATGCGCATCGGCCAGCACTTGCGCGCACAGATACAGGGCCTGGCGCGTGCTGCTCAGCACCAGCACCTGGCTGGCCGTGGCCCGCGCGCCCCGCTCCAGATTCACATAATCGGCGATGGCCTGGCGCAAAGGCTCGGCCCCTTGCGGGTCGCCGTGCAGCAGTATGCCGGCACGGTGTTCGCCGACCGCCTGGCGCCGCAAGCGCTCCCACACGTCGAGCGGAAAGGCCCGCGTTTCCGGCAAACCCGTGGCGAAGGCTTTGACGGTCTGCTGGTCGGCCACGCCGCCGCTGGCGAGAATCTGTGCGCCGCGCGCGCTGAGCGCCACCGGCTGCGCCGGCATGGACAGCGGCGCCACCGCCGGCTTGCCCAGCAAGTTCGCCCCTATCGTCGGCGAGACGAAACTGCCCGATCCCGCCTGGCGCTCGATATAACCGTCCAGGCGCAGCTGCGCGTACGCCATTTCCACCGTGTCGCGCGACACGCCCAGCGACTGCGCCAGCGTGCGCGTGGCCGGCAGGCGCAGGCCGGGCGCCAGCACGCCATCGAGTATCAGCTGGCGCAGCGCGCGCTGCACCCGCACGCGCAAGTCGAGCGCCGCCAGTTCGGGCGCGGCGATGCGCATTTTCAGGGTGTCGAGTTCGAACTGCGGTGTCATACGGCTTTGGCGCGGGCGGCAGCAACGGCAGCCACGGCCGCCATGCTGCTGGCCAGCGAAAAACCGTGCTGCTGCAGCACCGCCACCAGCTGTTCGCCGGCACAGCCCAAACGCAGGTTTTCCGCCACCCAGTCCTGCCATGCCGCGCCGATCTCCGGCATCGGTTCATCTTCCAGCGTGAGACCGAGTATGCATGTGGCCAGCAAGGCGTTGATGCGCTTCGTGTCGATCAGGTGCTGCACCACCGCATGGCCCGACTGCGGATACGGGTGCAAGGTGCAGCGGCCGAACGCAGCCAGGCGCTGCGCGTGCATGGCGTCGAGGTTGACCGATTCGCTGGCGCTGGCGCCCACGCTGGCCACGTCGGGCCGAGTGCCGAACACCAGGTGCAGCTGCGTAGCGTCCGTCGCCCTGGCGCGGCACAGGGCCGCCAGGTCGTAGTAGCCGGACGCCGGCGGGTCTTGCGCCAGCGACTCCATCACGGGCAGCCAGCGCAGCTCATGGTACAAGCGCGCCTGCTGCACGTCGAGGAAAGACAATGGCCCGAAGGCGACGATTTGCTGCACGTCCAGCAGCAAGCCATACATGACGGCCCCATACGCGCCCATGGACTGGCCGACGGTCGTGACCTGGCTCGGTGCGATGCGGCGCACAAGCTCGCGCAGGGCTTGCGCCGTCTCGTCGACGTGGTTGCCCAGGCCCGCGATGCGGCGGTGGTACCAGGCATTGCCCGAATCGCGCACGAGAATTTTATTCAGATGCTGGCCGCTGGCCTGTTCCAGTTTTCTCAGGCGCCCGTAAAAATCGAAGGCGGGACGCGTGGTCCACGAAACGAAGCCGAAGGCGATCACCAGCGGCGCGCCGGGCACGATCCGGTCGACCAGCACATCGTCGGCAGTGGTGGCGACGAGTCGATTATCCAGCGCTTGCGCTTGCAGCATCGGCCAGGCTCCCCGATCAACGTTAAAAGAATAGAAAACATGAGTTTAATGCCAGGACTGGCAAAATGGAAACAATCGCCGCTGCCGTGCGCTGAGCGGTGCGAAAAACCTGCTAGTCTGCAGGCATTCCCCCCTCACAGGAGCATCCCATGCTGCATCGCCTGACGCATCATCTTAAATACCTTCCCCTCGCCGCCGCCATCGCCATGGCCGGCGGTTGCGCCGCCACCAGCGACAGCGCCAAGCCGAACGCCAGCCTGACGAATACCTACTGGAAGCTCACGCAGCTCGATGGGGCTCCCGTGGCGATGGCGCCGCAGCAGGAGCGCGAAGTGCGCATTACCCTCACCGACGATGGCAAGGTCACCGGTTTCACTGGCTGCAACCGCGTCATGGGCGGCTATACCGTGGCCGGCACGGCCCTGCGCTTCACCCAGCTGGCTGGCACGCGCATGGCCTGCCCGCCCCCTTTGATGCAGCTGGAAAGCGCCGTGCTGGCCAATTTGAACAGCGTGACGGGCTACCAGCTCGACGGCGAGAAGCTGATCCTGCTCAAGGATGGCGCGCCCGTGGCCAGGTTTGAATCGGTCTACCTGTGAAATAAAAATCGACTGCCGTTACAATGGCTTCCAGCCCATCATCTGGAAGGAAGCCATGTCCGCACTGCCCTCGCCGTCTTCATCCCCGCTACCGTCGGCCGCAGGCCGCTATCGGGCTTTTTTGTTTGACATGGACGGCACCGTCATCAATTCCATCGCCGCCGCCGAACGCATCTGGGGCACGTGGGCGCAGCGCCAGGGCCTTGACGTGGCGGCCTTTTTGCCCACCATCCACGGCGCGCGCTCGGTCGACACCATCGCCAAACTGCGCTTGCCCGGCGTCGACGCGCAGCGCGAGTCGCAAGGCATCACGGATGCGGAAATCATCGATGTGGAAGGGATTATTGAAATTGCGGGAGCGCTGCGCTTTTTGCAATCGCTGCCGCCCGCGCAATGGGCCATCGTCACCTCGGCGCCGAGGGCACTGGCCACTGCCCGCCTGAAGGCGGCCGGCATGCCGATACCGGCCATCATGGTGACGGCGGAAGACGTCAAGGCCGGCAAACCAAAACCCGATTGCTATCTGCTGGCCGCTGAAAAACTGGGCGTGGTGCCCTCCGACTGCCTGGTGTTCGAAGATGCGTCGGTCGGCATTGAGGCGGGCGAAGCGGCTGGCGCGAAAGTCATCGTCGTCACCGCCACGCACGCGCACCCGCTGGCCACCCGCCACCCGGCCATCGACAATTATGAAGCCATCGTGGCAAGCGTCGATGGCGACGGTTTCATCGTGCTGGCCGAGACGGCTGCAGCACCCGCGACAAGATAGCCTGCTCCAGCGCGGCGAAAGCCGCATGGCCGCGCTGTCGCGGGCGCGGCAAGTCCACCGGCACGTCCATGGTGATCTGGCCCTCCTCGATCAGCAGCACGCGGTCGGCCAGAGCCACGGCTTCGGCCACGTCGTGCGTCACCAGCACGGCCGTGAAACCGCGCGCCAGCCACAGCGACTCGATCAGCTGCTGCATCTCGATGCGCGTCAGGGCGTCGAGCGCGCCCAGGGGTTCGTCGAGCAGCAGCAGTTGCGGCTCGTGCACGAGGGCGCGTGCCAGCGCCACACGCTGTTTCTGCCCACCCGATAACGCCGACGGCCAGTCGTCGGCCCGTTCGGCCAGACCCACCGTCCACAGCGAAGCGGCCGCCGCACCGACGGAGCGGGGTAGCCCCAGGGCCACGTTATCGAGCACCGTCTTCCACGGCAGCAGACGCGATTCCTGGAACATGATGCGGATGTCGGGCGCGCCCACGCCGCTGCCGATGGCGATGCTGCCGTCATCGACGCTCTCCAGGCCCGCGATCGAACGCAGCAAGGTGCTCTTGCCGCAGCCGCTGCGTCCCACGATGGCGACGAACTCTCCCGCTTCCAGCTGCAGGTCGACGTTTTTCAGCACCGGACGTTCGCCATACGCCTTGCTCAATTGCGTCAGCTCCAAAGGCACGCCACGGCGCGCCAATGGAGCCTGCGGCGCGGCCTTCGCCTGCGGCGGCGCGCTGGCCGGGTCGTACTGCACGAAGTGCGACAAAAAATCCGTTTCGATCTGGATGGGGGCAAGCAGCATGATGTCTTCCTTCGTCATTTCGTCACTATCGGTAGGCGGGATTCCAGCGCAGGCAGTGGCGCTCCAGCCGGCGCGAGAACAGATCGGCCAGCTTGCCCAGCAAGGCGTACAGCAAAATCCCCACCAGCACCACGTCCGTTTGCAGGAATTCGCGGGCATTCATGGTCATGTAGCCGATGCCGGCCTGCGCCGAGATGGTTTCGGCAACGATCAGCAGCACCCACACGAGGCCCAGCGAAAAGCGCACGCCGACCAGAATCGACGGCATGGCGGCCGGCAGGATCACGTCGCGGTACAAAGGCCAGCCGGACAAGCCATAGCTTTTCGCCATTTCGATCAAGCCCTGGTCGGCCGAGCGGATGCCGTGAAAGGTGTTCAGGTAGACGGGAAAGAACACGCCGACGGCCAGCAGGAACAGCTTGGCCGTTTCATCGATGCCGAACCACAGGATCACCAGCGGGATCAGGGCCAGGGCCGGGATGTTGCGCACCATTTGCAAGGTCGTGTCGAGCAGGGTTTCCGCGTGGCGGAAGCTGCCCGTCAATAAGCCCAGCAGCAAGCCCAGTCCCGCGCCGATGGCGAAACCGACCGTGGCGCGCCACAAGCTTGTTTTCAGGTGCAGCCACAATTCGCCCGACACGGCCAGGTGCCAGAAGGCTTTCGCCACGGCCCACGGCTCGGGCAGGATGCGGCTCGACAGCCAGCCCCACTGCGCCGCCAGCTGCCAGGCCAGCAGCAGCGCCACGGGCAAGGCCCATGGCGCCAGCGAATCACGCCACGGCGCGGCGCCTGCCCGTTGTATCGAGCCGGCCGCCATCTCAGGCCGCCTTTTTCTGTGGCGCGGCAGGCACGATATTGCTGGCCATGACTTCGCCGAAGGGGCCGCTCAAGGACTGCTCACCCACGGCCTTGCCCTTGCCCAGCAGCGGGAATACCAGCTCGGCAAAGCGGTACGACTCTTCCAGGTGCGGGTAGCCCGAGAAAATGAAGGTGTCGATGCCCAGGTCCGCGTATTCCTGCATGCGCGCCACGACCGTCGGCCCATCACCGACGAGGGCCGTGCCCGCGCCGCCGCGCACCAGGCCCACGCCGGCCCACAGATTCGGCGACACTTCGAGCTTGTCGCGCCGCCCGCCATGCAGGGCCGCCATGCGCTGCTGGCCCACGGAATCCATCTTGCCGAAGGCCGCCTGCGCCTTGGCGATGATGTCGTCGTCCAGATGGCTGATCAGTTCATCGGCCGCGCGCCAGGCCGCCTCGTTCGTTTCGCGCACGATCACGTGCAGGCGGATACCGAAGCGCACCGTGCGGCCCCGCTTGGCCGCGCGCGCGCGGATGTCGGCGATTTTCTCGGCCACGGCGGCCGGCGGCTCGCCCCACGTCAGGTACACGTCCATCTGCTCGGCCGCCAGTTCAAGCGCAGGCTCCGACGAGCCGCCGAAATACAGCGGTGGATATGGTTTCTGCACGGGCGGATACAGGGTTTTCGCGCCTTTGACCTGGATATGCTTGCCCTCGAAATCGTAGCCGGCCGCGCCGCCCTCGCCCGCCAGCGTGGCGCGCCACACCTTGATGAATTCATCGGAGATTTCATAGCGCTTGGCGTGGTCAGCAAACAGGCCGTCCGCTTCCAGTTCGCCCTGGTCGCCGCCCGTGACGACGTTGATCAAGAGACGTCCGTTCGACAGGCGGTCAAAGGTGGACGCCATGCGCACGGCCAGGCCGGGCGTGGACAGGCCGGGGCGGATGGCGACGAGGAATTTGAGCTTTTGCGTCACGCTGATCAGCGACGAGGCCACCACCCATGCATCTTCGCAGGAGCGGCCCGTCGGCAACAGCACGCCGTCGTAGCCGAGCGTGTCGGCGGCCACGGCCACCTGGCGCAAATAATCGGCATCGACGGGACGCGCGCCTTGCGACGTGCCCAGGTAACGGCTGTCGCCGTGGGTAGGGATGAACCAGAATATATTCAACGACATGGTATTTTCTATCTCTCTTTGTTTATTTGGTGGCGACTTGCTTGACGGGCAGCAGCGCGTCCTTGACAACGATCGGTTTGGGAATCAGCTTCAGGCTGGAAAACGCGTCCGCCACCCTTTGCTGCGACGCGATGACGTCGACCGACACGGGTTTGACGCCATACGCATAGCGCGAGGCGGCCAGCGCCACGACATCCTTGCCCAGCCCCGTCTGTGCGGCGAGGATCGTCGCCACTTCCTCCGGGTTGTTGCGGCCCCAGTCGTCGACCTTGGCCACTTCATCGAGCACGATGCGCAGGATCTCGGGATGCTTTTCCGCATACGTGCGCGAGGCCAGATAAAACTGGTAGTTCGCCACCAGGCCCTTGCCATCGGCCAGCACGCGGGCGCCCAGCTGCTTTTCGGCGGCCGCCAGGAACGGGTCCCAGATGGCCCACGCATCCACGCTGCCCCGCTCGAAGGCGGCGCGCGCATCGGCCGGCGGCAGGAACACGGGCTGGATATCGGCATACGCGACACCAGCCTTTTCCAGCGCTTTCAACAACAAGTAATGTACGTTCGAGCCCTTGTTCAGGGCGATTTTCTTGCCCTTCAAGTCGGCCAGGGTGCGCAGGCCGGAACCCTTGGGCACGACGATGGCTTCGCTGGCCGGCGACGCCGGCTCATTGCCGACGTAGACCAGGTTGGCGCCGGCCGCCTGCGCAAAGATCGGCGGCGCCTCGCCCACGGTGCCGAAATCGATGCTGCCCACGTTCAAGCCTTCCAGCAGCACGGGGCCGGCCGGGAACTCCGTCCATTTCACGCCCACGCCCTGCTCAGCCAGGCGTTTTTCCAGCGTGCCGCGCCCTTTCAACAAGGTCAGGGTGCCGTATTTCTGGTAGCCAATGCGAACCTGCACCTGCACCTGGACCTCCCCTTTGACTTGCGCCTGCGCCGCGACCGGCATGCCGGCCGCCATCACGCCGGCGGCGGCGGCAAACAGCAGGCCCAGGGTGGTACGGCGCGAGAGGCGTTGTGCGTGGCGGTGTGTCATGGCGGTTCCTTGGTCGGTGAATAATCAGGCGGCTTGATACTGAGGCGCGTAAGGCTGGTCTTGCAGCGTACGCACGGGGTGCGAGACCTCGGCTGGCGCGGTCGGACGGCGGCCCTGCAGCACGAACAGGCCCGTGGAGAGTTCCTCGATGCCGGCCTGCACGCGGTCGGCAATCGGCGCGTCCAGGCTCAGGCCCCCTTCTTCGTGCCACGCCAGTTGCTGCGCATTGGCATAGATGCTCGTGAAGACTTGCTTGGCGCCCAGCGCATGCAGCACGGGACGCAGCGCATAGTCGAGCGCCAGGGTGTGGGCATGGCCGCCGCCCGTGGCCAGCGGCAGTACCAGCTTGCCGGCCAGGCCATCTTGCGGCAGCAAGTCGAGGAAGGCTTTCAGCAGCCCGGTATAGGAGGCCTTGTAGATGGGCGTGGCGATCACGATGGCGTCAGCATCGGCCACGGCGCGCACGGCGCGGGCAATCGCCGCGTCGTCGTAGTCGGCCAGCAGCAAGGCGCGCGCCGGCAAGTCGCGCACATGCAGCTTGGCGTAGCTGTGGCCCTGCAGCGCCAGCTGTTCGCCGATATGCAGCAGCAGGCGGCTGGAACTCGATGGGAGTTGCGGGCTACCGCCCAATAACAAAATGCTCATGTGATGCCCGTCCCTGTACGTTGTCGGATTGGAGTTACTCGGATGCTTGCAGCCTATCGCCATCAGCAGCCGTGTAAAACGAATGCTTTCGCGCTTCGATATGCGTTTTTTGACTATCCGGGCCTGACGCCCCGCACGCCATCGCGCATTCTGCCGCGCGGTTTTTTTCGCATATCCATGCGCGGTTTTCTTCGTGTACGGCGCACGCGGGGCGGTGCAATATCGGCGTCATCGTCTTTCTGGAATGTCACCCATGTCTAGCGTTTTTCTCCATGCCGCCCGTCCCCAGCCGCCTGTACCGGAACCCCTGCAGGACGCCATCAGCATCGCAACAAAGCTGGCCGCTCGCCTGGCTGAAACGGCCAATGCCCGCGACCAGGCCGGCGGCCATGCGGCGCAGGAACGCGAATGGCTGCGCGAATCGGGCTTGCTGACCCTGTCGATCCCCGTGGAATTCGGCGGCCAGGGCGCGTCGTGGCCCCTCGTGTACCAGGTGATCCGCATCCTGGCGCGGGCCGACAGTGCGCTGGCGCATGTCTTCGGCTTCCACCATTTGCAGCTGGCCGGCCTGCAGCTGTATGGCAGCGCGCAGCAACAGCGCCGCCTGCTCACCCTGACCGTCGACGAGCGCCTGTTCTGGGGCAATGCATTGAACCCGCTCGACAAACGGGTCACGGCTACCGACAGCGACGACGGCTATATCCTTGACGGCATCAAGAGCTTTTCTTCCGGTTCCGTGGGATCGGACTGGCTGACCGTCTCCGCCTGGCATGCGCCCACGCAGACGGCGCTGATCGCCGCCTTACCCACGCGCCAGGATGGCGTGACCGTGCAGGCGGACTGGGACGCCTTCGGCCAGCGCCAGACGGACAGCGGCAACGTGCATTTCCAAGGTGTCGCCCTGCCGCGGGAGCTGGTGCTGCAGGCGCCCGCGCAGGCCGCCACGCCGCAAGCGACCGTGCGCTCGCAGATCGCGCAGCTGATCATGGCCAATCTGTATTTGGGCATCGCCGAAGGCGCGTTCGAGGCGGCGCGCCTGTACACGGACGAACAGGCAAAGGCCTGGTTTGCCTCGGGCGTGGACAAGGCAACGGACGACCCATTGGTGCAGCACCGCTACGGCCAGCTGTGGCTCTTGCTGCGCCCCGCGCAAGTGCTGGCCGACTCTGCAGCGCAGGAACTGGAAAAGGTGTTCCGCAAGGGGGCGCTGGTGACGGCGCGCGAACGGGGCTTGCTGGCCGTGTCCGTGGCCGAAGCCAAGTGCCTGGCGCACAAGGCAGGACTCGAGATCAGCAGCCAGATGTTCGAACTGACGGGCGCCCGTTCCACCTCGGCCCAGTATGGATACGACCGCTACTGGCGCAACGTGCGCGTGCATACCCTGCACGACCCCATCGACTACAAGCTGCGCGACCTGGGACGCTTTGCCTTGACCGGCACGGTACCTGAGCCGACGGCGTACTCGTAAAACCACGGCCTGGGCGAATCGATACATTTACGCCGCAGGCTATTTAGCGGACTTCCGGGGTCAGACCCGGCGGGTCTGACCCCAGTTCTTCACTATGCAGGAGTTAACATGACCATCGCCCGCCGCAGCATCCTCCTCACCGCCCTGACCCTCGCCCTGGCGAGCAGCTTCGCCCACGCCAAGGACCCGAAAGACATCACCATCGGCACCAGCGCCGGGCCGTACGCGGACCAGATCAAGCTGGGCATCAAACCTATCCTGGAAAAGCAGGGCTACAAGGTCAAGCTGGTGGAATTCAATGACTACATCCAGCCGAACTTCGCGCTGGCCGAAGGTTCGCTGGACGCCAACGTCTTCCAGCACATCGTCTACCTGAAGAAATTCGCGCTGGAGCACAAGCTGGCCCTGACGGACCTGATCACGATCCCCACGGCGCCGATTGCCATCTACAGCAAGAAGCACAAGACGCTGGACGACGTGAAGGAAGGCACGACGGTGGGCTTGCCGAACGACCCGACCAACCAGGCGCGCGCGCTGTTGCTGCTCGACCAACTAGGATGGATCAAGCTGCGCGCCAGCTTCGACCCCGTGCGCGCGTCGGAAAAGGATATCGCCGTCAACACGAAGAAAATCAAGCTGCTGCCGCTGGAAGCGGCGCAGCTGCCACGTTCGCTGGGCGACACCGATTACTCCTTCATCAATGGCAATTACGCGCTGGCGTCGGGGCTGAAGCTGACGGAGGCGCTGGTGGCCGAGAAAATCTCGCCCAACTACATCAACCTGGTGGCCATCCGCACGGCGGACAAGGACAAGCAGTTCGCCAAGGATCTGGCGGCCGCCTACCGCTCGCGCGAATTCCTCGACATCACGAATAAACACTTTGCCGGCTATTCGAAACCCGACTACCAGCAAGCCTTGCAGACGGCAGCAAAATAAGCCATGGCAAAGACGATACGTTTCAACGCCTTCCAGATGAATACCGTCGGCCATCAGTCGCCGGGCCTGTGGACGCATGCGCGCGACCGCAGCCACCGCTACACGGACCCTGCGCACTGGACGGAACTGGCGCAGCTGCTGGAAGCGGGCCTGTTCGACGCGGTGTTCCTGGCCGATGTGCTGGGCGTGTATGACGTGTACCGGGACAGTCTCGATGCGGCCCTGGAACACGGCGTGCAGGTTCCGCTGAACGACCCGCTGGCCCTCGTGCCCATCATGGCGCAAGCGACCACGCACCTGGGTTTCGGCGTCACCTGCGCCCTCACCTATGAACACCCGTACACGTTCGCGCGGCGCATCTCCACCCTCGACCATCTGACGGGTGGACGCATCGGCTGGAATATCGTCACCGGCTATTTAGACAGCGCGGCGCGCAACCTGGGCCTGCAACAGCAGCTGGGCCACGACGAACGCTACGATCTGGCCGACGAATACCTGGACGTCGTCTACAAGCTGTGGGAAAAAAGCTGGGACGACGACGCCGTCGTCAACGACAAGGCACGCGGCATCTACGCCGATCCGGCCAGAATCCATCCAATCAACCATGCCGGGCGCCACTACCAGGTGCCCGGCATCCATTTGTGCGAGCCGTCGCCACAGCGCACGCCCCTGCTGTACCAGGCGGGCACCTCGCCGCGCGGCACGCGCTTCGCGGCGCGCCACGCGGAAGCCACCTTTGTCAGTGGCCCCAGCAAGACGGTGGTGAAACGCTATGCCGACGACTTGCGCGCCGCCGTGCGGCAAAGCGGGCGCGATGGCGACGCGCTGCTGATCTACGCGCAGGCACTCGTCATCACGGGCGCCACGGAAGCGGAAGCGCGCGCCAAGCATGCCGACTACCTGCGCCACGTGAATATCGAGGCGTCTCTGGTGCTGCTGTCCGGCTGGACGGGCGTCGATTTCAGCCGCTATCCGCTCGACGCCACCATCGACTACATCGATTCCCCGGCCGGCCGCTCGGCGCTGGCCTCGTTCAGCCAGGCCGACCCGGACCGCACGTGGACGGTACGCGAAGCGGCCGAATACATCGGCCTGGGCGGACGCGGCCCGGTACTGGTGGGCGATGCGCGCCAGGTGGCCGACCAGCTGGAAAGCTGGCTCGATGAAACGGGCATCGACGGTTTCAATCTCGCCTTCGCCGTCGCCCACGACAGCATGGCCGACGTGGTAACCCACATCGTGCCGGAACTGCAGCGGCGCGGCCGCTACCGCACGCAATATGAAGAAGGCAGCTTGCGCCACAAGGTCTTCGGCCAGGGCCCGCGCCTGCCTGCCGGTCATGCGGGCCGCCAGGTCAGCATCGCACCCGCGTCCGAATCTGCGCTGGCAGCCTGACGCATCACTCTTACCTCAAGGACTTCATGAAACGCAGAACCATCTTGCAACTGGCCGCCAGCGGCGCCACCCTCGCCGCCTTGCCCGGCCTCACCCGCGCCGCCGCGCAGGCGCCCTTGAAGGAGCTGCGCCTCGACTACGCCTATTATTCGCCCACCAGCCTGGTACTGCGCCGTTTCGGCTGGCTGGAAGAAGCGTTCAAGCCGGACGGCACCAGCATCAAGTGGGTGCTCAGCGCAGGCAGCAACCGCGCACTCGAATACCTGAACGCCAACAGCATCGACATCGGTTCGAGCGCCGGCCTGGCCGCCCTGCTGGCGCGCGCCAACGGCAACCCTATCCGCGCGCCGTATATTTTTTCGCGTCCCGAATGGACGGCGCTGGTGGTGCGCAAGGATAGTCCCATCCGCAGCATCGCCGACTTGAAGGGCAAGAAGGTGGCCGCCACCAAGGGCACCGACCCGTATCTGTTCCTGCTGCGCGCATTGAAGACGGCGGGCCTGAAACGCGGCGACATCGAACACGTCAGCCTGCAGCATGCGGATGGCCGCGCGGCGCTGGAGCAGGGCAAGGTTGATGCCTGGGCCGGCCTCGACCCGCACATGGCCGCCAGCGAACTGGAAACGGGGTCGCGCCTGATCTACCGCAACGTGGCCTTCAACACCTACGGCTTCCTGAACGTGCGCGAGGACTTCCTCGCCAGCCGCCCGGCCGAAGTGGGCAAGGTGATACAGGCCTACGAACGGGCGCGCGCCTGGATCCGTGCCTATCCGGCCGAGGCGGCGAAGATCCTGTCGGAGGAAGCGAAGGTCAGCCTGCCCGTGGCGCTGCTGCAGGTAAAACTGCGCAGTGACTTCAGCAATCCGCAGCCGTCGAACGAACATGTGAAGGCCCTGCTGGTGGCCGCGCCCATCCTCGTCGATGAAGCGCTGGTCAAGTCCGGTGCAGACCTGAACCGCGCCATCGCGGATCTGGTCGACACCCGCTTCGCCGCCCCCTTCATCAGCAAGGCGTAATCGGTCATGGCCAGAGACACGCTCGCCGCGCCAGCACAGGCCAACGACACGGGCGTGCGGCGCAAGTTTCCTCCCTTGCCGCGCTCGGCGCTCGGCCTGCTGCTGCCCGTGCTAGGGCTGCTGGCGGCGGAACTGGGCGTGCGCACGGGCGCCATCCCCGCCAACCTGCTGCCGGCGCCCAGCGACATCGCCGCCACCATCGCCGACCTGGCGCGCCAGGGTCTGGCCGGCCATGTGCTGGCCAGCACCGTGCGCGTGGCCATCGGCTTTGCGGGCGGCGCGCTGCTGGCCATCATGCTCGGCGCAGCCGTGGGCTTGAACCGCACGATGGAGGCGCTGCTCGACCCCACGTTCCAGGCCTTGCGCGCGATTCCCTCGCTGGCCTGGGTGCCCTTGCTGCTGCTGTGGCTAGGCATTGATGAAGCGCCGAAACTGGTCCTAATCGGCATCGGCGCCTTCTTCCCCGTCTACATGGGCGTGGCGTCGGGCATCCGCGACGTGGACCGCAAGCTGATCGACGCGGCGCGCATGTACCGCTTGAGCCGTCCCGCGCTGGCGCGGCGCGTGCTGCTGCCGGCCGCGCTGCCGGCCATCTTCACGGGTCTGCGCAATGGTTTGAGCCTGGCCTGGATGTTCATGGTGGCAGCCGAATTGATCGCCGCCAGCCAGGGCCTCGGCTATCTGCTCAGCGACGGGCGTGAAACGAGCCGCGCCGACATCGTGCTGGCCACCATCGTGCTGCTGGCCGTGCTGGGCAAGGCCAGCGACAGCCTGATGCAGCGCCTGGAAACCCGCTTGCTCGCCTGGCGCGACAGCTATGCCACCACCTGACGAAAGCCCCCACGCATGACTGCCCTGCTTGACATTGCCATCCATGACAAATCCTATGGCGCGCGGCGCGTGCTGCATAACCTCCAATTGCAGCTGCGCCAAGGCGAGATCGTCAGCCTGATCGGCGCCAGCGGCTGCGGCAAGAGCAGCCTGCTGTCCATCGTGGCCGGTCTCGATACGGACTTCCGCGGCACCCTGCGCCTGGACGGCCAGCTGCTGGCAGGAGTGCACGCCGACATCGGCCTGATCTTCCAGGAACCGCGTTTGTTTCCCTGGCTGACGGTGGCGCAAAACATCGCCTTCGGCCTCGGTGCCGGTGGCGAAGACGATCCCAGGGTCGCGCAGTTGCTGGAAGAAATAGGCTTGCAAGGCCATGCGCACAGCCTGCCCAAGCAGCTGTCGGGCGGCCAGGCGCAACGGGCGGCGATTGCCCGCGGCCTGTTCGGCCAGCCCCGCATCCTGCTGCTGGATGAACCGTTTTCCGCCGTCGACGCTTTTACGCGCATGAAGCTGCAGGACTTGCTGGCCGCCGTCGCCGCGCGCCATGGCTTGAGCGTGCTGCTGGTGACGCACGATATCGATGAAGCGCTGTACCTGAGCGACCGCATCGTCATGCTCGATACGCGCGCCGGACCGCCGCGCGCCCACTACGACGTGGCCGCGCCTCGCCCCCGCCTGCGCACGCCGGCAGCGCAGGCGCAATTGAAGGAGGCCATCCTCGGCGAACTGCACGCCGCGCACGCGATCTGACACCAGGCGCCATTTGCGTCCAGCTCCGTTCCATGTCAGCATACGCCACCCTGGCACCACGGATAAGGAACGCAATGCCCCCCACTCTTACACGCGCGCTGGCACTGGCGCTGCTGGCAGGCCATGGCTCCCTGGCATGGGCGCAGGCGCCAGTCACGGCGCCGACGCCGGGCTGCGACGTCTGCGCGACCTGGAACGCGGACCAGACACCGTTCCGCATCGTCGGCAATACCTATTATGTGGGCGTGAAAGGCCTAAGCTCCGTGCTGGTGACGTCGCCGCAGGGCCACGTGCTGATCGACGGCGGCTTGCCGGAATCGGCGCCCAAGATCATCGCCAATATCGCCGCCCTGGGCTTTCGCATCGAGGACGTCAAGCTGATACTCAATTCGCATGGCCATATCGACCATGCGGGCGGCCTGGCCGAACTGCAGCGGCGCAGCAATGCGCTGGTGGCCGCCAGCCCGTCGGCCGCGCTGGACCTGGCGTCGGGCGAAGTGGGCCCGGACGACCCGCAATACCACGCGCTGCCCAAGTACCCGCCCGTCAAGGACATGCGCCTGGCGCGCGATGGCGGCCAGTTCAACGTCGGCCCCGTCAACCTGACGGCGCATGCCACGCCGGGCCACACGCCCGGGGGCTTGAGCTGGACGTGGCAATCGTGCGACGGTCCCCGCTGCCTGAACATGGTCTACGCGGACAGTGTCAACGCCGTTTCGCGTCCCGGCTTCAAGTTCAGCGCCAGCAGCGAGTATCCGAACGCGGTGGCGGACTTGCGCCACAGCTTCGAAACGCTGGAAAAACTGCCGTGCGACGTGCTGATTTCGGCCCACCCGGAGGCGTCGCAATTATGGGAGCGTCTGGAGGCCAGCGCCACGGCCGGCAGCGAGGCGTTCATCGACCCGCAGGCTTGCCGCACCTACGTGGCGGCGGCGCGCACGGTGCTCGAATCCCGGCTGGAACAGGAGCGGTAGGATTGTCAACCGTGCACGCTGGCGCGGCGCCAATCTGCTACGCTGGCGCCATTCATTTAAAGAAGGATTGCCATGTTTAAACTCGCCAGCCTGATTCCCCTCGCCGCCATCGTCGCCATCACGGCCGGCTGCGCGCAAACGCCCTTACGCAGCGACGCAGCCGCCGCCGCGCCAGGCGCCACCTCGCCCGCCAAGCCGGCGCCGAAGCTGACGGGCACGCAGTGGAAGCTGAAGGAATTGAAGGGCAAGCAAGTGGTGCGCAAGGCGCCCGAACAGCGCGAAGTGACCCTGCAGCTGGCTGATGGCCGCGCCAGCGGCAACAGCGGCTGCAACCAGATGATGGGCGGCTACACCAGCGATGGCGTCAGCACCTTGAACTTTGGACAGATGGCCGGCACCATGATGATGTGCCAGCCGCTGGACATGGACCTCGAGCGCCTGCTCTTGAGCACCCTGGGCGAAGTCAATGGCTACCGCTACGCCGACCAGGAATTGCTGCTGCTGAAGGATGGCGTGCCCGTGGCGCGGTATGAAGTGCTGACGGTGAAGTAAACCCAACCGCAAATACCGGGGTCGTACCCTGAGGGTACGACCCCAGTTTCTGCGCTGGGGTTCGTTTTCCCTTCCATTCTTCTCAGTCGTTGCGCATCTGCGCCTGCGATACATTGCTATTCGCTGGCACGCTCTGCGTCAGCCACACATTTCCCCCGACAGTCGATCCCGCGCCGATGGTGATGCGCCCCAGCACGGTCGCGCCCGCGTAGATGACCACGTCGTCCTCGACGATGGGGTGGCGCGGCGTGCCCTTGATCAGCGCACCGCTTGCGTCAGCCGGGAAGCGCTTCGCGCCCAATGTCACGGCCTGGTACAGGCGCACCCGCTGGCCGATGATGGCCGTCTCGCCGATCACCACGCCCGTGCCGTGGTCGATGAAGAAGGAGGCGCCGATGTGCGCACCCGGATGGATGTCGATGCCCGTCAGGGTGTGCGCGATGTCGGCGATCAGGCGCGCCAGGAACGGCGCACCCAGCGCATGCAGACGGTGCGCCAGGCGGTGGTACAAGATGGCGATGGTGCCCGGGTAGCACAGCATGATCTCGGCCACCGAGGTGGCGGCCGGGTCGCCCGCATACGCGGCCTGCACGTCCGACACCAGCAGGGCGCGGATGTCGGGCAGGCTGGCGGCGAATGCACGCGTGATGTCGCGCGCCTGCTGCGCCAGGGCCGCATCGTCGCTGGCGCCATCACCCTCATCGCCGGCCGGCACGGCGTGAGCCGGAGCCGAGAACAGCAGGCCGCGCCGCACCTGTTCACTGAGGCGGTTCAGGGTGGTGTTGAGGGTATCGCCGACAAAATAATCGATGCTTTCGTCCGTCAGGTTGGGCCGCCCGTAATGCGTGGGGAACAGGGCCGCCGACAGGCCGTTGACGATGGTGGTGAGCGCTTCGCGCGACGGCAGTTCACGCACCCTGCCGTTATGGCGGATCTTGTGCTTGTCTTCGCGCGAGCTGCGCAAGGCCTGGATCACGGGCCCCAGGTTCCACTGGGCCGTGTCGTCGGCGGGCGCCGCGGGGTAAATGCTATGCATGGCGTATCACTTCCAGAAAACGGCAAACAAGCCGGGTCGCCCCAGCTTAAAGGCGGCACACGACAAAGCAAACGAAGAATTTCAAACATCCATATGCAAAAAACGCATATGCCTGACTAAGAGAGGTCGCCGGCAAACCCGATTGCTTCCACTAGCGTAAAATGACGGGCTAACAAAAACACTCTTCAACATGACTAAATTATTAACATGGATTTTGGCGGGCCTGGCGATGGTCGGACCGCTTGCAATTGACACCTATCTGCCGTCGTTCCCCGCCATCGTGCAAGATTTCAATGCCAGCCCCCTGCTGGTGCAGCAGACCCTGAGCTTTTTCCTGTTCACGTTCGCCTTCATGATGCTGTTTTACGGCACCCTGTCCGACTCGTTCGGCCGCCGTCCCGTGATTCTCGTCTCGCTGGTGCTGTATGTGATCGCCTCTGTGGGCGCCGCGCTGGCGCCGTCGCTGGGCTGGCTGCTGGCCTGGCGCGTGCTGCAGGGGCTGTCGGCCGGTGCCGGCTCCGTGATCGGCCGCGCCATCGTGCAAGACCGCTATTCGGGCGCCGCCGCACAAAAAATCCTCTCGCACATCATGATGGTGTTCGCGCTGGCGCCGGCCATCGCGCCCGTGCTGGGCGGCTGGCTGCAAGTGGGCCTGGGCTGGCGCTGGATATTCTGGTTCCTGTCGGCCTTCGGCGTGCTGATGTTCGTCGTCGTCTGGCGCGCGCTGCCGGAGAGCCTGCCGAAGGAGCAGCGCCACGCCTTCCACCTGGGCGACATCGCCGTCAATTACTGGAAAGTGCTGTGCCACCGTCAGTTTCTGCTGCTATCGACGGCCATCGGCGCCGCCTTTGGCGGCTTCGCCCTGTACATCGGTTCGGCCGCCTACTTCATCATCAACATCCTGCACCTGCCGGAAACGGCATTTGCCTGGCTGTTCATTCCCCTGATCAGCGGCATGGTGTTCGGTTCGGCCCTGTCGGCGAAAATCGCCCACCGCTACAGCCAGCGCCAGATGATCTGGGCCGGCTTCATCCTGATGCTGGTGGCGGCCGCCGCCAACATCGGCTACAACTATGTCTTTGCCGCCGAAGTGCCATGGGCCGTGCTGCCGCTGTTCTTCTACTCGTTCGCCCTGTCGATCGCCATGCCGCCGATGACTTTGATGGCGCTGAACCACTTCCCCAACAACAGCGGCCTGGCGTCGTCGATGCAATCGTTCATCCAGATGCTGCTGTTCGCGCTGGTCTCGGGCCTGGTGGCGCCACTGCTGTTCGACAGCGCCTTGAATCTGGCGTATGGCGTGATGGCGGGGCTGCTGGTAAGTTTGGTTTGCTGGGTGTTTGCGCAGGGTAAAAGCGACGCGTAGGTCGGATCAGGTTCGCAGAACCGTCATCCGACAACATTGTTGGCGGGTGACGTCAGATTACGGCCACGGTGCAGGGGTGACGTCAACATACTGCGCCCCGCCCTGCTCCGGCTCTGCCGCATCGCGCGTAGCCGGCTGGCTCAACGACCCAGCCGGCGAACGCAAGCTCAAGATTTCCTTGCGCGATTCGACGAAGTCGGCGGAACTGAGCGGGTGTTGCTGGTCTGGCCAATGGCTGACGGCCCATTCCTGCAACGCTTCGTAGCGCCGCCACAGTTCGGCGATGAATTCGCGGCGCGCTTCTTCGTGCTGCTCCAACGTCTTGTCGGCGCCTTCCTCAATAGGTACTTGCATGGCTGCTCCCTGGCTGATCAATCGTCCTGCCAGCCTACGCAGCAGCAAACCATACGTCTGTTCGCGAACGAACACAGGACTTATTCAGGCATCTTGCGAAAGCCCACGGCCAGGCGGTTCCAGGTGTTGATGGAGCCGATGGCCAGGGTCACGTTGACCATTTCCGCCGGCGTCAATTGTTCCGCCAGCGCCGCATACACGTCATCCGGTGCCTGGCTTTGCGGCAGCAGGGTCAGCGCTTCCGTCCAGGCCAGCACGGCCCGCTCGCGCGGCGTGAAGAACGGCGTTTCGCGCCAGACGGACACGGCATACAGGCGGCGCTCCGTTTCGCCGGCCTTGCGCGCGTCGCTCGTGTGCATGTCCACGCAAAAGGCGCAGCCATTGATTTGCGAGGCGCGCAGGCGGATCAGTTCGAGCAGCGAGTGTTCCACGCCCAGCCTGGCGATCGCCGCTTCCAGCGAGTACATGGCCTTGACGGCGTCCGGCGAAGCTTGTGTGAAGTCGAGTCGTTGCTGTGTCATGATGGCATTCCTTGTAAAGTAGAGATGCATCATTGTAAAAGCGCAAGCAGTAAGCGCGGCAGGCCAATCCCCCCGAAAACCGGCAGACCACCAGCAGACACACCATGGAATTACATATCCTGATCGACGGCACGCGCGACCTGGGCGGCCAGCTGTACCGCCAGCTCAGCGAGGCCATCCGCTCGGGCCGGCTGACGGACGGCCAGCAATTGCCGCCATCGCGCCTGCTGGCCAGCCAGCTGGGCCTGTCGCGCAAGACGGTGTCCGACGTGTATGACAGGCTCGGCTATGAAAAGCTGCTGGTCGGCAAAGTGGGCGTGGGCAGCTTCGTGCAGACGCCGCACGCGTCGCCGCAGCGGCGCCACGCCAGCACGCCGCTGGCCAGCGCGCAGCGCATCGCCCGCTGGGAAGCGACGCCCACGCCCCTGCGCCGCGCCAGCCAGGAAGAGCCCGCGCGCTACGCCTTCATCGGCGGACGCGCCACGCCCGCGCACTTCCCGCAGGATGAATGGCGCGCCTGCATGCTGCACGCGCTGCGCCAGGGTGGCCAGGCGCGCGGCCGCTATGGCCCTGTCGCCGGCTTGCCGGCCTTGCGCGCGGCGATTGCCGGCCATGCCGCCTTCAGCCGCGGCATCCATTGCACCGAGGAACAAGTGCTCGTCACCAGCGGCGCGCAGCAAGCCTTGCACCTGCTGGCGCTGACCCTGCTGGAAGCGGGCGACACGGTTGCCGTGGAAGAACCCGGCTACCCGGTGGCGCGCGCCGTGTTCGCCAGCCAGGGCGCCCGCGTGGTGGGCATCGAAGTGGATGAGGATGGCCTCATCGTCGGGCAAATCCCGGACGGCACGCGGCTGATCTATGTCACGCCCGCGCATCAATTTCCGCTGGGTATGCCGATGAGCATGGCGCGCCGCCATGCCTTGCTGGAGCGGGCCCAGCAACTGGGCGCCATCATCATCGAGGACGATTACGACAGCGCCTTCCGCTACGAAGGCCGGCCCGAGGATTCCCTGCAAAGCATGGACCGCTACGGCGTCGTCGCCCATGTGGGCAGCTTTTCGAAAATCATGCTGCCGGAATTGCGGCTCGGCTATGCGGTGCTGCCGCAAGCCATCGTGGCCGCAGTGGAAACGGTGAAATACCTGAGCGATTGCCATACGGCCAGCCTGGGCCAGCATGCGCTGGCCAAGTTCATCGTCGATGGCCATTTGCTGCGCCACATACGCCGCTGCCACGATATTTATGCGGGGCGGCGCGAACGGCTGCAGCACTGGTTCAATGGTCCGCTGGCGCCGTGGTTCCGCCTGGTGCCGGCCAGCGCCGGCTTCCACGTGGCAGCCCTGGCGCAGGCGCCGCTCGATATCGCCGAATTGCTGCGCCGCGCACGCCTGGCCGACGTCAGCCTGTATGCGCTATCGGGCTTTTACCATGGCACCGCCCGCCATGAAGGCCTGTTCCTCGGCTATGGCGCCATCGACAAGCTCGATATCGACACGGCGCTGGCACTCGTGCTGGCGATTTTGCAGGAAATAGCGCCCCTCCCCCTCAACGTGGCTGCCAGCGGTAGTGCCCCGTGATCGGATAGCTGAACAGAATATTTTCCTCGCGCGCACCCTCGCCGATGTTGTGGATGATGAGCGGCACGCCGCCCCACGACTGCTTGTCGCTGACGATGCCGATGTGCGTGAGGTTGCGCGGCAGGCGCCAGGTGACGATGTCGCCCGCGCGGTAAGCGTTCGCTTCCTTGCTTGGCTGTAAGCTGGTGCCATGGCGGGCAAAGTACGTGCCCAGGTTGGGCACGCGGCGATGGTCGATATTGCGGTCCGGCCCCTTCATTTGCCAGCGTCCCTGCTGCTGGTACACCTGCCACGCCTTGCGCATGTCCTCGTGCACCAGCACCTGCAAATCCTGCCCCAGCTGGCGGTAGGCGCGCACGACCACATCCGTGCACACGCCCCGCTCGAGCGGCACGTCGCCGCCCGGATAGGCGAGCCGTTCATAGCGCGGGTCGTACTGCACGGTCACGCCCACCTGCTTGCGGGCGGCGGCGACGAGGGCTTGCGGGGTGGCAGGGATTGCCGACGCCAGCATGGGCGCCAGGGCAAGTATCAGTGCGGAAAGCAGTTTGGTCGGCATCAACGTCAGTGTTCGGATGGAAATGCCAACTTTACCTCAGTGGCAAGGAAAACGCCGTACGCTTAGACGGCGGCCAGCTGCGCCAGGTGGGCGGGGAAATCCACGGCCGGGCCAGCCGCATTGATGGTATCAAAATAATCATGCCAGCCCGTGGCGGCGATGCCAGCCAGCAAGGCGTCCAGCGCCGCCTCGTCCGGGAAACGCCAGACGGCATAGAATTGCTGGGCAGCCGCATGCAGCTTGCCGCCATCGATGGCGCCCATGGCCAGCGCTTCGGCGCCCATGCCGGACAAGGCCGCCATGCCGGCGCCCACCGTGTCGAAATACGCCTGGTGCGCGGCGCCGTCGAGGGCCAGCCAGGCCGGTTTTGGGCTATACAGTTCTAACAGGTAATGCATGGTTTTCCTCCAAAGAATCAAGAAATCGAACGCTGGGCGCGCTTGCAGATGCGTTGTGTCGCGGCAGCAGGGCTTTCCAGCAGCCATTGCGCGCACAGGCTGCGCACCCAGTCCAGCTGGCTCTTGGCCGCATCGTTGAGCCAGTTGGCCACGGAATCCTGCACATAAACGGCCGGGTCGGCGCGCAAGGCTTGCAGCATGGGCAAGGCCAGCTGCGGCTGCTCTTTTAAGCGGGCAATATGCGCGCACCAGACGCCGCGCGGGCGCAGCGCTTCGCAGGCGAAACGGCGCACTCTTTCCGACGGGTCCGCCGTCCAAGGTGCCAGCAAGGCAATCGCTTCGTCAAGCTGCGCCGCCAGATGGGGCCGCAGCGCCAGCCAGGCCCATTCGCGCACGCCGAAGTGACCATCGTCGGCCAGCGGCCGCATGGCGGCCAGCTGCTGCGGCAAGGTCCAGCCAGCCTGGGCGGCGATGGTAAAACAGGCCCAGCCGCGTACCGTGTCGGAGGCATGCGCTTGCAGCAGCGCCAGGTCGGTGTTGGCTTCCAACAGCAATTGCGCCGCCAGCGCCATGCGTCTGGTGATGCCGTCTGCCGCCTGCGCGCGCATCCGGTCCAGACGAGCGGCGCCGACAGCGGGCACGGCCGCGGCCAGCAGTTGGGCGAAATCGATGGCCAGGCCTTCCGTCAGGGTGGCGCTGGGCACCTTGCCCCCGCTCAGCAGGGCCAGGCGCGCGGGAGCGATGTCGGCGACGCCACGGCTCATGCGGCACCTCGGTCCGTCTTGCGCCAGGCTTTTTCCAGCAGCGCGCTCAACAACTGCATTTCCTCGGCCGTGAAATCGGCAAACAGGCTGGCGATCCATTGCGCGTGTTCATCGGCCAGGGTCGCGGCGGTCATGTCTCCCTTGGGACTCAGGCGCACCAGCAGCTTGCGCCGGTCGACCTGGTCAGGATGGCGCGCCAGGAAACCGTCGCGCTCCAGGCCGTCGAGCAAGCCCGTGATGGTGCCGCGCGTCACGCCTGCCCGCTCGGCCAGTTCATGCGGCGACAGTCCGCCCGGCACGTCGCGCAGCAGGGACAACAAGACAAATTTTCCTTCCGACAAGCCATGCCGGCCCAGGCGCGCGGCGCAATCGCCATCGATGGCGGACGCCAGGCCCAGCACTTCAAAGCACAGGCGCAGCCGCCCGATGGATGCCGAAGTGTCCGCACCAAGCGCGCGGCGCTGCACGTCACCGAGCAGGGCCGTGTATTTCTGTTCGAGTTTTATCATATGGCGCAATATAATATGGCGCCATACAAAATGTCAAATGGAAAACCGCGATGGTTTTCCTCTCGCCTCACAAGCGGGCTTTATCCCTTGCCCAGGCGATGATGGCATTCGCATCGATGGCGCCCGGCTGGCGCGCCACTTCCACACCCTTGCGGAACAGGGCCAGCGTGGGAATGCTGCGAATATTGAAACGGCTGCCCAGGTCCGGCGACGCTTCCGTATTCACCTTGACGACGCGAAACGCGGGCTCCAGGGTCTTGGCGGCTTGCACATAGAATGGCGCCATGCTGCGGCACGGGCCGCACCACGGCGCCCAGAAGTCGACCAGCACGGGAATGTCGCTGCGCTCGATATGCTTGAGGAAGCGGGCGCTGGCCAGGTCCACGGGCTGTCCCGTAAACAAATCCTTCTGGCACTTGCCGCAAGTGGGCTGCTCAATCAGGCGGCTGGCCGGCAAGCGGTTGACGGCGTCGCAATGGGGGCACACGATGTGCAGGGAGTCTGGCGTGGTCGAGGTCATGGCATTCCTGGAAAGGGTAGCGTACAGTTGCCGGACATTTTACGGCGTATCGTGCAAGGCCGTCGGCACGCTGGCGGCGCCTATCTGGATACTCGACTATAGTGTGCCGGAACGGCGCGCGCATTGCCGAGCCAGCCAAGGAAAACAATGCCTGATGTCGCAGAAAATAGGGAATTGAAGAACGCCGAGCTGGCTGCTGCCCTGGCCTTGCAGCGTGCCGCCTGCCTGGCCCACCCCGTGCCGACCCTGGCCGAGCGCAAACGCGACCTGCAAACCTTGCAGCGCTTCATTCGCGAGCATAAAGACGCGCTCTGCGAAGCGATCAGCGCCGATTATGGCAACCGTTCACGCCACGAAACCTTGCTGGCGGAGATCTTTCCCGCCATTGACGGCATCACCCATGTATTAAAACACTTGAAAAAATGGATGCGGCCGCAGCGCCGTGGCGTCGACTGGCGCAATTTCCCTGGCGCCCGCAACCGCGTGATGCCGCAGCCGCTGGGCGTGGTGGGTGTCATCGTGCCGTGGAATTTTCCCGTGAACCTGAGCCTGGTGCCCTTGACCTACATTTTTGCCGCCGGCAACCGCGCCATGGTCAAGATGAGCGAAAACTCGCGCCACCTGGCGCGACTGCTGATCGACACCATGCCCGCCTACTTTCCGCCTGAAAAACTGCAGTTCTTTGACGAGACGGGCGGCGTGGGCATTGACTTCTCGCAACTGCCGTTCGACCATCTGCTGTTTACGGGCTCCGGCCAGACGGGCCGGGCCGTCATGGCGGCCGCCGCGCGCAATCTGTGCCCCGTGACCCTGGAGCTGGGCGGCAAGGCGCCCGCCATCGTCTGCGCCGATTTCGACGTACGCACGGCAGCCGAGCGCATCCTGTTCGTCAAGTACCTGAACGCGGGGCAAATCTGCACCAGCGTCGACCACGCCTGGCTGCCCGAAGCCAGCATCGCCGCCTTCGTCGACCATGCGCGCCAGATCATGCCGGCCCGCTATGCCGGGCTGAATACGCCAGACTACACGTCCATCATCGACGCGGCTGCCTTTGAACGGCTGCTGCAGGCGCTCGACGAGGCGCGCACACGGGGCGCGCAAGTGATTTCGCTGCTGCCGGGCCCGGCATACGACCGGGCCACGCGCAAGATCGCGCCGCACATCGTGCTCGACGCACCCGAAGACAGCCTGCTGCTGACGCGGGAAATCTTCGGCCCCATCCTGCCGCTGCGCGGCTACACGAATCTGGAAAGCGTCATCGACAGCATCAACGCGGGGCCGCGCCCGCTGGCCATCTATCCGTTCAGCAATGATGCCCGTACGGTGCAGCTGCTGATCGACCGGGTGATGTCGGGCGGCGTGTCCGTCAACGACGCCCTGTACCATGTGGGCCAGCACGACCTGCCCTTCGGCGGCGTGGGCGAGTCCGGCATGGGCCACTACCATGGCGTGGAAGGTTTTCACACCTTCAGCAAGCTGCGGCCCGTGTTTTACCAGGCCCGCTACAGCGCTTTGACACTGCTGTGGCCGCCGTATGGCAAGCTGGCCAGCCGCGTGCTGGCCTTTCTGACCCGCTGATTACAGGAACAGCGAGGCGGCGATGGCCCACATGACGAGGGCGATGATACCGTCGAGCACACGCCAGGCCATGGGCTTGGCAAACACGGGCGCCAGGTAGCGGGCGCCAAAGCCCAGCAGGAAGAACCACAGGGCCGAAGCCATGATGGCGCCGCCGGCAAAGTAGAAGCGTCCCACGCCTTCATGCTGGCCGCCGATCGAACCGAGCAAAATCACCGTATCGAGGAAGGCGTGCGGGTTCAGCAGGCTGAACGCCAGCGCCGCGCCGATCACGGCCCAGTAGCCTTCCGGCGACTTGGCGGCCGACACCGTCAGGGCCGTTGGACGCCAGGCGGACTTGGCCGCGCGCAAGCCATACGCGATCAGGAAGGTGGCGCCGCCGGCCTTGGCCCACAGCAGGAAATTAGGATTGTCGGCAATGAAGGTGCCCATGCCGGCCACGCCGGCCGTGATCAACATCGCATCGCACACGAGGCAGACCAAGATGCAGGTGAGCACGTAATGGCGCTTCAAGCCCTGCTTGAGCAAGAAGGCATTTTGCGTGCCGATGGCCACGATCAGGCTCGCTCCGAGCCCCATGCCTTTCAAGAAAATTGCGCTGTCCATATCGATTCCTTTCTATTGCTTTCCATCACGCGCACGGCCGCCCACGCTCTGCCGGCAACGGCAAAGTCATCAAAGGTAGGTGGAGGGTGGTGCGGAACCAGGAGGACCGCGCGGGAGAGTGGAGTTGTTACCCTATTTCAACAGTGTAAAGAAAAAGTAAATATAAGTATAATGAATGATTCTAAACATATATAAGAGAAACTTATGCGCGTCGTCGATTACCGTGGATTGGCCGCCCTCGACGCCGTGATCGGCCTGGGCAGCTTTGAAAAGGCCGCGCAGGCGCTGGCGATCAGCCAGCCGGCCGTGTCGCAGCGCATCCGCACCCTGGAAAACCTGGAAGGCACCTTGCTGATCATCCGCAGCCACCCGCCCCTGCCGACGGAAGCGGGACAGCGCCTGATCGCCCACTACCGGCAAGTCAAGCTGCTCGAAGCGGCCCTCGACGCCCAGCCCGGTCCCACCACGCAATTGCCGGCGCTGGCCATCGCCGTCAACGCCGACAGCGCCGCCACGTGGATTCCGGAAGCGCTGGGGCCGCTGCTGTCGCCGCCGTCCTGCCTGCTCGATATCCGCCTCGACGACCAGGACCACACCCTGAGCCAGCTGCGCGAAGGGCGCGTGTTTGCCTGCGTCACCAGCGCCAACGACCTGGTGGCCGGCACCACGGCCACGCCGCTGGGCGGCATGCGCTACCTGTGCGTGGCCTCGCCCGCGTTCGCGCAGCAATGGTTTCCCCATGGTTTTACGGTGGAAGCCGTCAGCCAGGCGCCCGCCATCACGTTCGGCAGCAAGGATGCGCTGCACGAGCGCTATCTGCAGCACCGCCTCGGCTACACGGGCCGCTATCCGCACCATGTGCTCGGTTCGGCGCGCGACTTCGTGCGCTTCATCGAAGCGGGCTATGCTTATGGCATGGTGCCCTTGCTGCAGGCGGAAACGGCGCTGGCCGCCGGCAGGCTGGTCGACGTGGCGGCCGGTCAGGCGCTTGACGTGCCCCTGACATGGCATGCCTGGGATATCCAGACGCCCCTCACGCGCACCCTGTCGGACGCCGTCATCGCCACGGCGCGCAAATGGCTGTTACAGGATTGATTGACGCATGCAACATTTTTCTATGCTATACAGCAACTTCCCCGTGTGCGCCCTGCCCGGCCTGGCCTACACTGCAAGCATCAACCATCACCATCAGGAGCAAGCATGACGATCCTGCGCACCACCCTGCTCGGCGTGCTGGGGGCCATCCCGCTGGCTGCCGGCCTGGCCGCCTGCTCACCCTTGATTGCCATCAATGCCTTGTCGTCCGGCAGCGCCTCGCAAGTGACGCGCGGCCTGGCCTACGGCCCCTTGCCGCGGCAAAAGCTCGATGTCTACGCGCCAAAAGTGCGCACGGGACCGGTGCCTGTGGTGGTGTTCTTTTATGGCGGCAACTGGACGACGGGCGAGCGCGCCGACTATGCCTTCGTTGGCCACGCGCTTGCCGCGCGCGGCTACCTGGCCGTGATCGCCGACTACCGGCTGTATCCGGACGTGCATTACCCTGAAATCTTGCAGGATGCGGCCCGCGCCGTGGCTTGGGCCGCCATGGAGTCCAGCCGCCATGGGGGCGATCCGGCGCGCCTGTTCGTCATGGGCCATAGCGCCGGCGCCTACAATGCGGCGATGGTGGCGCTCGACGCCAGCCTGCTGGCGCGCCACGGCATGCGCCCGCACGACTTGCGGGGCTGGATAGGCCTGGCCGGCCCCTATGATTTTTTGCCGATCGAAAATACCACCACCCGGCCCGTTTTCTTTTACCCGGACACGCCCGCCGCTTCGCAACCCATCCATCACGTGACGGCCGAGGCCCCGCCCTCCCTGCTGATCGCCCCCTTGCCCGGACAGGATAAACTGGTCGATCCGCAACGCAACACGGGCGGCCTGGCCCAGGCTTTGCGCGCGCTTTCCAGACCTGTGACGGAAACCTATTTCGACCACGTGGGCCACGCCACCCTGGTTGCCACGCTGGCCGCACCGTTGCGCAGGCTGGCGCCCACCCTGGACGCCGTCAGCGCTTTTATCGATGCCAACAGCGGCACCGGTGACGCGGTCTCGTCCGCGCTCTTGTCCGCAGATTTGTCCGCAGACGTGCCAGCCAAGGCCTTGCAGGCAAGCATAGCCTTGCCGTCCCGCTCAGCTGGCGCGGCCACGATCGCCCCCGAGCTGCACGCATACGACAGAGCGCCCGCCCCGTGAAGGGCGGGCGCTCTACCCAGACCAATACGCACGATATTGCGTGCCAGTTGGCCGCATGGCTAGCCACATATCAAGGCTCGGCCCTTGCGATGCGGCTTAGCTGCAAGCAGCCTCGTGCTTACTCTTTACGGCTGGCGGTGCTGCTTTTGCTTTGTGCGGAGCCCGCTTGCGAGGCGCTGCCGCTGGCCGAGCTTTCGCTGCCGGCCGACTGCTGGCTGCCCTGGTGGCTGCCGCTTTGCAGGCTTTGGCCATCACGGCTTTGCGCGCCGCGTTGCTGGTCGCGGCTGGCGCCGTTTTGCTGATAGGCCTGGAACGGTTCGGCGATGCGCTGCATGGCTTCCTGCTGCTTGCGCACGTTTTTCTCCGTTTCTTCCGAAGCAGTACGGGCGACTTCTTCGGCCAGGGCCTTGGCGGTACGGCTCGTTTCATTCACATGACGCTCTGCCACGTTGGCCAGTTCGACCTGCGTATCGGCTGCCAGACGCGACACTTGTTGCTGGTACTTGCGCAGTTGCTCGGCGGCTGGCTGGCCCGAGGCGGCAGCCACCTGGAACACATCTTCAGCACGCTCGACCGTCAGCAGGTTCTGGCTGGTGACCGTGGTTTCTTCCAGCAAGCCTTGCGCCAGTTGCATGTTCAGGTCGCTGAAGTGCTGCACCGACTGAAACAAGGACTTGGACAGGCCATTGAAGAAAGCCAGTTGCGCTTCCAGGTGGTTTTTGGCGGCGGGGGTAACACTACGGGAATATGGATACATGGAGTTCCTCATTAAATAGCGGTTGGGTGGACATAAACAGATGGCGACACCACCGGCAGTCAAACGGTGAGGCAGACGGCCGGGCTACGCCACGAAACGCGAAAAAACATATCCGGTTGGTGGGAAGATGCTTTGCAACGCGAGTCCCAAGGCTACGTGAGCACCGCAGGTGAGGGATGATCTGGATCAAAGGTGCGCTCGGCTGCGCAGAAAGTTTTGGCTGGACGGCTTGCCCTTGGCAAACGTCAGTGACGGGAAGGAAAATCTGTGCCAGGCACGCTCAAGCAGCGGCGCTCGCGCCCGGCACGACGGGCTTGTAGCCATGGCTGCGCAACGACGCTTCCAGCCAGCGGTTGCCATACCAACCACGCGCCAGCAGGTAACTGAGCTCCGCGGCGGCCATCAGCAGCATCATCGGGCCGATGCGCAGTTCGGTGGCCAGATGGCTGCCAAACCACAGGCAGGCATCCATCGCCAGCATGAGCAGCAACAGCCACCAGCGGCGCTTGGCGACGGCCCAGAACGAGCCCAGGAACAGGGCCGGCCAGGAAAAACCCGCTTTCACGTAGGCATAGCGGCCGGCATCGTCGGCAAACAGGGTGGCGCTGTGCTTCATGCTGCTCTCTTCAGAAAATAACGGTATCAGGGTTCGGGACGGTGGCAGACGGCTTCGACATTGTGACCATCGGGCCCCAGCACGAAAGCGCCATAGTAATTCGGATGGTACAGGGCGCGGATGCCTGGCGCGCCGTTATCCTTGCCGCCCGCTTCCAGCGCGGCCTTGTAAAACGCATCCACCTGGGCACGGTTGTCCGCCGCGAAGGCGAGATGCATGCCGGCATGCGGCGCGCCGCCCACACCGAACCAGAAATCGGGCTTGCCATCCTTGCCCAGGCCGACCCAGCCCTGCTCTTCCATCACCACCGACACGCCCAAGGGCGCCAGGGCGGCCGAAAAGAAGGCCTTGCTGGCCTGTGCATCGCTGACATTCAAACCAATGTGATCAAGAATCATGATGGCGCTCCCTGGAGGTAATGGAATAGGAAATACAGTATGCGTTAGTATTGCCTTTTAAGCAAGCATAACTGCAGATCCCGCACCGTTGCTCCAGAGAGTGCCAGGCACCCGCTTAGCGCAGATTGCCCGTGTGACCAAGTGAATAGCGGCCCGGCTGCGGCCACACAGTCAGGCCGTGCGGTTCCTGGCCGACTTTCACCTTGGCAACGTCGCCGCTGTTCGTATCGATGCGGTAGACCACGTCGTCGAAACGACCGGACAGCCACAGATACTTGCCGTCGGCGGACACATTGCCCATGTCTGGACTGCCGCCACCGGGAATTGGCCAGTTCGACACGACTTTTTCCGTGGCGAAATCGATCACGCTGACGCTGCCCTTGCCCTTCGGCTTGCCATGGATGCGGTGCGTGCCGCGGTTGGCCACGTACAATTTTTTGCCGTCACGGCTAGGATACAGGCCGTGCGCGCCCACGCCCGTCTGGATGAAGCCGATTTCCTTCAGGGTGGCGCCATCGACGATGTGCACGCCGTCGGCATCCATGTCGGCGATAAAGAATTTCTTGCCGTCCGGCGAGATGCGTATGTCTTGTGGCATGCCTTTCTTGACGCTGCAGATTTCATTTGCCGGGCCGCCCACGGGGCCGGATTCGGCAAAGCGCTTGGCCGGCATCTGCAATTTCAGGTAGCCGTCGACCTTGCGGCCCACCAGGTCGATCTTGGCGATGGTGCCGTCGAACTCGCAGGTGAACATGGCGTAGCGGCCGTCATTTGAAAAATCCGCATGGTTGATGCCGCCGCACTGGGGCGTGTCGATCGAATACTGCACGGCCATGGTCTTCGGATCGCGGAAATCGAGGCGGTGGCGCGCTTCGGCCACGACAATGGCCGACTTGCCGTCCGGCGTGTAATACATATTGTAGGGATCATCGACAGGCACTTCCTTGCCCGGCTTGCCCGTCAACGGGTCGATCGGCGTCAAACTGCCCTTGTCCGTGCGCTCGGCATTGTTCGCCACCCACAGGGTGCGCAAGTCCCACGACGGCACCACGTGCTGCGGGCCGCTGCCGACCTTGAACTTGTCGACCACTTTCAGGCTGTCCTGATCGATCACATACACGTCGTTCGAGCGCAGGTTGGGCACGTAGACCCGGCGCAAGTGATCCTTGACGACGGCGCTCATATTGCTGCTGGCGATGCTGCCATACACGTTTTTCGGATCCACCAGCGGCGGCATGCCCGGCAGCGGCGAATACGCGGCGGCCGGCGCTGCGGCGGCTGGAGCCGCTGTGCTGGCGCCGATGACCTGGCTGGCCACGCCCAGGCCGGCCAGTGCGGCAGCCAGGGCGGACAAGGTGACGATGGTGCGTCGTTGAGATTTTTTCATGTGATTTCGCGTCGTTTCGTTGCAAAAAGCCGGAAGTTCAGCACTTCCAGCGGAGTTATTTAGTACGTTGCAGCAGCTGCTTGATGGCAGCCACCGAAGTGTCCACCTGCAGCTTGATACCGATCTGGCCCAGCTCCGCCGTGGCACGGGTCGCGTCGCCGCGCACGCCGTCCGCCACGCCCGGTTTCGGGCCGTGCGCCATGGCCTCGCTGCGTACCAGCGACGGGTCCGTCGCCAGCATCAGCGCCGCGTCCGCCAAACCAGCGTGCAGGCCGATCTCGGCGCTGCTGTGGCCGCGTTTCTGCAGCTCGGCGATATAGGCCGATTGCGTGATGTCATAGTAGTCGAGCAAGGCGTATGCACGCGCATCCTTGGCGGCGGCAGCCTTGCCCCAGGCCCGATTGAGCTTGTTGGCCACGTTCTGCTCGTTCTTTTGATAGCCGCCATGGTCGCCGAGAAAGATGATGTCGCGGAAACCATGCTGGCGCAGGCTGGCGGCCGCCCCTTCCAGCACGGCTTCGAAGGCGGCTGGCGGTATCGAGATCGTGCCGGCAAAACGCATGTGGCCGGTTGGCGGAGCAATCGCGCCTTCGGGCACATAGGAAACGACGGGCGCGACGATGGTATTGCCCAGCTTTTGCGCAATCTGCCGCGCCAGCAGCCCGGCGCGCACATTGTGCTTGCCCAGCGCGATATACGGCCCGCTCTGCTCGACGCCGCCTATCGGCACCAGCACGGTGGTGGCGCCGTGGTCTATACGGCTGCGCAACTCCGTACTGGTCAGCTCTTCCAGCATGACGCTGCTGCTGGCGGGCGCGGCCGCCATGGCGGACGCCGCTGGAATCAGGCAGAACAGGGTCAGTGCAAACAGGGAGCCGAGTGGCTGGGACAGGCTGGATGGCGCGCAAGGCGCCGTTCGCTGGGGGAACTGCAGAGTCATAAGCCAACATCTTTCCGAGGTCATAGCGTGACGCCGTGCCCGGCCTTGCCAGGCAAGCTGGCTGCCACGCAGGAATTGTATTCCATCATGACAGGAAGGGCACGTTAATTTGACGCGGTGCTTTGCAAGGAATTGACGAGGGGAAACTATCTATCAGGCTGTCGTCGCGTTTGCCCCATTCACCTCGCCATCATGGAGAGCCGCGTGGCGTTTCTCGGCATAGGCCTTGAGCGAGCGCATCGTCTTGGGTAGCCCTTGCCGCACTTGTTTGGCAACGGCTGGCCCGAACAGAAAAGCAAGCGCTCCCGTGAACCACACGCGGTGAACGACTTGCGATCCGCCATCTGCGGCAACCACCGTGTGCTCGAAGTGGATGCGGAACAAAGGGATGTAGCCCTCGACGGTGAACGAGCGCCCTGCAGTGCGCTCGGTGACCACCATCGGAATACCCATCCCCTTGTTCGGAACTATCCTGCCCTGTGTTCCCACCGCAAATGGCCCATTGAGCCGGGCTTGCTTGGTGTCCGGATCCCACAGCTGCCATCGGTCGACCTCGCTCCAGATTTGATCAATGACCGTGGGCGGGACCGCAACGTGAATGCTTTCTTCGATTTGCATCAATCGGGTTCTCCCTACTATTATCAATATAATTGCATTCCGGCTGTACTGGCCGGGCCATGAAGAGCGCCTTGTCTATAGCCAGGCTCAAGCGCTATGCCATTGAGCAGGCGCGCTTGACAAGGCCAGTGACCAGGCATGTAGTCACACCTGAGCACGATGCTACCTTAGAAACGCTGCCCAGGGCACCTTGGATGTTGAAAGATGATAAACAAAACACATTGGCGGGTTGAGGAGCTAAAACATCACTCGGCCGATATCGTCTGGCTTGATGCCGAGGATGCTCGCCGTGCCTATGATTTGGTGGTCCTGCATGACTCGAAGACGCATCTCGGCTTGAACATTCACACCGTTGATTCCATCGAGCGGTTCGCCTTCGGAGACGACGTGGCCATCGCAACCAGCTGGTTACGGGAGCGCGTGCCAGGAATTCAGCAGGTCGTGGTGGTGTTTGGCGAAGACGAATGCTTCGCATGCAGCAGTGTGTTCCTGGTCGAGAATTGGTCGGATATTTTTGTACCGTCACGTGACGACGCGATGATCTATTCGAACGACACGCCGTTCATCCTGTTTTATTGCCATGAAAATGCATTCGAGGTGGGGCAGCGAATTGTCTTTGATTAAAGGCCGAGTTCGGCCAGGAACGGACGTTGGAAAGCACTCATCGGTTCCCCCCAACCATTATTATTAGAGGCGTATTGTTTAGAGATGTGCTTGATCAATCAGAAAATGAAATACCTGGCGTTAAGTGCCATGCTCCTTTGGCCAATAGCTGCGAAGGCCGATATTATTCAACGGCATGTGTTTACGGCTATTTCTAGCGGGCAGGACAGCGAAGGTACCGAGGTACTCACTGTGGCGGAAGCTACTGCCTGTGGTGGCAATCAGCTGCGCATGAAGGAGGGGATGCTCGAGAACAAAGACGAATATGCGGACCTCAGATCCGGACTCGTCCAACGGATCCACGATAAGACACCAATGGCCGTGACCTTGTTTGGCTGCCCTGTAGGGAAAACTGGCGAGGAGGCGGTGCCGTTTGCACGCATGATTGCCGGTTGCGGCCCCAGTTCCTGTTTCGACGATAAGGCGCGCCTGTACTTGGACGAAGAGCTCATGCCGCAGGTCAAGGAGCGCTCGCCTTATCTGCTGGTGTTGCCCTTGCCGAAAGCAGCGCTTCCCGGTACTTGGAAGGTGGAGATCTTCGATACGATAAGACGCGACGTGGTGCGAATCTCCGGACAGACCGATGCGGCTGATTTTGTTTCAGGCAAGATGGTAGGTGATTACAGGGATTATGATAGCGATGGCAATATCGGATCACAGGTAGGGCTCGATGCAAATGGGCGCAAACATGGAGTCGGGACTACATATTTTAACGACGGCAAGCTGGAGTCGTTGGGGCAATGGCGCAATGGTCTGCCCGTAGGTGTGCAAAACAGTTACCACCGTAACGGTAAGCTATACATTCGGCTAGTTTACAATGAGAAAGGCGAGCTCCTGGGTACTGAGCAGTTCAGCGAGCAAGGCGTACTGGTGCATTCAGATGGTCAAATGTCGAAAAAATGAACTGATGCAGTGTGCCAGGCGCCAGAAGTATGTAGAGAGATGTAGCAACCATGCAAGGCGCCGTAGAGTGTAGGATAGTTTTTCTATTAAGTGAGGTTGACTGAAAGCGGCCATAAGCAGACAAAAAAACATGGGAAAGCCCATGAAGATCAAACTCTATCCTATGAAATCCTTGTTTTTGGCGCCGCTGTCGGGTATCCCGGCAGTCACATAGGCAGGTATCGCCGGCTCCCAAGCGCGCATCCACGCGACGGCAGCGGTACGCGGCGGTGCCATCGCGGCATTGAGTTTTGTGGAAGAGGACGGCTATTTCATTTTGCCTGTGAAAAAAGACGAGGAGCGTATATCGCTCATCCTTCGGCTGATCGCGTTGCGCTCCGTATTCTTCGCCGGCTGGGGCTGGAATGCGGCCGAGGTGGTAACGTACTACAGGGATCAAGGCCATATCAACGGCCCGTTCAGGATCATCGCCTGGACCGGTCCCGGGCAGTACACGGCCACTTAGCGTCAGGCTTGACGGCCTGTCGACCATCGCTTAAGTTAATGCAATGGAAAAACACACTGAAACGACACCACTCGATCTGCGTTCTGCCGCATGGGCAAGTCTGACGGATGGTTACGGCGGCGCTGAAAAAATTCCCGCGATGCTGCAAGACCTGCGGCGGGGAGACGCAGAGGCCCTGGACGATTTGTATGGCCATATTTGTCACCAGGGCTCGATTTATCCGGCGTCGGTCGCCGCATTCCCGCACTTGGTTTCCCTGGCGGCGGCGGTGACATCGCCGGACCTGCGCGCCGGCGTGCTGTCGCTGGCGGCGTCGATTCATGAAAGCGCCGGCCTCGACGAGGAATTGAAGGCATCCCCTTATGTCGCGGCCTTTCATGCCGCAGTCCCGGCCGCGCTCGCCATGGCAAGCTCCGACCTGCGGCAGGTCGAGGACACGGTGACTGGCATCTACATGCTTAAGGCCGCCGCTTCATTCGCTGGATTTGCCGGCGTGGCGCGAGTGCTGAGCGGCTTTACCAACGAGGAGTTCTGCCTGGCATGTCCTGCCTGCGACGCAGAGCTCTATGTCTGGCCGGTAGCGCAAGGGTTGTCAGTCGCCGCCGAGGATCCCGTCTTTACGCCTGCAGCGAAAACGCTGCTGGTGATTGCCGGCCCTGCCGACAATTCACCCCACCTTGCCGCCTTTGCCTGGTTGCAAGCGCAAACGGACGCTTTGCCATTGCTGGATGACATCGCGTTTCGCTTACCTTTCCTATTTGGCAGCGCATGTTGCGCCGGATGCGGTCACGTTTTTTCACTGATGGATGCGCTGCTCAGCGATGCAGTGGATTAATCCGGCTGCCTCACTGGAGCGCGCCTATTGAAGTCAAGCACAAAACAATAATGTTTGGCACAGGAGGCCGAGGTAGACATGCTCTCGGGGAGTTCCGCTTTCGGCCAAAAGCAGACAATGAAAGACAGGAATATGGCGCAAGTTCGACTGATCGTTTTTGACTTAGACGAAACTCTGGTGCACGCAACCGAGGTCGTTTTGCCTTGCCCTCACGCTTTTCAAATTGGGCCGTACTTTGTCTACGTACGGCCGTTTGCAGCCGAACTGATCAGGTTTTGCGCATCGCACTTCGAGATCGCGGTCTGGTCCTCATCAAGTGAACGTTACGTCGAGACGGTCACAAGCCAGCTGTTCGGCACTTCGTTTCCGGTTGCATTTTCGTGGACGATTTCGAAGTGTGTTCAGAAGGTCGATGCAAAAAGTAACGGTTATGTGTACATCAAGGACCTGCGCAAAGCGTTGAAGTACGGGTATGCGGCAGACGAGATCATTATGATCGACGACAGCCCCGAAAAGATTCAACGGCAGCCGACGCGGCATCTCTGCCTGCCCGCTTTCACAGGCGATCCGCTTGATAATGAGCTTCTTGGCGTTATCGAACGCGTCAAGGCAATGGCGGGAATCCAGTCAGCTACCGCTTAATGGGAATGTCCGCAATGGGGCGCAACCTGCCAACGACGGCAAACGGCCAGGAGCGGACATTTAGCGTTAATGCAGTCGTCACCTAACAAACTTATTTCGGCACGGATAAATGGCGACCTTACTTGAGAACGGCGGGACAGTTGATCTGTGGGGCGGCTGGGTCGTAAGGCTACCGCCTGCATACCATGAGCGGAATGACAATGGCTTGTGGTCTGCATGGGGCGCCGACTGGACAGTCGATGTGCACATCATGGAGGTTGGGGGACAAGCAAACGGCCAGCCTGCGTCACCTGAGGAAATGCTTGGCAAAGAGCGTACAGTCAACGTAAGCGGAAATGGCTGGGTAGGCAGTCGCGAGGTCTTGCATGAGGCCGACAACGGGCGCGAAGTATATCGGCTTGCAGCAAATCTAGCGGCGACAAATACCGTGATGTCTTTCTGGGTTTCGTATTTCGAAGCACACCGGAAGCCTTTCGCCGAAGAACTCATGCTTAACGTTGCGCACAGCGATTAAGGGCAAGGTAAGCAACGGCGCGGAAGTTGCCAATGACTGTAACCGGCCAAAAGCGGCCCTTCATTCCAGTCCGTGTGAAACGTAAGGTCAACAATGAAACGAATTTCAGGCATATCGATAGCGCCGAAGGAATTGGACGAGCTGCAGGCGATCGCCCGAGTGGCGACTCGTACTGCGCTCGACGGATACGAACCAATGCCCGAGGAGTGGGCAAAAAATCTAACGCTTGGAACGGTTTTCGATGGTGACGACCGAATTTTTGAGCTATACATCGCCGCAGAAAAGCCAGCTGACGCTGTGGTAATCAGTACTGCACGGGTCAACCGAAAATCGAGAAATGTCGTGGTCACAATCTCAAATCTCACGGAGCGAAAGCGAAGCTAGTCTCTTAGTTGCTGAGGAATGGCTACTATGGGGCGAAAGCGAACTCACGCGCCCGACAGTGAAGCAGACACCCTGACTGGCGAGAAGCCGGGCGGTGCCCCTCCCTCCGCCCTGCCAGCCCGAACAACTTTACTGCCACTCGCCACAGTTGCAGAACTCAAGGCCCCCATCCGACGACGCCAGCACCAAACCCCCGGCGTACCGGGGCAGTCACAAGGTTCAAGCGCGGGTGCTGCGGCCCGGCAAGGCCAGGCGCCGGCTGGCGGCGGCTGTTGCCGGGGCCGGCAAGCCGCCCGCCACTTTCAACGCTTTCCCTTGGGTATCGCCGCGCAGGCGGAACACGGCCACCACGTCGACCAGCTCGATGGCACGGTCTTGCAGCGAGGAGGCTGCCGCGGCCGCCTCTTCCACCAGGGCTGCGTTTTGCTGGGTGACCTGGTCCATTTGCGAAATGGCCTGGTTCACTTGCTCGATGCCGGCGCTTTGTTCGTGGCTGGCGTTGGCGATGTCGCCCATGATGTCCGTCACGCGCAAGATGCTGGCGACGATTTCTTCCATCGTCGCGCCGGCCTGGTCGACCAGCACGCTGCCCGTGTTGACTTTATCGACGGAATCCTCGATCAATCCCTTGATTTCCTTGGCGGCCGCCGCCGAGCGCTGCGCCAGGTTGCGCACTTCGGTGGCGACCACGGCGAAGCCCCTGCCCTGCTCGCCTGCGCGGGCCGCTTCGACGGCCGCATTCAGCGCCAAAATGTTGGTTTGGAAAGCAATGCCGTCGATCACGCCGATAATGTCGGCGATCTTCTTCGCCGATTCGTTGATCGAACCCATCGTGCCCACCACTTGCGCCACCACGGCGCCGCCTTTGCGGGCCACGTCCGAGGCCGACACGGCCAGCGCGTTCGCCTGGCGCGCATTGTCCGTGTTCTGGCGCACGGCCGAGGTCAGCTCTTCCAGGCTCGATGCCGTTTCTTCCAGGGAAGACGCCTGCTGCTCCGTGCGCACGGACAAGTCCGCATTGCCAGCGGAAATCTGCGCGGCCGCCACGCTGACCGTATCGGCCGAGGTGCGCACGGTGGCGATCACGCCGACGATACGCTCGAGGAATTTGTTGAAGGCCGTGGCCGTGCGGCCCACTTCATCCATGCGTTCGACGGGCATGGCGGCGGACAGGTCCAGCGAGGCGCTGACCCTTTCCAGCGTATGTTCGATATTGCCCAGGCCGCCGCTGATGGTGCGGTAGATATGCCAGGCCAGCGCGCCCGTCAGCAGCACGGCCACGCCCAGCACGGCCAGCATGGTGTTGAACGCCGTGTCGTAGGCGGCCAGGCTCTCGGCCTTCACGTCGTCGACCAGCTTGTTGTTGTAGGCGATGTGGTCATCCATGCTCTTTTTCGCGGCGGCGGCCGTGATGGCCAGCGGCGTGCCGGCCAGCAAGGTGGCGCGCACGCCATCCATATCGCCCGCGTAGGCGGCGGCAAAGAATGGCGCCAGCGCGCGGCGGTACGCTTCCATGGCGGCCTGGTCGGCGTCGAGCATCTTGCTGTCCGTCGCGTCGTACAGGCGCTCGGCGCGGTAGGTGGCGATGACCTTGTCGAAATTCGTGTTGGCGTCGGCCACGGCCTTGTCCAGCGCTGTCTTGTCGGCCAGGTTAGAGAACACGGACAGGCGGTAGCCGGCCAGACGCGAATCGGCCAGGAAACCCTTGGCCGCATTCAAGCCCTGGATGCTGGGGATGATGCGGTTTTGCACGGTGTCAAAACGCTCCTGGGCGCGCTGCAGCTGGATGGCGCCGCCGGCGCCCAGCAATAGCAGGGCCAGCAAGGCGATGGTGAGGGTCAGAATTAATTGCTTGGTGATATTCATGGTGTGTCACAGTAAAAAGTAGCCTGGCAAGGCCAGGCGGGATATGAGCTGCCGATCGGGTGGCCGGGATCGCTTGCAGGCGGCTAAGCCGCCAGCGGGGAAGCCTCGGGCGCGCGGCGCAGCAAGTCGCCATGCTGGCGGCAAAACGCCAGGCCCGCCTTGTGGCCCACGTCGAACAGCAGCTGCATGTTCGAGCTCGACCAGTCCAGGGTGTCGGGCCAGTGCTGCTCGGGAATGCCGCCCATCAGGTCGAGTTTCAGCAGACGCCGCTTGGGCTGGCCCGTGCTTCTGTCCGTGTTGTGCTCGAGTTCAAACAGGCGCAGCTCGCTCTTGGAAATTTTCACCAGCGGCGTGATGATGGAGCGCACCCAGGCGTCGTACAGGTTGCGCGGCTTGCGCAGCAGGCGCTCGTCACCGAGGATGTCGAGGATGACCAGGGTGTCGGCGTCATGGTGCTCGCCCTTGCCTTCGATAAACGGGTCGAAATTGAGCGTATCGAGCGCCGCGCCTTCGATGTAATCGTCGCCCGCGATGGTCGTCGGTGCATACAGAAACGGAAACGACAGCGCGGCGCGCACGTGAATCGGCTCGATCTCGTGCTTGCCCCAGATTTGCATGCGGTGCTCGCTGAGGTTGTAGGCATTGATGTAGAAATCGGGGCGCATGCGCGCCACGCCCGAAAAATCCACGGCTTTTTCCAGGAAGGGCAAGTGCGCGCACAGGCCCAGGCTTTTCGCCGACAGGTCCGATGGCGACAGCGACGACACCATCAATTTCCCCCAGTCCGACCAAGCCGTGGGCACGCCCGCAAACGTTTGCTGGAACGCCTGAAAAAAAGGATTGTTGGCCGGCGGCTGGAAGGCGTCGCGGAACGTGCTCGCCTGCATGCCCGGCTTCTGGAAGACCTTGTAGTTGATCGGAATCATCTTGTAGATGCTGTCGGCCACGCCCGTGTCGGCCCAGCTTTGCAAGGCCTGGCGCGGCGTGGCTTCATGCGGCGTCGTGTAAAGCAAACCCATCAACACACCGGCGCCCGAGGCGGAAATGACGTCGAACTCGATGCCTTCGTCGAGGAACGCGGCCAGGGCGCCGGCGATCAAGGTGGAATTTGGTGCGCCGCCACCCAGCAGCAGACCCGTTTTGCGGGCCGGTTTCGCTGGCGCGGCTGGCGCCGGATCCGGCGGCGTCGTCGTGACTGTCTTCATGCACACTCCCTGAACGGAACGGGGTAATTACCCCTAATTGTTAGTTACTACACGCTTATGGCGCCTCGTCATGTATTTATTTCCACAACCATGAAGTTGATGCAATGTTGTGGAAACAGATATTAAATTAACATAAATAAATTCCTTATGGCAATTTAGTTAACGCATGATGGGTATTCAGAAAGGACATAAGGTGACGGCGCGCGGCGTAGCGTGGTGCATTGCAACAAATAAATGTTCCGCAATGCTAGGAAAAATCTCTGTAGGGTAGGAATATTCCTCAACCAGCCGCCATGGCGGCTGTCAGAGCATTCAGGGGATGGAAGGTGGCGAGGAGAAATGCAGGTGGGTACACAAATGGTCAACAAAAACACGAATCTTGGGCGACAGGTGGCGGCTTGACGGCCACAGCACCCAGAACTTGCTTGAGTACAGTAAGTACTCGGCCAGCACGGCTTGCAGCTCACCCCGTCCGATGGCGTCACGCACGATAAAGTCCGGTAAATAAGCAAGGCCCACACCCTGCGTGGCGGCGCCGATCAAGGCTTCGATATTGTTGCAGGTCAAGGCGGTCGGCAAGCGCAACTCGCCGCCGTTGTCGCCCCCGGCGCGCTGCAACGCCCATTCCTGCAGCTTGCCCGTGGTGGGAAATTTATAGCGCACGCAAGCGTGCCCTTCCAGCGCGCGCGGTGTGGCTGGCACGCCATGGCGGGCGAAATACGCGGGCGAGCCGACGATGGCAAAGGCAAACGGCCCCAGTTCGCGCGCCATCAGCCGCGAATCGGTGAGCGTACCGCTGCGCACGGCCACGTCGACGCCTTCGGCCACCACGTCGACCAGGCGGTCATTGAAATCGAGGTCGAGCTCGATCTCCGGATACAGACGGGTAAACTCGGCCAGCAAGGGCAGGATGATGCGGTAGCCGATCACGGGCAGGCTGACCTTGAGCTTGCCGCGCGGCGCCTCGGCCAGGTGCGACAGTTCCGCCTCGGCATCGCCGAGGTCGGCCAGGATGCGCTGGCAGCGCTCGTAAAACAGCGCGCCCTCGTTGCTCAGGCTGATGCGCCGCGTGCTGCGGTTGAGCAAGCGCACGCCCAGCTTTTCTTCCAGCCGCGCCACGCTCTTGCCCACGGCCGAAGCCGACACGCCGAGCAGCCGACCGGCCGCCACATAACTGGAAGTTTCCGCCGCGCGCACGAAGGCAGCAATGCCGTTCAGATTATCCATACCGTCTCGCCATCTTGATTAGGGAATATTTGTCCGTTATGAGTGGATTTTCAGCCACTTTTTCATGGATTGCGTCCATATTATCATCAGATTCCCCTCTTTCTGGAATCATCCCCATGGATACGAATCTTCCCGCGCAAGCCCCGGAACCAGCGGCAGCACGCCGCACGCTGGTGCTGGCCGCCGTCAGCCTGGCTGCGCTGTGCATGCCGCTCAGTTTTACGGGACCGGCCATCGCCATTCCCGCCATCGCCGCCGACCTGCACGGCACGCCGCTGGCGCTGGCGTGGATCACGAATGCCTTCATGCTCAGCTTTGGCGGCTGCCTGATGGTGGCTGGCGCGCTGGCCGACCGCTATGGCCGCAAGCGCGTGTTCTTGCTGGGCATGGCTGTGTTTTCCGCCGCCGCGCTGGCGCTGGCGGCCGCGCCCGGCATTGTGTGGCTCGACGTGCTGCGCGCCGTCCAGGGCCTCGGTTGCGCCATGGCCCTGTCGAGCGGACTGGCTGCCCTGGCGCAGGAATTCGATGGCCCTGCCCGCGCGCGCGCCTTCAGCCTGATCGGTACTGCCTTCGGCGTGGGCCTGGCCTTCGGCCCCTTCCTGGCTGGCACCTTGATCACGCACACGGGCTGGCGCGCCATTTTTATCGCCACGGCCGCAGCCGGCCTGGCCGCCCTGCTGGCCGCCGCGCACGCCATGCGCGAAACGCGCGACCCGCAAGCGCAAGGCGTCGACTGGCCCGGCGCCCTGACGTTTACCGGTGCGCTGTCCCTGTTTACCTATGGCTTGCTGCAGGCGCCCGACAGTGGCTGGGGCAGCGCCGCCAGCCTGGGACTGCTCGGTGGCGCGGCCATGCTGCTGGCCGTTTTCATCCGCGTGGAGCGGCGCGCGGCGCGGCCCATGCTGGACTTGACCCTGTTCCGCCTGCCCGCCTTTGCCGGCGTGCAGCTGCTGGCCGCCGCGCCCGCGTTTTCCTTCGTCGTGCTGCTGGTGCTGCTGCCGGCCCGCTTCATCGGCATCGAAGGCTACAGCGCGCTGGAAGCGGGACGCATGATGATCGCCCTGTCCGCGCCCATGCTGGTGCTGCCGGTACTGGCCGGCATGGCGGCGCAACGCATTGCCGCCGCGCACATTTGCGCCAGCGGCCTGCTGCTGGCGGCGGCCGGCTTGCTGTGGCTGTCGACGTGCGCGCCGGGCCAGCCGCCTGCCACCTTGATCGGGCCGTTGCTGCTGATCGGCTGCGGCATCAGCCTGCCGTGGGGTTTGATGGATGGCCTGGCCATCAGCGTCGTGCCCGTCGAGCGGGCCGGTATGGCGGCCGGCATCTTCAATACGACGCGCGTGGCGGGCGAAGGCCTGGCGCTGGCCATCGTCAGCGCGCTGCTGGGCACGTTCAGCGTCGCGGCGCTGGGCGGTGCCGGCATCGGCGCGCACGAGGCGGCGCACGCCGGCCCCTTCCTGGCGCTGGGCGAGCTGCGCCATACAGCTACCCTGTTGCCGCAGGCCGGCGCCGGCGAACTGGCGCAAGCGTACGGTACGGCCTTCCGCCATTTGCTGTATGTGCTGGCCAGCATTACGACGGCGTCGGCACTGCTGATCCTGACATTCCTGCGTCATCCGGCCGGTGCTACCGAACATATTGCCACCGCGCCCGCCAGCAAGACGACAAACTGACCCGCTAGCTTCGCCCCTGCAAGACCGGGCGGCTCACGTGCCGCCCTTCCTCCCCTGATGTTTCCCCGCAACACCTCAAAAGTTTCAAGGAATAAAACTAGTTTACTGATCAAAGCGCTTTGAACTATACTCAAAGCGCTTTGAGACATAACTAAAGCGCTTTGGTTGTGCGAAGTTATGCGCACCGATCCCACACCTATAAAAACACTGGAGACGCAATGAACAAACATTTCTTGAAAACTTTGCCTGCCGCCGTGGCGTTGGCCTTGAGCGCTTCGGCCGCCCAGGCCGCCCTGCCGATCGATTTCGGCGGCTACATCCGCTCGGGCTTCGGCACCAGCAGCGAAGGCGGCAAGGAAGCGTGTTTCGGCCTGGCCGGCGCCTCGTCCAAGTATCGCCTGGGCAATGAGTGCGAAACCTACGGCGAGCTGAAATTCGGCGGTGAAGCCTTCAAGGCAGCCAACGGCACCACTTTCCGCATCAATACCCTGGTGGCCTTCTCCGTCAACCAGAACCAGGACTGGGAACAATCGGACCCGTCGTGGCGCGAAATGAACGTCGTCGCCGACAAGATCGGCACGGGCGCCTTCGCCGAAGCGCGCGCCTGGGTCGGCAAGCGCTACTACGACCGCCAGGACGTGCACATCACCGATTACTACTTCTGGAATAACAGCGGCCCTGGCGCCGGCCTGGAAAACATCGACCTGGGCGCCGCCAAACTGGCCTACGCCATCGTGCGCACGGCCGACGACGGCGACAGCAATCGCATGGGCCTGTCCCACGACCTGCGCTTCTCCGGCATCAAGGTCAACCCGGACGGCGAACTGACCCTGGGCTTGCAATTCAACCAGAAACGCAACGCGCAAGGCGCGGCCCCCATCGCCAGCGGCCACTTGCTGACCATCATGCATACGCAAGGCAATCTGCTGGGCGGCTTCAACAAGGTGGCATTGCAGTACGGCAAAGGCAGCGCCGCCAACACGGGCGGCTTCAGCCTGGGCGCCGGCAAGGATGACAAGGTCGTGCGTCTGACGGAACAAATCATGATCCAGCCCAAAGGCGCCTGGTCGGGCATGGGCACCTTCGTCTATGAAGACAAGGAAACGGCAGGCGTGAGCAGCAAGTGGACGTCGATCGGCGCGCGCCCCGTCTACCACTTCACGGACAACTACAGCCTGGCCGTGGAACTGGGCCACGACATCGTCAAGCCGGAAGGCGGCGAGAGCCGCAACCTGACCAAGCTGACCTTCGCGCCGCAACTGTCGGCCGGCAACAGCTTCTGGTCGCGCCCCGTGCTGCGCGCCTTCTACACCTACGCCAAATGGAACAAGGCAGCCCAGTCGGCCGCCGCCGCGGAATCGGCGCTGTCGTCGACGGGCGTGTTCGGTGGCAAGACGAATGGCAGCTCGGTCGGTTTCCAGGTCGAGTCGTGGTGGTAAGAGCATCTGAAAAACGTCCATGGCGGCGTTGCACGGTCTTGCCGTATTAGCGTACTGTCTGCGACCGTGCGCCTTGCCCTGAACGTTTTATCAGACGCTCTTTATTGATCAGAGGCATCCAACACTGGCTGACGCCGCAAGGCTCCAGCCACTGGCAGCAGCACCGCCCGCATTTCGGGGCAGGTAGTAACCGGACCCACCATTTCGCCGCTGCACGCGATGGCCGGCAGCTTCAATGTAGTGATTCAGCAGTATCCTCTTTTAGCGCGGGCGCCCCTGGGTTTGCCCGCGTATTTTTTTGGGCGCCGCCGCCGCTTGCCATACCCCTGATCAATCCGGCATTTATCAGATAAACTACCCTTTATCGCGCCGCAACGCTCCCGACCCACCCTGGATAGACCCCGACTGCAGCATCCATGAACCTCAAAAATCTCGCCAAAACGCTAGGAATATCCGAAACCACCGTCAGCCGCGCCTTGAATGGCTATCCTGAAGTAAGCGAACGCACGCGCGAGCGGGTGCTGGCTGCCGCGCAGGCCGCTGGCTACCGCCCCAATCCCATGGCGCGCAGCCTGGCCGTCGGGCGCACGAATATCGTCGGCATCATCTACCCGCTGATGCCGAACGACCTGGCCGACCCCATGTTCATCGAGATCGTCGGCGGCATGTCGGAAGCGCTGGAAGCGCAGCAGATGGACATGATGATCGCGCCCGCCTCGGCCACCAATGAATTCCACACGTATGAACGCATGGTCAAGGGCCGCCGCATCGATGGCCTGATCGTCGGCCGCACAAAGCCGTTCGACGAGCGCATCGCCTACCTGGCGCAGCAGGGCATGCCGTTTGTCGCGCATGGCCGCACGCAGCTGAACCAGCCGCACGCCTGGTTCGACTATGACAACGAGGCCGGCATGCGCCTGGCCGTCGAGCGCCTGGCGCAGCTGGGCCACCAGCGCATTGGCCTCATCAGCGCCACGCCGGACCTGAACTTCGTGCGCCAGCGCGTCGACAGTTTCCAGCACGCCATGCAGGCGGGCGGACTGCCCGTCGACCCGGACAACCTGGTCGACAACGCGCACGACCGCCGCGCCGGCTACCAGGCCATGCAGCGCCTGCTGGCCCGCTCGCCCCGTCCCACTGCCGTCATCGTCGACAATCACATGTCGGGCGTGGGCGCCGTGCGCGCCCTGCTCGACGCGGGCATCGCCATCGGCAGCGAGATGTCGCTGATCGTCTGGGGCGTGATGGAAGATTCCCTGGCCGGCCACAACGTCACCACCGTCGTCCAGCCCGACCCGCGCGGCGCCGGCGCGAAGATGATCCACATGCTGCTGGCCCTGATGGACGGCACGCCCGTCACCGACCTGCAGGAACTGTGGCCGTGCGAACTGTTGCCGGGCGAGTCGGCCGGCCCCGTGCCGCAGTAAGCGTTTTTCGCTGTCCCTACGCCGCCGGCCGCCTGGCCGGCGCGGCCGCATTGTTGTCCTGAATCACCCTCATAAAAAAATCGTATGTCTGGCGCGTGTATCGCTTTACTTTTCAAAGCGCTTTGAACTATACTCATTTCATACCCAAAGCGCTTTGAATTTTAAAATAAGACGTTCGCCTACCAACCAGCAGCGCCGCCTTGATAGCCACGGCTACAGGCAACTTTTAAGAAATCATTCATGCCGACCATCCAGAACAATCTCGCCCACCTGCCCGCCGACTGGTGGCGCAGCGCCGTCATCTACCAGGTGTATCCACGCAGCTTCCTCGACAGCAATGGCGACGGCATCGGCGACTTGCCCGGCATTACTTCCAAGCTCGATTACATCGCCGCTCTGGGCGCCGACATCGTGTGGATCTCGCCCTTCTTCACGTCGCCGATGAAAGACTTCGGCTATGACGTGGCCGACTTCTGCGACGTCGATCCCATGTTTGGTACTTTGGCCGACTTCGACCGCCTGGTGGCGCGCGCCCATGAACTGGGCTTGAAAGTGATGATCGACCAGGTGCTGTCGCACTCGTCCGACGTCCACCCGTGGTTCGTGGAAAGCCGCTCCAGCCGCGACAATCCCAAGGCCGACTGGTATGTCTGGGCCGACCAGAAACCGGACGGCACGGCGCCAAACAACTGGCTGTCCGTGTTCGGCGGCTCGGCCTGGCAATGGGAGCCGCGCCGCGGCCAGTATTACCTGCACGATTTCCTCGTCAGCCAGCCCGACCTGAACTTCCACAATCCGGCCGTGCAGCAAGCGCAGCTGGACAATCTGCGTTTCTGGCTGGAACGCGGCGTCGACGGCTTCCGCTTCGATTCCTGCAACTTCCCGTATCACGACCAGCTGCTGCGCGACAATCCGCCAGCCGCGCAGCGCGATGCCAGCAGCGTATCGGCCATCAACCCCTACGGCATGCAGGCGCACGTGTACGACAAGACGCAGCCGGAAAACATCGCCTACCTGCAGCGCGTGCGCGCCGTGCTCGATGAATACCAGGCTATTTCCATCGGCGAAGTGGGCGACGACAATGCGCTGGCCACCATGGCGGCCTACACGGGCGCCGACAAGCTGCACATGGCCTACAGTTTCAACTTGCTGACGGCGGAGTTTTCCGCCGCGCACATCCGCAAGCAAGTGGAAGAGTTCGAGGCGCAAGTGGCCGACGGCTGGGCTTCCTGGTCCGTGGGCAACCACGACAGCGTGCGCGTCATGACGCGCTGGGGCGGCGAAAACCCGTCGCCATCGCTGGCCAAGGTCGTGCTGGCCGTGCAGGCAGCGCTGAAAGGCACGCCGTGCCTGTACCAGGGCGACGAGCTGGCCCTGACGGAAGCGGACATTCCTTTCGAGGCGCTGCAAGACCCGTACGGCATCCCGTTCTGGCCACAGTTCAAGGGCCGCGACGGCTGCCGCACGCCAATGCCGTGGGTGGCCGATGCGCCGCATGGCGGTTTCAGCAATGCCAAACCTTGGCTGCCCTTGCCGCCCGAGCATCTGGCGCGCGCCGTTGATGTCGAAGAAAACGATTCCGCTTCACCATTGCGGTTTGCGCAGAACATCCTCGCCTGGCGCCGCACCCTGCCGCAATTGCTGCGCGGCGACATCGTCTTCTTCGATGCGCCGGAACCCGTGCTGGCCTTGCGCCGCGACTTGCCAGGCCAACCGTCCATCCTGGCGGCCTTCAACCTGGGCACGCAAGCCGTCACCTTCGCCTGGCCAGACGCGGCGCCGGCGGCCGACCTGGCCGGTCACGGCTTGCCAGGTAATAAAGATGGCCAGCAGATCACCCTGCCCGCGCATGGCGGCTGGTTCGGCACCCTGGCATAAATCGCAGGCTTTGGCGGCCATGCCGCCAATTACAATAACGAGCCCCGCGCATCAGCGGGGACGAATTGACAGATTGAGGACGACAGACATGGCTGGACTGAAGTTAGCAGGACTGAAAAAGGCATATGGCGACGTGCAAACCCTGCACGGCATCGACCTGGAGATCGCCGATGGCGAGTTCATGGTCTTCGTGGGCCCATCGGGTTGCGGCAAATCCACCTTGCTGCGCAGCATCTGCGGCTTGGAAGAAATCAGCGGCGGCGACTTATATATCGGCAAGACACGCATGAACGATGTGCCGCCCGCCAAACGGGGCATCGCCATGGTATTCCAGAGCTACGCCCTGTACCCGCACATGAGCGTGGCACAAAACATGGCGTTTGGCCTGAAACTGGCTGGCATGAACAAGGTGCAGATCGCCGACGCCGTGCAGCGCGCCGCGCAAATCCTGCGCATCGAACCGTTGCTGGAACGCAAACCAAAAGACTTGTCGGGCGGCCAGCGCCAGCGCGTGGCCATCGGCCGCGCCATCGTGCGCAAACCCGACGTTTTCCTGTTCGACGAACCGCTGTCGAATCTCGACGCCTCGCTGCGCGTGCAGATGCGCATCGAACTGGCGAACTTGCACCGCGAATTGCGCTCGACCATGATTTACGTCACGCATGACCAGGTCGAAGCGATGACCCTGGCCGACCGCATCGTCGTGCTCAACGCGGGCCGCATCGAGCAAGTGGGCGCACCGCTGGAGCTGTACCACCATCCGGCCAACCTGTTCGTGGCAGGCTTCCTCGGCTCGCCCCGCATGAACTTCCTCAAAGGCAATATCCACAGCTATGCGGACGGCGTGGCCACCATCGCCACCAATGCGGGCGGCATGCTGCAGGCCGTCCTGACGCAGCCGCTTGCCAGCGGCACCCCCGTCACCGTCGGCGCGCGTCCCGAACACGTGCAGGCGTGCGCGCCCGGCGCCACTGCCGCCATCACGGCCACCGTGCAGGCGGTGGAAAAACTGGGTGACATCAGCTATCTGTATGTGCAGGTAGCGGGCGGCGACGAGCCGCTGGTGGTGCGCGCCGATGCGGAAACGGACTGGGCCATTGGCCAATCCGTGGCCCTGCAAGTGGCGCCCGCCCGCGTCCACGTGTTCGACGAGCACGGCCAGACCCGTACCTGATTCCGAATTTAAAGGGCCAGGCGCTACAGGCGCCGCCTGGCCTGGTTGCATCGTTTCAGCCTTGATACTCAACATAAACTTAGCATAAAAAAAGATACTGGAGATTGACATGTCCTTCACGCACCCGAAACGCAGCTTCATCAAAACCACCCTGATCGCCGCCGCCCTGGCCGGCATCGGCAATCTGGCCGCCGTCAGCATGGCGCACGCGGCCGAAGCAGGCACCCTGCTGATCTGGATCAATGGCGACAAGGGCTACAAGGGCCTGGCCAAGGTCGGCGAAGAATTCACCAAGAAGACGGGCATCAAGGTCGTCGTCGAGCATCCGGAAGATGCACCAAACAAATTCCAGCAAGCAGCGGCCGCAGGCAAGGGCCCGGACATCTGGATCTGGCCGCATGACCGCATCGGCACCTGGATCGACGCCGGCTTGCTGCAACCATTGACGCCAAGCAAGGAAGCGCGCGCCGCCATCCTGCCACTGGCCTGGAACGCCTTTACGGTGAGCGGCAAGACCTGGGGCTACCCGATCTCCATCGAAGCCGTCGCCCTCGTCTACAACAAGGACCTGGTGCCGACGCCGCCAAAAACCTTCGAGGAAATCGCCGCACTGGACAAGAAACTCTCCGCGCAAGGCAAGAAAGCCATCCTGTGGGATTACACGAACACCTATTTCACGTGGCCATTGCTGGGCGCGGGCGGCGGCTTCCCGTTTGAAGTCAAGTCCGACGGCCGCTACGATGCAGCCAAGACGGGTGTCAACAATGCCGGCTCGCAAGCGGGCGTGAATGCGCTGATGACCCTGATCAACAGCGGCGCCATGCCGAAGGGCGCCGGCTATGCCGAGATGGAAGCCGGCTTCAACCAGGGCAAGATCGCCATGATGATCAACGGCCCATGGTCGTGGGACAACGCGCGCAAGTCGAAGATCAACTTCGGCGTGGCAACGATCCCTACCGTGGCAGGCAAGACGGCCACCCCATTCGTGGGCGTGCTGGGCGCGATGATTTCGAAGGCCAGCCCGAACAAGGATCTGGCCACGGAATTCCTGGAAAACCAGATGCTGCAGCTCAATGGCCTGAAAACCATCAACGCCGACGTCCCGCTGGGCACGCCAGCAAACAAGGTGCTGTTCGCGGAATTGAAGGCCAATCCGAACATCCAGGCAACGATGGAAAGCGCGCAAGCTGGCCGTCCAATGCCGAACAACCCGGAAATGGGCCGCTTCTGGTCGTCGATGCAATCGGCGCTGGAAAACATCACGCAAGGCCGCCAGACGACCAAGGATGGCCTGGATGCGGCGGCGAAGCGGATTACGACCGCCAATTAAGCCATATTTTGTTTGAGCGTAGGTCGGATTAGCGTGTAGCGCGTAATCCGACATGTGCCGCCAACAATGTTGTCGGATTACGGCCCTTTGGGCCTAATCCGACCTACGTATCATTACAGGTATCCATCGTGCGCAAGTTTATCGGCCCTACGGTATTGACCATCAGCATGGCGCTGGGTCTGTATCTGCTCTTCATGTTGTACATTTCCGGCCAGACCATGCTGGCCGCCGTTTTCCTCGGCTTGCTGACCCTGACGACGTTCGTCTTCACGTCGCCGCGCGCCTATGCCTACCGTTATCTGTTTCCCGGCATCACGGCGGTCATCGTCTTCGTGCTGCTGCCGATGGTGTACACGGTGTCGATCGGTTTTACCAATTTCAGTTCGCGCAACCTGCTCACCTACGAGCGGGCCACGCAATATTTGCTGGACGAAACGCAGCGGGTGGAAAGCGCCGGCTATGCCATGACCGTGCATGCCGACAACAAGGAATACCGTTTGCGCTTGGAAAGCCCGGACACGGGCGAAGTGCTCTTGACGCAGCCGCTGGCCCTCAAGCGCGCCGTGCCCCTGAACGTGGAAGTGGCGCCGATCGATCCCGTACAGACGCCCGTGCTGGCCGCGCCGCTGGGCATCAAGGACATCATCGCCCTGCAAAAGGATTTGAAACTGCTCACCCTCGTGCTGCCGAACAAGATCGAGTTGCGCATGGTGGGCTTGCGCGAATTCGGCCCCGTCGCGCACGTCTATAAGCAACTGCCGGACAAGACCCTGAAGAAAATCGCCACGGGCGAACTGGTCACGCCGAACTTCAAGACGGGCTTTTATGAAATGCCGGACGGCACGAAACTGGAACCGGGCTTCAAGGTCAACGTGGGCTTCGCCAACTTCGTCAAGATTTTCTCCGACGAAGCGTTCCGCGGCCCCTTCCTGCGCATTTTCGTGTGGACCATCGTTTTCGCCCTGATCAGCGTGGCCACGACGACGGGCCTGGGCATGGTGCTGGCTGTACTGCTGAACTGGGATGCGCTGCGCTTCCGCGGCCTGTACCGTACCCTGCTGTTCCTGCCGTACGCCGTGCCCGGCTTCATTTCCATCCTGGTCTTCAAGGGCTTGTTCAACAATAACTTTGGCGAAATCAACCTCGTGCTCGACGCCCTGTTCGGCATCAAGCCCGCCTGGTTCTCGGATACCACCCTGGCCAAGGCCATGATTTTGATCGTCAACACCTGGCTCGGCTACCCCTACATGATGGTGGTGTGCATGGGCTTGATCAAGGCTATCCCGTCAGACCTGTATGAAGCGTCGGCCCTGGCCGGTGCGGGACCGCTGACGAATTTCTTCAAGATCACCTTGCCGTTGATCATCAAGCCGCTGACGCCCTTGATGGTGGCCAGCCTCGGTTTCAATTTCAACAATTTCGTACTGATCAGCTTGCTGACGGGCGGGCGTCCCGATTTCCTCGACACGACTTTACCGGCCGGCACGACGGACTTGCTCGTGTCCTATACCTACCGCATCGCGTTCGAGGATTCCGGCCAGAACTTTGGCCTGGCCGCCGCCATCTCGACCCTGATCTTCTTCCTCGTGGCCGCGATTTCGCTGGTCAACATGCGCCTGACGCGCATGAACAAAGCATAAAGGACAGCATATGGCTATCGTTGTCGACCGTTCCAACCGCTGGCGCATCCTGGCGGCCCACGTCGCCGTGATCGCGCTGATCGCGCTGGTGATGTTCCCCTTCCTGATGATCTTGTCGATCTCGCTGCGGCCCGGCAACTTCGCCTCGGGCAGTTTGATCCCGCCCGAGATCAGCTTCGAGCACTGGCGATTGGCGCTGGGCATGTCTTACCAGGCGCCCAATGGCGCCCTCGTCGAGCCGGACTTCCCCGTGCTGCTGTGGCTGTGGAATTCCATCAAGGTGGCCAGCATGAGCGCCACCGTTACCGTGCTGCTGTCGACCACCTGCGCGTATGCGTTCGCGCGCATGCAGTTCCGCTTCAAATCGCAAACCCTGTCCGCGCTGATGCTGCTGCAGATGTTCCCCGCCGTGCTGGCCCTGGTGGCCATCTACGCCATCTTCGACGTGCTGGGCAGCTACGTGCCATGGCTGGGCATCGACCACCACGGCAGCCTGGTGCTGGCCTACACGGGCGGCATCGCCCTGCATATCTGGACCATCAAGGGCTACTATCAAACCATCCCCATCGAAATCGAGGAAGCGGCCAAGGTCGACGGCGCCACGCAGTGGCAGGCCTTCATCTACGTGCTGCTGCCGATGACGGTGCCCATCCTGATGGTGGTGTTCCTGCTGTCGTTCATTGGCGCCATCATCGAATACCCGATCGCCTCCGTGCTGCTGCATGAACAGAACAACCTGACCCTGGCCGTCGGCTCCAAGCTGTTCCTGTACGAGCAAAAATACCTGTGGGGCGACTTCGCCGCGGCAGCCATCTTGTCCGGCCTGCCCATCACGGCCGTGTTCCTGCTGGCGCAAAAATGGATGATCTCCGGCCTGACGGCTGGCGGCGTGAAAGGCTGACATGAAGACCATGCTGACCGCCCTCGCCGCTTTGCTCGTCAGCCTGCCGGCGCAGGCGGGCAGCTTTGCAGACAATCCCATCGTCTACTTTGCCGTGACGGACCGCTTCGCTAACGGCAATCCCGGCAACGACCACAGTTATGGCCGCGCCGCCGACCCGCAAGGAGGCGATGTCGGCAGCTTTCACGGCGGCGACATCGCCGGCATCACGCAGCAACTGAAAGCCGGCTATTTTCAAGACCTGGGCGTCAACGCGCTGTGGATCACGGCGCCGTACGAGCAGATCCACGGCTGGGTAGTGGGCGGCAAGCAGCAATTCCAGCACTACGCCTACCACGGCTACTGGGCGCTCGACTACACGACGATGGACGCCAACATGGGCACGCGCGAAGAATTGCGCGAGATGATCAACACGGCCCACGCGCAAGGCATCCGCGTGCTGTTCGACGTGGTGCTGAACCATCCCGGCTACGCGGACCTGCGCACCCTGGCCGAGTACAAGGTGCCCGTGCTGTGGCCCGGCCATGAAAAGGCCGTGCTGCGCGATTATCACAGCTTTATCGACTACAACAACTTCGCATTCGCGCAGTGGTGGGGCCCGGACTGGGTGCGCGCGGGCTTGCCAGGCTACCCGGACGGCGGCAAGGACGATTTCACGATGCAGCTGGCCTACCTGCCCGACTTCCGCACGGAAAGCGGCAAGGCCGTGGGCTTGCCGCCCATCCTGCAACACAAAGCCGACACGCGAGCCGTGGCCCTGCCCGACACCACCGTGCGCGGTTACCTGGTCCACTGGCTGGCCGACTGGGTGCGCGAATTCGGCGTCGACGGTTTCAGGGCCGACACCGTCAAGCACGTGGAGCCTGCCAGCTGGCTGGCCCTGCGCGCGGCGGCCACCGACGCATTAAAAGACTGGAAAACGCGTCATCCAGAACAGAAAATCGACGACGCACCGTTCTGGATGACGGGCGAAGCGTGGGGCCATGGCCCCGAGCGCAGCAGCTGGCATGACGCTGGATTCGACTCGATGATCAATTTCGACTTTCAAAGCCGCGCTGGCGGCGACTGGAAAAGCATCGACGGCGTGTACCGCCAGTACGCAGGCTTTCTGAATAAGAGCCCCCGCTACGACATCCTGTCGTATATCTCCTCGCACGACACCAGCCTGTTCCCGCGCGACCGATTGAAGCATGGCTTGTCCGCCCTGCTGCTGGCGCCGGGCGGCGTGCAGCTGTTCTACGGCGATGAAAGCGCGCGCCAGCCTGGCGCGGCGCCCATCGGCGACGAACAGCAGGCAACCCGCTCCGACATGAACTGGAACACGCTCGATGCGGCCACCCTGGCGCATGCGCGCAAGCTGGGCCAGTTCCGGCTGCGCCACCCTGCCCTGGCGCGCGGCGAACACCGGTTCATCAACGACAAGCCGTATGCGTTCGCCCGCGTGATCGATGGTGACGCCATCATCGCCGTGCCCGAGGCGCAAGGCAGCATCGCATTGAAAGTTCACGGCGTGTTTGCCGATGGCGCCAGCCTGCGCGACGCCTATACAAACCAAACCTACATAGTCAAGGACGGCGCCGTCGCGGTACACGCGGCCGGCACCGTCCTGCTGGAGAAAGCTGCACCATGAGTACCTATGACATCTTAGTGGTCGGCGGCGCCGGCATCGACACCATCGTGCGCGTCCCCGACCTGCAATTGCCCGTCGCCGACTCCGTCCACGTGCCGCCCATCCGCGACTACGTGGCGCACACGGGCAATGGCGTGGCGCTCGGTTGCCATGCGCTGGGCTTGCGCTGCAAGTTCATCGACTTCATCGGCGACGACGCGCAAGGCGCAGCCATCCTGCAGCGCTATAAAGATGCCAAGCTCGATTTCTCGCACATCGTCGAACCTTCCGGCACGCGGCGCAGCGTCAACCTGGTCGATCCGCAAGGACGCAGGCTGTCGCTGTACGACGGCCGCCACCCGGAAGACGTGCGCATGCCGGCCGCTTTTTATCTGCCCTACCTGGGACCGGCGCGCCACGCGCATTTTTCCATCATGGGCTGGGTGGCCGAACTGTTTGACGACGCGCTGGTGTGCGGCACGACGGTGTCGACCGATCTGCACGACTGGGATGGCGTCAACCCGCACCACAAAAAATTCGCACTGCGCGCCGACCTGGTGTTTCTCAGTACGGCCGCGCTGGGCGAGCGCCGGGAGGACGTCATGCGCGCGATTATCGCGGAAGGCCGCGCGCAAGCCGTCATCGCCATGGCGGGCGCGCACGGCGCCTACCTGCTGGAACGGGATGGCGCATCCGTGCGCCACTATCCGACGGCAGGCTTGACGCTGCCCGTGGTGGATACGAATGGCGCCGGCGACTCGTTTGTCGCGGCCTTTTTGCATGCCTGGCTCGATGGCGCGGGCATCGACACCGCCATGCTCCGCGGCGCCATCGGCGGCGCGTTTGCCTGCGCGCAGAACGGCACGCATGAACGCTTCATCGGGCTGGCAGAACTGGATGACTTATATCAAGACAGCACTAGCTTATGACTTAATATTCTATCAAGCGTAACAACCAGCTAATGGTCGCATGGCACAATGGCTGCGGATTTCACCACCGCATACCATCGACACCGGAGACCACATGAGAATCGAAACCCTGGCCGTGCACGCCGGCTACACCCCCGACCCGACCACCAAGGCGGCCGCCGTCCCCATTTACCAGACGGTGGCCTACGCCTTCGACAATGCCCAGCATGGCGCTGACCTGTTCGACCTCAAGGTGGCCGGCAATATCTATACGCGCATCATGAACCCCACGCAGGACGTGCTGGAAAAGCGCGTCGCGGCGCTGGAAGGCGGCGTGGCCGCGCTGGCCGTGGCCTCGGGCATGGCGGCCATCACCTATGCGATCCAGACGATTGCCGAAGCGGGTGACAATTTCATCTCCGCCAGCCAGCTGTATGGCGGCACCTACAACCTGTTTGCCCACACCCTGCCGCAGATCGGCATCGAAGTGCGCTTCGCCGATGCGCGCCAGCCGGAAACCTTCGCCGCGCTGATCGATGCGCGCACCAAGGCCATCTTCTGCGAATCGATCGGCAACCCGCTGGGCAACGTCACCGATGTAGCCAAACTGGCCGAGATCGCGCATGCGCACGGCATCCCGCTGATCGTCGATAACACGGTGCCGAGTCCCTATCTGTTCCGCCCCATCGAGCACGGCGCCGACATCGTCGTCCATTCGCTGACCAAATACCTGGGCGGCCACGGCACCACCGTGGGCGGCGCCATCGTCGACAGCGGCAAGTTTCCATGGTTTGATCACAAGGAGCGCTTCAAGCGCCTGAACGAACCGGATGTGTCGTATCACGGCGTCGTCTACACGGAAGCGTTCGGCCCCGCCGCCTTCATCGGCCGCGCGCGCGTCGTCCCGCTGCGTAACATGGGTGCGGCAATTTCGCCCCTCTCCGCCTTCCAGCTGATCCAGGGCATCGAGACGCTGGCCCTGCGCATGGACCGCATCTGCGACAACACGCTGGCCCTGGCAAAGCATCTGAAACAGCATCCGAAAGTCGCGTGGGTCAATTACGCGGGCCTGGAAGACCACCCGGACCACGCGCTGGTGAAAAAATACATGGACGGGCGCGCCTCGGGCATCTTGTCCTTCGGCCTGAAACTGGCGGCTGGTGAAGATCCGCGCGCGGCAGGCGCCCGCGTGCTCGACGCCTTGCAGTTGTTTACCCGCCTCGTCAACATCGGCGACGCCAAGTCGCTGGCCACGCACCCCGCGTCCACCACGCACCGCCAGCTCAATCCCGAGGAACTGGCCAAGGCGGGCGTGTCCGAAGACATGCTGCGCCTGTCCGTCGGCATCGAGCATATCGACGACTTGCGCGAAGACCTGGAACAGGCCTTGAACGCGGCCTGAGTAGGCAGCAATTCAAGTAGCAATCAGGCTGACACCAGGCGGCCAGCCTGTCCCGGCACATGCATGCCGCCCCTGCCGGGACGGGCGCAGCGCTCTCTGGAGCCGGTGCCTGCACGAGCCGATGCCTGCCTTCGGCTTGGCCGCGGACAGTACGTTCAGCGATAGAATCTTTCCTTAAAGGCAATATCCGGCTGCGCCACGTTCGTGGCAAAAGTACCCGTCAAGAGAAAGGCGCCGCCCTGATTTTTCATCCTTGGGATGCGCCGGTGCGCCTGGTGCCCGGGAAAGTCAAACGAGGAATCCATTAATACAGATAAATATTGCTCAAATACATATTTTTCCGTTGTTTATTGGCAACATTATACAAACCGCATTCAGCCCGTAGTTGTATAGTTAACTTCGCCTTATGGAGAAGACCATCGACAGTCAATCCATGAGCCTGTTGGCAAAAACGAAGCAACAATGATTTCAGCAGCGTGTCGTTAACTGATACCGCGGGCTTGAATTTTGTTGTTTATTAAAGCAATCAACTATTTACTAGGGCTCGGAGAATATGATTTTTCAAGAAAAAAAGAGCGTTCATGCGGTGAAAATCGCACTGAGCGTCATGGCCGGAAGCATTTTCATCGTCAGTCAGGCGCAAGCGCAGCAAACCGACGTCGCCAACGATAAAATCCAGCGCGTCGTCGTTACCGGTTCCAATATTTCGCGCGTCGATATGGAAGGCCCTACGCCAATCGAGGTCGTCAAGCGTGCCGACATCGCCAAGTCCGGCGCCTCCACCGTGATCGAATTGTTAAGCAAACTGCCGTCGATTTCCGTCTCCCTCGACGGCAACAGTAGTTCCACCTTCGCCTCTGGCGCCTCCTCGGCCGCCTTGCGTGGTCTGGACTCCAAGTACACGCTGATTTTGTTGAATGGCCGCCGCCTGGCCAACTACGGCTTCGCGATCGGCGCGGAGAATTCTTTCGTTGACTTGAACAGCCTGCCTTTGTCGGCCATCGAGTCGGTGGAAATCCTGCGTGATGGCGCTTCGGCCATTTATGGCTCCGACGCCGTCGCTGGCGTAATCAACTTCAAGACCCGCACCAACTACCAGGGCGTAGAAGGTACCGCCAACATCGGCGCCAACCAGAAGGGCGACGGCCAGACCGGCAACGTCAGCCTGACCTCAGGCTGGGGCGATCTGGAGCAAGATGGGCGCAACTTGCTGTTGACGCTGGACTTGTATCGCCGCAATCCGCTCGTTTCGAACAAGCATTCGAACCTGGCGGCGCACGATTTCCGCAAGTTCGGCGGCTCCGACAACCGCAGGACCAACGAGTACATGGGCTGGATCCGCAACCAGAGCAGTGGCGACAAGGGTTATGTGATCCCCGGTTGCCAGGGCACGGTGGGCGTCTCCAGCACCGGCGACAATGTCTGCTTCACCAATCCGGCTTCGAACCTGACGCCGAGGCAGGAACGCGCCGGTATTTCCACCATTTTCACGCAGCGCCTCAACAGCAGCGACGAATTGTTCGTGGAAGCCGCCTACACCCAGAACTCGTCTACCTTTATCGGAAATCCCCCCAACTTCAGCAGCGCCAACTACAGGACGGCCGGCTCGACCAACCCCGGTCTGGCAACGCTGCCGGACGGCAGCGATGGCAGCGTGAACGGCTTCATGCCTGGCGATCTGGTGCAGGTTTTCCGCAGCGTCTACGAGGCCGGCAACCGGACCTCGAAGGTAACGAGCAAAACCGCACGCGTGGTCGGCGGCTGGCGCGGTACGCTGGGCAAATGGGATAGCGAAGGCGCAATCAGCCTGAACCAGAACAAACTGAGCGACGACGCCGACAAGCAATCGCTGCTGGACAAGTCCACTGCGGCCTTGCAAGCGGGCTTGCTGGGCAAAGCGGGTGGCTACGATCCCTTTGTCCTGAATAATCCGGAAAGCGCCTACTTGCCTTTCTTGACAACAACTTCGCACCGCTCTACCTCCAAGCTGAGCAGTGCCGAATGGAAGATGAGCACGCCTGAATTGTTCTCGCTGGCCGGCGAACCCGTTGGCTTCGCCTGGGGCCTGCAAGGCAGCCACGAGTCGATCGACGACGTCGCCGATCCACAGATGACAGCGGGCAACATCGTCAACTTTGGCGCAACCAGCAGCAAGGCCAGCCGCACGGTGTATTCCATCTACGGCGAGTTGAACGTACCGATCGCCAAGCAAGTGGAAATGCAATTGGCGCTGCGCGGCGACCATTACAGCGATTTCGGCAATTCCTACAACCCGAAAGTGGCACTCGCATGGCGTCCGAACAAGCAAGTGATGTTGCGCGGTTCGGCCACGACCTCGTTCAAGGCGCCGACCTTGCCGGAGATCGCCTCGACCACCACTGCCTACTCCACCGTGGCCGACTGGGCGCGTTGCGGGCCCTTGGGTTACACGGGCGTGCAATGCTCCTACAGCCCCAAGGTTTACCTGTCCGGCAATCCTGATCTGAAGGCGGAAAAAGCGAAGAACTTCTCCCTGGGTATCGTCCTGCAGCCGATCAAGGACCTGTCGGCATCGCTGGATTGGTATAGCGTGCGTCAAAAGGACACGATCCAGACCCTGGATGCGCAATACGTGCTCGATCATGAAGATACGATCCCAGGCTTCGCCGCACTGATCGGCCGCGATCCGCGCAATCCCGCGCTGGAAGCGGCAAATCCCGGTTTGAACAAGGGCCGTATCAAGGACATGACACTGCCTTTCCAAAACGTTGGCAAGACGAATGTCGCAGGCCTGGATCTGGATGTGAAGTACTCATTCAAAGTGGGTGAATACGGCACCGTGAAACTGCGCGAGTCCAATAGCTACAATTTGAAGTACGAGCAAAGCATCGCGCCGGGCAGCGAGCCGACCGATCGCCTGGACGGCATTAACCATCCAAAATGGTCAAACACGCTGCGTATCGGCTTCGAGCGCAACGACAAGGAAGTGGCCCTGACCGCCCGTACCCGCTCCAGCACGAAAAATATTGACGATCCGACGAAACTGCAGGACGCCGCCATTACCAACAAGCGTATTGGCGCGTTCACGGCATGGGACATGAATGTCAACTTCAAGCCCGTCAAAGACCTGGATGTGAGTTTCGGCGTCAACAATATGTTCGATAAAGGTACCGTGTACGCGAACAGTGCGTATGTCGATACCTACGTCAATGCGATGAACGATATCGTCGGCCGTTATATTTACTTGAACGCACGCTACAAGTTTAAATAATCGCTGATTGCACATGGCAGTCCCCGGACTGCCATCGCTGACAATCCTCGCCTGCGGGCAAATGCCGTTCAGTCTAGACTGGACGGCATTTTTTTTTGGCTCTGTCATCGATAAATAGGGGATCTGCCTGAATCTTTCCTTGGCTGGGCTGTCTGACACTGCATACCCACCATGCAGGAGCCGATCATGCAGCCAGCCGAATGGATACGCTTTATCGCGCAGTTTGCGCAGTTGAACCGACGCCAGCGGCAGGCAGGAATAGCCTTGCTGTATGGCAATGGCCCACACGATGTGACCGTCACGCTGCTTGAAAACGCTACGCAAGCACGCCTGGGCTGTCCCGCCTGCCAATCGTGTCACCTGCACCGGCATGGCCATGCGCACGGCCTGCAGCGCTACCGCTGTGTATCCTGTGGGCGCACATTCAATGCCTTGACGGGCACGCCGCTGGCGCACTTGCGCCATAAATCGCTGTGGCTCGACTATGCGGATTGCCTGCTTGATTCCAGGTCGGTACGCCAGGCCGCTCAGCAGTTGGGACTGCACCGCAACACCACGTTTCGCTGGCGACACCGTTTTCTCAGCGTAGCAAAGACGGACCGGCCGCATTGTCTGCATGGCATTGCCGAGGCCGATGAACTCTACGTGCTGGAATCCGAAAAGGGATCCAGGCAGATGACGCGTCCGGCGCGCCGCCGTGGCGGCCATGCCCATCAGCGCGGCATTTCCAATGAACAGGTTTGCATCCTGGTGGCGCGCGACCGTACGGGCCAGACCCTCGATTTCGTCACGGGCAAAGGGGCGTTGACGAAGGCACAGCTGCATCATTCCCTGTTACCCGTTATCGACAAGGACGTGCTGCTGGTGACCGACGGTCATGCCGCCTATCTGGCTTTTGCGAGGGAAGCGGGCATCAGCCACCGAGCAGTCAACTTGCGCGCTGGCATCCGTGTGCGAGGGGCCGCCCACGTGCAGAACGTCAATGCCTATCACAGCCGCTTGCGCGCATGGCTACGGCCCTTTCACGGCGTGGCGACGCGCTACCTGCCGAACTACCTGGGCTGGCGCTGGATACTCGACGCCAGGCGCATCCGTTCATCGGAAACGTTATTGAAAGCAACGTTGGGCGCATTCCCACACTTGACGGTGACATAGCCTTTTTTTGCCGTGGCGCAGCGACATCCGACATCACCGCGCACGCCAGCAACGTTGTCGGATTACGGCCGTTCGGACCTAATCCACCCCACGCACGAGCAACCGCGCCACCTGCCGGACCCTGTCATCTACCGAACCTGACACATCGACAAAATCGATCCCGCGCCGCGCCAGTTCGTCCTGATACCACGCATGCTGGCGCGCGCGGAAATCCTCGTCGCGGCGCGTGCCATCCTGGATGAACGGGAAGTCGGGGGCGCACAGCAGCACCAGGTCGTAGCCGTGTTCGGCCAGCTGCGCCAGTTCCTGCTCGGCCTTGCCGAACATCTCGACGCAGTAGAAATACGTGGTCATGGGCGAGGTGTCGCAAAACAGCCAGCGCCGCGCCGCCAACAGCGCCTGCGCTTCGCGGCGCAGCTGCTCCCGGCCGATCTTGAGCAGATCGTCATAAACCAAAATACCATCCTGGCTTTCCCACAGTTCGCGCCCATATTCAGCCACCCAGGCCGTCTCGAAATGCGCCGCCAACGCGGCCGCCAGGGTCGTCTTGCCGCTCGATTCGCCACCAAGCACGCACACGCGCGTGACAAAATCGGCGCGCACGATGGGCGACAGGAAGGCGCCGTGCGCATGCGGGTCTTGCCGCGCCACGGTACCGGACACGGGCACCACGGTTCTCGACTGATCCACGCTCACGTGCGCCACCGTGCCCCGCGCATAATGCTGCTGCAGCACTTGCGCAAAGCCAGGGCCGTAATCTTCGCTGGTGAAGACGGCATCGACGGGCAGCTCCAGCACCGTCCAGCACAGCCAGCCCATGAAGTGGCGATGCAGCTCGCCATCGTCGTCATTGTGCGGCAGCGCGCGCGCCGCCACGCCGCGCGCGGCGCACAGGGCGGCCAGGCGCGCATCGTCCAGCACGACGATGTACGCCTGCGGGAACTGCGCGCGCAGCCAGCCTTCCCGGCGCGCCGGCTCGTAGCCCGAAAATTCAGGCCTGGTGTAGCTGACCACCAGCAGTTCTTCGCTGGCGTCTTGCGCACGGTTGATCAACAGTTCGTGGCCCTGGTGCAGCGGGCAAAATTTGCCGACCACGAGGCCGCGTTTATATAGGTTCATGCCACTGCTTCCTGCAAATCCGAGGTGTATTGAATGATCTTGTCTTCCGCCAGCAAAGTCTCAACCGCGATGGCGCCGAAAAAAGGCGCGAGCAAGGCGCGCGCCTGGTCGGCCTGCGGCATGGCGCCCGGCGCCAGACGCAGCGCGATGGTGCCGTCGCCATGCTGGTGCACGCCGAACAGGGCGATGGCCAGCGGTTTCAGGGCGTGCGTGATGTCGATATTGTTGATCCACTCGCCCTTGACCGTGCGATAGCGCAAGGGGCTGCGGCCGGCCAGCCCCACCAGCACGGGACCGTGCGGGCCATGCGCCAGCGAAGCATAATCGCCCGTGCGGTAGCGCACCAGGGGCAGGCAAAAGTTAAAACCGCCCGTCACCGTGATTTCGCCGCGTACGCCATCGGGCACGGGCTGGCCTGCACCATCGAGGATTTCCACGTATAGCCGGTGCTGCAGCAGCACGTGACCACCCGCCCGTTCATCGTAGACGGCGACGGGCCCCATTTCATTGAGCGAATAGACGTCGAGCACGGGACAGCCGAAGTGCGCTTCCAGGCGCGCGCGCATGCCCGGCAACAGCATCATCGACACGGACATCAATGCGGCCGGCTTGTGCGCCATGGGCAAGGTCAGCAACTCGGCAAACGAGATGGGGTCGCCCGCGATGAGCTCCGGCGCCATGGCATCGAGGTAGCGCGCGCGGTCCTCCGGGTCGCGCCAGTCGTCCACGTGCAGGTTGATCTTCGCCAGGCCCGATTCGTTCATCGTCGGCGTGACGGAGACATAGGTGAAGCAGCGGCGCTGGTGCCCCAGCAGCATCACCCCCACCTGGCCCGCGCCATGGCGCAGAGTCACGCCGAAACGGCGCAGCGCGCGCTTGTGGAAGGCCAGGTAACGGCCCGCCACCAGCGGGTGCGAGGCGATCAGCAGCGGGTGGCCCGTGGTGCCCGTCGTCTGGAAATTGATCATGCGCGCCAGGTCCGCATCGTCAGGCACGAAGGCGGCGATGTCGTGCGCCAGTTCGGCGCGGCTGATGGGCGCCACGTCCGCAAGGCGAGAAGGCGGCGAGCCGCAGGCGCGGTAATGCGGCACGGTGGCGTAGGCCGTCCTGAGAAAACCGGACAGCCAGGGCGGCGGCGCGTCTGTGCTCCAGCCTATCTCCGCCTGCATGACTTCCTGCTCGTAGGCGCGCAGTGATTCGACCTCCGCTGCCAGCAGCTTGTTGCCGCTGCGGTTGCGGTACACGGGGGCGCTAGGATGGCTACGCAAGTGCGCCAGCATGTGCGCGCCCGCCGGCGTCAGGGTGGGACAGTAGTCGCGGTCCGATTCCCAGGCGCCACCCGGCAGATTGACGTCAGGTTTGCCAGCGAGCGTCATTCGCGCGACCACTTGTCGGCCGATTCCTCAGCCGCCTTTTTTGCCAGCGCTTCGCGGATTTCACGCGCGCGCTGTTCCGCCAACCGGCTCGCTTCGAGCAGGCGGCGGCGTTCCGTGCCGCTGATGGCGGACAAGCGATCCGTGGCCTGCGCCACGCTTTCGTCGCGGGGCCGAAAGCCCAGGCGCGCCAGCACGATGCGCGCCAGTTCCTCGCGCCGCTCGGGGTCTTGCGTGAACTGGTGGGCCGGCGTGGCAGCGGCCAGTTCGCGCGCCGCCTCGCCCAGCAACTGCAATAAATCGTGCTGCGGCAACTGCTGTCCGATGAACCACTCGTCGGCCAGCAGCCAGCACACGATCATGGCCAGCGCCAGCCGGTTGCGGTCCGCCTTCACCTGCGCGCCGATAAAACCCTGCAGGGACGCGGCCGGCGCGCGGGCGCCGTGCAGCAGCAAAATGTCGTTGACGAGCGCGGCAACGGCCACGGCCTGCGCATTGGCGACGCCGGCGATGCGGGGCTCGGCCAGGAATTCGACGGGCGTGTCGGCCAGGCGGTGGGTTAATATTTCGAGGTGGGGACCGGGAGTCTGCATGTCATTGTTGTATATAGTGGCGCCGGCTGAACGCCCGCGCAAAGTCCAGCAAGTCCTCGTAGCGCTCGACGGCGTGGATATCCCAGCCCTGCTCGCGGCGCGCGCGCTTCAAATCGTCGTAGGTTTTCTGCAGCCACGTGTGGCTGGCCGCGCCCTCCCAGTCGCGCTCCAGGTTCAGGGCCATGGTGCCGCCCGCGCCCCCCTGCGCCAGCGCCTTGCCGGAAATATCCCAGCCGCTGTTGCCCAGTTCATCCTTGTCGAACATGGTGGTGATGCCATCATCGGAAATCATCAAAATGTGCGCGGGCCGCTCGCGCTTTGCCGCATAGGTCTGGCGCAGGCGGTGGATGGGGAAACAGGTGCCGCCGCCGAAAAATTCCGTCAGCACGCCCAGGATCATGTCTTCATCGCGCACGAAACCCGGCGTTTGCATCACTTCGTTCTTGCCGCTCCACAGGGTCACCTGCACTTTCGCCCCTGCCCGCAAGGCGCACAAGGCGATGACGGCGCCAGCCAGTGTCAAAAACGAGGTGTGCGCCTGCGGGTTCGGCATGGAGCCGGAACTGTCCACGTACATATCGAGATCGACGGGCACGGCGTCGATGGCGCGCGCCGGTTCGCGGCCGTACACGCGGCGCACGGTGGTCACACCAGGCACGGGGCGCGGCGACTGCATCACGGATTGCAGCCAGTCGATGTCTTCCAGAGGGTCGCCGATTTCCCACGGTTCCAGCCCTTCCATCTGCGGCTCCTGCGATTCGGGTGCAGGACGGCTGGGGAAGGCCACCAGGTGCGGCAAGGCCCGCTCGCGGTAATAGCGGATGGCGATTTCATGGTCGCTCAGGTCCACGCCCGACGCCTTTAGAATGTCGCCCAGCTCGAACGGTTCGCGCAGCTGGCCGGCGCCCTGCCTGGCCGGCGCCTCGGCTGGCGGTTCTTCACCATCAAGGCCCGAGATGCGCTTGTCGTGCACGGGATGGATGGCACCGTCCTCCTCGTCATCCTCGATCTGCTGCGCGCCATACGTCTGGCAGCCACGGGCCGCGTCGCGCGTGTCGAGCAGATAGCGGCTCGGGCTCAATGCATCCGTGTCTTCCACCAGGTAAGGCAGCAGCAAGGTGGCGAAGCGGCCCGCCGCCAGCATCCAGTCATTCGCGTAGACGCGGATCAGGCGCGCACCGAGCCAGGCATCCGTGTCCAGGCGTTCATCGGCCTGGCCGCCGCCAAGCTCTCCCTTTTCCAGCTGCCACAGGTTTTCATAGATGCGCATGTACAAGGTCCATACACCGCCGCTGGCCTTGGCTTCCACAGTTCGTCCCTGCTCCAGCTTGCGGTAGATGTCGGCCATGCGCAGATTCGCCTGGCGCTGCAAGCGGTCGTTGATGAACAGGTCCGTGTACAGATTGGCCACCATGGGCGCGTGCTGTTCCAGGGTGGGCAAGGCGCGGCGCATGCGCGCCAGCAGGCGGAACTGGTCGCTGGCGCTGCCGGGCGCCAGGATATGGTGGCCGATTTCATGGGCGAGCACTTCCAGCGCGTAGTCTTGCAGACCCAGCTCCGTCACCAGCGGCAAGTCCACCACCACGCTCTGGTCCAGCAAGCGGATCATGGCGAAGCTGCCGGACAAGCCCTGCTTGCTGGCCTCGACGCGGCTGGCGCACAGGTTCGGGTCGCGCAGGCGCGTAAATTTGCTCCACACGGCCAGGGCCTCGGGCCAGGCGGCGCGCCAAGCGTCGATCAGGGCGGTGTCGGCGGTCGTCTTCATGCGAGCGGCAGCAGGCGGATCGCGTGCGTCCACGGCGACGTGATGGCCAGCGTATGCGCATTCGCGGCAAGCGCGATGTCGCCGGCTGGCAGGTCGAGCGCGATACTGCGCGCGCCGACATGCACGGTGGCCCCATCGAGGCGCACGGATGATGGCATGCCGGTATTGGCCTGTTCATACTCCTGCGCCGTGGCGCTGTGCAGCACGGCGCCATAGGCGTCGGCCACCAGCAGGTAGTGGCGCTCGGCGCTGTGCACGACAAAACCGTCGTTTGTCGCGCGCACTTGCGGCGGCGTGCCGAAAGCGCCACCGAGGCCGCTGAAGCTGCCGAACTCCCGGCCATCGGCATTGCCCCGCCATGGATTCGCCATGAGCTGCGCATGCATCTGCGGCCATTGCGCGCCCAGTTCGTCAAAGGCGGCCAGCGCCAGCGCTGGCGGCAAGGTGTCGGCGGCGGCCAGCGCGCCCTGGCGGAAATGTGCGACGCCGGCGCGCCAGGCCAGCACCTGGCCCACGGCGCGCAGCTGCGCGACGCTGCCCACTTGCGGCGCCATGGCAGCCAGCTCGCGCTGCCATTGCGCGGGACGCGCACCCGCCACAGAGGCGATGTGGATGGCCGCGTTGCTGAGCATGCCCAACACGTCGACGGGGGCCGTCGCCAGCAGCGGTGCAAACTGCGGCGCCACTTCTCGCCACACGGTATTCAAGAACGGATTTTTTGCAGCCGGTCCGGCCAGGCCATGGCCCACCAGTTCCAGGGCCATGTCGTAGGCGGCCAGGGTCACGCCGCCCACGCGCTCGGGTGCGGCAGCGGTCACGGCCAGCACCAGTGGATCGACGCCGTCGTGCAAGAAGGCGCCGAAGGCAGCCATGTCGAGCGAGGGAAAGCGCCGGCGCGCTTCCACAGCGCGCGCATTGAACTGGGCGCGGCCGCTGGCAAGTATCGAGGCGAAGGCAGGAGAAATCATCGCAGCCTTTCAGTCGCTGTGCGAAAAGTGCAGCAGATAGCGTTCGCCATCGCGCTCGAATGCGATCTCGTCCCAGTGGATCGCGTACCACATTGGTGGCGTCATCGTCACGGCGTGCAGGGAAAATCCACCGAGCGCGTCGTCGAGCGATTCCAGGAAGGCGGCCACCAGCTGCGCCCGAAAACGCCCGGCAGGCGCCGCCTGCATGTGCTGCGACGAGAAAAACCAGCGCTGGCAGACTTGTTCCAGCTGCGCGCGTCCGCACGGCGCCGCACTAATGTGCCACAGCGGCGCCGGCAAGTCGCGCGCGGGTGCGATGACGTTCAAGGCGTAATCTTCCATGCGCAAGCCCAGCGCCGTCGTCACATCGGGCGCATCGGGCAGGCGCTGCAATTCGTAACTGGCGCACAGGTCGCTCGCTTCACTATTCAGTAGCGCCAGCGCTTCCAGGAAGCCTTGACAGCGAAGGACGCTCATTGCGAACGCAGCCAGCTGCGGTAGTTGGTATAGCGCTGGTGCAGGTATTTGAGTTTCAACAGATCGTCGTACAAGGGACCGTACAATTTTCTCCCTTTCGTGCGTTCGCCGATCAGCTTTTCGATGCGGTTCAAACGCGCCAGGGTTTCGCGCTCGCTGACGCCATCGAGGCCCAGGTCGAATTCGGCCGACAGCACGCCCACCGGGTCGTCGCGGTCCAGGTCCAGGCGGTTGAATTCATCGTTCGACAAATCGAACAAACGGCGCAGCCAGCCCAGTCTGTCACTGCGGTAGGCGGCGTTTTCCGGCAGCGCGAAAAATGGCGCGTCCGGGTCCGGCTGCAGCTTGTTATGCAGGACGAACGGCAGCACCTGGCGCAAGTCTTCCAGCTCCACTTCGCCATTGCCGCGGAAATACGCCATGGCCTTGGCGTAGATCATGAGCGCCATCAGGGTGCGCACGGAGATGCCGTTGAGGGTCTGGCAGCCGAGGTCCTTCAGGCGGTCGCGCCCATTGTCGGCAGCCTGCGCGGCGCCACGATCGGCGCCTGCCAGGCGGGCCGTATCCTTGGTCATGTATTCGAACTGTCCGCCGGCCGTTTCGAACAGCTCGAACTGGCTGGCGAAAAATTCCAGACGGCGGCGCACGGCGTCGGGGATACCCACCTGGCGGATCGCTACGCCGATCTGATCGACCTCGCTTTCCGTGAAGATGATATCGGGCGGCACCAGCTCTTCGGGGCGCACGTTTTCTTCCACGCGCAGCAGCAACTCGTTCAGGAAGCGCGGGTTGAAGGCCAGCGCCTGCACCGTCACGTCGACCCGGTCGCGCAGCGCTTCGATCACCTGGTAGGTACCGCCACCCTGGTCGTCGTTGGCCGTCAGATACCAGGCCGCTTCCGGGCACTCATAAATATGGTTCAGCACTTCCGCGTAATTGTCGCCCATGACGGTGAGCAGCGCGCTTTGCGTGCGCGTGGGGATGCGGTTGTATTCATCGACGATTTTCACGCGCATGCCCAGCCAGGCGCGCCAGGCGATGCGGATATCGTCCATGCTTTGCGCGTTCACCAGATCGGCGGGCAACGGATTGCCGAGCAGGTCGGCCACCGTCATCTGCGGGTGGCCATGCTGCATGGCGCGTTTGACTTCCTTGACGGTGGAACCGGCCAGCACGCCCATCAGCAAGGCGCTGGCCGTCTTGCCCCGCCCCGGTCCGCCGACGAACAGACATTTGCGGCGCGTGGCGAACGTCAGCAGCGGCAGCAAAATGAAGCTCGAATAGCTTTGCGCCGACGGCAGATTCAGGGTGCGGCGGCTGTCGCCCACCGAATACGTCTGCGACGGGCCATCGTTGTATTCGATGTCGTAATGGGGGCTGATGATGGCGTGGTTGACGATCCAGAAATACGCCTGGCGCAGCTTTTCATCGAAAGGCCGCGCTTGCGGCTCGCCTTCCGCTCCCAGCGCGATGGGGCCCTGGTACAGGTCGGCCACGTCGAACTGCCGCGCAACGGGCGCGGACTTGGGTTTGGTGGGGGCCTGGGAAAGGCGCTGGAACAGATTAAAAGACGGCATGGCAATACTCTTCCGTTAAGGAAATGAAATTATTGCACAAGCCGCCTGCAATTACCGGTTCGGATGAAAGCAGATTAGCCCGCCATCGGCGTAGCCAGAAACACCGGCTGCCGCTCGGCCAGCGCCGTCAGCGCGGCCACGGCCGGATAGTCGCCGGCCGCCATCACGTCGGGTACCATCTGCTGAGCAAAACTCCAGGCCACCGCAATAGTGATGCCTGCAATACTCAGGCAGTCCGGCGCCTCTTCGCGCAGTGACGCTTCCAGCTGCCGCCAGGCCCCATGCAACTGCAGCTGGACGCGGTCCAGCCAGGGCTGGTGCTGTTTTTCCTGCGGGCGCAAGCGCCGCTCATAGACGATCTGCACGGCTTTGTCGCAGGCCGCCAAAGCATAGCTGGTCTGGCACAGCGCGCGCAGGCGTGCAGGCTCCGGCTCCGGCCTGATGCGGGGAGCATGCGCTGCCAGTTCTTCCAGATATGCGAGGATCAGGGTCGAGTCCATCAGCACCTGGCCGTCGCCGGTGACCAGGGTCGGCACTTTGACGGCAGGATTGATGGCTTGTACCTGGTCGAAATCGGAAAACACCGACAAGGGCCGGTGTTCATGTTCCAGACCCAGCACTTTCATGCCAATGGCAACGCGCCTGACGTAAGGCGAATCGAGCATTCCGATCAATATCATGGTTTCCTCCTCTCCAGCTGATGAATAAACGCGATCACTTGTGCCGCGACGGCCGCTGGCGCATCTTCCATCAGGAAGTGCCCGGCCTCGTCAAACAGGTGCAAGGTGGCGCCGGGAATATCGCGCTGCAAACGATGACCATAAGCCACCGGCTGCCACTCGTCCTGCCGGCCCCATAATACCTGTACCGGCAAGGTTAACCGCGGCAGTTTTTCGGTAAAGTCCATCGTATGGCAGGCGTTGTAGTGCGCCACCTGATGCTGGTAAAACGAGGGTTGCCCCACCACGCCGCACAGCGGCTCCAGGTAACACCGCAAAAGCTCGCCCTGCATCCTGTCCTTGTGAAAAACGGCCATGCCCAGCTGACGCGCCATCGTGGCGCGATGCTCGCTGGCCGGGGTCAAAACATACCGGGCGAAGTCGTCGCGCAGATGCTTCCAGGTGGGCGATGGCCAGGAATCGTAGCTGGGCGCGTCGGCGATGCTCAGGCTGCGCAGGCGCGCTGCGTGGTCGAACGCCAGGCGCAGCGCAATGGCGCCGCCGATATCGTGACCAAACACATGGGTGGTCGGCAGTTGCCAGTGGTCGAGCAAGGCCGCCAGCAAGGTCACCTGCGCCGCTACCGAGGTATCGGCCTCGACGGGCCGCTCGGATTGCCCAAAGCCCAGCAAGTCATACAGGTGCACGTGGAAACCCGCATCGACGAACAGCGGCACCAGCTCGCGCCAGATAATGCTGTGCGCCGGCGTGCCATGCACCAGCACCAGCGGCGTGCCTGCGCCATGGATGCCGGTGGCGATACGCTGGCCGTGGATCAGGGCGTGGCCATTCAACAGCGGTTCTTGACTCGTCATCAGGTGTCCTTTTGTTTGCAGAACCTGCAGGCTAAGGCTAGACTGAACATGACGCCAGTGACATTCTTTTAACCTTCAATCCAACTTTTGTCATAGTCCATGAATTTACGTCTATCCGTCGACGCCCTGCGTGTATTCAGGGCGGTGGTACAAACCGGCAGCATGAGCCAGGCCGCCAGCCTGCTCCATCTGAGCCAGTCGGCCGTCAGCTGGAAAATCAAGCGGCTGGAGCAGCAGCTCGATTGCCAGCTGCTGGCACGCAGCGGCGGGCTGTTTGGCACGACCGACCAGGGAGCCGTGCTGCTGCGGCATGCGTTCAACATACTCGACGCCCACGATGACGCCGTCGCCCATTTTTCGCCCTCGGCGATGCAAGGCCGGCTGCGCATTGGCGTGACGGAGCAGATTTCATTGGCAGACGTGTGCGCGGTGCTGTCGCAGTTCTCGCATCACCACCCCAAGGTGGACGTGCAGCTGGTGGTGGAGCAAAGCCAGGTATTGCGCGAACGCTTTGCCGACGGCGTGCTCGATGTGATTTTGCACCAGGATTTTGCTGGCAAGACAGCGCCGGGCGACACGCTGTTATGGACAGAAACCCTGCATTGGTGCGCTGCCTCGGCAGAGCAGACTTTGCCGGGAGAGACCGTCAAACTGATCACCTACGGGCCGCACTGCTTTTACCGCCGTCTGGCCGAGGAAAAGCTGGGCCAGGCCGGCATGGCCTGGAGCGTGGGCCTGGAATGCCCATCGGTGGCGGGCATGCTGACCGCGGTTGCCGCCGGCCTGGGCATGGCGGTGGTCAATGCACGCAACCTGAGCCAGGGCGTGCACCGGCACACGGCACTGGAACGGCTGGCCCCGCTGCCCCGCGTCGACTGCCTGCTGCGGGCCAACGACAACCTGCCCGACCCCGCACGTGACGGTTTTTGCCAGTTGCTGCTGGCGGCATTGCAGAAAGCCTGATGGCTCCCGTCGCTAACGATGCGGCAGTTGGGGCTCCAGCTCTTTCCCCGGTTTCATGCTCATCCTTGCTGGACGATGGGCGCTGGCGTCTCGGCGCGCCAGCGCCACCAGCCCAGCACCACGCAGGCCAGCAACAAGGCCAGCAAGCCCGCCACCTCATGGCGGATTTCATACAATGAGGCGCCCATCTGGTTGAGCGCGACAAAGCCCTGGATGCCGGCCGTCGATGGCAGCAGCCAGCGCAGCCATTGCAGCACGACGGGCATGGACGACACGGGCCAGGTCAGGCCCGCGAGGAACAGCACCGGCATCGAGGTGGCGATCATCAGCTGCGTGCCCCGTTCGCGCGTGCGGAACAGCATGCCCAGCAGCATGCCGAAGGCCGCTTCCGCCAGCGAAAACAGCACCAGCAGCAAGAGCATGCCGCCGAAGTTGCCGCCACGCGGGTAATCCTGGAACCAGAAGACAAAACCGAAGAAATAGCAGCAGTTGAGGAAAGCCACACAGGCAAACGCCAGCAGCATGCCGATGTAACCACCCGCCGTGCGCTTGCCGGCCACGGGGAAACTCTTGCGCTGGTACCAGGTGCCAAACAGCATGGTCATGCCGATCAGCAAAGTCTGCTGCACGATCAAGGTCGCCACGCCGGGCACGACATAGGCGCCATAGCCTTCCTTGACGTTAAACAGGGGCACGGCGTCGAAGGCGATGGGCGAGCGCTGCTGGTTGGCTTGCACGGCCGATGGCGTGCCCGCCCCCAGACGTTTCAATTCGATACCGGCCGACACCGTGCCCACCACTTCGGCCAGGCCGTTCAAGGCCACCTTGTTGAGCATCAGATACAAGCCATTGCCCGCCACCTGCGCGTGGGCGGCGCGCCCGGCCAGCACGTCCGTCTGCAAGCCGTCGGGAAGGATCAGCACGCCCATGACTTCGTCGCGCCACAATAAATCTTGCGCGACGGGCAAGTCCGGCGTGACGGCGATCACCTGCAGCGAGGGATGGGCCATGGCAAAGCGCGTCAACTGGCGCGACATGGCGCTGCGGTCCTGGTCGACGACGGCCACGGGCACGCGCTGGACGATTTCCGTCGAGTATGGCAGCGGATAAAAGAAGGAATAAATGATGCCGCCGATGAACAGCAAGGTCAGCGCGCCCTTGTCCGTCAGCATGGCGCGCCAGGTGGCGAGAAATGCCGGCCACATCATGCGCGCCCCCAGGCGGCAGGCGCATTCGCGCGGCGCGCCAGCAGGAAGACGCCCACAGCGCCGCAGCCGATGGCAAAGCCGGCCAGTATCAGCATTTCCTGCACGCCATAACGCCACGGCGCGCCAGCCAGCCAGTATTTCGTTTGCAGCTGCAGATAATGCGTGAGCGGCAAGGCTTGCGCCCAGGCGCGCGCTGGCGCCGGCATGGCCATCAAGGGAAAGGCCTGGCCCGCAAACGCGAACGCCGGCGCCGTGATGAAGGCAGCACCCGACAGGGCCAGACGCAAAGACAGGGTGGCGCCGATCAGCAAGGTCGCCATGCCGCAATAGGCCAGCACCAGCAACAACATGCTCAGTAGTAACGCCGGCAAGCTGCCCGCCACGGCCCAGCCCCGCGCCAGGCTGAAAAACAGCAGGTACAGCAGCGCCAGCGCAACATAAGCAAGCAAGGGAAACAGCAGCTTGGCGCCGATGGCGCGCAGCCAGCTGCCCTTCGCCGAGGCCAGCCATTGCGGCACCGTGCCATCGCGCAACTCGCGTCCGATGGAAGTGACGACGGCGACGACGATGAAAATCTGCAGCATGGCCGGCATCAGGGCCAGGGTCAGGAACGCTTCATAGCTGGTGTTTTCGTTGTATAAACTGTTCAAGGTCGTGCGTATCGGTTCGAACTGGGCGGCAGCCTGCACGCCCGACATGCCCTTTTTCGCCCGCGCCGTCATCTCGATGCCCGCCGACAAGGTCGTGCTGACCGTGCGCACGTCGCGCAGCAAGGCGCCCGCGTGCGAGGAAAACTGCGCGTTGTACAGCCATTGCACGGTGGCTTGGCGGCCACCCAGCAGTTTCTGCTCGAAATCGTCGGGGATCAGCAGGTAGCCGAATGCCGTGCGTTCGCGCAAGCGATGCAAGGCTGCGTCGCTGGACGCCACTTTCGCCGCCACCTTGATGCCGGGCGAGGCGTCGAGCCAGCGCGTCAGCTGGCGCGACAGGGTGGAGTTGTCGTGATCGATGACGACGATGGGCAAGTCGCGCGCGATGCCGGCGGAAAACACCAGCCACAACATGCCGCACAGCACAACCGGAATCCAGCTGAGCATGCCAAAGTCCCAGAAGTCGCCGCGCAAGCGCCGCCACTCGCGTGCCAGCGCCGAAACCGGCTCTTTATCCGCGTCGTTCATCTAGGATCAGAGCGGCGGAAACACGACCGACATGCCCGGACGCAAGCCCTCGACCTTGATGGCGGGACGCAAGCGGATTTCAAACGTGCGCAAATCCGTGCCACCCGGACGGGCCGCGCGCCACGTGGCGAAGTCCGGCAGCACGGCGACCGAACTGACCTTGAAGCTCAGCTGCTGTTTCAGTGCCGGCACATTCGCCGTATGCGTGCTGCCCATGGCAAACGCGGCCATTTCATCTTCGCGCACTTGCAGCACGGCCCAGGCGTCGTCGAGGTTCACCAAGGTAATCACGGGAAAGCCTTGCGGCGCCAGTTCACCGGGCTGTATCTGGATCTTGCTGACCTGCCCCGCCACGGGCGCGGCGATCTTCGTCTCGGCCAAAGCGATCTGCGCTTCCGTCAACACGGCACCCACCTGGCGCGCCTGGGCGGCGGCGGCCGTCTTGTCCTCGGGACGAGCACCCTTTTGCGCCATGTCATATTGCGCGCGGGCAGCCTGCGCCAGCTGGTCGGCGGCGCGCCATTGCGCTTGCGCCTCGTCGCGTTTCTGCTGGGCGATCACGCCCTGCTCGTACATATTATTGACGCGGGTGTACGTGGTCTTGGCGATGGTGGCGCCCGTTTGCGCCCGCTCCCAGTTGGCTTTGGCAGCCGCGACTTCTTCCGGACGCGCCCCCGCTTGCGCCTTTTGCGCCACGGCCTCGGCCGCTTGCGTGGCGGCTGTCGCTTGCGCGATCTTCGCATCCACTTCCGGGCTCGTCAGCTGGAACAGCAGCTCACCTTTCGGCACCGTCTGGCCCAGTTTGACGTACAGCTCGCCCACCCGGCCCGGCACTTTCGACGAGACATTGACTTCCTGCGCATCCATCTGCCCCTGCAAAGGCAGGCGCTGCGGCTGGAACGCCTGGTACAGGCCCCAGCCGACGAAGGCCAGCACGATGACAGCGGCGACTATGGCCAAGGGTTTTTTGGAGGTACTCATTATTATTTGTCCACAGGTAATTGGATATCGGCCGCGGCAGCCAGGCTGCCCAGGCGCTGCGTCTCGCCCGTCGCTTCCAGCAATTGCGCCAGGCCCATCACATAGTTATAGGCCGTCTGCGCGCGCTGGGTCTCGACCTTGGCCAGGTTCAGGCGCGCGTCGACCACTTCCAGCGACGTCACTTGCCCTTGCTGGAAAGCCACCGTTTGCAAGCGGATATTTTCGCGCGCCAGCTCCACCGACGACGCCGTGGACAGGTACTGGATGCGGGCGTTTTCCAGCGCGCGCCAGTTCTTTTCGATCAGGGTGGGAATGTCGCGCTCGGCCTGGCGCGCCACCACTTCCACCCGTTCCTGGTCCAGCTTGGCGGCGGCGATCATCTTGCCCGTATTGATGCGGTGCACGAGCGGTACGGACACGACCAGGCCGATGGCCCAGTTCGAGCGCACGAGCTTTTCATTGCCGCGATTCAAATTGTAGTTACCGATGGCAAAGACGGTGGGCGCGTATTCCTTGCCGTGCAGCTTCAAGGCTTGCTCGGCCTGCACGCGCTTGCTGTCGATCTTCTTCCAGTTCGCATTTTCCCGCATGCCCGTGCTGATGAACGATTGCAAAGTACCCACCGGCAAGCTGTTGACGAATAGCGGCGTGCTGGGCAGCACTTGCGTGTTGACGGCAAGCAAGCGATCAAGCGCCACCTGGGCGATTTCCTCGTCGCTGCGGGCCTGTGCTTCGTCGCTGCGGGCACTGTCGAGGGCCACGTCGGCGCGCAGGCGTTCCGCGCGCGAAATCAGGCCGCCCTTTTCCAGCTTGGCCGCGTCGCGCTGGTGCTGCGTCACGCCAGCCGTCACTTCGGCCCGCACGGCCACCACTCTTTTGGCCAGCAGCAACTGAAAATAACGCTGCGCCACCAGGGTGGCCAGTTGCTCTTCCGCTTCCGTGCGCTCCGCTTGCGCGGCCAGGGTCAGGCTCGATGCGAGTCCCTTGACGGCGTCCAGGCGCCCGCCCGTGTAGATGGGCCACATGCCCAGCAAGCCGAACGACGTCAAATCCGTCACCACTTCGCGGTTCAGGGAATTGGGAATGTGTGGCGTGGGCAAGCCGGGAATCGCCGGCAGCGCGGATTCGATGCCGCCCACCACGCCGGCCAGGCCGCTCGTATCGATACTCAAATCCGTCGACAACCGGCCGCGAAACGCCGTCAAGTCCACGGAAGGACCATCGATATTCGACAAGGCTTCGGCCTTCAGTGTTTTGGCCCGCACGTCGAGCGCGGCGCCCTGCACGGCGCCCGAAGCCTTGGCCGCTTGCTGCAGCGCTTCGTTAAATGTCAACGGTTCCGCCTGGGCGGGCATGGCCGCGCCCAGCGCGCCCGCCAGCAATAATGATAAGTGTCCTTGCAATCTGCCCATGTAGCGTCCAGTCAATGAATGAGGGGAAAGCACGGGGTTGCCATGTTTATACTTTCACAATAACAATTATATCCACGGATGTCCATTCCAGCCTGCACTATTGGTTACTGGAACTGAAACAAAAAAACGGGCGCCTCTTGCGGGGCGCCCGTTGCGCTCAAACCTCTGCCAAGCCAGTTATTTCTTGGCCTTCTTGCCGCCCTTCTCCTTTTCAAACACGGCAAAGAACTCGGACGCCATGTTGCGGATGGCGCGGCCGATGTTGGCGTAGTCGTATTCGTTCAGGTTGGCCAGCGACACGCGGCCGGACGGGTGCGTGGTGCCGAAGCCGCGGCCCGGCAGCAGGATGACGCCCGTTTCCTCGGCCAGGCGGAACAGGGCTTCGTTCGGTTTCAGTTTTTTCAGCAGCCACTGCGAAAACTCCACGCCATGCATCTGCGCGGCCAGGGACTCCATGTCCAGCAGGTGGTAGTAGCGCACGGAATTGGCGTCGTGCACCATTGGCAAGCCCAGCTCGCGATACAGCGCTTCCTTGCGGCGCAGCACAATGCGCTTCATCGACTGTTTGTACTTTTGCTCTTCATCCATCAGCGAGAACAGGGAGAACAAGGTCATCTGCGCCTGCACGGGGGTGGACAGGCCGGCCGTGTGGTTCAGCGCCACCGTGCGGCTGTCGGCCACCAGGCGGTCGATGAATTTCAGCTCGCGTGGCTCCGTGGTGATCGAGTGGTAGCGCGCATCGAGCTGCTTCTTGATGGTTTCAGGCAACTTGGCAATCTTGGCGTCAAGCACATTGTTTTCATGCGTGGCCACCACGCCCATGCGCCAGCCCGTCGCGCCGAAATATTTCGAGAACGAATACACGAGGATGGTGTTGAACGGGCAAATGGCGAACAGCGAGACGAAATTGTCGGCAAAGGTGCCATACACGTCATCGGTCAAAATGATCAGGTCCGGGCGCTTCTTGATGATCTTGGCGATGTATTCCAGGGTCTCGTCATCGATCTTGACGGATGGCGGATTGCTGGGGTTGACGAGGAAGAAAGCTTTGACTTTTGGATCGAGCAGCTTGTCCAGTTCCTTCTTCGTGAATTGCCAGTTGTTCGATTGCGGCGCATCGATGTGCACGGTGTTCAGCTTGTAATCGTTCAGCTGGGGAATTTCAATGTAGGGCGTGAAGATCGGCATGCCCAGGGCGATCGTGTCGCCTTCCTGGATGATGTGGTTCGATTTCAGGCTGGCAAACAGATACGTCATGGCGGCAGTGCCGCCTTCGACGGCGTACATGTCGAAGTTGCCGACGAACGGGTGCTTGCCGATCATTTCGCGGTGGATATACTGGCCGACGATTTTCTCGGACAGGCGCAGCATGCGGTCCGGCACGGGATAGTTGCAGCCAAGGATGGCTTCGCACATCTCGTAGAGGAAATCGCCCGCGCTCAAGCCCAGCTGGTCGCGCACGTACGACACGGCCGCCTCGATGAAATGCACGCCGGGGTTGCCTTCGTGTTTACGCACGAAGATTTCAAAGCGCGCCTCGATGCCGTCGCGCGTGGGGAAACCACCCACGTCGTCCATGTAGACATAGGAACGTTCCGCTTCCGTCATGGCGAACTGGCCAAACTGGAAGAAGCCGTGGCGTGGCGTGGTGGCCAGGAAATTCGGGTTGCCGCGGCCCGCATTGAGCATCAAACGGTTGCTTTGCTTGGCCGTCTGGATCAGCGCATCCTTCAATTCGAATGGGCTCAACAGGGCGAGTTTGCTTGGGTTACTGAAATCCATTTTTTGCTACTCCTTTAGACAGACAATGTGCAGGGTTCTTGCAGACTCAGACGAAGGCCACGATCAGCGGCCCCAGCAAGGTCAGGAAAACGTTGGCCAAGGCATACGTGATGGCAAACGGTACGGTGGGAATCGAGTTTTGCGCCGCGTTCAGCACTTCGCCGAACGCGGGATTGGCGCTGCGCGAGCCGGACAAGGCGCCCGCAAAGATGGCGACGTTGTCATAACGCAAGATGTAACGGCCGATCAGCATGGTCAAAATCATCGGCAGGATGGTCACCACCACGCCGACGCCAAACAGGGTCAGGCCATGTTCGCGCACGGTTTGCACGGCTTGCAGGCCTGACGTGAGGCCGACGACGGCAACGAAGCCGGCCAGGCCCAGGTCTTTCAAGATTTGCACGGCGCCGCTAGGCATGTAGCCAAAGGTCTGGCGCTTGGCGCGGAACCAGCCGAATACCAGGCCCGACAGCAGAACGCCGCCGCCGCTGCCCAGGGTCAGTGGAATCGAACCGATGCGCGCCACCAGCAAGCCCACCAGCAGCCCGACGACGAGGCCGGCGCCCATGTAAACAAAATCCGTCTTGGCGCTTGGCACGATCATGTAACCCACTTCGGCCGCCACGCGCTTGACGTCCTGCTCGGCGCCGTAGATGGTCACCACGTCGCCCGTCTGCACGATGGTTTCCGCCTGCATCGGCAGGATCTTGCCCATGCGGCTCAGTTGCACGACAAAGATGCCGTGCCGCACGCCCGGCGCCGTGGCGCTGCGGATCTCGCCCACCGTCTTGTTGTGGTAAGCCTTGTTGGTCAGCACCATGTCGCGGCGCTGCATCACCAGTTCCATGCCTTCGACGGCCAGCAATTCCTTGCCCAGCTGGGAAGACACGCTGAGCATGGCTTCGCGCCGGCCCACCAGCAGCACGATATCGTCGGCCGCCAGCACCAGGTCCGGACTGACGTCGATGATCTGGCCATTGCGTTTCACGCGCTCGATGGTAATCGCCGTGTTCGGATGGGCGCTTTCGATCTCTTCCACGGAACGCCCTGCACCGGGGCCCACGTCGTAGATGCGGCCGATCAGGTCAGGCGCGGCCGGCGTCTGGCCCGGCCCCAGCACCTGCACGCCCGCCTGCAGCGCCGTTTCCGCCTTGATCGCGTCTTCGCGGATGGTGCGTCCCATGAGCTTTGGCAAGATGTTGACGCAGACGATGATGGCGCCAAACGAGCCGAACACATAGGTGACGGCATAGCCGACGGCCACGTTGCCCTGCAGGCGCGCCACTTCCTCGGCCGCCAGGCCCAGCTTGGTGATCGCGTCGCCGGCCGTGCCGATGATGGCCGACTGCGTCAAGCCGCCCGCCGCCACGCCAGCCGCCAGGCCCTTGTCCAGGCCAAAGAGTCTGGCCAGGATGACCACCGTCAGCAGCGACGTCACGGCCAGCACGACGGCCAGAATGATTTCACGCACCGACTGGCGCCCCAGCGAATTGAAAAATTGCGGTCCGCTTTCATAGCCGACCGCGTAAATGAACAGGGCGAACAGCACCGACTTGACGCCAGGATCGATGGCGACGCCTACCTGGCTGACGAGTACCGCCACCAGCAATGAACCGGCTACCCCGCCCAGCTGAAACGAGCCGAACTTGATCTTGCCGATGTAATAACCCGCTGCCAGGGAGAGAAACAAGGCAATTTCAGGCGACTTCTTGAATAACTCATGCAACCATTCCATGCGGACCGCCTTTCATGTTGAAGGAATTCTTTACTGCTTGTGCTCTTGCTGATTACTTATGCGTGCACCGACCCGGCCAGGGCCACGATGAGCGGCCCCAAGAGGGGCAGCACCACGTTCGAGATCGCATACGTGATCGTGTAGCCCAGCAAGGGCGTGGAATTGCCGGCCGCGTTCTGCACGGCGGACAGGGCCGGCGTGCTGCACTGCTGGCCGGCGATGGCGCCCAGCAGCACGGGCGCTTCCAGCTTGAGGAAAAAGTGCCCCACCAGCAGGGACAGCGAGGCGGGGACGACGGCGATCAACACGCCCATCAGCGGCAGCGACAGCCCGTATTGACGGATCAGATCGATCGCCTGCGGCCCCGACGCCAGGCCCACGCAGGCGATGAAGGTGGCCAGGCCGATATCTTTCATCATGTCGAGCGCGCTCGGGTGGATGCCCGGCATGCCCGGTTTTCTCGCCTGGTACCAGCCGAACACGAGGCCCGTCAGCAAAGCGCCGCCACCCGTGCCCAGCGAAAACGGGATGCCGCCCAGCTTGGCACTGAAACCGCCGATATACACGCCCAGCACGATGCCGATACTGGCGTAGACGATATTGCTGCGGTCGCCCGCGGGCACGCGCTTGCCGATGGCGGCCAGCGCCGTGTTCAGCTCGCGCCCTTCCGTCGTGCCGTACAGGCGCAGCACGTCGTCGCGCTGCAGGGACAGATCGGGCAGCGGCGGCATGCTGTGCTCGCCACGCACGACGGCCGCCACATGCACGCCGGAAGGCAAGGCCAGCTGGCGCAGGGGCTGGCCCACGAGGGCCGCCTGCTGCAGCACCACTTCGACGGCCGAGACGGCCATGTTCAAGCCCGTCGTATCGGCAAATTCTTCGCCCAGGATGGCTTCGGCCGCCACCAGCGCGGGACGGTGGCCGATCACCAGCACTTCATCGTTGTTGCGCAGGCGCAGTGCCGGTTCCAGGTCCAGCACCTTGCCGTGCCGGCGCACGCGCGTGATGCTGGCGCGGCCCGCAAAAATATGCTGCAAGGCATCGAGACGGCGTCCCGCGCCACGGCTGATGCGGTAGGCGCGGCCCACCATGTCCGGCGTGGCCTGCGCCCCGTCGCCATCGGTCTGCGCGCCGCCCATCTTTTCCCACAGCTTGTCGGCTTCCTCGCGCAGGTTGACGCGCAGCAGGAGCGGAAAAATCTGGCTGGTGGCGATGACGATGGCGATCAGGCCGAAGATATACGTGATGGAATACGCGGTGACGACGTTGGCTTGCAGCTCGGCGATGCGGGCGGCCGGCAGCGCCAGCTTCGAGATGGCGTCCGTGGCTGTGCCGACGACGGCCGATTCCGTCGCCGCGCCCGCCATCATGCCGGCCGCCGTGCCCTGGTCCAGGCCGAGGAAACGCGTGGCCAGCAGCACCAGCGCCAGCACCACCACCACTTCGATCAGGCACAGCAAACCCAGGCGCAAGCCCTTGGCGTTGAGGTTGGCAAAGAACTGGGGACCGCCCGCATAGCCGAGGGCAAAGATGAACAGCATGAAAAAGACGTTCTTGACGCTGGCGTCCAAGGTGATGCCCAGCTGGCCGATCAGCAGCGCGGCGATCAGGGTGCCGCACACACCGCCCAGCTGGATGGGGCCGAAGCGTATCTGCCCTACCGCGTAACCGAGCGCCAGCGCCAGGAACAGGGCCAGTTCCGGCACCTGGTGCAATACCGACGTGATCGACTCGAGCATGGGTGAACCTTCGAAAAGATAACGGATGGTTACAAGGAAACAGAGCGCTCGGCGACTGGCGGCGGCTGGCTGTTGAATGGGAGCACAGGGTCCCGCACGACACCTGCGGTAAGCGCTTGCGCCGGAGAAATGTTGTTACGAGGAATCATGTTCGGTGAAAAATTTACAAGTGTCAACAGCTGTTCTGTTGAACTCGCCTTGCGTTTCATCAAACATCCTGCACACGATTGAGACGTCTGTTTGACATCGATCAATAAAACCATTAGTAATGTTTTTGACGATACCAAAGTGCCTTACGCGCCAGCGGCGTTGCCTCCAGCAAACTGAAATAGAGCCGCCATGGAGGGCACAACAGCACTTCCAGGCTGGCCAGCAGGGTTGGGAATTAATCCAGATCAATAAAACCGCAAATAGAAAATAAATCTTGCGTGCTGCTCTGGACGGCATGCGCGCCCCTCGCCTACGCTGTTTTTTTATTTGAAAAACAAGAGGAACCCATGCGGACAGCGCGCTTGAATATTATTGGAATGGATCACGAAGGCTGCGCCGACAGGCTGACGGGCGCGCTCGAAGCCGTCACGGGCGTGGCCACCGTGTGCGTCTCGCTGGCGCGCCACGGCGCCACGGTGCAATTCGACGAACGGCTGGCCACGCAGGAACGCCTGCTGGCCGCCGTCAATGACGCCGGCTTCATGGGTGAAGCAACGGATGAAGTACAGCTGGCCTCGTGCAGCGGCGCCTGCGGCCACTGCCGCCACTGAACGCAGCCAACTCCCCGCTCAGCCTTCCCGCGCGCCCCGGTCGCGCAGATGCGCCAGCACGCGGCGCGGTCCCAGCGCCTGCAGGTCGAACGGCGGCAACTCGATGGCGTCGAGCGTATTCTTGAACAGCAGACCCAGTTCCGTGTCCCCTTCCAGGCTCAGGCGGCGGCTGAAGAACAGGGTGTCCGGGTCTTCCTGGCGCCGCGCCAGCAGCATCAAGTCATGCACGCTGGCGGCGATGCACAGGTCCGGCACGTCGACATAGCGCTCGGCCACGAACACCGTGCCCTGCCACTCGAAATCGAAGGCGATGCCCGCGTCCAGCAGCCGCAAACGCAGGCTGCGCCCTTCCAGGCTGCGCCGCACGTCGTCGGGCAGTTGCGGCGCCAGCAGGCGATTCAAACCCTGCACGAACAGCCAGGAGGCCGGATACGGCGGCAGCTTGGACAGCAATTCGGCCAGCGGCTCGGGCAGCCGGTACGACACGGCGGGCTTGCTCATACTCGGCTTGGCCGGGACGGGCAATCTTTCCAGTTGATCTTGCATGGTGCTTCCTTTCGAGGCGTTCAATGGGCGGCGTGCTGTTCCATGCCGGGCTGGCCGTGCCAGTAACCGTCACAGGCGCCGGCCGGCTGGCAAGCCGCCAGTTGGGCCTGGGCGCCGATGCCGCTGACCTGGCCGCGGCGGACGCGGTCGAAGATGGCAATCACCTGTTCCGTATGCATGGCCTGCGGGCTGATGCGCGCCACCGCCACGCCCATGTCGCGCATGGCATCGAGTTCGCGCACCAGGTTGTAGACGAGCGCCGACTGCGTCTGCGTGCCGTTCAACACGAGGAACGGCACTTCGTCGCGCGTACGCAGCAGCAGGCCATCCGGCTCTTCCAGACAGCTGTAGCCGCAATCGTCCTTCGGCAGGTTGCGGTTGCGCGCCGTGAAGCAGCGCGCCGAAAACGCCAGCGGCATGCGGCCGTAGGCGAACACTTCCGTCTCCAGCCCTTCCGGTTTCTGGCGCTGCATCTCGGCCAGCGCCGTCTGTCCCATTTCCAGCGGCATCACCCAGCGCCGCGCCCCGAGGCGCGCCAGCAACTGCAGACTGGGGCCATTGAACAGGTTCAAATGGGGGCCGGCGACGAAGGAGGCGCCCTTTTCCATGCAGTGCACGGCGCCCATGTCGTTGGCCTCGACGCCGTAGCGGCCATTGCCCGTGATGCGGCGCAGGGTCGCCAGTTCCGCGCCCGCCTCGATCAGCGCCTGCGTCGACAGTACCACTTCCTTGCCAGCGGCGGCCAGCATGTCGGCGATATCGAGCCAGTCGGCCAGGCGCACTTCATGCCGGCGCGAACACACGGTTTCGCCCAGGTAGACGATATCGACGGCCGTGCCGGCGATCTGCTGGTAAAACTCGAAGACGGTGGCGCGCGGCCAGTAGTACAGCAAGGGGCCCAAAGAAAGCTTCAGCATGTTCATCCTTTATTTCCAAGATCTATGGTAGGCACCTAATGTGTGCTGCTGGCCCTCGGCCAGCTTGTCCATGGCCGCCATCCAGCCCGGCTTGACGGCGTAGCGCGCATTGCCTTCGCGGCAGGCGTCGATCGCTTCGCGCCACACGCGCGTCACCTGCGCCACATAGGCGGGGCTGCGCTGGCGTCCTTCGATTTTCACGGCGCGCACGCCCATGGCAATCAGCTGCGGCAGCAGCGCCAGCGTGTTCAGGCTGGCCGGCTCCTCGATGGCGTAATACTCTTCGTCATTGACTTCGAAACGTCCCTTGCACAGGGTCGGATAGCTGGCGTTTTCGCCCGGTGCATAGCGGTCGATCAGCACGCCGTTCAGACGCGATTCAAGGCCGTTCGGCGTTTCCAGCCAGCGCACGGATTTCGCCGGCGAACACACGCCGTGCGTGTTCGGCGCCTCGCCCGTCGCATACGACGACAGCGCGCAGCGCCCTTCGACCATCACGCACAGGCTGCCGAAACCGAAGACCTCGATCTCGACTTCCGTCTTGGCGATCAATTGCTCGACCTGCGCCATCGACAGCACGCGCGGCAGCACGGCGCGGGCGATGCCAAAGTGCTCATGGTAAAAATTGATGGCTTCGTAGTTGGTGGCCGAGCCTTGCACGGACAGGTGCAAACGCAGCTGCGGGTGGTGCTGGGCCGCATACGCCATCAGGCCCGGATCGGCCACGATCATGGCGTCGATGCCGGCTTGCGCGGCGCGGTCGATGGCACTGCGCCACACGGCCCAGTTGTGCGGCTGCGGATAGGTATTCAGCGCCAGCAGCACCTTGCGTCCATATTGATGGGCATAGCGCACGCCCTCGGCGATGGCCTTCTCGTCGAAATTGAGGCCGGCGAAATTGCGCGCATTGGTGGCGTCGCGAAAGCCCAGGTAGACGGTGTCGGCGCCATTGTCGACGGCCGCTTTCAAGGCAGGCAGGCTGCCGGCGGGGCAGACCAGTTCCAGCGGTCCGGCCACGCGGGTGGCGGTGGTTGAATCAAGCATCATGATATTCACAGTCCTGTATCGGCTCAGGGTGCAGACTATAGCCCCGCCCATGCCGCCCAGTCCTTGACGCAGGTGAAGGAATGCATGCATGGCTGGCGCGCGTTCAACTTGCTTGACCTGGCTGTAAAATGCCCCACTTTTCACCCTCGTCGATTGACCGCCATGACCCGCAAACCGCTGCTGATTTTCCTGCTCACCCTGTTCCTCACCGCGCTGCAAGTGCAGTGGGCCGGCCCGGCCGATGGCTATGACGCAAACACCATCTCCGTCCTGTCGCCGGAAGTGCTGGGCGCCTATCCGGGCGTGCTGCTGCTGTTCCTGCTGGCCGTGTTCGCGCGCCGCCAACTGCCGCTGCTGCGTCAGGCCGCCATCTGCACGGGCTTGCTGGCCGTCTACTGGCTGCTGGCGAACTACGTGACGTTCGACGCACGCGTGGCCAGCTGGAGTACCTACTCGCCGCTGGAAATCTGGGCGCATGTGCTGCCCGCCTCCGTCGCCAGCATCGCCGCCTGCGGCGTCGCATTCTTTTGCGCGAGCTGGCTGATCCTGCGCGAAACGCGCTGGAACAAAACCGGCTGAGGTGGTTTTTTCACCTGCATCAAGGATTCGTCACGCAACTGCACGCACCCTTTGACGCCACTATATTTAGTGATTAATCTCCATAAAAACACCGCATGTTGTGTTTATTGGAGGTTTCATGACGACAAATGCAGTTTCCCCCACACGCGGCCAGGTCGATGTCGCCGCGTCCATCAATGAATACCTGGACCGGCGCGACTGGCGTGTCAACGCCAACGCCAACCAGGGCTACTCGCTGGGCGGCCTGATACTCAACGTGTCGGGCAAGGTCATCGCCAACTACTGGCTGGACCAGGTGTATCCGCCGGAAGTGGGCGCGGCGCACCGCGAAGCGGCGCTGCACATCCACGACCTCGACATGCTGGCCGGCTATTGCGCCGGCTGGTCGCTGCGCACCTTGCTGCACGAAGGCTTGAATGGCGTGCCGGGCAAGATCGAATCGGGCCCGCCGAAGCACATGTCGAGCGCCATCGGCCAGATCGTCAACTTCCTCGGTACCCTGCAAAACGAGTGGGCCGGCGCGCAGGCGTTCAGCTCCTTCGACACCTACATGGCGCCCTACATCCGCAAGGACAGCCTGCGCTACGAAGACGTGCGCCAGTACATGCAGGAGCTGATCTTCAACCTCAACGTGCCATCACGCTGGGGCACGCAAACGCCATTCACCAACCTCACGTTCGACTGGGTCTGCCCGGACGACCTGCGCGAACAGATTCCCGTCATCGCCGGCCAGGAGATGGACTTCAGCTATGGCGAGCTGCAGGCCGAGATGGACATGATCAACCGCGCCTACATCGAGATCATGATGGCGGGCGACGCCAAGGGCCGGGTCTTCACCTTCCCCATCCCCACCTATAACATTACCGAGGATTTCGACTGGCATAGCGAGAACGCGGAACGCCTGTTCGAGATGACGGCCCGCTACGGCCTGCCCTACTTCCAGAACTTCATCAATTCGGAACTCAAGCCGAACATGATACGTTCCATGTGCTGCCGCTTGCAGCTGGACTTGCGCGAACTGCTCAAAAGGGGCAATGGCCTGTTCGGTTCCGCCGAGCAGACCGGTTCCCTGGGCGTGGTGACGATCAACTGCGCGCGCCTGGGCCACCTGTGGCGCGGCGACGAGCCTGCGTTGCTGGCCGACCTGGACCGCCTGCTGGAACTGGGCAAGAGCAGCCTGGAAATCAAACGCCGCACCATCGAGGAACTGATGCAGCAAGGCCTGTTCCCGTACACGAAACGCTACCTGGGCACCCTGCGCAATCACTTTTCCACCCTGGGCGTAAACGGCATCAACGAGATGATCCGCAATTTCAGCGGCGACGCTTACGACATCACGTCCGCCGAGGGCCATGCGCTGGCGATACGCCTGCTCGACCACGTGCGCGCCCGCATGGTGCAATTCCAGGAAGAGACGGGCCATATGTACAACCTGGAAGCGACGCCGGCCGAAGGCACGACGTACCGCTTCGCCCGCGAAGACCGCAAGCGCTATCCCGCCATCCTGCAGGCGGGAACAAGCGACAACCCGTATTACACGAATTCGTCGCAGCTGCCCGTCGGCCACACGGACGATCCGTTCGAGGCGCTGGAATTGCAGGACGCGCTGCAACGCAAGTACACGGGCGGCACGGTGCTGCACCTGTACATGACGGAAGCGCTGTCGGACGCCAACGCCTGCCGCGAGCTGGTAAAACGCGCGCTGAGCCGCTTTTCGCTGCCCTACATCACCGTCACGCCCACGTTTTCCATCTGCCCGCGCCACGGCTACCTGGCCGGCAAACATGAATTCTGTCCCACCTGCGACGCGGAACTGATCGCCCGCAAGCAGTCCGATCTCGCTCACCCACTCAAGGAAACGCCATGAACGCACGTCCCGACTTCACTCCCGCCATCACCCTGCTCGACACCGAACGCCAGCGCTGCGAAATCTGGACGCGCGTGATGGGCTACCACCGCCCCGTCGCCTCGTTCAACATCGGCAAGCAGGGCGAATTCCACGAGCGCCAGTATTTTACGGAAGCGAGCGCCAAGGTGGGCCAGCGCGCCTGCCATGGCTGAGTTGAAAGTGGGCGGCCTGACGCCCTTTTCCGCCACCGACTATCCCGGCAAGCTGGCGGCCGTGGTGTTCGTGCAAGGCTGCCCCTGGCGTTGCGGCTATTGCCACAATCCGCATTTGCAGGCGCGCACGCCGGAAGGCGCCATGCCCTGGCAGGACGTCCTGACCTGGCTGCGCCGCCGCGTGGGCCTGGTCGACGCCGTCGTCTTCAGCGGCGGCGAAGCGTGCATGGACCCGGCGCTGGCGCGCGCCATGCAGGACGTCAGGGCGCTGGGGTTCGGCATCGGCCTGCACACGGCCTGCATCTATCCGCAGCGCCTGCAGGAAGTGCTGCCCCTGGTCGACTGGGTCGGCTTCGACATCAAGGCGCCGTTTGCCGACTATCGTCATGTGACCCGCGTGGCCGGCAGCGGCGACCCGGCGCGCGCCTGCCTGGACGCCATCCTCGCCAGCGGCGTGGCCTACGAATGCCGCACCACCACCCACCCGGACCTGCTGCCGGACGAACAGTTGCTGGCCCTGGCCGCCACCCTGGCCGCCAAAGGCGTCGAGAACTACGTGCTGCAACAGTTCCGCGCCGAAGGCTGCGCGGATGCGGCGCTGGCCGGCCGCCCCCTGCACGGCTATCCGGCGGCGACTACTGTGGCGCAAATCGGCGCCATGTTTCCGCGATTTACATTCCGTAATCATGGCGGTTGATCCTGCAGCCACATAATTGTTGAAAGTCCCACAAAATTCCCCGTTCTGCAACGCTGAAACGTCTTGCGTACTGTAATGTATCAACTGTGCCGCGCACCTTGCGCGGCACAGCAGATTCCTCACACCGCATTACAGATAAGCGTCATCCATGAACGATTTCACCGCAGTCAGCCCAGCCCCCCCTTCCACCCACGCCGACATCCTGTACGGCCCACCGCGACCGGATCTGCTGCGCGAGGAAGTGCTGGCCGACCTGCTGGAAGCGACGGCCCGCCGCTGCCCCGAGCAAATCGCCCTGATCGATGGCGCGCGCCGCATCACGTATGCGCAGCTCGATGCGCAGGCCGGCCTGGCTGCGTCGCGCCTGGTGGCGGCCGGCGTCAAGCCCGGCGACATCGTGGGACTGTGGCTGCCGCGCGGCGCCCATCTGCTGCTGATGCAGGCGGCCATTGCCAAGGCGGGCGCCGCCTGGCTGCCCGTCGATGAAGACACGCCCGTCGAGCGCCTGCAGGTGTGCCTCGATGACGCGAATGGCTTTGGCGTCATCAGCTGCGCGCAGTTCGCGCCACGGCTATTTGACGCCGGCGTCAAACGCCACGTGTGGACGGCGGAAAGCCTGCTGGCCCCCGCCGCGCCGGGCGAACTGCTGCCGACGCGCGGAGCCGTGCTGCCCGAGCACCCCGCCTACGTGATCTACACGTCCGGCTCCACGGGCAAGCCCAAAGGCATATTGATCAACCAGCGCAGCATCTGCCACTTTCTGCGCAGCGAAAACGCCGTGCTGGAAGTGGCGCAAGACGACACCGTCTACCAGGGCTTTTCCGTCGCCTTCGACATGTCGTTCGAGGAAATCTGGATCGCCTACCTGGTGGGCGCCACCCTGTGGCTGGGCCCCAAGGAGATTTCGGGCGACCCGGAAGCCTTGCCGCGCGCGTTGGCCGCCAACCACGTCACCGTGCTGCACGCCGTGCCGACCTTGCTGGCCCTGTTCGCCGAGGAAGTGCCGAGCCTGCGCCTGATCAACCTGGGCGGCGAGATGTGCCCGGAGTCCCTGGTCGAACGCTGGTCGCGCCCAGGCCGCGCCATGTTCAACACCTATGGCCCCACGGAAGCGACCGTCTCGTGCAGCCTGGCGCGTTTGCGGCCGGGCGAGCCGGTGACCATCGGCACGCCGCTGCCCAACTACGGCTTGCTGGTGCTGCAGGTGGCAGAAGCGGGAGAAAACCGTCCCTTGACTTTGCTGGCGCGCGGCGAGACGGGGGAGCTGTGCATCATCGGCCCCGGCCTGGCCGAGGGTTACCTGGGCCGGCCCGACCTGACGCTGGAAAAATTCCTGCCCAATCCCTGGAGCACGGGCTCCGACGACGCGCGCCTGTACCGCACGGGCGACCTGGCGCGCATCGATCTTGATGGCCAGGTGCTGTGCCTGGGCCGCGCCGACGACCAGGTGAAAATCCGCGGCTTCCGCGTGGAGCTGGGCGAGATCGAAGCCGTGCTGGCGCAGCAACCTGGCGTAGGCACGGTGGCCGTCTTGCTGCGCAAGGATGACGGCATCGACCAGCTGGTGGCGTACATCGTCGGCAGCGACGATGCGCCGGCCGACGCCCTGACGGCGAAAACCCTGCGCGCGGCCCTGAACCTGCATTTGCCGCCCTACATGGTGCCGGGACGCTTCGAGTTGCTGCCGCTGATGCCGCGCCTGACCTCGGGCAAGATCGACAGAAAAGCCTTGAAAGCCATGCCCCTGTCCGCACCGCCGGCTGGTGAGGCGGGAGAGTCGGACGTGCCGGAAACGCCGGCCGAAGCGGCCCTGTTCGCGGCGCTGGCCAAGCTGTTTCCGGGCCAGGCGATTTTGCGTCAGCTGGACTTCTTCAGCGACCTCGGCGGCCATTCCTTCCTGGCCGCGCGCCTGGCGTCCGCACTGCGCGCCGATCCGGCCTACGCCCACATGACGGTGCGCGACATTTACCAGAACCGGCAGATCGGCAAGATCGCCGCCGTACTGAATGAAGCGCCGGCGCTGGCCACGCCGGAAGCGGAGTGGACGCCGCCATCGACCGTGAAACGCTGGCTGTGCGGCGCGGCGCAGGCGGCGGCCGTGCCGGGTCTCGTCACCCTGCGTATGGCGCAGTGGATGGCACCGTTCTTTACGTACCACTTCTTCACGGGCGACACGGGCGACACCGTGCCGCGCGCCATCGCCGCCTCCATCGGCGTGTTTTTACTCGCGACCCTGGCAGAATTTGCCATCGCGATCGCCGGCAAGTGGCTGATCGCGGGGCGTTTGAAGCCGGGCAGCTATCCGCTGTGGGGCGTCACCTATTACCGCTGGTGGCTGGCCGACCGCCTGGTCGAATCGGCGCCCGCCTACCTGCTCAGCGGCTCGTCCCTGAACAGCTGGTGGCTGCGCGCGCTGGGCGCCAAAGTGGGCAAGGAAGTCGTCATCGGCTCGATGACCCTGCGCGCGCCCGACCTGCTGTCCATCGGCGACAACGTCAGCGTGGGCAATGCCGTCAACTTTGAAAACGCCCGCGTGGAACGGGGCCGTTTGCTGCTGGGCCGGATCAGCATCGGCGACGATGCCTGCATCAGTTCTTACGCGATCATGGAAGGCAATACCACAGTGGGCGCCTTCGGCCACCTGGAAGGTCAATCGGCGCTGGCCGATGGCGCGGCGGTGCCGGCCGGAAGAGTCTACACAGGTTCTCCCTCGCGCGACATTGGCGCGTTCGACCCTGCCAGCCAGCCGCCGCGCCCCGCCGTCTCGCGCCTGCGCCTGACGGGCGAAACCGCGTTCTTTTGCTTCGGCATGGTCTTGATCGCCGTGCTGTTCTTCATGCCCGTCTTCCCCAGCTTCGTGCTGATCGACTGGTTCGACGAGCGCGAAATGATGCCGTGGCTGCAGGGTCGCGACGTGACGACCCAGCTGGCCCGCTACTTCCTGCTGGCCTTCCCCGCCAGCGCCGTGCTGATCGTGCTCACGGCCCTGCTGTCGGCCGCCATCCGCTGGGGCGCGCTGCCCCGTTTGAAGCCGGGCAGCTCGCCCGTGCACAGCAATATCTATTGCGCCAAGTGGCTGGTCAGCCATATCCAGGAATCGAGCCTGAACGTCCTGCACGGCATTTACGCCACCGTCTACGCGCCGTACTGGTATCGCCTGCTGGGCGCCAAGGTGGGCAAGGGCGCCGAGATTTCCACGGCCCTGGGCGTGGTGCCCGACATGCTGACCCTGGGCGACGACACCTTCATCGCCGACGCCGTCATGCTGGGCGACGAGCAGATCGACGGTGGCTGGATGACCATGCGCCCCACCGTCATCTCGCACCGCAGCTTCGTCGGCAACGGTAGCTATATCCCGGATGGCACGGTGCTGCCCGAGCACGTGCTGATCGGCGTGCATACGCATGCGCCGCGCAATGAGCAGATGCACAGCGGCGATACCTGGCTCGGCTCACCGCCCATGCATTTGCCCGCGCGCGAACAGGTCAGCGGCTTTGCCGAGCACCTGACGTTCAAGCCGTCGCTGTTGCGCCGCCTGGGCCGCAGCCTGATCGAAGCGTTCCGCATCGTCGCGCCGCACGCGGTGGTGATCGCCGTCGGCTATACCCTGGTGCTGGACGTGATGCCGATCGCGGGCGCGGGACGCTGGGGCGAAGTGGTGAGCGACCTGGCGATTGCCGGCCTGGCCTACGGCATCGGCAATTTTTTGGTGGTCGTGCTGTTCAAGTGGTTGCTGCTGGGACGCTACCGCAAGCACGCGGCCCCCATGTGGACGCCGTTCGTGTGGATTTCGGAAGGCGTGACCAATCTGTACGAAGGCATCGCCGTGCCCAACTTCATGCGCTACCTGCGCGGCACGCCGTGGCTGCCGCTGGCCTTCCGCCTGTTCGGCTGCAAGATCGGCCGCGGCGTCTACATGGACACGACCGACATCACGGAATTCGACTGCGTGCACATCGGCGACTACAGCGAATTGAACGCCCTCACCTGTCCGCAAACGCATTTGTTCGAGGATCGCGTCATGAAGATCGACCATGTGGAAATCGGCCAGCGCGTCTACATGGGTCCGCGCAGCTCCGTGCTGTACAGCGCCAAAGTGGGCGACAACGCGCGCCTGGGACCGTTGACCCTGGTGATGAAGGGCGAGCACATCCCCGCCGGCAGCAACTGGGCGGGCTGCCCGGCCGCGCCTTTGCGCAACTGATCGTAGCTGATGGACTCTACGGTGCTCTGGTCCGGGGATGGCGTGCTGGTGATCGGCATCGCCGCCGTGCTGCCGCGCGCCGAAGCGCGCCTGCGCATCCGCGCCGCCGTATGCGAGGCGGCGGCGCAGTGGCTGAAGTTAAATATCGAGACGATTTCGGTGGCGTCGACGCCGGGCGCCCCTCCGCGCCTTCTGCTGGCCGGACGCGCGGCGGGCCTGTCATTCAGCCATGACGAGGGGATCTCGCTGGCCGCCATCAGCCTGCATGGCGCCGTTGGCATCGACGTGATGCGCGTGCAGGACATTGCCGACTGGTTCCATCTGGCGCGCGATTATCTGGGGCCGCAGGTGGCCGAAGCACTGAGCGCCTGCTCCGATGCGCAGCGCCCATTGGTCCTGGCGCAGGCGTGGACGGCGCGCGAGGCGGCGCTCAAGTGCGCGGGCAGGCAGTTGGCGGAATGGGATGCACGGCCCATAGACTGCCATTTACAGCCCCTATCCCTGCCTGCGCCTTACGTCGCGACCCTCGCCTCTTAGTCTTCCTTTCCTTTTCCAGCGCCTCCGATCTGGACGAAAATCAGTTTTACGATAATACTGACGAGCAATCCCAGCACCCCGATCAATTCCAGCATGGCCATTCCTTTGCAGTGACAGCAGACCAGGCCACTGTAACGCGAATACCGGGACCAGGCTAATATCAAATCAGGCAGTCTCCGATCTCGAAAAGGCATACGATTGATTTCCATCAGACAGTTCCGCTATTTTGTCGAAGTCGTCGATGCGGGCAGCTATTCGCGCGCGGCGGAAAAGTTATTTATCGCGCAGTCGGCCCTGAGCCGGCAAATCAAGGAGCTGGAAGGCGAAGTGCAAGCCCTGCTGCTGACGCGCGACGCGCGCCATATCGAACTCACGCCCGCAGGGCAAGTCTTTTATGAACGGGCCAAACGCATCCTCGAAGACATCGACGAAACCGTGCGCCAGACGCGTCACGTGGGGCAAGGCGCGCAAGGCATCATCCGCCTGCTGCATTCGAGCTCCGTCACGCTCACGCCCGCCATCGGCGCCGTGCTGAACCGTCTGCTGGCGCAGTTCCCCGGCGTCTCGCTCGATGTGTCGAAGGGATCGTCGGAAAACCAGGCTGCCGATATCGAGGAAGGCCGCGCCGACCTGGGCCTCGTGCGCCTGCCCACCCTGCGCAAACACGCCAACATCGTCGTGCGCGAACTGTTTGCGGAAAAGCTGGTGGTGGCCGTGTCGGCGATGTCGCCGCTGGCCACGCTGGAACGCACGACGATAGCCGCGCTGCGCGACGAAGCCTTCGTCTCGATCCCGCACAAGGACCGGGGAGGTCTGAGCTACCTGGTGGCAGGCATGTGCCTGGCGCAGGGCTTCTTTCCGAAGGCAGCGCGCGCCCTGTCGCGCAAGACCTCGCAGCTGAACCTGATCGAGGCGAACATGGGCATCGCCATCGTCCCCGACAGCATGCGCCTGGTGGCGCCGCCCGGCGTGCGTTTCATCGGGCTGCCGGACGAGGAATCGCATTCCGTCGTCGGCCTGATTTCGCCGCGCGCGGCCAGCGGCATGGTGGCCGCGTTTACGGAAGCGTTCGTGCGCGAGATGAATACACTCTAGCCTTCCGCATACAGCGCCGCGTCCACGTCGCGCACGGCCGCCATCAGCAAGGCCAGCTTCATGACATCGAGCTGGCCATCCGTGCGCACGCGCGAGCACAGGTCGATGCCGTAGGGGCGCACCTGGCGCAGCGCGTCGGCAACGTTGGTGTCGTCCAGCCCACCGGCGAGGAAAACGGGACGGGGACTGGCGCGCACGAAGCGCGCACTGATGGACCAGTCGTGCGTGCGGCCCGTGCCGCCCAGTTCCGGGACCAGCGCGCCGGGGCGGCCCGAATCGAGCAGGAAAGCGTGTACGTGGGGCGCGTAGGCGGGAATCAGCGCCAAAGCCTCGGGTCCTTCCACGTGGATCACCTGCACGCGCCGCACATGCGGCAGCAGGTGCGCCAGTTCCTCGACTTCACGCGGGTCGATATGGCCGACGATCTGCACGGTGGATGGTTGCGTGGCGCGCACGTGTTCGGCGATGCGCTGCGCCGTCGTCTCGGACGTCAGCAGGAACGTGGCCACGGGCGGCGGCGTCCAGGCGGCGATCTGCGCGATGCGCGCGTCGGGAATCGGGCCGGGACCGGACGGCATGGCCGCCACCAGGCCCAGCGCGTCGGCGCCGGCGGCTATGGCCAGTTGCGCTTCGTCGATGGAAGCGATGCAGCAAATCTTGATGCGGGTTCTCATGGCCTTGCGTGTTCAAATGGAATGAGCAACATTACAACACAGGGCGGCACGCGCGCCAAGACACGCGGTCAAGGCCGCGTCATGCCGCCGCAAACCCATCACCAGCACAGCAACGAGCAAGGGCAGACTCTTTGGCGCCTGATCGTCAGCCCGCGCTGATTGACATGCGCTAGGTGGCGGACGATACTTGATTTATCCCGGATCGCCATTGGAAGCCGCACATGCGTATCGTCGACTTTGAAGTCCGCAAGGAGTGTCCGCCGCAGTTGTGCGACTGCGCGCGCGAGCGCCTGCTCGGCGATGCGCAGGCGGACCTGTCCATCCTGCGCCTGAACCTGACGGAAGAAAAACGCCTGCTGGCGCACATCGACGGCATCGCCACCCTTGTCCAGCTGAGGAAACTGCAACTGCTGCTGCAGAAAAACCTGGGCGTGGAATTGCAGATTACACCGGGCAGCGGCGAAGTGCGCACCGTGCGCGGCTTCCAGATCCGCCTGCTGGAGCGGCCCGGCCTGTGCCGCAAGACGCGCGCCGCCATTCCGGCGGCCGTGCGGCGCTGCCTGGCCGCGCACCCAGAGATCGCATTTGCGATATTGAATGAAAACGATTTGCTCGGTGGGGTGTGAGCCGAGTAGGTCGGATTAGCGGGCACCGCGTAATCCGACACCATTGTTGGCGTATGTGCGAATGTCGGATTACGCTCCGCTAATCCGACCTACGCCGCCACGCTGGCGCGGATGGGAATGACCTTGCCCTTCGCTTCGCGCGCGCGCAACTGCCCGCAGCCGCCCTCCACATCCTGCCCCGCCGAATCGCGCAATTTGGTCAGCACGCCGCGCGCATGCAGGGCGGCGGCAATCGCGCGCGCCTTTTCCCAGCTGGGGCGCTTGAACGGCAAGTCGGCGATGGTGTTATACGGGATCATGTTGAGCACTGCGTACTTGCCCTGCAAGAGCGCGACGATGCCATCCATCTCGTCGTCGCCATCGTTGACGCCTTCCATCAGGGTCCACTGGTACTGCACCGGGTAGCCGGTCAGGCGCGCATATGATTCGCCGAAGTCCACCAGTTCGCGCGGCGACAGCCTGGGCGCGCGCGGCAGCAGCTGTTCGCGCAACTCCGGCTTGGTCGTATGCAGCGACAGGGCCAGCGCCGGCTTGACCCGCCCTTGCGGCAGGCGCTCGAAGGCGCGCGGGTCGCCCACGGTGGAAAACACGAGGTTCTTGTGGCCGATATTGCCCTCGGTGCCCAGCAGCTCGATCGCTTCCATCACATTGTTCAGGTTATGCGCCGGCTCGCCCATGCCCATGAAGACGACTTTTTTCACGGGACGCATGGTGCGCGCCAGCACCACCTGCGCGACGATCTCTCCGCTGGTGACTTGCCGGATCAAGCCGTCGCGGCCCGTCATGCAGAACTGGCATCCGACGGCGCAACCGACCTGGCTCGATACGCACAAGCCGTCGCGCGGCAGCAGCACGCTTTCCACCGTCTGGCCATCGTGCAGTCCCACCAGCAGGCGCGCGGAACCGTCCGCGCCCGGATGGGTGCTGAGCAGTTTCAGCATGCCCTGCAATTCGAGGTCGAGCGCGGGCAAGGCCACGCGCACGGGCAGCGGCAAAAAATCTTCGGCGCGGCGCCGGCCCTGGTCGTGCGGCTGGCCCTGGATCCAGTCGCGCAGCACGCGCTGTTCGTGCAGGGGCTTGGCGCCCAAGGCGCGCAAGCGCTGGCGGAGATGATCGATTTGCATGGCGTCTGAATAAAAAAACGGCGCGCAGGAATGAAGCCGGCGCGCCGTGTTACGGATAAAAGCTTTAGACTTTCTTGACGAATTCCGTCTTCAGGCTCATGGAACCGAAGCCGTCGATCTTGCAGTCGATATCGTGGTCGCTGTCGACCAGGCGGATGTTCTTGACCTTGGTGCCCATCTTGACGACACCGCCGCCGCCCTTCAATTTCAAATCCTTGATGACGCTGACCGTGTCGCCGTCCTGCAGGATATTGCCGGCCGAATCGCGGTACACCTTGGCGCCCTCTTCCACCGCTTCGCCGGCCGTGGCCGACCATTCATGCGCGCATTCAGGGCAGATCAACTGGCTGCCGTCTTCGTACGTGAATTCGGATTTGCATTGCGGGCATGGTGGTAATGTGCTCATTTTATTCTCTGTCTGGTGAACAGCGCGTGCTGTAAAAGCCGACATTATACTGCCTACGCCCCGCATCAGCATGCTTTTTCACCATCATTGTCAAGGCCGGCGAATAATCTCGATGGTGCTGTGGACGATTTCCTCGTGGATGCCGATGCGCATGCGCAGCTCGGCGGCCGTCAATGCGGCATCGCGGCTGACGACGGACAGCGCGCACGAGTACAGCTGCTTGCCGACTCGCCACACATGCAGATCGACGATGCGCGGCGTGTCGCCGGCGCTTGCCACTTCCACGGCTTCGCGGATTTCCTCCACCACGGGGTGGTCCATCTCGCGATCCAGCAAGACCTTGCCCGTTTCCTGCATCAGCTTTTTCGCCCACAGGGCCACCAGCACGGCGCCCGCGATGCCCATCACGGGATCGAGCCATTGCCAGCCGTAAGCCCACGCGCCGCCCAGAGCGACGATGGCCAGCACGGACGTGGCGGCATCGGCCAGCACGTGGATGTACGCGGCTTTCATGTTCAGGTCTTCGCCATGGCCATGGTGGTCGTGGTGACCGTGATGGTCATGGTGATCGTGGCCGTGGTCATGGTGGTGATCGTGATGCCCGCCGAGGATCAGCGCGCATACGAGGTTGACGGCCAGGCCGAAAGCCGCCACCGCCATCGCCTGCGGATAGTGGATGGGCTGCGGCGACAACAGGCGCTCGATCGAGGCCACGACCATCAGCACGGCCACGCCCAGCAGCAGGATGGCGCTCGTGTAGCCGGCCAGCACCTCGATCTTCCACGTGCCGAAGGCAAAGCGCGGGTCGCGCGCATAGCGGCGTGCGGCCGCATACGCAAACGCGGCCAGGCCGATGGCCAGCGCGTGCGAACTCATATGCCAGCCATCGGCCAGCAGGGCCATGGAGTTGTACCACCAGCCGGCGACGATTTCCAGCACCATGGTGGCCAGAGTGATCCACATGACGATGCGCGCACGGCGCTCGGCCTTGTCGCTGGCTGCGCCAAAGACGTGTTCGTGCTGCCAGGCGGAGAGGTCTTCCTTGATGAATGGCGTTTGCATGACGGTCTCCTTATTTGAGGTAGGTGCGCAGGATGCCCGCGATGTCGTCGGCGCCCCTGGCCCGCTCCTCGCCGGAGATATCGGGACTGGCCACGTGCTCGCGCAAGTGTTCTTCGATGACTTCGGCCATCAGACCATTGACGGCGCCGCGCACGGCGGCGATCAGCTGCAGCACCTCGCCGCAATCGCGCCCCTCTTCCAGGCCCCGCTCCAGACCTTCCACCTGTCCCCGAATACGCTTTACGCGATTGAGCAGTTTGGTCTTGTTGTGCGCCGTGTGTCCCATGATTCACTCTCGATAAATACTATAGGGGGGTATACTATCAGAAACGGCTGTAGCCGCGTCAAGGCGCCGGCGCGATCTTTTGCAGCTTGCTGGCCAGCGAGGCGTCGGACAATTCGCCCAGGTGGGTGTCGATCAACCTCCCCTGCGCGTCGTAGAACAGGGTGGTGGGCAGGGCCGAGGAACCGGCAGCCTTGCCCAGCGCCGCCTCGCTGTCGAGCAGCACATTGCGCAGGGTCACGCCGCTCCGCTCCAGAAAAGCGCTGGCGGCAGCCGCATCCTCGCGCTGGTTCGCATACACGAAGACGATATCGTCGCGCGCCTGCTGCGCGACGGCCAGCACGGGCATCTCGCGCCGGCATGGCGGGCACCAGCTGGCCCACAGGTTGACCACCATGGGCTTGCCGCCGGCCAGCGCCGCCAGGGTCACTGGCGCGCCGTCGAGCGCCTGCAACGCCACAGCCGGCAAGGCCGACGGCTTGTCGTACGCCAGCGAGATCCCTGCGCTCAGCACGCCCCAGGCCAGCGCGCCAGTAGCCACGCTGACAGCCAGCGGGCGGCGCATGGCCGCCATGGCGGGGCGCCGGCAGCGCCACGCGGCGATGGCCAGCGCGGCCGCGATGCCGGCCGGCGCGAGAAAACCGCCATCGCGGATATTGATGATGGACCAGGGCGCCACCAGATATTGTTCGTGCCAACGCAGGACGAACGCCAGGCGCGCCGCCAGCAGGCCGGCGATCAGCATGTCGGAAACGAGAGGACCGGCGTCCGGCTGTTGGCGATACCGCCTTAGCGACCACGCCACGCCATAGGCGACGCACAGGGAAACGATCAGCAGGACGAGGCCCGTGGGCAGGGCCAGGGGACCGATTTGCAGGGACAGCATGGGCGCTTTCAGGAACGTCGGGGGACGGCCATTGTGGCCCATGCGGATTAAGCAGGCGTTAAGCGGTGCGAAGGTCAGGTGAGCAGCGCTTCCTTGCGCACGAAATGCATGGCTTGCGGCTGGTCCACCAGCACGCACTGCTTGCCCGTGCGCTTGCAGTGGTCGTGCACGCGCCAGTAGGCGTCGTGGCTGACGCAGCCCGTCTGGCAAATCACCAGGTCGGCCGCCACCAGGCCCGCTTCCAGCGCCGCCACGTCGTCGGCGCCATCGTCGCCGCCAGCATGGTGCAGGAAGCGCCCGCCGGCCTGCTCGATGGCTTGCTGCGCCACGTTGGCGCCGGCGGCCTGTTGGCCCGCATTCTGCTCCAGATAGCTGCCCACATACAGCACGGCTTTTTCGCGCACGTCGGCCTGCAGGGCTGGCGCAGGCAGCCACTGCAGGCGCAGCAGCTCGCGCATCAGGTCCTGCACCCGCTCACCGAGCCATTCGACCCGGCGCGCCAGCCTTGCACGCGTCGGCAAGCCCGGCACGCTGGCCGCCAGTTCGGCCAGTTCATCGCGCGCCAGCGCCAGTTTTGTATCGCGGATCACGACCTGCGCCCGCGCGCGCATCAAGTCCGACTCCAACTGCGCGATGCGGGCCGCCTGCGCAGCCAGCTGCGCACTGCAGCGCGCCTGCGCGCGGCCATATTCCCCCATCAGCACGCGATGCTCGCGCGCGATCATGTCCTCGTTGCCATACATACTGCCCATCATGCCCTCCTTCACCGACCGTGGCGCCATGGCGCCAGCCCATCGCTACCCCATGGATCCGCATTATAAATGAGAATCATTATTATTTGTCCATGCGCGCGCGCTCGAGGGGTATGCGGTGGGCGCCAGCGTCACGCAGCCGGCGGACAATACAGCAGGCGCTTCCATACGTCGTCCTGCACCTCCCGCACATGCCGCAGGCCATCGGGGCCACGATAGATTCCCAGCGTGTTCGGCCACGCCATATCGATGAACAACAGCCGCGCCGGATCGATCAGCAGGGACTGGCCCACATAGTTCCCCTTGATTTCGCCCTTGTTGACGGTCAGCAGGCGCGCGCCACCGGCAAGCACCCGCTCGTCCAGCGCCACGCCACTGCGCTCGGCCACATCGCGCAGCCAGCGTTCACGCCAGCGCGCCTGCTCGCCGAACTGCCCCTTGGGCGGCCGGTCCAGCTTGACGATGGCCACCACGGGCCCGTCTATCCCCGCCTGCAGCGAAAAGCCCAGGCGTTCCTGCAGTTCGACCGTGTAGGCCTCACCCTTGACGTCGATCTGATAGCGCCCCACCCCGTCCTGTACCCGCAGGTCAGCCTGATGGTAGGAAGGTTTGACGCAATTGGCGTATTGATGGACGAGCACATCGAGAAACGGCGGCTCGACGGGGGATGTCGCCGCCATGGCGGGCGACAGGCTGGCACACAACATGGCGGCAGCCACGCATTGCATCGTATTCATTCTTGCTCCGGTTGTTGCACAATTTTTTCAATGGTGAAATTGGCAAGATCCGCACTCTACCTGATAGGGAGAAAACAGCCCGCACGACATGGAAGGACAGGCCCCGGCGCACGATTCAATTGAATCGCGCTTGTTAAATCATTATTTCTGAGGTGTAATCTTATAAGTAAATCATTGAATTAATTGCAAGCACACTCATCTCGCCACACGGAGTTCCAGTCCATGTCCGAATTGGTCCAAGCAAGCGCGTCGCCGTCACCCGGTACGTCACCCATCGCCAACGGTTTCAGCCAGGCCACGCGCCTGCTGAAGCTGAGCACGCCCCTGGGCCCGGACAAGCTGCTGGCCGAATGCGTGCGCGGCGAGGAAGGCCTGGGGCTGGGCTATACCTTCAACATCGCCGCCCTGTCGCTCGACGCGGCCATTCCCCTCAAGTCGCTGATCGGCCAGCCCATCCTGCTGGAATTGCTCATGGCCGATGGCGGCTGGCGCCCGTTCCACGGCCACGTCACCGGCGTCGAACTGGCGGGCGCGAACGGCGGCTTTGCCCGCTACAACCTGACCATGCAGCCGTGGACGGCCTTCCTGGCGCACGGCCGCGACAGCCGCGTCTTCCAGGACCTGGCGGTGCCCGACATCCTCGAAGTCGTCTTTGCCCGCTACCAGGGCCAGGGCATGCTGGCGCCGGCCTGGCGCTTCGACCTGCTCGACCGCGCAATCTATCCGAAACGCAGCATCTGCAGCCAATACCAGGAAAGCGACTGGGCCTTTGCCGAGCGGCTGATGAGCGAGGAAGGCCTGTTTTACTATGCCGAACACACGGGCGACGCGGGCAGCGCCAGCCTGGGCAGCCATACCCTCGTCATCGCCGACCACAACGGCAGCTTCAAGCCCAACACCCAGGCCAGCATTGCCTACAGCCAGCCAGGCGCCGTCATGCCGCAAGACACGATGGACCGCTGGCGCATGCAGCTGCGCCAGCAAACCAACGGCATCGAACTGTCCAGCTGGGACTACCGCGCGCTGGGCCAGCGCCCCATCAGCGCCGCCAGCGCCCATGACGGAACGATGGCGCTGGTCAGCCGCGACGCGCCCGGCGCCTATGCCTACCCGTCGCGCGAACACGGACAACGGCTTGCCGAGCGCCAGTTGCAGGCGCTGACGGCGTCCAGGGAAGTGTTTACGGGCGCCGGCACCGTGCGCACCCTGGCGCCCGGCACCACGTTTACCCTGAGCGGCCAGGCGCAAACGGATGCGGCGGGCGGTGGCGACGCTGCAAGCTTCCTCGTCACCCGCACGGTGCACCTGATGCATAACAACCTCGATGCGGAACTCGGCGGCGGCCTGCTGCAGCGCTTCGGCCAGGGCTTGCTCGACGCGCTGATCGGCGAAGAGGCGGCCGGCAGCCTGCATGCCGTCGGCGACACCATCAGCGAACGCCCGCCCTACCGCAACCGCATCGACGCCATCCGCAGCAAGGTCCCCTACCGCAGCAGCTATGCCAACGACCACGGCCAGCTGCTGCATCCACGCCCCGTCATCATGGGCCAGCAGACCGCCATCGTCGTCGGCCCGGCCGGCGCCCAGCTGCATACGGACCGCGACCACCGCATCAAGGTGCAATTCCACTGGCAGCGGGGGGCGCAAAGCCATAGCCGGCTGGCGCACCCGTCCGCCGACGGCCATACGGGCGCGCCCGGCGACGATAGCGCCGGCACGTGGGTGCGGGTAGCCACGCCGCTGGCGCCCGTTGCCGGCGCCAACTGGGGCAGCAACGCCCTGCCCCGCGTGGGCCAGGAAGTGCTCGTCGATTTCCTTGAAGGCAATATCGACCGCCCCGTCGTCATCGGCACGCTGTACAACGGCCGCGGCCAGGCGGACGCGCAAAACAACCAGGTCAGCCAGGGCACGGGCGCGGCGACGGGCAACGCGCCGGCCTGGTTTCCCGGCCAGGCCGGCGCCCACGCCCACCCGGCGGCCTTGTCGGGCATCAAGACGCAGGCATTGCCAACGAGCCAGGGCGGCGGCGGCGCCTACAGCCAGCTGGTGTTCGACGACAGCCCGGGCCAGGGCCGCGTCGCCCTGCAGCGCCACGCCGGCCCTCACCAGGGCACGGCCGAACTGAACCTGGGCCATTTGCGCCACCAGAGCGACAACCAGCGGCTGGCGCCGGCAGGCTTTGGCGCCGAGCTGAAAACGGAACACAGCGCCGCCCTGCGCGCGGGAGCGGGCATGCTGCTGTCGGCGCATGGCCGCGATGCCAGCGGCAGTCAGATGGATGCGCAGGAAGCGCTGGAACAGCTCAGGCAAAGCTTGCAACTGCAGACCTCGCTGACTGAGCAGGCGCAGAAACATTTCGCGCTCGAAATGCCCAGCCCGGCCACAGCCGGTGCGGCCGCGCCAGCTTCCGCTGCCACGCCGGACCAGACGGAGACGCCTTCGCCAGCCGCCCAACTTCCCGCCCTCGCCCAGATGCAGCACAGCATCGAGATCCTGGGCGCGACGGCCGAGGGCGCCGCCACGACGGGCCAGGGCCAGCAGGCGGCGGGCGGTGAAGGCCAGGCCAGCGCGTATGGTGACCCGCAACTGCAATTATCCAGTCCGTCCGGCATCGCCGCCACCACGCCAGCCAACGCCGTGCTGGTTGCTGGCGGCAATGGCAGTCTGACGGCGGGCGCGGATCTCAACTTTGCCGCGCAGGGCAACAGCCTGTACGCGCTGGGCAAGGGCATCAGCCTGTTCACCTACGGCAAGGCCAGCAGCAAGGACAAGCCCAACCAGGAAACCGGTATCCGCCTGCATGCGGCCAGCGGCAAGGTCAGCAGTCAAAGCCAGTCCGATGCGACACGGCTGACGGCGGACAAGGCCATCACCGTCAGCAGCACCGCCAAGAGCGTCACGGCGGCGGCCAAGCAGTACATTCTGATGACGGCCCAGGGCGCGTACATCCGCCTCGAAGGCGGCAACATCATGCTGCATGGACCGGGCAAGATCGATTTCAACGCCAGCATGAAGGAATTGACGGGGCCGGCGAGCAGCACCCCAAAATTACCTTTGTTGCCACAGGCTGGAGACGTAAGCAATTTCATGGAATTGAATTATCGCTGGGATGATTTACAGCCCATGGTGGGGGCGCCATACGCCTTGCTGTTCGACAATGGCACCCGCCTGGAAGGCAAGCTCGATGCAAACGGCTTTGCCCGTCTGGAAAACCTGCCTGATCGCAATGCTGTCGTGATCTACGGCGAAGACGAAAGGGAAGCGGTTCCCCGCCACAAGCAGAAACCGAACCAGCTGGCTGGCAGCAAGCCGAAAAGCGACGACGAGGCGCAATCGGTCCTCGAACGCTATCTGACGCAAGAGGCCGCTTACTACAAAGACAATTTCTTTCCGGATGAGCTCGCTGAAATGGCTGAAGACTTTCCTGCAGGCGCCACCGTCAGCACACTTGAATATGATTTTCACTACGACGATTATCGCTACAAGGACGAGGACACCATTGCAGACAAAGCCGCAAGCAAAAGCTACCGGGACTTGCACGATCAGGAAGGCGACGAGTCATGAGCGGCCTCACCCCTACCGTCCCGGCCAGCGCGATCCGTGGCGCCTCGCCTGCCAGCCGGGCGCTCAGGCAGGCCGATGACGGCATCGGTACTTGGCTGAGTGACCTCGTCACTGGTTCGGGCTCATCTCCCGCGCACATCATCATCACCGGTATTCTCGGTGTCGTCCCTGGTGTGGGACAGGCCATGGATGCGCGCGACTTGATCCTTGGCATCATTGTCATCAGCAAATCGCCGTCCGCCATCGGCGCCTGGGTGGAACTGGCCATCACCCTGGTCGGTTGCGTACCCGCCGTGGGCGATACGCTCAAGGTCGGCTTCAAGCTGATGAACAAGGGACACAATTTTGGCCGTGTGCTGGAAGCCGTCTCGCCCAAGCTGCGCGGCAACGTCGAAAAATTCATGCGCAAGATCGACTGGAACGTACTGGCCCGTGAAAGCAAGAGCTTGTTCAAGGGTGTAATCGATACGTTTATCGACGGCATCGATAGCTGGATCGTCAAAGCCGTGGCGGGAAAGTCGGAAGTCAAGCTGTTGATCCAGGAAATGCAGGCAATCCAGAAGCGCGGACCCAAAATGATCGAGGACGCCTTCGCCGAACTGAAAAAACTGCATGGCAAGATGATGGGCCATGACCTGCCGCACAACACGGCTGCGGTCGGCAACGCGACAGGAAAAGGCGTGCAGCATGCAGTACAGGAGGCGGGAAAGGACATTGCCGGCAAGGAAGCAAAAGCCGCCAGCAAGGCCGAAAAGAGACTTGCAGCGAAAAAGAACAAGGACGTCACCGGCAATCAGGCCAAGCCCAATTCCAGCAAGGTCAATACCAAGAAAAAAGGCGAAAAGAAAAAGCAGGGCTGGCACACCGGCGTACCGGCCGAGCACATCACGGATTACTTCGTGAAGAAAAGACATGCGCTGTTCAAGAAGGCGAACAATGCCGGCAAGCTGACCGAAGAACATAGCCTGCCGCACGCAGGACTCGATCATCTGTGGTTCAAAGGCGCTGCACTTAGCCAGCCTTTCGTTGTCGGCGAAACCAAGTCGAGCCTGTTCGATTCCTTCCGCCTGATGGCGGCGCTACCGGCCGATCTGCAGGAAAAATTCAGTTCCCTGAGGGCGGACGAAGCGGCGAATCCCACGAAAAACAATAACAAACCGAATATTTTCGAAAATGCGGACCGCGATGCCCATGCAAATCAAGACGTAAAAATAGGGAACCAGGAAGCGGATGAAAAAGAACTGAGAAAGGGCTTGAACAAGGAAAATAAAGAAACGAAGCTGCCGACGCAAATGAGCCACGAATGGATCGCCCGCTCGATAAAATCGGAGAAACTGACGGCTACCGGAGTCACCATCAAGCCCTTGATGAAAAAATACGCGGCAGGCCAGCTGCTCAATCCCAAAGCCAGCCCCCCCTATCTGCGCTGGATTTCACTGGTCACCGGTCGTCAATTGACCAAGCATCGGCAGTCAAAGGGGCGCAATCATGAAATCCAGTTGATGCTGGATATTCCAGAAAATATATTAAGGAAATAAGCATGCAGACACTGGATGAAAAGACTTTTCTCGCATCCCGTAGGGAGTTGCTGTTGTCATACGCCATCTATGTTGAAAGCAAAGACAGCCAGGACGAGTGCTTCGACATGGTGGAGGCAGGCTTGCAACAGCCCGCGGAAGTACTGCAGAATATCCCGCCAGAAAACTTCATGACGGCGACGCGCCAGCGGGCCTGGGAAGGTATCGACCAGCTCACCCTGGCCTACAGCGCAGGCCATACGACAGCCGATCTGCGCGCGCTGTATCCCACGATACTGGAATATTGGGAAGAGTTTGCCAGATATGACACGGCTTTTGACCTGCAGGCCAGCGCCGCGGAACGGGGCTTTCCCCACTTCGCCCTGCCAGATGTCGCATACGAACAAGTCAACCGGATGATCTGCCTTGGCATTCTCCTGGGTTGGGGTAATTTGCTGCCCCGCTTGGCGCCTGTCATCGATTTCAACAACCATGAAAAAGATGGGCTGGTTGAACGCCTGCTGGCATTTTCCATCGATGGCAGGGATACCGACTGGCCGGAATGCACGCGCCACCTGCCCTATTTCAAGACACTCAAGATATTCGCGGCAGAAGAAAAAGATCGTCCGGCGTTGATGCAGGACTACCTGGAAGAATGGTATTACGCCAGCCGCCGTGAACCCTACTATGACAGTCACGAGCGCGATACGTCATTTTTAGGCTACTGGTCATGGGAAGCGGCAGCCATCACCTGCCTGCTCGATATCGACGACAGCAGCTATCGCGATGCCACATTCTATCCGGCAGACCTGACGGCCTTTTTCCGGCAGGCACGCGTGGACTATGAACCGGACGGCGGCGGTCCTGTGCCGGCAAACGAGTTGCGCGCCAAGGCTGGCGACCCCTGCCCCAAGGCGGGAACGTGGGAATCGCTCGATATTCCTCCGCGTGCCATGTCGTATGAGCGGGAACAGCCCATGCTCGACCTCGAGTCAGGATATGGATTGACTGTCTGGCGATATCTGGAAAATTGAATATGCCCGCGGGGCGCCAGGCGCTCAAAAACATCCCAAGGCGGCAAGATGCCGGTTTTCGATGACTCCAACTATGGGGAAACAATTTGGTATTGGAGTACGGAACGGTATCCGGCCATGAAAATCATCCGCGCTGGTACGATGAGCATCTCAAAATCAGCGAAGAAGGCTATGCCGCCTTTTACGGCTACGTGACCTTCGAAGCGGCTGCAACCGTCTTTATGCTCGACCTGGACGACAGCCAAATCGAGCATCTCGTCTACCCCAAAGATCTGGTCGACTATGCGCGACAGTTATGGAAAGAAGGCCGCTACACCAGTCAGGAAACAGAACCACTGATACGCAAGGGACGCGTCGAGGGTGGCCAGCCCTGCCCTCAAACAGGTTTCTGGGAAACCCCAGCAAAGTTACACAGCCGCAGTCATTTCGCGCAAGGCCAAGTGATGCCTGTTTTTGATGACGCTGCATACGGTGAAACCATCTGGCATTGGAGTGAAGAACAATAGCCAATTTTCCATTTCGCACAACCAAGTATCTTAGGTATTTACATTGAACGCAAGTTCGACAAAATCTTGCAGAAATCTGCGCCAAACAAGAAAAATGGTACTTCGCCATGAAAAATAGCGTCTTTCACGAACGGCGTCGGCAACAATTCCTCTACGAAGAGCTTTACAATAAAACACGGGAAAATCAATTCCTCCTCATTAAAGTAGGACATGATAATAAAAAAGTAGCCAGCACGATACAAAGCAAAAATTCGATTTATCAGTTCTTGCATCTCGAATTATTTTGGATCTGGATGTTGGACTACACCGCAGGCATCCCCATCAATGAACTTGCCTCGCGCCTTGTCGCCATTGTCGATGCATTTGAAAAATGGAATGATGCATATCAATTATTCCAACAGGATGCTGCACTCGAATTTCCAGAATTTGGGCATTACGAATATGTCGGCGCCCCGCAATTTTCCAATCCTTTTGAATACGAAAATACGCTTCAATTAATTAGCATTGCCATTTTGCTGCGCGACCAGCAATCGGTCATGCGCATCATTAATGTACTACGTAGTCACCGTGGGCAAGATGGAGTATTCGAACAATTAATTGGAGGATATGTCGAAAAAGAAATAACTCTAGACAGTTGCGTTCTTGGGAAACCCTATGACACGCTGCTGCAGGTATTTTATGAAGAAGATGAAGGTGCCACGCTCAATCTTTTGAAAAAATATCTGAAAATATGGTATCCAGCTATGAAGGATCATCCACGCTGGTATGATGAACACTTGCATATCAACGAGGAAGGTTATTCCGGTTATTATGGTTACTGGGCATTCGAAGCAGGTGCGACAGTCTATCTTCTCGATCTAGATGACAGCAGCATCAATCATCTGGTCTACCCAAAAGACCTTGTGGACTATGGGAGGAAATTACGCAAAGAGAACCGTTACACCAGCTTGCATACGAAACAACTGCACAACATTCACCGTGTTGAAGGGGGAAGTCCATGTCCCCAAAGTGGTTTCTGGGAAACCCCTGCAAAATTACACAGCCGCAGTCATTTTGAGCAGGGCCAAATCATGCCTGTTTTTGATGATGCTGCATACGGTGAAACCATCTGGCATTGGAGTGAAGAACAATAGCCAATTTTCCATCTGGCACAATCAGCGACTGGCCCACCGCCGAGCTGCGCCAGCGATCAGAAAAAACGACGGAAAAACAATGATGACAACCCCGTTCGACATGCGTCGCCGACAGCAATTTCTCTACGAAGATCTTTATAATAAAACGAGGGTAAATCAATTTGCGTTAATTAACGGGGGCATTGAAAACAAAAAAGTAGCCGACTCGACGCTGGAAAATTCTTCAGTGCATCAGTTTTTATATTTAGAAGCGTTCTGGATATGGATGCTCGACTATACGGCGGGCGAGCCGATCGCTGCACTGGCGCCGCGCATCGCCGACATCGTGGATAAGTTTGAAGAGTGGAATAAGGTCGATCAATTCTGTCAGCAGGAAGCAGCGCTCGAGTTTCCAGAGTTTGGGCCGTACGAATATGAGGGAGCACCGGAGTTTCCCATCCTTTCCGACTATCAGGACACACTGCAACTACTCAGCATTGCCATCCTTCTGCGCGACCATCATTCGGTTAAACGCATCATCTACATGCTACGCAGTCACCGTGGCCGCGATGGCCTGTTCGAACAATTGATTGACGGGTATGTGGAGGATGGACAAGCCCTCGACACCTGTATCATCGGCAAGCCCTATAGCACGCTGTTGCAAGTGTTCTATGAAGAAGATGAGAAGGCCACGCTCGACCTGCTCCAAAAATATTTGAGACAGTGGTATCCAGCCATGAAAAATCATCCGCGCTGGTATGACGGGCATCTGAGAATCCGGGACGAAGGCTACGCGCCCTATTACGGTTACTGGGCATTTGAAGCGGGTGCGACGGTTTTTTTACTCGACCTGGACGACAGCCAAATCGACCATCTTGTCTATCCCAAGGACCTGGTCGATTATGCACGTCAGCTGCGGAAAGATGGCCGCCACACTCGCCTGGGCACAGAACCTCTGATACGCAATGTGTGCGTCGAGGGCGGCCAGCCCTGCCCCCAAACTGGCTTCTGGGAAACCCCAGCAAAATTACACAGCCGTAGCCATTTTGAGCAAGGCCAAGTCATGCCTGTTTTTGATGATGCGGCATACGGTGAAACCATCTGGCATTGGAGTGAAGAACAATAGCCAATTTCCCATCTGGCACAGCCAGCGACTGGCCCAGCGCCGGGCTGCGTCAGCGCATGAGCCTTTGGAATGGCGCGCCTACGCAGGCCGGTCAGCGGCAAGCACTGGACATTCGGCTGCCAACCCGCAGATTGGAACAGGGCGAGATCATGAGCAATCTGGATGCTGCCTGTGGCTTGACGGTGTGGCATTTTCTGAAGGTATAAAAAACAACGACGTGAGAGGAGAAAAGATGAGCACAACGGAACGTTTTTTTACTGCCGAAGATGTAGAGGGAATGGTTGCGGACCTCAAGGAATGGCCAAACATGTCCTGTGACGATGGAAATCAAGATCTAGGTGTGTCTCCATTTACTACTTTCTATTTCCTCTACAACACTAAGCATCACCTTGATACGTCACTGCTGATGGTGGGTATTCATGAGGAATTTGAACGACTGACAGGGCATCCCTATCTTATCGGCACACATCCCGACTCGGAACGTCCCCACCCTTACGGGTCCAAGCGCTTACCCGATCTGCGTGAATTTGCGCGAAAAACAAAAAAAACAGACTATTTCGCCTTCAAATTTACCGATCAGAAAAAACACAACTCGTCTCCTTCTACTGCTGGATATTTCTGGAAAATGCGGGATCATATGAACGATGATCCAGAACCATCAAACAGGGATTACTCATCCATTCAATTCTACTATCGCTGGTCATGGTGGAAGGATAACAAGAATGCGTGGCGGCAGTTTGTTCTGAAAACCATGGAAAAACTAAAACCTGATCAGGTTTACAGCGGCTTTTCGATGGCCAATCCGCTTGCTTTCGGCACCCGCTCGGAAGTGACCGTGTGGGAACGCTCTCTGGCGCCGCGATTTTTTGGTTTGGACATTGATTATCCTTTTTCCATGAGCGGCTCGCTGGCAGACGGCATCCGCCCGCCAACTTGGGGCTTTTTGCTATCGGATACGTGGCGTGAAAAATTGGACCTCAGCCGCGACCACATAAAACTCAGCCTGCAGCATCCGCAAATCCGGATCGACGAGCTCGACTCCGGCCTATGGATCGAACTGGGCGAGGAGCCAGCGCTCTACCCGGTAGAGGACGGCGTACCGGAATTGCCGGCGCTGCTCAACAAGCTGCTCAAGCCGATCCGCAACGATCACATGGCCCTGCTGGGCTTTGGCCAATGGGACGGCGATCCCAACGAACGCTTCAACGATGCCGACTCGCTGCGCTGGATGCGGCGCTTCGATGCCGACAGCGACTGGCCCAGCACAGAGCTGCATCAGCGCCGCGATGACGGCGGCCCAGATGACGCCGCGCCAGCACAGGAGCCTTAGGAATTGCGCGCCTACGCCAGCGAGGCCTGCCCGCAGGCCGGACAATGGCAAGCGCTGGACATTCCGCCGCAAACCCGGCGATTTGAACAGGGCTAGATCATGAGCAATCTCGATTCCGCCTATGGCTTGACGGTGTGGCGCTTCCTGAACGCATGAAGAAACAGCGACGGTACCGAGGTTCGAGACCATCGACCTGATGCTCGATTGGAAAAGGCAATCATGCATTGCGGTTCGAGATACGCGTACCTTCTTTGACACGAATACAATTTACCCAAGAGAAAAGCACGTAACCATGGAAGATTTACCCTTTCATCAACGACGTAGACAGCATTTTCTCCATGAAGAACTTTATCAAAAAACACGGACAAATCAACTTTCCTTGATCCGGGGAGGAGAGGAAAACAGAAAGGATGCATATTCGATAGGCGAAAGTTCCTCCGTTCATCATTTTCTGTATCTGGAATTGCTCTGGATATGGATGCTTGACTACACGGCAGGCATAGCCCTCGATCAACTGGCGCCTCGAATCGCCGATATTGTGGACAAATTTGAAGTGTGGAACGAAGTGGATCAAAAGTATCAGCAGGAGTGTGCGCTGAAGCTGCCTGAATATGGTCCGTATACATATTCGGGGGCGCCCGATTTCTCGAGACTTTCCGACTACGAAGACACGCTGCAACTGCTGAGCATTGCCATCTTGGTACGCGATCAGCGTTCTGTCCAACGCATCATCCACGTACTACGTAGCCATCGCGGTCAAGATGGCCTGTTCGAGCAATTGATCAGTGCTTATGCCGACAACGTCGTCGAGCGCGATACCTGCGTACTTGGCGCCCCTTATGACACCTTGCTACATGTGTTTTATGAAGAAGACAAGACGGCCACACTCACCTTGCTCAAGAAATATCTGCAACAGTGGTATCCGGCAATGAAGGACCATCCACGCTGGCATGACGAGCATCTTAGAATCAGCGAAGGGGGCTATGCCGGCTATTATGGCTATTGGGCATTTGAAGTCGGAGCGGCGGTCTTTATTCTCGATCTGGACGACAGCGCTATTGATCATCTGATCTACCCCAAAGACCTGGTCAATTATGGCCGCAAGTTACGCGCGGAACACCGTTACACCAGTATGGATACTGACTTAATAAATAAGGCCGGTCGTATCGAGGGAGGCCAACCTTGCCCGCAAACCGGCTTCTGGGAAACCCAAGCAAAGTTACACAGCCGTAGCCATTTTGAGGAAGGTGACAGAATGCCAGTTTTCGATGACTCTAGATATGGAGAAACCATTTGGTATTGGAGTACGGAACAGTAACCTCAATGACAGCATGGGAGATGCTTCCCTCGAAATTCGTCAGCACTGATATATATTAATGTTCCACGGTGTTTAGCTTACAGGGAAACAATGAGTACCAGTTCATTCAATGCGCGGCGCCGGCAAAAATTTCTCCATGAAGACATTTACCATAACACGCGAAAAAACCAACTCGAATTATTTGAAGGACAACTTCTCAACAAAAATATCGCTGAGTCGACACAAAGTCAAACTGTCATTTACCAGTTTTTGTATTTGGAAGCGTTCTGGATATGGATACTCGACTATACGGCAGGTGAACCGATTGATGCACTGGCGCCGCGCATTGCAGACATCGTGGATAAATTTGAAGAATGGAATGAGGTGGATCAACTCTATCAGCAAGAATTGGCGCTCGATTTTCCAGAAGATGGGCCATATGAATATGAGGGTGCGCCGCAGTTTTCCACCCTTTCCGACTATGAGGACACACTACAACTGCTCAGCATCGCCATCCTGCTGCGCGATCAGCGTTCGGTGCGACGCATCATCCACGTGCTGCGCAGCCACCGTGGCCACGATGGGCTGTTCGAGCAATTGATTGGTGCATATGTCGAGGACAGTCAAGACTTGGACACCTGCATTATCAGCAAGCCCTACAACACTCTGCTGCAAGTGTTCCATGAGGAAGATGAGAAAGCTAGCTTGATCCTGCTTCAAAAATACCTGAAACAGTGGTATCCGGCCATGAAAAATCATCCGCGCTGGTACGATGAGCATCTCCACATCAACGAGGAAGGCTATGCCGCGTATTACGGTTACTGGGCCTTTGAAGCGGGGGCGACCGTCTTTATACTCGACCTGGACGACAGCCAGATCGACCATCTGGTCTATCCCAAAGACATGGTCGACTATGCGCGAACATTATGGGAAGAAGGCCGCTACACCAGTCAGGAAACAGAGCCACTGATACGCAAGGGGCGTGTCGAGGGCGACCAGCCCTGCCCTCAAACAGGTTTCTGGGAAACCCCAGCAAAGTCACACAGCCGTAGCCATTTTGAGCAAGACCAAGTCATGCCTGTTTTTGACGGTGCGGTACATGGCGAAACCATCTGGTACTGGAGTGAAGAACAATAATGATTACAAGGGACAGTTTTCTTGGCAATGACGATATCGAAGGATTTGTTTCCGATCTCAAGGAGTGGCCGAATTCATCTTATGGAAATGACCATATCACACATAATGTCAGCCCTTTCGTCAGCTTTTATTTTCTCTACGACAGCAAGCATCATCTTGATACGTCACTGCTGATGGTGGATATACATGAGCAATTTAAGCGTCTGACGGGAAACCCCTATCTTGTTGGCACGCACCCCGATTCGGAACGTCCTCACCCTTACGGCTCAAAGCGTTTGCCAGATCTGCGTGAATTTGCCCGAAAAAATGGGCCAGTAGCGAGTCGCATTGCTGCGTGTACCGGAAGACTGCATAGGCGTCGCAGCGAAGGAACCTAAAGAAAAAGAACGAACAGGAAACCAGATTGAGGAATAGACGATGAGCACAACGGAACGTTTTTTTACTGACGAAGATGTAGAGGGAATGGTTGCTGACCTCAAGGAATGGCCAAACATGTCCTGTGACGATGGAAATCAAGATCTGGGAGTGTCTCCTTTTATTACTTTCTATTTCTTATATGATACCAATCACTCTTTAACAACATCGCTACTGATGGTAGACATCCACGAAGATTTTGAGCGTTTAACTGGAATGCCTTATCTTTTCGCCACGCATCCAGATTCAGAACGGCCACATCGTTACGGGTCCAAACGCCTACCTGATTTGCGGGAGTTTGCGCACAAGAGAAAACCCGGTCAATCATTCATTTTCGATTTTTCTGATCAAAAAAATCACAGGTCATCTCCTTCCACAGCGGGATATTTTTGGAAGATGAAAGATTACATGAACGATAATTCAGAACCGTTAAACAAGGTTTACTCATCCATTCAATTCTACTATCGCTGGTCATGGTGGAAGGACAACAAGATAGCGTGGCGGCAGTTTGTTCTGGAAACCATGGAAAAACTAAAACCTGATCAGGTTTACAGCGCCTTTTCGATGGCCAATCCGCTTGCCTTCGGTACCCGCTCGGCAGTGACCGTGTGGGAACGCTCTCTGGCGCCGCGATTTTTTGGCTTGGACATTGATTATCCTTTTTCCATGAGCGGCTCACTGGCAGACGGCATCCGCCCGCCAACCTGGGGCTTTTTGCTATCGGATACGTGGCGTGAAAAATTGGACCTCAGCCGCGACCAGATAAAACTCAGCCTGCAGCATCCGCAAATCCGGATCGACGAGCTCGACTCCGGCCTATGGATCGAACTGGGCGAGGAGCCGGCGCTCTACCCGGTAGAGGACGGCGTGCCGGAATTGCCGGCGCTGCTCAACAAGCTGCTCAAGCCGATCCGCGACGATCACATGGCGCTGCTGGGCTTTGGCCAATGGGACGGCGATCCCAACGAACGCTTCAACGATGCCGACTCGCTGCGCTGGATGCGGCGCTTCGACGCCGACAGCGACTGGCCCAGCACCGAGCTGCGTCAGCGAGCAGCAAAAACGACGGGAAAACAATGATCACCACCCCGTTCGACGTGCGGCGCCGGCAGAAATTTCTCTACGAAGATCTTTACCATAAAACGCGGGAAAATCAACTCGCGATAATAGATGTTGAACTCGAAAATAAAAGAATAGCCGACTCAATGCAGGGAAATGCTTCCGTCCATCATTTTTTGTATTTAGAAGAATTCTGGATCTGGATGCTCGACTATACCGCTGGTGAGCCAATCGAGGCACTGGCGCCGCGCATCGCGGGTATCGTGGATAAATTTGAAGAATGGAATGAAGTCGATCAACTCTATCAGCAGGAAGCGGCGCTCGATTTTCCAGAAGATGGGCCATATGAATATGAGGGTACGCCGCAGTTTTCCACCCTTTCCGATTATGAAGACACGCTTCAACTGCTCAGCATCGCCATCCTGCTATGCGATCAGCGGTCGGTGCGACGCATCATCCACGTGCTGCGCAGCCACCGTGGCCACGATGGGCTGTTCGAGCAATTGATTGGTGCATATGTCGAGGACAGTCAAGACCTGGACACCTGCATTATCAGCAAGCCCTACAACACTCTGCTGCAAGTGTTCCATGAGGAAGATGAGAAAGCTAGCTTGATCCTGCTTCAAAAATACCTGAAACAGTGGTATCCGGCCATGAAAAATCATCCGCGCTGGTACGATGAGCATCTCAACATCAACGAGGAAGGCTATGCCGCGTATTACGGTTACTGGGCCTTTGAAGCGGGGGCGACCGTCTTTATACTCGACCTGGACGATAGCCAGATCGACCATCTGGTCTACCCCAAAGACCTGGTCGATTATGCGCGCCAGCTACGGAAAGAGAGCCGCCACAGCAGCGTGGAGATGAAACCATCGGCCAAACGAGAGCGCGGCGAATAAAATGAAAAATCCACCATTCGATGATCGCCGCCGCCAACAATTTCTTTGTCGGCAGTTATATGAAAAAACCCTGGAGAATTCACGTGCGCTGCTACAAGTTCAGCTAAGAAACAAGGAATCAGCTGAATGCGCTGGAGACACCAGTTTGGCTTGCCATTTCCTATATCTGGAAAATTTCTGGATCTGGATGCTGGATTACACCGCTGGCGTGCCAATCGAGGAACTTGCGCCACGGCTGTCCGATATCGTGGACAGGTTTTCGGAATGGAACGAAGCCGATCAGCATCAACAAAAGGAAATATTGTCGCAATACCCCGAGTATGGCCCATACAAATACAGGGCGGCGCCAAATTTCGGCGATCTTTCCGATTATGAAGATACGCTGCAATTACTAAGTGTCGCCATATTATTGCGCGATCAGCGCTCGGTCATGCGCATCATCCGCATATTTCGCAGCCACCGAGGACAGGACGGCCTGTTTGAACAGCTGATTGGCGCGTATGTGGACGATGAGATGCCCCTCGATACCTGCGTACTGGGCCAGCCCTACGAGACGTTGCTGCAGACGGTATATGAAAGCGATGAGGATGCGGCACAAACTCTCATTAAAAAATATTTGAAGCAGTGGTACCCTGCCATGAAGGATCATCCCCGCTGGTACAACGGCCATCTGCGCATTAGCGACGAAGGCCACGCTCCCTATTACGGTTACTGGGCATTTGAAGCCGGTGCAATGGCCTTTGTGTTTGACCTCGATGACAGCGGTATCGATCATTTCGCCTACCCGACAGATCTCGTTGCGTATGGGCGTGCACTACGCGAGGAAAACCGTTATACCAGCATAGATATGAATGCGGCGGGCGATGTCGGACATGTCGAAGGCAAACAGCCCTGCCGTGACACGGATTTTCGGGAGTAAGGATGCAGACTCTGGACGAACACACTTTTTTGGCCAGGCGCAGGGAACCGCTGCTGTCCTACGCGATTTACCTTGAAAGCAAGCACGGCATGGAAGAAGGCATCGGCATGGTGGCCGCCGGCTTGCTACAGCCAGCGGAAGTGCTGAAAAATATCCCGCCAGAAAATTTCATGACGGCCACGCGCCAGCGGGCATGGGATGGCATCGACCTGCTCAGCCTGGCTTACAGCGCTGGCCATACGACAGCCGATCTGCGTGCGCTGTACCCCACGATACTGGAATACTGGGAAGAGTATGCCAACTATGACAGGGCCTTTGACGTGCAGGCTGGCGCTGCGGAACAGGGGTTTCCCCACTTCGCCCTACCTGGTGACGGCTACGAGCAGGTCAACAGGATGATCTGCCTTGGCATTCTCCTGGGTTGGGGCAATTTGCTGCCCCGCCTGGCGCCCGTCATCGATTTCAACAACCATGAAAAAGATGGGCTGGTCGAACGCCTGCTGGCCTTTTCCGTCGATGGCAGGGATACCGACTGGCCGGAATGCACGCGCCGCCAGCCCTATGTCAAGACGCTCAAGATATTTGCGGCAGAAAAACAAGAGCGTCCGGCATTGATGCAGGACTACCTGGCAAAATGGTATGACGCCAGCCGCCGCGAACCCTACCATGACAGCCACGCGCGCGACACGTCATTTTCGGGCTACTGGTCATGGGAAGCGGCAGCCATCACCTGCCTGCTCGATATCGACGACAGCAGCTATCGCGATGCCGCATTCTATCCCGCCGACCTGGTGGCATTCCAGCGTCAGCCACCCTCCATGCGATTGGATCCAGCATGAGCAACAAACCCGCCGTGATGGCAGCCTGTCTCATTTTCGCCATGCCCGCGCTTGCGCACGCCGCCGACGGCCCCTTCCCAGGGATTTACTCCGTCATCGATCCCGTCACGGGCATGACACAAGATGTGCTGAAGATCAAACCCTTCATCGATGGCGAATTCAACGTCTTTCCCCGTTTCGCGGGCGAACGGGCATGGGCCGGCGTGCTCTCCGCCAAGGTCATGGGCGCCAAGGATCGCTACCTGGCGGAAGCATTATTCCCTCAGGACGGCAAGGTGCGCGCCCTGGCGATAGAGGACATCGGCTATCTCTACTACACGCCCGGCGGAAGTTATTCGCGCGACGGCCGCTCGGATACCGGCTACCTGAGCCATATCTTTGCCATCGGCATCAAGTCCATGCAGCGCCGTCCGCTGCTGGCAGGCCATGCCGAACGGGGCGAGCGCGGCCAGCATGACTACCGGCCCGGGGCCGATGAGGCAAAGATAGCGGTCAGCACCTTGAACTACAGCGCCCGGCCCATCCAGGTCGGCGTCAGCGATGCCGGCAATCCTGCCAACGCCGTCGATACCGATCCCCTGAATCCTTACATGAGCAGCGCCGCCAATTGCTGTTTCTACCTGCCAGCCGCCCCACAGAAGCCGGTACAGCTCAACATCGAGTACCACTGGCTACCGGACGGCAAGCCGGAAACGCGCACCTTGCCGCTGCCGGCCGGCACCGCCACCGAGGAACTGCTGGTCATCGTGCAGGCCGATGGCAAGCTGGCGCTGGAATTTCGCGCCCCGCACGCGTCGCTGTCGATGACGGCCGATGGCAATGTCGAGGCTGGCAATGGCCGGCTGTATCCGGCCCTGCCCGCCGCCGAGCGCAAGGCCGTGCTGGCCGCGGAACTGGCGCGTCAAAAAAATTCGCTACAAGACATCACCAGAAAACTGGAGAAAATGCCCGCGACGACATCGATGCAGCTCACGCAGCAGGTGGCTGAACAGGTCGCAGAGCGGCAGAGCGCCGTGACCTATCTGGAAGCGTTTTCCGCATGCAAAGCGGCCGTGCGCGAGTGCGACAAGCAAGCCAGGGCAGCGGTCCGCGCCAGATAGCGGCAAAGCCCGTTTCTGCTAGGCTATCGCCGTATCGCCACCTGCCGACGCTTCTTTCGGCACCAGCATCGCCTCTTTTACGCCGCCCAATTCCGGTTTTGAACCCTCATATCGCCAATAAAGATATTTCTTGCCCCGTTTCCCCATGAAATACTGCCGGTTTCGGGCCCAGCGACTGGCTTCAACAAAGCCGATACTGGCGTCAGTCATCTGATTCTTGAATCCCGCAACAGAATCATGCACATAACGATCGAAGAATTTGTCAAATAAAGTCCGCTCCGCAACCGACATCGACTTTCGGAGCTTGCCTTTCCAGGCATCGTAGATCGCGTCTTCCAGCGGTTCCGTGGCACTACGAAAAAAGCCTGTTTTCTTTTCTGCGATGTTCTGCACGTCGCGCTCCCATTCGCTGTCCGTCGTGGTCATGTATTTATCCGGCGTGGCATACATGACGGACTGCCCCTTTGCGATGATGGCTTCGCGTTCTTTGCGCGCCGCGCGCTGGCGTTCCGTGCGCCCCCAGCGCCAATGATAGTAATTGTTCATGTGGCTGATGACTTGTTTCTCGAGCCGCTTGTCTGCGCTGACGTGCTTCATGTAGGTGTCGAAGCATCCCTGCAATTCGCTGCTGATGTTAAACAGCGAGCCATAATCCTGAAGAACCTCTTCGGGAGACTTGAACGGCACCCCCGCCGCATATGCCGACAGATACATATTGCACAGCGGAATGCGCGACAACTCGTTTGAGCGTCCTTCCTGATTCATGTCGTCATAACCGCCGCCCACGTCGGAGTGGGCCCCGGGATAAAGGGTTTCCCGGCAGTTTGAGTCAGTGGCCTGATCGATTCGAATAGAATCGGATGGAAATTTCTCCCGCACTTCATGCGCTGCGACATAATGTTCGCAGAAGCGCACGTATGGTGGAATACGCAGATCGGCGGCCCATTCCGCATGGCCGCCCTCGTCTGCCAAATACATCACGCCCCCCCACACAGGTCCCAGGTAATATTTGAGATCGGACTCAAGGCGACTGCCGCCAAACCCCACCGAGGCCACGGTATCAAAAATGCCGAGGAAGTAAATCACCAGACGCGGCTGAATAAATCCGCCACTTTTGGTCCAGATCAGCCCATCTCCTTGCTGATAACATTGTCCTGCCAACTGACGCACAAAGGCCCGCGCCTGGGCTGCCCCCCGACTGAAGCCAAACACCGCAACATTGATTTGATTTACATGCGGCATGTGTTTGTCCACCCGCATCTTGAACTCCTTCAGCATCCAGCTGATCCGGGCCTGCCCTTTTGCAGCAGATGCCATGCCGAGCGCCCCATCGATTCCATCACCACTATCCTGAACCTCTGGAAACGGCGTGCCGACCCCTGGCGCATATATGGCGTAGGTCTTGTTTTTTTCATCTTCGGCCGTATGCGCAAATTTTCCCAATTTCGCAATATTGCTGTACTTTACCTTCGACGAAGCCAGCGAGCCATTGCCATCTTTTTTGAAATTATTTCCAGTGCCGTCAAAAAAACAACTGATCCAGACGGGCTTTCGGCAATCCGACTCCTTCGCACATTTTTCCAGTTCCTTGCGATAAATTCCTCGCGCAAGCCGCTCACTCTTCGTGACGTCGCTAAGCCGGCGTATCGTTGGATTGCTCATGGTCTATTCCCTGTGCGGTGTCTGCGGTATGCCATAAAAAGGATTCTCGATTTCCTGCTTGCAGAACTGGCCTTGGGGAAGGCGCGCCGAATGCAGTTTTACCTGCTCGGCAGCAAGCGGCGCCTGCGTCTTGAATGTGCCCAGATGTGCCTGAACCGTACCATCGGCAAGAAAGTGCAAAAGCACGATGGTTGGGCGCTCGGGCCCTTTGGCGGGCAGGATGTCAACAGTAGCCTGACACCAGCGGCTTCCAGGAGCACTCATCCTGAAAGTGCGTTCGTCATAGTCGACACTCGATTTTCCATCGTGGTAGGTCGTATCGAAAACCACGCTCCAGACCACGCGCACGCGCAGCGGTTTATCCACAGGACTATCCCAGATGAAACAGCAATTTCCACTGCTGAAACTGACTTTTTCACCATTGTCCATTTCCGCCTCGCTTGCATCGCGAAAAAAAATGGAACCACCGCTGGGCGCTTCATCGACATTGAATGGCAGTGAAATGCCCTTGAATGCGATCGAATAAATATCGTACGGCGTGTAGTTATATGACGTGGTAGTGAAGGTTTTCTCGCTTAATTCCTGTTGCAAGCGTTCTTCCTTCGCCCTGGAATCGCAAGCGGCCAAAATAAATAGGCATAATATGATGCAGGTCAGTTTTTTCATGTCGGGATCGCATTCATATTGGAAGCGGAAACTTCTTCGAGCGCAGCCCATTGCCCAGGAGTCCAGGCCAGGATCCGGTCACTGAAGGACTGCGCCGTTCCTTCGGCCTGCAAAGCGATGGCGGCGAGTGGCGCCAGATGAAAATCGGCACCTAACATGAGCGACAACATGCAGTAACTTTTCAAGTCTGTGGGCGAACTTAATCCATATGCCTGCGCCCTGCCCAGTTGTTCAAAAAAAAAGTCGTAGCGCTGATCCGGAGGCAAACCATCGAGCGCCTGCGGATCATCGCTCTCCATTTGCTTCATCAGCATGTACGGCGCTGCTCTATGCATCAGTTCGAGATATTGATGTTGTGTCAAAAGCATGCATTCACTGCCAGGCGGGGCAGGCGCCTCATTTTTCTCGCCAGGTACAATTTGTGGCACCCCACGCACGTCCTTGTACAACCAGCCCGTGATGCCTGCGAGTGCAGTCTTGCGCTGCGCCGTTTCCAGCACGTCCAGCCAATGCGGCAGGATAAGCGGATCGTAGTAGCGCATGATCCACTCGGTACCGTCATCGTGCACCACCTCTGTCAACCAGGTCAGCCGTTCTAACAATTGCTGCAGGGGCTGGCCAGAAACAATCAGCGACATAAAATGGGCGCTGCCGGCAGTGCACAGCAATTTGGCGAGCAAGGGACATTTCTCGCGCTGCATATGCCGCAACAATATCGGGCCAGCGTACAGGGCGTCCGGCTCAGCCAATTCACCCAACAGGGAATACAACTCAACGCTGTGATCGCCAGGCAAGCGGATACGGGCCACACCATCCAACTTGGCACCATCAATCAAGCTGTAGAGGGACTCCCCCTTGTCGAGAGCAGGACGATCGAGCAGCGCAAGCAACTGCAAACCACACGCGGGGGCCCCGCCATCGTTTTCGCGCATGATCATTCCCCCTTCGCGGCAAAGGGCGAGCCGCTCCTGGCCGCATTTAACAGACATTCCTTGCAAATACTGCGAGGCATTACCGGCAGTGGATAGCTTGCACGGGATGGCCCGTCAAAACTCTTCTTGCCGGCATGCACCGTGATCTTGCCCGGGCACTGCACGGTGATGTTGCCGCCCTCGATGGTGATATTCGCCCCGCCCGCCGTCGACAGGCGGATGCTTTTCGCCGCCGCCCAGTCGATGTGCGCGGCGGCGCTGACGATATTGACTTCCTCGCGCGCCTGCACGTTGAGCATGTCGGCCTGCGCCTGCAGGTCGATGGCTTGTTTGGCGGCGATCAGTTGCAGGCCGATATTGTTCTCGCCCGCCTTGACGACGCCGGCCAGCGCGCCGATGGCCTGGCCGCTGTGCACGCGCAACTGGCCGCCGCCGACGAATTGGGTGTCCTGGCCGCTCATCAAGGAGGTGGTTTCGCCATTGACCAGCTGGATATCCTGGCCCGCCAGCACGCCCAGGCCGGCGCGGGCGGCGATGGCGATGATGGCGTCGCTGCTGTGCGGCAGCTTGTCGTCGCCGGGACTGGTCGGCTTGTCCGCCGCGTCGCGCCTGGCGGCGGCCGTATTTTCCTGGCTCAGCATGCCGGAAACGCTGGTCAGGAACGCGGGCAAGGGCGCCGCCTTTTCGTCGAGCACGCTGGCATTCGCCTTGGCCGGGCCCAGGTGGCTGGCATACGCGACCGTCTTGTGCGTGACGGCGGCGGCGCTGAAGGTTGCACCCAGCTTTGCTGCCTGCTTGAGCAAGACCATGCCGGGCGCATTGTCGCCGGCCGGATCGCGCGCCTGCGCGTCGTGGTTGACGAGGTAGCTGGAAATCAATAGCCCGGCGCCGGCCCGCACGGCGCCGTAAGCGTCCGTGCGCAGCTCGGCGCCCGTGCCGCGCAGGCTGCCCCGGTAATTGTCGGCCGCATGAATCAGGTGGCCAAGATTGAGTTCGCTTGCCGCATGGCTGCTCTTGAGCTGGATGCGCCCCTGCTGGTCGGTATCGTCGAACAGCAACTGGTTGTAGCCAGAGCCGGAGCCGGCGGCGCCGAATTCCTTGCTGCGGATGCCCCATTGCGCCGCGCCGTTGCGGTGACCGGCGCTGCCGCCAGCCGCGCCATGCCAGAGCGGACTGTTGCCGCCGGCCACGTTGCCCTGCGCCGATGGCGCATGGTCGCGCGCCGGCTCGAAGACGCTGGCGTCCGCAGGCTTGTCCGTGATGCCGCCCGGCGTGGGCGCGACGCCGCCCTCGCCTTGCCCGTTGTACAGGGCGCCGACGATGATGGGCCGGTCGATATCGTTTTCCAGAAATTGCACCAGCACTTCCTGGCCGATGCGCGGCAGGAACTGGCTGCCCATGCCGCCGCCGGCCGAGCGCTGCGCCACGCGCACCCAGCAGGTGGCGCTGCCGTCAAGTTGCCAGTGGAAACGGATGCGCACCCGGCCCAGCTTGTCGCAATGGATCTCGCTGCCGCCGCTGGCGCTGGTGCCGCCGTCGGCGCCGACGACGATGGCGCTCTGGCTGCCGCAGGCCGTCGGTTTCGGGTGGTGGCGCGCGTCGCCGCCGTCATGCACGGGGCGCCATGGCGTATCGGCCGCGATCGCTTCAATATGGTTGGCATAGCCGCTCTCGGCCGCCTGCGCGATCACTTGCTGGAATTGCGCGATATCGCGCGGCGCCAGCGCCTGGCCAGCCAGGCTTTCCTGCAGCAATTCGGGGATGGGGCCGAACAGTTCAGCCAGGCCCTGCCGCGCGGGCGCCGGCAGATTATTCACGCCCACGCTGCACACGCGCAGCACCACCAGCGCCGGCGCCTCGGCGCCATCCTGCTGCAGCGGTCCTTGCGTCAGGGTAAAGCGCGTGCCGGCACGCAAGGTGCGCACGGTCGAACGCGCCTGCCAGCGCTCGCCGCGCGCTTCGATCGCCTGCATCTGCAGCAAGGCGTAGCGTTCGGCCTGGGCCGCACTGGCATAGAAATACTGGCCCGGCGTGTCATAGCTTTCCAGCGCGGGCGCGTTTTTCCCGCCCGGCGCCAGCCGCGTCGGCACGCTGGCGCTGACGGCTTTCTTGGCCTTGTAATCGTAGCTGAGCACGCTCGCCACCGCCGTGCGCAAGACGCGCGCCCGGCTGAGCGCCTGGATGGAATCGGCCTGTTCCATGGCCCGCGCGCCATGAAAACGGATGCCACCGCCTTGCGCGCTGCTGGCGTCTTCCGGCACCGCGCTCAAGGCGCTGCTGTCGGCGAACAGCACCAGGCAATGGCCGCCCTCATGTTCTTCAAAACGCCAGGCCAGACCTTCTTCGCTCAGCAGGCGCGTGACGAAAGCCAGGTCCGACTCGCGGTACTGGCAGCAATAGCTGCGCGGCTGCGCCTCGGCCATGAACGGTCCCGTGTCGCCGCTCCAGCGCCAGTCGGCTTGCGGCGCGTACGCCTGGAACACGCTGTCGACGATCTCGATCACGCTCTTGTCTTGCCAGACGCGGCTGTTGCGCACCTGGCTCAACAGCCATAGCCACGGCGTCAGGCGCAGCCGGAAACGGGCCAGTCCGCCATCGCTGCCCAGCATGGCCGCAGCACTGATATAGCCGGAAAACTGCGTGCGCGTGCCATCGGCCAGGCTGGCGTGCAGCGCGGCCGGCTTGCCCAGCAACGGCGCCAGCGCCACATTCGCCTGCGTGGACAGCACGATGATGTCGCGCGCGCCCACGGTCTGCAACTGCTCGTCGGCGACAAACGCTTCCACCAGCCACTGTGACGTCCCGCCCTCGCCGCCGTCCAGCGACAGCTCATACAGCCGCGTCACGCTGCTGAAACCAGCCAGGGAAGCGTTGACCTGATCGGCGCTGGCGGCACTCATTTTCCGCCTTTCGCGGCAACTTGCCCGGCCTTGCATTGCGCGTTGTCGGCATGGCCCTGGCAGGCGCGCGCGCGGCAGGCCACGGCGGCGTCGCGCTTGAGCGTCGCGCATTGCTGCAACTGGGTCCGCAGGCCTGAAGCGGTTTTCTTCGGCACCGGCGCGGCCTGCGTGTGGGCCAGCAGGGCCGACAGCAGGGCGACATCGCTGTCTTCGGCGCGGCGCGCGGGCGTGGCAGCCGGCCCTTTCACCGGTGGCTTTTTGGCTGCAGGACGTGGGGCCTTGACCGCCGGTTTCACGGCAGCCGGTGGCGGCGATGGCGTTTCCAGCGCCTTGCTCAGCACATCGTCGGGATGCGCGGCACGCGCGTTCCCGGCAGCGGCTGTGGCGGCTGTGGCGGTCGCGCCGGCATCGAGCATCTCGCTCAGGCTCTGCTGCGGTGCAACCGCGCCGGACGGCGCCTCGTCATGGATGCTGGCGACGGCCGGCGGCGCCACGGCGGCGGGTGCGGCGGTGGCGGCGGGCAGGGGAAGCGGCGCAGCTGGCGCAGCGTCGTCGCCAGCCCGTTCTCCGCGCTGGCCCAGCCAGACGCCGGCGGCCAACAAGAGCAGCAGCGCGGCCACCGCGCCCATGCCCCCGCGCAGCGCCAGACTGCCGCGCCTGGCCCTGACGGGCGAGCCGGTATTGCCACCCTCGAGCGTGGTCAGGATGCGGTTACGGTCGGCCTCCGCCTGCTGCGCCTGGGTCAACAGGCTGGGCCGGGCCGGGAGCCGGGGGCTATCGTCATGAGTTCGCAAAATGTGCGCTCCTGTAATATTTGCAAGACTTTACGCTATTCAACAAAATCATGACGCGTGCCATAAAATCAACAGTGCGCACCCCCCGCACAATTGAAAAAGCCCCCCTTAATTATCAGTTTTGTAAGATATACTTCCAGGCAATATCCATCGCTTCCCTGTTTTCCCTGATGGACAGCACCGTTCCCCGCAGCCAAACATTTATTGATTGAGGTTAGCGTGTTCCTACTCGCGGTAGCGCTGTATTTCATCCTGGCATGCCTGATCAGCTGGCTGATCCTGTTTCCTGCCGGGCGCGATTTCGTGCTGCACGCCGTCGATGGCGCGGAGCAGCGCCTCGCCGCCTGCCTGCAGCGCGTGGCCAGGCGCCGGCAGACGGGCATGGCCAGCCTGGGACTGCGCGGCGCCACGCTGTGGGCCCGCACGGCCGACCTGCTGCGCCGTCATTACCTGCTGTGTCTCGCGGGCGTGGCCGCGATCAGCCTGCCGACCCTGCTGGCCCTGATGGCCGACAGCAAATCCATGCTGGGCGCCTACGATGTGTCGACGCGGGAAATGAATACGCAGGTGGCAAGCCTGTTGCAGGGCGAGCAGCTGGTGCCGCCCGTCGACCTGCCGCCGCTGGTGTTTGCCACCGAAGAAGTGCGCCAGGAGCGTCCGCTGCTGGTATCGGCCAGCCGCAACTGGACCTTGCTGAATGTGGAATACGCCCAGCGCCTGCTGCTGGTCTTCAAGATCATGAAGGAAAAACATGGCTACGAGATGGCGCTGCTGGAAGGCTACCGCAGTCCCGAGCGGCAAGACATGTTGGCAGGCATGGGCCCCAACGTCAGCAACGCGGCCGCCTTTCAAAGCTGGCACCAGTACGGCCTGGCGGCCGACTGCGCCTTCCTGCGCAATGGCAAGCTGGTCATATCCGAGAAGGACCCATGGGCCATGCGCGGCTACCAGTTGTATGGCGAAGTGGCCGAATCGGTCGGCATGACCTGGGGCGGACGCTGGAAGATGATGGATTTCGGGCATACGGAACTGCGCCTGCCCGGCGTCATGAAAAAACACTGAAGGGAGCGCGTATGGCGGGTCCGGTAATCAGATTAGGCGACAAGACATCGCATGGCGGCACCGTGCTGGAAGCATCGGCGGTGAGCGACAGCGGCGGCATCGGCATGGCGCGGGTCGGCGACAAGGTCGCCTGTCCCCTGCCCGGCCATGGCGTATGCCCCATCGTCAGCGGCGACTCCAGCCTCATCGTCGATGGCAAGCCCGTGGCGCGCCACGGCGACAAGACCAGCTGCGGGGCGCTGCTGATCGCCAGCCAGCAAGCCACCACCGACCAGGCATGACGACCCTGCCCATATGCGGAGGAGCCCGCTGATGCGCCCCTGGTTGCGACGCTGCCTGCTGACCGTGTCCGTCTTTGCGCTGAGCTGGACGGGCGCCATCGCCTACTGGCGCGACAGCACGCGCATGCCGACGCCGGGCGAGCTGGCCGGCGCCATGCTGGCACTGCCGCTGGCCCTGCTATTCATGCTGTGGCTGGGCAAAAAAGTGCTGGCCAGGCTGCTGGCCGGGCCAGCCCTGGCGGCGCCGAGCCCTGCCGCGCCCCTGCAGGCCGAGGCGGCGACACCTCCCGCGGCGGCGGTGCCGCTGCATATCGTGGCCGCCAGCCTGCGCATGCCGGGCGGCGCCACGCCGTCAGAATTGCTGGCCGCCATGCGCTCGCGCCAATGCCGTCCCGCGCTCGACGGCCAGTTGCTCGATGCGGACGGCTATCCCCTGCTGTGCGCCAGGGTGGACGGCATCGACGAAGAACTGCAGCAGCAATTGCTGGCCGCCTGGCTGCGCGAGCATCCGCAGGCCGGCCTGGCCAGCGAACCGTTTCCCTTCAATCCGGAAGACTTGCGCGCGCTGGCCCTGGGCGCCGTGGTGCTTGCCGAACTGGTGGACGAAGCCCTGCAGCATGCGCTGTCCGCAGGCGCTCCGGCCTCGCCGGCCAGCGCGCTGCCCATGCTGCGGCTGCACCTGCTGACGCCGGCCTCGTGGAGCGCCGCCCAGCACCAGGCCGGCGACGCCTGGCTGCGCCATCTGGCGCACGAACAGGGGTGGCCGGCGCAGCAATTGCTGCCGCCCACCGAGCCGGCCACCCGGCAAGCGGCGCCGTTTGCCCTGTTGAACCAGCTTGCCGGCCACGCGGCGCCACCGCAGCCGCCCTGCCTGTCCATCGTGCTGGCCTGCGATTCGCACCTGGGCGAGCTGCGCGTGCATGTCCTGGCGAGCCAGGAGCAGCTGTTCAGCGCCAGCCAGACGAATGGACAGATTCCCGGCGAAGGCGCGGCCGGCCTGCTGCTGGATATCCCAGGCGCGGCGCCACCGCTGGACGAGCCGGCGCCAGTCCTGCTGCACCGCGCCGCCACGGGCGAACTGCCGCAAGGCGCCAGCCAGCGGGGAGCAGCCGACAAGAACATGCTGGCGGACCTGGGCAGGCAGGCGCTGGCGGCGGCTGGCGGCGAGGCGACGGCCGGCATCGCGCTGGTCAGCGCCGATACCGACCAGCGCGCCAACCGCATGCTCGAACTGATGCAGTGCGCCGGCGCCCTCTTGCCCCAGCTGGACCTGGGCGAACAGGTGCTGGGCGTCGGCGCCGCATGCGGCCAGTGCGGCGCCGTCACGACGCTGGCCGCCCTGGCCATGGCACGGCAGGCGGCGGCCGACGACGGCGCGCAAGTTTTATGTTTCAGCAACCTCGATCCACTCCAGCGCGGCGCCCTCGTCATTGGTCCGCCCGCGCAAAACAGTCACAGCACCACCTGATACACAGCGACGTCCCATTCACGCACCTTAACGGTTTGCACACGATAAAACTATGATGCAACGATTCTGGCACTTCCTGACTTCACGCACCAGCCTGCTCATCCTCGGCATCGCGGCCGCCATCCTGCTGCTGTTCGCCTGCGCCGTCATTTTCGACTGGCCAGCCATCCGGCTGCTGCCCTTCCTGGCCGCGGCGGCGCTGCTGGGCGCCATCGTGTGGTGGCTGCGCCGCCGCCGGCGCCGGCGCGAGGGCGCCAGTTTCAACAGCATGCTGGAGCAGCAGGCAGCCGGCGCCGCGCCCAAGGCCGGCCCGGTGCAACGCGAGGAAACCGAAGCCATCCGCAAGCGCATGCTGGAAGCGATCAATACCATCAAGACATCGCGGCTGGGCCAGCTGTCGGGCGATGCCGCGCTGTATGAATTGCCGTGGTACATGATCATCGGCAATCCCGCCGCCGGCAAGAGCACGGCGATCGCCAATTCCGGCCTGCAGTTTCCTTTTGTCGACAGCAAGATCGTGCAAGGCATGGGCGGCACGCGCAACTGCGACTGGTTTTTCACCACCGACGGCATCCTGCTCGACACGGCCGGACGCTACGCCATCAACGATGAAGACCGCGCCGAGTGGTTCGGCTTTCTCAACCTGCTGAAAAAACACCGCAAGCGCGCACCGATCAACGGCATCATTATCGCCGTCAGCATTGCCGAGCTGACCGGCAGCAAGCCTGAATTCGCCATCGAACTGGCCAAGAACCTGCGCCAGCGCGTGCAGGAACTGACGGAGAAGCTGGAAGTCCATGCGCCCGTGTACGTGGTATTCACCAAGGCCGACCTGATCACCGGCTTCAGCGAATTTTTCCACGATGCCGAGCGCGCCGAACGCGACAAGGTCTGGGGCGCCACCCTGCCCTACGGCGTCAACAACTCGAAGCAGGACGTGCTGGAACAGTTCGACCAGCGTTTCGACGAGCTGTACGATGGCCTGAAGGACCTCAGCCTGGCCAATATGTCGCTGCTGGGACGCGAGCGCATGCCGCCCGGCGTGTTCACCTTCCCGCTGGAATTCAGTTCCGTGAAAGGGCCGCTGCGCGCCTTCATCGCCACCCTGTTCGAGGAAAACCCGTTCCAGTTCAAGCCCGTCTTCCGCGGCTTCTATTTCACCAGCGCGCTGCAGGAAGGCGCTTCCGTCTCCGCCTCGTCGGAGCGTGTGGCGCAGCGCTTCGACCTCAAGCCGCAGCCGCAGGAACACCAGGCTGTCCAGGCACAGGACCAGCACGGCTACTTCCTGCTGAACCTGTTCCGCAAGGTGATCTTCGCCGACCGGGAACTGGTGGCGCAATACGCCAGCCCGCGCAAGACGCGCTTGCGTTATGCCACGTTTTTCACCGCCATCACGCTGGCCGGCCTGGCGCTGGGCGGCTGGAGCTGGTCCTATCTGGCCAACCGCCAGCTGGCGGCCAACGTCCAGGCCGACCTGGAGCAAGCCATCAAGGTGCAGGACAAGCGCCTGGATCTGCAGTCGCGCTTCCAGGCCCTGGAAATCATGCAGGACCGCATCGAGCAGCTGGAAGCGTACCGCAGCAAGCGGCCACTGGCGCTCAGCCTGGGCCTGTACCAGGGCGATTTGCTGGAGCGCAAACTGCGCGAAGAGTATTTTTCCGGCCTCAAGGAAGTCATGCTCGCGCCGGTGGCGCAATCGCTGGAATCGTTCCTGGCGGAAGTGAACGCGGGCGCCGACCAGCTGCAGCCGCTGACGGCCGTGCCGGCCGGCACGACGGCCGCGACCACAGCCAGTGCGCCAGCCAGTGCGCCAGTCAATGCGGCAAGCCAGCCCTTCAAGGATGCCGCGCCGACGAATGTCGAGGATGCCTACAATGCCCTGAAAACCTACCTGATGCTGGGCGACAAGTCGCGCGCCGAGGCCGGCCACCTGAACGACCAGCTGACCCGCTACTGGCGCGGCTGGCTCGACGCCAACCGGGGCAACATGCCGCGCGAACAGATGATCCGCAGCGCCGAGCGCCTGATCTCGTTCTACCTGACGCAGATCGACGATCCGTCCTGGCCACAGATCGAGAACAAGCGGGCCCTGGCCGACCAGTCGCGCGACAGCCTGCGCCGCGTGGTGCGCGGCATGCCGGCGCGCGACCGCGTGTATGCGGACGTGAAGGCGCGCGCCGCCACGCGCTTCCCGTCGATGACGGTGGCGCGCATCGTTGGCGAGCAGGACAAGGAACTGGTGCTGGGCAGCTACGCCATCCCCGGCACCTTCACGCGCGACGCGTGGGAAAAATACATCCAGCAGGCGTTCCAGGAAGCGGCCAACCGCGAATTGCAAAGCGCCGACTGGGTACTCAAGACGGCGTCGAAGGATGACCTGACACTGGAAGGCAGCCCGGAACAGATCCAGAAGGCGCTGGTGGAACTGTACAAGACCGATTACGCCAGGGAGTGGCAGAAATTCCTCCAGGGCGTGAGCATCCGCGAATTGAACGGTTTCGACAACGCGGCGCAGGCGATGAACCGCCTCGGCGATCCGCAAGCGTCGCCCCTCAACAAGCTGATCGAGACGGTGTACCAGGAAACCTCGTGGGACAATCCTTCGCTGCTGGGCCAGGGCTTGCAGCGCGCCCAGCGCGGGGCGATGGACTGGTTCCGCGAAACGGTGCTGCGCCAGAAGCCCGCAGTCGCGGCGCCGGGCCAGGGCGGCGGCACCATGCCGATGGGACCCGTCGGCCGCGAATTTTCGGGCGTGGCGCGCCTGGTGGTGGCGCGCGACAAAGAAGCCTCGCCCATGCGCGGCTACCTGGCGGCCCTGTCGAAGCTGCGCGTGCGCTTCAACCAGATCAAGAACCAGGGCGACACGGGCCCCGGCGCCAAGCAGCTGATGCAGCAGACGCTCGATGGCAACGGCTCGGAGCTGGCCGACGCGCTCAAGTACGTGGACGAGCAGATGCTGACCGGCATGAGCGACCAGCAAAAGCAGGCCATCCGCCCGCTGCTGGTGCGCCCGCTGATGCAGACCTTCGCCGTCATCGTCAAGCCGACCGAAACGGAGATCAACAAGGTCTGGCTGGCGCAGGTGCTCGAACCGTTCCAGAAAACCTTGGCGCCGAAATATCCGTTCGCGCCCGACTCGCGCATCGAGGCGAGCAATGCCGACATCGGCCAGGTCTTCGGCCCGGAAGGCGCCATCGCCAAGTTCTTCAACACCACCATCGGCCCGCTGGTCGTGCGGCGCGGCGACGCCATCAGCGCCAGGACCTGGGCCGCGATGGGCATCACCCTGGCGCCGCCGGTGGTGGCCAGCCTGCCCGGCTGGGTCGCCCCGCTCAGCGCCAACGGCGTGGCCACGGCGGCCGGCGCCGCCGAAGCGCAAACGCGCTTCGACCTGCAGGCGCTGAGCGCGCCCGGCGCCGCCGAATACACGATCGAGATCGATGGCCAGGCGCTGCGCTGGCGCGGCCAGCCGCAGCCCTGGGTGCACATGGTCTGGCCCAACCCGCAGGGCGTACCCGGCTCGCGCATCAGCGCCATCACGCCGGAAGGGCGCACCGTGGTACTGCTGAACGAACCGGGGCATTTCGGCCTGAAGAAGATGATCGACTCGGCCAGACGCACGCGCAAGGAGGGCGGCGTATTCGAACTGAGCTGGGAAAACAGCGGCGTCACCGTGACGGCCAACCTGAAGATCGTGACCGCGCCCGCGCCGGCCGCCGCCTCCGCCGGCAACCAGGGTTTCCGTGGCCTGAAACTGCCGGAATCGGTCGCCATCGGCGCGCCGGAAACGGCCACCGCCATCGCCGGGAACACGCCATGAGCCGCCCTACCGTTACCCAGATCGGCTATTTCGGCAAGATCCCCAGCCGCGGCGACTTCATCAAGCACGGCGACAATCCGCCCCTGCTGAAGATGCTCGATGACTGGCTCGCCAACGCCATGGAACTGATGACGGCCGATGCGCGCTGGAAGCTCACCTACGATGCGCTGCCGCCGCTGCATTTCGCCTTCATCGGCCCGCGCCGCGGCCGCGCCATCGCCGGGCATATCGCCGCCAGCAGCGATGCCTCGTCGCGCCGCTTTCCCTTCCTGATGATGGGCGCCATGGAGGTGGCGCAGCCGGCCGGCTTTGTACCGACCAGTCCGCTGGTGCTGTCGCGCCTGTGGAACCGCCTTGATGCCCTGAGCGCCGAGATGTGCGGCGCGGCCGCCGGCGCCGCGCTGCCGGCGGCCGCCGCGGGCGCCAGCATCGAACTGGACTTGCGCGGCAGCGCCTACGAGGCCGCCTTCGACGATTTTCTCGCCTTGCAGACGGTGGGCGCGCTCGACGCCCTGCTGGCGCCCACGGGTTTTGGCGGTTCCGTGCGCCAGGTGCTGCTGGCCCTGGGCATGCTGCTGCAACCCGTCATGGCCAGCAGCTCCAGCCGGCTGGAAAAAAGCCTGGAACTGCCGCTGCCGGCCGACCCGCTGTACCGCAACCTGGTGGCGGCCTTCTGGATGCACCTGATCTCCCCGTTCCTGGCGCGCGCCGACTTCGAACTGGCGCTGTTCATCACCCGCATCCGCGGCCGCCATGCGCTGGTACTGGGCTTTTGCGGCGCTTCGGCGCAAACCCTGCACGCCATCATGGAACCGCAGGCGGCGCTGGAGCACCACATCGCCTTCGACGACCTGGCCTGGGTCGAGGAACACGCCGACAGCGACTACGCCATCAAGAAAGCCTCGAGCTACCTCGCGCAGGCCAACCTGTCACTCAAATCGGCGCACGACACGTTTCGTGCCGCCTTCATCGGGACCTGATCATGCGCCACATCCGCCTTGCCATCCTTCTCAGCCTGGTCTTCGCGCCGGCCGGCGCCAGCGCGCAAAGCGCCGCCGCGCCGGCGGCCACTGTCTCGGCGCCCGCCGCCGCCACGCCGCAGCCGGGCCAGGTCCTGGCCAGCGGCACGGTGCCGGACGAAGCGGCCAAGGCGGCCGTGCTGGTGCGCCTGCGCGAACTGTACGGCGCCGACAAGGTGGTCGACCAGATCGCCGTCGGCCAGGTCGCGCAGCCGGCCAACTGGAACGCCTATGTGCAAAAGCTGCTGACGGCGGACCTCAAGCAGATCCGCCGCGGCCAGCTGAAGATCGAAGGCAGCGTGGTCAGCGTGCGCGGCGAAGTGGCCAACGAGGCGCAGCGGCAAAAGATCGCCAGCGACTTCGCCACCAGCCTCAATCCCACGTACACCGTCAATAACGGCTTGCGCGTGTCCGCCTCCGAGCAGAACATCCTCGACGGCGCGCTGGCCAACCGCACCATCGAATTCGAGAGCGGCAAGACCACGCTGACGCCGTCGGGCCGCGCCATCCTCGACGAAATGAGCGCGGCGCTGCACAAGCTGGCGGGCCGCAAGGTGGACATCATCGGCCACACCGACAACCAAGGACTGCGCGCCAGCAACCAGAACCTGAGCCAGGCGCGCGCCGAGGCGGTCAAGACCTACCTTGCCGGCAAAGGCATCGACGGCGACCTGCTCAGCGCTTCCGGACAGGGCCCGGACCGTCCCATCGCCAGCAATGACAGCGCCGATGGCCGCGCGCGCAACCGCCGCATCGAATTTCGCATGGTCCAGTAAGGCCGCCATGCCGCCAGCAAGCCATCCGCCCCACTGCCGAGAACACACATGATTTCAGCCGACCAGCTTCTACTTCCCATCAGCGCCGAGCAGCCATGCGGCGTCGACCTGTCCTTCTCCACCGACTTCGACGCCATCGGCCAGGCGCGCAAGTTCGACGACCCCACGCTCGACCAGGGCGAGTGGGTCACCGACCTGAAGGAAGCCGACTGGGCCTTCGTCCAGCAGCGCTGCGCCGCCCTGCTGGGCGACAAGAGCAAGGACTTGCGGCTCGCCGCCTGGCTGGCCGAAGCCAGCGCCAGGCAAGACCATTTGCGCGGCCTGGGCGAAGGCTATCGCCTGCTGGCCGGCCTGCTGCGCCAGTACTGGGACCTGGGCCTGTACCCGCAGCCCGATGGCGACGACCACGAGCAGCGCATCGGCAACCTGAGCTGGATCCTGGCGCGCACGCCATCCCTGGTGCGCGCCATGGCGCTGACGGACAAGCAATCGGGCGGCTGGTCGACCATCGACTTCGAGACGGCGCGCAAGCGGGCCGCCAGCAACCAGGACGGCGTCAACGGCACCAAGCTGGTGGACATGGAGGCGGCGCGGCGCGCCACGTCGGCGCAGTTCCGCGCCGCCTTTGCCGCCGACGCCCAGTTCTGCCTGGACGCGCTGGCCGAGCTGGAACAGGCCGCCGATAGCCGCCTGGGCAAGGATAGTCCGGGCTTTTCACTGGCGCGCGAGGCGCTGCAGGCGATGCAGCTGGCCCTGCCCGCCGCGGCCGTAGCCATCCCTGCCGCCAGCGTCGCCGCCGCACCGGTGCCGGCTGTCGGCCTGGCGGCACCGGCCGCCGTGCCGGCGCTGCCGCCGGCGGCGCCCGGAGAGTTGCAAAGCCGCGCCCAGGCGCTGGCGCAGCTGCGCCAGGTGGCGCAGTACTTCCGCCAGACGGAGCCGCACAGCCCCGTCTCGTACTTCGCCGACAAGGCCGCCAACGCGGGCGAACAGAATTTGCACGAATGGCTGCGCGGCGTGGTCAAGGACGGCGCCTCGCTGGCCCACATCGAGGAGCTGCTGGGCATCGCGCCCGGCAGCGGCCACTGAAGCGGCTTGCCGCCTATTTGATCGTATACCGGAACTGCCCCTGCTTGCCGGCGCTGGCCTTGATACGGCTGATGCCCTGCCCTTCGGCCATGCGCGCCAGCACGGCTTCGGCGATTTCCGGCAGCAGGCTGCCATTCAGGATATTGTCGACATTGCGCGCACCCGAATCGACTTCGGTGCAGCGCGCCAGCACCGCCTCGACCAGCGCCTCGTCGTAGAGGAACTCGGCCTGGTGATTGGCGGCGATGCGCGCGGCGATGCGGCCCAGCTTCAGGCCGATGATACGGGCCAGCACATCGTCGCCGAGCGGATAAAAGGGGATCACTTTCAGGCGCCCCAGGAACGCGGGCTTGAAGACCTTCAGCAATTGCGGCCGGATGGCCAGCTCGAGCTGCTCCGGCGTCGGCAGCTGCTCTGGCGGCAGGTTCAGGCACGCCTGCATCATGCTGGCCGACGCCACGTTCGAGGTCAGGATGATGATGGTATTCTTGAAATCGATCTCGCGTCCCTCGGCATCGTCCATCACGCCCTTGTCGAAGACCTGGAAGAACAGCTCCATGACATCGGGATGCGCCTTTTCCACCTCGTCGAGCAGCAGCACGCTGTACGGATTGCGGCGCACGGCCTCGGTCAGCACGCCGCCCTCGCCATAGCCGACATAGCCGGGCGGCGAACCCTTCAAGCCCGACACGCTGTGGGCTTCCTGATATTCGCTCATGTTGATGGAAATGAGCTTGCGCTCGCCGCCATACAGCACGTCGGCCAGCGCCAGCGCCGTTTCCGTCTTGCCGATGCCGGACGGGCCGACGAACAGGAACACGCCCTTCGGCTTGTCCGGGTCGTCCAGGTTGGCGCGCGCCGTGCGCACGCGCTGCGCCACGGCCTCGATCGCGTGGGGCTGGCCCAGCACGCGCTCCTGCAGCAAATCCTTCAGCCGCAGCACCGTCTTGAGTTCATCCTTGACCATCTTGCCCAGCGGGATGCCGGTCCAGCCGGCGACGATTTCCGCCACCACGTGGCCGTCGACCTGCACCGGCACCAGCGGCGTCTCGCCCTGCAGCGACGCCAGTTCGGCCTGCAGCGCCAGCAGCTCGCGCCCCTGGCCCGCGTCGGCCGGCGTGCCCTCCTCGAGCTGGCGGCGGATCGCCTGGATCTGTTCCGACAGCGCCTTTTCGCTGTCCCAGCGCGCGGCCAGCTGCGCGTGTTCCTGCGTGGCGGCGCCGCGTTCGGCCTCGAGCAGCTGCAGCCGCGCGCCGTGGCGCGCGCCGCCGCTCTCCTCGCGCGCCAGGGCCGAGGCTTCCGCATCGATGCGCTCACGCCGGCGCGCCACGCTGTCGAGCAGGGCCGGCGTGGCGCTCTGCCCCAGCGCCACCCTGGCGCAAGCCGTATCGAGCACGCTGATGGCCTTGTCCGGCAGCTGGCGGCCAGCGATGTAGCGGTGCGACAGTCGCACGGCTTCGGTGATCGCCTCGTCGAAGATGCGCACCTTGAAATGCTGTTCCATCAGCGGCGCCATGCCGCGCAACATGGCGCACGCCAGCTCTTCGCTCGGTTCCTCGATCTTGACGACCTGGAAGCGGCGCGCCAGCGCGGCATCCTTTTCAAAATATTTTTTGTATTCGCCCCAGGTGGTGGCGGCGATGGTGCGCAACTCGCCGCGCGCCAGCGCCGGTTTCAGCAGGTTCGCCGCATCGTTCTGGCCGGCGCTGCCGCCGGCGCCGATCATCGTGTGCGCCTCGTCGATGAAGAGGATGATGGCGTGCGCGCTCTTGCCCACTTCGGCGATGACGTTTTTCAGGCGGTTCTCGAACTCGCCCTTGACGCTGGCGCCGGCCTGCAGCAGGCCCATGTCCAGCGTGTGGATTTCCACGCCCTGCAAAATGTCGGGCACGTCGCCTTGCACGATGCGCAGCGCCAGGCCTTCCACCACGGCCGTCTTGCCGACGCCCGCCTCGCCCGTCAGGATGGGATTGTTCTGGCGCCGCCGCATCAGGATGTCGATCGCCTGGCGGATTTCCATGTCGCGCCCGATCACGGGATCGACCTTGCCGGCGCGCGCGCGGGCCGTCAGGTTGACGGTGAACTGGTCCAGCGCCGGCGTTTTCGACGTCGCCGCACCGGCCAGTTCCCCCACGGGATCGCCGCCGGCGTCGCCCGCATCCTCCTGCCCCGTCGCCGCCTCGCCGGCTTCCTGCGACCCCTCGGTCAGCTTGTCGAGCCCGTGCTTGATCTCGTCGAGCTTGAATTCGTGGAACAGCGCCGAGCCCCGGTAGGCCAGCTGTGCCAGTTCCGGCTCGGTTAGCAGCGCCTGCAGCAAATGACCGCTGCGGATGCTCACCTGCCGCCCGGCGCGCAAATCGAGCGAAGCGATCAGCCAGGCATGCTCGAACAGCTTGGGCAGGCGCACGGAAAACACGGGCGTGCGCGTGTTGCCCGTCTGCAGGCGCGCCACTTCGGCGCGCAAATCCGCTTCCAGCATGCTCACGCTGACGCCGCTCCTGCGCGCTATCAGCACGAAATCGCTGCGCGGCTGCTCCAGCAGCGCGAGGAAAACGTGCTCCAGGTCGACTTCATACTGCCCCAGGCCGACGCAAAGACTGGCCGCCCGCGTGGCGGCCGTGCGGCAGGTGTCGTTCAACTTGCTGATCAGGGTTTTCAGGTTGATGCTCATGGGGCGGCGGTCCTTGTCGGGTAATGGTTGGCGAAATCAATGGAGAAGCGCGAGGTCAAGCCTGCGCATGCAGTTCATAGCGGACATCGGCGCGGTCGCGCGCCTCGCCGCCGGTGATCAGGAAACTGTCCCAGCCCAGCCGCCCGCCGCTGCGCGGCACCGTCAGCGCAATGCCCTGCACGTCGGCGGCGCGCAGCACCAGCTGCACTTCGTATTCCAGGCACAAGCCGGTGAACATGGCGAGCATCTTCTCGAGCGCGAGGGCGGCCGCGCCGCCAGGCAGGAAGGCGTCGAAGTGGCAACGGGCCAGCGGACCGATGGTCAGCCGCAGGCGCAAGTCGCGCTGCCAGACGCGCGCGCCGACCATGGCGGTGGCGCCCAGCAGGGCGTTGCTGCCGCCCAAGGTGCTTTGCTGCTCGCGCGGCACGTCGTACCAGCAGCCGACAAACTGGCTGACGGCGATGCGCTGCCCGAAATACTCGGACAGCACCTGGCCGATCAGCACGGCCGACGGCGGCCGGTGGCGCATGGCGGCGGCAAAGTAGCCCACCGATTCATCGAGCACGCCGGCGCCATCTCCCGCCAGGCGCTGGCGCAGCGAGGCATTGCCCAGCCCGGCCAGCGCCAGCAGCAGCGGCAGGAACTGGTCCTTGCCGTCGAGCTGGTATTTGAGTTCCAACCGGTATTTGCGCCACGCTTCATAGAACAGGGCCAGGGCGCGGTTCGAAAACGTGTCGAGGAAGGCGCGCGGCCCCTCGTCCTTTTCATACAGCTGGTGCGTGGCGATGCGTTCCGTATAGTGCAGCGGCAGCGCGCCGGCGACGCCGAGAAAGCCCATGAAGGCCGGCGTGACGCGCACGTATTTCAGCTGTCCGCCGCGCAGCGCCGTGCCCAGAGCGTTGGCGTCCGTGGCCAGTTCGCGCGGTTCCGGCGCCAGCGCCTCGATCTGGCTGGGGGCGAAGTCGAGCGAGACGGAATTCTGGAAGCGCAGGAAACTGGCCACCGCATCGTCGTGCGGCAAGCCGTTGCGCCTGAGCCAAAGCTCCAGCATGCGCACCGCCTGGAAGTACTGGAAGCGGCAAGGCTGGGCAAACAGGCGCTCGATTACACTAGGCTCGAATCGCCGCTGCGTGGTTTGCATCGCCACAGCTCCTCTCCTGATTTTTTGGCCAGCACCACCAGTTGCGTGAAGCTGTTCGCATGCACATACAAGCCCAGGAAGCACTCGATCACATGCGCAAAGGCGTGGATGCCGCTGCCGACGAAGGCCTCTTCGTCTATCGTCAGCCGCACTTCGACGCCGCGCACCAGGCAGGCGAAGGGATTGCCTGGCAGCCAGGCATTGACGGCCTGGTGGGCGATGGCCGTGATGCCGCGGATTTGCCGCTGCGAAGTGGCCGAGCGCGGCAAGTCGTACAGGGTCAGCATTTCCTGGAACGCTTCCAGGCCGCTGCCGGCCAGCGACAGGTGATTCAGCGCCAGATGCGAAATCAAGCGCCAGTGGGCGCCCCGTCCCCGTTCGAAACGGTGCGACTCGCTGGGTTTGCGCAGCAGGCTGATGCTGCGCACGCTGGAACCGCCTTCGAGGAACAGGTCGCCGCCGTGCAAGCCGTAAGTCAGCTGCGCCGGCAAGTCGCGGTTGGTGCAGCTCAGCTCCAGGCTGAGCGTGTCCGTTTCCACCGCTGCCGGATCGAAATCGATGTCGACGATCGAGATCTGCGTCTCGTAGCCCGGACTCTTGCCGGCGAGGATCTCGTCGCGCCGCATGACCCAGTAGTGGCCATCCCTGGCCGGGGTCTCGCCATGGCGCAGCGAATAGAAGGGACGAAATTCCACCACGGATTCGCCCTGCGGCGTCTGCCGCACCAGCTTGACCGAGTCGATCGACTGCACCTCGAACGCATAGGCGCGGCGCGCATCGGCCAGCACGGGATAGCTGGCGGCCGTGTGCGTGAGCCGGATAGGCTCGCCGCGCTGGCGGAACAGGTTGACCACCGGCGTGCAGCCCAGCAGCAGGTTGTGCGTGTTCATCGTCCCCAGCAGGCGCGCCGTGTTCGAATCGGTGCGCAAGCCGCTCAGCGCCAGGTGCAAGGTGATGCGGCGGCAGCCGGACGGCAGCGCGGCGCACAGCGCGCCGAGGTCGATGTCGAAGAAATTGAATTTTTCGGGAAAGCAGAAATACTCGGTCAGCAGCCGGTAGGCCGGATGCGAGCGGGCGGAAAACGGGATCAGCGCATCGTCCTCGGCAAAGCCGGCGCTGCGCACCGGAATGCCGTCGAGCGCAACCCAGCTGCCGCTGCCGTCCGCCTCGGCGTAGGCCTTCACGGTGCGCATGAACAAGGCGTCGCGCAGCGCCGCGCAAAACGAGGGCTGGCCATCGATGAACACGCGCAGCGACGCCAGTCCCAGCTGGCCCGGCGACAACTGCGCCGCGCTCGACTCGATGGTGATGCGCACGCCCGAGGTGGCATTCGCCGGCAGCAGCACCTGTTCCGGCGCCTCGATGATGGCGGAAAAAGCCGCGTGCGTGAGCGCCAGCGGAGCCACCGTCACGGGGTAGGCCGTGCGGAAGGTGCAGGCCACGCCTTTCACGGGGCGCGTCGTCAGCTCCGTGCCGCGGGCGATTTCCGCCGGCGCCGTCAGCTGCGCCGCGGCGGCGGCGTAATCCATGCGCGCGATCGAGCACGACGGAAACGGCCGCAGGTAATGCGGATACAGCACTTCGAACAGCGCTTCGGTAAATTCGGGATAATCGTCGTCGATGCGCTTCGAGATGCGCGAATTGAGCAGCGCGAACGACTGGATCATGCGCTCGATGTGCGGGTCTTCGCACACTTCGCCGCCCATCAGCAGGCGGCCGGCGATCTTCGGGTAGCGCTCGGAAAACTCGCGCGAATAGCGGCGCAGGAAACCCAGTTCGCGCTCGTAGTAAGGCAGCAATTCGTCCAAGCTCAGGCTCCCGTGGACGCGGCGCGGCGTCCCTTGCTGATCGTGTAATGCAGGCTGGAAGGCTGCAGGATGGCGTCGAAGCTGACCGGTTCGTGCGCCGCATGCACCACCAGCAGCGCGCTGATGGCGAAATTGAGGCGGTTGATCGAGCCTTCCTCGATTTCCAGCGATGCGCGTACCTGGCGCAAGCGCGGCTCGTGGCGGGCGATGGCCTTTTCCAGGCACTGGCAGATATAGGCGCGGTCGTCCGTGCTCGACAGGCTAAGCCCGGCGAAATCGTTCAAGCCGTACGTGATGATCGACTTGCCGCATTCGGGAAAGGGTTTGAGCAGCGCCTCGGGCAGCACGGCGCGCGTGTTGAGCAGCGCTTCGAGATCGCGCGCCACGGTGTCTTTCAAGTCCTCGAGCGAAAGGCGCGAGACGGTGCCGCTGGAGGCGCCGTGCACGGGCGTATCCATCAGGCGGTCGAACAGGCCCGGCGTAAAACCTTTCATGGGTTTCCCGTTTCATGGCTGGCGTGGACGCCGCTGCCGGCGGCCAGGAAAGCCAGCGGCGGCAGAGCGCGCCGCTGGCGTACGCGGTCAGATACGATCAGGCCGTCTTGTTGGCCGACAGATCCCAGCCGCCGGAGGTGTTGCCGCCCGAACCGCCGCCCACTTTTTGCTGGGTGTATTTCCACTTGACCTTGGAATACTTGAGCGCCAGGTCTTCGCCGAGTATGTCGCCCGCGGCCACCGATGGCGCCACGCTGCTGATCATCACGTTCTCGAGTTCGATTTCGAAGTACTTGATGCGCTCGCCCTGGCCATCGGCGCGCAGGAACTCGAGCTTGGCTTTCGGGATGGTCTTGCCCGAGGAGCAAGTCTGCAGCAGCAAGGGGCTGGCGAGATCGGCCATCTTGGCGATGACGATATCCTTGTGCTCGGTACGTTCGGCGGTATGGCCGCCGCCCGTCGAGGCGGTCGCCGATTTGGGTTGCAACACCTGCCACTGGACCGACTTGCATTCGATCCAATCTTTGTGGCTGTTATCCGTGGATTCGCCTTTGATGCCATCAATTTGCAAGTATACGTCGATTGCCATGTCATTCCTTTCAAGGGTGTGAAGAAAAATACATTACGATTTGGTCGACTGCGGAAGCTCCGCGACCAAACGGAGTGAAACGGACAATTCGTCCAGTTGAAAATGCGGACGCAAAAAGGACACGGCGCGGTACACGCCGGGCCGGCCCGGCACTTCCGCCACCTGCACCGAGGCTTCGCGCAGCGGAAACTGGGCTTTCTGTTCCTGGCTGGCGTTATCGTCGAGCAGCACGTACTGCGTCAGCCAGCGGTTGAGGAAATCTTCCACGTTGGAGGCGGCGGCAAAGCTGCCGATCTTGTCGCGCATCATGGCCTTCATGTAGTGGGCGATGCGCGACACGGCGAAGATGTATTGCAGCTGCGCCGACAGCACGGCGTTCGCATTGGCGGCGTCGGTATTGTATTTTTTCGCCTTCTGCGCCGACTGGGCGCCGAAAAACGCTGCATAGTCCGTGTTCTTGCAGTGCACGAGGGAGATGAAGCCCAGGTCGCTCAATTCCTTTTCGCGGCGGTCCGTGATGGCGATCTCGGTCGGGCATTTCAGTGCCACCTCGCCCTCGTCCGTCTTGAAGGTATGCGTCGGCAAGTCTTCCACCAGGCCGCCGCCCTCCACGCCGCGGATCGCCGCGCACCAGCCGTAATCCTCGAAGGCGGCCGTCAGCTTGGTGCCGAACGCGTAGGCGGCGTTGCACCACAGGTATTTCTGGTGGTCGGTGCCGTCGACGTCCTCGACGAAATTGAAGCCGTCGACCGTGGCGCCATCGAGCGGATTGAACGGCAGCCGGCCCAGGAAGCGGGGCAAGGTCAGGCCTACATAGCGCGAATCTTCCGATTCGCGCAGGGATTTCCACTTCGCATACTCGACCGTGTCGAATACCTTGGCCAGGTCGCGCGGCTTGCCAAGATCGCTGTAGCTTTCCAGGCCAAACAGTTCCGGCGACGCGGACGAGATGAACGGCGCGTGCGCGGCGGCGGCCACATGCGACATCTGTTCGATGAAATACATGTCTTCCGGCTGGCGGCTGAATTCGAAGTCGCCCAGCAAGGTACCGAACGGAGCCCCGCCGAAGGTGCCGAATTCCTCTTCGTAGACCTTCTTGAACATGGTCGACTGATCGAACTCCAGCGCGCTCTGGAAATCCTTGACCAGTTCGCGCTTGGTCGCGTTCATCATCTTGATTTTCAGGTTCGTGCCGGTGGCCGTGTTCTTCACCAGGTAATGCAGGCCCGTCCAGCTGCTTTCCAGCTTCTGGAATTCGGGCGCGTGCATGATGGCGCTGAGCTGCGCGGAAATGAGCTGGTCCAGTTCGGCCACGCGGGCATCGATGGTAGCGGCCAGGTTATTCGATACCACCACCGTGCCATCCATGACCTGGCTCACCAGTTCGGAAATCAGATCCTTGGCGCGGGCGTGTTCGACGCTGGACTTGGCCACCTTGCTCTGCTCGACGATCTGGTCGAGCAAATCGATTTCGGCGGCGCCGGCGGCGCTCAATGCGGGGGTCAGTTGTGCGGACATATCAATCTTTCCTGACGTGCGAATGTTGTTCCAGCTGGGCCAGTTTTTCCGTGCTGTTGAGCACGTCATTCAGGATGTCTTCCAGCTTGTCGTTGCCGGCCAGCTTGTTGCGCAGGTCGGCCAGCTTGGTGCGCGCCTCGAGCAGCTTGCGCAGCGGCTCGACCTGCCCGACCACCGCTTCCGGGCGGAAATCGGCGATCGAGCGGAATTTCAGTTCGACGCCGAACTGGTCGCCGCCGGCGCCCAGTTCATTCGGCACGCGGAAGGTGGCGCGCGGCTCGATGCCCTTCATCACTTCATCGAAATTATCGCGGTCGATATCGACGAACTTGCGGTCCTTCAGGCGCTTCTGTTCGAGTTCGGAATTGCCGCCGAAATCGCCGACCACGCCGACCACGAAGGGCAGCTCCTTGTTTTCGATGGCGTCGCCGATCTCGACGTCATACGTCATCTGCACGCGTGGCGGGCGTACCTTTTGCAAGCGCTTCTGCACACTATCTTTCTTCGACATGACATCCCCTTCCAAATATTGGCGGCATCGGCGATGCGCCTGTTGAACTGCGGCGTAGCTGTGCCTGGCTGACTACTTCAGGGCATTGAATGGATTGGCGCTGCCCTCGTCGGCAGTGCGCTTGCTTGGCTGCTTGCGCGACGCGCGCACGGGCGGCTTGTCCGGCGGCGGCACCAGCACGGTTTCGCCGAGGCTCTCGCGCAGCAGCTTGGCCAGATCCTGCGATTCCGCGCGCAGCGGACCGGACAGGTTGTTCTGACGGCTCAGGTCAGCCAGCGCCCGCGTCGACAGGCGCAGCCCGCTGATGGCGATCACGCTGTTGGCCAGCTTGTCGGCAGGATCGCGCACCAGCACTTCCTGGGCGTTGAGGATGGCTTCGCCGTACTGGCCGGCATCGTAGCGGCTTTGCGCCATGCGCACCCAGGGCTGCTTGTCGGCGGGCGCGGCGGCTGCGGCCTCCTGCCACAGCGCCAGCGCCGCCGCCTTGTTGCCCGTGTCCACGGCCTGCGTGGCCTTGGCCATCAGCTCCTCCAGCGTCGGCGACGCCACGACGGGCGGCGCTTTGGCCACCGGCGCCGTACTACAGGCGCTGAGGGCAAAAGCACAGGCGATAACTGCAAGCGTGCGTAACGAAACCGAGCGTGTCATGTTGAGCATTCCTTCAAAAAAGAAGACTGTTTGGGGAACTGAAAAGTTGCTTTTTATAGTTGCTAATTATCTATTTTTCGGAGCGTAACATGATTTGAAAATTCACTGCGTTCGATAGAAAATACGCGAAAACTCACACTACTCACGCCAAAAACGTACAGTACGCGCCATTATTCAAGATAATGTTAAGGTTCCTGCAGTTGCGAAAAAAGCACCACCTTGCGCGATGCGAAGCATGATTTTTCAGTCGCTGCCGCGCCTCACTGTGTCTGGCATAGAGGGCAATCCATGAGCATGGCAAACAAATTGTTATGGGGCGAAGGGCTGTTCCTGCGGCCCCAGCATTTCCAGCAGCAAGACCAGTACCACGAACAGCGCCTGCACGAAAGCGTCAAGGCGCTGCATCCGTATGCGTGGGGCGTAAACCAGTTGCAGATCGACCGCGATGCGCTGGCCAACAACAGCTTGCGCCTGCTGGAACTGTCGCTGGTCTTCCAGGACGGCGAAATCTACAACGCCGCCGGGAGCGATGAACTACCCGACGCGCTGGACTTGGGCAACGTGCCGTCGTCCTTGCAATCGGTGACCTTTCACGCCGCCTTGCCGGCGTTCAAGCCGTTCGGCGGCAACTTCGCCGCCAGCGGCCAGCCCAACAACGCGGCGCGCTACGCCCAGGCCAATCTGAGCACGCCGGATCTGTACACCCAGGCCGCGCAGGCCGAACTGACCTACCTGAAAAAAACTCTGCGCCTGGTCGCCGATGCCGAACCGCGCGATTCCTACGTCAGCTTCCCGCTGCTGCGCCTGCGGCGCCTGTCGACGGGCGGCTTCGAGCAGGATCCGGCCTTCGTGCCGCCCAGCCTGTCCATCCGCAGCGCGCCCCTGCTGTTCCTGCAGCTGCGCCGCCTGATCGACGCGCTGCAGGCCAAGGTCAACGCGCTGTATGGACATCACCGTGAGCCGAGCAAGAGCGTGATCGAGTTCCGCTCCGGCGACATGTCCTCGTTCTGGCTGCTGCATACGGCCAGCGCGGCCTACGCCTCGCTCAGCCATTATTTCCATCATCCGGCCCTGCATCCGGAGCGGCTGTACGAACAGCTGCTGGGCCTGGCGGGCGGCTTGATGACCTTTTCAAGAAGCCATGCGCTGGCCGACCTGCCGCCGTACCGGCATGCCGATCCCGGTCCCGCGTTCGCCCAGCTGCACGCCATGATCCGCGAATTGCTCGACACCGTGATCTCGTCGAAATACTTCGCCATCGCGCTGACGGAAACCAAGCCGTCCTACCATCACGGCAAGCTCGACTCGGAAAAGATCGATGCCAAGACGGCGTTCTACCTGGGCGTGTCGGCCGACATGGCCGGCGTGGAACTCGTCGACGTGGTGCCGCTGCGCTTCAAGGTGGGCGCGCCGGACGACGTGGAAAAATTCGTCCTGTCCGCCCTGCCCGGAGTGCGCCTGCAGCATGCGCCGCAGGTGCCGGCCGCCGTGCCGGTGCGCCCCGACATGTTTTACTTCACCATCGAGGCCAAGGGACAGATGTACGAACGCATGCTGCAGGCGCAGTCGCTGCTGGTGTATGTCCCGTCCGGCATGCGTGAACTGAAACTCGAACTTGTCGCCGTCACTTCCTGAGGTCCAACGATGCACTCCAGCGCTACCCCTTCCCTGATGTCCGGCGGCCAGGCCGCCTATGCCTCCAGCATGGCTGCCGGTCCCGGCACCGAACACACCTTGATGGACTTGATGTACGACGGCTTTTACGCCCTCTTCATGCTGAAGAACGGCAGCGGGCCGCAAGACAATGCCGATTTCATCAGCAAGATGACGCACTTCCTTGATGAGTTCAGCCGCGGCGCGAAAAAACAGGGCGCGTCGGCGGACGACATCGATGCCGCAAAATATGCGTTCTGCGCGGCCGTCGATGAAATCATCCTGCGCTCGCCCTACAGCATCCGCGACGAATGGGCGCGCCGGCCCTTGCAGCTGGTGCTGTTCGGCGACCAGCTGGCCGGCGAAAACTTCTTCATCCGTCTCGAAGCGCTGCGCGCGCGCGGCAGCGCGCACCTGCAGGCGCTCGAGGTCTTCCACATGTGCCTGCTGCTGGGTTTCCAGGGCCGCTACATCCTCGAAGGCCCGGAAAAACTCAACTACCTGACGGCGCGCCTGGGCGACGAAATCGCCCAGATGAAGGGCAAGAAAACCGGCTTCGCCCCGCATGCGGAGCGGCCCGACCAGATCATCCACAAGCTGCGCAACAACGTGCCGGTCTGGGTGCTGTGTTCGGTGTTCGCCCTGATCTGCGCCATGGGCTACCTGGGGCTGCGCACCATGCTGGCCAAACAGACGCAAGCGCAGATCAATGCCTACAACGACATCGTCAAGCTGGCGCCGCGCGTGGCTAACCTGAGCATTACCCTGCCGTGATGAGCAACGCACAAGCAAGCCCCGCAGCGACGGGCCAGTTCGGCACAGGCCTGAGCCAGCATGCGCGGCTCATCACCCTGGCCACGGCGCAGCAGTCCGGGCAGCCGGAATCGCTGATGGCGGAACAGTTCGAGGGCCGCGAGGCCGTCAATGAACTGTTCCGCTTCGAGGTCGACGCCCTGAGCACCGCGGCCAGCCTGGACCTGGCTTCCTTCATCGGCGAGGAAATGACGCTGTGCCTCCTGCAGCCCGACGGCAGCCAGCGCGCCTGGCACGGCATCTGCACCGATTGCGCCTGGATCGGCGCCGACGGCGGCGTGGCGCGCTACCGGCTGCGCCTCGAGCCGGCCCTGGCCCTGCTGCAGCTGCGCCGCGACAGTTATATTTTTCAGGACAAGAACGCGCGCGACATCGTCACCGAGCTGCTGGCCGACTACCCGCAGCTGCGCTTCGAATTCGACGTCAGCCAGGCCTTGGCCACGCGCGCCATCTGTACCCAGTACCGCGAAAGCGACTTCGAATTCTTCACGCGCCTGCTGGCGGCGGAAGGCCTGAGCTGGCGCTTCGAGCACGACCAGCCCGGCGGCGCGCAGGAAGGCGGCGATGGCGACGCGCAGGCCAGGCACAAGCTGGTGATCTTCGACAGCAAGGCCACCGCGCCGCAGACGCCGGGCGGCGCCGAGATGCGCTTTCACGGCGTGCGCGCCACCGATACGGACGACGCCATCGACCGCTTCGGCGCGCGCCGCCAGCTGCGGTCGAATGCCGTCAGCATCAGCAGCTGGCATCCGGAACAGGTGACGGCGCCCGCCGCCGAGCAGGTTTCCAGCCTGGAGGCGGGACAATTGCCGCAGCTGGCCGTGTATGACGGCGCCGGCGAACGCCAGCACGCCGACCGCGCGGCGGCCGGGCCGCACAGCGAGCGCATGCTGCAAGCGCTGGAACTGGACAACAAGCAGTTCGACGGCGCCGGCGCCGTGCGCCGCCTGGCCGCCGGCCACGCCATGCGCCTGCTGCAGCACGAACAGCATGCCGATGGCGCCAACGCCTTCACCGTGCTGTGGGCCGAACACCAGGCGCGCAACAATGCGGGAACAGCCGGCGCCGGCCTGGGCGGCATGCTGTCGACGCTGGCCAGGACGGCCGGCCTGGGCGGCGTGGCCGACTGGATCGCCGGCCAGATCGAACCGGGCACCTACCGCAACCGCTTCGGCTGCGTGCGCACCAGCGTGGCCATCGTGCCGCGTGCCACCGCCGCGCGCGCGCCGGCCGTGGCGCTGGGTCCGCAAACGGCGCTGGTGGTGGGGCTGGCCGACAGCGTGGCCACCACGGGCCGCGACCACCAGGTGCGCATCCAGTTCGCCTGGCAGCGCGGCAGCGCCGCCAATCCGGGCGGCCTGGCGCACAACACCGACCAACAGGGCAACGCGCCCGGCAACGAGGCCTCCGGCGCCTGGGTGCGCGTGGCCGAAGCGCTGGCCGGCCCGAACTGGGGTTCGCAATTCACGCCGCGCCTCGGCACGGAAGTGCTGGTCGACTTCATCGAAGGCGACATGGACCGCCCGCTGGTCGTCGCCCAGCTCTACACGGGCAGCGACACGCCGCCGTATGCGGCCGGCGAGGATTCGGGCGTCAACCACGCGGGCGTCCTGTCGGGCATGCACAGCCACAATTTCGACGGCGCCGGCTACAACCAGTGGGTACTCGACGATACCCAGGGCCAGCTGCGCACCCGGCTCGCTTCGAGCAGCGCCGCCACCGAGCTCAATCTGGGCTACCTGGTGCAGCAAGGCGCCAGCTCGGCGCAACGGGGCAGCTACCGCGGCAGCGGCTTTGAACTGCGCACCGATGCCTGGGCCATGCTGCGCGCCGGCGAAGGCATGCTGATCTCGACCACGGCGCGCGCGCGCCAGGGCGCCGGCGTGACCTCGAGCCAGCTCGACACGAAGGAAGCGCTGGCCCTGCTGCGCGGCGCCTGTGAACTGAGCAAGACGGTGGCGACGTCGGCTAGCCAGCAAAACGCCCTCGTCAGCAAGGATGCGAACCAGGCGCAGCTGGACATGGCGGCGCAGATCGACCCGCAACAGGATGGCAAGTACCAGGCCGCTGTCGGCGGCCAGGAAGCCAGCAAGACGGGCAGCGGCACGCGCGCGCCCGATACGGCGCAGCCCGTGGAACGCTACGCCCAGCCGCTGGTGGTGATGGAGTCGCCCAGCAGCATCAACTGGGCCACGCCCGCGTCGACCGTGCTGTTCGCGGGCCAGCAGCTGCACTGGACGGCGCAGGCCGACCTGCACATGACGGCCGGCCAGACGGTCGCCTCGGTGGCGGCCAACGCGGCCACGCTGTTCAGCCAGGAAGGCGGCATCAAGGCCGTCGCGGGCAACGGCCCCGTCTCGCTCGAAGCGCATACCGACCAGCTGGAAATCCTCGCCGATCAAGCCATCACGGTAATCTCCGTGAGCGACAGCATCGACATCAAGGCCAACCAGAAAATCGTCCTGCAGGCGGGACAATCGTCGATCACGCTCGAAGGCGGCGACATCACCTTCCGCTGCCCCGGTCATTTCACGGTCAAGGGCGGGCAGCATGTCTTCAACGGCGGCGCCAGCGTCGCCGCCGGCCTGCCGCCGCTGCCCGACAGCCGCCTGAAACTGTTCGACGAAGGCTTCGTGCTGAAAGACCGCGACACGGGCGAACTGATGCCGCGCCAGCCGTACCGCGTCAAGCGCGCCGACGGCAGCATCGAAACGGGCATGACGGACGCCAGGGGCTTGACCCACATCGTGGCGGCTGCCGCCGTCGAGCTACTGGTGATCGAACTGCTCAAATCGCCGGGAGAGTTGCCCGAGACACCGGACAGCCCTGCGCCCGCACCCGCGCCAGATACGCGCGCCAAGGCGCCCGCGCCCGGCACGACGGCCAAGGCGCCGCCCAAGCCCGAGCCAAAATTCAAGGAAACGGGTACGTCGAGCACCAGTCCCGTCGACAACAAGCAGCGCAAGGAAGTGCTGATCAAGCGCCCCGCCTGCTGGATCGCCGACTACGAAAAGGAGATCGATGTCTCCAGCGTGCCGCGCTACAACAATACTTTCGGCACCAATGGCGCGCCGCATAATTATTTCGACACCGTGCGCTACAAGATCTACGTGCCCGTCAAGTCGAATACCAGCATCATCGCCGAATTGCGCGTCAAGGTGGTGACGGTGCTGTCGGCCGAAGACCAGGCGCTGGAAGCGCGCGAGAAGGGTACCCCACAGGCCGCCACGCGGGCCAAGCAGCGCGCCGCCGTCATCAAGTACGTCAAGGAAGTCGCCAGGACGGGCCTGGAACAGCACTGGAACAATAAATTCCGCATGGAGATCGTCGATCCGGAATGCGGCACGCGCATCCTGCCCATCGTCTACCGCGTGGAGTACGTGGAAAGCAGGGAGCACTACACCATGCAGATCCACAAACGCTACGACCGCGAAGGCGTGACCGGCACCGTGATCGACGTATCGATGGCCACCAACGGGCAAACCCATGCGCATGAATTCGGCCATTGCTATGGCATACCGGACGAATATTCCTATGTCGACGGCGATGACGAAACCGTCAAGTACATGAAGCCCGACGGCAGCTGGGATGCGCCCGTGCCAGCCCTGGCGGACGGCGCGGAACCGGACCCGGCGGTGGCCAACATCATGAGTGCCTACGGCTCCGTGATTGTCCTCAAGCGGCACGGCTGGCAAATCGCCATCGAAGTACAAGAATTGCTGCGGGCGAAAATAGGACGGAAAATCAAATGCGATATCATCCTCAATGGCTCGTAACCGGGCTGTTTGCAACCTCCCTACACCTCACAGGACACGCCATGCCGAACGACGTACTTTCCGTTAGCGCCCATTGCCTCGACAATCCGGCCTGCATTTTCACGGGCAGCGACATGCGCATCGAGGTCGTCATCAAAAATACCGGCAGCGCGGCCGTCGGCTATCCGCTCGACTACATCCAGCAGCGCGGCCCCAACCTGCGCCTGGTCGACAACGTGAGCGAACAAAGCCAGGTCCTGAAGACGGGCCTGGCGAACCATGCGCTCAAGCGCGCCTTTACCACCATCGCGCCGGGCCAGTCGATTGCGCTGCAAAGCATCATCAAGCATACGGAACTGCTGCTGTTCCGCAAGGAATTCGTCGACGTGACGGCCGAAATCGGCGTCTCGGCGGGGATCCGGATCGGCGGCGGCGCCGCATCTGACGCTGGCGAGGAAACGTTGCCGTTCAAGGGCGGGACGAGCTTGAAGATTATTGGCAGGGATACGCTGGAGCGGGAGGCGAAGCGGTGATTTTGGCTGTGGCAGGCGATACGTGGGCGCTGGCCGCTACGGCCTGAGATGAGGGGACGGCGTTGGCCGCTGCGCGGCCAACGTGCCGCGCGCAGCGCGGTGGTTGGGCGATTCAGATAGCCTCGCGCCCCTCAGGGCGCTCCGTCTTCGAATCCCACCGTTCCGTCCAGACAAATAAAAAAGCCTCCCGCAGGGGAGGCTTTTTTGTTTGATTCTGGCGGAGACGGTGGGATTCGAACCCACGATACAGGTATAAGCCGTATGCATCCTTAGCAGGGATGTGCCTTCGGCCACTCGGCCACGTCTCCTAGCTGATTACTCAACTATGTCTCTGTAGCTAACTGCGCTGCAGCGACGAACGTCATAATATCGACTGCCCCCCCTTTGGTCAAGGGCGTGGGGCAATTTTTTTGGATATTTAAGCTTTTTCCAGCTCGAACGCCTTATGCAGCGCACGCACGGCCAGTTCCATGTACTTTTCATCGATCAGCACGGAGATCTTGATCTCGGAAGTGGAGATCATCATGATGTTGATGCCCTCTTCCGACAGGGTGCGGAACATTTGCGAGGCGACACCAACATGGCTGCGCATGCCCACGCCGACGACGGACAGTTTCGACACTTTCGCGTCGCCCGTGATGCTGGCCGCGCCCAGCGATTCGCGGTTCGCTTCCAGCACGGCCAAGGCGCGCGTGTACTCGCCGCGCGAAACGGTGAAGGTGAAGTCCGTTTTACCGTCGACCGACTGATTCTGTATGATCATGTCGACTTCGATGTTCGCATCCGCCACCGGTCCCAGGATGTGGTACGCCACGCCTGGACGATCGGGTACGCCGAGCACGGTGATTTTGGCTTCATCGCGGTTGAAGGCGATGCCGGAGATGACTGCTTGTTCCATGTTTGTATCTTCCTCAAACGAAATCAGGGTGCCTGAATTGGCTTCTATTTCCAGCGGCAACATCGGGTCGGTCAGCGACGACAGCACGCGCGTGGGCACGCGGTAGTTGCCGGCGAATTCAACCGAACGCGTTTGCAGCACTTTGGAACCCAGCGAAGCCAGTTCCAGCATTTCTTCAAAGGTGATGGTCTTCAGGCGGCGCGCCTCGGAGACCACGCGCGGGTCGGTCGTGTAGACGCCGTCGACGTCCGTGAAGATCAGGCATTCGGCCGCCTTCATGGCGGCGGCGATCGCCACTGCCGAGGTGTCCGAACCGCCGCGGCCCAGGGTCGCGATGTTGTCGTGTTCGTCAACGCCCTGGAAACCGGTAATGATGACAATCTTGCCCGCATCGAGGTCGCGTTTGACTTTTTCGTCATCGATCGACTGGATGCGTGCCTTGGTAAAGGCGGAATCGGTCTTGATCGCGACTTGCCAGCCAGCATAGGATACGGCTTGTTTGCCGATCGCCAGCAGTGCCATCGACAATAGGCCGACGGACACTTGTTCGCCTGTCGAGGCGATCATGTCAAGTTCACGGGGATCGGGTTGATCCATGATTTCCTTGGCCAGTCCAATCAGGCGGTTCGTTTCGCCCGACATGGCGGATGGCACCACCACGATTTGATGCCCAGCGTCGTGCCACTTGGCAACGCGCTTGGCGACATTCTTGATACGGTCAGTCGAGCCCATCGACGTACCGCCATATTTGTGGACGATTAAAGCCATAAGAGTGAAGTTTCCGCTCAAGAAGAATAAAAAAGGAGGGCTTTACTCTACATGCCGCAATGCAAAATAACAAGCTAAAAAGCGCATTAGCTCATACCGATTGCGCATATGGAAATAACCAATCCATGCAGTCCAGCTGGCTTGGGCAGCCGCTTGGCGGCCACCCCGAGAGTGGCCGTGGCGGCTGGCCCTACGCTCAGCAGGAGACCCAGCGCAAGGCGACACGGGGACGGTCCAGCAGACTCAGGCAATGGCAATCGAGGCCGATACCGGCCGCGAACAGCAATTGTTGCGCCGCACAGACAAGGGGCAGCCGTGCGCGCTCCCAGGCGGGCACGTCAAACGCCTGGTAGTGGTATTTCAAGCTCTTGGTGGGGCGGTTCAAGGCCAGTTTCAGGCGCTCGCCACCCTGGCGGAAGTCTATCGTCAAGGTTTGAGATTGCAGCCAGGCAATATCGATACCTTGGCCGCCCTCTTCCACCGCATCGAAATGCAGCACGCCGCCATACGCGGGAAAGGCCAGGCTGGCTTCGCCTTGCCAGCTAAATTGCTGGCCGGCCTTTTCCAGGCCGGGAATGCCCGCGTCGTCACGCTCGCGCATGCCGGCCAGGTCATCGAGCTTCGGCGTCAGATATAAACGGTCGCGGTGGCGCCGCACATGGCATTCGGGGTGCGTGACCAGCAATTGCGCATCGGGCCGCGCTTCCAGCAACTGCGCCAGCATTTCCGCCAGCCACGCCGTCGACGGCATGCGCAAGCCGCGCGTGCCGAACCAGTGGCGCAGCAGGTTGTAGCAGCGGTCCGCGCTCAACTCGCGCAATTTCGCCAGCTCGATGCAGTCGCCGTCGAGGCACGCCGCCAGATCCTGCGTCGCCAGTTCCGTCAGCAGGCGCTGCGCCGATTGCGCATGCTGGGCGCTGCGGGCGAAGCGCTCCTGGAAACCGGGAAACGCCTGCGCCAGCACGGGCATCACCTGATGCCGCAAGGCATTGCGGGCGAAGCGGGGATCGTCGTTCGATTCATCGTGGATGTGCGCGATCGCATGGCTCGCCACATACGCTTCGAGCTGTTTGCGCGACACGGGCAGCAAGGGGCGCGCCATCACCAGGTCCGGATTGCCCAGCAACTCGGGCGCGCTGTTGGCGCCATCCATGCCCGACAAGCCTGCCGTGCCGGAGCCGCGCAGCAATTGCAGCAGCACCGTTTCGGCCTGGTCATCCTGGTGGTGGGCCGTGAGCAGCAGGCGCACGCCGTGCGCGGCGCACAGTTCGCCCAGGGCCGCGTAACGGCGCTTGCGGGCCGCCTCTTCCGTGCCCGTCTTCGCATTCTTTCCCAGGGTGACACGGCGTGCCTCGAAGGCAATCCCCATGCCTGCGCACAATTGCTCGCAGTGCGCCAGCCAGGCATCCGCATTCGGGCTCAGGCCATGGTGCACGTGGAAGGCGTGCAAGGCCATGCCATGCTCTTGCGCCCAGGCATGCGCCAGGTGCAGCAGGGCCGAGGAATCGAGGCCGCCGCTCAGGGCGATGCCGACCGTCTCGCCGGTTTGTGGTCCGCAGGTTGCCAGCGCGCTGGCGAAGATATCGGCGACGGTGGCGGTTTGTTGCTTTTTCAATCAGGACTCCGGGAATGCAAAGAGGGACAGGCTGCTAAACGGATGGTGTCGTTTAGCGGACTGTCCCTGGTGTCGTTTTAACCCAAGACCTTGAAAAGCCGGGGTCAGACCCTGAGGGTCTGACCCCAGACTCTGCCGTTGGGTTTAAATATTACTCGCTCGGCGTCGTTTCCTTGAACTTGCCGTAGCTCAGCAGTTTTTCATGGCGCGCGGCCAGCAGGTCCTTGGTTTTCATGCCGTGGAACTGGCGCAGGGTGTCGGCCAGTGCGCGCTTGAGCAAGGTCGCCATCTGTTTCGGATCGCGGTGGGCGCCGCCCAGCGGTTCGTTGATGATCTTGTCGATCAGGCCCATGGCTTTCAGGCGGTGCGCCGTCAAACCCAGTGCTTCGGCCGCGTCGGAGGCGCGCTCGGCGCTCTTCCACAGGATCGAGGCGCAGCCTTCCGGCGAGATCACGGCATAGGTCGAGTATTGCAGCATCAGCACGGCGTCGCCCACGGCAATCGCCAGCGCGCCGCCGGAACCGCCTTCACCGATGATGGTGGCGATCAGCGGCACTTTGAGTTCGGCCATCACGTACAGGTTGTGGCCGATGGCTTCGGACTGGCCGCGCTCTTCCGCGTCGATGCCGGGGAAGGCGCCTGGCGTGTCAACAAAAGTAAAGATCGGCAGGTTGAACTTTTCAGCCACTTTCATCAGGCGCATGGCCTTGCGGTAGCCTTCCGGCTTCGGCATGCCGAAATTGCGCATGGCGCGCTCTTTCGTGTCGCGGCCCTTCTGGTGACCGATGACCATGCACGGCTGGCCGTTGAAACGGGCCAAGCCGCCCACGACGGACAGATCGTCCGCGTAGCTGCGGTCGCCATGCAATTCGTGGAAATCGGTAAAGATTTCATTCACGTAATCCATGGTGTAAGGGCGCTGCGGGTGGCGCGCGATCTGCGCCACTTGCCAAGGCGTCAGCTTGGCGTAGATATCTTTGGTCAGCTGCTGGCTCTTCTTGGCCAGGCGGTCGATCTCTTCCGAGATGTCGACGGCCGAATCGTCTTGCACGAAGCGCAACTCTTCGATCTTGGAATCGAGTTCCGCGATCGGCTGTTCAAAATTGAGGAAAGTCGTTTTAGTCATTGTACCTCCAGGTTTTACCGGCCACGGCGCCAGGGCGCGCGGCGTCATCTATGTTTATTTTACCGTACCGGCTGCTGCGCCGGGGGCTGCATCGGGTGCGGCAGGGGCGGCTGCAGGGTCGAGACTGCGCCACAAATACCACGTCGCCACGGTGCGCCACGGTTCCCAATTGGCGGAAACCTCGCGCGCATCGCTGCGGGAAACTGGTTCGCCGGAGAAGTAATTGACGCTGATGCCCTGGATCAAACCGGGGTCGTCGAGCGGCAAGACATTCGGCCGGAGCAGATTAAATATCAAAAACATCTCGGCTGTCCAGCGGCCGATGCCGCGGATCTGCACCAGTTCGGCGATGACGGCTTCGTCATCCATCTGGTCCCACTGGCTCGCGTGCACGCGCTTGGCCTTGAAATGGTCGGCCAGGTCGAGGATGTATTCGGTCTTGCGTTTGGACAAGCCGCAGGCGGACAGTTGCTCGGCGCCCGCCTTCAGCACTTGCGAGGGCGTGCATTTCGGGCAAGCGAGCAGCAGCTTTTTCCAGGCAGCATCGGCCGCCTTGGGCGTGATCTGCTGCCCCACCAGCGAACGGGCCAGGGTAGTAAACGGGTCGCTATGGCCGACCAGGTGCAGGTCGCCAAATTGCGGGATGAGCTTTTTCATGATGCGGTCGCGCTTCATCAGCTCGATCTTCGCCTCTTCCCAGTAGGACGGCACCTGGATCACTTGCGCCAAGTCCGTCACCTTGGGGGCTTCCCCGTTTTCCCTGGACGTAGGCATCATGCGCGGCGCCAGTTGGTCGAGCCGTCAGGCTTGTCTTCGAGAATGATGCCCGCCGCCAACAGTTCGGCGCGGATCTTGTCGGACTGCGCAAAGTCGCGTGCCTTTTTCGCCGTGCTGCGCGCCGCGATGGCCGCTTCGATGCCGGCACCCTCGTCCTGGACGCCGGCGGCGGCGCCGACGGTCGCTTGCAGGAATTGCTGCGGCGTGCGTTCCAGCAAGCCGAATACGCCCGCCAGGCCCTTCAATTGACGCGCCAGGGCCGGCGACTTGCTCTTGTTCAGTTCCGTTGCCAGGTCGAACAGGGCGGCCACGGCCAGCGGCGTGTTGAAATCGTCGTCCATCGCTTCACGCACGCGCACGGCATGCGCTTCGCTCCAGTCGATGCCGCCCTCTTCCACCGCCACATCGGCCAGCGCCGTGTACAAGCGGGTCAGCGACAGGCGCGCGTCATCGAGGTGCACGTCCGAGTAATTCAGGGGGCTGCGGTAGTGCGCGCGCAGGATGAAGAATCGGATCACTTCGGCATCGAACTTTTGCAGCACTTCGCGGATGGTGAAGAAATTGCCGAGCGACTTGGACATTTTTTCATTGTCCAGGCGCACGAAGCCGTTATGGATCCAGTAATTGACGCTGGTATGGCCGAACGCGCCTTCGGATTGGGCAATCTCGTTTTCGTGGTGCGGGAATTGCAAGTCCGCGCCGCCGCCATGGATGTCGAACTGTTCACCGAGCAAGGCGCACGACATGGCCGAGCACTCGATATGCCAGCCCGGGCGGCCGCGGCCCCACTTCGAATCCCATTTGACTTCTTCCGGTTCCGATTCTTTCGACGACTTCCACAACACGAAGTCGAGCGGATCGCGCTTGCCCGTGTTCACGTCGACTCTTTCGCCCGCGCGCAGGTCGTCGAGCGACTTGCCCGACAGCTTGCCGTAGTGGGGGAAATTGCGCACGGCATAGTTCACATCGCCGTCCGCGCCCTGGTAAGCCAGGTCTTTCGCTTCCAGCTGCTCGATCAGGCGCAGCATCTGCGGCACGTATTCGGTGGCGCGCGGCGTGTGGTCGGGTGTCAAAATGCCCAGCGCGGCCGTGTCTTCATCCATGTACTGGGTGAAACGCGTCGTCAGCTGGGAAATCGTCTCGCCGTTTTCCACGGCGCGGCGGATGATCTTGTCGTCGATGTCCGTAATGTTGCGCACATAGGTGACGTCGAAACCGGACGCCTTCAGCCAGCGGTAGATGACGTCGAACGCCATCATCATGCGCGCATGGCCGATATGGCAATAGTCGTAGATGGTCATGCCGCACACGTACATGCGTACCTTGCCCGCTTCCATCGGGACGAATACCTGCTTTTCGCGAGCCAGGGTGTTGTAAATCTTTAGATTGCTCATCGTGCTTTGCAAGTGGAGCGGCCGCCAGCCTGGCAAAACGACAGACAGGCGCGGACACCGGGGGTGCCGCGCCACTGAACTGCCGTGTGCGCCGAAGACTGGTCGACCCGCTATATTGTTGTTCTTGTTTGTTAGAATTAGGGCGTTAGCGGTCAAGTATAACATTGATAAAAACCATACTGGCCCGATATGAATCAGGTTTTTACGATGTTCAACCGAATTTTCATTTCTTTACAATTAAAGCAAGTTTAAAGAAAAATAACGATCAAGGACGCCTTCATGCAAGAAATCAAATCGAAACGCCTGTCTTTCCTGGCCCGCTTTTGTACCGTGTTTGCCGGCCTGACCCTGGGCAGCGCCGTCGTGGCAGCCGCTCCGGCGACCGCCCTCGACCCGACGCCGCACGTGGCCCTGAAAACCAGCATGGGCGAGATCGTGCTGGAACTGGACCAGGAAAAAGCGCCGAAAAGCGTGGCCAACTTCCTGCAGTACGTCAACAGCGGTTACTACAAGGGCACGGTGTTTCACCGCGTCATCGACGGCTTCATGATACAGGGCGGCGGCTTCGACAAGAACATGAAGCAGAAAGCCACCAAGGCGCCGATCAAGAATGAAGCACAAAACGGCTTGCAGAATGTCACCTACAGCATCGCCATGGCGCGCACGGGCGACCCGCATTCGGCCACTGCGCAATTCTTTATCAACGTCAACGACAATGGCGCGCTCGACTATCCTGGCCGCGACGGCTTCGGCTACACGGTGTTCGGCAAAGTCGTCAGTGGCATGGACGTGGTCGACAAGATCAAGGCCGTGCCCGTGGCCGACAAGGGTCCGCACCAGAACGTGCCGGTCACCCCCGTGGTGATCGAATCGGCGACTTTACTCAAGACAGCGCCCGCAAAACTGTAAAATAGCGTTTTTGCGGCCCCGAACGACACGGGCCGTTGAATCATTTATCATCCAATTTATTAAGGATCATCATGACCTCCGTCATCATCACCACCAATCTGGGCAAGATCACCGCTGAACTGGACGCCGAGAAAGCGCCGAAAACGGTTGCCAACTTCCTGGCCTACATGAAAGCCGGTCACTACGACAACACGATTTTCCACCGCGTCATCGACGGCTTCATGATCCAGGGCGGCGGTTTCGAGCCAGGCATGAAACAAAAGCCAGCCGACACCACCGTGGAAAACGAAGCCAAGAACGGCCTGAAAAACGACACGTACACGCTGGCCATGGCCCGCACGTCGGATCCGCATTCGGCATCGGCCCAGTTCTTCATCAACATCAAGAACAACAGCTTCCTCGACTACCCAGGCCAGGACGGCTGGGGCTATGCCGTGTTCGGTAAAGTCACCGAAGGCAAGGAAGTCGTCGACGCCATCCGCGCCGTCAAAACCTCGCGCGCCGGCATGTTCGCCGATGTGCCAGTGACGGATGTGATCATCGAGAAGGTAGAAGCCGCGTAATCAGGCTTTCGCATCATGAAAAACAGGCATTGCAGCGTTTGCGCTTTTCCATGCACATCACTTTTTGGGAGCGTTGAACGATGACAATGCCTGCCGCACTCTTTATTTCCGACCTGCATCTGCAGAGCTCGCACCAGCGCACCAGCGCGGCGTTTCTTTCTTTCCTCGAACACCATGCGCAATATGCGCAAGCGCTGTATCTATTAGGCGACCTGTTCGAATACTGGGCCGGCGACGATGACCTGGAAGACCCGTTCAATGCGCGCATGACGGCCGCCATCCGCGCCGTCAGCGATGCGGGCGTGCACGTCTACTGGATCGCCGGCAACCGCGATTTTCTCGTCGGCTCCGGCTTTGCGGCCGCCGCCGGCGCCACCCTGCTCAGCGAACCGCATGTGGCCACGCTTGCCGGCCGGCGCATCGTCTTGCTGCACGGCGACGCCGAATGCACGAAAGACGTGCAATACATGGAGTTTCGCGCCATGGTGCGCCAACCCGCCTGGCAAAAACAGTTCCTGTCCATGCCGCTGGCGCAGCGCAAGGCCATCATCGACGGTTTGCGCAAGAGCAGCCGCGAGCACAATGGCGAAAAGTCCATGGACATCATGGATGTCACGCCCGATGCTGTCGCGCAAGTATTTGCCGAACATGCGAGTACCGTCATGATCCACGGCCACACGCACCGCCCCGCCCTGCATAAAGTCGACGATACCTTGCGCTATGTCTTGCCCGACTGGGAATGCGATGTGACACCGCCGCAACAGCCGCGCGGCGGCTGGATCGCCATCGATACGCGCGGCAACATCACGCGCCACGACCTGAATGGCGACTTCATCGACTAGACGGTCGCTGACCGCGGCACGGGCGTTTGTCCGATAGCCGCGCCCGCCTGGCCCTGCTGTAATGGCGCCATGCACCCTGTTTACATCGGCACGGCCGGCTGGAGTATTTCCAGCGCCGCCGCCAGCCACTTCCCCCTCGATGGCAGCCACCTGCAGCGCTATGCCCAGGTGCTCAGCTGCGTGGAAATCAACAGTTCCTTCTACCGCTCACACCAGAGCGCCACCTATGCGCGCTGGGCCGCCAACGTACCCGACCACTTCCGCTTCAGCGTGAAATTACCGAGCAGCATCACGCACGAACGGCGCTTGCGCGACTGCGCGGCCGAACTCGATCGTTTTGCGGGAGAAGTGATGCAACTGGGGAATAAACTGGGCTGCGTGCTGGTCCAGCTGCCGCCCAGCCTGCGATTCGAAGCGGACGTGGCCGCCGCATTTTTCCATGCGCTGCGCCAGCGCTTCGACGGCATGCTCGCCTGCGAAGCGCGCCACCCCAGCTGGTTCGAGGCGGGCGCAACCGAGTTATTAACGATGCAGCGCATCACGCGCGTGCGCGCCGATCCGCCTGCGGGACAGCCGGGGCCGCACGTGCCGACGACGGAAGTGGCCTACCTGCGCCTGCACGGCAGCCCGACAATATATTATTCCGACTACCCGGCCGACTACCTCACGGCGCTGGCCGCTGAATTGCACACACCAGCGCATGCGGACAGCTGGTGCATCTTCGACAATACGGCGGCCGGGGCCGCCCTGTTCAATGCGCTGGATTTGCAGGCGCGGCTGAGGGATGGGCCAGCCGCGCGTACGCATCGCACCATTTAAGGCAACGGCGTCTGGACGATGGCGCGGGCGGTATAGCCATACAAGGTACCGTTGCCAAAAGCCAGAACCTCCACGATGGGATTGCCCCATGCCAGTTGCGGTGAGGAAATGACCCCGGCCGTATCGATCTTGCGTACGCCATCCTGGCCGCTCAGGTACAGGTTGTCGGCCTTGTCGACGGCCAGACTGGGCATGCCGGCAAAGGACAGGCTGCCCACGCCAGGCCCACCGTCGGCATTTTTAGTCGAGTACAAGGTGCCGGCAAACACCGTCACGGTGCCGGAACGATCCGCCTTGAAGATCACTTGATGATAATAGTCATCAAAATACAGATTCCCCTTGCTGTCAAATACCATGCTGTAAGGCAAAACATCTTGCAAGCCGAGATCGCTATCGCCGAAGGAGCGCGTGAGCGTTTCAAAGGACACAAACAAGGAAAATACGCCACCAGGCGGGCGCCGATAAATCCCCCCGCTCAAAGCCTCCGTCCAGGTGACATAGCCATCCTTGTCCACCGCCAGAATATACTGCTGAAGGCCAAAACCGCCTGCTGGCAATGGCTCGACGGTGGACATGATCCCGTCAGCATTGATCTTGCGCAAATTAAAGGAAGGGGAATTCAGCGCCTTGTCCGCCACATACACGGCGCCATCCGCACCACAAGCGATCGCCACGGGGCCGGCCATGGTCGCGCTGAGCCGCGCCCCATCGTCGATGCCGGCGCGGCCGGCAATCCCCGCATAGACTTCCAGCTTGCCGTTCGGCGCCAGCCGGCGCAGCACTTTGCTGGCCGCATCGAGCAGATAGACATTCCCGGCTGGGTCGCTGCACATGTCCGAGGCCCTGACATTGCCCACGCGGGCGGCGGCGCCCACGCCGTCCGCCGGCCCCATACTGCTCAGCATGAGAGGAATAGTCGCGATCCCGTTGCCGGCATCCACCCTGCTCAAGCGCAGCAGGCTGGCATCGAAGACCAGCATGTTGCCTGCATCCCCGATCGATATCTGGGTCAGGCTTTTCCAGTCGAGATATTTTCCTCCCGCGTCAGGCACCAAGCGCCCCACCACCGTCGTCACCTCGCCAGCGGGCGTCATGCGGCGGATGGCATCGCGGTCGGCCAGCAACAAATTGCCGCTACGCTCAAACACCATGCCGCGCACGCCCCTGAAGCTGGCATTGACGCCCTTGCCGTCATAGCCGGTCGTCATCGCATTTCCGGCAACCAGGGAGGCCACGCCATTATTATCAAGGCGATATATCTTGCTGCCGTTAGTGTTGCTCAAGTAAATGACACCGTTGGCATCGACTGCCATCTGGCCCACTCGTCCTGCGCGCGGCAGGCCATTCGGCTCGGCCAACATGACAATGTAGGAACTGACCACGCCAGCTGGCGTCACCCGGCGAACCTGGAGCTGTCCATCATCGACGAGCAGCAAGTCACCGTTCGGATCCATGACCATGCTGGCGATCACGCCAAACCGGGCTTGCGTCCCCGGCCCATCGGCATACACAGGCACGCCATCCGGCTCTGCCGGTGTCGCACTGCAATTGGCACGGCGCTTGCCGGCCAGTGTACTGACCACGCCAGCCGGCGTAATTTTCCTTATCTGACCATTGCAGGTGTCGGCCACATACAGGTTCCCCTTGCCGTCGATCACCAGCGGTGCACGGCCCCCCATGTAAAAAGTCGCGCTGGCGGCAGGCCCGTCAACGGCACCAGCCTTGCCTGGCATACCGGCATAGATACTCAGGCTGCCGTCGGGGGCCAGTTTGTGGATCACCTGCGTGGAAGCATCGGCGAAGTAATAATTGCCCGCGCCATCCTGCGCCATGCCATCGACACGCTGGATCCGCTCCTGCACGCCGGCCAGCACAATGGGCAGGCAACGCACGGCCAGGCTGCTGACGTCCGCGCTGCCCATGGTGGCCGCGCCTTGCGCGATGCTGCAAGCGAGGCCCGCGGAAGCGCTGTCGACCTTGCCTTCATAACTGGCGCCCGCCGCCAGCTTGCCGGCAAAGCTGAAGGGGCCGTTGGCCGTGACGGTCACTTTATCCGTGCCGTTCGCCAGCACGACGCTGGCGCCAGGCAGCAGGCCGCTGACCGTGCCACCCAGCAAATAGCGCGGCGTTTCGACCGGCGCCACGGGTGTCGGAGGCGGCGTGGACGTGCCGCCGCCGGAACCGCCGCCACAGGCGCTCAACAGCGCCAACAGAGCGACGCCGCTACTGGCACGCCTGAACAGGTTTTGTACTTCTCCAAAGCAATTTATCATTTCTGCTTTCATGGTTGCGGCGACATGCACGCCAAAAGTTATCAAGTAAGATTTTCAAACACGCAACATTATAGTTTCCTTGTGGATAGAAAAACATGAATATGTTGACATTTGAATTTTCACTGTTATAGTTAACTACAACACCAACTCAATACATCACGGAGCTTCGATGCCTACAGCATTTTTCATGCGCCGCACCGCCCCGCCCTTGTCGGAGCGCATCCCATGAGCGCGGAATGGAATGACAATAGCCCCATCTACCGCCAGCTCAAGGCCAAGGTAGTGGGCATGATGCTCGATGGCGTGCTGCAATCTGGCGACGCCTTGCCTTCGGTGCGCCAGGTGGCGGCCGATTATCAATTGAATCCCATCACGGTCTCGCGCGCCTACCAGGAACTGGTCGACGATGCCCTGGTAGAAAAACGCAGAGGACTCGGCATGTATGTACTGGAAGGCGCCCGCGACAAATTGCTGGCCAGTGAACGCGAACGCTTCCTGCGCGAAGAATGGCCAGCCTTGCTGGAACACATCACGCGCCTGGGCCTTGACCTCGATCAACTGCTGCAAGCGAGCCGCGACGCCGGCGCACACGGAGAGAACGCATGAATGCATTGAACAAGGACAGCGTCATCAGCGCGCGCGGCCTGCGCAAGCAGTATGGCAAGCAGGTGGCCATCAATGGCATCAGCTTCGATATCGCGCCGGGGCGCATCGTCGGCTTGATCGGGCCTAACGGCTCCGGCAAGACCACCACCCTGAAAGCCATCCTGGGCCTGACGGGCTTCGAGGGCGACTTGTCGGTGCTGGGGCGCGATCCCCGCGTGCAGCGCGACGCGCTGATGGATGACGTGTGCTTCATCGCCGACGTGGCCATCCTGCCGGGCTGGCTGCGCGTGGCCGACGCCATCGATTTCGTTGCCGGCGTGCATCCACGTTTCGACCGCAGCAAGGCTGAACGCTACCTGGCCCACACCAAACTGTCGCCGAAAATGAAGGTCAAGGCCATGTCGAAGGGCATGGTGGTGCAGCTGCACCTGGCGCTGGTGATGGCCATCGACGCCAAACTGCTGGTGCTCGACGAGCCGACCCTGGGCCTGGACATTCTTTACCGCAAGCAGTTCTACCAGAACTTGCTGGAAGACTATTTCGATGAAAACAAGACCATCGTCATCACCACGCACCAGATCGAGGAAGTGGAACACATCCTCAGCGACCTGATGTTCATTCGCGACGGCCAGATCGTGCTGGCGTCGAGCATGGAAGAAGTAGGCGAACGCTACATCGAGGTGATGGTGGGTCCGCAGCACATCAATCCGGCGCGCGCCCTGCAGCCGATCAGCGAACGCAGCGTGTTCGGCAAGTCGGTGATGCTGTTCGATGGCGTCGCCCGCACCCAGCTGGTGGCCCTCGGCGAAGTACGCACGCCCAGCCTGGCTGACCTGTTTGTCGCGACCATGAAAGGATCGTACCAATGAGTATTTCCCCTGTAAACAAGATGCAATGGCTGCTCCGTCGCGAGTTGTGGGAACACAAGGGCATGCTGGTGTGGACGCCGGCACTGATCGGCGTCGTCATGACGGTGCTGGGCTCCCTGATGGCGATAGGCACCATCGCCAAGACCAAGATGCGCACGGCACTCATCGTCAATGGCGAGGAAATTTCCTGGAGTACCGTCTTCAATACGCGCTCCTTCGGTCCGCGCCGCACGGAAATCATCGACGCCGTCGCCAACAACTATACGTACGCAGCCGCGCCGCTGTTCCTGGCGCTGGGTTTCCTCGTGTTCTTCTATTGCCTGAGCGCCCTGCATGACGACCGCCGCGACCGCAGCGTGCTGTTCTGGAAGTCGCTGCCCATCTCGGATGCGCAGACGGTGCTGTCGAAAGCGGCCGTCGCCCTGCTGGTCGCGCCGCTGATCGTGGCCGCCGCCGCCAGCCTGACGTCGCTGGCCCTGATCCTGATCCTCAGCGGCGTGCTGGCGGCCAACGGCATCCACGTGTTTGCCGAACTGCTGGCCACCCCGGGCCTGTACCTGGGACCGCTGCGCGTATTCGGCTTGCTGCCCGTGTATTGCCTGTGGGCCTTGCCGACGGTCGGCTGGCTGCTGATGGTATCGAGCTGGGCCAGGTCGAAAGTCTTCCTGTGGGCCGTCGGCGTGCCGCTGCTGCTGCTCATACTGACAGTCTGGGCAGGCAAGCTGACGCAGACAGAAAGCGATGTCAGCTGGATACAGATGAATGTCATCGGGCGCGCCCTGCTGGGCACTCTTCCCGGCAGCTGGTATCTATTCGAGCCGGAACTGCTGCCACGCATGCACGCCCTGGCGGAAGGGAGTTCGCACATGACACGCATCGATGTGTTCAGCAATTCCTGGTCCAGCCTGGCCTTGCCTGCCGTCTGGCTGGGCGCGGCGGCAGGTGCGGCGCTGATTTACGCCGCCATCCGCCTGCGCCGCTGGCGCGAGGAAGGCTGACAGCGCACTGTCTCTTGCCCTAAAAAACGCCCCGCCCGTCGGGGCGTTTTGCATTTTCCGCCCCATTCAAGTCAATGAAACAATAACTACTTCATTGATAGTTATTATGAAAAATCCTTTTCATTCAATACCGGCTATCCGATCGATAGCAATAAATCGATATGATAATTACAAATAATTATTTCTATCGTATTTTATTCCCAATCACATTTGATAATCACCACACCAAAAAGCAACAACTAGCAATTCGATAGCGATATGTTTTTTGAATAAAAGGCGCAGAAACACTGGCGCATGTTGGCAGATTCAGCCGAAAAGCTCCATTTCGTGACAATTCGTGATCATTGGCGAAAGCAAAGCTTGACAGAATAGACTCATGGAAAGTGATCAAAATGAAATTGAAAGTTTCAGAATTGAAACTATCATCAGAGTGGGAGTGCTTACGCATCGCCTGCAAACACCGCTTTCCGAGAGTGTATGTCAGCTGGCAATTCAGTGACAAGAGAAACAAAATACAAAAAGATGACGCCATATGAAACAACTATAAAAATGGCATTTTTAATGTTTCTGAATAAGCGTTCTGTTGTGCCAGCGTTTTTTTGCCAGTTATGTTTTACTTGCCATTATCGACATCGGTAACACCCAAGTTCGACCACGGCCCAAGCCTCGCCGGAGCAAGCAAGGAATCGAATCATATTATTGATTTTTTATTATTTTATAAAATTGAACGAATACATAACCTTTTCCGGAGACTTCCAAATGGCCACCACCCAAAATCCAGCACAAGTTCCCGTCAATGCCGAAGGCGCAGCCGCCAGGATCACGACGCCGGCAAAAAAAGCCGTCACTCCAAAAGACGGTGACCGCAAGCAGTATGACGAAGACGAACTGATCAAAGGGGCCGATGCCAGCGCGACCATGCCGCCTGAAAATGTCGTGGAAGTCACGGGAAGCGCCGAAAGCGGCAATGCCGCCGCCCTGGGCACGGCTGCGGCGCTGGCTGCGGCAGCAGCCCTGGCAGCCGGTGGCGGTGGTGCGGCCGCAGGCCAGGCGGGCAACGGCGGTGCCGATTCCGGCACGCCGCAAAGCGATAACAACGGTGGTGCCGCTGGCGCTGGCGCCGGGGCGGCCGGCATCCCCAGCGGCAGTGTGGTCGATGTCGCCGGGGCTTCGGCTGGCGCGGGGGCGGGTGCCGGCGCTACAGGCGGGCTGGGCGGACTTGGCGTGCTGGGCGCGCTCGGCGGCCTTGGCCTGGTTGCCGCCGCGGCAGGCGGTGGCGGAGGCGGTGGCGCAGCAGCGGGCGGCTCCGGCACCGGTGGCACGGGTGGCACCGGGGGTGGCACGGGCACCGGCGGCACTGGCGGCGGTACGGGCACTGGCGGTACCGGCGGTGGCACGGGGACAGGAGGTACAGGCGGTACCGGTGGCACGGGCGGCTCGACCGGCGGTGGCACGGGCAATCAATCCACCACCACCGTCGTCACCGACGCAGCCATACTGGCCGCCGCCGCGGCTGTCGCCGCCGCCAACAATGCTTTGGCCGATGACGCCGCCGCCGCCGCGGCAGCGGCCACGGCAGCAGCTTCGCTGGCAGCGGCGAATGCGGCCGCCCTGGCCGACCAACTGGCGGCGCAGGCCGCCGCTGCAGCAGCGGCAGCCTTGCTCGCCGCCAATAACGCCAGCAGCGACGATACGCTGGCGGCCAGCACGGCAGCGGTCGTCCCCGGCGCGCAAGCGGCCGCTGGCGCCGCCACGGATGACGACAGCGCGGCCGCCGCCGCTGCCGCCACCGCCGCCATATCCCTGGCCGCCACCACGTCGGCCCAAAATGCCGATGCGGCTGCCGCTACGGCCGCCGCCAATGCCGCCGCCGCGCACGCCGCTGCTGATGCGGCACAAACGCAAGCGGACCAGACCAACGCCCCCGCACTGCAAGCCGTCGCCGATGCCGCCGATGTGGTCGCCGCCGCGGCCAACACCCAAGCAGCGCTGACCGATGCGGCAGCCCTTGGCGTCATCGCGGCCAATGATGCCGCCGCCGCTGCCGCCGCCACGGCGCTGGCCAATGCCACGGACGCCGCCGCGCTGGACCTGGCGGCAACGGCCGCCGCCAACGCCGCCGTCGCCGCAGGCATCCAGGCCAGCTTTACCGATGCCGACGCCTTGGCCCTCATCTCGGATGCGGATGCCGCCGCGTCTGCCGCCGCGACCGAACTGGCCGATGTGACCGATGCCGCCGCCCTGGCCGCCGCCGCCAGCGCCGCCGCCACGGCCGCCGCCGATGCGGCGACAGCGGCCAATGCCAGCGACGCCACGGCACTGGGTATCGCCGCCACCGCCGCCGCGAACGCAGCCACCGCCGCCGCCACGCAGGCGGGGCTGACCGATGCCGTCACCTTGAGCATGGCAGCCGATGCCGCCGCCGGCGTTGCCGCCCAGGACGCCACCATCGCCAACGCCACCGACGCCGTCGCTCTGCAAGCGGCAGCCAATGCCGCCGCGACTAACGCCGCCAATGCCCAGACACAAGCGAACATGACGGACGCGCCCACCCTGGGCCTGATCGCCGATGCCGCCACCCTGGCATCGGACGCCGCGCAACTCCAGGCCGGCTTGACGGATGCGGCCGCGCTGGCCCTGATTTCCGATGCCGATGCCGCCACGGCGGCCGCCGCCGCCCTGGCCGCCAGTAGCGATGCCGCCGCGCTCGACGCCGCCGCTGCCCTTGCCGCCACGGTGGCGGCGAATGCCGTCGTCACGGCCAGCCTGAGCGACGCGGCCGCCCTGCAAATCACGTCCGATGCAGCCGCCAGCACGGCCACCAGCGCCGCCACGCAAGCGGCATTAACGGACGCGGCCGCCCTGCAAGTGATTTCCGACGCCGATGCCGCCGCCGCGCTGGCGGCGCAAACGACGGCCAACCAGACGGATGCGGCCGCCCTGGCCGCTGCTGATGCAGCCGCCGCCAGCGATGCCGCGAATGCGCAAACAGTGGCCGACCAGACCGATGTCGTCGCCCTGCAGCAAGCGGCCGACCAGGCCGATGCCGATGCCGATGCCGCGAATGCGCAAGCCAGCCTGCTGGACGTCAATGTCGCGCTCAATGCCTTCAATCTCGCCAACCTCGCCGCCCTGGCCGCCAACGTCACGGCTGGCCAAACCAGCGTGCTCGACCTGACGGCCACCGTCAATAGCTTGCAGCTCGGCGCCGATAACGCCGATGTCACTGCCGCCCTGTTCGATGCCACCATTCTTGCCGGCATCTCCACCGCCGATGCGCTGACGGCCACCGGCCTGCAAGCCATCGCCGCCGCGACCGATGCCGATGCACTCATCGCCACGGCGGCAGCTGCCGTCTCGGCGGCGGAAATAGCCGCCGGGCTGGGCGGGATCGACATCTCGGCCGTCAGCGCGGCTGCCGCGGCGCAGGCTGCCGCCACTGCCGCCGCCGCCACTGCCGCATTGAGCGATGCCGGCGCGCTGGGCCTCGTTTCCACCACCGACGCCGCCGCTGAACTTGCCGCCCAGACCGTCGTCAACACGCTGAGCGCTGCCAATACCTTGGCACAAGCGGCAGCCACGGCTGCGCAAAACACGGCCAACCTGACCGATGCCGTGGCCCTGGGCCTCGTCTCGACGGCCGCCGACGCGGCCGCGGCCCTGGCCATCACGACGGCTGGCCAGACCGATGCCACCACGCTGAGCCTCATCTCGAATGCCGATGCGCTGGTCGCCTCCTCGGCCGCCAGCCTGGCGGCGCTGACGGATGCCACGGCGCTGGGCTTGATCTCGACCGCCGATGCCACCGTGGCCGCCACCCTGCAGACAACGGCCAACCTGACCGATGCCGCCGCCCTGGGCCTGCTCGCCACGGTCGCAGCAGCCACCGCCAATACGGCGACGAATGTAGCCAACCTGACCGATGCGGTGGCCCTGGGCACGCTCTCGACCGCCGCCACCACGGCCGCCAATACGGCTGCCGCCACCGCCGCGCTGACCGACGCCACGGCCTTGGGCCTGGTCGCCACGGCCGACGCGACTGCCGCTGCCGCCCTGCAAACGACGGCCAACCTGACCGATGCCGTGGCGCTGGGCCTCGTCTCGACGGCCGCCAACACGGCCGCCACCGCCGCTGCCGCTGTTGCCAACCTGACCGATGCCGTGGCTCTGGGCACCGTCTCGACAGCCGCCACGGCCGCCGCCAACACGGCAGCGGCCACGGCCGCACTGACCGACGCCGTCGCCCTGGGCCTGGTAGCGACCGTCGATGCGGCGGCCGCCACCGCAGCGCAAACGACGGCCAACCTGACGGACGCCGTCGCCCTGGGCCTGGCAGCGACCGTCAATGCCACCGCCTCCACGGCGGCTGCCGCCGTCGCCGGCCTCACCGACGCCGTCCTGCTGGGTACGGCCCATACGCTCAACGTCACGGCCGCCACCGTGGCGGCCACCAAGGCCGCCTTGACGGATGCCGCCGCCCTGACCACCGTCGCCAACAACGATGCCGCGAATGCCGCCGCCCTGGCCGCCTATTCGGCCGCCCATCCATTCGATCTGGTGGCGGCACTGGCCTCCACCGTCGCCGCCACCACGGCATCCTTGTCGCTCGCCGCCGCACAGTCGGCGCAGGCCGATGACGCGGCGGCCGCCTCGACAGCAGCCACGGCGGCAGCGTCCCTGACCGCCCTGAACAATGCGCTCGCGGCTGACAGTGCCGCCACCGCCGCCGCCACCCTGGCCCTGACTTCCCAGGCGGCAGCCACGGCGGCGGCGCTGGACGACACGCTCGCGGCCACCGCCGCCGGCGTCGCTGCCACCTCGCTGGCAGCGGCCCAGGCCGCGCAAGCGGCCGATGCCGCCGCCGCCACGACGGCCGCGACGGCCGCTAGCGCCCTGGCCGCCCTGAATGCGGCCTTGCAGGCGGACGCGAATGCGGCCGCCACGGCCGTTGCCGCCATCACGGCGAGTGCGGCCACCGCTGCCGCCGTCGCCGACGATCTGGCCGCTGCGACGGCCGCCACTGTCGCCAACGTCTCGCAAGCGGCCGCGCAAGCGGCGCAACTGGCCGACAATGCCGCCGCCAGCGCCGCCACCATCGCCGCCAACGCGCTGGCCTCCCTGAATGCGGCCCTGGCCGACGACGCGGCAGCCGCTGCGGCTGTAATCAACTCCACCAATGCAACGGCCGCCGCGGTTGCCGCTGCCACCGCCGACACGGCCGCCGCCGCCGCCGCCGCCGTGGCAGCCATCTCGGCCGCCGCCACGCAACATGCGCAGGCGGACGATATCGCCGCCGCCACCGCCGCCCTCACGGCGTCCATCTCGCTGGCAGCCACCCAGGCCGCACAGGCCGCCGATCTCGCCGTCGGCACGACCGCGGCAGCAGCAGCGAGCGCGCTGGCCGCATTGAACCAGGCGCTGAACGACGACAGCCTCGCCGCAGCGGCAGCCACGGCGGCGGCCAACGCGCAAACGGCCCTGAATAACGCCACGACGGCACTCAACGCGGCGATAGTGACGGCCAGCGCCTCGCTCGCCGCCGCCAATGCCGCCGCGGCCGACGACGCCACAGCGGCAAGCACGGCGGCGGCGGCGGCGGCGGCACAGCTCCTTGCCAATGCGGCCTTGCTGGCCGATACCGACCTGGCCTTGCTCGCCACGGCGGCCAACAACGCATTGAAGGCCGCCAGCCTGGCCCTGGCCGCCGACGATGCCGCCGCCGATGCCGCGCACACGGCCGCCCTCTCGGCGGCCGCCACCCTGGCGGCGCAACTGTCCGATACGGCGGCCCTGAACGCCCATGCCGCGCTCAACGCGGCCATCGCCAACCTGACCGCCGCCGTGACGGCCGATGTCAACGCCACGGATGCCGACAATGACAAGACGCTGAAACTGAACCTCCTGCTCGCCGCCCAGGGTGCGGCCGATGATGCGGCCCAGGCCAATGCCAATGCGGCCGCCGCCCATGCGGCGCTGGCGGCGGCCCAGGCCGACGATGCGGCTGCCGCCACCGCTGCCGCCAATGCGGTTGCCGCGCATGCGGCGGCCGTCGCGGCGCAAAACGCCGATGCCGCCGCGGCAGCGGCAGCGGCGCAAGCGGCCATCTCGATGGCCAACACGCTCAATGCCCAGGCCGACGACGCCACGGCGGCAGCCGCCGCCACGGCCGCCGCCAATGCGCAACTGGCCCTGGACGCCGCCATCGCCGCCGACGCCAACATCGCCGCCACCGCGGCGGCAGCCGCAGCCGCCCAGCTGGCGGCGCAAAACGCGCACGACGCCGATGTCGCG
>NZ_JAHKQY010000008.1:0-271985 GCF_019345455.1 Janthinobacterium sp. NKUCC06_STL
TCTTGTGAACATTTGATATTTTAAGTTAGACGCCAATCCGAAGATTGACGCTGCACTTACATCAAATGCCCACACTTATCGACTGTTAATTGTTAAAGAACTGTATTCGGTGCTACTTTCGCGCTATCGACAAAGCGTTGTGTTTGTCAGCTGCGAAGAAGGAAGAGTATGAAGCATTTCGCTAAATCCGTCAACTCCTTCTTTTCTCTCGTCTCACTCGGCATTTGCATGCGTCGTTCAGCGAGGGGGCAAATTATAGCCCTGGCCCGAACTCCCCGCAAGCGCTAATTTGCATCTGGGCAAATATTGCTGTGTGATATCGTAGTGCCGACCATACCCTGCCTCATCCATATAGATTCCCATGCCTATCCCACACATTACCTCTACCGCCAATCCCGCCCTGGCCAGCGCACTCGAACACGCCATCAATAGCAAGACCAAGCCGCTGGGCAGCCTCGGCATGCTGGAAACCCTGGCCCATCAGATCGGCCTGATCCAGCAAGGCACGCAACTGGCATTGCACCAGCCTGCCATCATCGTTTTCGCGGCCGACCATGGCGTCGTCGCGGAAGGCATTTCCGCTTATCCGCAAAGCGTGACCTGGCAAATGGTGGAGAACTTCCTCGGCAACGGCGCCGCCATCAATGTCTTCGCCCGCCAGGCCGATTGCGCTCTCTATATAGTAGACGCTGGCGTGAACCATGATTTCGGCCCGCGCGACGGCTTGCTTGACCGCAAGCAAGGCCCCGGCACCCGCAACTTCGCCCAGGAACCCGCCATGAGCCAGGAACAATGCCTGGCCGCCATGCAGGCGGGCATGGAGCTGGTCGCCACCCTGGATGGCAATGTGCTGGGCTTTGGCGAAATGGGTATCGGCAACACCACCGCTGCCGCGGCACTGATGCACAAGCTGACGGGCACGCCCGTCACCGATTGCGTGGGCGCCGGCACCGGCCTGTCGAAAGATGGCGTGTTGCATAAACAACGAGTGATCGAAGCGGCCGCCGCCCATCACGCGGCAGTCAATGAGCCGCTCGACGTGCTGGCCACCTTTGGCGGCTTCGAAATCGCCATGATGGCCGGCGCCATGCTCAAGGCGGCCGAACGGCGCATGATTTTGCTGATCGATGGCTTCATCGTCAGCAGCGCTTTGCTGGTGGCGGCCCGTTTGCAGCCGGCCATTCTCGATTACTGCGTGTTTTCGCACTGCTCCGATGAAAATGGCCACCGCCAGCTGCTGGAAAGCCTGGGCGCGCGTCCACTGCTGCACCTCGATTTGCGCCTCGGTGAAGGCACGGGTTCGGCGCTGGCCTTGCCGCTGCTGCACGCGGCCGTCAACTTCATGCGCGAGATGGCGACGTTTGCCTCGGCCCAGGTCAGCGAAAAGTCCACGCCAGACTAAGACGATGACCAATCCCGTTTCCGCCGCCATCCACCAGTGCCGATTGTTCTTCATCGCGCTGCAGTTCTTCACGCGCCTGCCAATACCGCGCTGGGTGGGTTTCGAGCCGGCCTGGCTGCAGCACGCCTCGCGCTACTTTCCACTGGTCGGCGTGGTGGTGGCGGCCATCAGTGGCGCCGTGTATCTGGTGGCCAGCTGGCTCCTGCCTTCGGCGGTGGCCGTGCTGCTGGCCGTCGCCGCCGGCATCTACCTGACGGGCGCCTTCCATGAAGACGGTTTTGCCGACATGTGCGACGGTTTCGGCGGTGGCATGACGCGCGAGCGGGTGCTGGAAATCATGAAGGATTCGCGCATCGGCGCGTATGGCGCCATCGGCATCCTCTGCCTGCTGGCGATCAAGTGTGCGGCGCTCGCTTCACTGCCGCCTGCAAAGGTGGTGGCGACATTATTCATCGCCCACCCGCTCTCGCGCCTGGCCGCCGTGTCGCTGATCTGGCTCATGGCCTACGCGCGCGACGAAGGCAAGGCCAAGCCGATGGCGCAAGAGATGAGCACCGCTGAATTCATCATCGCCACCCTCTGCGGCCTGCTGCCCGCCATCGCCTGCGGCCTGCTGGGCATATTTGACTGGGCCACGCTGGTCTTTGCCGTCGTGGCGGCGGCAGCTGCCGCATTCTGGCTGGGCCGCAAATGCCAGCGCCGCCTGCAAGGCTACACGGGCGACTGCCTGGGCGCCGTGCAGCAGGTGGCGGAAGTGGCGATTTACCTGGCCATCCTGTCCAGCTTTCAACCTCCATTGCGCTTCTACTAAACAAGCATGCGCCTGATCCTCGTTCGCCACCCCACGCCGCAAGTCACCAGCGGCACCTGCTATGGCCGCAGCGACGTGGCGGTGGCGCCGCACGAAATGGCCACGGTGCGCGCCAGCCTGCAAGCGACTTTGCCGGCCGGCGTACCGCTCTACGCCAGTCCGCTGCGCCGCTGCGCCGGCCTGGCGACAGCCTTGGCGCAAGACCTGCCTTCCAGCGTCCTGCGCCTTGACGCGCGGCTGGCCGAGATGGATTTCGGCGCGTGGGAAATGCAGCCCTGGCACGCGATTGCGCGCGCGGACATCGATGCCTGGGCGGCCGACCTGGCCTGGTACCGCCCCGGTGGAGGCGAGAATGTGCTGGCGATGGCCACCCGTGTCGATGCGTTTTTAGGCGACCTGTTGCGCGAACAACACGAAACGGCCATCCTCATCTGCCATGCGGGCACCATCCGCCTGCTGTCGGCACTGCAAGCCCGGCTGCCATTGGAGGAAGCGGCTCTGCTGGCCGCCCGTTCCGCCCATAAAATCGCCTACGGTGCGACGGTCGTCGTCGATTTCTGATATCGAATCGTCCAGCCAGCCATTTCAGTCCACGCCTGCTGCACGTATAATGGCGGGGTTTTGGTGCCCGCGTTCATGTCCATGAGCGCAGTTAAACGGGAAACACGATGCCGCAACCGCGGCGAACGTGTGCTGCCCCCGCAACGGTAAGCAAGTGTCGCCCCTCGCAACAGGAAGCGGGCGACAAGCTATCTCTGACAACCACTGTGCTTGCAATCATCGAGCATGGGAAGGTGGGATAGCCGCACTTGCCAGCCCGGATACCGGCCAGGACAGGTGGAAGTGTGCGAACGGGGATGTTCGCGATCCGAATGGCCCATGGCCATCTTCGATCGTCATCTTCAGTTCCCACTTCTGTTCAATCTGGCCTACGGGGACGTCGGCTGGTTGCATATTACTTACTGAAAACTATCATGACCCATGCTGTTTCCCGCCACGCGGCGCTCACGTCGCTCGCGCTAGCCATTGCCGCGCCTACCGCTTTCGCCCAAGCCACGCCGGACACCTTCGATCCCATCATCGTTACCGCCAACCGTTACCCGCAGCATCTGAGCGAAGTATTGAGCGATACGCAGACCATCAGCTCGGAAGACATCGCGCGCTCGGGCGCCGGTACGCTGATCGATCTGCTGCAAAAGCAGCGCGGCATTGAAGTCAATCGCTATGGCGGCCCAGGCACCGATTCGAGCGTCTTCATCCGCGGTGCGAACAGCAACCAGAATATCGTGCTGGTCGATGGTGTACGTATCGGCTCCGCCACATCTGGCACTGCCAGCTGGAGCGCCCTGCCGCTGTCAAGCATCGACCACGTTGAAATCGTCTACGGCCCACTGAGCACCATGTATGGCGCCGATGCGGTCGGCGGCGTGATCCAGATCTTTACCAAGAAAGGCGACGGCGCGACGCGCTTTTCCGCCTTCGCCGGCTACGGCCGCGACAACACCCGCCAGCTGGAAGCCAGCGTTGCCGGCTCTACCGGTGGCAACAACAGTTTCAGCTACGCGCTGACTGCGGGCAAGGAAAAATCGGATGGATATTCCGCCACCAAACCTGGTAATTTTTCCTATAACGGCGATAAAGACGGCTACGACAAGGAAAGCGTCAGCGGCCAGTTTGGCTACCAGATGGCCAAGGGACATGACGTCGGCCTGGTTTTCCTGAACAGCAAACTGGATGCACAATACGATGCGGGCTTGAACTTCGACGCGCGCAACGACAAGAAGCAGGAAAGCATTTCGGTCTTCACGAAGAACCAGTTCTTGCCGAACTGGACCAGCGAGCTGCGCTACGCAGAATCGAAGGACAAACTGACCGCAGTATCCGCCGCAGGCACCTCCGGCAGAAGCCAGTTCGACACCAAGCAAACTGACATCAGCTGGCAAAACGATATTCTCCTCGGCCGCGACACCCTGCAACTGCTGGGTGAATACCGTGACGAAGACGTCGTGAGCTCGCTCGAAGGCCTGTCCGGCGGACGCAATACAAAGTCTTTCGCGGCATCGTACAACCTGGTGCGCGGCGCTCACCTGGCCAGCATCAGCGGCCGTCGCGACGACAGCTCGGTGTACGGGACGCACAACACGGGCAGCGTCGCCTATGGCTACCGTTTCAGCAACGCTTTGCGCGCCAGCGCCAGCTATGGCACCAGCTTCCGCGCACCGTCCTTCAACGATCTGTACTACCCTGATTTTGGCATCCCCACGAACAAGCCAGAAAAAGGCCGCAATGCTGAAATTGGATTGCACTACAACGACGGCCAATCGCAACTGAGCGCGATCTACTATCATAACAAGATTACCGATATGATCAACTACGTAGCGGCTTGCCCAGTTATTGGCTGGAAACCAGGCTATGGCTGCAGCACGAATGTCGACAAAGCTCTGCTCGAAGGCGTGACACTGGCTGGCGCGCATAAATTCGGTGCCTTCAACGTCAGCGGCAATATCGACCTGCAAGATCCGCGCAATGAATCGCTCGACAAGCAACTGGTGCTCCGCGCGAAAAAACACGCCAATTTCGCTGTCGATTACACGACCGGTCGCTTGACCGCCGGTACGGAATGGCAGTTGTCGGGCAAACGTTTTACAGATCCCGCCAACACAAGCACCCTCGGTGGCTATGGCTTGCTGAACCTGTACACCACCTACCAGTTCGCGCGTGACTGGTCGGTGCTGGCACGCTGGAACAACATCACCAACAAAGACTATGAACTGAGCCGTTTCTACGCGACGCCACGCTCGAACCTCTTCGTTGGCGTACGCTACGGCATGAAATAAGCACCTAGTAATGATGTAAGCTGCGGGCGATGGCATGCCGCCGTCGCCAGCAGATGCAGTTCTGCAGTCCCCGTTTTTAAGGCAGTACATGCACCCATTTTTCCGCAATATGCGCCACCGCGCCACCGTGATCCTCACGGTGCTGATCGTGTGCGCGATTGCCAGCCTGATTTTCTCCGGCATGATCGGTTCGATCGCGATCCCGCTCGCCGACCTGCCTTCCGCCCTGCTCCATGTCGTGCAGGGCAAGACCGACACTCTCGCCGCCACCTTGCTTGACCTGCGCCTGGGCCGCGCGCTGACCGCCTTTGTCACGGGCGCGGCGCTGTCGCTGGCCGGCGTCATGATGCAGGCGCTGCTGCGCAATCCCCTGGCCGACCCGTATGTGCTGGGCATTTCCGCCGGCGCCTCCGTCGGCGCACTGGCCGCGCTGCTGTTCATGTGCGCGCTGTGGGTGGTCGATGCGGCCGCCTTTACCGGCGCCGTCGGCGTATCGATGCTGCTGTACTTTTTTGCCCGGCGCGACCTGCGCGGCGGCACGGCGGCCGAAGGGGGCGCCTCGCTTTTGCTGCTGACGGGCGTGATCCTGGCCTCGGCCTGCATGGCCATCGTCACCCTGATGCTGTCCATCGCCCCGGAAAGCCGCTTGCGCAGCATGGTGTTCTGGATGATCGGCGACCTGTCCGGCGCACCGGCGCGGCTGATGCCCTGGCTGGTCCTGGCCGGCGCCCTGGTCTTCGCCTTGCGCTACGCGCGCTCGCTGAACGTCATGGCGCTGCATGCAGAAGCGGCCAGCACCCTGGGCGTGCGCGTGGGCGCGCTGCGCAAGGGCCTGTTCTTCTGTTCCGGCCTGCTCACGGCCAGCGCCGTCACCAGCGCCGGCAGCGTGGGCTTCGTCGGCCTGATCGTGCCGCATGCGTTGCGCTTTGCCTGCGGCCCCGATCATCGCCTGCTGATACCGGCCGCCGCGCTGGCCGGCGGCACCTTCCTCGTGCTGGCCGATACCCTGGCGCGCACCGTGCTGGCGCCCTTGCAACTACCGGTCGGCGTGGTCACGGCCATGATAGGCGCGCCCGTCTTCCTGTACCAATTGCACCGCTTGCGCAGGGGATGAAACAAGCATGATACGTACTTACCAACTCGGCCTGAAGGCGGGCACGCGCTGTCTCGTGGAAAACCTCATCTGGCATATCAGAGATGGCGAATGCTGGAGCGTGATCGGCCGCAATGGCGCCGGCAAAAGCACCTTGCTGCGCACCCTGGCCGGCTTGCGCGAACCGGATGCCGGCCACGTGACGATACAGGGCCGCGCCCTGATCGACTGGCCGCTCGACGCACTTGCGCGCGAACGGGCTTTCCTCGCGCAGGCGCGCCACGATGCGTTCTCGTACCGCGTCATCGAAACCGTGCTGTCGGCGCGCCACCCGTATCACGACAACCATTACTGGGAAGGCAGCGACGACCAGCGCATCGCCCTGGCGGCGCTGGCCTCGATGGAAGTGGAACACCTGGCCGAGCGCGATGTGCGCAGCCTGTCCGGCGGCGAACGTCAGCGCGTGGCGATTGCCGCCATGCTGGCGCAGGATACACCCTTGCTGCTGCTCGATGAACCTGCCAACGCGCTCGACCTGGCGCACCAGGTCAGCGTCATGGGCCTGCTGGCTAAACTGTGCCGCGAACAGAATAAAACCGTGGTGATGGTGGGGCATGACCTGAACCTGGCGCACAGCGTTTCGACCCATGCGCTGCTGCTGATGGGCGATGGCGGCTGGCTGGCCGGTCCCGTGGCCGACGTGATGCAGGCATCCATCCTGGGCGACTACCTGGGCCACCCGATCGAGATCATCGAGCACGGCAAACGCAAGATATTCATACCAAAAGAGGATCAACAATGAACGATAACATCGACGCGGACACCGCCGCCATCAACGAGCGCCACCGCGTGCGCATGGAGAGAAAAAAGGCCATCATCGATGCGGCCATCGCCAAGGCCGACAAGGAAATCGGCATCATCATCGTCAACACGGGCAATGGCAAGGGCAAGAGCTCGAGCGGCTTCGGCATGGCCATCCGCGCCATGGGCCACGGCATGAAAGTCGGCGTGGTGCAGTTCATCAAGGGCGCCATGTCGACGGGCGAAGAAAAATTCCTGCGCCGCTTCCCCGATGAAATCAGTTTTCATGCGATGGGCGAAGGCTATACCTGGGAAACGCAGAACCGCGAGCGCGACATCGAAAAAGCCGAACTGGCATGGGAGCAGGCGAAGACCTTCCTGGCCGACCCCAGCTACGGCCTGGTGCTGTTCGACGAACTCAATATCGCGCTCAAGTACAACTATCTCGACGTGCATAAAGTCATTGCCGACCTGTTGGAACGCCCGGCCATGCAGCACGTGGTCATCACGGGCCGCGGCGCGCCGGACGAACTGATCGCAATCGCCGACACCGTCACCGAAATGGCCGTCGTCAAGCATGCGTATGCGGCCGGCATCGGCGCACAAATCGGCACCGAGTGGTAACAGCGCCATGACGCGCACCCTGGTCTTCGGCGGCGCCCGTTCCGGCAAGAGCGCCTATGCGGAAAAGCTGGCCCGCGAGTCCGGCAAGGAGGTACTCTACCTCGCCACCGCGCAGGCGGGCGACGGCGAGATGGCCACGCGCATCACGCATCACCGTGCGCAGCGCCCGGCCGGGTGGGTGACTATCGAAGAACCGCTGCGCCTGGGCGACGCCATCCTGCGGGAAGCCCGGCCCGGCCGGTTGCTGCTGGTCGACTGCCTGACCCTGTGGCTGACGAACCTGATGTTTTCCAGCGGCGAGACGTATCCGGACGTGGGCGACATCGCGCTGCCCGAACTGTTCCACAGCGAGCGCGCGCACCTGCTGTATGCGCTGGCGGAAATCGAAGACACAGCTTGCGACATTGTGCTCGTATCAAATGAAGTGGGCATGGGCATCGTGCCCTACGGCGCCATTTCGCGCTGCTTCACCGATGAAGCGGGCCGCTTGAACCAGGCCGTGGCGGCCGTCTGCGACAAGGCCGTGTTTGTCGCCGCCGGCTTGCCCCTGTACCTGAAAGGTGGCCCATGCTGAGCGGGCTGTCGCTGCCCATGCTGACCGCCTTGATGACGGCCGGCGTGCTGCTCGACCTGCTGCTGGGAGAAACGCGCCGCTGGCATCCGCTGGTGGGTTTTGGCCGCTTCGCCAACGCTCTGGAACGCCTGCTGAACCGGGGCCGTGGGCGTTTGCTGCGCGGTGCGCTGGCGTGGTTGCTGGCCGTGCTGCCCATCAGCTATGCCGCCTACTGGCTGTGCGGCCTGGCCGGCGCCGCCCTCCACGTCTTCTTGCTCTATCTTTGCCTGGGCCTGCGCAGCCTGCGCGACCACAATCAACCGATTGCCGACGCCCTGGCCATCGATGACCTGGACAACGCGCGCCTGCTGACGGCGCGCATCGTCAGCCGCGACACGGCCAACGCCGATGCGGCCAGCCTGGCCAAGGCCAGCACCGAATCCCTGCTGGAAAACGGCAACGACGCCGTGTTTGGCACCCTGTTCTGGTTTGCCGTGGCGGGCGGCCCCGGCGCCGTGCTATTCAGGCTGGCCAATACGCTCGACGCCATGTGGGGCTACCGCAACGAGCGCTACGACTGGTTCGGCTGCTGCGCCGCGCGCATCGACGACGTCTTGAATTACCTGCCGGCGCGCCTGACGGCCCTGTCGTATGTCATGCTGGGCAAGAACATGGCCGACAAAAAACGCGCCTGGCACTGCTGGCGCACGCAGGCGCCCAACTGGGGCAGTCCGAACGCGGGCCCCGTGATGGCCAGCGGCGCCGGGGCCCTGGGCCTGGCTTTGGGCGGCGACGCCATTTACGACGGCGAGCTGGAACGCCGCCCGCCTTTGGGCAGCGGTCGTCCCGCCGAAGCGCGCGACATCGACCGCGCCTGGCGCCTGGTGGCCGAGACGGCCGTGTTGTGGCTGATCTGGATGGCGCTGCTGGCGGGCCTGTTCTATCTGAAGGGGAAATACCTTGCTTGAACATGGCGGCAACCTGCGCGACGCCGCGCGCGAATATGGACGGCCCATCGCCGGCTGGATCGACCTGTCGACGGGCATCAACCCGCACTGGTATGCAGCGCCAGCACCCGACGCCAACGCCTGGCACCGGCTGCCGGAAGCCGATCCCGCGCTGGCCGCTGCCGCCTGCGCGTACTACGACGCGCCGGCCATGCTGCCGGTCGCCGGCACGCAAGCCGCCATCCAGGCCCTGCCCCGGCTGCGCGCACCGTCGCGCGTGGTGGTGGCCGCGCCGTCGTATGCGGAACACGCGCACCACTGGGGCCAGCACGGTCACGACTTGCGGCAAGTGCCGTATGCGCAGCTGGCCGATGCCGTCGACCACTGCGAGGTATTGGTCATCTGCAACCCGAACAACCCCACCGGTGAGCGCATCGCTCCCGCACTGCTGCTGGAATGGGCGGGCAAGCTGGCCGCGCGCGGCGGCTGGCTGGTGGTCGACGAAGCGTTTGGCGACACGGAAGCGCACGCCAGCCTCGGGGCGCACACAGGCCAGCCGGGCCTGATCGTGCTGCGCTCGGTGGGCAAATTCTTTGGCCTGGCGGGACTGCGCCTGGGTTTTGTCACCGCCCATCCCGCCCTGCTGGTGCAACTGGCCGACATGCTGGGACCGTGGAGCGTCAGCGGCCCGGCACAGCAGGTGGCGCTGGCTGCGCTCACCGACACGCACTGGCAGGAAGCGATGCGCGAACGCCTGCGCGGCGAAGGCGCCCGCCTGCATCAGCTGTTGGCCGCACACGGCATCGCCAGCAGCGGCACGGCGCTGTTTCAGTGGTGGCCGGAAGAACACGCCGAAGCCTTCTGGCGCCACATGGCTGAAGCAGGCATCTGGGTGCGCCTGTTCCGCCACGCGGCCCACGGCATCCGCCTGGGCCTGCCCCCCGACGAACACGCCTGGCTGCGCCTGCAGCAGGCCCTCACCACATGGAAGCACATATGAACCACTTGAAAACCGCACTGCTGCTGGCCGGACTGGTCTCGCTGCAAACACACGCCGCCATCACCGTGCGCGACGACGACGGCAATACCGTCACTGTGGAAAAGCCGGCGCAGCGCATCCTGGCGCTGGCGCCGCATGTGACGGAGCTACTGTTCGCGGCCGGCGGCGGCGAGAAGATCGCCGGCATCGTCAGCTACAGCGACTATCCGGAAGCGGCAAAGAAGATCACGCAAGTGGGCGACAACCGCCAGTACGACATGGAGCGCATCATCGCCCTGAAACCGGATCTGATCGTCGTGTGGATGCATGGCAGCGCCGAACGCCAGATCGCCATGCTGCGCCAGCTGAAGGTGCCCATCTATCACAGCGAACCGCGCAAGCTGGCCGACATCCCCGACAGCATGGAGCGCCTGGGCCAGTTGATGGGCACGGAGAAAACCGCCAAACCGGCCGCCGCCCAGCTGCGCGCCAAACTGGCCAGCTTGACGGCGCAATACGCGCAGCGCCCGCCCGTGCGCGTGTTTTACCAAGTGTGGGATAAGCCTTTGTACACCTTGAGCGGCGCGAGCATCATCAGCGACTCGATGCGCCTGTGCGGCGGCCAGAATGTATTCGCCGCGATGAAGGTGGTGGCGCCTGTCGTCACCCCGGAAGGCGTGCTGCAGGAAGACCCGGAAGTCATCTTCGGCACCAGTGAAAAAAGCGATCCGCGCAGCGAAGGCGGCCTGGCCATGTGGCGCGCCTTCCCGTCGATGACGGCCGTGCGCAAAAATAACCTGTTCCGTCTGAATGGCGATTTGCTCAACCGCGCCGGCCCGCGCATGATCGAAGGCACGGCCGCCATGTGTGAACAGCTGGAGGTGGCGCGCCAGCGCCGCACCGCTCCTGCAGCCAAGGCGGCGCCGTGAGCCACGCGGTGAGCCACTACCAGCGCATCGCATGTTTGTCGACGGAAGCCGTGGAGACGCTGTATGCGCTGGGCGCGGAAGACACGATCGCGGGCATCTCCGGCTTTACCGTGCGCCCACCCCGCGCGCGCGAGGAAAAGACCAAAATCAGCGGCTTTTCGTCCACGAACCTGGAACGTATCCTGGCAGTGAAACCGGACCTCGTGATCGGTTTTTGCGACATGCAGGCCGATATCTGCCGCGACCTGGTCAAGGCCGGCATCGAAGTGCACCAGTTCAACCAGCGCACGGTGGAGGGCATCCTGCGCATGATCGCCGTGCTGGCCGCGCTGGTGCAGCGCGAAGAAGCGGGCAAAGTACTGATCTCCAGCCTGCGCGCCGACATCGCCGCCGCCCGCACCCGCGCCGCCGCCTGGGCGCGCAAGCCCGTGATGTACTTTGAAGAGTGGAACGATCCCCTGATGAGCGGCATCGGCTGGGCGGCGGAATTGATCGAGATCGCCGGCGGCACGGACGCTTTCCCGGAGTTGTCCGCACATCCCGGCGCGAAGGAACGCATCATCGCCGATCCTTTGGCCGTCGTGACGCGCGCGCCCGACATCATCCTCGCCAGCTGGTGCGGCAAGAAGTTCCAGCCGGCGCAGCTGGCGGCACGCCCGGGCTGGGATGCGATTCCCGCCGTGAGAAACCAGATGCTGTTCGAGATCAAGTCGCCCGACATCCTGTCACCCGGCCCTGCCGCGATTACCGAAGGGCTGCGCCAGATCAGCGACATCATCGCGCAGTGGCAGGAGAATCAGAAAGAGCAGCAGGCATGAAGAGTCCCTTTCCCGCCCTGATGGTGCAAGGCACGACGTCCGACGCGGGCAAGAGCACCGTCGTCGCGGCCTTGTGCCGATTGTTGAAACGCCGTGGCGTGACGGTAGCGCCGTTCAAGCCGCAAAACATGGCCTTGAATAGCGCCGTGACGAGCGATGGCGGCGAGATCGGCCGCGCGCAAGCCCTGCAAGCGCTGGCCTGCGGCATCGCGCCGCACACGGACATGAATCCGGTGCTCTTGAAACCGTCATCGAACACGGGGGCACAAGTGATCATCCACGGCAAGGTGCGCGCCGAGATGGATGCGCGCGACTACCAGCAATATAAAACCATCGCCATGGGCGCCGTGCTGGAATCATACGCGCGCTTGCGCCAGCAGTACGACTCCGTCGTCGTCGAAGGCGCTGGCAGCCCGGCAGAAGTGAACCTGCGCGCGCGCGACATCGCCAACATGGGCTTCGCCGAAGCCGTCGACTGCCCTGTGATCCTGGTGGCCGACATCGACCGTGGCGGCGTCTTCGCACACATCATCGGCACCCTGGCGTGCCTATCCGACAGCGAGCGGGCGCGTATCATCGGCTTCGTCATCAACCGCTTCCGCGGCGATATCTCGCTGCTACAACCGGGCATCGAGTGGCTCGAGCAGCAAACGGGCAAGCCCGTGCTGGCCGTGCTGCCCTATCTGCACGGCCTGTTTCTCGACGCGGAAGACGCCGTCGAAGCGATGCAGGCCGAACGGGGCGCCTTCAAGGTGGTGGTGCCGCAACTGCCGCGCATCAGCAACCACACGGACTTCGACGCGTTGCGCGCCCACCCCGAGGTCGACCTGCAATTCATCCAACAGGGGCAGCCGATTCCAGCGGCCGACCTGGTGATCCTGCCTGGCAGTAAAAACACGCGCGGCGACCTGGCCTGGCTGCAGCAGCAAGGCTGGCCCGCCTATCTGGCCAAACACCTGCGCTACGGCGGCAAGGTGCTGGGCATCTGCGGCGGCTTCCAGATGCTGGGGCAAAGCGTGCGCGATCCGCTGGGCGTGGAAGGCGCGGTAGGAGACTCAACGGCGCTGGGCCTGCTCGACATGGTGACGGAACTGACAAGCGAAAAACGCCTGGAACAGGTGAGCGGCCGCTGCGCGTTTGCCGGCGCGGCCGATGCGCCCGTCGCAGGCTATGAAATCCACATGGGACTCTCGCATGGCGCGGCGCTGGCGCAGCCGGCCTTTGTCATCGATGGGCGGCCGGAAGGCGCCGTGTCGGGTGACGGCCAAATCCTCGGCAGCTATTTGCACGGCATGTTCGATACGCCCGCCGCGTGTTCGGCGCTACTGCGCTGGGCCGGGCTGGACTCCGGCCACACGGTGGACACGGCCGCCCTGCGCGAGGCCAGCCTGGAGCGGATTGCCGACGCGGCGATGCCGTTGATGGATGCGCTGGAACGACTGCCACGCTGATAGTGGTGTCGGGTTACGCCGTACCGGCTAACCCGACCTACTCACACAGGCACGTGGCAGCACCCCTTAATTTTTCAGGCACGTGCCCATATACGAGCGGTCGGTCGAGAATTCGACCGCCATGCTCGACGACACCGGCATGAACATCGAATAATCCGCCGGCACGTCGGCGGGGTCCTTGAACACGGCGATGCCATCGAAATCGACGGCCTGCGCGCCCAGGCCCAGCTTGTTGACGGTGATGGTTTCGGCGTGCGTCTTGCCGGCAGTGTTGTTGCTGATGGTGGCGGTGCTGCCGGCCACCACGATCTTCGCGCTGATGCCCGGCGCAGCGCAAGCATAACTGCCGGCGATTTCGGTGCCGATCTTTTGCTGTTTGGCCGCCACGATGGTGCCCACGCGCAGCACGTTCTGCTGGTTGCGGCTGTAGCGGTCGATGAACAGCGCCAGCCCACGGTCGCCAGCGTGCACGTGCACGATGCCGAAGTCCTGGTCACCCTGGCGGGCGACGAGCAAGCCATTCTTCGCATCCTTGACCAGGGTCAGGCTGGCGTTTTCCGCTTCCAGCTGCGGCGATACCGCGGAACACACGCCTTGCGCATTGAACACGCCGCCATTGCACAGTTGCGCGCTGCCATCGGCCGCCACCTTGAGACTGCCTTTCGGATTGAAACGGTCGCCGCCGTTCGAGGCATTGCGCATGGCGCCCAGGAAGATATAGCTGCCGGCCAGCTTGGCCACGTCCGTGACGGCATAGCCGCTGCCGCTGACATTGGAATTCATGTTGCCCAGTTTCACAGTCCCTGTCAGCAAGCGCGTGCGTGCGTCGACACTCAGGCTCAGGTCGGTGCCGGCATAGGTCGTGATATTGCCGGTGGTGGTGGCGCTGAACGTGCCGCTGCGGTCGACCAGGCCGAACTGCGTCGACAGCACCTTGACGTTGAAGGTTTTTTTGGCACTGTCGAACGTGATGCGCCACGTGTCGCCGATATCGGCGGCCACGTCATACACGCTTTCATCGGCGCTGGCGCCGGCGATGACGCTCAGGCCAGCCTGCTTGGCCACGGCTTCCGATGCCACCGTCACGCTGTCGACGGGAACGACGGGAGGCGTGACCACGACGGGCGGCGTGACGGGTGCTTCCGGCGTGCCGCCATCGCTGCCGCCACCGCATGCGGACAGGGCCGCGCCAAACAAAACGATCGAAATTGCATTCTTCATCAGTGACCTTCCAGGATTGCGGGACAAATTGCGAATGACACAGGACTCGCAACGACAACGCTCATGCTAGATCCGGCTGGAAGTTATTACTATAGGACAATTGTTCTATGGACTTTCTACGGCAACATCTCGGTCAGCACAGTCAGCGCCGCCGCCAGCGCCGTCTTGTTGCCGACATCGAGCTTGGCATATACGCTGTGTAACTGATTCCTGACGGTGGCCGGCGATACCCCTTGTTGCCGGGCAATATCCTTGTAACTGAGGCCGGTGGCCGCCAGGCGCGCCACAGCGCTTTCGACGCCGGTCAGCGACCGCCCCGCCGGGCGCTGCGCCAGTTGGATATACAGGTAGCCGCCCAGTTCCGTCACTTGCGCCACCAGGGTTTTGCCCGTGTAGCGGCCGAGGCCAGGGCGCCGCAATTCTGTAACAAAGTCCGCCGGCAACATGGGCGGGTCCCATTCGGGCCACTCCCGCTGCAGCATGTCGGCGGCAATCGGCTCCATATATTGCAGGCAGCCGTTCAGGCTGGCCAGCAAGCGGACACTGCCGGGTGACGGCTGCGTATCCGTTGCCAGGAACAAACGGCTGTTGATCGCCTGCGCCTGGGTCAGGTGCGGCAACAGCAGGTTGCCCAGTTCAATCTCAGTAGCGGAATAGGCGCGTTCCGGCCCTGCCCGCCACAAGGCAATCAAGTCCAGGTTGGCATGGTGGGTGGCCGGTGAGATCAGCACCATGCTGTGGGCAATCGCATACTTCCTGCAGTAGGCATGCAAGTCCAGGTAGCGCCGATCGATCTCGGCCGACGCCATCGTCACGCAGCGGCCGCGCGAACGGCAGGCATCGGCCAGGATCGTGTCCGGGCTGACGAGCGCCTTGCGGTCCGCCAGTTTCTCTATCGGTTGCTGATACATGTGCAGGCTGTGCAGCGAAATCGCCATGTCAGGAGAAAAAGAGGCGGCGATGATGGCGGCGGAATCGAAGGAAAGCGCCTGCCTCAGCATGTCGAGCGCCTGTCCCTGGAACTCGCCCGTCGTGCATTCCTGCGCACTGCCATACAGATTCAGGATCAGGTGATTCAATTCTCTCATCGTACCGAGTCCGTTTTCATCCAGGAATGGCGGCATTGTGCTGCGCGGCAAGAGGCATGTCAACATAGCAATTATGGCCAAGCAGAGGGCACGGACGGCACGCCTGCGCCATTTATGTGACAATTCGTCGTACTGTCGGCTCCGTTTTTCCTCCTCAGGCTCGCATCCATGACCAGTTCCCCGATTAAAAGCTACCTTCCCTGGGTGGTCGCCACCGCCCTGTTCATGGAGCAACTCGACTCCACCATCGTCAACACCGCCATCCCCGCCATGGCCGCCAGCCTGAACGTGACGCCACTGAGCCTGAAGGCCGTCGTCACCAGCTACATCCTGAGTCTGGCCGTGTGCATTCCCATCAGCGGCTGGATGGCCGACCGCTTCGGCACGCGGCGCGTGTTTTCCGCCGCCGTTGCCATCTTTACCCTCGCCTCCATCCTGTGCGGCCTGTCCGTGAATGCGCCCATGCTGGTGGCTGCGCGCCTGCTGCAAGGGGTGGGCGCGGCCATGATGATGCCGGTGGGCAGGCTCACCATCATCCGCACCTTTCCCAAGTCGCAACTGCTGGCGGCCATGAATTTCGTCATCATCCCCGCCCTGATCGGTCCCCTACTGGGACCCACGGTGGGCGGGCTGATCGTGCACTGGCTGTCGTGGCGCGAGATTTTCTTCGTCAACGTGCCTGTCGGCCTGGTGGCGCTGTACCTGGCGCACCGCTACATGCCCGACTACTACGGCGACAAGCCCCGTCCACTGGACCTGATCGGCCTGGTGCTGTTCGGCACGGGCATCGCGCTGCTGTCATGGCTGCTGGAAATCTTTGGCGAGCACCGCATCGACGGCACCTCGTTTGCCGTGCTGCTGTTCATTTCCATCAGCCTGCTGGCCGCGTATGCCTGGCATTCGAGCGAAGTGCTGCACCCGCTGCTGCGCCTGACCCTGTTCAAGATCCGCACCTTCCGCGTCTCCGTCGTGGGCGGCTTCGTCACGCGCCTGGGCGTGGGCGGCCTGCCCTTCCTGTTGCCGCTGCTGTACCAGCTGGGCCTGGGCTTGCCCGCATGGCAATCGGGCTTGCTGATGATGCCGTCGGCCGCGGCCGCCATGGGCATGAAATTCATTTCCGCGCGCGTGCTGGCACGCTTCGGCTATCGCCAGGTACTGATCGTCAACACCGTGCTGATCGGCGTCACCATCGCCATGTTTTCACAGGTAAGCGTGGGCACGCCCCTGTACGTGATCGTCGCCATCAGCCTGTGCATGGGATTTTTCAATTCGCTGCAGTTCTCCAGCATGAACACCATCGCGTATGCCGACGTCGACAAGAGCGATTCGAGCATGGCCAGCACCATCGCCAGTTCGATGCAGCAACTGTCGATGAGCTTTGGCCTCGCCTTCGGTTCGCTGATCACAGGCTGGTACCTGGGCGACATGCCGCAGTCGGACCGCGCCATGCTCAGCACGGCCCTGCACCATACTTTCCTGACCCTGGCCGCGCTGACGGTGCTGTCTTCGCTGACCTTCTGGACCTTGCGCCGCGACGATGGCGAAAGCATCAGCAAGGGCACGGACAGCGACGAGGACGATGCGGCCGACGTGAAAGCCCAGGCCGTTGTCCAGACGGAAGTGCAAACCACGAAAGGCTGAGCCACATCAAGCTTGCCGCCAGCGCCGCTGGCGCTTTGGCCTGCCACTGCTACCGTGACGGCAGGAGGTGCACATGGCGGCCGAGCGGCGCTTTGCGTGGAAGGGCACGGACCGCCATGGCAAGGCGGTCGATGGCGTCTTGCGCGCCGCCGACGCCAGCGCTGCCAAGGCCGCACTACGACGCGAGGGCATCCTCGCCAAGCGGGTGCAGGCTGCGCGCAGCGCGCCCGGCAAGGCCATCACAAGCAAGGATATCGCCCTGTTCACGCGCCAGTTGTCGACCATGATGGCGGCCGGCGTGCCGCTGCTGCACGCCTTCGACATCGCCGGCAAGGGCCACGCCAAACCGGCCGTCACCGAGCTGATGCGCGACTTGCGTCACGACATCGAAGCGGGCAGCAGCCTGCAGCAGGCATTTCGCCAGTTCCCGCTGCTGTTTGACGAGCTGTACTGCAACTTGCTGGCGGCCGGCGAACAGGCGGGCATCGTGCAGGAATTGCTGGCGCGCCTGGCCACGCACCAGGAAAAAGCCATCACCCTGCGGCGACAAGTGCGCGGCGCGCTGATGTATCCGCTCGTCATCGTACTCGTCGCCATCGTCGTCACGGCCATCATCATGAGCGTGGTCGTGCCCGCGTTCCGCCAGGTCTTCGACAGCTTCGGCGCACCGTTGCCATTGCCTACCCTGCTCGTCATGGGCGTGTCCGCCTTTGTTGTCCGCTACTGGCTGGCCTTGCTGGCGGCGCTCGTGCTCGCTTGCCTGCTGCTGCACCTGGCCTGGCGCCGCTGGCCCGCCTTGCGGCGCGACACGCAACTGCGGGCGCTGCGCCTGCCCGTCTTCGGTCCCCTCCTGCGCAAGGCGGCAATCGCCCGCTGGACGCGCACCCTGGCGGCCATGTTCGCCGCCGGCGTGCCGCTGCTCGAATCGCTCAGCCTGGTGGGCGCCGCCTCCGGCCACACGCTGTACCAGGAAGCGACGACACGCATCGAACGCGAAATCCGCGCCGGCGGCAGCCTGGCCCTGGCCATGGAACACAGCGCCGTATTTCCACCCTTGCTGACGCAGTTGGCCCTGATCGGCGAGGAATCGGGCGCGCTCGACGCCATGCTGTCGCGCGCGGCCGATATCATCGAGGCCGATATCGACGCCACGGTGGCCACCCTTTCCACGCTGCTGGAGCCGGCGCTGATGGTCGTGCTCGGTGTGCTGGTCGGTTCCCTCGTGATCGCCCTGTATTTGCCGATTTTCAAGCTGGGGGCGGTGATTTGAGCATACACCCTGCGCAAAACGTCCCCATGCATCGGCAGATGTTTTACACTGCGGCAGTGCCAGGCAATGTTTGCGCGGCAACACTCATCACCTCAGACTAGTCCACCATGCTACAAGATACCCTGCTGTTCGCCGCGCCCGGCAATCTGCCCGTCGCCCTCGTCGCCGCCCTGTTCGGCCTGATCGTCGGCAGTTTCCTGAACGTGGTGATCCACCGCGTGCCGAAAATGATGCAGCGCGAATCCGATAATTACGTGGCGGAAGAAAGCGGCTTGCCCTTGCCGCACACGGACCGCTACAACCTGATGCTGCCGCACTCGAACTGTACCGCTTGCGGCCACCGCATCACGGCCATGGAAAACATCCCCGTCATAAGTTACCTGCTGCTGCGCGGCAAGTGCAGCGCGTGCAAGGCGCCCATCTCCGTGCGCTACCCATTAGTGGAAGTGCTGACGGGGGCCCTGTCGGCCCTGTTGATCTGGCATTTCGGCAGCGGCTGGACCGGTCTCGCCACGCTCGTGTTTGCCTGGCTGCTGATCGCCATGACCTTCATTGATGCCGATACGCAAATGCTGCCCGACGACCTCACCTTTCCTCTGCTGTGGGCGGGACTGCTGGTCAATATCAACGGCACTTTCGTACCGCTGCAAGACGCCGTCATCGGCGCGGCCGCCGGCTACCTGGCCCTGTGGGGCGTGTACTGGGCCTTCAAGCTGGCGACAGGCAAGGAGGGAATGGGCTATGGTGACTTCAAATTGCTGGCGGCGCTCGGTGCGTGGCTGGGCTGGACCATGCTGCCGACGATCATCCTGTTGTCGTCGCTGGTGGGCGCCGTGGTCGGCATCGGCCTGATCGTGTTTGCCAAGCGCGGGCGCGACAAGCCGATTCCGTTCGGCCCCTACCTGGCGGCGGCGGGCCTGATCGCCCTGCTGTACCGCACGCCCCTGTCACAACTGACGCTGGGCCTGGCCGGCTGATGGCCTTCCTTTGGAAACATACATGCACATACAAAACGCCCCCTATTTCAGCGTCGGACTCACCGGCGGCATCGGTTGCGGCAAAAGCACGGTGGCCGACATGTTCGCCGCTCGCGGCGCTTCCATCGTCGACACCGACCAGATCGCGCACAGCCTGACGGCGCCAAACGGTGCGGCCATGCCGGCCCTGGTGGCGGAGTTCGGCGCCGACTATGCGGACGCGCGCGGCGCCCTCGACCGTACCAAAATGCGCAACCTCGTGTTTGCCGACGCCGCCGCCAAGGCGAAACTGGAAGCCATCCTGCACCCGCGCATCCGCCAGGCTACCCTGGCGGCGGCCGAAGCAGCGACGGGCAGCTACGTGATCTTTGCCGTGCCCCTGCTGGTCGAGTCGGGCGGCTGGGTGGAGCGGGTCGTCAACCGGGTGCTGGTCATCGATTGCCTGGAAAGCCTGCAAGTGTCGCGCGTGATGGCGCGCAATGGCTTATCGGAAGAACAAGTCAAAGCCATCATGGCCACGCAGGCAACGCGCGCCATGCGCCTGGCGGCGGCGGACGATGTGATCGACAACAATGGCGATTTGGCGTCCCTGGAACCGCAGATTGCCCAGTTGCACGATTTATATCTGGCATTTTCAAAAAGAATGGCCGGAATGGCCCCGCAACGTTTGTAATTTGTCGACGCTTGGTTCAAAATCACGGGATTGTTTGCAGGTCCTTACTTAAGGGAATTATTTTGATTGTCTACGAATACCCTTTCAACGAACGCATACGTACCTTGTTGCGGCTGGAAGACCTGTACGACAAATTCAAGTTCTTCATCCAGCAAGAACATGCAATGCAGCACCATGTTGCCTTGGCAACTATTTTCGATATGCTCGAAGTGGCCGGCCGCGCCGACCTGAAGTCCGACCTGCTGCAGGAACTCGAGCGCCAGCGCCAAAGCCTGCTCGGTTACCGCAGCAATCCGAATGTGGAACCGGAAACCCTCGATGCCATCTTGGCTGAACTCGACAGTGTCAGCGGCGCCCTGGTGGCGGCGCAAGGCAAGACGGGACAGAATATCCGCGACAATGAATGGCTGATGAGCATCCGCGGCCGCACCATCATCCCGGGCGGCGCCTGCGAATTCGACTTGCCATCGTACTTTGCCTGGCAAAAACGCAGCTCGGAACAGCGCCTGACCGATATCCACGCGTGGTTCGCCCCGCTGGCGCCGCTATTCGATGCGCTGGCCCTCGTGCTGCGCCTGCTGCGCGATTCCGGCGGACCCGTTAAACTGATCGCCAATGGCGGCAGCTACCAGCAAATGCTGCAAGGCAAGGTGTACCAGATGCTGCGCCTGAGCCTGGATGAAAACAGCGGCGCCATCCCGGAAATTTCCGCCAACAAATACATGCTGTGGGTACGCTTCACAACCCAAGGCGGCGACTTGAAACCCAAGCCGCTGGAAGAAGATGTCCCGTTCGAGCTCACGCTCTGTAATTTTTAACTGTTACTTATTTGCCCCATCATGACCGTCGTTAACTGCCCTACCTGTGCCGCCAAAGTCGAATGGACTGAAGCCAACAAATTCCGCCCCTTCTGCTCGGAACGCTGCAAGCAGATCGACCTGGGTGCCTGGGCCGAAGAGAAATACACGATCCCCGCCGCCGACCCGTTTGAAGATCCCCTCGCGGACGAAGACAACAAGCCGCAGTAAGCCACCATAAGCCTCAATTAAACGGATTTTCCAGGCGCAGCCCCTGCGCCGCGAAACTGTCGAGCCTGCCGCTGACCACCGTCAAGCCATAGGCGATGCCCATCGCCGCAATCTGCCTATCGACGCCGTGCGCGTGGCCACGGCCATGCAGCCGCGCGCACACGAGCGCGCAATCGAGGTCGAATTCCAGCAACCGCGGCGCATATTCCGCCAGCACGGCTTCCAGCCAGCCTTCCAGCGCCAGTGCTTCCAGCGCCGCCTCGCGCCGCCAGCTGCACTGTATCCCTGCGCGCAATTGTGCGATCACCTGCACCGGCACATAGCGCATCTCCGGCGCCACCTGCTCGAAAAAACCGGCCACGCCCGCCGGCACGGCGCTGCCCTTGCGCGCAGCAACGATCACATCGGCATCGAGCAGATAGCCGGGCATCAGCGTGGCGATTCAGGAGCGGCGCTCGAAATCCGCATCCAGCCCCACGTCGGGCATGCTGCGCAAAATATCGTCGAGCGGGCGCTTCGGCAGGGGACGCAAGGCGCTGCGCAGGATGTCGCGGTGCTCGTCCTCGATGCTGCGCCCATGCGCGCGGGCACGCTTGTGCAAGGCGGCGATCAGCAATTCATCGGTATCGGTAAAGGTCAGTGTCAGCGGCATGCGAGACTCCCCGGTGCGTGATGAAAGCACTGTAGCGCAAAGCGCGCGCGATACAAGGAAAGTAAGAGGAAAGCTTGCGCCAGCACGCAGCATGCTGCTGCCCGCTGGCACAAGTGCGGGGATCAGGCGGGCACGAGGGATTCCCGGCGTACCTCATCCAACCATTCCAGCAAGGGAATGGTGGCCGGCAGCAAGGGTTCCACGCCAACCATGCCCTGCCAGGCGAACGCCTGCCCTTCCAGGCTTTGCGGCTCGCCCCGCCATTCGCGGCTGATATAGAAATGCAGGCGCACATGGGCGTGCGGATACACATATTCGACGCCGCACCAGGCTTCGGCACTGTCGATATGCAGCCCCAGCTCCTCGACAAACTCGCGTTTCAAGGCATCAAAAATGGCTTCGCCCGGTTCGACTTTACCGCCAGGGAACTCCCAATAGCCGTCATATGGCTTGCCGGCCGGGCGCTGGCCCAGCAGCACGTCGCCATTCGGCTTCATCAGGATGCCGACGGCGACGTCCACCGGTTTGATTTTCACGTCGCTCATTGCGGCATCTTTCCCGCAGGAAGTTTCCCCGCATAATCGCGCGCGAATTGCCAAGCGACACGGCCCGAACGCGAACCGCGCTGCAAGGCCCAGCGCAGGGCGTCGCCGCGCGCTTGCGCGATCTGTTCCTGGGTGCAGCCGAACGAAGCGAGCCAGTGCGCCGCGATATCGAGGTAATCGTCCTGCTTGAACGGGTAGAACGACAGCCACAGGCCGAAGCGCTCGGACAGCGAGATTTTCTCTTCCACCGTCTCGCCCGGATGCAGATCGCCATCGTCGTCCGTCTTGTAGCTGGTGTTGTCCGACATCCGTTCCGGCATCAGGTGACGGCGGTTCGACGTGGCGTAGATCAGCACATTGTCCGATTGCGCGGCGATGCTGCCGTCGAGCGCCACTTTCAGCGCCTTGTAGCCGCTCTCGCCTTCTTCAAACGACAGGTCGTCGCAAAAGATGATGAAGCGTTCGGGGCGCGCCGCCACCAGGTCGACGATGTCGGGCAAGTCGGCCAGGTCGGCCTTGTCGACTTCGATCAGGCGCAGGCCCTGGTCGGCGAACTGGTTCAGACAAGCCTTGATCAGCGACGACTTGCCCGTACCGCGCGCGCCCGTCAGCAGCACGTTGTTGGCCGGACGGTTACTGACGAACTGGCGCGTGTTCTGCTCGATCTGCGCCTTTTGCGTGCCGATATTGTGCAAGTCATCCAAGGCGATGTTCGACACGTGGGCCACGGCCTGCAAATAAGGCAGCGCGCCCTGGCGCCGGCGCCAGCGGAAGGCAAAGCTGTTCCAGTCGGTGGCCGGCAAGGCCGGCGGCAAGATCGACTCGAGGCGCGCCAGCACCCGCTCGGCGCGGATCAGGAATTGATCGAGACTGGTCATGAGCGGTAGTCGGCGTTGATCGACACGTAGTCATGCGACAGGTCGCACGTCCACAGGGTCGCCGTGGCATCGCCGCGCGCCAGCTTGACGCGGATGGTGATTTCGCTTTGCTGCATCACGCGCTGGCCATCCTGCTCCTGGTAGTCCGGGTTGCGGCCGCCGTTCTTGGCCACCCACACGTCGTCCAGGTACAGATTCAGCTGGCCCACGTCCAGGTCGTCCACGCCGGCGTAACCGATGGCGGCCAGGATGCGGCCCAGGTTCGGGTCGGAGGCGAAGAAGGCCGTCTTCACCAGTGGCGAATGGGCGATGGAATAGGCGATCTTGCGGCACTCTTCCACGTTGCGGCCGTCTTCCACGGTCACCGTCATGAACTTGGTCGCGCCTTCGCCGTCGCGCACGATGGCTTGTGCAAGAAAAGTAGACAGTTCGGTGACGGCGGCCGCCAGTGCCGCATAGTGCGGCGAGTCGATGGAATCGATCACCAGGCTGCCGGCGCCGGTGGCCACCAGCATGAACGAGTCATTGGTGGACGTGTCGCCGTCGATGGTGATGCAGTTGAACGACTTGTCGGCCGCCTGTTTCACCAGCTGGTCCAGCACCGGTTGCGCCACGGTAGCGTCAAACGCGAGGAAACCGAGCATGGTGGCCATGTTCGGCTTGATCATGCCGGCGCCCTTGCTGATGCCCGTCAGGGTCACCGCGTGGCCACCGATGGTGACGCTGCGCGAACCGGCTTTCGGCTGCGTGTCGGTGGTCATGATGGCTTCGGCGGCCGAGAACCAGTTGTCCGAGGTCAGCGCTGCCACGGCTTGCGGCAAGCCGGCGACCAGGCGCTGCACGGGCAAGGGTTCGAGGATCACGCCGGTGGAAAACGGCAGGATTTGCTGCGGCGTGCAGCCCAGCAGCTCGGCCAGTGCGGCGCAGCTGGCCTGCGCGTCGGCCAGGCCCGATTCGCCCGTGCCCGCATTCGCGTTGCCCGTATTGACCAGCAGCGCGCGGATAGTCGCGGCGCCGGCCGTCACTGCCGCCAGGTTGGCTTTCGAAATTTGCACGGGCGCGGCGCAAAAGCGGTTCAAGGTGAACACGCCGGCCACGGTGGCCGTCGGCGCCAGTTTCAATACCAGCAAATCCTTGCGGTTGGGTTTCTTGATGCCGGCTTCGGCAACACCGATTTCAATGCCGGCGACGGCTTTCAAGTCGGCGGCGACGGGCTTGGGAGAATTGACGGCCATGGTGAGTTCTTCTGCGAGGGAAAATGGAAGCGCTATTGTAGCGCCTTCGCGGCGCCGGTGAACATGCATGCCGACAGATGCGCGCGCGTCAATTGAAACGGCATAAAAAAACGGAGACCGCGGTCTCCGTTTTTGCTCAAGCTGTCAAACCGGCTTTACGCCAATTTTCCATGACAAGCTTTGTACTTCTTGCCGCTGCCGCAAGGGCATGGGTCGTTACGGCCCACTTTGACGCCCATGCTCACGCTCATGTCGTCGACGTTGTCCATGTTGCCGCCGGCCACAGGCGCCAGCAGTTCTTCCGGCGCCGCGTTCGGGTCGAATTCAGCGTGCTGGTAATGCACGTTTTCCACGTGCGACTGCTGCATCGCCTGTTCGGCCGCATCGACTTCTTCACGCGACTGGATGCGTACCGTCATCACATGTTTCGTGACGTCGTTCTTGATCATGTCGAGCATCTGGCCAAACAGTTCAAACGCTTCACGCTTGTATTCCTGTTTCGGGTTCTTCTGCGCATAACCGCGCAGATGAATACCCTGGCGCAGGTGATCGAGCGCCGCCAGGTGTTCGCGCCAGTGGCTGTCCACGCTTTGCAGCATGACATTGCGTTCGAAGCCGCCAAACGATTCCTTGCCGACGATGTCGATCTTCGACTGGTACACGGCATCAGCCGCGGCCAGCACTTTGTCCAGGATCTCTTCGTCCGTCAGGGTCGCATCGGCTTCCAGCATTTGCTGCAGCGGCAAGTCGAGCTGCCATTCGCCGGCCAGGGTGTTTTCCAGGCCCTTGATATCCCACTGCTCTTCCACCGATTCATGCGGCACGTACTCGTGCACCAGGTCGGTGAACACGCCATGGCGCAGGGAAGCGATCATGTCCGAGATATCGGTCGTTTCCAGCAGCTCGTTACGCTGCTGGTAGATGACCTTGCGCTGGTCGTTGGCGACGTCATCGTATTCCAGCAATTGCTTGCGGATATCGAAGTTGCGCGCCTCGACCTTGCGCTGGGCCGATTCGATCGAACGCGAGACGATGCCTGCCTCGATCGGTTCGCCTTCCGGCATTTTCAGGCGATCCATCACGGCGCGCACGCGGTCGCCGGCGAAGATGCGCAGCAGCGCGTCGTCGAGCGACAGGTAGAAACGCGACGAACCCGGATCGCCCTGGCGGCCGGCACGGCCACGCAATTGATTGTCGACGCGGCGCGATTCGTGGCGCTCGGTGCCGATGATGTGCAAGCCGCCCGCATTGACCACGTGGTCGTGCAAGGATTGCCACTCATCGCGCAAGGTCTGCGACTGGGCTGCCTTGTCGGCGTCGCTCAGTTCAGCATTGGCTTCGATGAACTTGATCTGGTTTTCGACGTTACCGCCCAACACGATGTCCGTACCGCGACCGGCCATGTTGGTGGCGATGGTGATGGCTTTCGGACGGCCTGCCTGGGCGATGATTTCCGCTTCGCGCGCATGCTGCTTCGCGTTCAGCACGTTGTGCGGCAAATTGGCCTTGGTCAGGATGCCCGACAGCAGTTCCGAGTTCTCGATCGAGGTCGTGCCGACCAGCACGGGCTGGCCGCGCTCGTAGCAGTCGCGGATGTCGTTCAACATCGCGTTGTATTTTTCCGCCGACGATTTGTAGACCTGATCCTGGCGGTCCTTGCGCTGCAGCGGACGGTTTTGCGGGATCACGACCGTTTCCAGGCCGTAGATTTCCTGGAATTCGTATGCTTCGGTATCGGCCGTACCGGTCATGCCGGCCAGCTTGGCGTACATGCGGAAGTAGTTCTGGAAGGTGATCGAGGCCAGGGTCTGGTTCTCGTTCTGGATCTTGACGCCTTCTTTCGCTTCGACGGCCTGGTGCAAGCCATCGGACCAGCGGCGGCCCGTCATCAGACGGCCCGTGAATTCATCGACGATCACCACTTCATTGTTCTGCACCACATAGTGCTGATCCTTGAAGTACAGCGCATGTGCGCGCAGGGCCGCATACAGGTGGTGCACGAGGGTGATGTTGGCCGAATCGTACAGCGACGCGCCTTCCGGCAGCAGGCCCATTTCCATCAGGATGCCTTCGGCCTTTTCATGGCCGGCTTCCGTCAGCAGCACCTGGTGCGCTTTTTCATCCTTGGTGTAGTCGCCCGGCACGTCAACCTTGCCCTTGCCGTCCGGCGTTTCTTCGCCGATCTGCAAGGTCAGGCGCGCAGGCACTTCATTAATCTTGTGATACAGGTCCGTATGGTTTTCGGCCTGGCCCGAAATGATCAGCGGCGTACGCGCTTCATCGATCAGGATCGAGTCGACTTCATCGACGATGCCGAAGTTCAGGCTGCGCTGCACGCGTTCGCGCGCTTCGTAGACCATGTTGTCGCGCAAGAAGTCGAAACCGAATTCATTGTTGGTGCCATACGTGATGTCGGAGTTGTACGCCTGCTGCTTGGCGCTGTGCTCCATCTGCGACATGTTCACGCCAGTCGACAGGCCCAGCCATGCATACAGGCGGCCCATGGTCTCGGCATCGCGCTGCGCCAGGTAATCATTGACGGTGACGATATGCACGCCCTTGCCCGACAGAGCATTCAGGTAGGCTGGCAAGGTTGCCATCAGGGTCTTGCCCTCGCCCGTGCCCATCTCCGCGATCTTACCGAAATGCAAGACCATGCCGCCGATCATCTGCACATCGAAATGGCGCATGCGCAGGACGCGCTTGCTGGCCTCGCGGCAGACGGCAAAGGCTTCCGGCAACAAGGCATCGAGCGATTCGCCAGCGGCGATGCGTTCCTTGAAGGCAGGCGTCTTCGCTTGCAGCTCGGCATCCGACAGCTTTTCGATGGCCGGCTCGAGCGCATTGATCTCGCGTACCGTTTTTTGGTATTGCTTGAGCAGCCGCTGGTTGCGGCTACCGAAAATCTGGGTCAGTAATGACATGCTTGAATTCTTGAAAAAACGCCGTTAAAAAAAGCTCGGTAGGGAACAACGAGGGAGTAATCGCGTCACCGCACGGAGTTCGACTATGGCAAAAGACGATGATTTTATCATGCGTTCCCGACATGGTTGGGGTAATGCGCCATATAACAATAGCTTAATGACAAACAAATGGCAGAAATTGCGGACATTTTCCATACTGTAAGGCAATACGGCCCGCCCGCCCACGCCGCACCCGCCGCCGCACTCGTCATGCGCGGGCGAGTGTGCTATGTTTCGGCCATGCGAACTCCCACTTATTCTCCGGCGCCGCGCCGCGGCTACGGCTTTGCCCGTTCAGGCCCGGCCGTCACGGGCGCAACCGATTTTCTGCGCGGCAACGCCACGATGGCCTCATTGATGCCCACCGTCACGCGCCTGGCCGCCCTGCAAAAGGATTGCGCCAAGGCCTTGCCGGCCATGTTCGAGCATTGCGACATCCTGCAATTCGAAGGCGGCCAACTGGTGCTGGCCACGCCGAACGCGGCGCTGGCGGCCAAGCTCAAGCAGCAATTGCCGAAGTTGCAAGGGGAGCTGGAAAGAAAGGGCTGGCAGATTTCAGGCATCAAGCTGAAAGTGCAAGTCATCAAGAGCATCGCACCCATCGTGCATACGCGGGCGCTGGTCTTGCCGGAAAAAGCCATGTCGGCCCTGGAAGAGCTGAGCACGGCCCTGCCCGCGTCGAAGCAGAACGAGCAATTGATCGCGGCGCTGCGCAACATGGTCCGCCACCACCGCGAACCTGGGAACACCTGAGAAAAAGTCCATGGCGGCGTTGCATTGCCTGGCCGTACTATTCGTACTGCCTGCGGCAATGCGCCTTGCCCTGAACATTTTTCAGGCGTTCCCGTTAAAGAGCCACATAAAAACAGCAGAAATCGTCAGGTCAAAGACCACTCACGCTCCATTTGACGCAGGTAAGACTGCGGCGCCGCCTCGTTCGTCGCGAACGAGACGATTTCATACGCTTCCGGCTGCTCCAGCAGTGCCAGCAGCAGCTGGTTGTTCAGCGCGTGGCCCGACTTGTGCGCCGTGTAGTACGCGAGCAAGGGGTGGCCCACCAGGTACAGGTCGCCGATGGCGTCGAGGATCTTGTGGCGCACGAACTCGTCTTCATAGCGCAAGCCGTCGGCGTTGAGGATGCGGTACTCGTCCATGACGATGGCGTTTTCCAGCGAACCGCCACGGGCCAGGCCCATGCCGCGCAAGCTTTCCACGTCCTGCATGAAACCAAAGGTGCGTGCGCGCGCCACGTCGTGCACGTAAGACACGTCGCCAAAATCGACCGAGGCGCGCTGCATCGTGCCATCGACGGCCGGATGGTTGAATTCAATAAAAAAATCGAGCTTGAAGCCGTCGTACGGCGACAAACGCGCCCATTTCTCCGCGTCGCCCTTGCCGTGACGCACTTCCACGGGCTTGATGACCTTGATGAATTTCTTCGGCGCCGACTGCTCTTCCACGCCAGCCTGCTGCAGCAGGTAGACGAAGGACGAGGCGGAACCGTCCATGATGGGAATTTCTTCCGCATTCACGTCGATAACCATATTGTCCACGCCCAGGCCGGCCGCGGCCGACATCAGATGTTCCACGGTGGACACCCTGGCGCCATCCTTGATCAGCACGGAAGCCATGCGCGTATCGCCCACGGCCATGGCGCTGGCGGGGAACTCGACGATGGGATCGAGGTCGATGCGGCGAAACACGATGCCCGTGTCGATCGCGGCAGGACGCAGGATCAGCTCGACCTTGGTGCCGGAGTGCAAACCGACACCGATGGTGCGGACCTGTTGTTTGATGGTGCGTTGTTTTAACATCTGTCGATTATATCTATTTGCCAGATTTTCGTTGCGGTGCGGCATGGCTGACGCCAGAAATACCACAGCCGTTACTCACGGATGCTCGCTCTCGGCGTGCACAGCCTCCCTGCGCACCAGGTAAATGCCGCTGCCGATGATGATGGCCGCACCGATCAAGGTGTAGTGGTCGGGCAAGGCGCGCCACAGCAGCCAGTCCAGGGCCATGCCCCAGGCCAGGGCCGAGTATTCGAACGGCGCCACGCTGGACGCCTTGCCATGGCGAAACGCCTCCGTGATGGCCAGCTGGCCCAGGAAGCCGCTCAGTGACAAGCCTGCCAACAGCCACCAGTCTTCGCGGCGGATACTCACCCACTCGTGCGCCGACAGGGCCACGCCGCCGAGGGCCATCATCACCATCAGCCAGAAAACCATGCTTTCGCTGGCATCCGTGCGGCTGAGGATACGGCCCGTGACGGCGGAAATGGCGTAACAGGCGGCAGAGCCCAGCACGGCCAGCCCGGCCAGCGAAAAGAAGCCCGAGCCGTCGGGGCGCAGCGCCACCAGCACGCCCAGCAAGCCCACGGCGATGGCGCACCAGCGCGCCAAGTCGACTTTTTCCTTCAGGATAAACACCGACAGGATCGTGATCAGCAAGGGGGCGACAAAGAACAGCGCATACGTCTCGGCCAGCGACATGCGCTTCAAGCCATACGCGAACAGGGTGATCATCAGCACGCCCAGGGCGCCGCGCAGCACGTGCAGCGGCCAGCGTACCTTCAGCAAATTCTTGAAGGCGCCGCGGTACAGCAGGTACAGGCAGACGAGCGGCAAGGACGACAGCGCGCGCAAAGCCGTCACCTGCATGGGCGGATAATGGGCGGACAACAGCTTCATGGCTGTGTCCATCAGGGAAAACATGGCGACGGCGACCAGCATCACATAGATGCTGCGCAGGTTGGGATTGCGGGGTAGCAGGACAGACTCCTGGCGAAAGAACGGGACCGTCATCATGGCGACGGCCGGAGCCAGGACAGCTTGGCAAGGCCAAGCCATCAAGCCGATTATAGCAAGCGCGGCCGTTTTACATTTTCAAAGGAGCAACTACACAGGCAACAGCATCACCAGTTTCAATTCATGCTGGCGCGCCAGGTGCAAGGTCACCTGGTTGAATACCAGCAAGCCCTGCAGCGGATGCTCGAACTGGCGCAAGCCGCCATCGCGGCCTTGCACCTGCTGCGCGCCCCACCATTGGCGAAATTCAGGGCTGGCGCCGGCCAGTTCGGCGATCAGGCCGGCCAGCGGCGCCTGGTCCGCCTGCCGGCCGATATCGGCGCGGAACTCCGCCACCAGCCGCCGCGCCCGCTCGGGCCAGCCGATGACCAGGTCGCGCGCGCCCGCGTCCAGGAACATGAAGCGCAGCTGGTTCGGCGCGGCCGCGTCACTGCGCAGCCAGCCCGTAAACAAGGTGGATGCCGCCCCGTTCCACGCCACGGCATTCCACTCGCGGTCGAGAATGTATGCGGGCGCGTCGATGGCAGCCACGATGGCGGCCAGTTCGGCGCTGGCAGGTCCCCCACCCTCGCCCGTGCCATGGCTGGGGTCATGCTTGTCGGCCACCTCGAACAGATAGGCGCGTTCCGCCGCGCTCAGCTGCAGCACCTGCGCCAGGCGGGCCAGCATCTTGGCCGACGCCGACACGGGCCGGCCCTGCTCCAGCCACGTCAGCCACGTGGGACTGACGTCGCACAGCTGCGCCAGCTCTTCACGCCGCAGGCCCGGCGTGCGCCGCCGGCCGCCACCGGGCAAGCCAGCCATGGCGGGGGTGACGGCTTCGCGCCGGGCGCGGATGAATTCAGCGAGTTTGTTCGACATGGCAAGGCTGCATGGTAGTAGATATACCAGTATAAGTTATGGTCTTGTTACAGGATAATTTTATCCCTATTCTGCAGGAACTCACCCATCAACAGGAGAAAACCATGCAGCAGCACGATGTCGTTAACGAACAGTTTGGCAAGACAGCCAATGCCTACCTGAGCAGCGCCGTCCACGCGCAAGGCGCCGACCTGGTGCTGATGCAGGAATGCGCGCGCCGCCACGGCAAGCCGGTGGTACTCGACCTGGGCTGCGGCGCCGGCCATGCCAGCTTTGCCGTCGCTCCCGTGGCGCAATCGGTGGTCGCCTACGACCTGGCCCAGCCCATGCTCGACGTGGTGGACTGCGCCAGAGTGCAGCGCGGCTTGCACAACATCAGCACGCAACAGGGCGACGTGGCCCGCCTGCCGTTTGCCGACGCCAGCTTCGACATGGTCGTCACGCGCTTTTCCGCGCACCACTGGAACGACGTGGCTGCGGCGCTGGCGGAAGCGTGGCGCGTGCTGCGCCCGAACGGCACCTTGCTCGTGATCGACATCGTCGCGCCGAAAACGGCCCTGTACGACAGCACCTTGCAGGCCGTGGAAATGCTGCGCGACGCATCCCACGTGCGCGACTACCGCACGTGCGAATGGGGCGCCAAATTCAACAACGCGGGTTTTAGCCACAGCTTGCGCAGCGTGTGGAAACTGACGATGCAGTTCGACGAATGGGTGGCGCGCATGCGCACGCCAAACGAGCGCGTGGCGGCCATCCGCAACCTGTTCGATGGCGCGCCCGAGGAAGCGAGAACATATTTCGCGCTGCAGGACGATTATTCGTTCAGCATCGATGCGGCCATGTTCGAGGCGACGAAACCGTCGGTACAGTAAACGTCAAAACGGCGCCGATGGCGCCGTTTTTTGAAAGGGGTCAGACCCGCCGGGTCTGACCCCATATAACTTAAGCCAGCTGGCCCAGCAAGGTTTCCGCATTCGACACTTCAAACTTGCCGCCTTGCTCGATGTTCAATTGCGTCACGACGCCATTGTCGACCAGCAGCGAGTAGCGCTGCGAGCGCGTGCCCATGCCGTGCTTGGAGAAATCGGCGTCCAGGCCCAGTGCCTTGCTGTAGGCGGCATTACCGTCAGCCATCATGCGCACGATGCCGGTGGCTTTCTGATCGCGGCCCCAGGCGCCCATCACGAACGCGTCGTTGACGGAGATGCACCAGATTTCATCGACGCCTTTGGCTTTCAGGTCGGCAGCGTGCTGCACGTAGCCTGGCACGTGCTGTGCGGAGCAGGTCGGGGTGTAGGCGCCTGGCAGGCCGAAGATGGCGATCTTCTTGCCCTTGACCAGATCTTGCACGTTGAACGTGTTCGGGCCCAGTGCGCAACCTTCGGTTTCGCTTTCGATGAATTCGGCCAGGGTGCCTTCTGGCAGGGTGTCGCCGATCTTGATGGTCATGTTGACTCCTTGTGTACTGTCGGTTGAGGATGCTGCCGGCATGATGCCGACACTGCGCGATAGTATGCCTGACTTGCCGTATTTGTGCAGAAAATGGCCGGAAAGGCAAAGTCAAAAGTCAAAAGCCGGCAAAAAAAACGGCGACCCTCAGGCCGCCGTCATCTTTACTGACATCAGATCACCTTAATCCGCTTGTTTGCGCAGGAAGGCTGGAATGTCGTACGTCTCCATGCCATTCTTTTCCATCGCGCGCACTTGCTCGGAAGCCGATTCGCGGCGCCATACTGCCGGCGCCTTCATGCCGTCGAAACCGGCTGCCGGCGTGGCCACGCCAACCGTCGTCGTCGCCGCTTGCGCGCTACCCATGGCAGCCGACGGGGTCAAAGGGCTGTTGTGGGTGCCGGTGCGCAGCACTTGCTGCGGTACCAGCTGGATGTTTTTCTTCGCGCGGCCCAGACCCGTGGCCACCACGGTCACGCGGATGTCGTCGCCCATGGCGTCGTCGTAGGCGATACCCTGCGCGATCGACGCGTCCGGCGCGGCAAACGCGCGCACGGCAGCCATGACTTCCTTGATCTCTTTACCTTTCAAGCCACGGCTGGCCGTGACGTTGACCAGCACGCCGCGCGCGCCGGACAGATCGATACCGTCGAGCAGCGGCGAAGCGACAGCCTGTTCGGCGGCGATGCGCGCGCGGTCGACGCCGGATGCCGTCGCCGTGCCCATCATGGCCTTGCCCTGCTCGCCCATGATGGTTTTCACGTCGTTGAAGTCGACGTTGATATGGCCAGGCACGTTGATGATCTCGGCAATGCCGGCCACCGCGTTGTTGAGCACATCATCGGCGTGCTGCATCCATTCCAGCATGCTTTCGTCTTCGTAGATCTCTTCCAGTTTTTCATTGAGGATGATGATCAGCGAATCGACGTGCAAGGACAGCTGCTCCAGGCCTTCGTCGGCGATGTCCATGCACTTCTGGCCTTCGTACGAGAACGGTTTCGAGACCACGGCCACCGTCAGCGCGCCCAGTTCCTTGGCCACTTCGGCCACGATAGGAGCGGCGCCCGTGCCCGTGCCGCCGCCCATGCCGGCGGCGATGAAGACCATGTGCGCACCGCGCAGGGAATCGGCGATGCGCGCGCGCGATTCTTCGGCCAGCTGGCGGCCGACGGCAGGCTTCATGCCGGCGCCCAGACCGGTATCGCCGATCTGGATGATGTTGTGGGCCTTCGATGTCGACAGGGCCTGTGCGTCGGTGTTGGCGGCAATGAACTCCACACCCGACATGCCTTTGTTGATCATGTGTTGGACTGCATTGCCACCCGCACCGCCGACGCCGACGACCTTGATGACGGTACCTAAAGCTGTGTTATCGACCATATCGAACTCCATGATGTGCTCCTATCAGATGCGGTTTCCAAGCGCCAGGCCTCATATTGGTAGGAGAACTGGAGATTGAAAACTGCGGTTAAATATAAAATAAAGTTATGTGTGTGTACCTGCGATGCTGCCAAAAAACCTGTACTGCCGGGCGCAAATCATGCCCTTAAAAATTCCCTAAAAACCATTCCTTCATGCGCTGCCAGACTGCCTTCACCGAGCCGTCCTGACGCGTCACGATGTGGCCGCGCAGGTATTGCTTCTTCGCTTCCAGCAGCAGGCCCAATACCGTGGCATAGCGCGGACTGCGCACCACGTCGGCCAGCTGGCCCCGATACTCGGGCGTGCCAAGGCGCGCCGGTTTCAGGAAAATATCTTCCGCCATTTCCACCATGCCGGGCATGATGGAGGTGCCGCCCGTGAGCACGATGCCCGACGACAGCACGCCCTCGTAGCCGGATTCGCGCACCACCTGGTGCACCATGGCGAACAGTTCTTCGACGCGCGGTTCGATTACTGCCGCCAGCGCCTGGCGCGACAGGTTGCGCGGGCCGCGGTCGCCCAGTCCGGGCACTTCCAGCGATTCGCCGGGATCGGCCAGGACCTGCTTGGCCACGCCATAGCGGATCTTGATTTCTTCCGCTTCCGCGGTCGGGGTGCGCAAGGCCATGGCGATGTCGTTGGTGATCTGGTCGCCGGCGATGGGGATGACTGCCGTATGGCGGATCGCGCCATCGGAAAATACCGCCACATCGGTCGTGCCGCCGCCGATGTCGATCAGCACCACGCCCAGTTCCTTCTCGTCGGGCGTGAGCACCGCATCGGCGGACGCCATCGGCTGCAGGATCAGGTCCGACACTTCCAGGCCGCAGCGGCGCACGCACTTGACGATGTTCTGCACCGCCGACACGGCGCCGGTGACGATATGCACCTTCACCTCCAGGCGGATGCCGCTCATGCCGATAGGCTCGCGCACATCTTCCTGGCTGTCGACGATGAACTCTTGCGGCACCGTGTGCAGCAATTGCTGATCGGTCGGAATGTTAACCGCTTTTGCCGTCTCGATGACGCGCGCCACGTCGGTCGCCGTCACTTCCTTGTCCTTGATGGCCACCATGCCGCTGGAATTGAAGCTGCGGATATGGCTGCCCGCAATGCCCGCGTACACATTGCGGATCTTGCAGTCGGCCATCAGCTCGGCCTCTTCCAGCGCGCGCTGGATGGACTCCACCGTGGCCTCGATATTGACCACCACGCCTTTTTTCAGGCCCTTCGATTCGTGCTGGCCCAGCCCGATCACTTCGTGGCGCCCGTCGGACATCACTTCGGCTACCACCGCCACCACTTTCGAGGTGCCGATGTCGAGGCCGACGATCAGGTTTTTCGCGTCTTTTGTCATTTCTGTCGCCTACTGTATGGGCTATAAATTAAAATTATTCGGTTAAGTCGGTTTTTTAACCGGACTACTGTTTTTCTTCTTCATGACTGGCTTGCCATCCTTGCCTTCGGCCGGTATCACCAGGCCGGCGGAACTGAGCGCCAGGCCATTCTGGTAGCGCATATCGATCGTGTCGATATTTTCCAGCCGGCTCGCCAGCTGCGGGTAGATGCCCACCAGCCGGTCGACCCGCGCCTTCAGGGTCGTATGATTCTGTTCGCGTCCCAGCGCCACGCTCATGCCGTTATCCAGTTTCACCGTCCACGCATAGCGGCTCGACAGCGACAGGGTTTCCGGCACCATCTTCAGCGGCGCAAACCACTTTGCCAGCTGCACGTAGGTGGCCAGTACTTCCTTTTCGCTGCCATCGGGGCCGGCAAACGCTGGCAATTCATGGTCGTCTTCCGCTTCGGCCACATTGGCCGTAAACACGTCGCCCTTGACCGACAGCAAACGCCCGTCCTCGCCCCAGGTGCCCAGCGCTTCGTGTTCTTCCAGCGCCACGATCAGCTGGTTCGGCCACTCGCGCCGCACGCTGGCACGGCGTACCCAGGGCACCGATTCAAACACGCCGCGCACGCTTTCCAGGTTGGTCGTGAAGAAGTTGCCCTTGATGCGGCCCAAGGTGCCGCTGCGCAGGGTCAGGTAATTCACGTGGCGCAGGCCCTTGTCGTCCGCGCTTTCCACCTTGATCGTGCGCAGGTCGAACATGGGACGCTGCGACACCCACCAGACGCCGGCCGCCACGCACACGACCAGAACCGCGGCCAGCAAGCCGTTGGCAGTCGTATTGAGGCTTTTAGCGTCATGCCACATATCAGTGCTGTCCCTTGTGCATTTTCAGACGCGCGCCAGCGACGATTTCCAGGCACAGGTCTTCATAGCTGATGCCCACCGCGCGCGCCGCCATCGGCACGAGCGAGTGACCCGTCATGCCGGGCGAGGTATTCACTTCCAGCAGGAACAGCTTGCTGTCGGCCGCGCGCATCAGCACGTCGACCCGTCCCCAGCCTTCGCAGCCGAGGGCGCGGTAGGCTGCCACGGCGATGCGTTCCATCTCCGCCACGATCGCCGGGTCCAGCTGCGGCGGGCAGAAATACTGCGTGTCATCCGTGAAGTACTTGTTCTGGTAATCGTAATTGCCTTGCGGCGCGACGATCTCAATCGGCGGCAGCGCGCGCGCCGTGGCGCCCTTGCCCAGGATCGCGACGGTGAATTCGCGGCCCGTGATGAATTCCTCGGCCAGCACCGAATCATCGAGACCGGCGGCGATATCGTAGGCTGCCTGGAAGGCCGATGCTTCGTTGACGGTGGTGATGCCGATGCTCGAACCTTCGTGCGGCGGCTTGACGATCAGCGGCAAGCCCAGTTCCGCGGCGACCTTGGCCAGGTCGGAGCTGTCATCGAGCACCGCGTATTGCGGCGTCGGCAGTTGATGCATCAGCCAGATCATCTTGGTGTAAACCTTGTCCATGCCCACCGCGCAAGCCATCACGCCGCTGCCCGTGTAGGGAATGCCCAGCTGTTCCAGCGCGCCCTGCAGGCTGCCGTCTTCGCCGAAGCGGCCGTGCAGCGCGATGAAGACGCGGTCGAATTGTTCAGCGGCCAGTTCGGCCAGGCTGCGTTCACCCGTGTCGAACGCGTGCGCGTCCACGCCACGGCTTTTCAGTGCCGCCAGCACGCCCGTGCCGGACATCAGCGACACTTCGCGCTCGGCCGAACTGCCGCCGAACAGGACGCCGACCTTGCCCAATTGTTTTACGTCGATAGCTGAAGCTTGGTTCACGTCAGGCCTTTACAGTGTTGGATGGATACGTAGTCAGTTGTTGCGGGATGCCGCTGATCGAGCCCGCGCCCATGGTCAGCACGACGTCGCCGTCGCGCGCCACGCTCATGATGGTGTCGGCCATGTCCTTCATGGATTCGACGAAAATCGGTTCGATCTTGCCGCGCGCGCGCAGCGCATGCGCCAGGGCGCGGCCGTCGGCGGCGACGATAGGCGCTTCGCCTGCCGCATACACTTCGGACAGCAGCAATACGTCGGGCGCACCGAGCACTTTCACGAAATCTTCGAACAGGTCGCGTGTGCGGCTGTAGCGGTGCGGCTGGAACGCCAGCACCAGGCGGCGGCCCGGATAGGCGGCGCGCGCGGCGGCCAGGGTCACTTCCGTTTCCACAGGGTGATGGCCGAAATCGTCGACCAGCGCGAAGCTGCCGCCGTTCGGCAGCGCCACGTCGCCGTAGCGCGTGAAGCGGCGGCCCACGCCGGAAAATTCCGCCAGGCCTTGCTGCGTGGCGCTGTCGGCGATGCCGATTTCGCGCGCGATGGCGATCGCCGAGCAGGCATTCTGCACATTGTGCATGCCCGGCTGGTTCAGCACCACGTCGAGATCCGGATAGCCTTCCTGCAGCACCGTGAAATGCATTTCCAGGCCCACGGCACGCGCGTTGATGGCGCGCACTTGCGCGTCTTCCGCGAAACCGTAGGTGGTGACCGGCTTGGTGACGGACGGGATGATGGCGCGTACGTGCGGATCGTCGATGCACAGCATGGCGCGGCCATAGAAAGGCAAGCGGTGCGTGAACTGCACGAAAGCCTGCTTGAGCTTTTCGAAATCGTGCTCGTAGGTGTCCATGTGATCGGCGTCGATATTCGTGATCACTTCGATCATCGGCGTCAGATTCAGGAACGAGGCGTCCGATTCATCGGCTTCGGCCACCAGATAGTCGCCCGAGCCCAGCTTGGCGTTCGCGCCGGCGCTGGTCAAACGGCCGCCGATGACGAAAGTAGGGTCGAGACCGCCCTGCGCCAGCACGGAGGCGACCAGGCTGGTGGTCGTCGTCTTGCCGTGCGTGCCGGCAATCGCAATGCCGCGTTTCAAACGCATCAACTCGCCGAGCATCACGGCGCGCGGCACCAGCGGAATCTTGCGCGCGCGCGCGGCCGCCACTTCCGGGTTGTCTTGCGGGACGGCGCCCGACGTCACCACCGCATCGGCGTCGCCGATGTTCTCGGCCGCGTGACCGAGCATGACGGTCGCGCCCAGGCTCGCCAGGCGCTGCGTCGCCGCATTGCTGCCCAGGTCCGAACCCGACACCTTGTAGCCGAGGTTGACCAGCACTTCGGCGATGCCGCTCATGCCGCTGCCGCCAATGCCGACAAAGTGGATATTGTTTACTTTATGCTTCACAGAGCTAACCTCATGCCAGTTTTTCCAATACGTGTGCGATCGCCTCATTGGCGTCGCGCTTGCCTGCTGCCAGTGCCGCTTGCGCCATGTGCTGGCAGGTATCCCGCGTCAAGGACGCCAGCAAGGTGCTCAGCGACGCGGCACTCATTTCCGTCTGCGGCAGATGAATCGCCGCGCCTTGTTTCGCCATCCATTGCGCGTTGTCGCGCTGGTGGCTGGTGGTCGACGCCACCAGCGGCACGAGCACGCTGGCCACGCCGGCCGCCGTCAATTCCGACAGGGTGATCGCGCCTGCGCGGCAAATCACCAGGTCGGCCTCGGTATACGCCTTGGCCATGTCGTCGATGAAGTCGACCACATTGGCTTGCACGCCCGCCTGCGCATATGCGGCATGCAGGGCGTCGATATTCTTCTTGCCCGACTGGTGCGTCACCAGCGGACGCTCGGCTTCCGGCATCAGCGCCAGCGCGGCAGGCAGATTATCATTCAGCGCTTTCGCGCCCAGGCTGCCGCCCACCACCAGGATGCGCAACGGTCCGCTGCGGCCCGCGAAGCGCGCGGCTGGCGGCGCCATGGCGAGGATCTCGGCGCGCACGGGATTGCCCGTGACGACGGCCTTGCCGGCGGCGCTGCCGAAATCGGCGGGGAAACCAAAGCACACCCGCTGCGCCAGCGGCACCAGGGTCTTGTTCGACAACAGCAGCGCCGCGTCGGCATTGACCAGCACCAAGGGCACGCCTTTGAGGCGCGCCATCAGTCCGCCCGGCACGGTGACGTAGCCGCCCATGCCCATCACCACGTCAGGCTTGCGGCTGGCGATGAAACGGCGGATGGCAAAGAAACTGGCCAGCATTTTGAAGCCGCCCTTGAGCGTGTGCGCCAGGCCCTTGCCGCGCATGCCCGAGAACGCGATGGCGTCCATGGGAATGCCGCTCTTCGGCACCAGGTCCTGCTCCATGCCATGGGTCGTGCCCAGCCAGCTCACTTCCCAGCCGCGCGCGCGCATCGTCTGCGCAATCGCCAGGCCCGGGAAAATATGGCCGCCGGTGCCGGCCGCCATGATCATCAGTCTTTTTGTCGTTTTCAAGTTCGTCACGTTATTCATAGCCGGCCCCCGCGCATCAGGATCCGGTTTTCGTAGTCGATGCGCAGCAGGATCGCCAGGCCGATACAGTTAATCAGTACGCCCGTGCCGCCATAACTCATCAAGGGCAAGGTCAGGCCCTTGGTCGGCAGCAGGCCCAGGTTCACGCCCATGTTGATGAAGGTCTGCACGCCGATCCAGATGGCGATGCCCTTCGCCGTCAGTCCCGCGAAGGTCTGGTCGATGGCGATCGCCTGGCGGCCGATGTCGAACGCCCGCTTGATAATCCAGTAAAACATGCCGATCACGACCAGCACGCCGACCAGGCCCAGTTCCTCGCCGATCACGGCCAGCAAAAAGTCCGTATGCGCTTCGGGCAGGTAGTGCAGCTTTTCCACGCTGCCGCCCAGTCCCACGCCAAACAGCTCGCCGCGCCCGAAGGCGATCAAGGAGTGCGTCAGCTGATACGCCTTGTTCAGCGCATTGTCTTCCTGCCACGGATCGAGATACGCAAAAAACCGCTCGCGGCGGAATTTCGACAAGGCGATGATGGTGACGAAGATCGCCGTCAGCATGGCGCCGATGCCGCCGAACCAGATGGCGTTGACGCCGCCCAGAAACAGGATGCCCATGGCGATGCAGACGATCACGCCGAAAGCGCCCAGGTCGGGCTCCATCAGCAGCAGCAGGCCGACGAAACTGACGGCCAGCGCCATCGGCATGAAACCCTTGGTCAGCTTGTGCATGTATTCCTGCTTGCGCACCGTGTAGTCGGCCGCGTACAGCACCATCACCACTTTCATCAGCTCGGAAGGCTGCGGCCGCAGGCCCGGCAGGTTCAGCCAGCGGCGCCCGCCATTGACCGAGACGCCCAGGCCCGGTATCAAGACCATCACCAGCAGCACCAGGGTGCCGATGAACAGCCACGGCGCCATCTTTTGCCAGGTGGCGACGGGGATGCGGAACACCAGCGCGCCGACAATGATCGAAATACCGATGAACAGCGCCTGGCGCACGACGAAATAATTGTTCGTGTAGGCGGCGAACTTGCGCGCGTCCGACAGCGAAATCGACGCCGAATACACCATCACCATGCCCAGCAACATGAGCAGCAGGACCACCCACACCAGCGGCTTGTCATAGTCCATCATCTTCGACTGCCGCGCGCGGCTATCCAGCGGCTTGGCAGCCGAGCCGGAACCAAAGCTGAAGGGCAGTTGAAAGGCCATCAGATATCCTGTCCGTTTTCCAGGGCGATGTCGCGCACGGCGTCGACAAACACCTGCGCGCGGTGCGCATAGTTCTTGAACATGTCCAGACTGGCGCACGCGGGCGACAGCAGCACGCAATCGCCGGCCAGCGCCAGGCTGCTGGCGCGCTTGACGGCTTCCGGCAAGGTGGCGCAGTCGACGATGTCCACGCCGGACGGTTCGAGCGCCGCGCGCAAGGCTGGCGCATCGCGCCCGATCAGCACCACGGCGCGCACGTAGCGCGACACGGGTTCAGCCAGCGGCGAGAAATCCTGCCCCTTGCCGTCGCCGCCGGCGATCAGCACCAGGCGCTGTTCCGCGCCGCCAAACGCCTTGCCCAGGCCAAACAGGGCGGCTACCGTCGCGCCCACGTTCGTGCCCTTGCTGTCGTCGTAATACTCGACTTCACCCACGGCCGTGATCAGTTCCACGCGGTGCGGCTCGCCCTGGTATTCGCGCAAGCCATGCAGCAGCGGCGCGAATGGCAGGCCGATGGCGCGGCACAGGGCCAGCGCCGCCAGCGCATTCGCGGCATTGTGCTGGCCACGGATTTTCAGCGCGTCGGCCGGCATCAGTTTTTTCGCCATCGTCGGCACCGGTTCCGGCGCCGGGTCGTTTTTCCTGCGTTTTTTCTCGATCACTTCTTCGCTGGGCACGGCCTGCGCCAGCCAGAAGATGCCCCGTTCATTCACCAGGCCAAAGCTGTCGACTTCCGCCGGCTCGCCCGTGCCGAAGGTGATCGTCTCGGCCAGCGGATCGGCCATGTGCATGACTAACGCATCGTCGCGGTTCAGAATGCGCACGGTCTGCTCGCCGAAGATGCGCGCCTTGTCGGCAGCGTAGGCCGCCATGTCGCCATGCCAGTCCAGGTGGTCCTGCGACAGATTCAAGACCGTGGCCGCATCGGCCTGCAGGCTGAACGTCGTGTGCAGCTGGAAGCTCGATAGCTCCAGGATCCACGCCTGCGGCAAGGTGCTGGCCACGGCTTCGGCGGCTTCTTCTCCTTCAGCCACAGGCTGCGGCGCCGGTTCGGCGTCGAGCACTTCGCGCAGCACGTCGAGCGCGGCCGGGCTGATATTGCCGGCTACGCGCGTGAGCAATCCCGCACGTTCGCACAGCAGACCTACCAGGCTGGTGACGGTTGTCTTGCCATTCGTGCCCGTGATGGCGATGACTTTCGGCGCATAGCCGCGTTCCGCCTTGAGTGCGGCCAGCGCCTGCGCGAACAGTTCGATCTCGCCCCACACGGGGATATTTTTTTCAGCTGCGGCCGGCGCGACGAGCGCCAGTTCGCGGCCAGGTGCCAGGCCGGGGCTGACGGCGACGAAGTCGACGCCATCGAGCAGGTCGGCCGTGAAGGCGCCGGCGATGAACTGCGCCTGCGGCACGGCGGCCTGCAAGGCTGCCAGGCGCTCCGGGGTTTCCCTTGTATCGGCCACGCGCACGCAGGCACCGCTGCGGGCCAGCCACAGGGCCATGGCCAGGCCTGACTCCCCGAGGCCCAGTACCAGTGCGGTTTTAGCGTCGTACATCATCAGCGCAGCTTCAAGGTGGTCAGGCCGAGCAGCACCAGCATCATGGTGATGATCCAGAAACGCACGACAACCTGCGTCTCTTTCCAGCCTTTTTGTTCAAAATGGTGATGCAATGGCGCCATCAGGAAGACGCGGCGGCCAACGCCAAAGCGCTTCTTGGTGTACTTGAACCAGACGACCTGGATGATCACGGACAGCGTTTCGACGACGAAGATGCCGCCCATGATGAACAGGACGATTTCCTGGCGCACGATGACGGCGACGGTACCCAATGCGCCGCCCAGTGCCAGCGCGCCCACGTCGCCCATGAACACTTTCGCGGGGTGCGTGTTATACCAGAGGAAAGCCAGGCCGGAGCCGGCCAGCGCGCCGCAGAAGATCACCAGCTCGCCGGCGCCAGGAATGTGCGGGATGAACAGGTAGCGCGCATACGTGGCGTTACCCGTCAGATAGGCGAACAGGCCCAGGGCCGTGCCCACCATCACGGTCGGCATGATGGCCAGACCATCGAGGCCGTCGGTGAAATTGACGGCGTTGCTGGTGCCGACGATGACGCAATAGGTCAGCGCGATGAAGCCCCACACGCCCAGCGGATAGCTGATGGTCTTGAAGAACGGGACGATCAGGTCGGCCTTCGGCGGCAAGTCCATGGCGAAGCCCGATTGCACCCAGGCGTAGATCAGATTCCACACCTGGCCGGCATTGGGCTCGGAAATCGAGACGGAAAACGCCAGGTAAAAGGCGGCGGCGAGGCCGATCAGCGACTGCCAGAAGTATTTCTCGCGCGAGCGCATGCCTTCCGGATCCTGGTGCACCACCTTGCGGTAGTCGTCGGCCCAGCCGACGGCGCCAAAGCCCAGGGTGACGATCAATACGGGCCAGATGAAGCGGTTCGACAGGTCGGCCCACAGCAAGGTGGAAATGCCGATGGCGATGAGGATCAGCACACCGCCCATGGTGGGGGTGCCGTGTTTTTTCAGATGCGTTTGTGGGCCGTCCGTACGCACGGCCTGGCCGACCTTCATGCGCGTGAGCATGCGGATCACGGCGGGACCGGCGCACAGGCCGATCAGGATCGCCGTCAAGGTGGCGAAGACGGCGCGGAACGTGATGAAGTTAAAGACCCGCAGTGGGCCAATGTCGTCCTGGAAATAATGAGCGAGCCAGAGCAGCATGATTAGTGAGCTTCCTTGTTATTGTTGTTTGAACCAATCAAATGCTGCACGGCCCGTTCCATCTTCATGAAACGGGAGCCCTTGATTAATACTGTTGCATCCGAACGGCCGGACAAATGCGCATCGAGCGCCGCCAGCAAACCGTCGAACTGTTCGAAATACTCCACGACCGTGCCTGATTCCTGGCTCGCGGCTTCCTGCGCCGGATTGACCAGATGGCGCGCCAGGCAGCCCGTCGCCAGCACGTGTTCGATGCCTTTGGCGGCGGCGTAGGCGCCGATCTCTTCGTGGAACTGCTGCCCCTGCGTGCCGACTTCGCCCATCTCGCCCAGCACCAGGATGCGCGGTGCCGCTGCCTGCGCCAGCACATCGATGGCCGCGCGCGCCGAATCAGGATTGGCGTTATACGTGTCATCGATGATGGTGGCGCCGTTGGCGGCACGTTTTTTCTGCAGGCGGCCATTCACGGGAGAAAACGCCTCCAGGCCCTGCTTGATCTGTTCTGGCGCGATGCCGGCGCCGATCGCGCATGCCACGGCCGCCAGCGCATTGCGCACATTGTGTTCGCCCGCCGCCTGCAAGCCGACAAAGAACTGGCGCAAGCTGCCGTCCGGTGCACGTACGCTGACGAACAGGTCGCTGCCAAAATCCTCGGCCGCGCGGTGCGTGCAACTGACGTCCGCCTCTTTCGACAGGCCGAAGGTGATGACGGCGCGCGCGCCGGCCAGCTCGCGCCACACGGGCGTATATTCATCGCCATGCGGGAAGACGGCCACGCCGTCATGCGCCAGGGCTGCCAGCGCGGCGCCGTTCTCGCGCGCCACGGCTTCCACCGTATGCATGAATTCCTGGTGTTCGCGCTGCGCGTTGTTGACCATCGCCAGGGTCGGCGCGGCGATTGCCGCCAGGCGGGCGATCTCGCCCGGATGGTTCATGCCCATCTCGATGACGGCCGCCTTGTGCTGCTCACTCAGGCGAAACAGGGTCAATGGCACGCCGATTTCATTATTCAGGTTGCCGCGCGTGGCCAGCCGGCCCTCTTCGCCAAAGGCCGCCGCCAGGATGGCCGAAATCATTTCCTTGACGGTGGTCTTGCCATTGCTGCCGGTGACGCCGATGACGGGTAAATTGAAACGGCCGCGCCAATGGTTGGCGATGCGGCCCAGCGCCACGAGGGTATCGGCCACCACGATGGCCGGCACCTTGCCGCTGTCCCAGCCTTCAGGCAGGCGCTCGACCACCACGGCGGCGACGCCGCGCGCGGCCACTTGACCGAGGAAATCGTGGGCGTCGAAACTCTCGCCGCACAGGGCGACGAACAGCGAACCGGCTGGGGCGCTGCGGCTGTCGGTGGACACGCCATCAAAAACGACGTCGCCCGTCAGCTGCGCGCCTTGCAGCGATGGCATCAATTCTGCCAGGCTTGCGTGCATCAGGCGATCCATCAGTTCGTCCTCATCATCGTCAGGCGCGCGGACAGGGCCAGCTGCGCATGGTCGGCATCGGAGAACGGCAGTTTCTTGCCCTTGATTTCCTGGTACGGCTCATGGCCCTTGCCCGCCAACAGGATCACGTCCGGCTTGGCCGCGTGCTTGATGGCCGACAAAATGGCGCCGGCGCGGTCTTCGATGGCTTGCGGCTGCGGACCGTCGGCACGCATGCCGGCGACGATCTGCGCGATGATGGCGTGCGGGTCTTCGCTGCGCGGATTGTCGCTGGTGACCAGCACATGATCGGCCAGCTGCGCGATGGCGCCCATCTGCGGACGCTTGCCCGGATCGCGGTCGCCGCCGCAGCCGAACACGCACCACAGCTGTCCGCCCCGCTCCTGCGCCACCTGGCGCAAGGCAGCCAGGGTTTTTTCCAGCGCGTCCGGCGTATGCGCATAATCGATGACGACCATCGGCGCTTCCTGGCCGCCCACCTGCTGCATGCGGCCCGGAGCCGGCTGCAGCGATTCGATGCCATCGATGGCGGCGCGCAGGCCAACGCCGTGCGCCAGCAAGGCGCCCAGCACGGCCAGCGCGTTGCTGATATTGAAGTGGCCCACCAGCTGCGTCTTGATCAATGCCACGCCCAGCGCGCATTCCAGGTGGAAGTCGGTGCCGGCATGGCGGCTGCGGAACTGGCTGGCGCGCAGCATCAGCACGCCCGGCAAATCGGGCAAGCTGGCCGCATCCTGCAAGGTGTAGCCGATGACGGGATACTCGCCGGCCAGCTTGCCGTCCACGTGGCGCGCCAGGCGCAGGCCCATGGCGTCGTCCAGATTGATGACGGCCGTTTTCAGGCCTGGCCAGTCGAACAGTTTGACCTTGGCCGCCTCGTAGGCCGCCATGTCGCCATGGTAGTCGAGGTGGTCGCGCGTCAGATTGGTAAACATGGCGACGTCGAAATGCATGCCGGCCGCGCGGTCCTGATCCAGGCCGATCGATGACACTTCGATGGCAACGGCCTTGGCGCCGGCGTCGCGCATGGCGGCCAGTTTGCGCGCCAGCAGCACGGCATCCGGCGTGGTGTAGCCGGTGACGTCGAATTCGATGGCGCCGCGCGGCTTGCACAAGCCCACGCCCAGGGTCCCGATGACGGACGAGGTTTCACCCAGGCGCGCCAGGGCTTGCGCCAGCCACAGCGCGCACGAGGTCTTGCCATTCGTGCCCGTCACGCCGGCGCTGAACATGGCGCTGTCGGGCATGTCGTAAAAGGCATGCGCCACGGGGCCAGCCAGGCGTTTCAGGTCGCTGACCAGCAAGTGCGGCACGGCCCATGCGGCGGACCACTCGACGGCATCATGCACGATGGCGGCGGCGCCCTGCTCGATGGCGGCGTCGATGAAATGCGTGGCGCCCGCATAGGCGAAAAACACGTCGCCACGCTGCACGCGGCGCGAATCGGACGTCAGCTGCCCGGACGGGGCGGCCGCTTTGATCCACAAACTGATGTCTTGTATGGTCATGAGTGACTTCACATGGCCTCCGGGCCGGCATTGGCCGGGACCACGATTTCGGTAACGGAGGAATCGGGCGGTACGTTCATCGCGCGCAGCGCGTTGGTCGCAATCGCCGCGAAAGCGGGAGCGGCAACCTGGCCGCCATAGTGGGCGGGGCCGGTCGGTTCATCGATCATCACGGCAATGATGAAGCGCGGCGCCGACATCGGCACCATGCCCACGAAAGAGCCGATGTATTTGCGCGGCATCGCATAGCGGCCGTTTTCCACTTTATAGGCGGTACCCGTCTTGCCGCCCACGCGGTAGCCGGCGACCTGGGCGCGCTTGGCCGAGCCGTGCGCGCCGGAGACCACCAGTTCGAGCATGGCGCGCATGTCGGCGGCCGTCTTCGGCTTGATCACTTGCTGGCCCACGGGCAGCTCATTGACCTTCTGGAATGACAGGGGAATCGTGTCGCCATCACGCGCGAACATCATATAAGAGCGCGCCAGCTGGATCAGCGAGACGGAAATGCCGTTACCGTAGCTCATGGTCGCCTGCTCCACCGGGCGCCACGATTTATACGGACGCACCCTGCCGGCCACGGCGCCAGGGAAGCCCCATTTCGGCTGCTGGCCGAAGCCCACCTTGGTAAACATTTCCCACATTTCCTGCGACGGCATGCCCAGCGCGATTTTCGAGGTGCCGATGTTCGACGACATCTCGATGATTTCGGAGACATTGATCACGCCGTGCGGCTTGGTGTCGGTAATGGTGCGGTCGGCGATGGTGTAGCGGCCCGGCCCCGTGTCGATCAGGGTGCCCGGCTTGACCCGGCCCGTATCGAGCGCCAGCGAGACGGTGATCGGCTTGAGGGTCGAACCGGGCTCGAAGGTATCGGTCATGACGCGGTTGCGCAGCTGCTGGCCCGTGAGCTTGCGGCGGTCGTTCGGGTCGTAGCTGGGGTAATTGGCCAGGGCCAGCACTTCGCCCGTATGCACGTCGAGCACCACGGCGCCGCCGGCCTTGGCATTGAATTTTTCCACCGCCTCCTTCAACTGCGTGAAGGCGATGTACTGGATCTTGCTGTCGACGGACAGGGTCAGGTCCTTGCCGTCATGCGGTTCGTGGATGAAGCCGATGTCTTCGACGATGTGGCCCAGGCGGTCCTTGATCACGCGGCGGCTGCCAGTAGTGCCGACGAGGGTTTTCTGCTGCGCCAGTTCCATGCTTTCCTGGCCCACGTCTTCCACGTTGGTAAAGCCCACCACGTGGGTCATCACTTCGCCCTGTGGATAGAAACGCTTGTATTCCTTGCGCTCGTCGATGCCATCGATACCCAGCTTGGAAATCTTGTCGGCCACGTCCATCTCGACCTGGCGTTTCAGGTAAACGAAGCTGCGGTCCGAATCGAGCTTCTTGCGCAATTCGTTGACGTTCATTTCCAGCAGGCCGGCCAGCGCATTGATTTTTTCGGGCGACGCCTGCAGCACGTCGTCGGGAATGGCCCAGATGGCTTTCACGGGGACGGACGAGGCGAGCACCTGGCCGTTGCGGTCGGTGATCTTGCCGCGCGTGGCCGGCAATTCCAGGGTGCGTTCATAGCGCGCCTTGCCCTGCTTTTGCAGGAACTGCGTCGACACGCCCTGCAGCCACAGCGCGCGCGCGCCCAGGCCGGCGAAAGCGAAGAACAGCAGGAACAGCACGACGCGCGAACGCCAGACGGGCAGACGCACCGCCAGTACGGGGTTCTTCGAGAATGGCACGCCTTTCGATGCCGCCACCCGGCCGTTGCTATTACCGCCCAACTTCATTATTCGCCCTCCGTCAGGTATTGCGTACGCGCCGCCGTCAGCGGCGTCATGCTCAGGTCGCGCCGCGCGATCGATTCGATGCGTTCATGCTTGCCCAAAGTGGACTGGTCCAGCTGCAGTTGCGCCCAGTCGATGTCGAGCTGGCGCGACAGCGCTTGCGCGCGCTCCAGGTCGATCAGCAGGTGGCGCGACTGGTACTGCGCGTTCACCAGCGACAGGCCGCAGCACACCAGCAGGGCCGACAGCACGACACACAGCTTGCCAGTCATCGGGCGCCGCCACTGACTGGAATGGGCAGACGCTGCGCCACGCGCATCACGGCCGAACGCGAGCGCGGGTTGCCCTCGATCTCGGCGTCGGACGGTTTCATCTTCGAAATCAGCTTCATTTCCGGCTGCGGCAAGTCGACCGCGCGGATCGGCAGGCGGCGGTCAGGCTGCTCCACGTTCGCCTTCGAGGCGAAGAAGCGCTTGACCATGCGGTCTTCCAGCGAGTGAAAGCTGATCACGGCCATGCGCGCGCCGGGCGCCAGGCAAGCATACGCCTGGTTCAGGCCGATCTCGAGATCCTCGAGCTCTTTGTTAATGAAAATGCGTATGGCCTGAAAGGTGCGGGTAGCGGGGTCCTTACCCTTCTCGCGGGTCTTGACGGCGCCTGCCACGATGCCGGCAAGCTGTCGTGTGCTTGAAATTGGCTGGACTGCCCGGCCAGCAACAATCGCCTTTGCAATCTGAAAAGCAAACCGTTCTTCCCCATAATCGCGTATCACTTTCTCTAAATTCTGCTCGGTTTCCACCGCCAGCCATTCGGCTGCGGAGATGCCGCGCGTGGTATCCATGCGCATGTCCAGCGGTCCGTCATTGCGGAAGCTGAAACCGCGCGCCGCGTCGTCGACCTGCGGCGACGAGATGCCCAGGTCGAGCAAAATGCCGTCCACCTGCTGCACGCCACGTTCGGCCAGGCTGGCCGTCATGGTGGCAAAGCTGTCATGGACGATCTGGAAACGGGGGTCGGCGATCTGTTCGGCCGTGGCGATCGCTTGCAAATCCTTGTCGAAGCCGATCAGGCGCGCGTCGGGCGCCAGGCGCGACAAAATCAATCGGCTATGGCCGCCGCGGCCAAACGTGCCGTCGACGTAAACGCCGTGCGCGCGGTCGCCCGACAGGTCAAGCGCATCGACCGCTTCATCGAGCAGCACCGTGCGATGCTGAAATTCCGGCACCGTGAGTTGTGTCATTACGGAGCCTTAGAAAGAAAAATTGGAAAGTACATCGGGGGTGCCGGCATCGATCGCCTGCTGTTCTTTTTCAGCCAATTTGGCGGCATCCCATATTTCAAAGTGGCTGCCCATGCCGATCATCATGACTTCGCGCGCCAGCCCGACGGCGTTGCGCAATTCGGGCGAGATCAGCACGCGGCCGGCCGAGTCGAGCTCGACGTCGACGGCATTGCCGAGGAAGATGCGCTGCCAGGCGCGCGCCGACATGGGCCAGGCGGCGATTTGCTGGCGGTGGCTTTCCCACACGGGACGGGGGAAAAACAGCAGGCAGCCATCGGGGTGTTTGGTCAGGGTCAAACGGCCTTCGCATTGAATCGCCAGCGCGTCACGGTGCTTGGCAGGGATAGACATCCTGCCTTTGGCATCGAGATTGATTGCGGACGCGCCTTGAAACACGGAAGACCTTTTTTGAGCTTGGGTTGCGACGCTTGCGCATCACGATGAAAAGGGAAAATTTCCCACAAAAACACACTTTTTCACACAGTTGCCCACTTTAGAGGAAGCAAAGATAGTGGTCAAGCGGTTTCCGATTGGCAAAACAGGAATTTTATTAATGAAATTAAGGACTTAGCGCATATCGTTGAAGGAGTCTCAAATAAAAATATATCGATAAATTAGATACTTATGAAAGATAGTGAATGTGGTACCTCATCTGCACACATGTGTTTTCCTACCGTAAACATCGAAAAAAACGAAATCAAAAAATTGAATTTTTTACAGTTAGTTGACACATGACAATAATTTCGTCATCCGGGCACAACAGCAATCAGCCGCTGCGAAAGACTTGGTTTAAAGCAAAAGAAAATCATCCTTGGCGCGTATCGCCCCTGTTTTCAGGGGCTGACCTGTCGCAGGAAAACTATTTTTGCAATGCAGCAATTAATTGTATGCAAGAAACTTTAACCAATTGTTCACTTTTAGTTGTATATACAACTTTATCGTAAATGCTATACTTTTAGAAACAAAAAAAGCCCCGTTGCGGGGGCTTTTTGGGTGGCGCGCGGCAGGCAAAACGCCGCGGCCGGGATGCCCCCTGGCAAGCCAGGGAACGGGAATTCAAGTGAAGCAGGCCGGTAGGCCGGATTTTGTTACGGCACCTTCCCTTGCAGGTTGGCGCTATGACAGTCATTCCTCTAGGCGCCAGATTACTCGGGCGCTCAAGCTTTCTACCCGCACGCTCCGCGAGCAGCATCATCGCGTGCCTATTTGAAATTGCACCAGGTGGAGGTTACCGCGTTTCACCGTAACTTAATACGCTCGTCTCTGTGGCCCTATTCCTCGCCTTATACTCCCCCAACATACAAGTACGCCAGGTCGGCTTTCAGCGGACGGCCGTTAACCGTCACCCCGCTCTATGGAGTCCGGACCTTCCTCCCGCCAGCGCATTGCTGCGCCGGCCAGCGACTGTCTGGCCTGCTTCACCCGCCATTGTACCGCGCCGCAGCATGTTTCTGCAAAAGCGCGGCACACCAGTCGGGGGATTGTGTAATTCGGTGTCGCCATTTCAAAAGCCGGGCCAAATTGCCTCACATAGAATGAGGCAAGCTGCTTGCATGCAGGCGCATGCGCACCGCTTGCCCCATTTCTTTGCCACCCACTAGAATATAAAGAGCCGAACATGACGCAACAACCCCGTACCGGCGGCCAGATCCTGGTCGATGCCCTGCAGATCCACGGTGTCGACACCGCCTTTGGCGTGCCTGGCGAAAGCTACCTCGACGTGCTCGACGCCCTGCACGATTCGGGCATCCGCTTCATCATCAACCGCCAGGAAGGCGGCGCCGCCTTCATGGCCGAAGCCTACGGCAAACTGACGGGCAAGCCGGGCATCTGCTTCGTCACGCGCGGACCGGGCGCCACCAACGCCTCGATCGGCGTGCACACGGCCTACCAGGATTCCACGCCGATGATCCTGTTCATCGGCCAGGTGGGCAATGATTTCGTCGACCGCGAAGCGTTCCAGGAAATCGACTACCGCCGCATGTACGGCCAGATGGCCAAGTGGGTGGCACAGATCGACCGCGCCGAACGCATCCCCGAATACCTGGCGCGCGCCTTCCAGGTGGCCACCAGCGGGCGCCCCGGCCCCGTCGTGCTGGCCCTGCCGGAAGACATGCTGATCTCCCTGGCAACCGTCGCCGACACGCGCGCCTACCAGCCGGTGCAGGCGGCGCCGTCCGGCGCCCAGCTGCAGCAGTTGCGCAGCATGCTGGCGACCGCCAGGCAGCCGCTGGTCTTGCTGGGCGGCACCACCTGGACGCCGCAGGCCTGCGCCGACCTGCAACAGTGCGCGGAAAGCAACCACCTGCCCGTCGCCTGCGCCTTCCGTTTCCAGGACTTGCTCGACAATGCCCACCCGAACTACATCGGTGACGTCGGCATCGGCATCAATCCGAAACTGGCCGCGCGCATAAAAAATGCCGACCTCGTCATCGCCATCGGTCCGCGCCTCGGCGAAATGACGACGGGCGGCTACACCCTGTTCGACTCGCCCGTGCCGCGCCAGCGCCTGGTGCACATCCATACGGATGCCGAGGAACTGGGCAGCGTCTACCAGGCCGAACTGATGATCAACAGCGGCATGCCGCAAGTGTGCGCCATGCTGGCCGCCATGGCGCCCGTCGACGCGTCTGCCTGGCAGCATACGCCAGCCGAAGCGAAGGCCGAACTGGCCGTCTACCAGGAGCAGCCGCCCATCTTCCAGGATGGCCAGGCGCCACTGAACCTGTGGCAAGTCACGCAAGAAATCATGGCGCAAGTGCCGGCCGACACGATCCTGACGAACGGCGCCGGCAATTACGCCTCGTGGGCGCACCGTTTTTATCGCTACGGCGGCCTGCGCACGCAACTGGCGCCGACCAACGGCGCCATGGGCTACGGCGTGCCGTCGGGCGTGGCGGCGAAGATCGTGCACCCAGAGCGTACCGTGATCACCTTTGCCGGCGATGGCGAATACATGATGAACGGCCAGGAACTGGCCACCGCCGTGCAATACCAGGCGGGCGTGGTCATCATCGTCTTCAATAACCAGATGTTCGGCACCATCCGCATGCACCAGGAACGCGATTACCCGGGCCGCGTGTCGGGCACGACCCTGCACAACCCGGATTTCGCGGCGCTGGCGCAAGCGTATGGCGCGCATGGCGAAGTAGTGAATACGACAGAAGCGTTCGCCCCTGCCCTGCAACGGGCGCTGGCGCACGCTAGGGCGCACAATCTGCCGGCCTTGATCGAACTGCGCTACGACGGCAATTTGATCACGCCGAACGCAACGCTTGCCACCATCCGCGCCACGGCGGAAAAGGCGCAGGCGGCAAAGTAAGCCCCTGGCAACGCTGAAAATGACAAAGGCCCGGTCGATACCGGGCCTTTGTTGTTTTTGACAGCGGTAATCGCTCAGGCAGCGGGCGCTGGCGCGCTTTCCTCGGCAGGCACTGTCTCGGCCGGCGCTTGCGGCATCGGCGGGCATGGCGTGCAGTTTTTCAGGGGACGGCTGAAATCGCGCACGCGGCTCAGCTTCATGGGCATGCGCACATTGCCGCCACAATAATCGCCTTCCAGGGTCAGGGTCTGCCCATCCTTCGAAAACTTGCCGACGATGGTGCGTTCTTCGCTGTCGGCGCCGGCGATGGTGAAGTCGAAGGCGCCCGTGGCGGCGTCCAGATTGACGTCGTTGGCCACGATGGGCCAGCTCAGGGCGCCTGCCGTGAATTCATAGATGACGGAATCGGCCTCGGCAAAGCGGTGCAGGGTGACGCGCTGGCCGCCGATTTCGCCGCTATCTTTTTGCAGGCACAGGTCGGAATAGACGGCCACGCCGTAGCGTTCCAGTCCGGCCGGTTTCTTGCCCTTGACGGCGGCAACAGCGGCGCCCGTGGCGCCCGCGAGCAGCAGCACGGCCAGCAAGGCGGCCAGGCGTGGCGAGGTGTATGAATACATGGCATTCCTTTACTTGAGTAACGGCGCCATTATAACTGGCGCCGCCAATGCAAAAACGCGCCGCCAGGACTAGCCTGGAGACGCGTTTCCTTGCTTATCAGCATCCCCGAAGGGATGCTGGCAGCGGTACTAAGCTTCGCTTGCGCGAATATTAGAACGAGTGACGAACACCAACGTTGAACGCTTGGTCGCCCGAACCAACATTGCTGTTGTTACCAACGGTGTAACCAGCGTTGTTTTTGTTCGAGATTTTAGCGTACGAAGCGTAGGTGCTGGTGCGCTTCGACAGAGCGTACGAGTAGCCCAGTGCGAACTGGTTCGCATCGGCGTTGATGCCCGATTTGTCGTTGACGTGGATAACCGAAGCCATCACGGTGCCAGCTGGACCAACTGGTACGGTTGCGCCGATCAGAGCGGTGGTGCTGTCGTCGCTAAAGCCGCCACGCGATGCGGTGTTGTAGAAATCAACATTGCCGTTGTTACGCAGCGAGCTGTTTGCACCTTTGTTGACGCCGTATGCAGCATACGCTTTCACAACGGTGAAATCGTAGTTAGCGGCTACCAGCCAGTTACGTGCGCTGCCAGCATCGCTGATTGCGGTTTCGTTGCTGGTGGTGTTGTAAGCAACACGTGCGTTCAAAGGACCGTTGGCGTAGCCAACCGATGCGCCCATTTGACGACCGATTTTGCTGGATACCAGGCTCTCTGGGCCGTTGTTGCCGGCGCTGTAAGCAACGTCAGCGTCAAAGCCGCTGAAGTTTGGCGAGGTGTACAGCACGGTGTTGCTGGTACGGGTCGTGGCTGCTGGGAACAAGTTCTTGGCCGAACCCGAGTAACCAACTGCGAATGGATCAGCAACTTTCGACAGGGTGTTGTACCAAGGGGTGTATTGACGACCCAGGGTTACGGTACCAGCCGTTTTGCTGCTCAGGCCAACGTAGGCTTGACGACCAAACAGAGCATCGCCTTCTTGCGAACCGGAATCAACTTTGAAACCCGATTCCAGAACGAACAGTGCCGACAGGCCGCTGCCCAGATCTTCGGTGCCTTTGAAGCCGATACGCGAAGCCGAAGCAATGCCGCTATCGATTTTGTTGACGGTGCCGGCTTTGCCGCCGCGCTCGCTGACGAAACCAGCGTCAACGGTACCGTAGATAACAACGCTCGATTGAGCTTGGGCTACGCCAGTGGCTGCTGCCAGAACTGCCAGGGTGATCAGAGTTTTTTTCATTGCGATTTCCTTTAATTTTGAAGCAAAAAGTAATACAGCCTATGCATCTCGAGCTGCGCTCTAACAGAGCGCTTTTTATGAGTGAGGGCAAGGTCTCCACCTGCCACATTGCTGTTCCGGTCAGGGGAACAATTCATATCGGTATCGGCACGCTATTGCACCGATAAGCTTGAAGGCTGCAGAGCGACCGTATTTTCATGCGCCGGTTCGGTGCTCAAAGGGCACCGGAAGCGGCACTATAACGACCGTTTCACATTCCATCAAGTTCCAACATGTTACTTCCGGTACCAGGCCGAGTGCTTTTTCAGGCATCCCGGTCATCGCCAACCGTACTACGCGATAGAGCCAGTGCCCCTTGCCAACCAATGCATTGGCCTGATTGACCATTCCATCATAGCGCATGCCTTGTCGACACCCGTTGTATTAGTGCAACAGTATCAGGCGCATGATTAAAACATCAACATGCTTTACCCATCATTTGGCCTGCATGATTTACGCGACAAAGCGCACAATTTGTCAGGCGATAATGGATAAACGGTACGAAGCATACACGGCATCGCCATTGTTTGCTGCCGGACGCCCGAAAACGGGAAATAATGCGCCCTGTTTTGGTGCGTTGCCGCATGATTCAGGGGCGTAGACGCGATTTCCGACGTCGGCATGCGCATCGAAAAAATGGGCAGAGTAGCAACACAATTACTGACTTTCCGGTAATTTAAATTGCTCACATAGAAATGTTTTTCAAGTTTTCCAGCACGCGCGCCGGGTACCGGGCGGGAACGGATGAGGACGACTCTTGCTTGCAAATTGCGCATCAGTTGAAACAATTTCTTACAATGTTGCCTTCTCAATATTTTGATATATTTGTGTCTAAAAAACGACACATTGAGCGAAATCAAGTTTTCACCGGTCCAATTCCACACAATTTACTTTTTCTTTTTAGCATTTTTTGCTTAAAAGCATCAACAAACACGCTTAGCGCTGGCTTGCGCGCCGGAGCATGCGCATGAAACCACCGAGCACAGGCAGTTTTTCATACAATTCTTCCGCCGCATCCCAATAATCGCGGTGCAATACCACCCTCCCCTGCGCATCGAAACGCAGATGTGTTGCTCCACGGATACATTGTTCGCCAGCCACCAGGCGTTTCATGCGAAAGCGAAACTCCCACGTGAGGAAGGCTTGCTGCCCCTGCCCCAGGCTTTCCAGCACGACAAACCGGGGCGCATCGACTTGCACGAACATGTGCTCGAAGATGGCCAGGATGGCGGCATGGCCCACCACCTCATTGAACGGGTCCTTGAAATGGGCCTCTGGCGCGTACACGGCACCCAGCTGAGCCAGACTCTCGATGCTCAGGTGCTCGTAAAACGCCACCAGGCGCGCCAGCGCACCTTCCATGGTGGCGCTCATAAGCCCGTCACCTTGCGGATCAGCCAGAAATAGGCGCGGTACGGCAACAGCCGCGCCAGGCGCATGGTATTGGTAAAGCGCTTGGGAAAGTGAATGTGGAACTGGCCCCGCTCGATGCCGTCGAGCATGGCGGCTGCCGCGTCCCGCGCCGTCATCAGGGCTGGCATGGTGAAATCGTTGTTCGCCGTCAAGGGCGTGGCGACAAAACCAGGGTTGATTTGATACACGCCGATGCCGCGCGGATGCAAGTCCAGGTACAGCGACTCCGTCAGGTTGATCAGTGCCGCCTTGCTGGCGCCGTACGCGAGCGCCTTGGGCAAGCCGCCATAACCGGCCACCGAGCCGACGATGCCGATGCCGCCGCTGCCCTGGCGCAACAGCCACGGCAGGGCCTGGTCCAGGCAATTGAAGACGCCGCCCACGTTCAGCGCCAGCAAGCCCTGGGCTGCCTCAAGGTCGAAACTATCGGCGCGCATGGCCTGATAGCCACCAGCGACTACCAATATCAGGTCGATATGCGTCCACTGCTGCTGCAATTGCGCGCTGACGGCCCGCAGCTGCGCATGCTGGGTGATATCGAGCGGCAAGGCTTGCGCCAGCGGCTGTCCCTCGCATAACCGTTCGAGACTGGCGCGGTGGCGGGCAGACAAGGCTACGCAGGCGCCCTGCTCCAGCAGCAAGGTGGCGCAGGCGGCGCCAATGCCGCTGGACGCGCCGATGATCCACACGCGCTTGCCGGCCCAGCTGGTGATCTTGCGATTCATGGGGCCGCCTGCGGACGCTTGCTGAACGACAAGGTGACGGCGCCCAGGCTGAAGCCGAACTTGCTCATGGCGGCGCGGTTGAGCATGACCTTGTCATCCATCAGGAACATCCAGTCCTCGAAGTCGACGTGATAGACCGTGCCATCGACGGGCAGCGCCAGCACATATTGCCAGCGCAGCGCATTGCCGGCCACTTCGCCGACGGCCTCGCCGATCACGTCGGGCGCGGTGCCGATGAAGCGCCCGGGCGCCGTCTTGCGCAAGGTCCACACGCGGCGTTGTTTGCTGCCGTCGGAATACGTGAAATCCTCGTCCAGCGTACCCGTCTCACCCGCCCAGCTGGCCCGCATCACCACGGTGAAACGCTTGACCACCTTGCCGGAGCGGTCCTGGAAGATGCCGTGGGCATCGAGCGTGCCATTGAAATACTGTTGCAAGTCCAGCTTCGGCAATTCCTGCGCGTAGGTGGCCGGCGTGGGCGGCGTGGAGCAGGCGGCCAGCGCCAGCAGCACGGCCGCCAGGGCGCCGCGTTTGCAAAATGTTATGAGGCGCATGTGCGGGTCTCCGAAGGTTGTATATATATATATGTTGCAGGGGGGCGCGCCACAGCAGCAGCGCGGCCAGCAGTTTCAGGACGCAGGGCAGCAAGGCGTAGGCGGCGGACAGGGCCGGCAAGCCGCCGCTGCCGCCCGGCACATAGCCGAGCCAGGCCAGCAGGGGCAAGGCGATGCCGGCCGCCAGCGCCAGGCTCATCTGCACGCCCCAGTTCCACCAGCCGAAATACGCAGCTTCATGCCGCCCGGCATGGCCGGCCGCGCCGATCAACCCTGCCAGCAGGGCCGGCGGCAGGGCCAGGTCGGCGCCCAGCGCCAGGCCCGATAGCAGACAGATGCTGGCAAAACCCCAGGCCGCGCCCGCGCCCAGGCCATACGCCCAGACAAACACGGTCGCGGCCAGCAGCATGGCGCCACCCCAGGCGCGCGCCTCGCCAAAGCGCCGCGCCAGGGCCACCCACACGGGCATCGAGGCGGCCGCAGCGCAAAAGTAAACGATCAAAAACGGTCCTGCGTAATGGCCCAGGCGCAAGTAGTCGGCGGCAAAGAACAGGAACAGGGTGGCGGGAATGGCGGCCGCCACGCCATTGACGAGCAGGACGGCAAACAGCCAGCGGAACGCGCGCTGGCGAAACGGCAGGCGCCAGGCGCCAGCGGGCAGCGCCTGCGTGCCGTGGAGCAAAACCGGACGCGGCGCGCGCGCCAGCAGCAACGCGCCCGCCGCCAGCAGGCAGGCGGCAAAGGCCAGCGACAAGCCGTCATAGCCGAACACGGAAGTGAGCCCCGCCGCCAGGATGACGCCCAGCAAGCCGCAGCCTTCGCGCACGGCCGTCACCCGCGTCCGCTGCGCGCGCAGCTGGCTCAAGGCCGCGCCCCAGCTCTGGTGCGCGATGCCGGCCAGGCCATAGGCGGCGTAGACGAGCAGCAAGGCGACCAGGAACCAGGCCAGGGTGGCCGCTTCCTGCATGGCGGGCGGATGGAACAAGGCGCCAAAGCCCAGCAGCAGCAAGGGCAGCGAGGCGCCGATCACCACGGCATAGCTGCGCCCGCCGCGCGCCATCCAGGCACCGAGGGCCGGGTCGATGAAAGCGGCGGCGATACGGGCCGCCAGCAGCACGGCGCCGATCTGCGCCAGGTCCAGGCTGCTGCGCTGCGCATAAAATGGCGCGACATATATATAGATGGGCAGCGCCAGCATGGCCAGCGGCAAGCCGAACAGGCCATAACTGAACAAGGCAGGCAAGCTCAAGGCGCCGCCCCCGGCACTCATGGCAGCGGCGCCGCGCTCTGCAGCAAGGCCGCGCGCAGCTTCGGCGCCGTGGTCGACGGCGAGAGCCAGATAGCGAAGAAGGCGCGCGCGAAGTCACCGTCGCTCACGTCGGCCAGTACCTTGCCATCGAGATAAAAGCGCACGCCGGGCGCGATGCCGGCCCGGTAGACGCCCGCGATGCGCTGGTCTTCCTTAACGTCAGGAAAGATACGCTGCATGGTGGCCAGCCAGGCCAGGCGCTGCTCCGGCGTGCCGGCGCCGATTTTCTGCATCTGTTCATAACTGGCTTCGGCGATCTTCTTGCCATCGAGCGCGCGCGCGTAACGCAGTTCCAGCACAAACGGCGCCGTTGCGGACGCCGCGCCCTGGTAGCCCTGCGGCCCCACCCACAGTTGCGCGCGATAAATACGCATGCCGAACCACGTGTATTCGCCTTCGCCCGCCAGGCGGGCTTCGGGCACGTCGGCGGCGATAAAGGCAGGCGGCGCGGCCGCGGCGCCCAGCATGGTCAAGGACAGCACAACAGTGGCAAGCAGGCGGCGCATGGTCAGTCCTTGATCAGGGTAAATTGCATCACATCCGTGTTGTGCGCCTGGAAGGCGGCCTCGCAATACGCGAGGTAAAACTCCCAGGTCAGCAGGAAACGTCCATCGAAACCCTGTTTTTCCAGCGCCGTGCGCTGGGCCAGGAAGCTGGCGCGCCACTGGCGCAAGGTTTCCGCGTAATCGAGACCAAAGCTGAAGGCGTCTTCCACACGCAAGCCCTGCGCCTCGGCGGCGCGGCGAAACTCGGCCGGCGACGGCAACATGCCGCCCGGAAAAATATACTGTTGAATGAAATCCGTGCTCTTGCTGTAGCGCTCGAACAAGTCATCGGCGATGACGATGGTCTGGATGCAGGCGCGTCCGCCCGGCTTCAGGTTGCGCGCCACGCATTCGAAATAGCCGGGCCAGTAGCTTTGCCCCACGGCTTCGAACATTTCGATCGAGGCGATGGCGTCGTACTGGCCGGCGCTGTCACGGTAATCGCACAGCTGCAGGTCGGCCTGCCCTGCCAGCCCCGCGTCGTGCAGACGCTGGCGCGCATAGGAGAGCTGTTCGGTCGACAAGGTCAGTCCCGTCACGTGCGCGCCATAGTCGCGCGCCGCCGTTTCCGCAAAGCCGCCCCAGCCGCAGCCGATTTCCAGCACCCTGGCGCCTGGCTGCAGCTGCAGTTGATCGGCGATGCGCCGGTATTTCGCACCTTGCGCCTGCTCCAGGCTGGCGCCTTCGGTGAACAGCGCGCTCGAATACGTCATCGACGGATCCAGCCACAGCTGATAAAAGGCGTTGCCGATGTCGTAATGGGCGTGGATATTCTTCTTGCTGCCGGCGCGCGAATTGCGATTGAGCAAATGCCGGATCTTGTAGACCAGGTTGCCCCACCAGTTACCGTAGATCAGCGATTCGATGTGCGCGCGGTTGCGTATCATCAGCTCGATCAGGCCCGGCAAATTGTCCGTGCGCCAGTCGCCGGCGATAAACGTTTCCGCAAAGCCAATGTCGCCCGAACGCAGGACTGCCGCACACAGGCGCCAGTTGTGCAAGTCCAGGGTGACGGGGTGGCTGCCATCGCCATACAGCAAGATACTGCCGTCCGGCGTGCGCAGGCGCAGGGCGCCATGCTGCAATTTTTCCAGCAAGCGCAAGATCACCCGTCCGGAAGCGGGAACGTCCAGGTGCGTGTGATCGGCCGTGTGGTCGGGACGGACGCAGGCGCGCGCCTGCAGGCCGGTCGGCAGGGAATCGGAGCTCATCGGGACACCTTTTCTTGTGGGGGAAGGGGTTTGCTGAAAAACGGCACGCGGCGCAGCCACAGGCGCAAGGCTTGCCAATGAATGCGCGCCATCACGCCTAACGTCATCAGGGGGTAGCGCAGCAAGGCCCAGGCGATGGCACCATCGCGCAGCGGCTGCGCCGTGCCGGACAAGCTCGTCTGCAGCAGTGGACCATCGAGGTCGTCGTAGTCGACTCTGGCCAGGTGGCGTTCGCCGTCCTGTTCGCTATTGCGCAGGAAACGGAAGCGGTACTTACCCTCCACCTTGCAAAACGGCGACACGTGGAAAATTTTCTTGGCGACCAGTTCGCTGCCATAGGCGATGGCGCCGCCCTGTTCGAGCAGGTACAAATGGCGCTCGCCGAAGGTATTGCGCACATCGCAGACCACGGCGCGCAGCGCGCCATCCGGGCGGTGGCAAAACCAGAAACTGACGGGATTGAAGACATAGCCGAACATGCGCGGCATGGTTTGCAGCCAGATTTCGCCGCCCGCGTCCGACACGCCATGCTGGCGCAGCAAACCATCGATCCAGTCCAGCAGCGGCGTCGCACCATCGCCGTGGTCGCTGTCGCGGAAGGACAGCACATTGGCGCCGTTGCGCGAAATCAACCTGGCAGGAAAATCGTGCGCGCCCAGGCTGCGCAGGGGCAGGCGCAGATAAAACATGCCATAACTAAAAGCATGCGCGCGCGGACGCAAGCGCGCATGGCGCACCAGTCCCAGGCACAGCTGGGGCTGCGGCTGCGACGGCTGCGTGGGATCACGCGGCATGGCCAAGCTCCGCCGCCGCCATGCCATTGAGTACTTGCGCCACGGCCAGGCCCGACTTCAAGCCGTCTTCATGGAAACCATAGCCGGTCCACGCGCCCGCGAACCACGTGTGCTGCGCGCCCTGGAAGCCGGCCAGGCGCGCCTGGGCGGCAATGGCCGCGCCATCGAACACGGGGTGGGCATACGAAAACTCGTCGAGGATGGACGCCGGGTCCGGTTCGTCGAGGGGATTGAGCGAAACGATGACGGGCGTGGTAAAGGGCAAGGGTTGCAGCTGGTTCAGCAAATAATGCACGCACACTTGCGGCGCCTCGCCTTCCGCGGCTGGCCGGCCTTGGTAATTCCAGGCCGACCAAGCCTTGCGGCGCTGCGGCAGGCAGGACGCATCCGTATGCAGCACAGCGCGATTCGGCTGGTAGCGCACGGCTTCGAGCACGGCGCGCTCGTCGTCGCGGATATCTCCCAGCAGGGCCAGCGCCTGGTCGCTGTGGCAGGCGAGCACGACGTGATCGACATGCTCGACGCCGGCGGCCGTGTGCAGCTCGACCATGCGCGCGCCACCGTGCGGCTGGCGGCGCACCGCCAGCACGGGGCAAGCCAGGCGCTGCTGCGGGATGCCTGCCAACAATTTTTTCACATACTCGCGCGAGCCGCCGCGCACCGTGCGCCATTGCGGCCGGTCGCTCACTTGCAGCAAGCCATGGTTGTGGCAGAAACGGATGAAGGTGGCCAAGGGAAAGGCCAGCATCTGGCGCGCCGGGCATGACCAGATGCAGGCGGCCATCGGCAGCAGATACCAGTGGCGAAATTCCTCGCCATAGCCGTGCAAGTCGAGAAACTCGCCCAGCGGCATGGCCGGCGCCGGCACGCTGGCCGTCGCCAGGGAGCTGGCCTGGCGGTTGAAGCGCAGAATATCGCGCAACATGCGCAGGAAGGCGGGGCGCAGCAGATTGCTGCGCTGGGCAAACACGGTATCCAGGTTGGCGCCCGCCCATTCCAGCACGCGGGCATCGGACGCGGTGCCCAGCGGCATTTTGACGGAAAACGACATGTCGCTGTCGGCCGCCTCGACGCCGAGCTCGTCAAACAGTTGCACCAGGTTCGGATACGTGGCGTGATTGAATACGAGAAAACCCGTGTCGACGCCATGCGTGACGCCATCGAGCGTGACATCGACCGTATGGCTGTGGCCGCCAAAATAGTCGCCCGCCTCGTACAAGGTGACGTCCTGACCCGCTTGCGCCAGCCGATAGGCACACGACAATCCTGCGATTCCTGCTCCGACGACGGCAATTTTCATGAGTGCACCTGTGTTAAGTTTGTCCTGGACAAATAAGCCTCATGGATAATCGATGAAATATTGATTTATGTCAATGAGCGTCCTGAGCCGTTCAGAAACTTATACGTCGGCAATTTCTAATCGGATTCAGCTATTTGGTATGGGGCAGCGGAAGGCGTAAAATGCACTCCACGTTCTTTTGGCATGCGAGCAAGCCCCCTGGTATGGATACTGACCTGCAACCTACTTCCGCCTTCAGCATCAGCGATGTCGAACGCGATACCGGACTGGCCAAGGAAACCTTGCGTGTGTGGGAGCGCCGTTACGCCTTTCCCCAGCCCCAGCGCGACGCCTTTGGCGAGCGCAGCTACCCGGCCGAGCAAGTGCAAAAATTGCGCATGGTCAAGCGCCTGCTGGACCTCGGATTTCGTCCGGGCAAAATCATGCAGCACAGCACCGTGCAACTGCAGCAGCTGGCCAGCGCCGGCAGCGCGGCGCCGTCAACGCCAGCGCCCCAGCTCGAACACTACCTGGCCCTCTGCCGCAGCCACCAGATGGAGGAACTGGGCGGCGCCCTGCGCCAGGCGCTGGCCGTGCTGGGCCTGAAAGCGTTCACCATCGACGTCATCGCGCCGCTTACCGGCATGGTGGGCGAAGCGTGGGCTTGCGGTGAGCTGGCCGTGTATGAAGAGCATCTGTATAGCGAAACCCTGCAGACGGTGATGCGCCACGCCATTTTTTCCCTGCCGCAAGCGAGCAGCCCGTCCACGCGCACGCCGCGCATCGTCCTCAGTACCTTGCCGCAGGAACGCCATGGCCTGGGGCTGCTGATGGCCGAGGCGCTGTGCGCGGCGGCCGGCGCCCACTGCATGTCGCTGGGGGTAGAAACGCCGCTGACGGACATCGTCGCGGCCGCCCGCGCGCAGCGGGCCGACATCGTGGCGCTATCGTTTTCCAGCGCCAGCAAGCAACGGCAGACGCGCGACAGCCTGCAGCAACTGCATGCAAGCTTGCCGCCAAGCATGGAATTGTGGGCCGGCGGACGCAGTCCCGTGTTGTACCGCCAGCCGCCGCCGTTTTTACATGTGCTGGACTTGCGGCAAGTCGACGAAAGCATCGCCGACTGGCGCCGCCGCCACCAGGCCCTGGCCCTGCAAACCCATTGATCCGGCTGGAAAGCGCGGCAATTGCGGCGATCTTCGTGGATAGCGACGCAATGTTGCCAATCGAACAGTAAAGCATGAAGGGCCGGGCGCGCTCTGGTAGAATAGCCCGTAACAACAGTGTCCGGCGCCGCCGGGCCTTAGGTCAGCACCCGCCACCACACATCCATGTTTAGTTTCTTCAAGAAAAAACCCATCGCTCCCGAGGCTGCACCAGCCGAGCCTCTCGTCCTTCCCGCCGCCACGCCGCCTGCACCGCAGCCTGCCGCTGCGCCCCTGAGCGGCGCGCCGGCCGAGCTCGTGCCCGTGATCGTGGCCGCCGAACCCGAGAAAAAATCGTGGATGACGCGCCTGAAGGCGGGCCTGTCGAAAACCTCGAATACCTTGTCCGTGCTGTTCGTCGGCGCGAAGATCGACGACGCCCTGTATGAAGAGCTGGAAGCGGCCTTGCTGATGTCCGACGCCGGCATCGACGCCACGGAATTCCTGCTCACGGAATTGAAGAAGAAGGTCAAGGAAGACAAGCTGCTCGACGCGGCCGCCGTCAAGGCCGCCCTGAAAGTATTGCTGATCGACCTGCTCTCGCCGCTGGAAAAGCGCTTCGAGCTGGGCCGCCACAAGCCGCTGGTGATGATGATTTCCGGCGTGAATGGCGCCGGCAAGACCACCACCATCGGCAAGCTGGCCAAGCACATGCAGTCGAACAACCAGTCCGTGCTGCTGGCTGCGGGCGACACCTTCCGCGCCGCCGCGCGCGAGCAATTGATGGTCTGGGGCGAGCGCAACAACGTCACCGTGATTTCGCAGGAATCGGGCGACCCGGCCGCCGTGGCCTACGACTCCGTGCAATCGGCAAAAGCGCGCGGCATCGACGTGGTGATGGTCGACACGGCGGGCCGCTTGCCGACGCAGTTGCACCTGATGGAAGAATTAAAGAAAATCAAGCGCGTCATCGGCAAAGGCATGGAAGGCGCGCCGCATGAAACCCTGCTCGTCATCGACGGCAACACGGGCCAGAACGCCCTCACGCAAGTGAAAGCGTTTGACGATGCCCTGCAGTTGAGCGGCCTGGTGATCACCAAGCTGGACGGTACCGCCAAGGGCGGCGTGCTGGCGGCGATAGCCCGCGTGCGTCCCGTGCCCGTGTATTTCATCGGCATCGGTGAGAAAATTGAAGACTTGCAGCCTTTCGTGGCTGCCGAATTTGTCGAAGCGCTGCTCGGATAAGCCTACCTACATGATTGAATTTCAGCACGTCTCCAAGCAATACTCCCCCGATGCCGTGGCGCTCAGCGACATTTCGCTCAGTATTGCCAAGGGCGAGCTGGTCTTCCTGGCCGGCCCGTCCGGCGCCGGCAAATCCACCTTGCTGAAAATGATCGCCGCCATGGAACGCCCCACGTCGGGCAAGCTGATCGTCAACGGCCAGGACATGGCCAAGATCAAGCCGGCCGGCGTGCCGTTTTTGCGCCGTAACATGGGCCTGATCTTCCAGCAGCAAAAGTTATTGAACGACCGCTCCATCCTGGCCAACGTCATGCTGCCGCTGCTCGTCGTCGGCGCGCATAAAGTGGCCGCGGAACAGCGCGCGCGCGCCGCGCTCGACAAGGTCGGATTGCTGGACCGCGCCATGGCGCGTCCGCTGTCGCTGTCTGGCGGGGAGCAGCAGCGCGTGTCGATCGCGCGCGCCATCGTCAACCGGCCGCAAATCATCCTGGCCGACGAACCGACGGCCAACCTGGACCGCGCCAGCGCCAACAAGGTGCTCGACGCCCTGAAAGCATTCCACTCCGTGGGCGTGACCTGCCTCATTTCCAGCCATGACGAACAGATGCTCGACGCGGCCGCCCGCGTGATCCACCTGAAAAACGGCCAGCTGGTGGCCATCGACAAGGCCACGCAAGCGCCCGTCTTCGCCCCGCCCGATCCCGATTTTGCCCCTGGCCTGGACGACGGCGAAGGAGAGCAGGCATGAGAGGCTGGTTCCGTCAACACCGCTTCGCGCTCGGTTCGGCGCTGATTCATTTGCGCAAGTCGCCGGGCGGCTTTTTATTGAACGTCGTCGTCGTCGCCATCGCCCTGTCGCTGCCGTTCGCCGGCTTGACCATGCTCGACAATGTACGCCCGATGTCGGAACAGATGTCGGTCGACCCGGAAATCAGCGTCTTCCTGAAGATCGACACGCCGCGCGAGCAAGCCGTGGCGCTGGCCAGTTCCATGCGCAAGATTGTCGGCGAGCAAAAGGCGAAGATCGTCTTCATCGCGCGCGAACAGGCGCTCGACACCCTGAAGAACAAGAACGGCCTGGCCGACGTACTGAGCACCCTGGGCGACAATCCCCTGCCCGACAGCTATGTGCTGAAACTCGACGCCTTCAGCAGCGCCAGCGAAGCGCAGGATGTCGATGCCGTGGCGGAACAGTTGCGCCAGTTGCCCGGCGTGGAATCGGCGCAAGTCGATTCGGCCTGGGTCAAGCGCCTGGCGGCCCTGCTGGGCGTGCTGCGCCTGGTGCTGTTGCTGCTGGCCATTACTTTGGGCGTGGCCGTGATCGCCGTTGTCTTCAATACCATCCGCTTGCAGGTAATGCAGCAGCGCGATGAAATCAGCATCTCGAAACTGATCGGCGCCACCGACACCTTCATCCACCGCCCCTTCTATTACACGGGCGCCCTGCTGGGCCTGTGCGCCGGTGCGCTGGCCCTGGGCGCCGTGGCGCTGGCCATGCAACCGCTCAATACCGCGATTGCCGAGTTTGCGCGCCTGTACGCGTCCGAATTCCAGCTGGTGCCGCTGGCGCCGCTGCCGATGGCCGGCTTGCTGGCCGTCAGCGCCGGCCTGGGCCTGATCGGCGCCTTCCTCTGCGTGCAGCGCCACCTGGCGCGCCTGAACTGAGCTTCCCTCCCATGGCGGCGCCTGCGGTGCCGCCATGCGCCTCACCCTCCTCATCTGCTGTTATCTTGATATTTAGCAAGTATTCTTAAGGTTCGCTTCAGTCAGAGGCCGTAGACTGATTACGTGTTCAAATCACTGTTCATATATATATCAAGCATTAAATCGCCATAGCATTTAGGCTATCAGGCCGATTAAATGTGCTGATTGGCACTCTCAAGCAGAGAGTGCTAATATAGGGACATACCAAACGCAGAAGCGCCATGGACGCCAGATGAAGATGGTGCCGCGCTCTGCAAAGTGCAAGACCGAATACGCAAACAGACAAGCGGACCACGTCGCGTGACGTGGCCAACTGGAACAAAGCAAGACTACGAGGGAGAAAACATGACTATGATGTCCGCAACGTCCGCATTGGTTCCGACCAAAAGTAATGCGCTGGGCCTCGGTTTCACTGGCAATCTGGGCAATATCGACGCCTATATTTCGGCCGTGAACCGCCTGCCCATGTTGACCCACGACGAAGAAATTTCGCTGGCGACACGCCTGCGTGAAAAAAATGACCTGGCCGCCGCGCAAGAACTGGTGCTGTCGCACCTGCGCCTGGTGGTCTCGATTGCCCGCGGTTACCTGGGCTATGGCTTGCCGCACGCCGACCTGATTCAGGAAGGCAATATCGGCTTGATGAAAGCCGTGAAACGTTTCGATCCGGATCAGGGCGTACGCCTGGTGTCGTACGCCATGCACTGGGTGAAAGCCGAGATGCATGAGTACATCCTGAAAAACTGGCGCCTGGTCAAGGTTGCGACGACGAAAGCGCAGCGCAAGCTGTTCTTCAACCTGCGCAGCCACAAGACGGGCCTGGACGCGATGACGCCGAAGCAGATCGATGCGCTGGCCAAGCTGCTCGACGTGAAGCGCGAAGAAGTGATCGAGATGGAAACGCGCTTGAGCGGCCGCGACATTGCGCTGGAATCGCCGACCGACGATGAAGACGACAAGTTTTCGCCGATCGCCTACCTGTCGTCGGAGCAAAGCGAACCGACCAAGGTGCTGGAAGCGGAACAAGTGACGCGTTTGCAATCGGAAGGCCTGGAAACGGCCTTGAGCAAGTTGGACGCCCGTTCGCGCCGCATCATCGAAGCGCGCTGGCTGGCCAACGACGACGGCTCGGGCGCCACCCTGCACGCGCTGGCAGAAGAGTTCGGCGTATCGGCCGAACGCATCCGCCAGATCGAAGTGGCGGCGCTGAAAAAAATGAAGGGCGCCTTGGCCGCCTGGGTGTAATCGAAAGCAATGCCGCAATGCAAAAGGCGCCGCAAGGCGCCTTTTAGTTTTACCACTGATATTTATCAACAGATAAACATTGTCAGCCCTTACGCTGCAGCCAGGCCCTTGACGAGGACTTCGGCAACCAATTCATTCAGATCCGCGCCGCGCTCCTTGGCCAGGGTCTGCAATTGCAAGACCAGATCGCTGTTCAGCTTGACGGCGAATGGCACCAGGCCCAGGGCCTGATCGCGCTTGCGCTGCTCGCGGCGGTCGATGACCACCGCTTCCTTACCGAATGCACCGGCGCCGGGAACATTCATCTTTCCCATCAGTTTCTTGGCATCGCTTTTCGCCAGGGCAGTTTTTTTCATGGTTGTTTCCTGATTTTCAAAACAGCCATTTTACGCAGTAATCGGCGCGCCGCGTGGCCGGCGCATCAATTCATCGGCAGCGCGCCAATAGTGCGCCGGAAAAATATCATTTTGTTACTATCATTTCATCCCACGCGTGAACAAGCACGCCGGGGACGCTCCACCTGAAAGGAAAAACATGCATTATCTGACCCGCTCTTATCGCAGCATGCTGCTTACCCTGTTCTTCGCCTGCCTGGCCGTGCTGGCTGGCTGCGGCGCGGCCGGCAGCGCCGGCGACGCGGAAAACACGCCGCGCAGCGTCACCCACGTGCTCTCGCCGGGCGAACAGGTCGCCATCACGGCCACCGATACCCTGAAACTCGAACGCGTCAACGACAGCCGCTGCCGCAAGGGCGCCGTGTGCGTATGGAAAGGCTACGTCAGCTACAGTTTCAGCTTGCTCAACAGCGCAGGCACGACCGACATCGTCCTGTCCGACTCCATGCCCGGCGCCGCCAGCTCCGTCACCGTCAACCACATGACGTTTACCTTGCTCGACGTCGACCCGGCCACGCCGCCGGCCCTGAATGCGGCCGAGCCCACTTACCGGGTCAAGGTGAAAATCACGCAGGGCGCGCTGCCCCGCTAAACGCTGTGGCGCTGGCGGCTGTCGGCCGGCGCCTGTTGCCGGTCCAGCATGCCGTAATCGCGCACGACGGCGGCGATGCGCAGCCGGTAATCATCAAATACGCCCTGCCTGCCTGCCGACTGCGCCGCGCGGTGCGCTTCCAGCTGCCGCCACTGCGCCAGCGCCGCCTCGTCGCGAAAGAAGGATAGCGACAGCAATTTGCCTGGCTCGCTCAGGCTGCTGAAGCGCTCGATGGAAATGAAACCATCGACTTCATCGAGCAAGGGACGCAGCGCGGCGGCCAGGTCCAGGTATTCCTGGCGCCCTTCCGCGCTGGGCCAGACTTCGAAAATCACGGCAATCATTTCATTTCTCCTGGGCTAAAGACGGGGATGCGGGCATTCAGCGACGGCAAGTAACGCCACGCCAGCGGCAGACGTTGCAACGCATCGGCCCACGTCTGCAGGCAAGCCGTGGCGATGGTGTGCGCGATGGACTGGCCCGGACAACCGTGGCGGCCATGGCCAAAGCCCAACTCCGCATCGCAAGCGCTGGCCAGCACGACGACGATCATCTGCCCGGCCGGCACGCGCACGCCATGCAATTCCACGGCATCGGCCGTGTAGCGGCGCGTGTTGTGGATGGCCGGATCATTCCGGCTGACTTCGCGCAGCATGGCCGGCCATCGCTGGGGGGCGGCGCGCAGTGACGGCAGCAAGTCAGGCTGCGCGCGCAAGGCAACGATGGCATTGCCCAGCAAGCCAGCCGTGGCGTCGCAGGTCTGCGACAGCAAGCCCACGAGGTTGGCCAGCAAGCCACTCCCCATGGCATCGGTCTCGGCCACGATACTGGCCAGCAGGCTGCCGGGCCTCGCGTTGCCCTCGCGCAGCAAGTGGCCAAAACCTTGCAACAGGGAATCGGCCGCCACTTGCGCGCCAGCCAGTTGTTCTCCATTGCTCAGCGGCGACAGGCAGGCGACAAAAGCGCGCGTCCAGGCGGCCAGCGACGGCCATTGCGCTGGCGCAAAGCCCAGCAAGTCGGCCATGGCGAACAGGGGCAGTTGAAAAATCGCATCGTTGAGCTGGGCGGCGCTGCCGGGAACATAATCACGGGCAAGATGTATCGCCCGCTCCTGCAGGCGCGCCAGATCCACCTGGCCCAACGCGCGCGCCAGCACCTGTTTCGGCACGGCATGCCGTTCGCCATCGTTCATGCGCACCAGTTCGGCAAAAATCGCGCCACACGGCGTGCCAGCCAGAGTATCCGGTACAGGCTGTCCTGTCGGGCGCACCCGGCAAGCGGGATGCGCCAGTACGGCCAGCACGCCGGCCGCGCCCGTCGCCAGCCAGCAGTCGAGTGAGGCCTCGAAACGCAGCGGCGGGCCATCCGCCAGGCGGCGATAGTAATCATATGGCGCCGCGTGGGTGACGGCGGCGAAAGGGTCGGCGGGGTCGATAACAAAGTCGGTGGACGGCATGCGCATTCCATTGCAGTGAGGGTGGGACACGAGTATGCTGGTCCTTCCACCACAACACTTCGCCCACGAACGAACTATGGATGACAAACTTCCCTCGGCCGACATGGGTCTGGCGCAACTGGCCGGCGCCATCGCCGAACCGGCCCGCGCGCGCATGCTGTGCAGCCTGCTCGATGGCCATGCGCGCACGGCTACGGAATTGGCCACGCTGGCCGAAGTGGGCGCCTCGACGGCCAGCGCCCATCTGAGCCGCTTGCGCGACGATGGTTTGCTGTCGATGGTGGCGCAGGGCAAGCACCGCTATTACCGCCTGGCCAGCACGGAGGTGGCGCGAGCGCTGGAAGCGCTGCTGGTGGTGGCCGGCGTGCCGGCGACGCCCTTTTCGCCCTCCACGCCCGACCGCCTGCGCCATGCGCGCACTTGCTACGACCACATGGCCGGCACGGTGGCCGTCACCGTGCACGACCAGTTGCTCGCCCAAGGCTGGCTGCTCGATGATGGCGGTGGCGGAGAATATCGTTTGTCGGAAGCGGGCGCGGCCGGCATGGCGGCGCTGGGCATCGACGTGCCGCAATTACACAAGCAGCGCCGCCGCTTCGCCTGTGCCTGCCTGGACTGGAGCGAGCGGCGTGCCCACCTGGGCGGCGCGCTGGGGGCCGCCATCTTGCAGTTGGCCCTGCGCCAGCGCTGGGCCGAACGCGAACTCGACAGCCGCGCCCTGCGCCTCACGCCAGCCGGTGAACGGCGCCTGCTGGCCGCCGTTGGTGGACGCTGAACGGCGCAGACATTTTGTATCTCGGAAGCAACGAAAAAGATAAAAATGTGCTTTTATCATTCTTTTCATTCATCATAGGCTGCGCCCTTGAGCGATCATTTTTTGGCCATGGAAAGAGTTCATCTTGAAAACAGTGTCATCCAGCACCTGCCATAACTGCAATACCGATGCGCCAGGCAACTTCTGCAGCGCCTGCGGCCAGACGACGACCCTGCACATGCCCAGCGCGCGTGAATTCCTGCATGAATTCGTTGCCCATTATGTGGCGCTCGAAGGCAAGCTCTGGCGTACCCTGGCCCTGCTGCTGTTTCGTCCTGGCACGCTGAGCAATGAATACATCGCGGGACGCCGCGTGCGCTACGTGGAGCCGCTACGCGTCTACCTGACCTTCAGCATCCTGTTCTTTGCCATCCTCAAGTTCAGCAGCCCCGCCGTATTCCTCACCGTCCATGGCCAGCCAGCCCAGGTGAACGCCCAAGGCCCCCGTCACATTCCGGAAAACAAACCATCACCTATACAGCTCAGCATCTTGGGCCAGACGCCCACCCTGCCGCAGCAATGGCAAGACTTCGAGCAACTGCCCACGGCGGAGAAACAAAAACTCGTGGTGGACAGCTTTTACCATTACGCGCCGTACGCCATGTTTTGCCTGATGCCGCTGTTCGCCCTGTTCCTGAAAATCCTTTACCTGGGCAGCGGACGGCGCTATGGCGAGCATTTCCTGTTCGCCCTGCATGCGAATGCCTTCGCCTTCATCACAATGGCGCTGATGACCTTGATCCCCGTCAACATCATCCGCCTCACACTCGGCGCCTGGCTGCTGGCCTATCTGCCCTGGGCCATGTGGCGCGTGTATCGAAGCGGCAAACTCGCCACCATCTGCCGCTGGCTGGTATTGATGGCAGCCTACGGCATCGCCATGAGTCTGGCGATCCTGGCCTGCATCGCCATCGGCGTCATGCTGCGACATTAAGGGACGCGCCAGCGGCACCGTCTCGGGCTATCATCCTGCACGCTATCTTTTTTGGGATGCACGATGATTGCCTTTGAAGGCTTGTCCAAACAGTACGGCACGTTCGAGGCCGTCAAGCCGCTGACCTTGCAAGTGGGCAAAGGAGAAGTCTTCGGCTTCCTGGGCCCGAACGGGGCGGGAAAAACCACCACCATCCGCATGCTGATGGGTATCCTCGTGCCCAGCGCCGGCCGCGTGCTGGTCGATGGCCTCGATTGCCAGCGCGATGGCGCCGCCGTCAAGCGCAAGGTGGGCTACCTGCCCGACAATCCCATCTTTTACGATTATTTGCGCGGCCGTGAAATCCTGCAATTCGTGGCCGAAATGCATGGTTTTTCACGCACGGAAGCGGCCGCCCGCGCCGCGCGCCTGCTGGCGGAGTTTGGCCTGGACGAGGCGAGCGAGGATTTCGCCGTCAATTACTCGCTGGGCATGAAGAAAAAACTGGGCCTGGCGTGCGCGCTGATCCACGATCCGGCCGTGCTGATCCTCGATGAACCGATCAACGGCCTCGACCCGCGAGCTTCGCGCGACGTGCAGGAACGCTTGCTGCGCCGCGCCGCCGCCGGCACCACGATTTTTGTTTCCACGCATTTGCTCGATATGGCGCAAAAGCTGTGCAGCAGGGTCGCCATCATCCACCGTGGCGCCCTGGTCGCCACAGGCAGCCTGGACGATATTCGCCAGCAACTGTCCAGCGATGGCAGCCTGGAAGAGCTCTTCCTGCAACTGACCGATGAAACCACATGACGGCGGCGCCGCCCACCGCCTGGCGCGCCGTCTGGCTGCTGACCCGCTTGCGCCTGCAGCGCCTGCTTAACGCCAGCGGCCGGGGCTTTTCCTTCAAGAAAAACAGTAAAAGCCGCCCCGCCACGCCGGGCAAGCGTGGCGGGCGCTGGCTGCTGGGCGCGCTGCTCTTGCTGCCCATGCTGTTGTCCTTCGGCAGCATCGCCCGCCATAGCGTGCTGAACATGCATTGTTTGCTGGACCAGGTCGCCGCCTGCCAGGCGCGTGGCAGCCTGCACACGGGCAGCCACCTGCTCGACCCCGTCATCGCGCAGCTGATGGCCGCGCCCTTCAGCGCGGTGCTGACCGGCGGCCTGACCCTGCAGCTGGCGCTGCTGTGGCTGGTCAGCGTCCTGCTGCCGCTAGGCATGGGAGAACTGTCGAAGCCGGACTGGGACCTGGAATGGCTGGTCACCCTGCCCGCCGAGAAAAGCACCTTGCTGTGGGCGCGCGTGCTCGAACGCACGCTCGTCAATCCGGCCGGCATGCTGGCCCTGTGGCCCGGCACGACCGTCATCGCCTGGTATTCGGGCCAGGGCTGGTTTTCGTCACTGTCCGGCCTGCTCACCAGCCTCGTCCTGCTGGCCCTGGCCGCCATGCTGCGCACCCTGGTCGACACGGGCTTGCGCCTGTCGCTCACGCCATCCCGGCTGGGCAACCTGCAGGCGGTGATTTCGCTGGCGGGCCTGTTTCCCATGTATCTGGGCATGTCCTTCGGCATGGGCATGGGAGGCTTCGCCTATGACTGGGCGGCCGCCATGCCCGCATGGAGCCACTGGACGCCGCCGGGCCTGCTGGTGCGCGTGCTCAATGCCGATGGCGTGGCCGCCTTGCTGCCCGCTATCCTGCTGCTGGCACAAACGCTGTTGTTGATGCTGCTGGGCATGGCCGTGCTGCGCCGCCAGTTGCGCCACGGCGTCGTGGGCGCGGGCCAACGCGAAGCGGCGCGCAAGCCGGCAGCGGCGCCATCGCCCACGCAGCGGTGGCGCCCGCGCCTCGGCACGGCGATCCAGCGGCGCGAGCTGACGTTACTCTTGCGCGACCGCAATTTTCTCGTGCAAACCCTGCTGATGCCCTTGCTGATCCTTGGCGGACAAGCCGTGTTGACAGGCCAGGCGCGCGACCTGCACGCGCTGCTGGCCAGTCCCGTCCTGCTGGCCTCGACCGGCTTTTTCCTCGGCACCTATGTGCTGCTGATGTCGGCGTTCCAGACCCTCAACAAGGAAGGCGGCGCGCTGTGGCTGCTGTACACGTTTCCCCTTTCCATCGAGCAGGCGCTGCGGCAAAAGGCGCAGCTGTGGGCCGTGCTGGCCCTGCTGTATCCATTGGTCCTGTTCGGCGTGGCGCTGGTCTGGCTGCCCGCCTGGTCGTGGCAGACGGTCGGCCTGATGCTGCTGGCCCTGGCCGGCATCCCCCTGTATGCGCTGATCGCCGTGGCGCTGGGCGTGTTTGCCAGCGATCCGCTGGCCACCGAAACAACGGCAAAGCTGCGTCCCGTCTATACGTACCTGTATTTGCTGCTCACCGGCCTGTACATTGCCGCGCTGGCCGCCGGCAGCCTGGTGCAGCAACTGGTGTTTGTCGTGCTCACGGGCGCGCTGACCGTGGCCCTGTGGCAAAAGGCGCGCGACGCTCTGCCCTACCTGCTCGATCCCGCCGCCTCGCCGCCAGCGAGAGTAACGGCGGCGGACGGCCTGATCGCCGCCATGCTTTTTTTCATCTTGCAGACACTGGCCTTGATCCTGCTCAAAGGTAGCAATGCGGCGCCGCTGGTACAGCTGTCCATCGCCTTCGGCGCGGCCGGCGTGCTCACGTATGCGCTGCTGCGCCTCGTCTACTGGCGCGCCAGGACGGCCGGCGTGCCGCGTATCGGCCATGGCCGCGAACCGTGGCGCCGGGGAATCGCGGGCGCCTGTGTCGCGGCGCTGTTCGGCATCGCTTATGCGGCCCTGTTGCCGCCAAGCGCTTCAACATTGATGCAGATCAATAGCGACGGACTGTGGCTGCTGGCCCTAGGTGTGCTGGCCGCGCCCCTGTGCGAGGAATTCCTCTTCCGCGGCTTGCTGCAGGGCGGCTTGCGCCGCTCTCTGCCCGCCTGGCAAGCGATCGGCATCGCCGCCGCGCTGTTTGCCATCATGCATCCACCGGCCGCCATGCTGCCCGCCTTCGTGCTGGGCCTGTGCGCGGGCCATGCCTACGAGCGCAGCGGCGCGCTGCTGGCGCCCATGCTCGTGCACGGGCTCTACAACGCGGCCCTGCTCGGCTGCCAGCTGAATAGGTGATTGTTGCCGAGTTTGCTAGAATCGCACACGTTTCCGTCCGTATCCCAACCCCTGACTACGCACAGATCACGCATGAATCCACGCTTGTTCGTCCCATTTATCCTCGTGGCGCTGCTGAGCGGCTGCACGGTACTCGCCCTGCGCCCCAACCGCGGCGTCGAAAACCGCACGTTTACCGTGCAGGAAACCCCGCGCCTGCGCATCGACGCGCCCAAGGCGCGCATCCAGAATCCGATGCCCAACGACCATTTCATCGGCATCGCCCTGTCCGGCGGGGGCAGCCGCGCCGCCAATTTCTCGGCCGCCTCGCTGGAGCAGCTGGAGCAGTTCGGCCTCGTCAGCGGCGCCTCGGCCATTTCCGGCGTCTCGGGCGGCGCCATCGCGGGCGGCTACTATGCGCTGCATGGCAAACAGACGGACTGGCCCTTGCTGCGCAGCAAACTGAAAACGGATTTCTTTGGCCAGACCATCTTGAAACCGGCCAACCTGACGACGATGTTGTTGACGAACAAAACGCGCACCTCGTTCCTGTCCGACGTGCTGGACGATGTGCTGTACGACAAGAAAACCTACCAGGACTTGCCGCACGACGGCCCCATCTTCCTGGCCAACGCGACGGACGCCACCGATGGCGGCAAGCGCGTGGTGTTTTCCTACGAGTATTTCTACAGCACCCTGCATTCGCCGATCCAGGACATCCGCCTGGCCACGGCCGTGGCCACCTCGGCCGCCTTTCCCGGCGTGTTCGATTCCGTCACCTTCGAGCGCTTCCGCCCGAAAAACAGTTTCGTGCCGGAACTCGGTTCCGAGTCGCGCGAATCGCCGTCGTACGTGCATTTGTTCGATGGCGGCGCGGCCGACAACCTGGGCGTGGAAACCCTGTGGGACGTGGCCCTGACGCAGCTGTACGGCAACGACATGGCCGTCGTGCCGCCACGCCTGAACAGCAAGCCCTTCATCCTCATTTCCATCGACGCCAACGCGCCCAATTCCAGCGCCGTGTTCGAAAAGATGTCGGACGAGCGCCAGCCGCTGGACCGCATCTTCAACAAGAATATCTACGACGCCGTCGACGCCCTGTTTTCGCGCCAGCGCAAGGAAAACCTCGTCAAGATGGGATTTGGCCAGGCCCGCTTCGATACCATCACGCATGAAAACTTTGGCGACCTGAGCCAGAAATTCGTCAAGGGCAAGCGCACCTCGGCCTTTGCCATCCCCGTGCTGTGCCGCCCCCACCTGGGCCTGTACCGCTGCGAAGTCGATGCGGCCGATCCCTTGCCGGGCCAGATCCGCACGCGGCTGGAAGGCTTTGCCTGGCATATTTCCATCGACCAGATCGCCTCGCTGGCACTGCGCCTGGCCAGCGAAGACGTGCACGTCGATGGTGCCCGCAAGGAAGAGCGCGCCGCCCTCGTCAAGCTGCAACGCCTGGCCACGCAAACGAAAACCCATCTGAAGCTGACGGGTCCGGAAAATTGCAGCCCGGAAGTCTTGCAATCGGCCCTGTACAGCGCCGCGCGCGTGCTGATCCTCGACGACGAGGAATCGCGCTTCGCCCTGTGCGACTACATGCTGGCGGGCCAGCTGATCAATGACGACACCGTCTGCAAGCAGCGCTATATCCACGCCGTGCCCCGCTTTGCCATCGAAAGCGAAGATTTGCAGTACCGCAACCTGAGTTCGGACGGCAATTCCGTGAACGTGCCGATACGCTGCAAGAAGTGAGCGCCCACAAAAAAGCCCGCACGATCGCTCGTGCAGGCTTTAGCGCAAGGATTCCAAGCGCCCGATTGACTTAAATCAACCGACTGCGCCTGCGCATGTAGCTGCGGCTTAACGCACCTTCCAGTTCCTGCTCCGTTTTATGCTGGTTCACCGTGTACAGGGCCCACAGGGCCGCCGGCGCCCAGCCGATCACAGTGCACTGCAAGATCAAGGCGGCGGCACCGGCCAGCGGGCGCCCCAGCATGAAAAACGTGAGACACGGAAGTAGCAAGGCTATCAGCAATCGCATCACGACATACTCTCCTTCAATATAGAGCAGCGGACAAGGGCCGGTATCCGGTCCGTCCCCCGCCCGCTGCGTACTGCTCCTTATAGATGCACGGCGATCTGCGGCATCAAGTCGTCAAACGTGCGACCGTTGCCGTTTTCTCCGATGGCGTGCATCTTCCATTCGCCGTTATGGCGGTACAGCTTGGCCATGATCTGTGCCGTGTGGCTACCTTGCACAGACAGGTTGAAACGCGCAACTTCCTGATTATTGCTGGCATTCAAGATGCGGCAATAGGCGTTTTCCACCTGCGAGAAGTTCTGGCCAGTAAAGCTGTTGACGGTGAAGACGAGGCTTTTCACGTTCGCCGGCACTGTCGACAGATCGACATTGATCTGTTCGTCGTCGCCATCGCCCGCGCCCGTGCGGTTGTCGCCCGTGTGGACAATGCTGCCGTCCTTGCTTTTCAGCTGGCGGAACCAGACGATGTCGGACGTGCTCTTGTTTTCATCGAACATGACGCACGACGCGTCCAGGTCGACGGCTTCCGTCTTCGAACCGAAACCGAGGAAACCCTTGGTCTTGGCCGCATCCCAGCCCAGGCCCATGGTGATACGGGTCAGGGTGGTACCAGCTTCTTTGTCCAGAGAAATCTTCTGGCCTTTGCTCAAATTGACAGACATACGCATAGCTCCTGTTAAGTGTTTACTGCTTGATTACGCCGGCTTGCTTTGGGTCCAGGCGAGGAAGGCCGCGCGGTTGCGCGAGCACACGAGGATTTTTCCCGTGCCTGAAAACTTCAGCACCATGCCCTCGCCGCTGGTCTGGCTATTGATCAAATTGCCCAGAAAGCCGCCGCTGCTGCCGGTCGTCATGGAAATTTCGTATTGCAGGCGGTTGTCCCAGCACACGACGTGCGAGTTATCGATCACCACGTCCTTGCCAGGCGTCACTTCCAGTATCGACATCGCGCCAAAACCGGACACCGCCAACTGGCCGCTGCCTGCCGTCTCGGTAATGAAAAAACCACCGCTCTGGGCAAACAGCGCATTGCCAAGGCTTTGCGTGCGCACCTTCAATTCCACGCCAGCACTGGCCGCCACAAAGGCGCCGTCGCTGATCATGTATTGCTGGGCACCGACCTCATTGCCCACCTCATTGCCCACATTAAGCACCCGCATCGCGCCGGGCAAGGTAGGCGACAGCAAACAATCGCCGTCGCCCCGCATGGCCTCGATATGCTGCTGAAAGAACGATTCCCCGTTGGCAAAGGTGCGCATCAGCGCGGCGCCTATGCCGCCCGTCATCTTGCCTTTCAGCTCAAGATTGGTTTCCATCATCACCATCGCATTGGATTCGCAATAAATCTTCTCGCCCTTGGCAAGCGACACATGCAGGAACGGGTCGACGTCCCCGGTAATAGTGAAAACTGGCATCTGACTGTTCCTTCCTCAACTCGGTAATGATGGGGGCGGTCCACACAGCGGACCGCCTTGACTGCTTACAACTTATACGCCGACGCCGAACGAGGCGGCGAGTGGGCCCAGACCGCCTTTATAACCTTGGCCGATAGCCTTGAATTTCCAATCGGCGCCATTGCGGTAGATTTCACCGAAGACCATGGCCGTTTCCGCCGAACCGTCTTCCGACAGGTCGAAGCGGGCGATTTCCGTGTTGCCGTTGGCATTCACGCAGCGTACGTACGCCTTCGATACCATACCAAAGTTTTGCTTGCGCGCTTCGGCATCGTGTATCGTGACGCAGACGGCGATCTTGTCGATCTCGGCTGGCACCGTGGCCAGGTCGACGATGACAGTTTCATCATCGCCATCGCCAGCGCCCGTGGTGTTGTCGCCCGAGTGGGTGACGGAGCCGTCGCTCGACTTCAGGTTGTTGTAGAAAATCATGTCGACGTCGGCGCGAACCTTGCCGTCGGCCTTCAGCATGAAGATCGAACCGTCGATGTCGAACGCGGCGCCATCGGTGGCGCGGGCATCCCAGCCCAGGCCGATGATCATCTTCGAAATGCCAGGAGCTTCCTTGCTCAGGTTGACGTTGCCGCCTTTTTGCAGACTGATTGCCATGATGTATTTCTCCTATGTGGGTTGTGTATGACCAAACACCTGGCGTCCTCCACCGGCCTGACTCCCCAGGCCGGCGGCGACGCTTGCTACAACTTGCCGACAAACGGGTGTAGCGTTTGTCGCGCATTCTTTACACTGCCGTTGCCTTGCCCGCTTCCAGCACTTCCGTCTTGTCTTCTTCGAGGGCCATCCTGCGCTTGTAGCGGATCGACGACCACAGCGAGGCGAGAATGAAGGCCACGCCGATCAGACCCGTGAAGATCTCGGGAATGTGGAACTTCATGCTGACCAACATGATCACGGCCAGGATACCGATCGCATAGTGCGCGCCGTGCTCCAGATAAACGAACTCGTCGAGCGTACCCTTGCGCACCAGGAACACCGTCATCGACCGCACGAACATCGCGCCAATCGCCAGGCCCAGCATGATGATCACGACATCCTTGGTGATGGCAAACGCGCCGATCACGCCGTCAAAGCTGAACGAAGCGTCGAGCACTTCCAGGTACAGGAAGCCGCCAATACCGCCGCGCTTGATGATGTCGCCCATGTTGCCGTCGCCGTTGTCGCCTTCCAGCAAGCCACTGATCACATCGACGCCCACGTAGGTCAAAATACCCCACAGGCCGGCCGTCAGCACCACCAGTTTCTGGCCTTCTTCGATCATCGACAGGCTGACCATCAGGGTGCCCAGCGCGATCATCACGGAAATCGAGGAGATCTTGCCCAGCGCGCCCAGTTTTTCTTCAATACGGCCCAGCCAGTGCGTTTCTTTTTCCGAATCCAGCAGGAAGTTCAGGAACACCAGCAACAGGAAGATGCCGCCAAAAGCCGCCACTTCCGCATGGTGATTCGTCAGGTGCATCGAATACTGTTCCGGATTGCTCAGGGCCAGATTCCATACTTCCATCAAGCCCAGATCCGCCGCTTGCGCCACGATGACCAGCGGGAACAGCAGACGCATGCCGAAGACGGCGATGATAATGCCGACGCCGAGGAACAGGTTCTGCCAGAACTTGTCCCAGTTCTTCAGCACCGAGGCATTGACCACCGCGTTGTCGAACGACAGCGAGACTTCCATCACGCCCAGGATCACCGCTATGCCCAATGCCGACAGCATGGTCGACACGCCACCGTGCGTGTAACCCCACCAGGCGGAAATGCCCAGGCAGATAAATGTCACTAGAAATGACACTCTGAAATGTTTCATCGATAGTTCCCCGTTATCCAAATTCAATGGAAGGTAGTATAAGGACATGTGACACATTTAAAAATGGAAGATAATGGAAGTATTACTTCGTAAAAACAGAAGATAGAGGATGCAGCGATGAAAACCACGGGTTTCAATTACCGCCATTTGTACTTCTTTTGGGTGGTCGCCAAGGAAGGCGGCGTGACGCGCGCGGCCGAACGCCTGGGACTGGCCGTGCAAACCATCAGCACACAGCTAGCCCTGCTGGAAAAGGAACTGGGCAAGTCCCTGCTGCAGCCGCAGGGACGGCGCTTGGTGCCGACGGAAGCGGGTCGCCTGGCGCTCGGCTATGCGGACCAGATTTTCTTGCTGGGCGAGCAGATGCAGGAAGCGCTGGCCGACACGGACGCGGAAAAGATGCGCCTGACGGTGGGCATTTCCGATTCCCTGCCGAAACTGATGGCCTACCGCATGCTTGACGCCACGCGCAGCCTGGACCAGCCCATCAAACTCGTGTGCCTGGAAGACGAGTTCGAATCCCTGCTGGCCGACCTGGCCCTGCACAAGCTGGACCTGGTGTTGACGGACCGCGCCGTGCCGGCCGGCGCCAGCCTGCGCGTGTCCAGCCACCTGTGGGGAGAAAGCGCCATGAAGCTGTTCGGCATCCCCGCGCTGGCGGAACAGTACCGCGACAATTTCCCGCACAGCCTGCACGGCGCGCCCTTTTTACTGCCCGCGCGCAACAACGCCTTGCGCGGGCGCATCGACGAATGGATGGTACAGCAAGGCGTACGTCCCGACGTGGTCGGCGAATTCGAGGACAACGCCATGCTCAACGCCTTCGGCCGCAAGGGCTTGGGCCTGTTTTTCGCCTCAGCCAGCCTGGCGGCCGATATCGAGGAACAATTCGGCGCCGTGCTGGTCGGCGACGCCTCGTCCCTGCGCGAGCAGTTTTATGTGATTTCCAACGAGCGCAAGATCATGCATCCGGCACTCGACGTGATCCTGGCGGCCATCCAGGGTACCCCGAAGATTAACAAGGAAACCTGATAAATCCATTCGAAAATAACGTTTGAATAATCAATCAAAAGCGATTGTAATGAAGCCTGAGACAAACACGCGCCCATCCCTCGCCGGCAGGGCGCGATCACCATAAAAATACAGGAGCGGCACCATGTCCACGGCAGGCAAGACGATCGATATTCCCGATCTCATCAATAACAACAAGATCGGCTCCTTCCAGATCGGCATGCTGATCCTGTGCGGGCTGTGCGTCATCATGGACGGCTTCGACGTGCAGGCCATGGGTTACGTGGCGCCCGCCATCATCGCCGACTGGCATGTGAGCAAGGCCAACCTTGGCCCCGTGTTTGGCGCTGGCCTGCTGGGCATGCTGGTCGGCTCGCTCGTCTTCAGCATCACGGCCGACAAGTTCGGCCGCCGTCCCGTGCTGATCGGCTCGACCATCTTCTTTTCGCTGTGCATGCTGGTCACGCCGCTGGCGACGACCATCGAACAATTGCAACTGATCCGTTTTATTACCGGCCTGGGCCTCGGTGCCGTGATGCCGAACGCCATGGCGCTGGCTGGCGAATACAGCCCCCTGCGCAAGAGAGTCACCCTGATGATGCTGGTCTCGTGCGGCTTTACCCTGGGCGCCGTGCTGGGCGGATTATTATCCGCCGCGCTGATTCCCGCCTTCGGCTGGCAATCCGTGTTTTACGTGGGCGGCGTGGTGCCGCTGGTGATCGGCGTACTGATGTTCTTCCTGCTGCCGGAATCGATGCAATTCCTGGTGCTGAAAAAACGCAAGCTGGATAAAGTCGCGCAGTGGCTGAAACGCATCGACCCGACGGTGAGCATCACGGCCGACACGCAATACGTCGTGCATGAGAAGGAACACAAGGGCGCGCCCGTGCTGCAATTGTTTACGGGCGGCCGCGCCAAGATGACGATTTTGTTGTGGGTCATCAATTTCATGAACTTGCTGAACCTGTATTTCCTGTCGAACTGGCTGCCAACGATCGCCAGGGAAGCGGGCCTGTCGACGTCCAACGCCGTGCTGGCCGGCACGGCCCTGCAAGTGGGCGGCACCATCGGTACCCTCGTCATGGGCCAGCTGATCGACCGCTCGAGCTTCCGCCGCATCCTGCTGCCGTGCTTCCTCGTTGCCGCCGTGGCCATTGCCCTGATCGGCCGTCCGGATGTGTCGCTGGCCTTCCTCTTCATCACGATCTTCATCGCCGGCTTTTGCGTGGTGGGCGGCCAGCCGGCCGTCAACGCCCTGGCGGCCAGCTATTATCCGACCACCCTGCGCTCGACGGGCATCGGCTGGAGCCTGGGCATCGGGCGCATCGGCTCCATCATCGGCCCCGTGCTCGGTGGCGAGCTGATCCGCCTGAACTGGCCCAACAGCACGATTTTCCTCGTCGTCGCCATCCCCGCCATCGTCTCGGCCGTCATGGTCTTTGCCATGCGCGGCGGGCCGCAAGCGGCCCCCGCCAAGGTAGCGGCCTGAGGCCGGCGCATTGGCCGGTTCAAGCGTACGCCGTCACAAAGTTGCATGTTTTATACTCAAACACTCATCCATTTCAGTGTACCGACATGACCAACCTTGCCAATGACGGCGCCGCAACCAGCCTTCTGGAAACAGCCTGGACCCAGCGCGAAGAAACACTCTACAAAACCCTGTTCGGGGACCTGGGTCCGGGCATCTATCCGCTCAGCATGTCCCTGTTTGAAGAGCTGTTCAACTGTACCGAAGTCGATCCGCGCTGGCTGCATATCGGCGTGTTCGAATGCCCGCCAACACCCACGCGGTCGCATTGGGCCTACGTGTCGTCGGGCCTGTCCAATCCATGGGACGACGAACCGGATGAGGATGAGGAATGGACGGGACTGGGCCGCGAACTGCTGCTGGAATGCCCGCAACAGTCGCCATGGGCGCTGGCGCTGGTGCGCAGGTTCGCCGCTTACCAGATGCTGCTGGCGGCTGGCCGCTTCGGCGACCAGGAACCGCTGGACGCCTGGGACCGCATGTCCGTTGGCGGCCCCATCGATGGCCAGCAGTCCGCGCTGAGCGCCATCATCATAGTGCCCAGCGAACATTACCCGGAAGAATACCAATTGGTCTCGGGAAAATTTGCCTTCCTGCAGATTATCGGCCTCAGCGCCGCCGAGCTGGCGCATGGCCGCGCGCACGACTTCGGGGACTTGTTGCAGACGCTGGGCGAACAGGGCGCCGCGCCGCTGGTGGACGCCACACGCCGCAGCATCGTGTAAAACCGCAGGGCAGATTTGCCGGAAATTAGGATACTGCGCCCTTCGTCGTTTAAGATGTCGTTTTACCAGCCCATCTTCTGCGCCCCCATGCACAATGTCTTGCTAGTCCTGCTCGCCCTCTTCCTGGTCGCGCTGAACGGTTTTTTTGTTGCCGCCGAGTTTGGCATCGTCACCTTGCGGCGCACCCGCATCCGCGCCATCGCCAAGACACAAGGGCTGCGGGGCCGCATCCTGGCCAAGGTGCATGGCCAGCTGGACGCCTACCTGTCCGCCTGCCAACTGGGCATCACCCTGGCATCGCTGGGCCTGGGCTGGGTCGGCGAGCCGGCGTTTGCCGGCTTGCTGGAACCCCTGTTCGGCGCCATCGGCGTCACCTCGCAAGAGCTGATCCACGGCGTGTCCTTCGTCGTCGCCTTCAGCGTGATTTCCTTCCTGCACATCGTCGTGGGCGAACTGGCGCCAAAATCGATGGCCATCCGCAACCCGGAAGCCGTCGGCCTGTGGAGCGCGATTCCCCTGTACGGCTTTTACTGGGCCATGTACCCGGCCATCTACCTGCTCAACGCCAGCGCCAACTGGGTGCTGCGCATGGCGGGCCTGTCCGGCAAGGGCGGCCACGATGCCCATTATTCGTCCGAAGAGCTGAAACTGATCCTGCGCACCAGCCAGCCGGGCGAAAAGTTTACGCGCGACGAGCGCAACATCCTGGCGCAGTCGCTGGATTTCGAGCAGATGACGGTGTCGGACCTGATGCGCCCGATCAATGAAGTGATCGCCCTGCACGCTTCAAACACCCTGGAAGAAAATCTCGACACGGTGCTGCGCAACCGCTTCAGCCGCTACCCGTATTTCGACATGAATGAAGACGACGTGCTCGGTGTCGTGCACCTCAAGGATCTGTTCTTTGCCCAGCAGGCGGGCAAACCGATCGCCTCGCTCACGCCCTTCCTGCGTCCCGTGGACATCATTTCCGCGCGCACGCCGGCATTGGAGCTGTTCCGCCGCTTCCGTGACGGTGCGCCCCACTTCGCGCTGATCGGCGAAAAGGGCAAGCGCCCGCTGGGTTTCATCACGCTGGACAACTTGCTTGGCGCCATGGTCGGTGAAATCCGCGACGAATTCCGCCGCAATGAAAACGACTGGCTCAAGCAAAGCGACGGCACCCTGATCGGCAAGGCCAGCCTGCCCATCTTCTCGCTCGAACGCATCCTCGGCATCGATATCGAAAACGAGGAACTGGGCCTGGACGACGTGGAATCGGTGGGCGGCTTGATCATGGTCAAGCTCGGTGACATTCCGAAGCAGGGCCAGCGCATCACCTTTGTCGACTTCGACATCGTCGTCAAGAAGATGAACGGGCCCCGCATCGTGCTGATCAAGGTGATCCCGAAACAGGAACGCGACCTCGATGCGGACTTACGCGATTAATCTTTTTTCAAGGTAATCGTATCTTTTCCCTGTGGCACGGTGGTCTCTCCCACCGTCCACGTTTGCAGCAAGCTGTACAGCACCGCCAGCAGGGTCGGCCCGATAAAGATGCCGACGAAGCCGAAGGCCAGCACACCGCCCAGCACGCCGAGCAGCACCAGCAAAAAAGGCAGGCTGCTGCCGCGGCTGATCAGCATGGGTTTCACGACGTTATCCACGCCGCTGATCAGCAGCGCACCCCACACCAGCATGAAGATGCCCCAGCCCGTCTGGCCGTCGGTAAACAGCCAGATGGCGGCGCCGCCCCAGATCAGGGGCGGCCCGACGGGGATCAGCGAAAAGATGAAGGTGGCCACGCCCAAGAGCGCCACGGCCGGCACGCCGGCGATCAGAAAACCCACCACGGCCACCAGCGCCTGCGCCAGCGCCGTGCCCAGCAAGCCGTACATGACGCCGCGCACGGTGCGGCTGATGGTCAGGCCCACGCCAGGCGCGCTGTCGCCGATGATGCGGCCGGCACCCGTCATCAAGGCGCGGCTCAGCTGCTGGCCGTCGCGGTAGAGGAAGAAGCTGACGAACACGGCCAGGCTGGTCTGCGCCAGGCCCGTGCCCAGCAGGATGCCGCCCGAGGCGAGGAAGTGGCGCGCCGGTTCCAGCATGGTCTTGCCTAAATTGAGTAATTCCTCGCGGTCGGCGAGCAGGCGTTCCACATAGCCAGCGATGGTTTCGCCCACCACGGGAATGCTGGCCAGCCAGGCCGGCGGGTGCAGGCCGCCCGATTCCAGCGCGGCGCGCAACTGTTCATAGATGCGCGACACATTGTCGGCCAGGTTGTAGGTGACGAGCGCCAGCGGCAGCACGATGACGAGCAGCAGCGACAGGGTCATGATGGCGGCCGCCCAGTTGCGCCGGCCTTTCAGGCGGTCCAGCAGGAGGATGTACAAAGGCCAGCTGGAAATGCCCACGCAGGCGGCAAACAGCATGGCGGCGAGGAAGGGCCGCAAGACGAAAAAGCAGCCGATCAACAGAAAGATGATGGCTGCCAGGCGGGCGTGCGGCTCGAAACGTTTGTCCATGTACTGCATATCCTGAAGATGGCGCCCTGAGGCGCGACCGGGTCAGGATAGCAGAAGTTTAAGATCGTGCGCGATGGCGGCAGGCTTTTCGCCGTGGCGCACGAACAGGCGGATCTTGCCTTCGCGGTCAAAGACATAGGTGCCGGCCGTGTGGTCGACCGTGTAGCTGCTGTCCGTCTCGCCCTCGACCTTGGCGTAATACACCTTGAATTCCTTGGCCACCCTGGCTGTCGCGGCCGCGTCGCCATACAGGCCGACGAAACGCTTGTCGAAGGCGGGCACATACTGCGCCAGCAATTGCTGCGTGTCGCGCTCGGGGTCGACGGTGACGAACAGCACTTGCACCTGCTCCGCCTGCGGACCCATTTCCTGCATCACCTGGGCCATGTCGGCCATGGTGGTGGGGCACACGTCCGGGCATTGCGTGTAGCCGAAGAACACCAGCACCAGCTTGCCCTTGTAGTCGGCCAGGGTGCGCGGGTGGCCCGTGTGGTCCGTCAGCGCGAACTCGCGCGCGTAGCCCAGGCCCGTCACGTCCGTGTTCTTGAAGGCCAGCTTGGGCGCGGCAGGCTTGCCGCAGCCGGCCAGGACGGCGACCAGCGCGGCCGCCAACAACAGGGTCAGGGTTTTTTTCATGTGCCGAGTGGAATGTAATGGTCGACCAGCAAGGCCGCGAACAGCAATGCCAGGTAGATGATGGAAAACGTAAAAGCCTTGCGCGCGATCAAGTCCGTGTAGTGGCGGTACATCTTCCACGCGTAGTACAGGAAGCCGGCGTTGAGCACCACGGCCGACGCCAGGTAGATCAGGCCGCTCATGCGCACGGCGTACGGCAGCAAGGTGGTGGCGGCCAGCGCGATCGAATACAGCCAGACGTGAAATTGCGTGAATTGCATGCCGTGCGTGACGGGCAGCATGGGCAAGCCCGAGCGCGCGTAATCATCGCGGCGGTACATGGCCAGGGCCCAGAAATGCGGCGGCGTCCACACAAAAATGATCAGGACCAGCAGCCACGCCTGCATCGGCACGTCGTTGGCGACGGCAGCCCAGCCCAGCGCGGGCGGCATGGCGCCGGACAGGCCGCCGATGACGATGTTTTGCGGCGTGGCCGGTTTGAGCACCATGGTGTAGATCAGGGCATAGCCGACAAAGGTGACAAAGGTCAGCCACATAGTCAGCGGATTGACGAGGTGATACAGAATCGCCATGCCCAGGCCGCCGATCACCAGCGCGAACACCACCGTCTGCTTGACGGTGATGTCGCCCATGGCCATCGGGCGGCGCGCCGTGCGGGCCATGCGCGCATCGATTTCGCGCTCGGCCAGGCAATTGACGGCAAACGCGGCGCCGGCCAGCAGCCAGATGCCGATGGTGCCGAACACCACCGCGTGCCAGTCAGGCAACTCCTCACTGGCCAGGAACATGCCGATGACGGCGCAAAACACGGCCAGTTGCGTCACGCGGGGCTTGGTCAGCGCCCAATACTGGGCGATGCGGGGGGATGGTTTACGGCTGATGGTCTGAGTAGTCATTTATGCGGTACGGGAAGGACTGGCTTGTGCCGAGGGCACTGGCGCGGAGGCGCAAGCGCGCTTAACATTGCGCGCTACATCGAGTTGGAATTTAGCCTTGTAGTTTAACATGGTCAGCAATAACACGAGCAGCGCCGCCCCGCCGTTATGCATGACGGCAATCGACAAGGGCCAGCTCAGGTAAATCGTCGCCAGGCCCGTGGCCGCCTGCAAGGCCAGCACCAGCGCCACCCAGCGTGCCGTGCCGCGCAAGGACGGCAGCTTCCATGCGCGAAACACGGTATAGCCGATGCCGGCCACCACGATGAAGGCGAAATTGCGGTGCACCCAGTGGATGGCCGTCAGCGCGGAAAACGGCAAATAGTGGCCGGCGGCCGTCTTGCCCAGCTCGCGCCACAGATGGAAACCATGCTCGAAATCCATCTCCGGAATGACTTTCCCGCCGCACAGAGGGAAATCCGTGCAGGCCAGGGTGGCGTAGTTGGTGCTCACCCAGCCGCCCAGCGCGATCTGCACGGTCAACAGCACGAGCGAAAAGATGGCCAGCGCGCGCACGGGGCGCAGCACGGCAGCGTCCGCATCGGCGTGCAGCAGGGGTTTGACGGCATGGTCCTGGCGCCCGCCCAGCCACGTCAGCATGGCCAGCAAGCCCATGCCCAGCAACAAGTGGATGGTGACGATCACCGGCTGCAGTTTTAATGTCACGGTCCAGGCGCCGAACGCGCCTTGCAGGCAGACGAACAAAAACAGCGCCGTCGGCAGAGCCGGGGCGAATTCCGCGCGTTTGCTTTTACGCCACTGGCGCCACGCCTGCACCATCATCGCCACGATCAAGACGCCTATGGCCATGGCCAGGTAGCGGTGCGTCATTTCGATCCACGCTTTCACCACCGTCACGGGGCCCGTCGGCATCAGGGTTTCGGCTGCCACGATGTGCTCGTGCGCGAGGAAAGGATTGGCCGAGCCATAGCAGCCGGGCCAGTCGGGGCAGCCGAGGCCGGAATCGGACAGGCGCGTAAAGCCGCCAAACATGATCAGGTCGACCGTCAAAAAAATGGCGATCCACACCAGCTTGCGGTATTTATTGGCGTCCGCGGACACCCAGACCATGGTCAGCGGCAGCAGCGCCACCAGCAGACCCGTCAAGCCCAGCTGGGCCAGCGCGGAGAGATGCATCGTCGGCATGCAGACTCCTCAACCGATCGCCGAAGCTTTGAGCAGCTTGGCGATGTCTTTCTTGATCTTGTTCGGGTCCGCGTCTTTCGGGAAGCGCATCATCAGATTGCCCAGCGGATCGATCAGGTAGAAATGGTCGCTGGTCTTGCCGCCCGGCTCTACGGGCAGCCACGCTTTCAAGGCGTCGCTATTGACGCGCAGCATGCTGGTGCCATCGAATTCGCGCATCACGAGGGTGTCGAGCGGCTGGGCGTCCGTCACCAGCCAGACTCTTTCCAGGCGCTCGCGCTCCTTGCCCTGCATGAGGCGCAGTTGTTGCATGTCAAACAGTTGCTTCTTGCATGCCTCTTGGCAATCGGACGGCCCTGTCTGCAGCAGCACCCACTTGCCCTTGAACTGGGCCAGCGGCGACGCCTTGCCATCGAGTTCCGTCACCTGCAGCTGCGCTTCCGGTATCGGATACAAACGCGGGTCGATCAGCGCGCCATAGTTGTTGCGGCCCGTGGGCTTGATGATGTAATACGTGAAATACGAAGCGATGATGGGAAACGCGCACACGGCCACGACGGCCAGCAATTTCCAGCGTCCCGTATTTTGTGCCTGTTTATTGCTGCTGTCTTGCGTTGCTTCAGGGTTGTTTGTTTGCACGTCGAAATCCTGTAAAGACAAAAAATAGAAAAGCCATCAGTGCCAGTGCGTACCACTGGAATGCATAGCCGCGGTGCTTGTCGGCGCCCAGGTCCGGCGCCGGCCAGTCGCGCACGGGAAGCTGGCCAGATGCTGGCGCCGTCGCTCCTTCGACTGTTTGTTCGAGAATGAACGGTTGCAAGGCCAGGCCACTGGCCTGTGCCAGCTGGGCAATGTCAGCATTTTGCACGATGGCGTGCGGCGCCAGGGCCGGTGCCGTGCCCAGTTCCATCACATGACCCGCGTTCAGGCGCGCGATGCCGGAAATCGTCACCGTGCCGGCAGGTGTAGGGTAATCGGGAATGCGCGTACGCTCGGCATTATTGCGCGGCAGCCAGCCTTGCGCCACCAGCACGTGCATGGCCGAACCGTCGATCTGGAATGGCGTGAGCACGTGAAAGCCGGCCTGGCCCTTGTAGGGGCGGTTGTCCAGGTACACCGTCCAGGCGGGCACGAAATGGCCCGTGACGGTGACGCGGCGATATTCAATCGCTTGCGCGTCGCTCGGCAGCATGGGCGCGGCCGTCAATGCCAGCGGAGCGGCCAGGTTGCCCGCTTCCAGCCGGGCGGCGCGGGCGACTTTTTCATCGCCACGGCGCTGCTGCCATTGCGCCAGGGACACGCCCAGCGCCACCAGTAGCAGCATTACAACAAATGGAATCCATCTAAAATGGAAGCGGATACGCATTACAATGAAACCTCCTCAAGCCTGGCGCTACCATCCATGAAAATCCTCGTTGCCATTGCCTTCATCCTGATCCTGGGCAGCCTGGGCTCGGCCCTGTTCTTCCTCATGCGCGACAAGGGCAAGAGCAACCGCACCGTGCAAGCGCTGGCCCTGCGCGTGGGCTTGTCGATCACCCTGTTTTTGCTGATCCTGCTGGCGCACAGGCTCGGCTACATACAGCCGACGGGAATTCATTAAGGCCCGACATTGCCTGATTAGCAAATTCTTCACACTAAGAAAAAAGCCGTACCCAGGATCTCCCGGTACGGCTTTTTTTATGGTGCCGGCGCCAGCGCTAACCGCGCGCGCCCTGCCCCGCCATTATAACCAATACACGACCACGTACAGACCCAGCCAGACGACGTCGACAAAGTGCCAGTACCAGGCGGCGCCTTCGAAGCCGAAGTGGTGTTCAGGGGTAAAGTGGCCTTTCAGCACGCGGTACAGGATGACGGACAGCATGATGGCGCCCAGGGTCACGTGGAAGCCGTGGAAGCCCGTCAGCATGAAGAAGGTGGCGCCGTAGATGCCGGACGTCAATTTCAAGTTCAGTTCGCTGTAGGCGTGCATGTATTCGTAGACCTGGAAGCCCATGAAGATGGCGCCCAGCAAGATCGTGGCAAACAGGAACAGGGCCGTCATGCCGCGGTGGCCGGCGCGCAGCGCGTGGTGCGAGATGGTCAACGTGACGCCGGACAGCAGCAGCAAGGCCGTATTGATGGTCGGAATCCAGAACGGCGTCATGGTGGTGAATTCCTGCACCGTGCCGGCCGGGCCCGTATTACCCCAGTGAGCGGCGAAATCAGGCCAGATCACCTTATGGTCGAGGTCGGCCAGCCATGGCATCGAGATGCTGCGCGCATAGAACAGGGCGCCGAAGAAGGCGGCGAAGAACATGACTTCCGAAAAGATGAACCAGCTCATGCTCCAGCGGAAGGAGTGGTCGATGCGCTCGCTGTACAGGCCCTGCTCCGATTCGCTGATGGCGTCGCCGAACCAGAAATACAGCACCAGCAGGATGCCGGCCAGGCCGATGTAGTTCAGGTACGGGCCCCAGGAGACGTCGTTGACCCAGGCCGAGGCGCCGATCATGGTCAGCAGCAGGCTGGCGCCGCCCAGCATGGGCCAGCGCGACGGGCCGGGCACAAAATAATAAGGTACGGCGGCGTGGTTGGAACTCATCATCATCTCCTCAAAAACTTATAGGGTGGTTTTTTATAATTTATAAAACGACGAATTTAACAATTGAAATCAGGATGCCGATCAGGCAAGCCACCACCAGGAAGCCGGCGATGACGATGTGCACGGGATTGAGCTTGGCCGAATCCGTGTCGAAATCGCTCTTGCGGCGCAAGCCCGTGAATGACCACACGACGGCGCGCAGCGAATACAGGAACGACGCTTTTTCAGGCTGCTTGGATTCGCCCATGCCACTCTCCTATTGGACGGCCGGCGTCTGAGCCTGGCTCAGACCGGCAATCTCGAAAAACGTGTACGACAGGGTGATGGTTTTCACCTCTTTCGGCAGGGCCGGATCGAGAAAAAACACCACCGGCATCTGCCGCGCTTCCTTCGGTTTCAAGGTCTGCTGCTTGAAGCAGAAGCACTCGACCTTCTTGAAATGCGGCGTGGCGCTCTGCGGCGCATAGCTGGGGATGGCTTGCGCGTTGACGACGCGGTTTTGCGTGTTGACCACTTCATACATGACGGTCACCAGTTCGCCCGGATGCACCTGCATGCTCGACACGGTCGGGCGGAAGCGCCATGGCCCCTGCGCATTGCCGTCGAACTCGACGGTGATGCTGCGCGTCGTGTCGACCTGCGTATTGTTGTCGTAAGCTACCGTGCCATCTTTTTGCGTCAGCACGTTAATGCCCATCACTTCGCAAATCTGCTTGTAGACGGGAATCAGGGCATAGCCAAAGCCGAACATCAGCACGGCAATGACGAGCAGCTTGCCCAGCATCTTGCGGTTCAGGCCGCGTGTTTCCTGTTGGTGGGGCGTCGTCACGTCAGAGCCACATGCGCTTGACGAACACGGACAGGAAGAAGAAGGCCGCCAGGGCCCCCAGTATCAGCCCGGTACGCAGGTTGTTCGGTTTTTTACGCTCAGTTTTCACTTCGGTCATGACAGGCACTTTATTCAAGACGGGCCGCGCAACACGCCGGCCCGGGATACCCATTATTTCACTGTCGGCGGCGTTTCAAACGTGTGGAAAGGCGCCGGGCTCGGCACGGTCCATTCCAGGCCTTCCGCGCCTTCCCATGGTTTCGCTGGCGCAGCCTTGCCGCCGCGGATGGTCGGCAAGACCACGAAGAACAGGAAGTACACCTGCATCAGGCCAAAACCGAAGCCGCCGATCGAGGCGATCATGTTGAAGTCCGTGAACTGCGCCGGATAGTCGGCGTAGCGGCGCGGCATGCCGGCCAGGCCCAGGAAGTGCATCGGGAAGAAGGTCACGTTGAAGGTGATCAGCGACAGCCAGAAGTGGATCTTGCCGCGCGTCTCGTTGTACATGTGGCCCGTCCATTTCGGCGACCAGTAATAGAAGCCGGCGAACAGGGCGAACAGCGAACCGGCCACCAGCACGTAGTGGAAGTGGGCCACCACATAATAGGTATCCTGCAGCTGGATGTCGATCGGCGTGACGGCCAGGATCAGGCCCGTGAAGCCGCCCATGGTAAAGACAAAAATGAAGCCGACCGAGAACAGCATCGGCGTCTCGAACGTCATGGAACCCTTCCACATCGTGGCGATCCAGTTGAACACTTTGACGCCCGTCGGCACGGCGATCAGCATGGTCGCGTACATGAAGAACAGCTGGCTGGTCACCGGCATGCCGGTGGTAAACATGTGATGCGCCCAGACGATGAAGGACAGAATCGCGATGGAAGCGGTAGCGTAGACCATCGACGCATAGCCGAACAGCGGTTTGCGGGCAAACGCGGGCAGGATCTGCGAGACGATGCCGAAAGCCGGCAGAATCATGATGTAGACCTCGGGGTGGCCGAAGAACCAGAAGATGTGCTGGTACATGACGGGGTCGCCGCCGCCTGCCGCGTTAAAGAAGGAGGTGCCGAAATGGCGGTCCGTCAGGGTCATGGTGATGGCGCCGGCCAGCACGGGCATGACGGCGATCAGCAGGTAGGCGGTAATGAGCCAGGTCCAGCAGAACATCGGCATTTTCATCAGGGTCATGCCAGGCGCGCGCATGTTCAGGATGGTAACGATGATGTTGATCGAGCCCATGATGGACGAGGCGCCCATCAGGTGCATGGCAAAAATCGCCATGTCCATGCCAGGGCCCATCTGCGTCGACAGCGGCGCATACAGGGTCCAGCCGGCAGCCGTGGCGCCGCCCGGCACGAGGAAGGACGTGGCCAGCAAGATCGCGGCCGGTGGCAGCAGCCAGAACGAGAAGTTGTTCATGCGGGCAAAGGCCATGTCGGACGCGCCCACTTGCAGCGGGATCATCCAGTTGGCGTAGCCGACGAAGGCCGGCATGATGGCGCCGAACACCATCACCAGGCCGTGCATGGTGGTCAGTTGATTGAAAAATTCCGGGTGAAAGAATTGCAAGCCTGGGTGAAACAGTTCCGTACGGATCATCAGGGCCAGCACGCCGCCCGACAGCAGCATGATGAACGAGAACCACAGGTACAAGGTACCGATATCCTTGTGGTTGGTGGCAAACAGCCAGCGGCGGTAGCCAGTCGGGTGGTCGTGGGCATGGTCGTGATCGTGACCGGCGTGATCCAAGGTGCTAGTGCTCGTGCTAGTACTCATATACGGCTCCTAATTACTTGCGTGCAGCCACGATTTCGGCTGGTTGAACGATGTTCTCTGCGGCCTTGTTCGACCAGGAATTGCGCGTGTAAGTGATCACTGCGGCAATTTCCGTGTCGGACAGCTGTTTCCAGGCTGGCATTTCAGCGGGATACTTGCCGCTCTTTTGCCCGTTCAGCAAGACGTGGATCTGTTCCGCTTTCGGGCCGTTCACCACGGCCGAACCGTCCAGCGGCGCGAACGCACCGGGCACGCCCTTGCCGGTCGCCTGGTGGCAGACCACGCAGTTGGCCGCATATACTTTCTCGCCCTTGACCTTCAATTCGTCGATGGTCCACACCTTGCTTGGATCATCAGCCAATGCCGCCATTTCCTTTTGTTTTACATCAACCCAGGCCTTGTAATCTTCGTTTGACACGACCTTGACGACGATGGGCATGAAGGCGTGTTCCTTGCCGCACAGCTCGGCGCAATTGCCGCGGAAAGTACCGATATGGTCAGCCTTGAACCAGGTGTCGCGCACGAAACCGGGAATCGCATCCTGCTTGACGCCGAAGGCGGGCACGGACCAGGCGTGGATGACGTCGTTGGCCGTCAGTACCACGCGGATCTTCTTGTTGACCGGCACGACGACTTCGTTGTCGACTTCGATCAAGTAGTTTTCGCCGCGTTTTTCCGTCGGCGGCACGCCTGGCGCGCCCACTTGCGAGCGCGGCGTGGCCAGGTTGGAAAGGAAGGAAATGCCTTCGCCCTCGCCTTTCAGGTAGTCATAGCCCCATTTCCACTGCATGCCGGTGGCCTTGATGGTGATGTCGGCGTTCGAGGTATCTTTCATGCCGACGACGGTGCGCGTGGCAGGCAGGGCCATGCCGATGACGATCAGGAAAGGCACGACGGTCCAGGCGATCTCGACGGTGGTGCTTTCGTGGAAAGTGGCCGGCTTGTGGCCCAGGGACTTGCGGTGCTTGAAGATGGAATAGAACATGACGCCGAACACGGCCACGAAGATCACCAGGCAGATGATCATCATCAGGGTGTGCAAATCGTAGATTTCATGGGCGATCTGTGTCGCCGGCGGTTGCAGATTCATTTCGAACGGCACGGGACCGCCGGTGCCGGGATAGGTGCCGGCAGCCGGTGCCGCCGTGGCCCATCGCCCGATGCCAAACGCTGTCAAAGACAGCCCGAGCAGCAACGATTGAAGTCGCTTTGCATGTGTCATGTTTTCCCCAACCACCCAAAAAATAATGATATTTTAAACGGCTGCGGACTTCTCCGTACTGGACCGCTGCCGCTCCTCCATGAAAGCAACACGGCCAGAATGCGGCCATGTGCGTCAAGCACCAGCGAATTCCATGCTGGCTGCCGACGCCAAAACGCTGACGGACAACCATGCTGGAACCCTGTTTTTCTTCCTCACATCGAAATGGCCTCGTGTGGAAGATGGTTACTATACTAATGCAGTAACTTCGAATTCGTCTCGCTTTGTTTTTTTTATTTTGTATGCAGCCCTTGTTTTTTACACTTATTAAGCTGACAAACAATCAACGATTATAATCAAGTAAACTTGAATCCATCAAGCAATAATCGGCTTTGTGCATGCCCTTCTGCTGGCCGCCGCGCGCTTTGCAACGCTTGCTGCAACATTAACGCGCGGATGGCGACCAAGTGTCGGTTTCTTTAGCCTTTTATTTGGGTTTGCGCGGCAAATCAAAGCGGATGATCGCCTCGCCATTGCGCGTCACGCGCGGCGCCGGACGGAAGGCGTGGCCATAGATCACCTCGAAACTCAGGCCCAGCTTGCCGTCGGGACGGCGCATTTTTTCCAGCGCGGCCAGCATGCGCTGCCAGGCCGCCTTGCCCATCAGGCCGCGCCGGCGCGTGGTCAGCGGGTTGCCGCCAAAGGCGCGCACGTCCGCCAGCAGTTTTTCCGCCGTATCGTAGGTCACCGTAATGATTTCCATATCCAGCACGGGCGTGGAAAAACCCGTCTCGACCAGCATGTCGCCAAAGTCGTGCATGTCGACAAAGGGCAAGGCGTGCGGATATAAATCGGCCTCGGCAAAGGCATCGCGCACTTCGCGGAAGGTGTCGGGACCGAAACAGGAAAACATCAGCAAGCCATCGAGGCGCAAAGCGCGCCGCCATTCGGCAAACACGCGGTCGGGTTGCGCGTGCCAGTGCAGCGCCAGATTCGACCACACGAGGTCGATGCTGCCCTGCGCCAGCGGCAAGTCGCCCAGGTCGCCGCACAATAAATCCACGCCCGCCTTGGCCGGCAGCAGTTTACTGAGAAACTGGTTCAGGCTGGCCAGTTTCGACGCGGGCGCGCGCGCCGCCTGCATCATCGCTTGCGCTGCATCGAGACCGATAATCTGCGCAGCGGGATAATCCTTTTGCAACTGCGCCAGGTCCGCGCCCGGGCCGCAGCCGGCGTCGAGCACGCGGTGCGGCGTGATTTTCACCAGCTCCAGGCGCTCGTGCATGCGTGCCGACACTTCGCGGCGCAGGAAGTCCGACGGCGCGACGCGCGCCGGACGGGAAAAGAAATCGCGTACTTGCACCGCATCGATGGGCGCACTCATTTTGGGTGGATTGGCGGGAACAGGCATGTTGAAACCGGTGAGGTGAGATAATGTCGGCAGTGTACATGGAACGACGCCATCGCGATGCGGACGGCCACCCGGCACCGCCTTGAAGCCGCCTGGCAGGCGCTGCGCCAGTGGCTGGGTGCCACGGTGCTGCCGGCCCAGTGCGCGCTGTGCGGCATCGGCTGCCCGCAAGTGCTGTGCCCGCCCTGCCGCGCACAATACCTCGGACAGATCCAGCCGCGCTGCCGCCAGTGCGCCAATCCGCTCGACGATGTGGCAACGCTGTGCGGACGCTGTTTGCGCCACAGGCCCGCGTATGACGCCACCGTCACGGCATTTGATTATGCGGCGCCCGTCGACCAGTTGCTGCTGCAACTGAAATTCGGCGCGCGCCTGGCGCTGGCGCCCCTGTTGGCAGAGCTGCTGCATGTTGCCATTCAGCAACAACCAGTGTGGGAGGCGCCGCAACTGCTATGTCCCGTGCCGCTGGGCCCGGCCCGGTTGGCCGAGCGGGGTTTTAACCAGGCGCTGGAAATTGCCCGCCCGCTGGCGCGCCTGCTGGACGTCCCTTTACAGCCCCGCCTGGCGCTGCGCGTGCGCGACACCCGGGCGCAAAGCGGCGTGGCGCCGCAGGAACGGCAAGCCAACCTGGCGCACGCGTTCGCCATCGCGCCGGAACACGCGCCGTCATTGCAAGAGTGTCATGTGGGCATCGTCGACGACGTGATGAGCAGCGGCCATACCGTCAACGCCCTGGCGGCCGCCTGCAAGAGCGCAGGCGCAGCCAGGGTCAGCATACTGGTGGTGGCGCGCACGCCGCCGCATTGAATTAGTTATATATATGAGGAGAGCATTTTGTTTCACGTAGTTTTGGTAGAACCTGAAATCCCGCCCAATACGGGCAACGTCATCCGCCTGTGCGCGAACACGGGCGCGCAGCTGCACCTGGTCGAACCGCTGGGCTTTCCGCTCGACGATGCCAAGATGAAGCGCGCCGGCCTCGATTACCACGATTACGCCAAGATGAAGGTGCACAAGAACTGGGACGCGTTCCTGGCCGACACCCAGCCCGACCCGGCCCGCATGTTCGCCATGACCACGCGCGGCTCGCGCCCGTTCGGCGACGTGGCCTTCCTGCCGGGCGACGTATTCGTGTTCGGCTCGGAAACGAAAGGCCTGGACCCGGCCCTGCGCGACGGTTTTCCCGCCGAGCAACGCATCCGCCTGCCGATGCGCCCGGACAACCGCAGTTTGAATTTATCGAATACGGTGGCCGTGGTCGTCTACGAGGCCTGGCGCCAGCACGGCTACGCCGGCGGCGCGTAGGTCGGATTAGGCCCAAGGGGCCGTAATCCGACAACATTGTTGGCGTTAGTGGTGTTGTCGGATTACGCGGGGCTTTACCCCGCTAATCCGACCTACTCGTTTGCATACGGCGATCAGCGCAGCGCCAGCTGCGCGTCAACGCCCGTATCCGCATCCAGCATCACCAGCTGCGTGCGCAGGTCGCGCGTGGCGGCCAGCTTGCCGTTGACGTACAGATTCGTCCTGACGCCATACACGCCTTGCGATACGCCTTCCGGAAAGGTCAGCTGGAACGAGTTTTCAAAGCGCCCGCCCGACTTGTTGTTGCTGGCCAGGGCCTTCGAGCCGGACTTGAATGGCTGGCCTTGCGGGTCGAGCACCACCAGCTCTTCGCGCACGTCGGTGACGCTTTGCGCGCTGCCGTTGACCAGCTCCACCACGGAATTGACCTTGAACGGCTGGCCGCGCTTGACGGTCGACGCGCTCAGCTGCGGCGTGTACGACACCACTTGCGGCTCGCGCGGCAGCGCGCCGCGCGTGCGGATGTAGTCGCGGTCCGCCTGCGCCGCCGTCTTGGTCTGGCGCGAATTGACATTGATGGCCAGGCAACCGGCCGCCGCCAGCCCCCCGCCGATGGCCGCGCCCTTCAGCGCAGCATTCTTGCCGCCCGCCAGCGCGCCCAGCAATGCCCCCACGGCTGCGCCGGCCGCGGCCGTCGCGCCCATGCTGCACGGGTCATCGTCCGTTGCCGCCTGGCTTCCACCTTGCGGATAGGAACCGTCCTGGCGCACGCCGTTCGGGCTCATCGGCGCCGTGGCGCAGCCGGCCAGCATGGCCGCGATGGTCAGCGCGGCAGCCGCGCGCACAGTGGTGTGGTTCAGCATGTTGACTCCCAGGATTGCTAATTGATCGTTGTTTCCGTCTGCAGCACTTGCCGTTCGCGCTCGCGGATGCGGCGCGACAGATTGTCGATGCGCGCATTGCCCGGATCGACGCGGCGCGCGCTTTCCAGATACGTCTTGGCCGCATCGAACTTGCCTTCCAGCAAAGAGCGCTCGGCATCGCGCAAGAACGATTGCGCCATTTCGTTGCGCATGGCCGCGCCGCTATCGACGGGCGACGTTTCCAGCGGACGGCGTTCGGCCACCGCTGAACGTTCGACCGCGCGCGCGGGCGCAGGTTCCTGCTGTGCCGACGTCGCCACTGGCACAGGCGTTGAAACGGGCGCCGGCGCAGGCTCCGCGACCGCTGACAACGCCTGCACGTCGGCCTTCAACTGCGGCAATTCCACCGCTTCGCGGTCGATCGCTTCCAGCCTGGCGATGCCATTTCTTGCTGCCGTCGCATCCTTGCCATCGAGCGCCTGGCGCACCCCGACCAGCACGGACGCGGCTGCCGCCTGCTGGCGCGCCAGCTGCTTGCGCAAGGAGTCGACGCTCGATGCGCCCGCGCAATCGGCGTCGAGCGCGGCGATGCCCTTGGCCGCGCTTTGCAATTGATGGCCGTCGATGGCGCGCTCGATGGAACGCACGCCGCGCTGGCAACCGCTGGACGCGGCGCCGGCCTTGCCGATGGCCGCCTGCAAATCGTCGGCCTTGGCGCTGGACTTGCCCGTACACACATTCTTCGCCGTCGCCAGCTTCTGCCGGGCGCCGTCCAGGCTACCGTTCGCTACCAGTTTCAAACCGCTGTCGATGGCGTCGTTGCAGGCCGACTCATTCTTGCCGCCCGGCTTGCCGTTCATGTAGACGATCACCAAGGCCAGCGCGGCGATGCCACCGAGCCAGCGCAGCCACTTGCGCGGCGGCGATGACCGTTCGGTTGATGCCGGTGGCGCTGCCGGCACGGGCTTGGGCACGGCTTTCGGCTGGGCCGGCTGGGCCTGTTTCGCTGGCGCCGGCGGCGGCACGGTAGCCTGCTTCGGCGGTGCTTTCGGCGCAGGCGCAGGCGCCACCGGCACAGGCGGCGGCTTGGGCGCTACTGGCGGCGGCACCGGTGCTGGCACAGGCAGCGGCGGCGGCACGGCCGCAGCTGGCCTGGCAGCGCCCGCCACCGCGTGACCGCAGTACGGGCAATGGCTGACAACGGTCCACAGGCCCGTCTTGCATTTGTTACAGATATCCAAAACTAATCCTTCATTCCAACGTCATTCCAGCGTTCACAGGGGCGGCGGCATCAACGGTGGCGGCGCGCTGAGGAACAGGGGCGCCAGTTCCGGGAACTGGGCCAGATCGGCCCAGGCCGGCAAGCCGGCGCGCCACACCTTGGTGGTACCTGGTGCGACCTGCCCCGCCTGTACGTACTGCACGATCTGCTGGGCCGTGAACGGTCCCTGCTGCTGGCCATTGATGCCCAGGAAATACTGGTATTCCACCAGCGGCGGCGGCATGCCGCCCAGCGGTGGCGGCGCCATGCCGAACACTGCCGCCGGGGCAGCGGCCGCGCCGGCCGGGCGCAGCAATTGCTCGAGACGCCCCGCTTCCAGCATTTCCCCCTTGATCGCATACTTTAAGCGCGGCTGCCCGTCCGCTTCCGGCTCGCGCACTTCCCAGTCGTAGGCGTCGCTGTCGGAGTCGCCGATGACGTTCGCCCACTCCTTCAAACGGCCCAGCAAGGCTTGCACCGTGCGGTCGAGCTCGTCGCTGGCCATGCCCTTGCGGCGCGCCGACTCGCGCAGGCGCGCGCCCACTTCGGCGGAAATGGCGCTGCCAAAACCGACGTACGGCAGTTGTGAGCCGTCGGCTTGCGCCACCAGCTTGGGCGCATATACGGTGCGCTCATAGTATTTTGCCAGCGCGGCCATGGCCGCTGTCTGCACGGCGTCAAGCGCCGTCAATTTTTCCTCGATGCGCAGGGCGATATTTTTCTCGTACGAAGCGGGCATGCCGTTCTGGCGGATGGCCCGTTCGTTGCCGATGCGGCGCAAGTCACCCGGTTCGACGGCAAACTGGTACTGGCCCGGCGGCACGACCCGGCCCGTGTGGCGCGTCAGCACGCCCAACATGATCGCTTGCAGGAATTCGCCGAAATCTTCCGCCAGGCGTTTCATTTCATCCGTGTTCGGCGCGATCGGATGCGTAAATTGCGTCGGATCGATGTGCGTGTGGGTCGGCGCCTTGTCGTTGTCGCCTTCCTTGCGGTAACTGGTACGCCAGCCTTCCAGGCCGCGCAGCACCGTCATCGGCACGCCAGCCAGCTCGCAATAGCAGACGGCGCGCCCGCGGATGCCCGTCTCGACGATTTCCAGCTGGCTCACCGTGATGCCCACTTGGGTCGGCACACACGACTCGAGTTCGGCGCCGAACTTCGCCTTGAAGGCGGCCGCGTTGGCCACGCCGATCACGCACTTGAACTGGTCCGACACAACAGTGAAGTCACCGGCCATATTGGCGTCGATCCACGGCATGGAGCAGGCCAGCAGCTTGCGGAAGCGGTCCAGGCGTTCGGACACATCCATCTGTTCCAGCGCTTCGAACAGCGGGTCGGGCGTGCTCGTCGCGCCTTCGGTCAGGCCTGCCGTGGCGATCATGTTTTCCGCCATGCGCGTGACCTTGGCCAGGATCAAGCCCCGCTGCGCCGGTTCGCCCAGCATGGGGAACAGCGCTTTCGAGCCGCCCATGTCCTTGAACGCTTCATCGGCCCACTGGCGCAAGGTGGCCGCCGACGGCAGCGCGATGTCTTTTTCCGTGACGGGAATGACGATCAGGGTCGCGTGTTCCTTGTCCAGGTCCTTTTGCAGGATGGTATTGGCCGTTTTGAGTTCCGCCAGCATGGCCAGCACACCTTCGCGTCCCGTTTGCAGCTCGCCCACGAGGCCATTCCACTGCGCGCGGCCCTGTGCGTCGACGCCGACCCGGTTGCCCAGCCAGCGCGACAGTTCGCCCAGCAGGATGACGGACTCGTCCGCCGCCTTGGCGCGCAAATGGAATTTCAGGGCATTCGCCATTTCCGTGCGCAAATGGTCCATCACGACGCCCGCCTGCTTTTCGCCATTGCTGAGGAAGCCGAAGGTGCTGCGCGTCTGCTCCAGGTTGTTCAACAGGCGCTCGTATTCGCGCGAGCGCACGGCTTCCTTGATTTCGCGGTAGCGCTCGGCATTGTTGCCGATCTGCGCCGTCAAGCCGCTGCCCGGCGCCTCGATGCGGTCCTTGATCTGTTCCACCAGCGACAACACGTATTCCAGGCCGCCGAATTCCTTGTTGTCCAGGTAGCCATACAATTGGTCGCGCACGACTTTCTTGACGTCTTCCAGCACTTCGCGGCGGCGCTTGCTGATGCGGTCTTCCGTCGTGTCGGCCGTGGAATCCTGGTCGCGCACGGCGTCACGTTCCAGGTGCTTCATGGCGTCGCGCACCTGCGCCGGCCATTCGCTGCGGTCAAAGCCCGTGCGGATATCGTTGATGCGCGTATTGACCCGGTTTTCCACGCCGGCCAGCAAGTGGCCGTGGCGGTCTTCCAGCAATTCGTCGACGACGCGGAAATCGATGAAGTCGCCGCTGGAACGTTTCAGTTCGATGCTCTTGTCGGAAAACTCGGGGAAGTCGCTGAACGGCGTGCCCTTCAGGAACATATTGGCAGCCAGGAAATTATCGCGCTGCGTATCCGTGGCGCGGTTGGCGCCCGCATCCGTGCCGCCCACGCCAAAGAACGCTTGCAGCATGGCGCCGGCCCAGCGGTGAGCCCGCTCGTCGCGCGCCGCTTCCTGGCGCGTATCGAGCACAGCCATGCCAAACGAGGAAAAGCGCTTCGAGAAATACAGGCGCATGTCGCCGAAGCGGTCTTGCGGCACGGGCGCGTTGTACAGCGAGTTCTTGTGCTGCGCCTGGTTGACGGCGATCGAGCGCTTGGCGCGCGCGAAGTCGGCCGAGGCGAAATCCTCGAACAGCGAATCGGCCACCATGTGGTACACGTCGCTGACATCCTTGGTGTGCTGCTGAGCCAGGTTGCCCGAGTCGATCAGGTAGACTTCGCTGTACGGCTCGCGCGTCAGTTCCGGACGGTCATACGCATCCCAGCGGCCCACATAGCCCTTGTTGCCCATCATCGCCGATTCCAGCTCCATCAGCGCCGCATAGCCGTTGGCCTCGACCCGATCCTTGTTGGCCTTGGTGTAGCCGGTCGGCAAGAACAGCATCAGCTCGACGTCGGCCGCGCCTACTTCGCTGCGCGCCAGCCAGCGCGCCAGCAAGCCCATGTCGAGGAAGGAACCGGAACCCGTGCCGCCGGCCACGGAACCGACGATGACGATGCGGAAACGGTTCGTTTCCATGCGCAAACCCAGCTCGGCCAGCTGGCGCTCATGCGACAGGCCCGCCTTCAACGCTTTCAGCTTCAAGCGGATCTTGTCGCGGATCTTGGCATATTTATCGAAGAAATACAGGCGCGACACGGCGCGGATCTGGCCGGCGCCGCTGCTCATGTCGAAACGCAATTCGCGGATGCGCTGCGGCGTCAACGGCAGCCATTCCTTGATGTGCGGATATTTCTCCAGAGAATCTTCATCGCGGCTGTACTTGTCCATGTCGAACGATTCGACCACCTTGTCATCATCCGTGAACTTCACCTGGTCGAACTGCAAGTCCTTCGCCTGCGACTCGCCGCTTTCGATCACGGCGCCATTGTCGAGGTCGAAATGGATGAATTGCGCGATGGGAAAGTCGGCCAAGCCCTCGATGCGCGTGCGGTTGCCCGCGCCGCCCCACAGGGTGTTGAGGACGCGCCGGCGCACGCGCATCAGCACCTGCATGCCCGTGCCGCCGATGCCGATGAACAGGGTCGGGCGCAGTTCGATGATCTTGTCCTGCTTGCGCTCGCTGGCGCCGCCGGTGATGGTTTGGTTCAGGTTCTCTGCCATGGTGATTCCTTCGATGATGCGTGTTACGGCGTGTGCTTAACGGCGGCTGGAAGTAAAAGTCAGCAACAGGGCGACCAGGCCCACCAGCACCAGCGGTCCCATGAACAGTGGCGCGAGGAATTTATGCGCGTTCACGGCAGCCAGCACGACACCGGTCGCCAAGCTGGCCAGGAAGATGAACAGCCACCAGCCCGAGGCATTGGCCTTGTTCGGCGGCACGCGCTTGGCCACGAGGCCATTCGCGTAGGCATTCTTGGCAAAGAAAAAGGCGATGAACAGCAGCAACAGCACGACGCCACCGATCAGGGTGTCGCGCGACGAGGTATCGGTCGTGCTGGCAGGGTCGAGCGCGGGCGCAGGTTCGGTGGTGGCCGTGGTGGCGGCACCTGCAGCCGGTGCGTCCGCCGCGGGCGGCGCGGACGCCGGTGCCGGCAGGGTGAAACCAGTGTTGTCTTTTGGAGTGTCTTGCGCCATGGTATGCCTCTGTTGAATGGAAGGAATTTTTAGGGAGTGATTGTTCAGGCCAGGCTCAGGGTATGGCCTTCAGCCACGCGCACGACGGCCGGCTGGCCCAGGCCCCGCTTGAGTTCGCCAATGTCGCGGCCGTCATCGTCGCGGATCTGCACGCTCTTGAACGGTTTCAACAACACTTGCCGCTGCACGCCGTCGGCCATCACCTTGTAGCGCGTGGCGCGCGTGCCAAGCAAACCCAGCGCCAGCAAGCCCAGCACGAGCGCCAGCACGCCGCCGAGTATCACCAGCACGGGCAGCAGCGGATACTGGATGCGCACCAGCAAGGGGATCGTTGCCTGCGAGGCGCGCACGCTGTCGGGCGGCGTGAACATGCCAGAGATCGGGTCGCCCGGGAACAGTTCCTGCAAATCCTTGCCAAAACTGGACGCCAGCGCCAGCCGCTGTTCCGACAGACCCACTTGCGCCTGCATCGGCAGCATCACTTGCTTGCCCATGGCGGCGATCGCCTGCGCCGACCACGGCGACGGGATCTGCGCCATCGGCAGGGCGAACTGTACCTGCACGGACTGGCTGGCGCCCGGCTGCAGCTGGTGGATTTGATCTGGCGCAACGTGCAGCGGTGCGTTCTGGCCAGCCAGGCTGGCATGCACTTTGGCGCTGTCGATCACGTACGGGAAAAACATGTTTTGCAGAGACGCTTGCAGCACCACTTGCGGCACCAGGTTGGCCGCATCGACGTCGAGCACGATGGTGCGCCCGTCGCGGCCCAGGCTGGCGTGCACATTGGCGCTGTTCTTGACGGACTGGGGCACGATGCGCACGGCATCCTGGTCCACCGGTTTCAGGCGCGCGGGCGGGCGCGTCAGCACTTGCGACAAGCGCCCTTCGGCCAGGATGCGGGTCAAAGCCTCGGACGCCGGCTGGCCGTACGCGAGCGCATACACCATCAAGCCCTTGGCGCTGTACAGCTTGCCCTGCACGGGCATGCGCAGTGGAAACACCACCGTCTTGGTGATCGACGGTTCCAGGTGCAGCAAGCGGTAAAAGTCGCGGTTACGCTCGGCCGTCTGGCTGTCGTTGTTGGGGCTGTTCTTGTTATTGGTAAATATCCACACGATGCCGGAGGCGGACTGGAACGGGCCCGTGATGGTCTTGGTGACGGCTTCCTGGAAATCCGTGTCGGCCAGCGCGCCGCCGGCGCTCTTGCGCGCCAGACCCAAGTTCGCCAAGTGGCCCGCCACGCCGGCGCCGCCCTGCCCTTGCCCCAGCAGCGACGGCGACACGTGCGCGCCGCTGCTCTGGCTGAAGGCCAAGGTATAGACCTTGTCGGACGGGTTCGTGGCAGCCTGCGCCACGGCGCCCACGAGGGCCTTCAGCTGCGAATGCTCATCCGTATAAAACGGCTCCATCCAGCCCGAGTTTTGCACGAGGAACGCTTGCTGGATGTCGGCCGCCTGCACGCTGGCGGTGGCGAAGGCGAGCAAGGCGGCGCCGGCCGCGATCAGGGCGCGCGCTTTCATGCCTGCAAGGCCCAGCCATCGATGCGCGACAACAAGGGGTGATACGCCCACAAGGTGCCTTTATGGACAAACAGGCGCACCCGCCACGGCTCGCCGACGGCAAAGGTATGAAACACGGTTTCGCGCAATTCATCGTCCTGCACCAGCTGGGCCGCCAGGCGCTCGTTCGAGCGCAGCACGCTCGACAGGCCGGCGCTGGTGGCAAATTTCACGCCAAAGACGCTGTTACCACCGCTTGACTCCAGCAGCGGCATGACGGCCTGGTTCTTGCCGCCATCGTCGCCATGTTCCGGCTCTTCCCACGGCGCCGTTTTCAGCTTGGTGGCAAAGCGGTAATTGAAGCTGCCCGAACACAGGCGCGGCGCCAGCGCATCGGCACGTTCGGACTGCGCGCCCAGTTTCACGTAGACATAGGTGCCGCGGCTGCGCTCGAAGCACAGCTGCCACAGGCCGCCGTCGCGCGACACGTAGGGGCTGCCGAATTCGAAATGCGGCACCAGGCCTTCGGGCCAGGGCGTAAACGAGGCGGCCACGTTGCCGTCCGGCTGCAGCTGCAAGCGCAGCTGGCCGTTGGCGCAAGGCCACACGGCCATGCGGTTGTAGGCGACGGGCGCGCTGACGGTGCCCAGGTCGACCAGGCCGTCGAGCAGCACGTCACTGCCCGGCTTTTGCGCGGCATCAAGGTTGACGAAGCGGAGGCGGCCATCGTCGTCGCGCAGCGGCGCCCACAGGCGGCTCTGGAACCAGACGGGCGCGGCCGCGCACGGCGCGCCGCCCACGTGCTCGACCACGTAGGTCAGCGATGGCACGTCGGGGCGGATGCAAGCCAGACCATGGCTGGTCGGCAAGACCAGCACGCTATTGAACTCCGGCACCAGCTCGGCGCGCCAGGCGCCGTGGGCCAGGTCCGATTCGGCCAGCAGGCTGCCATAGTCGGGATCCAGCGCCAGCCAGCGTTTCGAGGCGGGCAGCCAGGCGTGCAAGACGGCCTTGCGCGGGTCGAGCGCCAGCAGCGCGGGCGCGCTGGTGCCGAACTGCGCGGAAAAGAATTCGTATTCGCCGGGCGGCGGCATGGGCAGCGAGGCATCGGCCTGCGCATGCTCTTCGCGCGCGCGCTGGTCGGCCAGTTTCAGGGGCACGCTGGCCTGGCGCAAGCCGGACGGGCCGGCCGGCGGCACGTCGCTGACGGGATAGGCGCCGTAGGGCGGCACCCACGGCGGGCTAATTGACGTGTCGGGCGGCACTTGCAAGGCCGCGCCCGAAGCGGGGTCGAACGCAAATTCGGGCGGGAACTGCCGCACGGGTGCGTCGGCCGCCGCGGGCAGGCGCCGCGCGAGCATCAGCTTGCCGATATCGGCATCGCTCACCAAGGGCGAGACGTTCTGGCCGTCCGCGCTGCGCTGCATGCTCCATGCGCCCTCGTCATCCACGTGCCAGGCGCCGGAAGGCAGTGGCCAATCCCCAGAAGTTTTATGGTCCATTTATTTTCTATGACTAGCAATGCATTCAGACGGTGTAACGTGCTGGGGCTGACGAAACGAAGTCGCAGCCCTGGCAGTTCTCATAGTAACGTCTTTTTATCTGTATGGAAACATTGACGACAGTCCTCAGCCTTGCTGCGTCCGCACTTTCGTCAACAGCTTGGTGGTCGAGCGGTCATGCTCGAAATCGATGGCCACGGCCTGGCCGCCATATGCGAGCACGGCCTTGCCTTCGGGGATGGCCGCCATGTCGTAGTCGCCGCCCTTGGCATAGATTTCCGGTTCGATGTCCTGCACCACTTCCAGGGCGCTGTCTTCCGAAAACGGCACCACCAAGCTCACCGCTTCCAGCGCGGCCAGCACGGCCATGCGGTCTTCGCAGTTGTTCAGGGGACGGTCGTCGCCCTTGCCCAGGCGTTTCACTGAAGCATCGGTATTCACGGCAACGATCAGCGAGGCGCCCAGTGCGCGCGCCTGCGCCAGATACGTTACGTGGCCGCGGTGCAAAATGTCGAACACGCCGTTCGTCACCACCACCGGTTTCGGCAGGGCCGCGGCGCGGGCGCGCAATTCGTCGCGGCCACACAGTTTGTTTTCAAAGTCAGGCATGAATATCTCTTGTAGGGTTAAATAGGGTCACGCTATGGTCACGCTCAGGCGTGGCTATCGCCTTGGATGCCGCCGGCATCGCGGCGCCAGGCGTCGATCAAGGCCAGAATGGCCGGTTCCAGGCCCTCTTCGGCGATGCAATCTTGCCGGTTGTAAATCATCAGCGCATACACGCCGGCCAGGCGGCTGACGGGCGGCGACAGCGCATATTCATTGCCGCGCGCCGGTTGCCTGGCACGCCAGTAATTGATTGCCGCTTCCAGCGCCTGCATCCGCAATTCCATCACCGTCTCCCTTCGCCGCCCGGTCCCGCATTATAGGGGGCGATCCGCTACAATACGCCATCGGCGCCACAGTTTCACGTTTGCGCCACCTTTCATTCATTGCAAGTAAGTACTTCCTGTGTTTCAATCAACCTATGACACTGACTGAACTGAAATATATCGTTGCAGTCGCGCGAGCGAAGCACTTCGGCCACGCCGCGGAAGCTTGCTTCGTTGCCCAGCCCACCCTGTCAGTGGCCATCAAGAAACTCGAAGACGAATTGGGCGTGGTCCTGTTCGAACGGGGCGGCGCGGAAATCTCCGTCACGCCCCTGGGCGCGCAGATCATCGCGCAAGCCGAGCGCGTGCTGGAACAGACGGCCGCCATCAAGGAACTCGCCAAGCAAAACAAGGACCCGCTGGCCGGCCCGTTGCGCCTGGGCGTGATCTACACGATCGGCCCCTACCTGCTGCCGCCGCTGGTCAAGGCCATGATAGACCAGGTGCCGCAGATGCCCTTGATCTTGCAGGAGAATTTCACGGTTCGGCTGCTCGAATTGCTGCGCCAGGGCGAACTGGACGTGGCCATCATGGCCCTGCCCCTGCCCGACCACGGCATGGCCATGCAGGAACTGTATGACGAACCGTTCGTCGTCGCCATGCCGCGCCAGCATCCATGGACGGCGCGTGACAAAATCGCCGCGCAAGATTTGAAATCGGAAACCATGCTGCTGCTGGGCAATGGCCACTGCTTCCGCGACCAGGTGCTGGAAGTGTGCCCCGAAATGGCGCGTTTTTCCTCGCCCGGCAACGGCATGCAGCGCACGTTCGAAGGTTCTTCACTGGAAACCATCCGCCACATGGTGGCCAGCGGCATCGGCCTGACGGTCTTGCCGCGCGCCTCCGTCGCCAATATGCACGCCACCGACGGCATGCTCGAATACCGGCCCTTCGCCGCCCCCGTGCCATCGCGCCGGGTAGTCATGCTGTGGCGCAAGAGTTTTACGCGCAAGGCCGCCATCGACGCCTTGTGCGCGGCCATCGCCAGCTGCAACTTGCCGGGCATCACCCCTTTATGTGACGACGAAGACTAGCGTCCAGGCGTCAAATAGTACATTTACGTACTATTTGCGATAATCGACCTTTCTCTTCAACAAGATCGAGTCTTCCATGAACAAGCTGGCGCTGTATTTCCGCCTGATACGGCTGGACAAGCCTATCGGTACCGTATTGCTGCTGTGGCCTACCCTGTGCGCGCTGTGGCTGGCGCAGCAGGGCGTGCCGGACTGGCGGCTGCTGCTCATCTTTACTCTTGGCACTTTCCTGATGCGCTCGGCGGGCTGCGCCATCAATGACTACGCTGACCAGGATATCGACAAATTCGTCAAGCGCACGGCCGAGCGCCCCATCACCAGCGGACGCATCAGCGGCAAGGAAGCGCTGGCCGTGGCCGGCGTGCTCACCGTGCTGGCCTTTTGCCTGATCCTGCCCCTCAACGCGCTGACCAAGCAGCTATCCGTGGCCGCCGTCATCATCGCCGGCACCTATCCCTACTTCAAGCGTTTCTTTGCCATCCCGCAAGCGTATCTGGGCATCGCCTTCGGTTTCGGCATTCCCATGGGCTTTGCCGCCATCACGGATGCCGTGCCCGTCGTCGCCTGGCTGCTGCTGCTGGGCAATGTCTTCTGGGCCGTGGCCTACGATACGGAATACGCGATGGTCGACCGCGACGACGACTTAAAAATCGGCATCAAGACCTCGGCCATCACTTTTGGCCGCTACGACGTGGCCATCGTCATGTTCTGCTACGCCGTTTTCCTGCTGCTGTGGCTGGCATGTGGCTGGTATCTGGGCTTGCGTTACTGGTTCGTCGCGGGGCTGGTGGTGGCGGCCGGCTGCGCCGTTTACCACTACACCTTGATCCGCGCACGCGAGCGTATGCCGTGTTTTGCGGCATTCCGGCATAATAACTGGCTAGGAGCGGCGGTGTTTGCGGGCGTGGTTCTGGACTTTGCTTTCCGTTAAGCAATCATCCTTGCGCCGCGGTAGCCCTTGAGGCGGCGCAAGACAGCCTGGCCGCAGCTGCCTACACTGGTATTTCACTGTGCAGTTTCACTTCCATGAGGTAATACATGAGCTCGATACATACCGGAAAATCCAGCAGCGACAGCATCCTCGCCGACGCCGACAAGGCGCGCGACAAACTGGTCGGCGACCTGAAAACCGTCATCAATGAAGCGGAAGGCTGGCTCGACGGTGCCAAGGATCAGACGGGCGAGAATGTCAAAGCCGTCAAGGACAAGTTCATCGCCACCCTGGAAACGGCCAAGAAAGACTTGATCAAGCTGGAAGAAGACTTGCTCGAACGGACCAAGAAGGCGGCCAAGGCCACCGACGAATACGTGCAGGACAATCCGTGGAAAGCCGTGGGCGCGGGCGCCGTCGTGGGCGTGCTGTTCGGCCTGCTGCTTTCCTCGTCACGCCGCTAGACAGTACCGACGCAGTACCGACGCAGTACCGACGGCCTTGGCCGTCTCCTGACGCGAAAGGCAGCATATGGCTATCGTGCACCATGTCGCCCAAGTCGCAGCGACCCTCGCCGCCATCGTCCAGACACGTCTGGCCCTGGCGGCCGTGGAAATGGAAGAAGAGTCGCTGCGCTTCCTGTCCTATCTGGCGCTGGCCATGCTGGCACTGCTGTGCCTGTTCGTCGGCCTGGTATTGATCGTGTTCCTCGTCATCGTGCTGTTCTGGGATACGCACCGCATCGCCGCCATCGCCATCACGGCCGCCGTTTTCATCGTCGCCGCCATCGCCACCCTGCTGGGCGTGCGCGCCAGTTTCCGCAGCAAGCCGAAACTGCTGTCCTTCACACTTTCCGAACTGAATAAAGACCTGGACGAGCTGCAATTGCTGGCCCGCCGGGGATCGGAGCGGCCATGACCACGCATCCCACCAAGTTGTCGCATGTGCACACGGCCGCCAGCCTGGCGCAGCGGCGCGACGCGCTGCTGGCCGAATGCGCGCTGCAGCGCCTGGCCCTGGGCGTGCAGACGCGCCAGTTGCTGGAACCGCTCACGGGCGGCAATCTGCGCCACACCCTGGCCACGCGTTTTAAAATTCCCCTGATGATAGGCGGCGGCGTGCTGGGTTTGCTGCTCGTGCGCCCGCGCCGTTTCCTGCCGCTGCTGCGGGCCAGCGGCGCGCTGCTCAAGCACGCCACCACCGCCATGCCCGTCGTGCTGGCGCTGGCGCAGCGTTTCAGCAAGAAAGACACGCCGGACTAAAATATTTTTTCCTGGCTGCATCCAAATGGCAAACCCCTGCGTAGTAATGGTATCAACCAGCCGGTTGAGCCAACTACCAGGAGTTTGCCATGCTTGCCTTCACCGCCCCACGCCACGCCGTTCCCGCACTGACTCTGCTGAGCGCCGCCCTGCTGCTGACGGCTTGCGCGCCCATGAGCGCGCGCTATTCGCAGGAACAATTGCCGAACGCCGTCAAAGTGCCCGATGGCCACCAGGTCGCCATGCAAACGGTGGGCGTGGGCAAGATCGCCTACGAATGCAAGGCCAAGAAAGACATGACGGGCCATGAATGGGTCTTCGTGGGACCGGACGCGGCCTTGAACGACCGCGGCGGCATGCAAGTGGGCACGTATGTCGGCCCGCCTGCCACCTGGGCCAACCTGGACGGCTCGAAAGTGACGGCGACGCAAGTGGCCGTGGCGCCGGCCGGTGCGGGCAACATCCCGTATCAGCTGGTGAAGGCCAACCCTGCCACGGGCAGCGGCGCCATGCAGGGCATCAGCTACATCCAGCGCGTGGCCACCAGCGGCGGCGTGGCGCCAAGCAGCCCCTGCGGCATGGAGTCCATCGGCGCCAAGCAATGGGTACCTTACCAGGCCGATTATATCTTTTGGAAAGCAGCATAAAAGCGTAAGCGTGACGGTTGGCAAGCTGGTTTCTGGCCTATACTTGGTCTTGAAAACTTGCTAACCGTTAACTCCAACGATTGCGCCAACCTTGCCAACCCTAGCCACCCCTTACGATTACGATGCCGCCCTGCGCGCCTGCGCCAGGGGCGAGCAGCAGGCATTGCACGGCCTGTACCAGCAGGAAAGCCGCTATCTGCTGGGCGTGGCTCTGCGCATCGTGCGCCAGCGGGACCTGGCTGAAGACGTGCTGCACGACGCCTTTCTGAACATCTGGCGCCGCGCCGGCAGCTTCGATGCCACGCGCGGCAGCGGCAAGGGCTGGATCTATGTGGTGGTGCGGCACCAGGCGCTGGATGTGGCGCGCACCCGCGCCCATGAAGTATCGGCCGACGAGGATACCGTGGAAACCCTGCTGCACGAACGACTAGGCCATGATGCCGGCGATGCCTATGCCGACCAGGCGGATCTGGGCAAGCTGCACGATTGCCTCGGCCACCTGGATGAAGGCAAACGCAATAGCATCCTGTACGCCTACGTCGATGGCTGTTCCCATAGCGAAATCGCGCAGCGCCTGCAAGCGCCGCTGGGCACGGTGAAAGCCTGGGTCAAGCGGGGCCTGGCCGCCTTGCGGGAGTGCATGGGATGATCGACAGCGACGATCAATTGCACAGGCTGGCCGGCGAATACGTGCTGGGCACCCTGGAACTGGCCGAACGGGCGGACGTGGAACAGCGTTTGCCGCGCGACGCCGCCTTGCGCGACGCCATCGACGCCTGGGAACGGCGTCTGCTGCCCTTGACCACGCTGGCGCCGCCCGAAACGCCCTCGGCGCAACTGTGGCCGCGCATCGGCGCCAGCCTGTTCACGCCAAAAGCCGTGCGGCAGGCGGGCGGCTGGCAGGCGTGGTGGAACAGCCTGGCCTTCTGGCGAGTGCTGGCCGGCGGCGGCCTGGCGGCCACGGCCGGGCTGGCCGTGCTGGTCACTATGCAACTGCAGGCGCCAAGCGGACCCGGCTATCTGGTGGTGCTGGTGGCGCCGCAGGATAAATCGCCGGGCTGGATCGTGCAGGCGGGCGGACGCGGCGGCAAGAACCGCGACCTGAGCCTGATCCCGCTGGGACCAACAAACGTGCCGCAGCAGAAAGCCCTGCAATTCTGGACCAAGGGCAAGGACTGGGGCGCGCCCGTCTCGCTGGGCCTCGTCAAGCCGGGGCAAAGCCTCAAGCTGACCCTGGACAAGCTGCCGCCATTGCAACCCGATCAACTGTTTGAAATCACGCTGGAGCCGCAAACAGGCTCGCCGACGGGCCGGCCGACGGGGCCGATCCTGTATATCGGCCGCGCCGTCAAGGTCATCTGATTACTTGGACACTTATTTACCTAATTCGTCCCCCATCTCGCGCCCGCGCTGCGCGGCCGCCTTGATGCCCTTGACGATGGCCGCCTTCACGCCGCTCTCTTCCATACTGGTGAGGGCCGCGTAGGTCGTGCCGCCCTTCGACGTGACCCGCTCGCGCAGCAAGGACACGGGTTCGCTGGAGTTCGCCGCCAGCTGCGCCGCGCCCGTAAAGGTGGCAATCGCCAGTTGCGTGCCCTGCTCCGGCGTCAAGCCCAGCTCGGCCGCCGCCTGCTGCATCGCTTCGATAAAGTAAAACACATAGGCCGGGCCACTGCCGGACACGGCCGTCACAGGATCGATCTTGGCTTCGTCATCGAGCCAGACGGTCTGGCCGACGGCGCGCAGGATGGCGTCCGCCGTCTTTTTCTGTTCTTCGCTCACGCCGCTGCTGGCCACCATGCCCGTGATGCCCATGCCAATCAAGGCCGGCGTGTTCGGCATGCAGCGCACGATGGCCGGATAATCGCCGAGCCAGCGCGACAGGTCAGCGGCGCGGATGCCTGCCGCGATCGACAGGATCAATGGCGCCCGTTCCCCGTCGAGGAAAGGCAGCAATTGCGCCGCCACCTCGCGCATGCTTTGCGGTTTCACGGCCAGCACGATCACGTCCACGCCGCGCAGCGCGTCGTCCGCAAGCAGCGCCGTCGTCACGCCGAATTGCGCCTGCAGTTTTTCCAGCGCGGGGGCATGCGGGTCGATCACGTGGATGTTGCCGCCCAGGGTCAGCTTGCCCGCCAGGCCGGCGATCAGGGCGGCGGCCATGTTGCCGCCGCCCACAAAGGCGATATTCAGTTCTGTCGTCATGCTTGTTCTCTCTTCATCAGGAATAGTTGCGGGAACCGAAAATGGCGCTACCCACGCGCACGATGGTGGCGCCTTCCAGCACGGCGGCGCGCAAGTCGGCCGACATGCCCATCGACAAGGTGTCGAGCGCCAGCCCTTCAGCATTCAATTGTTCGTATAACACGCGCAATTGCGCAAAGGCAGCGCGCTGCAGCGTGACATCCGTTTCCGGCTCGGGAATGGCCATCAGGCCGCGCAAGCGCAAACGGGGCAGCTGCGCCACGGCATGCGCCAGCGCCGGCAGTTCGGCAGGTGTCACGCCGCTCTTGCTCGCTTCGCCGCTGATATTGACTTGCAGGCAGATATTCAAGTCCGGCAAGCCGGCCGGGCGCTGTTCCGACAGGCGCGCGGCGATCTTTTCCCGTTCCACCGTATGCACCCAGTCAAAATGTTCGGCGATGGGGCGCGTCTTGTTGCTCTGGATGGGGCCGATGAAATGCCATGCCGGGACGTGCTGCGGCGCGGCCGTCTTTACAAAGGCGATCTTGTCGAGCGCTTCCTGCAGATAATTTTCGCCAAACGCCGTCTGGCCCGCGCGCATGGCGTCCAGCACGGCGTCCGCGCCAAAGGTTTTCGATACGGCCAGCAGGGTCACGTTGGTCGGGGCGCGCTGCGCCTCAGCGGCCGCCTGCGCAATACTGTCTCGCACGGCTTGCAAGTTCTGTTCGATTGTGGACATAATCATTTTCTAGTGTATAGGGGCGGCGGCACAGTGCGCCAGCCCATCAATGCAGGCACAGGGATTATAAATGGACATCTCCGAACTACTCGCTTTCTCCGTCAGCAACAAGGCTTCCGACTTGCACCTGTCTTCCGGCCTGCCGCCGATGATACGGGTCAACGGCGACGTGCGCCGCCTGAACGTGGCCCCGCTCGAGCACAAGGAAGTGCACAGCATGATCTACGACATCATGAACGACAGCCAGCGCAAGGCGTATGAAGAAGCACTGGAATGCGATTTCTCGTTCGAGATTCCCGGCCTGGCCCGCTTCCGCGTGAACGCCTACAACCAGGAACGGGGTGCCTCGGCCGTGCTGCGCACGATTCCCTCAAAAGTGCTGACCTTGGAAGAACTCAACGCCCCGCGCATCTTCGGCGAGCTGGCCATGCGTCCGCGCGGCCTCGTGCTGGTGACGGGGCCGACGGGTTCCGGCAAGTCGACCACCCTGGCGGCCATGGTGAACCACGTCAACGAGCGGCTGAACCACCATATATTGACCATCGAAGACCCGATCGAATTCGTGCATGAACCGAAAAAATGCCTGATCAACCAGCGCGAAGTCGGTTCGCACACGCATTCGTTCAGCAATGCGCTGCGCTCGGCCTTGCGCGAAGACCCGGACGTGATTTTAGTGGGCGAATTGCGCGACCTGGAAACCATCCGCCTGGCCCTGACGGCGGCCGAAACGGGCCATCTGGTCTTCGGCACCCTGCATACCTCGTCGGCGGCGAAATCGATCGACCGCATCATCGACGTCTTCCCCGCCGAGGAAAAGGAAATGGTGCGCGCCATGCTGTCCGAATCCCTGCAAGCCGTCATTTCGCAGAACTTGCTCAAAACCAAGGATGGCGCGGGCCGCGTGGCCGCGCATGAAATCATGCTGGCCACGCCGGCCGTGCGCAACCTGATCCGCGAAGCGAAAGTGGCGCAAATGTATTCGGCCATCCAGACGGGCAGCAATGTCGGCATGCAGACCCTGGACCAGTGCTTGAGCGACCTGGTGCGGCGCGGCACGATCTCGGCGGAAACGGCCCGCTCGGCCGCCAAGGCCCCTGAAAACTTCCCCGGATAAGCCATGCAGACGACGCACGAACACTATGGCGCCATGCACGCGCTGCTGGCGCAGATGCGCGCACGGGGCGGCTCGGACCTGTTCATCACGGCCGGCTTTCCTGCCGCCATCAAGCTCGACGGCAAGCTGACGCCGCTGGCCGGCGGTGCACTCGATGCGCAACAGGCGGCCGGCTACGTGCGCGCCGTCATGAACGCGCGCCAGGCGGCCGAGTTCGAATCCAGCCGCGAAGCCAATTTCGCCATCAGCCCGGAAGGACTCGGGCGCTTCCGCGTGTCCGCCTTCGTGCAGATGGGCCAGGCAGGCATGGTCTTGCGATTGATCAATACCGCCATCCCCACCCTCGATGGGCTCGGTTTGCCCGCCATCCTGCAAGACGTGGTGATGAGCAAGCGCGGCCTCGTCATCATGGTGGGCGCCACGGGCTGCGGCAAGTCGACCACGCTGGCGGCCATGGTGGGCCACCGCAACGCGCACAGCCATGGCCACATCATCACCATTGAAGACCCCGTGGAATTCATCCATCCGCACGGCAACTGCATCGTCACCCAGCGCGAAGTGGGCGTCGATACGGACGACTGGGGCACGGCCCTGAAAAACACCCTGCGTCAGGCGCCCGACGTGATACAGATCGGAGAAATCCGCGACCGGGAGACGATGGACCACGCCATCGCGTTTGCCGAGACGGGCCATCTGTGCCTGGCGACCTTGCATGCGAACAACGCCAACCAGGCGCTGGACCGCATCATCAATTTCTTCCCCGAAGAGCGGCGCCAGCAGTTGCTGATGGACCTGTCGCTCAATTTGAAGGGCATGATTTCGCAGCGCCTGATCCCCGGCAAGGACGGCGGCGGACGCAAGGCGGCACTGGAAATTCTGCTCAATTCGCCGCTGATGAGCGACCTGATCTTCAAGGGCCAGGTGCACGAGATCAAGGAACTGATGAAAAAGTCGCGCGAGCATGGCATGCAGACTTTCGACCAAGCCCTGTTCGACCTGCACGAAGCGGGCGCCATCAGCTATGAAGACGCGCTGCGCAATGCGGACTCCGTCAACGACCTGCGCCTGACGATCAAACTCAAGGGCGCCACGGCGCCGGAACCGGCCCCGCAAGCGGGCGCCACCAAACTGGGACTCCTCTGACATGACCAGCATCCATGATTTCCAGGCCGAGGCGCTGGACGGCACGCCGGTCGACCTGGCGCGCTACAAAGGTAAGGTATTGCTGATCGTCAACACGGCCAGCGCCTGCGGCTTCACGCCGCAATACCAGGGACTCGAAACGCTGTACCGCGAATTTCACGAGCAGGGCCTGGTCGTGCTGGGTTTTCCCTGCAATCAATTCCGTCAGCAGGAACCAGGATCGAACGCGGAAATTGGCGCCTTTTGCGAGAAAAACTTCGGTGTCACCTTTCCCCTGTTTGCCAAGGTCGACGTGAATGGCGCGCAGACCCATCCCCTGTTTGCACAATTAAAACAGGCGGCGCCCGGCATATTGGGCACGCAATCGATCAAATGGAATTTCACCAAGTTTTTGGTGCGCAAGGATGGCAGCGTATTTCGCCGCTATGCGACGGCCAGCAAACCGGCCAGTCTGGCGGCCGACATACGGCAATTGCTACAGGAGTAAAAACGGATTGCTTTGATTTAAGACAATAATCATGTGAAATCCATAAAACTGCATTTATTTCATGCTTGATATCAATATTGTGTTTCAAATAGCAAATATCGGTGATAATGTTTCCATAATTATTCGCAGATATCGATCATAAAACGATGCCAGTCTTTGGGAAAATATTATCTTCTTGGATGCGGATGGGCAGTTATTCCCGCCTCTTCATCCCTATTACCTTCCTGATACTTGCCGTTTCCGCCGTTCGCTATCACGCCCTGCTGGGTACGGAAACGGCGCTGGCCAATGCGCGCTACCAGAGCGACGCCCGGCAACTCGACCTGTTCCTGGCCAATAGCGTGCTGCCGCTGGCCGTGCACACGGACCGGCATGCGACGCACGACAGCGTGCGGCAGGCGCTGCGCAGCGCCTTGCCGCTGAACCGCAGCCTCGTTTCCGCGCGCTGGGATACGGCTGGCGCGCATGTCGAAGTGCTGGCCGACAACAAGCCGGGGGACACGCTGGCCGACGGCGTGCCGGGCTGGTTTGCGCGTCTGGCGGGCATGGCGGCCATCCGCAGCCGCCTGACAGTGGCGCTGCCGGACGGCGGCGACGGCATCCTCGACTTGCACTACACGCCCGGCCGGCCTCTGGCGCAGGTGTGGCAAAGGGTGCTCGAGCAGGCCGTCCTCAGCAGCATCAATATCGTCCTCGTCTTCCTCCTGCTGGGCTTGATCCTGGCGTCGCACCGCAAGCTGCTGGCGCGCTTCGTGCAAGCGACCGACCGCTTCCGCGACGGCAACTTCGCCGTGCGCCTGGCGGCCGGCGCCACGCCCGAGGCGCAAGCCGTGTCGCAGTCGTTCAACGGCATGGCCGGCGATATCGAAGAACTGCTGACCTCGCTGAAGACCAGCCAGCGCCAGCTGGGCGAACAGCTGAACGAAACCGTGCACATGCAGCAGGCGCTGCAAAAGCTGTCGTGGCAAAACTACAATGACGTGCTGACGGGTTTGCCCAACCGTGCCGCGCTGGCCGCCCGCTTCGAACAGGAACTGTTCCTCGCGCGCGAACGCCAGCGCCTGCTGGCCGTCTGCCTATTCGACCTCGACCACTTCCAGGCCATCAACGACCGCTACGGCGCCGAGGCCGGCGATGAAATCCTCAAGCAGGTGGCCGGCCGCCTGCACGGCTTTACGGGCCAGGTCCATTACGCGGCGCGCCTGGGCGGCGATGAATTCGTCATGCTGCTGTGCGGCCAGGCCAGCATCGCCAGCATCGAACAGAACATCACACAATTGATGCAGGAACTGAGCCGCCCCTACCAGTGCGACCAGCAGGCGCTGCACATGACGGCCAGCGCCGGCATCGCCGTGTATGCGGGCAAGGACTTGAATACGGAAAGCCTGCTGCGCCATGCCGACCACGCCGTCTACCAAGCGAAACTGACGGGGCGCAACCAGTACCACTTCTTCGACACCAACCTCGATGAGGAAGTGCGCACGCACCACAACCAGCGCACGGAAGTGCGCCACGCCCTGATCAATGGCGAACTGCGGCTGTACTACCAGCCCAAGGTGAACATGCGTGCCGGCACGGTGGTGGGCATGGAAGCGCTGCTGCGCTGGCAGCATCCGCGCCGCGGCGTGCTGGCCCCCGCGCAATTCCTGCCGCTGGTGGAACAGACGGATTTGATCATCGACATCGGCGAATGGGTGCTGCGCCAGGCCCTGTGGCAGATGCAGCGCTGGGTGGCTTGCGGCAAGCACTGGGTGGTCAGCGTGAATATCGCGGCACGCCACTTCCAGCAACCGGACTTCGTCTCGCGCCTGGAAACCATCCTCGGCGAATTTCCCGGCGTGCGCGCCAGCATGCTGGAACTGGAAATCCTCGAATCGTCGGCGCTGCACGACATCGAAGACGTGCGCCGCATCATCCGCGCCTGCCAGGCGCTGGGCATCACCTTCGCGCTCGACGATTTCGGCACCGGCTACTCGTCGATGTCATATTTAAAACGCCTGCCGGCGAATATCGTCAAGATCGACCAGAGCTTCGTGCGCAACATGCTCAACGACCGCGACGACCTGCACCTGGTGCGCGCCGTCATCGGCCTGGCCCGTTCCTTCAGCTTGACGGTGATCGCCGAAGGCGTGGAAAGCGTCGAGCATGGCGCGCGCCTGATCCAACTGGGCTGCGACCTGGCGCAAGGCTACGGCATCGCCCGCCCCATGCCGGCCGACGCCGTGCTGGAGTGGGCTGCGAACTTCGTGCCGGCGCCGCAATGGCGCATTGCGCAGTACAGCGAAGTGCCTATTTAGGCGTCAAGGCCGAGTCGATCAGCTCGATCCAATGCCGCACGGGCGTCTGCGTGCCCGACTGCAGGTGGCTCAGGCAGCCGATATTGGCCGACACGATCATCTCCGGCTCGCACGCTTCCAGGTTCGCCACCTTGTTGTCGCGCAGCTGCTGCGACAGTGCCGGCTGCAGGACCGAATACGTGCCCGCCGAACCGCAGCACAGATGGCTGTCGGCGCACAGGCGCACGTCGACGCCGACGGCGCGCAAGACCTGCTCCACCTTGCCGCGAATTTGCTGGCCATGCTGCAGGGTGCACGGCGGGTGATACGCCACTTTTTTGCCGATGCGTCCTTTCAGCAGCGCCGCCAGCTCGTTTTCAAACGCCGGCATGATCTCGGACAGATCGCGCGTCAGTGCCGCGATGCGCCGCGCCTTCTCCGCATACTGCGCATCGTGCGCCAGCAGATGGCCATACTCCTTGACGGTGGCGCCGCAGCCGGAGGCCGTCATGACGATGGCTTCCACGCTGTCTACGTAAGGCCACCAGGCGTCGATATTGCGGCGCATGTCGTCCAGCGCCGCTTCCTGGTCATTCAGGTGATGGCGCAGCGCGCCGCAGCAGCCGGCCTTGGGCGCGACGATCAGTTGCACACCTAATGCATCGAGCACGCGCGCCGTGGCCGCGTTGATGTTCGGCGACATGGCCGGCTGCACGCAGCCGTCCAGCAGCAGCATGCTGCGCGCGTGCTGGCGCGTCGGCCATGCCCCCGCTCGCGCGCCCGGACGCAATTTATCCTGCAAGCTTTTCGAGAGGAGCGGGCGCAGCGCCTGCCCCGCCTTGTACACGGGCGTAAACAGCCAGCGGCGCGGCAAGGCTTCCTTCAGGGCGAAGCGCAGCGCGCGTTCGCGCAAGGGGCGCTGCACGCGCTGCTCGACGACGTTGCGCCCGATGTCGACCAGGCGCCCGTACTGCACCCCCGAGGGACAGGTCGATTCGCAGTTGCGGCAGGTCAGGCAGCGGTCCAGGTGGGTCTGCGTCTTGGCCGTGACGGGCCCGCCCTCCAATACCTGCTTGATCAGGTAGATGCGTCCGCGCGGGCCATCGAGTTCGTCGCCCAGCAATTGGTAGGTGGGACAGGTGGCCGTGCAAAAGCCGCAATGCACGCAGGCGCGCAGGATGGCTTCGGCTTCGTCGCCTACCGGCGTATTCTTGATGAAATCGGCGAGATTGGTTTGCATGCGCTCAAGTCATTCTGTGCGGGTTGAAGATGCCGGCCGGGTCGAAAGCCTGCCGCAGGCGCTGGTGGATGGTGGCGATGGCGGGCGCCAGCGGGTGGAACACGCCCACCGCCTTGTCGCCGCCGCGAAACAGGGTGGCGTGGCCGCCGGCGGCCGCCACGGCCTGGCGAATCTGCGCGCTGCTGGCCGCATCGGCGTCGCCATCGAGCTTGAGCCAGCGCTGCGCCCCGCCCCACTCGATCAGCTGGCGTCCTTTCAGAATCATGGCGCTGGCGTGCGGCGGCAGAGACAAGCGCCACAGGCTGCCCGCGCCCGCGAAGAATGCGTGCGTCTGCTCGCGCACGGCCAGCCAGAAGGCGGCCGCGTCATCGTGGGCCAGCACTTCGCCCCCAAGGGATTGCAGGGCCGCCGAGACAGCCGCCTCGGCGCCGGACAGGCGCACCGTCAACACGCCGTCATGCCAGCAGCTGGCCGATATCGGCAGCGGCTTGCCCGCCCACTCATTGAGCATGCACAAGGCGGCGATTTCCGCGCAAGCCACGCGCAACGTCGCTTCGCGCAGCGGCAAGGGCAGCACTTTCAGCGACACTTCCAGGATCAGGCCCAGGGTACCCAGGGACCCCGCCAGCAGGCGCGAGACATCGTAGCCGGCCACGTTCTTCATGACTTGCCCGCCGAAGGCCAGGCGTTCGCCATGGCCATCCATCAGCACGGCGCCCAGCACGAAATCGCGCAGCGCGCCCGCGCTGGCGCGGCGCGGACCGGACAAGGCACTGGCGACGACGCCGCCCACCGTGGCGCCAGGGCCGAAGTGCGGCGGCTCGAACGCCAGCATCTGGTTGCGTGCGGCCAGCGCCGCCTCGATTTCGGCAAGTGGCGTGCCGCAGCGCGCCGTGATCACCAGCTCCGTCGGCTCATAGTCGATGATGCCCGCATACGCGCGCGTATCGAATACCTCGCCTGTCAGCTGCTGGCCATACCAGTCTTTCGTGCCGCCGCCACGCAGGCGCAGGGGGTTGCCTGCCGCGCTGGCCGCCAGGATCTGCTGCCTGAATTGTTCAACGATTGCTTGCAAAAGAGTCTCCGGCGGATTAAAAACGGGGCAAGTTGGCGAACGGCAGGCGCCCCGCCGTCACATGCATCTTGCCGAATTCGGCGCAGCGGTTCAAGGTGGGGATCGCCTTGTCCGGGTTCAGCAAGGCATGCGGATCGAAGGCGCGCTTGACGGCGAAGAAGGCATCGAGTTCGGCGCGCGTAAATTGCACGCACATGGAATTGATCTTTTCCATGCCCACGCCATGCTCGCCCGTGATGGTGCCGCCCACGGCCACGCACAGGGCCAGGATGTCGGCGCCGAACGCTTCGGCGCGCTCAAATTCGCCGGGCATGTTGGCATCGAACAGGATCAATGGGTGCAGATTGCCGTCTCCAGCATGGAACACGTTCGCGCAGCGCAAGCCATGCGTCGTTTCCATGCCGGCGATGCCCGTCAACACTTCCGCCAGTTTCTTGCGCGGGATGGTGCCGTCCATGCAGTAGTAATCGGGCGAAATGCGTCCGGCGGCGGGAAAGGCGTTCTTGCGGCCGGACCAGAATTTCATGCGCTCCGCTTCCGACTGCGACACGGCAATCGCGCTGGCGCCCGCCCCTTCCAGCACGGCCGTCATGCGCGCGATTTCCTCTTCCACTTCCTCGTGCGTGCCGTCCGCTTCGCACAGCAAAATGGCGGCCGCGTCGATGTCGTAGCCGGCCTTGACGAACGGTTCGACCATGCGCGACGACGTCTGGTCCATCATTTCCAGCCCGGCCGGGATGATGCCGGCGGCGATCACGTTGGCCACCGCATTGCCGCCCGTGACGACGTCGTCGAACGACGCCATGATGACACGCGCGGTGGCCGGCTTCGGTATCAGTTTCACCGTCACTTCCGTGACGATGCCCAGCATGCCTTCGGAACCGATGAAGACGGCCAGCAGGTCGAGGCCCGGAGCGTCGAGGCATTCGCCACCCAGTTCCAGCACGTCGCCAGCGATGGTGACGACGCGCACGCGCAGCACATTGTGCACGGTCAGGCCGTATTTGAGGCAATGCACGCCGCCCGAGTTTTCCGCCACGTTGCCGCCGATGCTGCAGGCGATCTGCGACGACGGGTCGGGCGCGTAGTACAAGGCATATTGCGCCGCCGCTTCGGAAATGGCCAGGTTGCGCACGCCCGGCTGCACCACGGCGATGCGCGCATACGCATCGACGCGCACGATGCGGTTCAAACGCGCCGTCGACAGCACCACGCCATCGGCAATCGGCAAGGCGCCGCCCGACAAGCCCGTGCCGGCGCCGCGCGGCACGATCGGCACCTTCAATGCACGGCAGACGCCGAGGATGGCGATGACCTGTTCTTCCGTGTCCGGCAGGGTCACCACCATCGGCAGCTGGCGGTAGGCGGCCAGGCCATCGCATTCATACGGGCGCGTATCTTCGGCGTCGGACAGCACGCAGCGTGCCGGCAGCACGGCCAGCAGGGCCGCGACGACGGCTTGCTGGCGCGCCGCGGTCAATCCGGATTCAGGAGCGGTATTGAGCATAAGATGGAGGGCAAATGAGCATGGGCGTGCAACGATTGTAAGCATAAACGTGGCGCGCAGCGCATTTTTTGTCCGATTTGCAGGCAAATGCGGGGCCAGGCGGCGCGTGGTGTCGTATGCTGCCCCCATTCTTCTTTACAGGATCAGCATCATGGGCAACCGACTTTCGAAAATCGCCACGCGCACGGGCGACAATGGCAGCACCGGCCTGGGCGACGGCAGCCGCACCAGCAAGGACAGCGCCCGCATCCACGCCATGGGCGACGTGGACGAACTCAATTCGAATCTGGGATTGCTGCTGTGCGAAGCCATGCCCGACGCCTTGCGCGAGGAGCTGGTGGCCATCCAGCACGACCTGTTCGACCTGGGCGGAGAAATCTGCATCCCCGGCTACCAGCTGATCAAGGAAGAGCACGTGCTGCGCCTCGACGACCTGCTGGCGAAATACAATGCGGACTTGCCGGCGCTCTCCGAATTCATCCTGCCGGCCGGCTCGCGCGCCGCCTCGCTCGCGCATGTATGCCGCACCGTGTGCCGCCGCGCCGAGCGCAGCATCGTCGCGCTGGCCAATGCGGAAGCCCTGCACGAGCATCCGCGCCAGTACGTGAACCGCCTGTCCGACCTGCTGTTCGTGCTGTCGCGCGTGCTCAACCGCTTTGCCGGCGGCGGCGACGTGTTGTGGCGGCATGACCGCGCCAGATGACGCGGCCATGCCGTGTTGCTTATTCCGGCATCTCGGGATAGATGCCATTACGGCAGTTTTCAACGCAGAAATTGTAGTTGTCGCGGCAGGAAGCGTCACCCCGGCCTTCGTCGAGACAAATTCCCCTTAATTGGGCGCACTGGAAACCACAGCTTGGAGTGCTGTTTGCCGCCTTGTTGAACGACAGGCTGGCACCTGCAACAAAAAGAAAAAAAGCGATTTTTTTAAACATGCTGTTCCTTAGTGAGCGACGTGAAGTAAACACGCAACATGCCGCCGTTTCATGTTGCGCCCAAAGACAAGGGATAGAATCGGCTAGCGCCTTTCTTCAGCACCGGCCAGAATAGTTATTGGATTTTCTTAGCCGCAGGCCTGAAGACACACTTTATTGGCGCGGACGCATGAAGGAACACTGAACTCCATGACACAGGCATCGAGCGCCATATAGCACTCGGACTGGCATTCGGAAATGTCGGCGGTACTACTGGCCATCGCATACGAGGCGCTGACGCCCATGGCAAACAAAAAGAAACCCAGCTTTTTGAACATAAGCACTCCTGTTGAATTGACAGACGATGAGCAACAGCCATGGCGCGCCGTCTCTTACGCGCCATCGATAAGCTGGCATTGCCTCCGCGTCAATGACGCGGCGGACGCAGGCATTCCTTCTGGCAAGCCTGATAATTTTCCATGCAGGCAGGCTGGCCGAATTCCACGCAATCGAGCAGGTTGCGTTCGCAGACAAAGGTGCAGTCAGGGCCAAAGGCCTGGGCACTGAAGGACAGCGCGGCACCGGCGGCAAACAGGAACGCGGCAATCTTTTTGAACATGGTCAGCCTTTCAAGTTAACAAGTTGAAACGTCAGATTTTCTTCAGCGCCGCTTCCAGCGCGCCCGTATTGAAACCCTGGATTTTGCGGTTGCCGATCAACACCACCGGCACGCCGCCACCACCGAGTTCTTCATGGGCTTTTCGTGCTTCCGGGGATTTTTCGATATCCAGATCGACGAAATCGATCTTGTTTTCCTTGAAGTACGCGCGCGTCTTGGCGCAATAGCCGCACCAGTCCGTGCCGTACAACACCACCTTCGCCTGGGCATTCGGGAAATACGCGGCGTAATTGCCCTCGGTGTAATTCGACTTGAGCAAGCCGGGCAACAAGGACAGGCCATAACCGCTGCCCAGGCCTGCGGCCAGGATCAAGCCATACATGGCGATGGTTTTCATTTTTTTCTGCATCATAAGTATTGTCAGAGGCTTCAATGATCGAAGGCGGCGGATGCAGCATGCGCTGGGCGGCCGCCTGGCAATGCAAAACGGCTATCAGGCGCCGGCTTGGCAGCCTCTCAGGCAGCCTTTATAACTGCTGCTGCAGAATGGGGATCTGTCACCATACATCATCTGGCATTCCCGCAATTCCTCCTCGCAGCTATAACAGCTGTTATCCGAAGCGATGGCATAGGAAGCGCTCAAACCCAGGGTAAAAATAAACGCGGCAATCTTTTTCATTTACTACTCTCCATGTTGGCGATGGCACCAGGCAAAGCCGGCAATCGCGTCAGATCAGTCGTAAAAAATCCATACGGATTTCGTCTTTGCTTGCTACGAAAACGAATATAGACCGCACTTATTTTAGAGTCAACGTTTCCTTTCGATAAATTTCCATTTTGAAAAATATACCGTGGAAGCCCCTGAAATGTGGAATTTGGAGAGATTGGCAGGCGTCAAACGTCTATACAATATCGGCGCCGCAAGCAGAAAAAGGCCGGTTGCGGGCGCAACCGGCCGAGCGGCCATCCGTTAGCGCGAGGATGTCACCGCGCTATCGACCGCCAGCACATGCTCGCGCAGCAAGCCGCGCAGCAGCTGCACCTGCGCCACCGCATCGGCTTGCAGGGCAGTCAAGCCCTCGGCAACGCACGGGCCAGGCGCGCTGGCATCGGCCGCACCGCACAGCAGCGCATCGATTTCCCCGCTGACGGCGCTAATCCACTGTTGCAATGCGGGCGGCGCGGGCTCGGCCTGGGGACTCAGGCTGATGCGCGCCGTGCTGCCTGCCACGCGGCGCAGCAGCGGCAAGGTGCGCAGCGCCGCCAGGCCCACGCCGCTGCTGCGGTCCAGGCGGCGCTCGATGCGCAGGCGCTGCAGCACCTGTTCCGCGTTATTGCTGGCCAGCCCCGCCTCGCGGCGCAGGCGCGCGATGGCGCTGTCCCATTTACCACCGGCGGCCAGCACGGCCAGCAGGTATTTCAGGTTGGCCGACACGGCTTGCGCCAGGCGCTGATCCAGGTCGTCCGCCTCGCGGTCGGGCCACAGGAAAAACGTCGCCAGCAAGGCCAGCACGCAACCGAGCACATTGTTGCCGAGGCGGCTCATGGCGTACACCATCTCGCTGGCCGGCGCCGCATAGTCGGCCACCAGCACGAAGGCGGGCGTCATGAACAGCACGTGCAGGCTGTAGCTGACACGGCGCAAAGCCATGGTGGCGACGATCAGGGGAAACACCACCAGCGAGATGCCCAGCGGCGTGTAAATGACCAGGCCGATCAGCACGGCCAGCACGGCACCCAGCACGCTGCCCGCGACGCGCTCGATGCCGCGCGTCCAGGTGGTCGACACGGACGGCTGCAGTATCAGCAAGGTCGCCATGGTGGCCCAGTAGCCGAACGGAATATGCAAGGCCTCGACCAGCAGGAAGCCGGCCGTCGTCGCCAGCGACACGCGCGCCGCATGGCGCCAGCTCAGCGACTGCGGCGTGGCGTTGACTTTCGCCGTTTGCCAGGCCTGCCCCAGCGCCAGGAAAGCCGCCTCGCGCCACGGCAGCTGCGCCGCGCGCGGCAAGCCCAGTTCCATGAAATCCACATTCAGGCGCAGCGGCAGCAAGGCGCCCAGCGCCGCCTCCAGGCGCCGTCCGCAGCCCGCCAGGCGGCGCTGCAATGCCAGCGGCGGCGTTTCCGGCTGGCGCTGCACGGCTTGCCCCAGGCGGCGCAGCAGCACGGCCATCACTTCCAGGCTGCGCCGCGCGCGCGGGTCCTGGCGCAGGCGCTGCTGCTCGCGCTCGCAGGTATGCGTGACGGCAATCAGATAGGCGAAGATGCGCTCGGCGTCGCTGAGCGCCAGCAGCAGGTTGTCGTACAGGACGCTGCGTCCCGCGCGCGCGGGCGGCACGGCGGCCAGCGCCACGCGCGCCGCTTCCAGCGCGGCGCGCGCCTGCGAGCGGTAGCTGGCGCCATGCGCGGCCGCGTCCGGTAGCACCGGGCCCTGCGCCAGGAAACGCGCATTGTCGCGCGCGATGCCGGCCAGGCGCGAATACGCAGCGCGGATGGCGCGCCTGGCGGGGCTGAACGGGTGGATGCGCCAGACCGTAAAACTGAGCACGGTGGCAAACAGGCAGCCGAACATGTACAGCCCCAGGAAAGGCGCCGTCTGCGTCATCGATTCCAACGGGTGCGTGACCATCACCACGCAGGCCGTGGCGGCCAGGATCGCCACTTGCGCCGTGGCCGCGCCCCAGATGCGCGCCAGCGCGCCGGCCCAGGAAAACAGCAGCACGGCGATGGCGGCCGTCGCCACGCCATGCCCGGCCGCCAGTGCCGTCAGGCCGCCGGCGACCGTCGACAGCAAGCCGAAGCCCACCATCGAGACGAAGCGCATGCGCCGCGTGCCCGCCGCGTCGGCCAGACAGGTCCAGAAGGCGCCGATGGCGGCCCAGGAAAAATCGGGGTGGTCGAACAGCAGGCCCAGCAGCAACATGGCGCTCGAGGCGCAAGCGGCCCGCAGACCCTCGGACAGATTCGTTTCATCGATGGCCAGGCTGACCATCCACAGGGGACGGCGCTGCGCCAGCTTGTCGGTATAGGCGTGCATGCCCGTCAGCCAGCGGCCGGCCAGTGCGCGCGAACGGCGGTGAAGTTTCCTGAAATGCAAGTTGGACTTTGAAAGGGTATCAAAGCGTCATCGTAGCATTCCCCGGCAGAAAATGTTGCAGTGCAGCGTAAAATCTCGACAGGCGAAAAAAAAAGCTATGTCACCGTCAAATGTGGGAATGCGCCCAGCGTTGCTTTCAATAACGTTTCCGGTGAGCGGATACGCCTAGCGTCGAGTATCCAGCGCCAGCCCAGGTAGTTCGGCAGGTAGCGCGTCGCCACGCCATGAAACGGACCCAGCCATTGCCGCAAACGGCTGTGATAGGCATTGACGTTCTGCACATGGGCGGCGCCCTGCACGCGGATGCCGGCGCGCAAGTTGACGGCCTGGTGGCTGATGCCCGCTTCCCTCGCAAAGGCCCGGTAGGCGGCATGGCCATCGGTCACCAGCAGCACGTCCTTGTCGATGACAGGCAACAAGCAATGATGCAGCTGCGCTTTCGTCAACGCCCCTTTTCCCGTGACAAAATCGAGCGTCTGCCCCGTGCGGTCGCGTGCCACCAGGATGCAGACCTGTTCATTGGAAATGCCGCGCTTGTGGGCATGGCCGCCCCGGTGGCGCGCTGGACGCGTCATGTTTCTGGATCCCTTTTCCGATTCCAGCAGATATAACTCGTCGGCTTCGGCGATGCCGTGCAGACCATGTGGCCGGTCCGTCTTTGCCAACGACAAAAACCGGTGGCGCCAGCGGAACGTCGTGTTGCGGTGTACGCCCAGCTGTAACGCCGCCTTGCGCACGGAATCCGATGCCAGCAGGTAATCGGCATAATCGAGCCACAGCGCCTTGTGGCGCAAGCGGGCCAGCGGCGTGCCCGTCAAGGCATTGAAGGTGCGGCCGCAGGACACGCAGCGGTAGCGCTGCAAACCGTGCGCATGGCCATGCCGGTGCAAGTGGTCTGAATGGCAGGAGGGACAGGCCAATCGCGGTTGGGCCACACTTTCTAGCAGCGCGACGGTCGCGTCTTGTGGAGAGTTGCCACGCAACAGGGCAATGCTTGCCTGCCGCTGGCGTTGGTTCAGCTGAGCAAACTGCGCAATCAAGGTGATCCATTCGGCTGGCCGCATGATCTGCTCCTGCAGGGTGGGTATGCAGAGTCAGACAGCACGGTCACAGGAAGATTCCGGCATTTCCCCTACTTGCCGATGACAGAGCCAAAAAAAGCGGCACCGCAGTGCCGCTTCTCTGTATGCAAGCAAACTTAGCTGACGACCGCCAGGCGCGGCTGGGTGCCGCCAAAGCGTTGCTCGATCGACGTGGCGATGCCGTTCGCATCGAGACCCACGCTTTTCAGCAGTTGCACGGGGTCGCCATGGTCGATAAAGACGTCTGGCAAACCCAGCATCAGGATCGGCTTGACGATCCCTTCCGCCGCCAAGGCTTCGGCCACGGCCGAACCGGCGCCGCCCATGATGCAGCCCTCTTCCACCGTCACCAGGTAATCGTGTTCCGCAGCCAGCTGTTTCACCAGCGCCACGTCGAGCGGCTTGACGAAGCGCATGTTGGCGACCGTCGCGTCGAGCTTGTCGCCCGCCGCCACGCTCGGCGCCACCATCGAGCCGAAGGCCAGGATGGCGATGCGCTTGCCCTGGCGCTTGATCTCGCCCTTGCCGATCTCGATGCTGGTCAGTTCCGGCACGATGGCAGCACCGGCGCCGGCGCCGCGCGGATAGCGGATGGCGGCCGGGCCCGGATAGTGGTAACCCGTGGTGAGCATCTGGCGGCACTCGTTTTCGTCCGACGCGGCCATGACGACCATGTTCGGGATGCAGCGCAAGAACGCCATGTCGTAGTTGCCCGCGTGCGTGGCGCCATCGGCGCCCACCAGGCCGGCGCGGTCCAGGGCGAACGTCACGTCCAGGTTTTGCAGGGCCACATCGTGGATCAGCTGATCGTAGGCGCGCTGCAGGAACGTGGAATAGATGGCCACGACGGGTTTCAAGCCTTCGCAAGCCAGGCCTGCGCCAAAGGTCACGGAATGCTGCTCGGCGATGCCGACGTCGAAATAGCGGTTCGGGAATTGCTGTTCGAACTTGACCATGCCCGAGCCTTCGCGCATGGCGGGCGTGATGCCCACCAGGCGCTTGTCGTGGGCGGCCATGTCGCACAGCCAGTTGCCGAACACTTCCGTGTACGTCATCTTGCCCGGCGCCGTGGCCGGCTTGATGCCTTCCGCCGGATTGAACTTCGGCGTGCCGTGGTACAGGATCGGTTCCGCCTCGGCCAGCTTGTAGCCTTGCCCCTTCTTGGTGACCACGTGCAGGAATTGCGGACCCTTCAGTTGCTTGATATTTTGCAAGGTCGGGATCAGCGAATCGAGGTCGTGGCCATCGATGGGGCCGATATAGTTAAAACCGAATTCCTCGAACATGGTGGCGGGCACGACCATGCCTTTGGCGTGCTCTTCAAAGCGCTTCGCCAGCTCCAGCACGGGGCCGGGCAACACCGACTTGCCGACATTTTTCGCCGCCGCATAGAACTGGCCCGACATCAAGCGCGCCAGGTGGCGGTTCAGCGCGCCGACGGGCGGCGAGATCGACATGTCGTTGTCGTTCAGGATCACCAGCAGGTTGACGTCTTCTTGCACGCCCGCATTGTTCATCGCCTCGAAGGCCATGCCGGCCGTCATCGAGCCGTCGCCGATCACGGCGATCGCGTGCAGCGGGTCGCCCTTGATCTTGGCGGCCTGGGCCATGCCCAGCGCGGCCGAGATCGACGTCGACGAGTGCGCCGTGCCGAAGGTGTCGTATTCGCTTTCGTCGCGTTTCGGGAAGCCGGAAATGCCGTCTTTCTGGCGCAGGGTATGCATGCGCTCGCGGCGGCCCGTGAGAATCTTGTGCGAATAGGTCTGGTGGCCCACGTCCCACACGATGCGGTCGTGCGGCGTGTTGAACACGTAATGCAGCGCGACGGTCAGCTCGACCGTGCCCAGGTTGGACGACAGGTGGCCGCCCGTCTTGGAAACGGAGTCGAGCAGGAAGCTGCGCAATTCCTGCGCCAGCGGCACCAGTTGCGAGCGGGCCAGCTTGCGCACTTGCGCTGGTTCATTGATGGTTTCTAACAGTTTCATTTATGCCTTCCGCTGCACGACCAGGTCTGCCAGCTCGCGCAGACGGCGTGCCTTGTCCCCGAATGGCGCCAGCGCCGCATGGGCGTCGCACCGCAATTGTTCTGCCAGGGCTCTCGATGGTTCCAGCCCCAGTATCGATACGTAAGTGGGCTTGTTGGCGGCCGCATCCTTGCCCGCCGTCTTGCCCAGGGTGGCCGAATCGGCCGTGGCGTCGAGCACGTCGTCAACCACCTGGAACGCCAGCCCGACGGCGCGCGCATACGCGTTCAGCGCCGTCATCTCGTCTGGCGTCAAATCTTTGCCAGCCAGCGCGCCGAGAATCACGGCCGCGCGCAACAAGGCGCCCGTTTTGAGTTGATGCATCTGTTCCAGCTGCGGCAAGGTCAAGGCCAGGCCGACGCTGTCGAGGTCGATCGCCTGACCGCCGCACATGCCGCTTGACCCGGAAGCCTGTGCCAGCAGGCGCACCATGGCCATTTGCCGCACCGGCGCAATGGCCGCGCCTTCGGCCAGCAGCATGAAGGCCTGCGATTGCAGGGCGTCGCCGACCAGCAGGGCCGTCGCTTCATCGTAGGCGATGTGCACGGTGGGTTTGCCACGGCGCAAGGCATCATCATCCATGCACGGCATGTCGTCATGCACGAGCGAATACACGTGAATCATTTCCAGCGCGCAAGCTGCGCGCGCGAGGGTGTCTTGATCCGCATCAAACAGTTCGCCAGCCGCCATCACCAGCAGCGGACGCACGCGCTTGCCGCCACCGAGCAAGGCATAGCGCATGGCCGCGTGCAGCTTGTGCGGCACGATGTCCGCCGCCGGCAGGAACTGGTCGAGCCGCGCTTCCACGCCGGACTGGGTCGCTTGCATCCAGTCGCCGAAGGTCACGCCGTCTTGTTGCACGCTGGCCATCATTGGGCGGCCTCGCCGGCATCCACGAACGGTTTCAACATGTCGCCTTCCAATACTTTCACCTGCGCTTCGACACTGTCGAGCTGGGTAGCGCAATACTTGACCAGTTCCGAGCCGCGTTGATATGCCGCGACCGATGCTTCCAGCGGCAACTGGCCCGCTTCCATTTGCGTTACCAGCTGCGCCAGTTCCGCCATCGCCTCTTCAAACGAGGCCGGCGCTGCGGCAGCGGCAGTTAATTTCTTCGACATAGACTCAGATCTCTTCGTGGCACGAGGGGCTTGTAGGGAGACGCCGGGGATTCCCGGCCAGCATAGAAGCGTTATTTTAGAACAAACCACACTATTAAGTGAAAACTAAAGCGCAATCGGCGCGCTCAAAGTCAATAGCGTTGCCAGCTTGGCAGTGAATTTTAGCGCAATCGCCCCCATCTACCGGAAATTGCGCGCCAAATGACAATGTTTCTCATTAATAGACTATTTACCGGGGGGTTTTGGCAATGCCGAGGCCGATACGCGCTATAATCGCCGGTTCTGTCCGAAATACCGTTTCAACAAATTTGAATTCAGGTCTTTGCGGATTCTTTCTCTCTGTAGCGGTTGCCCAGGGAATGGCCTGGGGCACTGCTGACCGTTGTACATTTATGGGGGGTTGGGATGTCCGATCTGGCTACTCACGCCAAGCTGGCGCGCTCAAACGCGCAACTTCCGGTCCACGTCTATTTTGACGAAACGCTGTTGCAGCGTGAAATGCAGCAATTGTTCCAAGCCGGCCCGCGCTATGTCGGGCATGAGCTGATGGTGCCGGAAACCGGCGATTTTGCGACCCTGGCGTCTGAGAACGAAGGGCGCATGCTCGTGCGCAACGCCAATGGCATCGAAGTGCTGTCCAACGTGTGCCGCCACCGGCAGGCGCTGATGTTCAATGGCCGCGGCAACGCGAACCATATCGTCTGCCCGCTGCACCGCTGGACTTACGACCTCAAGGGCGAACTGATCGGCGCGCCGCATTTCCCCGAGACGCCGTGCCTGAACCTGTCGAAAACGCCGCTGCAAAGCTGGAATGGCTTGCTGTTCGAGCAAAATGGCTACAACGTGATGGAAAAATTGAAAGATTTTTCCGTCTCGAAAGAACTCGATTTTTCCGGCTATATGTTCGATCACGTGGAAATCCACGAGTGCGACTACAACTGGAAGACCTTCATCGAAGTCTATCTGGAAGACTATCACGTGGAACCGTTCCATCCGGGCCTGGGCAGCTTCGTCAGCTGTGATGACCTGCGCTGGGAGTTCGGCAAGGATTACAGCGTGCAAACGGTGGGCGTGCATCGCGGCTTGCAGCAGGCCGGTTCGCCCGCCTACAAGAAATGGCAGGAGCAGGTGCTGCAATTCCGTGGCGGCGAAGCACCGCCGTATGGCGCCATCTGGCTGACCCTGTATCCGAACATCATGGTGGAATGGTATCCGCACGTGCTGATCGTCTCGACCCTGTGGCCCGACGGTCCGCAAAAGACGCGCAACGTTGTCGAGTTCTATTATCCGGAAGAAATCGTGCTGTTCGAGCGCGACTTCGTCGAAGCGGAACGGGCCGCCTACATGGAAACCTGCGTCGAAGACGATGAAATCGCCCTGCGCATGGATGCCGGCCGCAAGGCCCTGATGGCGCGTGGCGTGAGCGAAGTGGGCCCTTACCAGTCGCCCATGGAAGACGGCATGCAGCATTTCCACGAGTGGTACCGCAACAATATCGAACTGTAATTCCCTCCAGGGCCGCCTCGTGCGGCCTTTTTCATTTCCGTCACCAGGATGTATTCATGCAGTCTTTATGGATGTTATTTGCCAGTTTCATGTTCGCCATCATGGGCGTGTGCGTCAAATTGGCGTCGGATATGTATTCGACCTCCGAAATCGTCATGTACCGCGGCATCATCGGCATGACCGTCATGAGCTGCACGATTTTGTACCAGGGCGGCAGTTTTAAAACCACGATGCCGGGCCAGCATCTGTGGCGCGGCGTGGTGGGCGTGATCGCCCTGTGGCTGTGGTTTTATGCCATCGCCATCCTGCCGCTGGCCACGGCCATGACCCTGAACTATATGGCGCCCATCTGGATCGCCGTGATCCTGCTGGCCGGCGGCTGGTGGAAAGCAACAAAACAAGTCGAGTGGCCGCTGGTGGCGGCCATTGCCATGAGCTTTGTCGGCGTGACCCTGCTGCTGCAACCCGTGTTCGAAACGGACCAGGCGGCCGGCGCCATCACGGCCTTGATTTCCGGCATGCTGTCGGCCCTCGCCTACCTGCAGGTGCGCAAGCTGGGCTTGCTGGGCGAACCCGAATACCGGGTCGTGTTTTATTTCTCGGTCGTCAACTTCCTGGCCGGTGTGATCGGCCACGTGGCCAGCGCCGGCGGTGGCCCCGTCGTCTGGCACGCGCACACGAGCGGTTATGGCATCGGCTTGCTGGCCGCCATCGGCCTGTGCGCCACCATGGCGCAGATGGCCATGACACGCGCCTATCGCCTGGGCAAGACCCTGGTGGTTGCAAACCTGCAATACACGGGCATCGTCTTTTCCAGCTTCTGGGGCGTGGTGATCTTTGGCGACCTGTTCGACTGGCACGGCTGGACCGGCATCGGCATCATTCTCGCTTCCGGCATCGCGGCAACCTATTACAATACCCGCAACACGGCCCGTGGCGCGGCGATCGCGCGCACGGATCCGATTGCCAGCGAAGTGTAAAGGAGCGTTCCTGATGTACACCACCTTGTTACAGGCCAGCGAACTGGCCAGCCACCTGAATGACAGCAACTGGGTCATCCTTGATTGCCGCCACGACTTGCTCAACCCGACCGCCGGCAGCGACGCGTTTGCCGCCGGCCATATCCAGAACGCGCAGTTCGCCGATATCGACACGGCCCTGTCCGGTCCCAAGACGGCGCGCGGCGCGGCATTTACGGGACGCCATCCCTTGCCTGAGCGCAACGTCCTGCTGACCACCTTGCGCGGCTGGGGCATCGATGACGACACGCAAGTGGTCGCCTATGACGGCCAGGGCGGCATGTTCGCCGCCCGATTGTGGTGGCTGCTGCGCTGGCTCGGCCACCCGGCCGTCGCCGTGCTCGACGGCGGTCTGGCCGCCTGGCAGGCGCAAGGCTTGCCGCTGGTCACGCCCGTGGCGCCGCGCCCTGTGGGCACCCTGACGGAAAAAGCCAGCCTGACGCGCACGGTCAGCGTGCAGGACGTCATCGCCAACCTGGAAACGCAAGCGCTGACGGTGATCGACGCGCGCGCGCCCGAGCGTTATCGCGGCGAAAACGAAACCATCGACCCCGTCGGCGGCCACATCCCCGGCGCGAAAAACCGTTTCTTCAAGGATAACTTGCAAGCGGATGGCCGCTTCAAGAGCGCGGACGAACTGCAGCGCGATTTCAGTGCATTGGTGAATGCACCGCAAGCGGCCATCCTGCAGTGCGGCTCCGGTGTGACGGCTTGCCACAACTTGCTGGCCCTGGAAGTGGCAGGTTTACCTGGCGCGGCCCTGTATCCGGGTTCGTGGAGCGAATGGTGCGCCGATCCGGCGCGGCCTGTGGCGACTGGAAATTAAAAAATGGCGGACCAACTGGTCCGCCATTTTTTCACCGGTGGATAACTACGACGTTATCCCCAGCGATTGATTCAAGCGTTCCCGTTCCGCCAGCCACGCCTGCTGGCTGGCCGGTTTCTGGTGGCGCGGCTTGCGGGCCAGGTCCTCGGCCAGCAATTGCTCCAGTTCGCACAAACGCTCCAGCTGCACGTCGACGTCCGTCAATACCGCAGATGCATGCTCCACGCGCGGCGTGGGCGTCAGCGCTTGCCCATCTTCCGCGCTCAACCGTGCATACGCGCTGGTCGCATCCGGCCACTCTTCCAGCCCGCCATTGGCCACCACCCAAAAACGGTTGCACGCCGTCTCGATCAGGTCGCGGTCGTGCGATACCAATAAACAGCCGCCGCCAAAGCTGAGCAGCGCTTGCCCCAGTTCCGCCTTGCCCTGCATGTCCAGATGGTTGCTGGGCTCATCCAACAGCAGCAAGTGATAGCTGGCCAGCGACAGCCCCAGGAACAGCAGCCGCGCCCGCTCACCGCCGCTCAGGGTCGCTACCGTCTGGCCATGGCGCGCATACGGAAAGCCTGCCGCAATCAACGCCTGCCTACGCGCCACCTGGCTGCGCGCAGCCTCGTTTTGCACGGCAAACGGGTACAGGGCGTCGGACAAATCCGCATCGTCGGCCAGTTGCTTGAGCGACTGGTCGTAGTAACCGATGTTGGCCGCCTTGTGGTAACGCAAGTCAGGCCGCTCGTCCTGCGCCTGGATCGCTTGCCAGCACAGGCGCAGCAAGGACGACTTGCCGCTGCCGTTGGCGCCCAGCAAGGCGATGCGGTCGCCCGGTTTCAGCCACAGCTGGCCGACCTGGAACAGCACGGGAGAGGTCGGCACGGCGCGCACATCGAGTTCGTCCAGCGCCAGCAGCTGGTCGGCCGCCAGCGCCTTGCCGCGCAGGCTCAAGCACCACGGCGCGCCATCGCTGACGAAGGACTGTTCATCCTTCAATTTATCGATGCGCCGCTGCATGGTCTTGGCCTTGCGCGCCAGGTCTTCATTGTCATAGGTGCGTCCCCACAGGGCCAGGCGGGCGCTGCTGGCCGACAGGCGGTCGATTTCCTTCTGTTCGGCCGCATGGCGGGCGGCGGCGGCAAGATCGGCTTCGGCCAGCGCCGACAGCGCGGGGCCGCACGGCAAGTCGAAGTCGTACAGGCGGCTATCGCGCAAGATCCAGCTGCGCGTGGCCACATTGTCGAGCAAGCGCTGGTCGTGCGAGACGAGGATGAAGGCGCCGCGCCAGGCCAGCAGGAATTGCTCCAGCCACAGCAGCGACGGCAAGTCCAGGTGATTGCTCGGCTCATCGAGCAGCAGCACGTTCGGTTCCTGCAGCAGGGCACGCCCCAGCAGCAGCCGCGTGTGCTGGCCACCGGACAGCGAGTGCACGGGCACTTGCGCCGTTTCTTGGTCGAAACCCAGTTCAGCCAGCAGGCTGTCGACCCGCCAATGCAGTTCCGGCTGCTCCAGCACGGGCGCCAGCAAGGCGTCGTACAGGCTCAGGCTCGCAAGTTCGGCTGGCAAATGCTGCTCCACGTGCTGCAAGCGGCAGGCACGGGCGTAATGAATGGAACCGGACGAGGCTTCCCGCGTGCCGCTGAGCAGACCCAGCAAGGTGGATTTGCCGCAGCCATTGTGACCGATCAGGCCGATGCGGTCGCCCTGGCGCAAGGTAAAGGCGAGTTCATTGAACAGAAAACCGTCGTGGGTATCCAGTTGTAAAGCTTGTGTCGAGATAAGGGTAGTCATGGCTCTTGTCTTTGTTCGGGATGCAAGCATCCGCGTTAACAGGAGCGCTAACGACAACGGAGTACCAGGAAAGGACTCGTGGAGGAGGGTAACTTTGCTCTGGCCAGGTTATCGCAGCGCGATAGAACGTGGGCAAGAGCTGGCAAATGTGCTTAAAGAACGCGCATCCCATAGGGCGAGCATAAAAATTTCCATATTTTCCTCCTTTCTGTGCAAGTTAGTCAGAAAGGCAATACTACACCGACACAGTCAGTACATCAACCGCCATGGCGCTTATGCGTCAGGAACAGCACGATGCACACTCCCAGCCCGATCAAGAGCACTTGCGGGATGGTTTCGCGCAAGGTGGCGCGGCGCTGCATCTGCGGCATCAGGTCGCTCAAGGCAATATAGATGAAGCCGGATGAGGCAAACACGAGCACGTACGGAATCAGATTGCTGGCGCGGTCCAGGGTGAAATAGCCGAGCAGGCCGCCCGCCACCGCCATCAGGCTGCACAGCAGGTTGAAGATGTAGGCGCGCAGGCGCGAGAAGCCAGCGTTGAGCAGCACGATGAAGTCGCCGATTTCCTGCGGGATTTCATGCGCGATAATGGCCAGGCCCGTCACCAGGCCCAGCTTCGGGTCGGCCAGGAAGGCGGCCGCGATCAGGATGCCGTCCGTAAAGTTGTGCATGCCGTCGCCGACCAAAATCATCCAGCCGGCCTTGCCCGCTTCGTGCTTGTCGTGGCCGTGCGCATGATGGTGGCCATCGCCTTCGTGGTGGTGCGAATGGCGTAGGATGGCGAATTTTTCCAGCATGAAGAAGGCCAGCAAGCCCGCCAGCAGGGTGGCGAACAGGCTGCGCGGGTCCGCCTGCGATTCAAACGCTTCGGGCAAGGCATGCAGCAAGGACGTCGACAACATGATGCCGACGGACAAGCTGACCATGCGCTCGACCACTTTGGACAGAAATGCAAACGAAAAGATCGCCGCCGCGGTAATGCTCAACACGCCCGCGATCGTGGTCGCGAGCAAAATGGATATAAGGACGGGATCGATGATTTTCTTACCTCAAAATGGCGCCGGGTCACTGGCGCCCGCGATGCTGGCGTCTGGCCTGATGAATGCGTTGTTATCTATTGTTTAATTTTTCGCGCGTTTGGCGGCAGCGTCGCGCGATGAAGATGCAATTGTACTGCATTGGCGCGCAGCGGGCATTTTACAGCCCGGTGCGCCTTTCGCGCCAACTTCTGGGAAATGTGGTGTTTTTTTGTTGCGGATCACGCCACGCCGTGGCGCTTGAACCAGGCCAGGCAGCGCGCATAGCCGTCTTTCGCATCGGCCGCCACATAGCTGGGGCGGTAATCGGCATTGAAGGCGTGGCCCGCATCGGGATAGACGACAAACTCGGATGGGTTGCCGCCCTTGGCCAGCGCCTCCTTCATCTTCGCGATCGATTCCTGGCTGATGCCCGTATCCTTGCCGCCGTACAAGCCCAGCACGGGGACCTTCAAGCTCGCGGCAATATCGATGGGGTTGCTTGGCTGCAATGGATTGGGCTCGCCCACGAGGCGGCCATACCAAGCCACGCCCGCCTTGACGGCCGGATTGTGCGCCGCGTACAGCCACGTGATGCGCCCGCCCCAGCAGAAACCCGTGATGCCCAGGCGGCTCGTGTCGCCGCCATTCTGTTTCGCCCACGCCACCACCGCATCGAGGTCCGTCATCACCTGCGCGTCCGGCGTCTTTGCGATGATGCCTTTCATCAACTCCGGGATGCTGCCCACCTTGGTGGGATCGCCCTGGCGCACGAACAGATCGGGCGCCAGCGCCAGGTAGCCCTGCTTGGCGAAACGGCGCGCCATGTCGGCGATATGTTCATGCACGCCAAAGATTTCCGAAATGACCAGTACCACGGGCAAACCCGTCTTGCCTTCCGGCTGCGCCGCGTACACGGGCACGGCCTGGCCATCGACCATCACCGACATGCTGCCAGTAACGAGCCCGGCGGAATCCGTCTTGATGACGTTTTGCGCCGCCACGGGCAGCACGGCCACGGCAAAACCCGTACCCAGCGCCACCTTCAGGAAACCACGCCGGCCATCCGGCCCGGACAAGCTGCTCTGGCCCAGCAAACTTTCACAATCGGTGATCATGTCGCTCATGCGTTTCTCCTGAAGGGTGTGTTCACAAAAAATGTCGGCTTACGCGCTGCGCGCTAAGCCGACCTACGGTCATTGCTCAATTAATCAATGCGCTTCGTCCCAATTGCGTCCTAGGCCTACCTCGGCCGTCAATGGCACCTTCAATTCGGCCACGCCGGCCATCAGTTCCGGCAACCTGCGCTTGACCAGTTCCAGTTCCGCGTCCGGCACTTCCAGCACCAGTTCATCGTGCACCTGCATGATCATTTTTGTTTGCAAGTTGTCCGTTTCCAGCCAGCCTTGCACGGCGATCATGGCCAGCTTGATCAGGTCGGCGGCCGTGCCCTGCATCGGGGCGTTGATCGCCGCCCGTTCGGCGCCCTGGCGGCGCGGGCCGTTTGGCGAATTGATTTCCGGCAGCCACAAACGGCGGCCGAACACGGTTTCCACGTAGCCGCGCGCCTTCGCTTGCTGGCGCGTGTCTTCCATGTACTGTTTCACGCCGGAAAAACGGGCGAAGTAGCGGTCGATATAGCTTTGCGCGGCCGTGCGGTCCACGCCCAGGTTGCCCGCCAGACCGAATGCGCTCATGCCGTAGATCAAGCCGAAATTGATGACCTTGGCGTAGCGGCGCTGTTCGCTCTGCACTTCCGCGGCTTGCACGCCAAAGATCTCGGCGGCCGTGGCACGGTGAATGTCGATGCCGTCGGCAAACGCGCGCAGCATGGCTTCATCGCCCGAGATATGCGCCATGATGCGCAATTCGATCTGCGAATAGTCGGCCGAAACGATGTGGCTGCCGGGCGGCGCAATAAACGCTTCACGGATGCGGCGGCCTTCCGCGCTGCGGATGGGAATATTCTGCAAGTTCGGGTCGTTCGACGCCAATCGCCCCGTCACGGCCACGGCTTGCGCATAGTTCGTATGCACCCTGCCCGTCGTGACATTGATCATCTTCGGCAATTTATCCGTATAGGTCGACTTCAGCTTGGCCATGCCGCGGTATTCGAGCAGCACTTTGGGCAATGGATAATCCTCGGCCAGCTTTTGCAGCACTTCTTCATCCGTCGATGGCGCACCCGTCGGGGTTTTCTTGACCACCGGCAGTTTCAGCTTTTCAAAGAAGATTTCGCCGATCTGCTTGGGCGAACCGAGGTTGAACGGCTGCTCGGCCAGCTCATACGCCTTCTTTTCCAGCTCGAGAATTTTCACGGCCAGCTCGGCCGACTGGATGTTGAGCAATTCATCATCGATCAGCACACCGTTGCGCTCGATCTTTTGCAAGACCACGGCCGTCGGCATCTCGATCTTTTCATAGATGAAGGTCAGTTTTTCATCGTTCGCCACATTGCCCCACATGGCATTGTGCAGGCGCAAGGTGACGTCCGCATCCTCGGCAGCGTATTTCGCCGCCTGCTCCACTTCCACCTGGTTGAAGGTGATCTGCTTGGCGCCCTTGCCGCACACATCCTCGAACGGAATCGTCGTGTAGTTCAGGTGGCGCAGCGCCAGACTGTCCATGTCGTGCTTCTTGTGCGACTCGAACACATACGATTCAAGCAAGGTATCGTGGGCGATGCCGCGCAGGGTCACGCCATGGTTGGCGAAGATGTGGCTGTCATACTTGAGGTTCTGGCCCAGCTTGGGCTTGTTTGCATCTTCCAGCCACGGGCGCAGTTTCGCCAGCACGTGTTCGCGCGTCAATTGTTCCGGCGCGCCCGCGTAATCGTGGGCCAGCGGAATGTAGCAGGCGGCGTGCTCTGCCACCGAGAGGGAAATGCCGACCATTTGCGCCGTCATCGGTTCCAGCGAGGTGGTTTCCGTGTCGACAGCCGTCAGGGCAGCCGCATCGATCAGGGCGATCCATTTGTCCAGCTGCTCATCCGTCAGCACGGTTTCATACACGGCCTCGACTGCTGGCGCGGCATCGGCAAACATGTCGCCCGTCGTGTTGGCAGCAGCGCCGCCGGCAACAGGTGCACCGACTGGCGACATCGGCGGCGGCGTGGCGCCCAGTTCGCGCAGCAGGGCCTTGAAGCCGTAGCGGTTGAAGAAGGCCAGCAGCGCTTCCTTGTCTTCGTGTTTCGCCACCAGCGAATCGGCGATGGTCGTCATGTGCCCGGACAAATCGCAATCGGTCTTGACGGTGATCAAGGCACGCGCCTGCGGCAGCCATGGCAGGGCCGTGCGCAGGTTTTCCCCGACGGCGCCGCCCACACTGGCCGCGTTTTCCATCACGCCTTCCAGACTGTCGTACAAGGTCAGCCATTTGACGGCCGTCTTCGGGCCGCATTTCGACACGCCCGGCACGTTGTCGACCGTATCGCCGATCAGCGACAGGTAATCGATGATGCGGTTCGGCGGCACGCCGAATTTGACCAGCACGGCCGCTTCGTCGAGCTTTTCATTGCTCATGGTATTGATCAGGGTGACCTGGCTGTTGACCAGCTGCGCCAGATCCTTGTCGCCAGTCGACACCACCACGTTCATGCCGGCGGCCGCCGCCTGCACGGCCAAAGTCCCAATCACGTCGTCCGCTTCCACGCCGTCGACCATCAAAATTGGCCAGCCCATGGCGCGCACGGCTTCGTGGATCGGTTCGATCTGCAATCGCAGGTCGTCCGGCATCGAGGCGCGCGTGGCCTTGTATTCGGGATACATGTCGTCGCGGAAAGTTTTACCTTTGGCATCGAACACGCAGGCGATGTAAGCGGCCGGGAAATCGGCGCGCAGGCGGCGCAGCATGTTGACCATGCCGTGCATGGCGCCCGTGGGATAGCCATCCGGGCTGCGCAGGTCGGGCAGCGCATGGAAGGCACGATAAAGGTAACTGGAACCGTCGACTAACAGCAGGGTGTTTTGCATAATGCCAATAAAATAAGGTGAGCCGCGCCAGCCGGGAAGACACAGCGGCGGACGGGCGGAATATCGCACAATTATCGCAGAGTTTAGGGCCACGCCACCGGCCGCCACGCGTGCCGTTCCTGGTGTTTTTGCCACCCTGGCGGCCCCGTGCGGGCGCGCGGGCGGCCACTGCGGGCCATTTCGCCTCATTTAAACAGCATTGCCTACCAGTTTGTTACAATGCCTTATAGATAAATTGACGGCATTACACCACTGCACGCGCTGCAGTCCCACACATGGAAGCGAACCCATCATGATGCGTACATCGACACTCTGGACATTCCTCGCCCTGCCCCTGCTGGCATGTTCGGCCCTTGCCAGCGCCCAGACGCCGGCCAAACCGAGCGACGCGCCACCCCAGCTCGAACGTATCGAGGAAATGGGCGAAGCACCGATCACCGTGGCGCCAGCGGCGGCCAAGCAGCAGATCACCGAAAAACGCGAAGCGGGCGTGACGTCCGAAGTGAAAGTGACGAGCGGCGGCAGCACGTATTACATGAAGCCGGCCGCTGGCGCCGACCAGGCGCACGGCGGCGCCCTGCGCGGCCCGCAATGGAAAGTGCTGGAGTTTGACCTGGGCAAGAAGAAACAGAAACAACGCGACGAAGAGGCAGCGGACGCGCCAGCGCCGCCCGCACCAGCGAAGTAAGCAGCCACTCTCTTCTGCCCTGCCCCGGCCATCTGCGGGGCAGCCGGCTTTTTTTGACCTTTTAGACCATTCCCCTCTTTCCCATGGCAGTTTTTACCGCGCTACACCTGGACGATATCGGCCAGTGGATCACGCAATTTCCACTCGGCAAACCTCTGGCGCTCAAGGGCATCGCGTCCGGCATCGAAAACAGCAATTTCTTCCTGAGCACGGAGCGCGGCGAGTATGTGCTGACGATCTTTGAAAACCTCAGCTTCGAGCAATTGCCGTTCTATCTGCAACTGATGCGCCATTTGGCGGACCGGGGCGTGCTGGTACCGGCGCCGATCGCCAATGCCGATGGCGAACTGGTGACGGCCCTGCAAGGCAAGCCGGCCGCCATCGTCAGCAAACTCGACGGCAGCTCGCAGATGGCGCCGCAAGCCGTGCATTGCGCGGCTGTCGGCGCCATGCTGGCGAAGATGCACCTGGCGGCGCAGGGCTTCCCCCTGCAACAGCCGAATCTGCGTGGCCTGGACTGGTGGAACACCACCACGCCGCTGGTCTTGCACCACCTCGACGATGCCAAGGCGCATCTGCTGCGCGCGGAAATCCATTTCCAGGACGCCTTTGCTGCCTGCGATACGTATAAAGCCATCCCGCGCGGTCCCGTGCATGCCGACTTGTTCCGCAACAACGTTATGTTTGACGGCGAGCAACTGACGGGCTTTTTCGACTTTTACTTTGCCGGCTGCGACACGTGGCTGTTCGACGTGGCCGTCACCGTCAACGACTGGTGCGTGGATCTGGCCACGGGCGTGCTCGACACGGCAAGAGTGCGCGCCCTGCTCGACGCCTACCAGGCCGTGCGCCCGTTTACGCAGGAAGAACAAACGGCATGGCAACCGATGCTGCGCGCCGCCGCGCTGCGCTTCTGGCTGTCGCGCCTGTACGATTATTACCAGCCGCGCGAAGCGGAAATGCTGACCCCGCACGATCCGGCGCATTTCGAACGCATTCTGCGCGAACGTATCGCCACACCTGCTCCGGAACTGTTTTAAACATGGAAAAATTACCTGCAAGTACAGGTTGGCAATGGGTAAAACAAGGCTTCGCCCTGTTTCGCAAGCAACCTGGCGGCATGTCGATGCTGTTTCTCGGCTATATGTTCTGCATGCTGGCCGTCAGTATCGTGCCCGTGCTCGGCCAATTGCTGCCCGTCATCCTCGTCCCCGTCTTTTCCGTCGCCTTCGTGCAAGGCTGCCTGAATATCGACCAGGGCAAGCGCGTCCTGCCCAGCCTCTTGATCTCGGGCTTCCGCAAGCCGGCTTTTCCTTCCCTGTTCGGCCTGGGCGTGCTGTATATCCTGATGGCCATCGTCGCCATCGGCGCCTCGACCCTGGTCGATGATGGCTTGCTGTGGAAACTGGTCACCGGGCAACTGACGGAAGAAGCGGCACGCGCCGCCATCCCCGAATCGCGCCTGGGCCTGGGCATCCTGCTGGCCATCGTGCTGTACGTGCCGGCCGCCATGGCCTTCTGCTTTGCCGCGCCGCTGATCTACTGGAAACAAGTCAGCCTGGGCAAGGCCCTGTTCTTCAGCTTTTTCGCCGTCTGGCGCTCGCTGTCGGCCTTCATCGTCTTCGCCGCCACCTGGTTCGCCATCAGCATCGTCACCAGCCAGTTGCTGGCCATCATCTTTGGCCGCACGCAGCTGATGATGCAACTGATGATGCCGCTGTCGATGATCTTGACCATCATCATGCATTGCTCGTTCTACGCCGCCTACCGCCAGATCTTCGGCCTCCCCGTCGATGAGAGCAAGACGGTGTCGCTGGACAAGACCGGCGAATGATCGTCGGCCAGATGTAAAAAGGGGCAGCCTGCGCAGGCTGCCCCTTTTTTATTTTCCGAATGCCTTGCAATGCCACACGTAGGTCGGATTAGCCGAAGGCGTAATCCGACACCATTGTTGGCCTCGCAGCGTCGGATTACGCGGCGTTCCGCCGCTAATCCGACCTACGCGACCGGCAATGTTTCTTCCAGTAGGTCAGATTAGCGGGGCCGAAGGCCACGCGTAATCCGACAACATTGTTAGCGCCCGCAGTGGTATCGGGTTACCTTCACAGCCGTTCCAGCTTCGCAATCCCCAGGTCCAGCACCTTCATGCCGTGCTGTCCGAAATTGATCTGCGCGCGCGCATTGCCGCCGCCGCCTTCGATGTTGACGATCACGCCTTCGCCGAACTTGGCGTGCGCCACGGATTCACCGATGCGCCAGCCGCCGCCCGTGGCTTTTTGCGCGATTTTTTGCGCAATCGCATTGTCCGACCCCAGGCTGGCCACACGCGGTGCCTCGTCCCAAGCCGACTTGCGGTTGCCGAACCAGTTCGCCTGCACCTTCGGCGACAGCCATTTCAGCGATTCTTCCGGCAATTCATCAAAGAAACGCGACTTCATGTTGTAGCGCGTCTGGCCGTGCAGCATGCGCGTCTGCGAAAAGCTCATGTACAGCCGCTTGCGCGCGCGCGTGATCGCCACGTACATCAGCCGGCGTTCTTCTTCCACGCCGTTGTCTTCCTTCGAACTGCTTTCGTGCGGGAACAGGCCCTCTTCCAGGCCCGTGATGAACACGTTGTCGAATTCCAGGCCCTTGGCCGAGTGCACCGTCATCATCTGCAGCGCATCCTGACCCGCCTGCGCCTGGTTGTCACCCGCTTCCAGCGACGCATGCGATAAAAACGCGGAGAGCGGCGACATCACGGCCGGCAGCGGTGCGTCCGCGTCCAGGATTTCAATGCCATCCTGATTCACGACGGGCGCGCCCGACTGCGCCTGGGCCGCTGGCCCCAGGTGCGCCGGTGCGCCCTGACCAAAACCTTCCTCGGAAATGAACTGGCTGGCCGCGCTGACCATCTGCTCCAGATTTTCGATGCGGTCGGCGCCTTCCTTTTCGTTCTGGTAATGCTGCAGCAAGGTACTCGCTTCCAGCACCACTCTGACCATTTCCGGCAGAGACAATTGCTGCGTTTCAAAGCGCACGCCTTCGATCAATTTCACGAAGCCGGCCAGCACGCTGCCCGCCTTGCCCGCCACATACGGCACGGAGGCGTACAGCGAAATGCCGTACTGTTCCGACGCGGCCTGCAATTGCTCGATCGAGCGCATGCCGATGCCGCGCGTGGGGAAGTTCACCACGCGCAAGAAGGCCGAATCGTTGTGCGGATTGTCCATCAACTGCAAATAGGCAATCGCGTGCTTGACCTCGGCGCGCTGGAAGTAGCGCTGGCCGCCATACACGTGATATGGAATCGCGGCCGAAAACAGCGCATGCTCGATCACGCGCGACTGCGCATTCGAACGGTACAGAATCGCAATTTCGCTGCGCGAAGCGCCATCGGCGATCAGGCTTTTCGCCTCTTCGATGATCCACTGCGCTTCCTGCAGGTCGGAACTGGCTTCATACACGCGCACCTGCTCGCCATGGCCCGCGTCCGTGCGCAGATTCTTGCCCAGGCGCTTGCTGTTGTTCGCGATCAGCACGTTGGCACTGTCGAGGATGTGGCCGTGCGAGCGGTAGTTCTGCTCGAGCTTGATCAAGTTCTTGACCTGGAACTCGTGCTCGAAGGCGCTCATATTGCCCACGTTGGCGCCACGGAAGGCGTAGATGCTCTGGTCATCGTCGCCGACGGCAAACAGGGCGCCGCCATCGCGGCTGCCGTGGCCAGCCAGCAATTTGAGCCAGTTGTATTGCAGGTTGTTCGTATCCTGGAACTCGTCCACGAGGATGTGGCGGAAACGCGCCTGGTAGTGTTCGCGCAGCGGCTGGTTGCGGCTCAGTAATTCATACGTGCGCAGCAGCAATTCAGCAAAATCGACGACGCCTTCGCGCTGGCACTGGTCGTCGTACAACTGGTACAGCTCGACCATCTTGCGCTCGTGCGCGTCGTAGGCTTCCACGTCCGTGGCGCGCAAGCCCTGGTCCTTGGCGTTGTTGATGAAATACATCACCGTCTTCGGCGGGAATTTTTCATCATCGATGTTGTTTGCCTTCAACAAGCGCTTGATCACCGACAATTGATCCTGCGAGTCGAGAATCTGGAACGTTTGCGGCAAGGCCGCGTCGCGGTAATGCGTGCGCAGCAAGCGGTTGCACAGGCCGTGGAAGGTGCCGATCCACATGCCGCGCGTATTGATCGGCAGCATGGCCGACAGGCGCGTGAGCATTTCCTTGGCGGCTTTATTGGTAAACGTCACGGCCAGGATGCCGGGCGGCGATACCTGCTGGGTCTGGATCAGCCACGCGATGCGGGTGGTCAGCACGCGGGTCTTGCCAGAACCGGCGCCAGCCAGGATCAGCGCATGCTGCGCCGGCAAGGTGACGGCAGCCAATTGTTCGGGATTGAGGTTGTGAAGAAGATTTTGCATCCCGTGATTATACCGGCATGGCTAAAAATACTGTGCATTTGTCCAGCGGTCGCGGCATTTTACCCACGCGCGCTACAATCGCCATCCCGACACAGCGGCCTGTATCCCATGACACCACCCACCCACCTCGACGACGCCCGCGTACTGGCCTGGGCCTGGTCCGACCTGCCCTTCGGCCATGTCGCCAGTGAAGATGGCGCCGCCCCCACCGCCATCCACGGCCTGGCCGTGTGCCGCTACGGGGACGAAGCGCAAGTCTACCGTTTCAGCTGCGACGCGCAGTGGGAAACCGTGCAGGATGACGTGTATGCCAGCGAGGACGACGCCAGGGAGCGGTTGCCGGCGCAATACCGCGCCGTGGCCGCCACCTGGAACACGCCATGAGCAACACCATCCGCGCGGCCACCCGCGCCGACCTGCCGTTGCTGGCCCAGGTCGAACGCAGCGCCGCAATCCTGTTTGCCCAGGCCGGCCCCGAACTGGCCTGGCTGGCGCATGGTGAACCCTTGCCACTGGAGACCTTGCAGGCGCTGCAGCAGGATGGCGGCGTGTGGGTGGCCGCCGATGGGCAGGATGCGCCAGCGGGTTTCCTGGCCTCCCAGCCGCTCGACGGCCAGTTGTTCATCGTGGAATTGTCCGTTGCACTGGCGCAGCAACGGCAGGGACTGGGCGCGCGCCTGCTCGACGCGGCGGCGGCCCATGCCCGGGCGCTGGGCTGCGCCTGCCTGACACTGAGCACATATCGCCACCTGCCATGGAACGCGCCCTACTATGCGCGCCATGGCTTCAGCGAAATCGAGGCCGTGGCGCTGGGCGCTGGGCATGCGCTCAAGCTGGCGCGAGAAGCGCAGGACGGGCACGATCCGGCGCTGCGCTGCCTGATGCGCAATCCACTGGCCCGCTGATTCGGCACAGCACTCAGCGCACCAGCTTTGCCTTGCCTTCGCTGAGCGCCTGGGCGATCACCTGGCGCGTGGTCTTGTCGGCGATCTTGACGACTTTTTCCTGCTGGCGGCCCAGGTCGCCCATTTGCTTGCCCAGCGCTTCCATCGGCTTGCTGCGTTGCTCCATCTGGCGCGACATCTGCTCCACTTTCTCGGCCTCGCGCTCGTGCACGTCGGCGATGCGGTCGTTGATCTCTTCCATCTCTTCCTGTGCATCTTCCATCTGCTGCTGCAGGCGCTCCACGTCGCGCTCGGCCGCGCGGCGCGCCGTGTCGCTCGTTGCCAGCGCCTGGCGGCGCGAGGCGTCGCCAAGCTTGCGGCCCAGTTCCTGCTGCTGGCGGCCCAGCACACGCAACTGCTCCGACTCGCGTGCGCTGCCTTTTTCCAGGCTGCGGGCACCCATCTTGCGGCCCATTTCGCCCATGGCCTTGCCATGCGCACCCATTTGATCGCCGAGCGCGCTCATCTCCTTGCCGAGCTGTCTCGAGGGCTGCCATGCCGTGCGCACCTTGCCCAGCAAGGCCGCGTCCTGCAGCACATAGGCCTGGCCCTGGTCGCGGAACCACAGGAATGGCCCCTTGATCGAGCGCTTGAGCTTTTCCACCTGCTGCGAGTGAATATCGCTGTCGACGACGATGACACCCTCGCTATCCGTGGCGCCATCGACCAGCGCATAGCTTTCGCCCTTGTCGATCGAACGGCTGACCTGCACGCTGGGTGCGGCTGGCGGGGCCGGTGGCGTGGGAGGCTGCGGCGGCTGCACGGCCAGCGCGCTGCCGCCAAGCAGGATACCGGCCAGGCTGAGGATCAAACGGTGGGAAGTGGACATGGCTGCCTCGTCGCAAAAGTAGTGGAGCATTGACTTTAGCGGCGGGTGGAGCACGGCTCCAGCGCGATGCGACAGGCTGCAAAAAGACCTGCCTGGATGGCAAACATGGACGATGGATGGAACGCGGGGCAAAAAAACGGAGGCCGCAGCCTCCGCAAAACGCCGTGGTACGGCGTATTTATATTAATACAACACAACGGAACGGATCGACTCACCGCTCTTCATCAGGTCGAAACCCTGGTTGATATCGTCGAGCTTCAAACGGTGCGTGATCAAATCGTCGATATTGAGCTTGCCTTCCATATACCAGTCGACGATCTTCGGCACGTCCGTGCGGCCGCGCGCGCCGCCGAAAGCGGAACCTTTCCACACGCGCCCCGTCACCAGCTGGAATGGACGGGTGGAAATTTCCTGGCCGGCCGCCGCCACGCCGATGATGATGGACTGGCCCCAGCCCTTGTGGCAGCACTCGAGCGACTGGCGCATGGTGGTGGTGTTGCCGATGCATTCAAACGAATAGTCGGCGCCGCCGTCCGTCAGCTGCACAATGGTGTCGACCACGTTTTCCACCTCGTTGGCGTTGACGAAATGCGTCATGCCGAACTTGCGCGCGATTTCCTGGCGCGCCGGGTTGATGTCGACGCCGATAATCTTGTCCGCGCCGACCATCTTGGCCGCCTGGATCACGTTCAAGCCGATGCCGCCCAGGCCGAACACAACCACATTGGCGCCCGCCTCGACCTTGGCCGTAAACAGCACGGCGCCCACGCCGGTGGTGACGCCACAGCCGATGTAGCAAACCTTGTCGAAGGGCGCGTCTTCGCGGATCTTGGCCAGGGCAATTTCCGGCACGACGATGTAGTTCGAGAAAGTCGAGGTGCCCATGTAGTGGAAGATGGGTTTACCGTCGATGGAGAAACGCGAGGTCGCGTCCGGCATCAGGCCGCGGCCCTGGGTCGAGCGGATCGACTGGCACAAGTTGGTTTTTTGCGACAGGCAGAATTTGCACTGGCGGCATTCCGGCGTGTACAGGGGGATGACGTGATCATCCTTTTTCAGGCTTTTCACGCCCGGCCCCACGTCGACGACGATGCCGGCCCCTTCATGGCCGAGGATCGATGGGAAGATCCCTTCCGGATCGGCGCCCGACAGGGTGTAGTAATCGGTATGGCAAATGCCGGTGGCCTTGATTTCGACCAGTACTTCGCCCTCGCGCGGGCCGGCCAGGTCGACTTCTTCGATCGTCAAAGGCGCGCCCGCCTTCCATGCAATCGCTGCTTTGGTTTTCATGTGTGTCCTGTGTATGGTTGAAACGTTTACTTGGCTTTCGCGCGGTTGAGGAAGGCGCCGTGCAGGCCGTTCAGGGTTTCCTCGGCCAGCAACAGCTGGCTGGCGATTTCATTGATCTTGCGGCGGCTGGAACGGGCGTGGTCGCGCAGCACTTCGAAGGCCGTGTTGCGGTCCGTCTGGAACTTGCCCATCAAGAGGCCCACGGCCAGACTCGTTTCGCGGCCGGCGGCCAGCGCCGCGTTCAGGTTCAGCTCGGTGCGGCGCAGCTGGCGGATTTCATCGGCACGCGCCAGGCCCGCTTCGAACGCGGGCATCAAGCGGGCTTCATCGACGGGTTTCACCACGTAACCGACGGCGCCGTAGGCGGCCGCCTGCTTGCCCGATTCGCTGTCGCCGCTGCCGGACAGGAACATGAATGGCACGGCCGTTTCGCCATGCAGGCGCTTGGCCAGTTCCAGGCCGGACATGCCCGGCATGTGGATGTCGAGCAAGGCCAGATCCGGCTCGCGCTGGGCGATCAGCTGCAACGCCACTTCGGCCGAATGGGCCAGGGCCGTCTCGTAGCCGGCATGGCGCAGGACTTCGCCGAGGAATTCCAACAGGAGCTGGTCATCGTCAACGATCAGGATAAGGCGTTTCGCGGCGGCTGGCTGACTCATGGGTGGGGGACCTCGGTAATGAATGATGCTCATATTATATGCCGATTACTGCCCCAAACCAGCCCTGCACGCCCATGCTCATGCCGCAAACAATTGATTGAATTGCTGCACCGCAATATCCACATCGTCCGCTTGATAGACGCTAGTGATGGCCGCCACCATGTCGGCGCCGCGCGCGGCCAGCGGCGCCGCGTTCTCCGGCGTCATGCCGCCGATCACCACGCAGGGCAAGGCGATCTCGCGCTTGGCCTGCAGCACGATGTCGAGCGGAGTCGTCACCGGATACTTTTTCACCAGCGACGGATAAAAGCCGCCGAAGGCCACGTAGCTGGCGCCGCCGGCCTCAGCCGTCCTTGCCAGGGCCATGTCGCCATAGCACGAGGCGCCGACGATTTTGTCCTTGCCCAGGCGCGCGCGCACCTGCGCCACGGACGCATCCGTGCCGCCCACGTGCACGCCGTCCGCGTCGAGCTCTTCGCACAGCTCGATAAAATCATTGATGATGAAAGGCACGCCATACTTGCGGGCCAGCGCCAGCAAGGCGCCTGCCTGTTCGCGCCGCTGCTCCGCCTCGGCGCTCTTGTGGCGGTATTGCAGCAGGGCCACGCCTTCCTGCAAGGCTTGCTCGCTCACGTCGAGCAGGCGGTCGGTGTCGTCCCAGTTCGGGGTGACCAGATACAGTCCACGCATGATGTTTTCCTTATTGAATGAATCGTTGCGGCATGAGTTGACCTGGCGCAATCGCATACGCGCCAGCCAGGGCCGCATGGCAGTAGCGTTGCGCGCCATCGAGCGCCTCGGGCAATGCCTGGCCCAATGCCAGGCGCGCCGCGATGGCGGACGCCAAAGTGCAGCCGCTGCCGTGAAATTCGCCGGGAAGACGGGGCCAGCGCCACTCGCGCTCCCTGCCCTCACCATCGACCCAGCGGTTGACGATCGTCTCGCCATCGCCATGGCCGCCCGTCATCAGCACGTTCCGACAGCCTTGCGTGCGCAGGTTTTCTGCGCCACCGAGGGCCAGCGCTTCCGGCCCGTTCGGTACGATGACGGTCGTCACCGGCAGCAAGGGCGCCAGCGCCAGCACGGCGTCGTCCCGGCTCAGCACGTCGCCATGGCCGCTGGCCAACACGGGGTCGAGCACGACAGGCAAGCCTGGGCGGGCCAGCCGCATTTGCGCGATCAGCTGCGCAATGACGGCTGCATTCGCGGCGCTGCCGGGGATGCCGATCTTCACGGCGTGAATGGCCATCTTGTCGATCAGGGCCAGCGCCTGCCGGCGCAATAGCTCCGGCACCACCGCCTGCACGCCAAAAACCCTGTCGTTGTCCTGCACCGTCAAGGCCGTGATGACGGGCAAGGCATGCGCGCCCTGCGCGGCAATGGCCACGATATCGGCGGCGATGCCGGCGCCGCCCGACGGGTCGGCACCGGCAAACACCAGCACAGTGACACGCATCGGCGCCATCACGCCAGGCGGCCCGCCATCGGCGACGATGGCGAGGCGGCAAACTTGCGCGGCATGCGGCCCGCCAGAAATGCTTCGCGACCTGCCCGCACGGCCAGCTTCATCGCACGCGCCATGCGCACGGGGTCGCGCGCGCCGGCAATGGCTGTATTCATCAGCACGCCATCGCAACCGAGTTCCATGGCAATGGCCGCATCGGACGCCGTGCCCACGCCGGCATCGACGAGCACGGGCACTTTCGCCTGGTCGATGATCAGCGACAAGTTCCACGGATTCAAGATGCCCATGCCCGAGCCGATCAGGGAGGCCAGCGGCATGACGGCCACGCAGCCGATGTCTTCCAGTATCTTCGCCTGGATGGGGTCGTCGCTGCAGTAGACCATCACGTCAAAGCCATCCTTGACCAGCGCTTCGGCCGCAATCAACGTTTCCGGCATGTGCGGAAACAGCGTCTTTTCATCACCGAGTACTTCCAGCTTCACCAGATTGCGCCCGCCCAGGAGCTCGCGCGCCAGTTGCAGGGTGTAGACGGCATCTTTGGCGTTGTAGCAGCCGGCCGTGTTCGGCAAAATCGTGTACTGGTCCGGCGGCACGAAGTCCAGCAGGCTGGGCGCGTTCGGGTCTTGCCCGATATTCACCCTGCGGATCGCCACCGTGATGATCTGCGCCTCGGCCGCATCCGTCGCTTCGCGCGTCTGCGGCAAATCCTTGTACTTGCCGCTGCCGACCAGCAAGCGCGATTGATACTGTTTTCCTGCGATGGTCAGCAGGTCGTTGTTATTACTGTTCATTGCTTTTTCCTTAGTTCAGCCGCCGCCGATGGCGCGGACTATTTCCACTTGGTCCTGGGTTTGCAAGACCTGCCCCGGCCACGCCTTGCGCGGCACGACATTGCGGTTGACGGCCAGCGCCAGCGCCTGGTTTTCCAGCGACAGCGCGGCGATCAATTGATCGAGGGTTTGTCCCGGCGGCACCTGGTGCGGTGCGCCGTTGAGCGTGATGGATATCAATGCAGGCATCACGCTCTCCTTCAGACCTTGCGGTACAGCTCGGCGCCGTTCTTGATGAATTCGATGGCCTTGATTTCCATCCCCTGCTTGAGCGCCTTGTCTTCCGCGATGCCCATGCCGGCCGCGTATTCGCGCACTTCCTGCGTGATCTTCATGGAGCAGAAATGCGGGCCGCACATGGAGCAGAAATGCGCCACCTTGGCCGAATCCTTGGGCAGGGTTTCATCGTGGAATTCGCGCGCCTTGTCCGGGTCCAGGCCGATGTTGAACTGGTCATCCCAGCGAAATTCAAAGCGTGCTTTCGACAGGGCGTTGTCGCGGATTTGCGCGCCCGGATGGCCCTTGGCCAGGTCGGCCGCGTGCGCCGCAATCTTGTAGGTGATGATGCCGTCTTTCACATCGGCCTTGTTGGGCAGGCCCAGGTGTTCCTTCGGCGTCACGTAGCACAGCATGGCCGTGCCGTACCAGCCGATCATGGCCGCGCCGATGCCCGAGGTGATGTGGTCGTAGCCGGGCGCGATATCGGTCGTCAACGGTCCCAGGGTGTAGAACGGTGCTTCGCCGCACTGTTCCAGCTGCAAGTCCATGTTTTCCTTGATCAACTGCATCGGCACGTGGCCCGGGCCTTCGATCATCACTTGCACGTCGTGCTTCCACGCAACTTGCGTCAGCTCACCCAGGGTTTTCAGTTCGCCCAGCTGCGCCTCGTCGTTGGCGTCATAGATGGAGCCGGGACGCAAGCCGTCGCCCAGCGAGAACGACACGTCATACGCCTTCATGATTTCGCAAATCTCTTCGAAATGCGTGTACAGGAACGATTCCTGGTGGTGCGCCAGGCACCATTTCGCCATGATGGAGCCGCCGCGCGACACGATGCCCGTCAGGCGCTTGGCCGTCATCGGCACATAGCGCAGCAGCACGCCCGCGTGGATGGTGAAGTAGTCGACGCCCTGCTCGGCCTGCTCGATGAGGGTGTCGCGGAAGATTTCCCAAGTTAAATCTTCGGCCTTGCCATTGACCTTTTCCAGCGCCTGGTAAATCGGCACGGTGCCGATGGGCACGGGGCTGTTGCGCACGATCCATTCGCGCGTTTCGTGGATGTGCTTGCCGGTGGACAGGTCCATCACGTTGTCGCCGCCCCAGCGGATGGCCCAGGTCATCTTTTCCACTTCCTCGCCGATCGACGAGGTGACGGCGGAATTGCCGATATTCGCGTTGATTTTCACCAGGAAATTGCGGCCGATAATCATCGGCTCGACTTCCGGGTGATTGATGTTGGCAGGGATGATGGCGCGGCCGCGGGCGATTTCCTCGCGCACGAATTCCGGCGTGATTTCCGCCGGGATGCTGGCGCCGAACGACTGGCCCGGATGCTGGCGGCCCATCAGGTCGGCCAGGCGCTCGCCCATGGGGCCGGAAGCTTTCAGCTCGCGCAAATATTCCTGGCGGCGCATGTTTTCGCGGATGGCGACGAATTCCATTTCCGGCGTGATGATGCCGCGCCTCGCGTAATGCATTTGCGTCACGTTCTTGCCGGCAATGGCGCGGCGCGGCTTGCGGTGCAAATTAAAACGCAGCTCGGCCAGTTTCGGATCCGCCAGGCGGGCGATGCCGTAGTCGGAGGTCGGGCCGGGCAATTCTTCCGTGTCGGCACGTTCGACGATCCACGGCAGGCGCGGCGTATCGAGGCCCGAGCGGATGTCGATCTGCACGTCCGGGTCCGTGTACGGGCCGGACGTGTCATACACGTAGATCGGCGGATTCTTTTCGCCGCCGAACGACGCTTCCGTGTCGGACTGGCTGATCTCGCGCATGGGCACGCGGATGTCGGGACGGCTGCCTTCAACATAGATCTTGCGCGAATTGGGCAGCGGCGCGATGGCGGCTTCGTCGACCGTGGCGGTGGCGGAGAGGAATTTCGGGTTGGCGTTCATTTTGGCTCCTTGGCTAGACTATTTTTAAGCCTGGAGCCAGCTAAGGAGGTTCGGAATTACGCACGCGGAAAGGCGGGGTGCGTTCATCCTAAAGCTTCCCTTCGCTGGCATTATCCAGATCAGGTTCGGAGGGTATTTCTCACCCGCGCTTGCACCGTGTTTCCACAGCGAAAGGCAGGACCCCTAGCGTTTGCCGCCTTGCGGCAGCGAGCCAATTATACGCGGTTCACGCCGCGCGGCCAGATGATTTCTTGCAGGTGTCGTCTTTGTACATCGCGCTACTTCTTCTTGCCCCAGCGCCAGCTGGTCGGTTCACCCTTCAGCTGGCAGATGAAAATGAGCGCGGCAACGATGGCCACTTCATAGACGATATAGCCCACCAGCATGGTTTGCGGCGGGAACAGGAAGGCGCCGCAGGCGAACAGCGCCAGCGCGCTCAAAAAGACCAGCCAGCCCTGCCACGTGATGGGCAATCCCCAGCCCCAGCCATAGGTCTTGGCGGGGAACCAGTAGGAGGAAGATTTGTCAGTCATGATTTTTCCTGGTCAGTATCGATAGCACCCAGTATAAATCAGGCAATGCGATGGCGCTCCGTGACATCGAGGCCGATGCCGCGGTAGCCAATGAAGCGGCTACCCGTGTCGAACATCGGTTCGCCGCTGACCTGCAGATACTGCGTGCTGCCGTCGAGGTTGGCGCGGCTGTAAATGAAATCGAGAAACGGTTCGCGTGCGGCGATTTTTGCATCGAGCAAGGCCCGCTCGGCCGCGTTCCAGCGCTGCGGCTCTTCTTCGCTGCCAATGCCCAGCATTTCAGCCACGGGGCCGGAAAAACGCGTCAGGTTGCCCTGCGCATCCTGTTCCCAGTACCAGTCGGACGACAGCTCCGTGAAGCGCTGGAAGCGCGCTTCGCTTTCGCGCAGCTCCGCCGTGCGCTCTTCCACCATCTGTTCCAGCGACTTGTTGTATTCGGCCAGCTTCTGGTACAGCAGGCGCACTTCCAGCATGTTGTGGATGCGCGTTTTGACTTCCACCAGGTCGAACGGTTTGCTGACGAAATCCTTGGCGCCCGCTTGCAGCGCGCGCAACTTGTGGCCCGGCTGGGCCGTGATCACCAGCACGGGCAGATAGCTGCCCGCCTCGATGTCGCGCAAGCCTTCCATGACTTCAAAACCATCCATTTCCGGCATTTGCAAGTCGAGCAGGATCAGGTCGTAGCGGTGCTGCTGGTGCAGCGCGTGCACGGCTTGCGGGTCCATGGTGGAGGTGATGCGCGTATAACCGGCATTGCGCAGCACCTGTTCCAGCAGCATGACGTTCGCCTCCTGGTCATCGACGATGAGAATGCTGGCGTTCAGAATCTCGGTGGCTTGAAGCATGGCGGTATTCCTAAAAATAAATGCTGAATTAGCGTACTGCGTGAATGTCGTCGGCCAGGCCATGCGCGGCCGCATGGTGCAGGGCCACGTCGAGCGCATCCATGAATTCGACGACCTTGATCGGCTTGGTCAGGTAGCGGAAGAAGCCCGCTTCCAGGCCCTTCTCGATGTCGCGCGGCACGGCGTTGGCCGACAGGGCCATCACGGGAATATGGCTCGTGAGCGGGTCGTCGTGCAGGATGTGCAGGGCGCCAAAGCCGCTGATGCCGGGCAGGTTGATGTCCATCAGGATCACGTCCGGCTGATACGTGCGCGCCAGGTCGATGCCCAGGTGCGCATCGATGGCCGTGAGCAATTTCAAATCGCTGCGGCGGGCGATCAATTGCTCCACCAGCGCCAGATTGGCGGGATTGTCTTCCACGTACAGCAAGGTACGCTGGCTTTCCTGCGGCTCCTGCACCTGCGGCAGCGCATCGCCGTCGCCCAGCACCAGGGCCGGCGCGCTGCTGGCGGCCAGCTCGAACCAGAACGTGGTGCCCACGCCGACCGTGCTGTCGACGCCGATGGTGCCGCCCATCAATTCGACCAACTGCTTGGTGACGACGAGGCCGATGCCCGTGCCCTCTTCCGTGCTGTTTTCCTGTCCCAGGCGATTGAAGGGCTGGAACAGCTGGGCCACCTGGCCCGCATCGAGGCCGGCGCCACTGTCGCGCACGCTGACGCGCACCTTGCCAGCACGCTGGCTGCAGTCGACGGTGACGGCGCCGCCGCTCTGGTTGTACTTGATGGCGTTCGACAACAGGTTGACCATCACCTGTTTCACGCGCGTGCGGTCCGCATGCACATAAAAGGCCTGGCCGCAGCGGGGGAATTGCATGCGGATGCCGCGCTTTTCCGCCTGCGGCGCGATCATCGCCTGGCAATCCTGCAACACGTCAAGCAAGGACATCGCTTCCTGCGACAAGGTGACCTTGCCCGATTCGATCATGGCCAGGTCGAGAATTTCATTGATCAAACGCAAGAGATACCAGCCGCCCTTGAGGATCTGTTCGATCGAGCGCTGCTGCGGCACGGTGGGTGGCGGCACATCGGACGCCATCAGCTGCGCAAAGCCCAGCACGGCATTGAGCGGCGTGCGCAATTCGTGGCTCATGCTCGACAAGAATTCGGACTTGGCACGGTTGGCCTTTTCCGCCACCAGGCGCGCCTTCTTCAGCTCCGCATTGTTGGTCTCGACCAGCGAGCGCGTGTACGCCTGCTGTTCGCGCAGACGCTGGTCCAGCAAGGCTTGCTCCGCCTCGACCTGCTTGCGTGCCGTATTGTCCGTGCCGATCAGCAGATAACCGATGACCTTGTTCTGCACGTCGCGCAAGGCCGTCACGGAGACGATGGCGGGGAAACGGCTGCCATCCTTGCGGATATACGTCAATTCGTAGATGTCTTCGATGCCACGCGTGGCCTTGAACACGAGCGCTTCCACGCCGGGCGTGATGACCCTGTCGAGTTCGGCACTGAGGGCGGCCGCGCGCGCGACAATTTCTTGCGCGTCGGAAATGCCAGCCGGCGTCAGCTTGTCGACCACGTCGCTCGCTTCATAGCCGAGCATGCGTTCGGCGCCCACGTTGAAAATCTGGATCACGCCCTGCGCATCGGTGGCGATGCACGAGAAATTGGCGCTATTGAAAATCGCATCCTGCAAGGCGCCCGCCTTGAGCAGCTGGCGCGGCAGGCTGGCCGCCAGGGTGCGCCGGTACAGCGCCACGAGCAGCATCAGCAGCAAAAAGACCAGCGCATCGATGACGCAGGCCGTTTCGAACGGCGCGCGCCAGGCCAGCAGGCCGATGGCCAGCAGCACGATGGCGCTGAACGAAAACGCCAGCGCCATGGGCCAGCGCGACGATGCGCGCGGGGGAGTGTTTTCAACAGATTGCATGGGGTAGCCTGGGCTGTGACAACGATAAGAGAAAGGATGCGGTGTTCAAAGCGCCTGGCGCTGGCGCACGTCCGACAGCAGGCGCGTGAATTCCTTTTTGACCACGCCATAGCATTCGCACACATGGCCTTCGAGGCCGGCGCGGTCCAGCACGGAGATATGGCCGCGACGGTAGCTGATGAAGCCGCGCGTCTGCAAACGCCCGGCCGCTTCCGTCACGCCTTCACGGCGCACACCCAGCATGTTGGCGATGAGTTCCTGCGTCATGGTCAGCTCGCGGTTCGGCAGGCGGTCCATGGTCAGCAGCAGCCAGCGGCACAATTGTTGCTCCACCGTATGGTGGCGGTTGCACACGGCCGTCTGCGACATTTGCGTGATCAGCGCTTGCGTATAACGCAGCAGCAAGCGCATGACGGGACCGGCGCGGTCGAATTCTTCCATCAGCAAATGCGCCTTCAGCCGGTAGCCGACGCCGCCCGTCTGCACGACGGCGCGGCTCGGCGTCGAGTTGCCGCCCATGAACAGCGACACGCCCACGACGCCTTCATTGCCGACGCCGGCAATTTCCGACGAGCCGCCGTTTTCCAGCAGATAGTGAATGGAAACGATGGCCGTGGTGGGGAAATACACATGCTGCAGCTTGTCACCCGAATCGTAGATCACGTCACCGAGCAGCATGGAGACTTGCTCCAGGTGGGGGGCCAGGCGCGCGAAATCGGCGTCGAGCATGGCGGCGAGCAAATGGTTTTGATTCGGGTTGTGCAGCTGGGCATGCGGACTCGACATGGGCAGTTTTCCTGGTTTCCAGTCGTCAGCTAGGGGATAGATAAAAAACGTCCGAACGAGGGGCGCCATATGCCGGAGCGTAACACAGCGCCTGCACAGTACCACCACTATATTTCTTGCTGGTATGGCGGTCTGTTCGGCAGCGAACGGACGGTCAGGTACCCCGCGCCCTACAGTCAGTCACTGCCAGGGCTGCCGGATCACGGATCGGCGCCGGCGCTGCTTACCGGACGCCATCATGCAATCATTTTTCAAACGTATCTCCATTTCCGTTTCCACCTCGGCCCTGATCACCCTGGCGGTCGGCCTTTGCCTGACGGGCCTGTGCTATGCCTCGGCGCGCCAGATCGAGTCGGAAAGCACCCGGCTGCTGCTGCAGTACCATGCCAGCGGACACACCTTGGGCGCCGCCCTGCTGCCGGCCAAAGGCATGGGCCTGGACGCCAACCATCGCGGCTCGCTGTATGTACTGCTGGGTGGATTGCTGTCGAGCCTGCTGGCGGCTGCGTATGTATATCAGTTGGTGTCGCGCAATTCCGTGATTGCCCGCATCACGGGCGAACGCACGGCGGCGCTGCAGTTTGCCAATTTGCGCCTGTCCGAAGACATCGCCGCGCGCATGCACAATGAAAAGTCGCTGCGTTTGCGCGAACGCATCATCGAAGTGTCGGCCAATGCCATCATCCTGTGCAGCGCCGACGCGCCAGGCTACCTGATCGAGTACGTCAACCCCGCCTTCGAGCGCATCACCGGTTATGCGGCCAGCGAAGTCATCGGCCAGCGCCTGGAAGACTTGCAAGGCCCCGAACAGGGACGGCAAGACATGCACGCCATTACGGCGGCCCTGCGCGAACAGCGCGAAGGCAAGGCCATCGTGCGCAACTTCCGCAAGGATGGCAGTTGCTACTGGAGCGAACTGTTCGTCGCGCCCGTGCGCGACGATGGCGATGGCCCCGTCAGCCACTTTGTCGTGGCGCAATACGACATCAGCAGCGTCATGCGTTTCGAACAGGAACTGGAATTCCAGGCCCGGCACGATATCCTGACGGGCCTGGCCAACCGGGCCCTGCTGCGCGAACGGCTGGAGCAGGCGATGGCCGTGACGCGGCGCAGCGGCCTGCCCCTGTGGGTGGTGTTCATCGACCTCGACCGCTTTAAATTCGTCAACGATACCCTGGGCCATGATGCGGGCGACCTGGTGCTGAAAAGCGTGGCCGAGCGCCTGCGCGATGCGACGCGCGAAGTCGACACGGTGGCGCGCCTGGGCGGTGATGAATTCGTGCTGCTGCTGCCCCAGCATGGCAATGGCGAACCGGGCGCGGCCATCCTGCAGCGCATCCTGGACGCAGTGGCGCAGCCGCTGCAACTGGGTGAATATGAATTTTTTCTCAGCTGCTGCATGGGCGTGGCCGTGTATCCCGACGATGGCCAGAATGCCGACACCCTGATCAAGCACGCCGACATCGCCATGTACCGCGCCAAGGAACAGGGACGGGGCCACTGGCAATTCTATGCCTCGAGCATGAATGCGGGCACCCTGGAACGGCTGGGACTGGAGAGCGAGTTGCGCCACGCCCTGGAGCGGGGGCAATTCCACCTCGAATACCAGCCCCAGCTGGACCTGGCCAGCGGCGAAGTGGTGGGCATGGAAGCGCTGCTGCGCTGGCAACATCCGCAGCTGGGACGCATTCCACCCGCCAGCTTCATCGGCCTGGCCGAGGAAATGGGTTTGATCACGCCCATCGGCGACTGGGTGCTGCGCACGGCATGCGCGCAGGCGCGCGCCTGGCAACTGGCCGGCCATGGCCCGCTGCGCCTGGCCGTCAACCTGTCGGCGCGGCAATTCAAGCAAAAGAACCTGCTGCACGCGGTGGCGCAGGCGCTGGCGGAAACGGGACTTGCCGCAGCCCACCTGGAACTGGAATTGACGGAAAGCATGGTCATGCATGACGTGGAGCAAGCCACGGCCATCATGGCCAACCTGAAGGCGCTGGGCGTGCAACTGTCCATCGATGACTTCGGCACAGGCTATTCCAGCCTGGCCTACCTGCGCCACTTCCCCATCGACGTATTGAAAATCGACAAAACTTTCGTCAGCGACATCACGCACAGCGACGATGACGCGGCCATCGTGCGCGCCATCATTTCGCTGGCGCACAGCTTGCGCCTGAAAGTCATCGCCGAAGGCGTGGAAACGGCGCAGCAACTGGCCTTCCTGCGCCAGCACGGCTGCGACCAGATGCAGGGTTACCTGTTCAGCCGACCGCTGGCCGCCGCCGCCTTCGAAACATTGTTGCGCGAAGGCAGCATGCTGCCCGCTTAGCACAAAGGTTTAAAACGCGTGGCGCAGGCCGACGTTGAAGGCGCGGTTGCCGCTGCCCACTTCGGTGGCATTGCCCACCATGTAGGCGGCGTCGTTGCGGTTGCGGATATGCGCGTAGGCAACATACACCTTGCTACGCTTGGACAGAGCATACGTGGCGCCGATGGCCAGTTGCTGCGCGTCGCGGTTGGCCGCATCGCGGTCATCCTTGTGGACGTACGAGGCGAGCAAGGTCGTCGCGCCGAGCGGCACGGACACGCCGACGATAGCGTCGCGGCTGTCGCTGGACTGGGCCGGCGCCTGCGCCGCGCCGTACGGGTTTTCCGCAAAGAACATGCTGCTGCCATCGCCCGTGTTGCGGCCATAACCGGCAAACGCCGTGGCCACGCCGAAGTTGTAATTGCCGGCCAGAATGGTGTTGTTCACGTCGGCCTTGCCGGGTTCGCCGGCACGGCTCTGGCGCGCCAGGCGCAAGGTCAATGGACCGTTGACGTAGCCGAGGGCCAGGCCCAGCGAACGCTGGTCCGCCGCAATCGCCGTGTGTTCGCCGGCACCATACATGACGGTGGCCGTCACGCCGCGCCATTCCGGCGAGGTATAGCGCACGGTATTGTCGATGCGCGTGGCCGAATAGCCGGCCAGGTTGGTCGCCGCGCCAGCCAGGCCGCCTTCGAATGGATCGGCCACGTCGGTCAGCGCCTGGCTTTGCAGGTTGTACTGGCGACCCACGGTCAGCATGCCCAGCGGGCTGTTGAGGCCGACAAACGCCTGGCGGCCGAACAATTGCCCCGCCTGGTCGGAGCGGCCCGTGTCGCTCAGGACGCCCGCTTCCAGGGTGAACACGGCTTGCAAGCCATTGCCCAGGGATTCCGTGCCGCGCAAGCCCAGGCGCGAGCCGGCCGACACGCCGCTGGTGAGTTTGCTGACGCCGCCTTCCTGCACCAGGCCAGCGTCCATCAAGCCATACACATCAACGGATGATTGGGCGTGGGCCGCAGGCAAGGCGCCCACGGTGGCAATGGTCGAAACGAGGCCGACGGTGATCGAGATTTTTTTCATGCTGGTTTCCTTGTCAAGGCAAAACCGGGAAAGCGCGCGGCCATGGCGCGGCCACAGGCGCCAAAGGCGCGCTGGGGAGTGCCGTATCGAAAGACGACTGGCCAGGCAACACGATTCCTGGCTAAGCTGTGGCGGCAGCGGCGTGCAATGATGCGCCGCGTTGATTCCGCCGTGAATGGTGCACCGCTGGCGGTGCGCGTGGCTCAGGCGCCCGGCCCGAAGGGGACGCTCTGAAGATGGCTGGCATCGCGGATGCGCTGGCCTTGAGACGCGGACGAGTGCTGGATATGCAACGTAAATACAACCGCGTCTGCTGGCGCCGTCCGCAAGGATGGGGCAGGAGGCGCCGGGGCCAGAATTATAGCATCGGCAGCGCCTTGATCCCCGTTCTGTTGCAGGAAAACGACTCGCCAGGCCGCCAAACACGGCCATATGGCCGCGTTTACTTCACCTTGTCGTACGACAGCATTTGCCCGTCGCGATCCCAGGCCAGTGTGTCATCCCCGATGCCGATGACGGCATGAAAGTCCCGCATGCCCGAGCGCGGCGGATACAGCGCAAAACGCAACAGGCCTTGCCGGGCCGGCAGCGCCACCGTGGCAAAGCCCGCTTCCGGATGGGACAGCGCCAGATGGCGCAGCGGCCCGGCAAACGGCACCTGCCACGGCTGCGTGCCACTGACGCCTTTGGCAAACGCGGGCGCATCGCCGAGCGCCGCCAGGCCGATATCGGGCACGGCCTCGTTGCGATATTCGACGATGATGCGGGCCGGGCCGGTGGTGGCGTCGCCGGGCTGCGGCGGCAACAGCGCAAACGGTGCATCGGGCGACTTCCCGTCGCCCTGCAGCAGCAGCTCGCCATCCAGCACCGACCAGCGTCCCTGCGCCGCTTGCTCATCGGCGCCGTACACCATCTGGTAACTGAAACGCCCGTCGGCACGCAGCACGATCTGCGACGCGACCTCGGTCCGGCGCCCCATGGTGTAGCGTCCCGGCAAGCGCTGTCGCAGCACCAGGTCGGCAGCCTTGTCCTTGTGTACGGGCGCAGCCGCAAGCTGCGCAGGCGGCACCCGCCAGCCGCCGGCCGCCAGGATGGCCAGCATGTCGGCGCGTCCCGCGGCGCGCAGCGCGCTCCAGTCCTGCGGCGCGAGTTGCCGCAGGCTGCCGGCCAGGCGCGGCAGGCGCGCAGCGAAGCGCTGGCCCAGCCAGCCGGCCAGGATCAGCCCCGGTTCCTCGGCAAAGGCGGTGATCAGGCGCGGCGCCATGGCGTGCTCGCACTGCGGCGGCGCGCTGGAAAATCCATGCTTGAGCAGCAAGTCCCAATACGCATCGGACGCGTTCATGACGACGTCGATCAGGTTCGGCGTGTCCGGCAGGCAGACCTTCTCCAGCGACAGCGTCCAGTCGCGCGTGACGAGCGCCAGCATATCGGTATTGAGACTGACGGCGGCCAGGTCCAGCGCGCCACCCCATGGGTGCTCCGTGCCGTCATCGATCCGTGCGCCGCGCGCGAGGAACAGGCGCACGGCCTCGATATTGCCGCTGAGAATAGCCTGCTCCAGCGCGCTCTTCTGATTGGCGCCGCGCCAGTTCGGGTCCAGCCCCAGGTCCAGCAGACGCGGCAGCAGATCGCCGCGCTGCGCCCGCAGCGCCTGCCGCAGCACCACCGCATCGCCCGGCGCGCGCCGCACACCGTCGGCGCGCCGCAACATGCCGTGTTCCAGCAACAGCGGCGCCAGTGCGCGCTGCCGCGACTGTACGGCGAGCACGGCGGCGTTGTTGCCCAACTGGCTGGCCGGCAGGCCGGCCGCCAGCATCAGGCGTACCCGCTCGACGCCGGCCGCATCGCGCACGGAACGCAGCGCCTCGTCCAGCGGCGACCACTTGATGTCTGCCAGCGGCTGGCGCGCCGCAACGGCCGCCAGCAGCAAGGTCAGCACGGTATTATTTTCCGGCGTCGGCTTCAGTTTCAGCGCCATCCTCAAGACGGGGAACTCGCCGCCCAGCGGGTCGGCGCCCAGGCCCAGCAGCAGCTTGACCATCGCCGCGTCACTATTTTCGACGGCCGCCAGCAAGGGCGGACGATAGCCGTCGCTGACGACGGGCGCACCCATCGCGGCCAGGCGGGTGACCCAGTCAGGCCGCTGGCTGCGCACGGCATGCCACAGCAGGGTTTCCGTTTCCAGATGCAGCGCGTCGAGCGTCTTCAGTTTGCTCATATGAAAGTCGTCGACTGCGGGACCGGCTTGCTTCCACGGCATGCCGGGCATCACCAGCTGGCGCAGCACCTCCTCGGACGCCGGCTGATGGTTGTACATGGCGCGCATCGCGGCGTCGAGCCAGCGGTCCTTTCCCTTCGCGTCATGCCGGGGCACGCGCTGCTTGAGCCAGTCCAGCGCGCCGGCGTTGCCCGCTTCGGCGGCGTAGGCGTACAGCGACTTGCCCTCGTCGTAGATCTCGGGCGTGGTGCCGGTGGCCAGCATTTTATCGAGCACTTCGGTGCCGCGCGTCAGGCCCAGCAAGCGCCCCCAGAGCATGTGATCGGCCAGCGGCCGTTCGGCTGGCCGCGCCGCGCCGTCTTTCGCCGTCTTTTTCTCTGCCTGGCGCAGCTCTTCCATGCGCTGGTCGCCCACCAGATAGGGCAGGCCCGAACCAGCGTCCAGCAAGGCGATCATGTTTGCCGTGCGTTCATCCGCGTCGAGCAATTCCGGCAGCATGTCCGCGTCTTCCTGCTGCAGCGCGTATTCCAGCGGCGCCAGCGTTTCATTTCCGGCGCCGTAGTGCCGCACATCGGCGCCATGGGCCAGCAACAGGCGCACCATCGCGGCGTTGCCGTACATGGCCGCCAGATGCAGGGGCGCGACGCTATTGCCCCCAGTGCCTTCGCCGACCGGCACGCCGCGCTGCAACAGCAGCGTCATCATGCGCAGCCTGGCCGGCAGCAGCGCCGCGTGACGCTCGCGTTGCGCCTGGCGGTGCGCCCGCCGCTGCACTTGTTGCAGCAGATGATCGTCCAGACGCGGCTGCGCCTTCTGCCATGCCGATTCGGCTTCAACCAGGCTGTACGCGGGCAAGATCAAGGTGTGCAGCAGGGTGCTCGAGCCGATCCGGTAGGCGCCCGGCAGGGCGACGCCGGCGAGCAGCTGGCCGAAGGCGGCTTCATCGCCCTCGCTGGCGGCATCGAACAGCGCCCGCACTTCGGGCGTCGGCGGCAGCTTGTCGCGCGCCACGCTCACATAATGGATCATGCGTTCCATGCCGTGCACCGAGACCTCAGGCAGCGGCATGCCCACCTTCCACGCCCGCGCCAGCTGATCCGCCTCAGCGTTTTGCGCCGCGTTCATCGCCTTTGCCCAGCCCGCCACGCTGGCGGCGGCCCCCGGCTCCCCGCCAGCCGCCGCAAGCTGGCTCAGCATGGAGGCGAGCACATAGTCCTGCGGCACGCCCCAACCCATGCCGTACACCTTGACCAGTTGCAACTGGGCCTTGGCGTTGCCGCTTTCGGCCGCCTTGCGCAGCCAGCGGACGGCCTGCCTTTCATCCAGGCCGTCTGCTCCGTTGCAACACCGAATGCCCAGCTGGTAGGCGGCGTCCATGTCGCCGCCCTCGGCGGCGCGCAGGTACCAGTCCTGCGGCGAGCGCCGCCCCGTCAGCGACGTCGCCGGCAAGGACATGCCGCGCCGCCAAAGGCCGGCCAGGCGCACGGCTTCGTCGACCTGGTCCGGCGACATCGCGTTGCGGCGTGCCGGCAGATACCTTTCCAGCTCGGCTGCGCCGCTCCATTCCTTGTCCTGTAGCGCCAGCAGTCTGAGCGCATGCGACAACACCTTGTCGGCCGACACGCCTTCGCCCTCTTCATACATTTTCGCCAGTTCCGCCATCGGCTCGCCGGCGCCCTGCGACGCCAGGCTGCGCAGCCAGGGCAGCGCGCGCGCGGGATTGCGCATGCTGCCCGACCAGCTCGTATACAGGGAAACAAGTTCCTCCTGAGCAACGCGGTCGCCGCGCTTGGCCGCCAGCAGATACCAGCGCACGGCATCGGCATCGCTGCGCGCCACGTCCGAACACCGCTCCGCGCCCGCGTAGATATCGCCGAGAACCTTTTGCGCCTTGATATTGCCGCCCAGCGCAGGTCCGCGCAATTGGGCCACGGCGTCAACGCAGCGCCCGCGCTGGAAAGACGCCATTCCTTCCGGAACGCCGGCGCACGCGCCACCGGCAGCCAATCCAGCGCCGAGCACGGCCAATTGCCACAATTTTTTCATGATTGCCTGAGTTTTCAAATAATGTTGCAAAGATGATAGCTTAGAAAAAATACAATGCAGCAATATTGCTCAATCGTGCGCGGCTTTTCGGCTCATCCAGGCCCGCTATTTGCTGCGCATGCTTTATGCACCCCTTATAATGGTTCCTTTTGCCAATCACACGCCAAATCATGGAATTAGCCAAGTCTTTCGAGCCCGCCGACATTGAACAATTCTGGCGCACCGAGTGGGAACAGCGCGGTTACTTCACCGCCACCCTCGATGCCGGAAAACCTTCCTTCAGCATCCAGTTGCCGCCGCCGAACGTCACCGGCACCCTGCACATGGGCCATGCGTTCAACCAGACCATCATGGATGGCCTGACCCGCTACCACCGCATGCTGGGCCACAACACGGCCTGGATACCGGGCACCGACCACGCGGGCATCGCCACGCAAATCGTCGTGCAACGCCAGCTGGACGCGCAAAAGATTTCGCGCCATGACCTGGGCCGCGAGAAGTTCGTGGAAAAAGTGTGGGAATGGAAAGAAAAATCCGGTTCCATCATCACCGGGCAAATGCGCCGCCTGGGCGCCTCGGCCGACTGGCAGCGCGAATACTTCACGATGGACGAGCCGCGCTCGAAAGTCGTCACCGACGTCTTCGTGCGCCTGTTCGAGCAAGGCCTGATCTACCGCGGCAAGCGCCTGGTCAACTGGGACCCCGTGCTGGGCACGGCGGTGTCCGACCTGGAAGTGGTGTCCGAAGAAGAAGACGGCTCGATGTGGTACATCAAGTACCCGCTGGCCGACGGCAGCGGTTTCCTGACGGTGGCCACCACGCGTCCTGAAACCATGCTGGGCGACGTGGCCGTGGCCGTCGATCCGACGGACGAGCGCTACCTGCCGCTGGTCGGCAAGATGCTGAAACTGCCTTTGAGCGACCGCGAAATCCCCATCATCGCCGACGAATACGTCGACAAGGAATTCGGCACCGGCTGCGTCAAGATTACGCCTGCGCACGACATGAACGATTACGCCGTGGGCCAGCGCCATAAACTGGCGCAGATCGTCATCCTGACGCTGGACGCGAAGATCACGGACGACGCGCCGGAAGCCTACCGCGGCATGGACCGCTTTGCCGCGCGCAAGCAGATCGTCGCCGACCTCGACGCGCAAGGCTTGCTCGAGCAAGTCAAGCCGCACAAGCTGATGGTGCCGCGCGGCGACCGCACGGGCGTCGTCATCGAGCCGATGCTGACGGACCAGTGGTTTGTCGCCATGAGCAAGCCGGCCCCGGAAGGCACGTTCTTCCCAGGCAAGTCGATCGCCGAAACGGCGCTGGACAAGGTCGCCAACGGCGAAATCAAGTTCGTGCCGGAAAACTGGAGCACCACCTACAACCAGTGGCTCAACAACATCCAGGACTGGTGCATCTCGCGCCAGCTGTGGTGGGGCCATCAAATCCCGGCGTGGTACGACGACGCCGGCAATATCTTCGTTGCCAAGACGGAAGCCGAGGCACAAGCCAAGGCGCAGGCGGCCGGCAGCACGGGGCCGCTGAAACGCGACGACGACGTGCTCGACACGTGGTTCTCGTCGGCCCTGGTGCCGTTCTCGACCATGGGTTGGCCGGAAGAAACGCCGGACATGAAGGCGTTCCTGCCATCGTCCGTGCTGGTGACGGGTTTCGACATCATCTTCTTCTGGGTCGCGCGCATGGTCATGATGACGGCGCATTTCACGGGCAAGGTGCCGTTTGAAACCGTCTACGTGCACGGCCTGGTGCGCGATTCGACAGGGCAAAAAATGTCCAAGTCGAAGGGCAACACCCTGGACCCGATCGACCTGATCGACGGCATCGACCTGGAAGGCTTGATCGTCAAGCGCACCACGGGCCTGATGAACCCGCGCGACGCGGAAAAGATCACCAAGGCGACGCGCAAGGAATTCCCGGAAGGCATTTCGGCCTACGGCACGGACGCCGTGCGCTTCACCATGGCCAGCTATGCCTCGCTGGGCCGCAACATCAATTTCGACCTGGGCCGCTGCGAAGGCTACCGCAACTTCTGCAACAAGATGTGGAACGCCACCCGTTTCGTCATGATGAATACGGAAGGAAAAGATTGCACGCCAAATGACGCCGACCTGTCGCAGGCGGACAAGTGGATTATTTCCCTGCTGCAAAAGGCGGAACTGGACGTGGCCAAGGGCTTTGAAGACTTCCGTTTCGACAATATCGCCGCATCGATCTACAAATTCGTCTGGGACGAGTATTGCGACTGGTACCTGGAAGTAGCCAAGGTGCAAGTACAGCAAGGCACGGAAGGCCAGCAGCGCGCCACCCGCCACACCTTGCTGCGCGTGCTGGAAGTGGTGCTGCGCCTGGCCCATCCGATCATCCCGTTCGTCACGGAAGCCCTGTGGCAGACGGTGGCGCCATTGGCCGGCAAGACCTTGAAGGCCGAAGGCGATTCGATCATGATGCAGCCGTATCCGATCGCCAACACCGACAAGATCGATGAAAGCGCGGAAGCGTGGATGCAGCAGCTGAAAGCCTTGACGGACGCGACGCGCAACCTGCGCGGCGAAATGCAGATCTCGCCTTCCGTGCGCGTGCCGCTGATCGTCGAAGCGGGCAATGCCACTGAAAAGGCCGCGCTGGCGTCGTACGCACCGTACATCCAGTCGCTGGGCAAGCTGGCGGAAGTGCAGATCGTCGATGCGTTGCCGGACTCGCCAGCAGCCGTCGCCATCGTCGGCACCACCAAGCTGATGCTGAAAGTGGAAATCGACGTGGCTGCCGAACGTGAGCGCCTGGGCAAGGAAATCGCCCGCATCGAAGCGGAAATTGCCAAAGTCAACAGCAAATTGGGCAATGAAAGCTTTGTCGCGCGCGCTCCGGCCGCCATTGTTGCGCAAGAAAACGAGCGTTTGCTCAGTTTTTCGGCGACAATTGAAAAACTGCGCGAACAGTTTGCTAAACTAGCCAGCGCATAAGGCAAGTTTGGAAGGATTGCGCGGCCGTCCCAGTGACGCCGCGCAGCACTGCTGGTCTTGCCTTGGTATATAACTGTTCGTGACACGATCAAAAAACCAATGGAGACTAGCGATGCATAAAGTATTCAAAGCAAGTGTACTGGTGGCCGCCCTGGCCATCGCCGGCAGCGCCACCGCGCGCGATGGCAACTATACCCCCGTGGGCACGTGGAAAACCATCGACGACGCCAGCGGCAAGCCGAAATCCCTCGTCGTCATCACGGAAAACAACGGCGTCTTGCAAGGCAAGATCGAAAAACTGTTCCGTGCCCCGAATGAAGATCAAAATCCCAAGTGCGACAAGTGCGCGGGCGCCAACAAGGACCAGCCCATCATCGGCCTGGTGATCCTGTCCGGTCTGAAATATGACGGCAAGGAATGGACGGGCGGCGAGATCACGGACCCGGCCACCGGCAAGGTCTACAAGAGCAAGGCCGAGCTGATTGAAGGCGGCACCAAGCTGCAAGTGCGCGGCTATGTCGGCGTGCCGATGTTTGGCCGCTCGCAGACGTGGGTGCGCGAAGAGTAAGCAACCACCCCGCCCTGTCGAAGCCGGCCATGCGCCGGCTTTTTTGCGCCTGCCTTGCGCACACTGGCGTTGTTTTTCAGGCCGAATCGTGTCCTTTCGAACCCATTCGCAGCCAGAGACCAGCTATGCGCGCCACCGAACATACTTGAAGTTTCCTAAATGAAATAGTGCATGCCTGTGACGCCATCGCCCTGTAGCGACAGGCGGCATGGCTCTGCCGGATGACCCCATCCGCGGATGTCCGGCAATGACTGCCATGCACAAAGGAATTATATGAATCTCTTCAAGCGATATCTGAACCCGCTGCTCATCTCGGCAGGCTTGCTGACCATGGCCGCCCTCGCCGGCTGCGGCGGCGGCGACCAGGGGCGCGATCCCATCCTCGGCTTGCCGGGCGCTACCCTGTCCAGCCTCGTCGTCACGCCAGCCACGGCCACGGTCGCCATCGGCGCGGGCCAGCAATTCACGGCCATCGCCACGTATAGCGACGGCTCCTCGCAAGACGTCAGCGCCAAGTCGGCCTGGACGTCGGCCACGCCGGCCAGCGCGACCGTCAATGCCGCCACAGGCTTGAGTACCGGCATCGCTGTCGGCAGCAGCGGCATCAGCGCCGCGTTTGGCGGCAAGAGCGCCAGCACCGTGCTGACCGTCACGCCAGCGACCCTGCTGTCGATCGCCGTCACGCCGCAAAACCCGACCGTGCCAGTCGCCGCGACGCGCCAGCTGGCCGTCATTGCCACGTATTCGGATGGCAGCAGCGCTGACGTCACGGCCGGCAGCAGCTTCCTGTCCGCTACGCCAGCCTCGGCCACCGTCGCCAGCGGCGGCCTCGTCACCGGCGTTATCTTTGGTAGCAGCGTCATGAATGCCAGCTTCAACGGCAAGACGGCCAGCACCACCGTCACCGTGCCTGCCATTACCGTGGTCAGCATCGCCGTCACGCCGGCCACCGCCAGCATCGCTGTCGGCGCCACGCAACAATTCATTGCCACCGCAACGTATTCGGACAGCTCGAACGCCATCATCACCAACGGCGCCGCCTGGACCTCGGGCACGGTTGCCAACGCCAGCGTACTGAACATGGGCGTCGCCACCGGCATCGCCGCCGGCACCAGCAGCATCACGGCCACCGCTGGCGGCCAGTCGGGCAGCGCGCTGCTGACCGTCACGGCAGTGGCCATCCCGCCCGTCCTGAACCCGATCATCCTGGGCCGCGCGGCACCGTTCGGCGTACTGGCCGGCACTTCGATCACGAATAATTCGGGCGGCACCACCCTGATCACAGGCGACGTCGGTGCGCCGTCGCAGACCACCGATCCGACCCAGGCGGCCGGCTTTACCAACTACAAGTCAGGTGCCATCCTGGCCGGTGCCATGACGGACCTGCAGGCGGCGATCACGGACGGCAACAGCCGTACCTGCGACGTCAGCTTTGCCGGCGGCATCGACCTCGGTGGCCAGACCTTCGGTCCCGGCGTGTATTGCTATGCGGGCGCCATCAGCATCACGGGCACCCTGACACTGAACGGTCCTGGCGTGTACATCTTCCGCACGGCGCTGACCTTGAACTCGACCGTCAACTCGGTGGTTGCCCTGAACAATGGCGCCACGGCCGACAACGTCAGCTGGCTGCCCGTCGGCCCGACCACCCTGGCCGCGAATAGCGTCTTCAAGGGCAATATCCTGGGCCAGTCGGCTGCCATCACGGTGGGCGACAACACGACCCTGCTCAATGGCCGCGTGCTGACGGCTGCTGCCGTTACCCTGCGCAATAACCAGATCACCAAATAACCGGGACATGACCATGACTATCGCACACACATTGGGCGCACTGAGCGTCATGACCGGCGCCTTGCTGGCGGCGCAATCGGCGCAGGCGCAGGACAACACTTTCATCAACCCGGACTGGGCCAACAGCGCCTGGTACATCGGCGCGGGCGTGGGCCAGTCGCGCGCCAACATCGACGAGCCGCGCCTGCGCGCCAGCCTGGCCGCCAACGGCGAAACCGTTACCGGTTTTACCAAGGACCAGCGCGACACCGGCTATAAACTGTTTGTCGGCCGCCAGCTGAACCAGTATTTCGCCGTGGAAGCGGGCTACTTTGACCTGGGCAAGTTCGACTTCAAGTCGAGCACCAGCGGCAACGGCGTGCTGAACGGGCAAGCGGGCTTTCGCGGCGTGAACCTGGACTTGCTGGGCCAGCTGCCGCTGTCGCAGCGCCTGTCCCTGCTGGGCCGTGTCGGCATGCACTACACCAAGACCAACACGGAATTCAGCGGCAACCGCCTGCTGGGTTCGACCAATACCCATGCCAGCGAGCGCAAGCTCAACGCCAAGCTGGGCCTGGGCCTGGAATACAAGTTCAGCGAAGCACTGGCCTTGCGCGGCGAAGTCGAGCGCTATCGCCTGAACGATGCCGTCGGCAACCGCGGCGATGCGGACCTGTACTCCGTCAGCCTCGTGTATAAACTGGGCCGCCCGGCCAGCGCCACGCCCGCCTACCAGCCGGCGCCCGAAGTTGCCCCTGTCGTCGCCATGCCGGCGCCCGTCATCGTGGCCGCACCGGCGCCAGCCCCCGTGTCGGAAAAAGTGTCGTTTGCCTCCGAAGCGCTGTTTGATTTCGATCAATCGACGCTCAAGCCGCAAGGCAAGGCGGCGCTGGACCAGTTGCTGGGCCAGTTGTCGGGCATGGATCTGGAAGTCATCGTCACGGTGGGCCATACGGATGCCGTCGGCCCGGACGCCTACAACCAGAAACTGTCGCAGCGCCGCGCCGAAGCCGTCAAGGCCTATCTGGTGGCGCAAGGCGTGGAAACGAACCGCGTCTACACGGAAGGCAAGGGAGAAACGCAGCCCGTGGCCGACAACACGAGTGCCGCCGGCCGCGCCAAGAACCGCCGCGTCACGGTGGAAGTGGTGGGCACGAAAAAAGTTGCACGCTAAGTTAGATGCACGTAAAAAACCGGCTTGCGCCGGTTTTTTTTCGTCCACAGATTACTGCGCCGGGGCCGGCTTGCGGTGGTGCTTGCTCAAATGCCGGTCCAGGCTGTTGGCGAACTGCTGCCGGTCGGACGGGCTGAAGGCGGCCGGGCCGCCGGTGTCGACGCCGCCGCTGCGCAACTCTTCCATGAAGGCGCGCATCGTCAGTTGCTGGGCGATATTGTCCTTCGTGTAAAACTCGCCACGCGGGTTCAGCGCAAAACCGCCCTTGGTCAGCACGTCGGCGGCCAGCGGAATGTCGCCCGTGATGACCAGGTCGCCCGGATTCAACAGCCGCACGATTTCCTGGTCGGCCACATCGGCACCGGACGCCACTTGTACGGTACGGATAAAACGCGAGGGCGGCACGCGCAAGCCCTGGTTGGCGACCAGGGTGAGCGGCAACTCCAGGCGGTCGGCGACCCTGTACAGGATTTCCTTGATGACAACGGGACAGGCGTCCGCGTCGATCCAGATTTGCATACCCGGCATACCTTCTTGCACCATCACAGTTCCCACGCTTCGCCGCCCGGACCCATGCGCGGTGCGCTGACGCCGAAGTGCAAATAGGCGGCCGGCGTGGCGACACGGCCACGCGGCGTGCGCTGCAGGAAACCTTGCTGTATCAGATACGGTTCCAGCACGTCTTCGATGGTATCGGCCGCTTCGCCGATGGCTGCCGCCAGGTTGCCTATGCCGACGGGGCCGCCGCCGAACTTGAACAGCACGGCTTCAAGCAGCTTGCGGTCCATCACATCGAAGCCGGCGGAATCGACGTCGAGCATGGCCAGCGCGCGGTCGGCCACCACCTTGGTGATTTCACCATTGCTTTTGACTTCCGCGAAATCGCGCACGCGACGCAGCAGGCGGTTGGCGATACGGGGTGTGCCGCGCGCGCGCTGGGCGATTTCGTGCGCGCCTTCCGGGTCGATCGGCGCCTTCAGCAAGGCGGCGCTGCGCGTGACGATCTTCGTCAATTCGCCCGTGTTGTAAAACTCCAGCCGCGCGACGATGCCGAAGCGGTCGCGCAGCGGGTTGGTCAGCATGCCGGCGCGCGTGGTGGCGCCAACTAATGTAAACGGTTGCAGATCGAGTTTCACGGAACGGGCGGCCGGGCCTTCGCCGATCATGATATCGATTTGATAATCCTCAAGCGCCGGATATAAAATTTCCTCGACAACCGGCGACAGCCGGTGGATTTCATCGATGAACAGGACGTCGTTCGCTTCCAGGTTCGTCAGGATCGCCGCCAGGTCGCCTGGACGCTCCAGCACGGGGCCGGAAGTCTGGCGCAAGTTGACGCCCATTTCGCGCGCGATGATGTGCGCCAGGGTCGTCTTGCCCAGGCCCGGCGGGCCGAACAGCAAAGTGTGGTCGAGCGCTTCCTTGCGCTGGCGCGCGGCCGTGATGAAAATCTCGAGCTGGTCGCGGATCTTTTCCTGCCCGACATACTCATCGAGCTGCTTGGGACGCAAGGCCCGTTCGATCGCCTCCTCGTTGTGCGAGATGGGCGCCGCGTCGATGATGCGCTGTTCCGTGAAGATGTCGGTCTGGATGCTCATGCCCTATCAGCCTTTCGACAGCGCTTTCAGCGCCAATTTGATGCCGTCCGACACGCCGGTACCGGCCGGCACGTTCTTCACGGCGGCCAGCGCTTCCTTGTCCGAGTAACCGAGCGCAACGAGCGCGTTCAAAATATCCGATTGCGCGTCGGGCGCCGCGTGCGCGCCCAGCGGACCAAGATCGGCACCGATCTTGCCCTTCAATTCCAGCAACAGCCGTTCCGCCGTCTTCTTGCCGATGCCCGGCACCTTCACGAGGCGGCCGGAATCCTGCAGGGTGATCGCTTGCGCCAGGTCCGCAATCGTCATGCCGGAGAGAATCGACAAGGCCATGCGCGCGCCCACGCCCGTGATCTTGATCAGCTGGCGGAAGACGGCACGCTCGGCCGCATTGCCAAAGCCAAACAGCAAATGCGCATCTTCGCGGATGGCCTGGTGCGTAAACAGCACGACTTTTTCGCCCACGTGGGGCAAGTTGTAAAAGGTGCTCATCGGCACGTCGACTTCATAGCCGACGCCCTGGCAATCGACCAGCAATTGTGGCGGATTCTTTTCAAGCAAAATACCGGAGAGACGGCCTATCATCGCGTGTTCCTAATGTTGTGTATATATATGGGGGCCATGCGCCTACCCTACTAAACGGCCGCGCTTCATACGCAAACCCTGCAGTTGCGGCGCCAGCGCGCCGAGCATGGCCAGCGCATCGATGCTGTTGGCGTGGCAAATGGCCACGCCCAGGGCATCGGCCGCATCCGAGCCGGGCAAGCCAGGCAAGGACAGCAGCCGGGACACCATGTCCTGCACCTGCTCCTTGGCCGCCTTGCCGTGGCCCGTGACAGCCTGCTTCACTTGCAACGCCGTGTACTCGGCCACCGACAGGTCAGCATGGACGAGCGCGCAAATGGCCGCGCCACGCGCCTGGCCCAGCAGCAAGGTCGATTGGGGATTGACGTTGACAAACACTTTTTCGATGGCAGCGCAATCGGGCTGGTAGGTGCCGACGATCTCGCTCACGCCCCGCAGGATGACCTTCAGGCGCGGCGGCAATTCCCCTTCGGAACCCGTCTTGACGGTACCCGACGCGATATAGCGCAGCTTGTTGCCAAGTTTTTCAATGACCCCAAAGCCGGTCGTGCGCAGGCCAGGATCGATGCCAAGAATAATCATCGCCAGATTCTATAATGAATACGGCAGGCACCGGTGAATAACCGGTGCCTGCCGTATTGTGTCGCAGCAACCCAAAACAACATCTGGGGTCGGACCCTCAGGGTCCGACCCCGGTCATTGCCGTTGGGTTCAATTATTAATGACGGAAATGACGCGTGCCCGTGTACAACATCACCACGCCACGCTCGTCCGCCGCATCGATCACTTCCTGGTCGCGCATCGAGCCGCCCGGGTGAATGACGCAGGTCGCGCCCGCGTCGACGACGACGTCGAGGCCGTCGCGGAACGGGAAGAAGGCGTCCGACGCCACGACGGAACCGGTCAGCGACAGGCCGGCGTTTTGCGCCTTGATGGAAGCGATGCGGGCCGAGTCGATACGGCTCATCTGGCCAGCGCCCACGCCCAGGGTCATATTATTGCCGCAGAAGACGATGGCGTTCGACTTGACGAATTTCGCCACTTTCCAGGCGAACATCAGGTCGGCCAGTTGCTGCGGCGTTGGCTGCAGTTTGCTGACCACGCGCAAGTCGCCGATACCGACGTTTTTCGCGTCCGGCGATTGCACCAGCAAGCCGCCACCAACGCGCTTGAAGTCCATGGCGTGCACGCCGCTGCCCAGCGGGATTTCCAGCATGCGCACGTTTTGCTTGCTCGACAGAATCTGTTTCGCTTCGGCGGAGAACGACGGGGCGATCAGCACTTCGACGAACAGCTTGGCGATTTCGCCGGCCGTGGCGCCGTCGAGTTCCGTGTTGAAGGCGATGATGCCGCCGAATGCCGAGGTCGGGTCCGTCTGCAGGGCGCGCGCATACGCTTCCGCCGCATTCTTGCCCAGGGCCACGCCGCATGGGTTCGCATGCTTGACGATGACGCAGGCGGCGCTCTGCTCGAAGCCGCCCATGCTCTTCACGCATTCCCAGGCCGCATCAGCGTCGGCGATGTTGTTGTACGACAATTCCTTGCCTTGCAGCTGGCGATAGTTGGCCAGCGCGCCATCGGTGGTGACGAGGTCGCGGTAGAAGGCGGCGCTCTGGTGCGGGTTTTCACCGTAGCGCATGTCTTGCACTTTTTCAAAGGCCACGTTGAGGATTTGCGGATAAGCGCCGCGCTCGGCGTGCACTTTCGTCGGGCCCAGGCTGGTCAGGTAGTTGGTGATGGCGCCATCGTATTGCGCCGTGTGCGCAAAGACTTTTTTCGCCAGCATGAACTTGGTGTCATAGCTGACGTCGCCTGCCTTGCCGTCGGCCGAGCGCATTTCCGCCAGCACCGCGTCGTAGTCGGTCGGGTCGCAGATGACGACCACGTCCTTGTGGTTCTTGGCTGCCGAACGCAGCATGGTCGGGCCGCCGATATCGATGTTTTCGATCGCGTCTTCCAAGGTGCAATCGGCCTTGGCGACCGTGCCCTGGAACGGGTACAGGTTGACCACCACCATGTCGATGGTCGGCATGTCGTGCTCGACCAGTTTCGACATATGTTCAGGGAAATCGCGGCGCGCCAGGATACCGCCGTGCACTTTCGGGTGCAGGGTTTTCACACGGCCATCGAGCATCTCCGGGAAACCCGTGTAATCGGCAACTTCCGTCACAGGAACACCGTTGTCTGCCAGCAATTTGGCGGTGCCGCCGGTGGACAGGAGGTTGACGCCGAGGGCGGACAGGGCGCGGGCGAATTCGAGAACGCCGGTCTTGTCGGAAACGGAGAGGAGAGCTTGTTTGATCATGGCTGTGGCTAGGTGGTTAAGTGTTCTTGGCGAATGGCACAGCGGTCAGCTATCAGGCTGGGCCCGCTGCGGCGGATTCAAATCTTGGCGTCACTTGCATGCCGGCATTACAGCAAACCGTGCTCCTGCAATTTCTTGCGCAGGGTATTGCGGTTGATGCCCAGCATCTGCGCGGCGTGCGACTGGTTGCCATCGGCGCGTGTCATCACGACTTCCAGGATGGGCTTTTCCACGGTCAGCACGACCATGTCGTAGATATTCGATGCTTGCTGTTCGCCCAGGTCATTGAAGTAATCTTCTAGACTTTTCTGTACGACTTCCTGAATGCTTTCTTTGCTCATTTGTATGCTTCAACCGGCTGAACACCTGGCCATCCGGCACCGCGCCGCTCATGCGGTCCGCGTGCTGCCCTCTTGCCTCGGTGTTGTAATTAATATTGCATGACGCTCTGTATAGGCGCTCGCCCTTGTACTGCCGACAACTGACTACCCTGCTTGTTGCTATCTGCTCATGCTGCCGTGGCCATCGGTTTGATCACATCGATCAGGCCACTTTCACTGGATTCGGAGAGGCGGTATTGTAACCGTTCGCCAAATTTCCATTGCGACTCAAAAAATTGATCGACGGCCAGCAACTGCGCGTCCGTCGACTCCAGCAAATTCATTTGCTGCCGGAACGCTTCGCCGCCCTCCAGATCCTTCACATACCAGCCGATGTGCTTGCGCGCCGTGCGCACGCCGAGAAATTCCCCGTAAAACGCGTAATGGGCGCGCAAATGCTCATCCATCAGGCTACGCACTTCATCCACGTACGGCGCCGGCAATAAAGTACCGGTGCGCAAAAAATGGTCGATTTCACGGCAAATCCACGGCCTGCCCTGCGCCGCGCGGCCGATCATGACGGCATCGGCGCCCGTTTGATCGAGCACAAAGCGGGCCTTTTCCGGACTGGTAATGTCGCCGTTGGCCACCACGGGAATGCCCACCGATGCTTTCACGGCGGCAATGGTTTCATATTCGGCATCGCCCTTGTAGCCATCGGCGCGCGTACGGCCGTGCAGGGTCAGCATCTGGATGCCGGCTTGCTCGGCGATGCGGGCGATTTTCAAGGCGTTCTTGTTTTCGCGATTCCAGCCCGTGCGAAATTTCAGGGTGACGGGCACGTCGACGGCGTTGACGACGGCGTGCAAGATCTTTTCGACCAGGCTTTCGTTTTGCAGCAGGGCCGAACCGCACCAGCTGTTGCACACCTTTTTGACGGGGCAACCCATATTGATGTCGATGATCTGCGCGCCCCGGTCCACGTTGAACTTGGCGCAGTCGGCCAGATCTTGCGGATCGGCGCCGGCAATCTGCACGGCTTTCGGCTCCATTTCGCCTTCGTGGTCCGTACGCCGCGCGCTTTTTTCCGTTGCCCACAGGCGCGGATTCGACGCCGCCATCTCCGACACGGCGTAGCCGGCACCCAACTGCTTGCACAACTGGCGGAAAGGCCGATCCGTCACGCCCGCCATGGGAGCGACGAAAACGTTATTGCGCAGAATGTGAGGGCCGATTTGCACTGAGGAACCTGGAATGGACGGAGGAACCTGCTATTTTAACCGATTCCCTGCCTAATTAATAAGCACTATTTTTTTAGCTCAGTGCGTCAGAGTGACGATGGGGCCGCTTATAGGGCTTAGCCCAGCTCGTCCATCGCGGGCGCGCTCAGGTGTTCGATATTTCCCCAGTGCACCAAATGCAGCTTGCCGTCCGCGTAAGAAAAACGGTTGACGCTGGCATTTTTGACCTGGAAGTCGCGCGGGCTGTCGAGCGTCATGCCGACCGCCTCGCGGTAGGCGCACTCGAGCACGCCGCCGTGGGCCACGATGGCGATGGTCTGACCGTCGTACTGCCGGGCCCAGCGGGCGATGGCGCCATTCGCGCGCGCATAAAACTGGCGGAAACTTTCGGCCTGGCGCTCGCCCGACGGCATCACGGCGTCGATCTGGCGCGATTGCCATTGCGCATACTCGTGCGGATAGCTTGCGGCAATGTCCGCATACAGCAAGCCTTCGAAAGCGCCGTAGCAGCGCTCGCGCAGCAAGGAGTCCGTTTGCACGGGTAAATCTTTCACGTCGGCCACGGCTTGCGCCGTCTGCCGCGCGCGCTGCAAATCGCTGGCGAGGATGGCGGCCAGCGGTTCGTCCGCCAGCGCCTGCCCCAGCGCGCAAGCTTGCGCCAGGCCCGCCTCGTTCAAGGCGATGTCGATATGGCCCTGCAGGCGGCGGCCCGCATTCCAGGCCGTTTCGCCATGGCGTATCAATAAAATCGTGGTGCTCATGCTTTATTTCTTCAGGGTAAGTGCCAACTCGGGATTGAGCGAATAGGCGACGACGAGCTGGGCTTCGTCGAGGATGTGGCCGTACAGGGCGGCATGCGCTTGCTGCCCTGTAAAACGCTCGGGCAAGGCCAACTGTGGCACGTCGAGCGCATACAGGCGGAAGATATAGTGGTGGATGCGCTCGTCATTCCACGGCGGGCACGGGCCATCATAGCCGTAATAATCGCCAGCCATGGCGGCATCGCCGGCAAACCAGCCCGTGTAATCGTTGAGGCCCTGGCGCAGGCCAGAACTCGCAGCCTTGCCGCGCGGCGTGATGCCGCTGGAAAACTCTCCGGCGGCAATCGCGCGCATGGCCAGGGGAATATCGAGCAAGCTCCAATGATAAAAATCGCCGCGCAGCGCCGTCAGCGACAGGGCCTGGCCTTCAACATTGGCCAGGCTGGCGTCTTGCGGCGCATCAGGGTCGATGCAAAACAGGGCCAGCGACTCGGTGCCGTTGGGCACCTCGTCCCAGGCCAGATGGGGATTGCGGTTGCCGGCGAGGCGCACGCGGCTGGCCGGATCGATCTCGGCAAAAGCATAGTCGGCCGGCATCAGGCCGCCATCACGAAACGTCTCGCTCCACAATTTCATCGCTTGCTCCTCTTTATAGTTATTGCTTTGCGTTCACTTGTAGCCAGAACGTGACGGGGCCGTCATTGGTGAGCGACACTTGCATGTCGGCGCCAAACTGCCCCGTTTGCACGGTCGCATGGCGGCTGCGCGCCTGGTCCACGAAATGCGTGAACAGGCGCAAGCCGTCCTGCGGCGCGGCCGCCGGCGTGAATGACGGGCGCGTGCCGGACTTGGTGTCGGCCGCCAGGGTAAACTGGGGCACCAGCAGCAGGCCGCCGGCCACGTCCGTCACGCTGCGGTTCATCTTGCCCGCCTCGTCGGCAAACACGCGGTAACCGAGCAGCTTGCTCAGCAGGGCGTCCGCCTCCTTCTCCGTATCGCCCCGCTCCGCGCACACGAGCACCATCAGGCCGGCGTCGATGGCGCCGATGGTGGCGCCGGCAACATCGACCTTCGCCTGGGTCACGCGCTGCAGCAGCGCGATCATGCCGTCAAGGTGACGCGCGCGAAACTGCGCTTGCCAACTTGCAACACGAACTGGCCGGCGGCCACTTGCAAGCCCTTGTCGCTGATGACGGTGCCATCGATGCGCACGCCGCCCTGGTCGATCTTGCGCATGGCTTCCGACGTGGACGGGCACAGGCCAGCCTGTTTCAGCAGTTGCGGGATGCCCAGCGGCGCGCCAGCCAGGCTCACTTCCGGAATATCGTCGGGGATGCCGCCCTTCGAGCGGTTGACGAAGTCGGCCAGCGCATCTTCGGCCGCCTGCTGCGAGTGGAAGCGGGCGACGATCTCTTGCGCCAGCGCAACCTTGGCATCGCGCGGATTGCGGCCTTCCTCGACTTCGCGCTTCAGCTGCGCCAGTTCGGCGATCGAGCGCCACGACAGCAGCTCGTAGTAGCGCCACATCATGACGTCGGAAATGCTCATCAGCTTGGCGAACATGGTGTTGCCCGGTTCCGTGATGCCGATGTAGTTATTCTTCGACTTGGACATTTTTTCCACGCCGTCCAAACCTTCCAGCAGCGGCATGGTCAAAATACACTGCTGCTCCTGTCCATACTGCTTTTGCAGTTCGCGGCCCACCAGCAGGTTGAACTTCTGGTCCGTGCCGCCCAGTTCCAGGTCCGATTTCAGGGCCACCGAGTCGTAACCTTGCATCAGCGGGTACAGGAATTCATGGACGGAAATAGGAATGCCGCCCTGGAAGCGCTTGGTGAAGTCGTCGCGCTCGATCATGCGCGCCACCGTGTAGTGGGAAGCGAGCTGGATGATGCCGCGCGCGCCCAGCGGATCGCACCACTCGGAGTTATAGCGAATTTCCGTCTTGCTGGCGTCCAACACTAAAGATGCTTGCGCGAAATACGTCATCGCGTTAATCTCGATCTGTTCCTTGGTCAACGGCGGGCGCGTGACGTTGCGGCCCGAAGGGTCGCCGATCATGGACGTGAAGTCGCCAATGAGGAAAATGACTTGATGGCCGAGGTTTTGCAGCTGGCGCATCTTGTTCAGCACGACAGTGTGGCCCAGATGCAAGTCGGGTGCAGTCGGGTCCAGGCCCAGTTTGATGCGCAGTGGAACACCGGTTTTCTCGGAGCGGGCTAATTTTTGCGCAAATTCGCTTTCGATCAAGAGTTCGTCGACGCCACGCTTGGTAATCGCGAGGGCTTCTTGTACTCTGTCCGACAGCACAAGCGCGGTCTGAGCGGCGTTAGCCTTTGTAGGCGATGCGGTGGTGTTGATTTCCATAAAATTTGACTGTAGATCTCAAAATGGTAGTAGGTTTGCGGAGTTTGCTATAATGCTCGATCCCATCAATCTTGCCGTATGAAAACGAACCAAAATAACAATAACAAAGAGCACTAGTTCACGAATCGTTCAAGGGCAAATTTTAACTGATTGCATGAACCCTATACATAAAATCACAGGCTCACGCTTGTACACACAGCTGACGACGACCCGCAAGGCACGCATTATTGGTGCGTCCGCGGTGCTGCTCGCCGTGGCCGCCTTCGGCGCGGTCGCTGTGTCGCCCATGGCGCCCGACGCATCCGACCTGCCGGTCACGTCCATCGCCCAGAACCTGGAAATGCCTGATCTCGCTTCGCAAATTTCCGCGATGGAACAGGTCGACCAGAATTTCACCCACGAAGAAAAAGTCCGCGCTGGCGATACCCTCGCCACCCTGCTGACACGTCTCGGCGTGGATGATCCTGTGGCCGCCAATTTCATCAAAACCGACAAGATCGCGCGCGGCGTGATGTTGCTGAAATCGGGCAAGCGCGTACAAGCGCAAACGTCCGAAAACGGCGACCTCAACTGGATGCGCGCCACCCTCGTCGACGGCACGGACAAATCGGTCAAGAACATCCTGATCACCCGCAAGGGCGACAAGTTCGTGGCCACGGAAGTGGCAGCCCAGCTGGAACGCCGCGTTGAAATGCACGCGCGCAAGATTACTTCCACCCTGTTCGCCGCCACCGACTCCAGCCTGGACGGCACCCGCCTGCCAGACTCGATTTCCGCGCAAATCGTGGAAATGTTCTCCACCAATATCGACTTCCGCTCCGACCTGAAACGCGGCGACTCGTTCAATGTTGTCTACGAAACATTCTGGCAAGATGGCGAATTTGTCCGAGCGGGCCGCATCCTGGCCGGTGAATTCACCAACCGCGGCACGACTTACCAGTCCGTTTGGTTCGAAGACCCAGCCAGCAAGCAAGGCGGCGGTTACTACAGTTTCGACGGCAAGTCCCTCAAAAAAGCCTTCCTGAAATCCCCCCTCGAATTCTCCCGCATCTCGTCCGGCTTCTCCATGCGCGTGCACCCGATTTCCGGCAACTGGAAAGCGCACAAAGGCATCGATTTCGCTGCAGCAACGGGCACCCCTATCCGCGCTTCGGGCGACGGCGTGGTCGATTCCGTCGGCAGCCAAAATGGGTATGGCAATGTTGTTGTCCTGAAACACTGGGCCAACTACACCACCGCCTACGCACACATGAGCCGCTTCGCTTCGGGCCTGAAAAAAGGTCAAAAAGTCAGCCAGGGCGATGTGATCGGCTACGTCGGCACCACCGGCTGGTCGACGGGCGCCCATTTGCACTATGAATTCCGCGTTGGCGGCGTGGCACAAGACCCAAGCAAGCTGAACGTACAAGCCCAGGCGCCATTGACGGCTGCCGAGCTGAGCCGCTTCCGCATGGTATCGGCTGACATGATGCACCGCTTCACCCTGCTGCGTCCGAACGACACGGCGCTGGCGTCGCGCTAAGCAACACCGCCTTCGGGCAACATATAAAGGCACCGCCCATGCAAATGGCCGGTGCCTTTGTTTTATGTGTGCAGGAAAATCCGGCACAATGCATCCATCACTGACGCACTCAAGGAACACTCCATGCTGTATATCGGTTTAATGTCGGGCACCAGCCTCGATGGCGTCGACGGCGCGCTGGTCGACTTTTCCGACGATGGCGGCACGCGCAGCCTGGGCGACGCGTACATTCCCTTCCCCGCCAGCCTGCGCGCCGACCTGATGGCGTTGCAAAGTGCCGGCCAGAATGAAATCGAACGCGAAGCGCTGGCGGCAAATCAACTCGTGCGCCATTACGCGGATTGCGTCGCCATGCTCCTGAGCAACGCGGGGATCGGCCCGGACGCCGTCGCCGCCATCGGCGCACATGGCCAGACCATCCGCCATCGCCCCGAGCTGGGCTTTACGCGCCAGCTGAACAACCCGGCCCTGCTGGCTGAACTGACGGGCATCGACGTCATCGCCGACTTGCGCAGCCGCGACGTGGCGGCCGGCGGCCAGGGAGCGCCGCTGGTGCCCGCTTTTCACCAGGCCATTTTCAATTTACCAGGCCACACGCGCGTGCTGGCCAATATCGGCGGCATCAGCAATATCAGCGTGCTGCACGCGGACGGCACGGTGACGGGCTACGACACGGGGCCCGGCAATGCGCTGATGGATGGATGGGTTTTGCAACACCTGGGCCAGCCTTACGACGCCGACGGCGCCTGGGCAGCGACAGGCCAGGTCATCCCCGCCCTGCTGGCGGAATTGCTCAACGACCCGTATTTTGACTTGCCGGCGCCGAAAAGCACGGGACGCGACCTGTTCCATGCCGACTGGCTGAATAGCAAGCTGGCCAGCTATCCAGCCGCCCTGCCTGCCGACGTGCAGGCGACCCTGACGCAGCTGACGGCCGCCAGCCTGGCGCACGCCATCCTGCGCGACGGCGCACAGGCGGAAACGCTCTATGTATGTGGCGGCGGCGCGCAAAACGCCAGCCTGATGGCGGCGCTGGCCCGTGCATTGCCGGGCATGGCGGTGGAATCGACAGAAGCGCTGGGCGTGGCACCGAGCCAGGTCGAGGCGCTGGCCTTTGCGTGGCTGGCCTGGCGTTTTACGCAGCGCAAGCCGGGCAACTTGCCGGCAGTGACGGGCGCGGCGGGCTTACGCGTGCTCGGTGCGCTGTATCCGCGTTGAGCAGATGTAGAAACACAAATAGCGGATCGATGATCCGCTATTTTCTTGCTTGCCCCGTTTAGTACTTAAACGGAGAAGGACGAACCGCAACCGCAGGTCGACGTTGCTGTCGGGTTTTTAATCACGAACTGCGCGCCTTCCAGGTCATCCTTGTAGTCGATTTCCGCGCCGACCAGGTACTGGTAGCTCATGGAATCGATCAACAGCTGGACGCCGTTCTTGACCATGGTGGTGTCATCTTCGTTGACGATTTCATCGAAGGTGAAGCCATACTGGAAGCCGGAGCAGCCGCCGCCCTGCACGAATACGCGCAATTTCAGGTCGGGATTGCCTTCTTCTTCGATCAGCTGCGCGACTTTTTCAGCGGCGCTATCGGTAAAGATAATAGGGGAAGGGATCACATCTTGCATTTCAGCGACGGCATTCATATCAGGCACTCCTACTAGAAAACATTAAGTCATTATAGACTGTTGGCGCAAGTCGCGCTGCGGCCGCCGCTGATGCGGCTGGACGGTGTTGTTCCTGCTCACATTTCCGATACGGCCAGGTGCAGCACGGGGTCGGCGCTGTCGTGCCGGCTGAGCTTGCCTTGCACCAAGGCGCCGCTGTGCATTTCCAGCACCTTGTAATAGACCTCTCCTACAATGCGGGCTTTTGGCTGGATTTCAAGCATTTCGGACACATACACGGGACCATTGATCTCGCCGCTGACGACCAGGCTCGAGCAGCGCACTTCGCCATCGATGCGGCCCGCCTCGCCCAGCACCACGTACGTGGGCTCGCCCGGCTCGCCCGTGACATTGCCGCGCACATGGCCGTCGATGCGCAAGCCGCCGCAAAACAGCAGGTCGCCCTCGATCCGCGTGGCAGCGCCGATCAAGGTGTCGATGGGGTTTTTCGCGTTGCGCTCGAACATGAACGTCATCCTGTCGGGGTACGTGGCAGTCCAATTTATCACAGGTCCGGCAAAAAGGCGCCGGACCCGCGCAAGCACCGTCGCCTATCGTTACGGCATCACGGCGATGTGTTGCAAACCGGCCGTTTCTTTCAAACCAAACATCAAGTTCATGCATTGCACGGCCTGGCCCGACGCGCCCTTGACCAGATTATCCTGCACCACCAGCACGATGACGGTATTGCCGCCTTCAGGACGGTGCAAGGCCAGGCGCAGCATGTTCGAGCCACGCGTAGAACGCGTTTCCGGGTGCGAGCCGAATGGCATCACGTCGACGAAAGGCTCATCCTTGTATTGCTCTTCGAACAAGACTTGCAATTCCTCATTGCTGACATCCTTGTTCAGCTGCGCATACAAGGTCGAATGCATGCCGCGTATCATCGGCACCAGGTGCGGCGTGAAGGTCAGCGCCACTTTTTCATCCGTGAAGCGCTGCAATTGCGCCGTCGTTTCCGGCAAGTGGCGGTGGCCAGCCACGCCGTAGGCTTTGAAGCTGTCGCTGCTTTCCGAGAACAGGATGCCGATTTCCGCCTTGCGGCCGGCGCCGGACACGCCCGACTTGCAGTCGGCGATCAGGCTGCCCGCATTGACCAGGCCAGCCTTGAGCAGCGGGTAAAAGCCCAGTTGCATGGTGGTCGGGTAGCAACCGGGGTTGGCGATCAGCGTGGCTTGCTTGATGTCTTCACGGTTCAGTTCCGGCAAGCCGTACACGGCCTGTTCGATCAGCTCGGGCGCCGTATGGGGAATCTTGTACCACTGCTCGAACTTGGCCTGGTCTTTCAGACGGAAGTCGGCGGCCAGGTCGATGACTTTCACGCCGGCGGCCAGCAGGGCTGGTGCTTGCGCCATCGCAACACCATGCGGGGTGGCAAAGAAGACCACGTCGCACTGCTCCAGATTGGCTTTATCGGGCGAGGAAAACGCCAGTTTCACGTGGCCACGCAGGGAAGGATACATGTCAGCAACGGGCAAGCCATCTTCCTTGCGCGAGGTAATCGCCGTCAACTCGACATCTGGATGGGTAGCGAGCAAGCGCAGCAATTCCACGCCCGTGTATCCAGTGCCGCCGACGATGCCAACTTTGATCATGTTCTTTCCTTGTGTATAGATTGCATAAGATTGCATAAAGATGAGGGGAAACGCTGCCCCTGCGGGTTTTCCGCGTATTTTACAGCGCAACGGCGTATCCCGCTGAAATGCAAAAAAGCCGCGGGACCGAAGTCCAGCGGCTTTTCGACCAGCACCCCGGAAGGTGCTGTAGCGTAGAAATTAACGCTTCGAGAATTGCTTTGCGCGACGTGCTTTGCGCAGACCAACTTTTTTTCGCTCGACTTCACGTGCATCGCGGGTCACGAAGCCGGCTTTAGCCAGTTCCGGTTTCAACGCTGCATCGTAGTCGATCAGAGCGCGGGTGATGCCGTGACGAACTGCACCAGCCTGGCCCGACTCACCGCCGCCATGGACGTTGACTTTGATGTCGAAACGCTCGACATTGCCGGTCAGTTCCAGTGGTTGACGGATGACCATCAGACCCGTTTCGCGCGAAAAGTATTCGTTTGCTGGTTTGCCGTTAACAACGATCAAGCCTGTGCCAACTTTGATAAAAACCCGAGCCACTGCACTTTTGCGACGGCCGGTTCCATAATTGTAATTACCGATCATGTCAGTTCCTTAGAGAACAAGTGCTTTAGGTTGCTGAGCAGCGTGCGGATGGGAACCTTCCGCGTACACTTTCAGCTTCTTGATCATTGCGTAGCCGAGTGGGCCTTTAGGCAGCATGCCCTTGACCGCTTTCTCAAGCGCGCGACCTGGAAAACGCTGTTGCATTTTCTGGAAGTTGGTTTCGTAGATGCCGCCTGGATAGCCAGAGTGACGGTAGTAAATTTTCTCAGTAGCTTTGGTACCGGTCACACGCAGTTTGCCTGCGTTGATGACGACGATAAAGTCGCCGGTATCGACGTGAGGAGTAAATTCTGGTTTGTGTTTGCCGCGCAGTCGGAGTGCCACTTCGCTGGCAACACGTCCGAGGACTTTGTCCGTCGCGTCAACCACGAACCAATCGCGCTGGACTTCATGTCCTTTAGCGGAAAATGTTTTCATGTTGACTTCCTAATAGATTACACGCTCAAATGGTGGTTCCGCCGATGCTGCTATGCGGACTCTGCCTTATTTACTTTTCCTGAGCGAACGGAAAGCCGACAAGTATAAGCGGCTTTGCCTTGCCGCGTCAAGCCGCAATCGAGGCCAGCTGCGGGCCGGCGGCCGGCACATGGATGAGCATTCCTCTATTACAATACAAAACGCTTACAATTTTCGGAGAGTACGATGGAATGCAAAGTCAGCTGGAATGGCCCGTCGGGCATGAGTTTTCGGGCAGAAACGGGTTCCGGCCACCTGGTGACCATGGATGGCGCGCCCGATGGCGGCGGCCACAACCTGGCGCCACGCCCCATGGAAATGGTCTTGCTGGGCACGGGCGGCTGCACCGCCTATGACGTGGTGCTGATCCTGAAACGCGGACGCGAAGACATCAAAGGCTGCGAAGTGACCCTGAAGGCCGACCGTGCCGACACCGATCCGAAAGTATTTACCAAGATCCACTTCCACTTCACCGTGCGGGGCAAGGCCCTGAAACCGACGGCCGTGGAACGGGCCGTGGCCTTGTCGCACGACAAATATTGCTCGGCGTCGATCATGCTGGCCAAGACGGCGGAGATTACGCATTCCTTCGAAATCATCGAGGAGTAGGTCGGATTAGCGCGCAAGCGCGTAATCCGACGATACCGGTAGCGCCAACAATGTTGTCGGATTACGGCCTGCGGCCTAATCCGACCTACAGGTAATACGCCGTCTTGGTCATGACCTTCCCCATCAAGCCCATCAGCGCCTTCACGGGCGCCGGGGTATCGATGGCGCCCAAGCGCTGGGCGGCGGCGCCGTGTTCCACTTCGTCGATGGCCATCTGCTTGACGATGGCGCGCGACTTGGCGTCCTGCGGCGGCAATTCCTGCAAGTGGCTGGCCAGATGCGCTTCCACCTGGCGCTCCGTTTCCACCACAAAACCCAGGCTGCGGCCGTCGCCCATGCGCGCGGCGATGGTGCCCAGCGCAAACGAACCCGCATACCACAGGGGATTGAGCAGGCTCAGACGCGAGCCCAGCTCCGTCAGGCGCTGCGCCGTCCAGGCCAGGTGGTCTTCCTCTTCGCGTCCCGCTTCGTCGAACTGGGCGCGGATGGCCGGGCTGTGCGCATAGCGCGCCTGCGAGTTGTACAGGGCTTGCGCGCATACTTCGCCCACATGGTTGACACGCATCAAGCCGGCGCTGTGGCGCTGTTCGGCCGGGCTCAGTTCCGCATCGGGCGCATGCGCGGCCGGCGTGGGGCGCGAGGCCGAGGCCACGCCCGCCATGACGCGCAGGGCCTTGTCGGCGCCAACAATCAAACGATCCAGGGGGTCAAAATGGCGGTTCGCGGTCATCGTGGCTATGCTCATGAGTAGTAAAGCATGAATTATAGGACGATCAGGGCCGGCAGTCCCCACGCCGCGCGCAGGGTGAACGGGGCTTTATTGACTTGTGCGCGCTTTTTCTTGCTCGATCCAGTCCACCACGGGGCCGACGGCGTCCAGGCCGGACAGGCTTTTCGCCACGCCCAGGTTCAGTGAAATCAGGAAAGAAATGCTGTCGACGGGGATGTCCGGGCAGAACTCGGCAAACGCGGCGCGAAAACGCTCCGATTGCAGCACGCGCAAGACTTTCTCGCCGCTCATGAATTGCAGCACGCTGGCGATGCTGTGCCCGCCACCTAGCGAGTGGTAAATGAAACGGTTGTATTTCGCGTCTATCTCTTTGAAGTCGAGCGCTTCCTCCGTCATCAGGCCGGCCAGGTAATACAGCCCCAGGCTGACGCGGAAGAAACCGATGGCTTCGGCACTGGTCATACCGGCGCGGGCCACAGCCAGTACCTTGTCCTGCATCGCCTGATCGATCGTTCGCATTGCGCTCTCCCGCGCCGTCCGCCGGCGCCCACCGGGCCAGCTTGCATGAAGATGCTGTTTTTTTCAATAGACCAAACGATATTTCCACCTTGCAAGTTACATTTTTTGCATGCTACTCTCGTTCTTCACCGTTAAATGGATGAAGCACATGATTGAGGTCAAGCACCTGGCAAAACGTTTCCGCATGCCGCCCCACAAAGGCAAGGCCATGCACGTCAGCGATCCGCGCGAACATGAGGGCTGGTTTCACGCCGTGCGCGACGTCAGTTTCAGCTGCGCCCCCGGCGAAGTGCTGGGACTGCTGGGGCCGAATGGCGCCGGCAAGACCACCACCCTGCGCCTGCTGTCGACGGCCTTGCAAGCGGACGCGGGCAGCGCCCTCGTCAACGGTGTCGATGTCCTGCAGCAACCGCTGGTGGCGCGCCAGAGCATCGGTTTCCTGTCCGGCTCGACGGGGCTGTACGGCCGCCTGACGGCGCGCGAGAACGTGGAATACTTTGGCCGCCTGCACGGCATGCCGGCCGACAAGCTGAAACGCCGCTGCGACGAGCTGTTTGCCCTGCTGCAAATGGAGGAATACGGCGGCAAGCGGGCCGATCAGCTGTCAACGGGCATGAAACAGAAGTGCGCAATCGCCCGCACCGTCGTGCACGAGCCGCAAGTGGTGATCCTCGACGAGCCGACCACCGGGCTGGACGTGATGTCGGCCAAGATCCTGCTCGACTTCATCGCCAGCTACAAGGCGCTGCGCGTGCCGCTGATCTTTTCCACGCACCACCTGCACGAAGTGGAAAAGCTGTGCGACCGCGTCTGCATCATCAACCGCGGCACCACCGCCTTCAATGGCACGGTCGACGAACTGCGCCACCTGGGCGGCAGCGCGGACTTGTACGACGCCTTTGTCAGCGTCATCAACCAGGGAGCCTGAGCCATGTGGACCATTTATCTGAAAGAGTTGCTGGAACTCACGCGCGACCGCAAGACGCTGATTTTCACCATCCTCATCCCCATCTTTGCCATGCCGCTGATCTTTGGCGGCTTCGCTTATGTTTCCAGCAATATGTTCAAGAACGCGAAGACGGCGGAAATGCGCTATGCGCTGTTCGGCAAGGACCATTCGCCGGGCCTGAGCGCGCGTTTTGCCCAGCAGCACAACTTGCGCGAAGTGCCGCTGGCCAGCGAGGGCGACATCCGCCGCGCCATCGGCGACGACATGATCAAGTTCGCCGTCGTCATTCCGCCCCGGTTTGAAGAGGCGCTGCAGCAACAGCAGCAAGCCAAGGTGGTGTTGCACTACAACAGCGCCAGCACGGTCGACGTGACCCAGCAGCGGGTGCGCGAGATCGTCGAGGCGTATAACGCCAGCCTGCGCGAAAGCGCGCTGTCGGCCCTGAACCTGAGCCCGGCCCAGCTGGCCTTTGCCCTCAATCCCATCGTGCTCGACAAGCAATCGACGGCCAACGAACGCGAGCAGATGGGCGCCATCGTCGGTGGCATGCTGCCGTATTTGCTGCTGATGGTGTGCCTGACGGCGGCCATGTACCCGGCCATCGACCTGGGCGCCGGCGAAAAGGAACGGGGCACGCTGGAAACCCTGCTGCTGGCGCCCGTGCCGCGCAGCGCCATCGTGCTGGCCAAGTTCCTCGTGCTGTTTACGGTGGGCATGACCTCGGCCGTGCTGATGGTGGGCAGCATGGGCGCCCTGCTGGCCATCTTCGGCAGTTCGCTCGAAGGCAACATGGCCGTCATGGTGCGCAGCATCGGCTTGCCCGACCTGGCCATGGTGACCCTGATGCTGGTGCCGACGGCCGCCATCTTCGCCTCGCTGCTGTTGTCGATTTCGATCTACGCAAAAAGCTACAAGGAAGCGGCCGGCATGATCACGCCATTGATGCTGTTCGTCATCCTGCCCACGGTGGCGGCCATGCTGCCCGGCGTCGAACTGAACTGGATGTGGGCCATGGTGCCGCTGACCAACGTGTCGCTGGCCATGAAGGAACTGGTCAAGGGCACCATGGATTACCGCATGTTCGGCGTCATCCTGGCCTCGACCACGGTGATCGCGGGCGCCCTGCTGATGCTGTGCCGCTGGTGGTTCAATCGCGAATCCGTACTCTTCCGAAATTAAACCTGCAAATGGCTTGCGGCGGGGTGCCGTCCACCCCGCCCATCCGCACTCTGGGCACGTGAAAATGCCGTGTATCGCATGCAACTGCCCAGCACGTCTTAAATTCAATACAATGCCAGCATAGATAAGCTCCGCAGCATGGGGCCGCAACAGCATGAGCAAGGAGTTGTATGGAATTGCAGATTCGCAAATTGTCGAAGACCTACGCGAATGGCGTGGTGGCGCTGGATAACGTGTCGCTGACGATACCGCCCGGGATGTTTGGCTTGCTGGGCCCGAATGGCGCCGGCAAGTCGACCCTGATGCGCACCCTGGCGACCTTGCAGGAATGCGATTCCGGTTCCATCTTCTTCGGCGACTACGACGTGCTCGACGACAAGGACGAGATCCGCCGCATGCTGGGCTACCTACCGCAAGACTTCGGCCTGTACCCGAAAGTGACGGCCTACGAACTGCTCGACCACTTCGCCACGTTAAAAGGGCTGTCGCAGCGGGCGCGCCGGCGCGAGGTCGTCGATGGCCTGTTGCAGCAAACCAATCTGTTCGACGTACGCCACCAGCGCCTGGGCAGCTTTTCCGGCGGCATGCGCCAGCGCTTCGGCATCGCGCAAGCGCTGCTGGGCGACCCGAAACTGATCATCGTCGACGAACCGACGGCCGGCCTCGACCCGCAGGAGCGCGTGCGCTTCCACAATCTGCTGTCCGACATCGGCGAAGACAAGACGGTGATCCTGTCGACCCACATCGTCTCCGACGTGGCCGACCTGTGCGCCAACATGGCCATCATCAACAAGGGCCATTTGCTGCTGTGCGGCAAGACCCAGGAACTGATCGACGAAGTCAGCTGCAAGATCTGGGCGCGTTTTGTCGAAAAGAAAGAACTGGCCAGCTTCCAGCAGCGCCACGCCGTCATTTCCACGCGCTTGCTGTCGGGCCGCACCCTCATCCACGTCTACAGCGACGACGACCCGGGCGACGGCTTCGAGGAAGCCATCGGCGACCTGGAAGACCTGTATTTCGCCACCATTGCCGGGCGCCACCGCGTCGCCCCGCAGTGCGACTGAGGGGGCGGCCATGTTTGCCATCGCCCGCTTTGAAGCGCGACAGCGGCTCAAGCTGCTGTCCACCTGGGTGTATTTCGTCATGTTTCTGGCGCTGGCCATGCTGTGGATGGCTGCGGCCGGCGGCGTCTTCAAGGAAGCGAGCATCAGTTTCGGCGGCAAGTTCCTGATCAACGCACCGCGCTCGCTGGCATTTACGTGCAGCGTGCTGGGCTGCTTCGGCGCCGTGGTCGTGGCCGCCATGATGGGCCGCTCGGTGCAGCAGGATTTCGAATACGGCATGCAGCATTTCTTCTTCAGCGCGCCGATCAAAAAATACCAGTACGTGTTCGGCCGCTTCCTCGGCGCCTGGCTGGTGCTGGCGGTGGTGTTTTCCAGCATCGTCATCGGCGCCTGGCTGGGCGCCTGGCTGCCCGGCATCGATCCGGAACGGCTGGGGCCGCAGCGGGCGCTGGCCTACCTGATGCCGTATGTGTTTACCCTGCTGCCGAATCTGTTCATCTTCGGCGCCATTTTCTTCGTCATCGCGGCCCTGACGCGGCGCATGCTGCCCGTGTACATCAGCTCGGTAGTCATGCTGATCGGCTATCTGGTGGCGCCGTCGCTGGCGCGCGATCTCGACTACAAGACCCTGGCCGCCCTGATCGACCCCTTCGGCACCACGGCGCTGATACGCTTGACGGAATACTGGCCGAATGCGGAGCGCAACACGCGCTTGGTCACCCTGGAAGGCGTGTACCTGCTGAACCGCGCCATCTGGTCCGGCTTCGCCCTCGTGGCCTTGCTGCTCGGCTACTGGCGCTTCCAGTTCCACGCGACGACGGACGCGGGCGCCGGCAAGCGCCGCAGCGAGGGCGAGGCGCCGCAGCGCCTGTCGAACGCCTCGCTGTCCACGCAGGAAACACCGGACTTCGCGCAGCGCAATCTGGCCGCCCTGCTCGTCAAGATGAGCTGGCTGAACCTGCGCGAAACCATCAAGAACATCTATTTTGTCGTCATCGTGCTGGCCGGCGTGCTGACCATGTATGCGGGCGCGCTGGACATGGGCTCCATTTACGGCACGAATACCTATCCCGTGACGGAAAAGGTGCTGGACATGGTCAACGCCTCGTTCGCACTGTTCATGCTGGTCATTACCACTTTCTATGCGGGCGAGCTGGTGTGGCGCGAACGCGAGGCGGGCACGTATCTGATGCTCGACGCCCTGCCCGTGCCGAACTGGCTGCCCCTGCTGTCGAAACTGTTTGCGCTGATCAGCCTGCAAGCCTTGCTGAGCCTGGTCATCATGCTGTGCGGCATGTCGATCCAGGTCTTCAAGGGCTATTACCGCCTCGACCCCGGCCTGTACCTGGAATCGCTGTTCCTGTCGCACCTGCCCTACTATGCGCTGATCGCCGTGCTGGCCATCTTTTTGCAGGTGTTAATCAATCACAAGTACCTGGCGTATTTCGCCATGATCCTGTACCACATCGCCAGCATCAGCTTTTCCTCGCTGGGCCTGGGCGACCCGCTGCTACTGTACGGCAACACGCCAGACTTCGTGTATTCGGCCATGAACGGTGCCGGCCACTATCTGTTGCGCGAACGCTGGTACTTGCTGTACTGGAGCGGCGCGGCCGTCATGCTGACGGTGCTGTCGCTGCTGTTCTGGCCCCGCGGCGCGCAGGACAGCTGGCGCATCCGCCTGCGCCTGGCGCGCCACGGCCTCACGCAGGGCGTGCTGGCCAGCTTTGCCGGCGGCGCCCTGATCTTCGTCAGCGCCGGCGGCGTGCTGTTCTACGTTTTCCACGTGGCCAACGATTACCAGTCCGAATTTTCCCGCGATGCGGACCGCGCCAGCATCGAGCGCCAGTACCGCAAGTTTGCCGCCACGCCGCAACCGAGAATCACCGACGTGAAACTCGACGTGGCGATCTATCCGGCGCAGCGCACCCTCATCGTCACGGGCCGCTATGTGCTGCAAAACAAGAGCAGCCTGCCGATCAGCCACATTTTTGTGCAGCAAGACCCGACCTCCACCATGCGCCTGCGTTTCGATGCCCGCGTGCATCCCGGCCTCGATGACGGCAAACTGGGCTTTTACAGCTACCGCCTGGCCGCGCCGCTGGCGCCGGGCGCCAGCCTGGGCCTCGATTTCGACATTCGCTACGCGCCGCGCGGCATCTTTGGCCTGGGCCAGGACACGCCCGTGGTGGCCAACGGTACCTTCTTCACGAATGCCGTGCTGCCGCACATCGGTTACCAGCCGCAGCAGGAATTGACGGACCCGCGCGACCGCAAGAAACACGGCTTGCCCGCGCGCGAACGGGCCTTGCCGCGCGACGATGCGAAGGGATTGGCCGACAATTACGTCAGCAACGACGCCGACCGCATCAACTTTGACGCCACCGTCAGCACCGTCGACGGCCAGACGGCCATCGCGCCGGGCATGCTGGACAACGACTGGATCGCCAAGGGCCGCCATTACTTCCACTACACGATGGAGCAGCCGATCCTGAATTTCTACGCCTTCCAGTCGGCCCGCTACGCCGTCAGGCACGAGCGCTGGCAGGACGTGGCCATCGACGTGTATTACCACCCGGGCCATGAATACAACCTCGATCGCTTCGTGCGCGGCAGCAAGGAAGCGCTCGAGTACTACACAAAAAACTTCGGCCCCTACCAGCACAAGATCCTGCGCATCGTCGAGTTCCCCCGCTACGCCACCTTTGCGCAATCGTTCCCGAACACGATACCGTACTCGGAAGGGCTGGGCTTCATCGCCAAGGTGGACGACAAGAATCCGAAAGACATCGATTATCCGTTCTACGTCACGGCGCATGAAGTGGCGCACCAGTGGTGGGCGCATCAATTGGTGGGCGGCAATACGCGCGGCGCTACCGTGCTCAGCGAAACCTTGGCCGAATATTCGGCCCTGATGGTGATGAAAAAAAGCGTGGGGCCAGCCAAGATGCGCCGCTTCCTGCGCTATGACCTGAATCAATACCTGATGGGGCGCAGCGAAGAGCGCAAGAAAGAATTGCCGCTGGCCGAGAATGAAAACCAGGCCTACATCCACTACCACAAGGGCAGCCTGGCCATGTACTTGCTGCAAGATATCATCGGCGAAGACAAGGTCAACGGCGTGCTGCGCGACCTGCTCAAGACTTATGGCCAGAAAGGCCCGCCGTATGCCAGCGTGACCGCCCTGATTGCCGGCTTGCGCCAGGTGACGCCGCCCGAGCAGGCTTACCTGATCGACGACCTGTTCGAGAAAATCGTGCTGTTCGACAACCGCGCCCTGTCGGCCACGGCCACCAAGCGCGGCGACGGCAAGTACGCCGTCACCGTCAAGGTACAGGCGGGCAAATTGACGGCCGGCGAACAGGGAGAGGAACACGACGCGCCCCTGCACGACTGGATCGAGATCGGCGTCGACGACGCGAATGGCCATCCGCTGCTGCGCGAACGCCTGCGCATGACGGCGCGCGAGGCGAGCTACACCGTCATCGTCGGCAGCCGGCCCGGCAAGGCGGGCATCGATCCCGACAACAAGCTGATCGACCGCAAGCCGGACGACAATATGGCCACCGTCGAGCTCGAAGAACCATGACGAAAAATGGCCACCCTGAACAGGTGGCCATTTTTTTGAATATCAGGTGCTCATCAGACTGCGGCGCGGCGCGTCACCAGGCTCAGGCTGATGCCCATTTCCGTCAGATGCTGCATGTCCGCCAGGGTCAGGTCCAGCGGAGAGTCGAGCGTATCGTTGCCATTCAATTCCAGTTGCAGCTCGGCCACGATGCGCGGCATCGTGAAGCTGACGCCGCGCGAGCGGCATTCGGCCAGATAGCTGCGTATGCGCGAGGGCAACACTTGCGATTTGGGCGCCTGCGCGATCAGCACTTCAAAGCCGGAATCGAGATGCACACGATTCGCGCCCTTCGCCTCGCCTTTGCGCCATTGCCGTTCCGGATCCGTGGGCAAGACTTCGAGGATGGATTTGAGCGTGGGGTCATCCCCATGCACCGACAGCTTCGCCATATTCATATTGCAAGACTTTCTAGTCAGGACGCCGCCAGGAAGGCGGCGCGATCATCAGACCAACAAGTCTACGCATGGAAGACAAATATGTCCATACGGCAATATTTGGTATCCCATTCTAATTTGTGCTGCATCAACAACAGGCGGAACACACTTGTTCCGCCTGCAACATCCGCTTACACGGTCACGCCGCGTGCCTGCAAAGCGGCGCGCACGCCGGCGCCGTAGGCCGCATCGGCCCGGTCGAAGTGACCGAGTTGACGCTGCAAGGTTTCCGGGCGCACCTGGCTCAGGGGACCGGCCAGATTGTCGAACAGGTTTTGCTTCGCCTGGGCCGACATCAGACGGAACAGATTGCCGGCCTGCGTAAAGTCGTCTTCCACGCCGCGCCCATCGTAGCGCGCCGCGCCGCCATCGAGCGCCAGCGCCGGTTCACCATGGCCCAGCCCTTGCGGCTGCGTGCCCGCCGCCGCCACGTTCGCATAGTTGCGCGCCGCGCCGCCATTGTGAATCGCCATGCCGCCGTCGCGCTGCTGGTTGTGGAAGGGGCAACGGGCCGCATTCACGGGCAGATGCTGGTGATTCGTGCCGACGCGGTACAGCTGGGCGTCGTGGTAGGCGAACAGCCGGCCTTGCAGCATCTTGTCCGGCGAGTAACCCATGCCCGGCACGGCGTTGGCCGGCGAAAACGCTGCCTGCTCGACTTCCGCGTGGTAATTGTCCGGATTGCGGTTCAGCTCGAAAATACCGACCGGCAGCAGCGGGAAGTCCGCGTGCGGCCACACTTTCGTCAGGTCGAACGGGTTCCAGCCCGTGCGCTGTTCCCATGCATCGAGTTGCTCCTGCGTCGCCACCTGCAGCTTGACTTCCCACTGGGGGAAATCGCCGCGCTCGATGGCGCCGAACAGGTCACGCTGGGCGTAGTCGGGATCGGCACCGGCCAGGCGGCCCGCTTCCGCCGCAGGCAAATTCTTGATGCCCTGGCGCGTCTTGAAGTGCCATTTCACGTACACACGCTGGCCGTCGGCATTGATCAGGCTATACGTGTGGCTGCCGAAGCCATCCATATGACGGTAGCCGTCCGGCGTGCCGCGGTCCGAGAACAGCATGGTGACCTGGTGCAGGCTTTCCGGCGCATGGCTCCAGAAATCGAACATCATTTCGGCCGATTTCAAGTTGCTTTGCGGATCGCGCTTTTGCGTGTGGACGAAATCGGGGAACTTGATCGGGTCCTTGATGAAGAACATCGGCGTGTTGTTGCCAACCAAGTCCCAGTTGCCCTCTTCCGTGTAGAAACGCACGGCGAAACCGCGAGGGTCGCGTTCCGTGTCTGCACTGCCGCGTTCGCCGCCGACGGTGGAAAAGCGCGCGAAGGTGGCCGTCTGCTTGCCCACTTCAGCAAACAATTTGGCCTTGGTGTAGCGCGAAATGTCGTGCGTGACGGTAAAGGTGCCGTAGGCGCCCGAACCTTTCGCGTGCACGACGCGCTCAGGGATGCGCTCGCGGTTGAAATGCTGGAGTTTTTCGATCAGGTGGAAGTCTTGCAGCAGCAGCGGGCCACGGGGACCGGCACTGATGGAATTCTGGTTGTCGGCGACGGGAATGCCCGAGGCGGTACTGAATGGCGGCTGTTGACTCATGGCTGCTTTTCCTTCGTTGTTGACTAATGGAAGCAGTGTAACGAGGTCAGCAACAAAGGAAAAGCTAATTGATTTTATCGATCCGATAGATATTTACAATGCACACCCTTGTGCATCGCAGACGCCTCCGAGCTGCGCCTGCAACTTCGCCGGCTGGCCCAAAAAGCCGCCGATATCGATCACGGACAATTTCCCGCTGCCATCGTCGAGCACGAAGGTGGGAAAGCCCTGCCCACCCACCTGCGCCAGCAAGGCGCGGCTGGCATCGATATGCCGCTGCGTGGCGGCGCCCGCCTGGCGCGCATACTCGGCCTGGAAGGCGGCGCCATCCATGCCCAGCTCTTGCGCCAGGATCACCAGCACGGGCAGGTCGGCGATGCGCAAGCCGTCCACGTAATGGGCGCGCTGCACGCACTGCAGCATGTCCAGGCCCTTGCCAGCCAGGACTTCCGCCGCCAGGATGGCCGTGATCGGCGGTTCGGAATCCATCATGGCCGTCGTGTCGTTCAGCAAGCCATTCATATAAGCATCGCCGAATGGCTGGCCTGACAATTGCTCGATGCGCCGGTCATGCGGCAGCACATAGCCGCGCCATGCGGGCGTGATCTGGCGGCGATTGCTGCCCGTCATCATGCCGCCACCGTGGAAGGCCACCGCCAGGCCAGGCACGGCGCGCGCCGCCTCGACCAGCGGCGCGGCGCCGTAGCACCAGCCGCACAGCGGATCGAAAATGTAGTGCAGGGTGGGCATGCCGGCCTCCTGGTTGCCGCTTACCATTTCATCTCACCCTTCGCCACTTTCGCGCTGGTCTCTAAAGCGCCATCGAGGCCCAGCTTCGGATAGCGCATTTTCATCGCTTCGATCAGCGCGGCCGAATTGGCGGCCTTGGCCGTTTCCGCTTCAAACGTCACCAGGTAGTCGCGCGTAAAACCGATGCTGTCCGGCGTCAGGGGCGAACCGACCTTGAAGTGGCCAGGCACGACGGTGACGGGCTTCAGGGCGGCGATGCCGTCCAGGGTCTTGAGCCAGTCCTGGCGCGATTGCAGGCTTTGCGTATCGGCCGTCCACACGTGCAAGTTGCCAAACAGCACCACGCCACCGACGACGGCCTTGATCGATGGTATCCACACATAGGTGCGCGCTGGGGTCGGGCCGGCGATGTCCAGCGTCTGGCCTTCCAGGCTGATGCGCTTGCCCTTCAACGCTTCCGGAATTACGATGCTTTTCGGCGCATTGTCTTTCAGAATAGGCCCCCAGTAGGCGACCTTGGCGTCGGCCTTGCGGCGAATTTCCGCGACCGTTTCCGGCGTGGCGACGATCTTTGCCTGCGGGAAAGCCGCCTTGATCACGTCGAGGCCAAAGTAAAAATCGGGATCGCTGTGGCTGATATATACCGTCGTCAGTTTCTTGCCGCTGGCGCGAATCTTTTCCACCAGCTTTTGCGCTTCGGCGCGCGAAAACTGCGCATCGATCAGCACGGCGTCATGCTTGCCCGCAACCAATACAGAAGCGACGGGAAAGATGGCCGCTTCGCCCGGGTTGAAGACTTCCAGGGTCAGGGGGGCGCTGGCGGCGGCCGAGGCGGCGCCGGCGGCAAACACGGTGGAAACAAGAACGCTGCTGATGGTTTTGGTGAACATGATCTGCCTTCACAAGATGATTGGGATGACTGCATCTTACGTTGCTCGGTTCGGTAGAAAAACCCGTTAAAGCGCAATAGTTTGTTGCACATTTCGGCACAATGGCCAGCCATCGAACACCAAATGTGTCACAGCGTCATGATGGCGTCACATTGGATTGTTATCTTGCCAGCTCTTTCCAACCTAGCCGGATGAACCACATGACACGCAGAAAAATTTCCGTCGCTGGCTGCAGCGTCGCCATCACCCTGATGCTGGCCGCCTGCGGCAGCGATGCAAAAAAAGAAGAGGCAGTGGTCGAAGCACCGCCGAAAAACGTCATCTTCTTCCTCGGCGATGGCATGGGCCTGACCACCATGACGGCCGCGCGCATCTATTCGGTGGGCGAAGAAGGTGCGCTGACCATGGATACCCTGCCGGAAACGGCCTTCGTGAAAACCTTCTCGAACGACGCGCAAGTGACGGACAGCGCGCCATCGATGGCCGCCTACATGACCGGCGTCAAGATGAACAATGAAGTCATCTCGATGTCGGCCAATACGGTCGCCATCGATCCGGGCACGGATGCGAACGGCAACAAGCTGGTCAACAAATGCGGCACCGGCAACGGCACGCCCGCCACCACCCTGCTGGAACTGGCCAAGGCCAAGGGCTTTGCCGCCGGCGTCGTCAGCACGGCGCGCGTGACGCACGCCACGCCGGCCGCCACCTATTCGCACATCTGCCACCGCGACCTGGAAAACGATATCGCCGCGGCCCTGGTACCGGGAGGCACCGGCTACAACAGCGCGCTGGGCACCGCTGGCCTGGACGTGGTCCTCGGCGGCGGCGCGCAATTCTTCAAGCCGTTCAAGGATGGCGGCAAGCGTTCCGACGGGCGCGACCTGGTCGCCGAACTGAAGGCGAAAAGCTACACGGTCGCCAACAACGCCACCGACTTCAAGGCCGTCGATGCGGCCAAGACGGAGCGTTTGTTCGGCGTGTTCACGTCCAGCCACATGAGCTACGACCTGGACCGCGATGCGGCCAAGGAACCGAGCCTGGCGGAAATGACCACCAAGGCCATGGACGTATTGGCCAAGAACAAGAAGGGTTACTTCCTGATGGTCGAAGGCGGCCGCATCGACCATGCGCTGCACGAAACGACAGCCAAGAAAGCGCTGCAAGACACCGTCGCGTTCGACAACGCCATCAAGGCCGCCATCGACAAAGCCAAGCTCACCGACCCGACCCTGGCCAATACCCTGATCGTCGTCACGGCCGACCATGACCACACCCTGGTACTGAACGGCTACGCCAAACGCACGGGCAAGACGGCTGCCGGCAACCCTGGCGTGCTGGGCGTGGTGAAAAACTACGTCACCGGCGCGGTCGAAAAAGACCTGGACGGTGCACCGTATTCGATCATCGGCTTCGGCAATGGCGAAAACCGCACCCAATCGAGCCGCGCCGCCATGGCCAGCCTCGATGAAACCGTCACCAGCGCCAATACCTACCACCAGGAAGCGGTGATCCGCACGGCCATCGGCAATGAAACCCACGGCGGCACCGACGTCTTCCTGGGCGCCATCGGCAAGGGTTCGGAAACCTTCCTGGGCACCATCGACAACACCAAAGTATTCGGCCTGGTCAAGACGGCCGGCGGTCTGTAATCCCCAAGACATCAACATTGGACAAGCACATGAAACTTGCATTTAAACTCTCCTTGCTGACCACGCTCGTGGCCGCCAGCGTTGCCAGCGCCTACGCCGCCGACGCCAAGAACGTCATCTTCTTCCTCGGCGACGGCATGGGCCCGTCCGTCGTGACGGCGTCGCGCATCTACAAATACGGCGAAGACGGCAGCCTGACGATGGACACGCTGGAGCGCACGGCGCGGATCAAGACGTTCTCGAACGATGCGCAAACGACGGACAGCGCGCCATCGATGGCCGCCTACATGACCGGCGTCAAGATGAACAATGAAGTCATCTCGATGGCGCAGGAGACGATCGCCAAAGAGCCCGGCCGCGACGCCAACGGCAATCTGGGCGTGGACAACTGCCCGGCCGGCGGCAAGAGCGCGCCAACCATCCTGGAACTGGCGAAAGCCAAGGGCAAGGCCGTGGGCGCCATCACCACCACGGAACTGACGCACGCCACGCCGGCGACGACGTTCTCGCACATCTGCAACCGCAATGCGCAATACGCGATCGCCGCGCAAGCGACGCCAGGCGGCACGGGCTACAACACGGCGCTGGGCGACGGCGTCGACGTGCTGATGGGCGGTGGTCGCAACCACTTCACGCCTTGGTCGGCCAGCAACAAGTATGGCCGCGCCGATGGCCGCAACCTGTTGACGGAATTTGCCGCCAAGGGCTACACCGTGGCCGCGACGAAAGCGGAAATGGCGGCGGCGCCTAGCGGAAAAAAATTCATCGGCCTGTACAGCACCCGCAGCCACCTGGAATATGAACTGGACCGCACGGCCACGCCACCGCTGGGCGAAGGCGCGACCCAGCCTAGCCTGTCGGAAATGACCCTCAAGGCCATCGACTTGCTGTCGAAAAACGCGAATGGCTATTTCCTGATGGTTGAAGGCGGCCGCATCGACCACGCCTTGCACGGCATCAACGCCAAGCGCGCGCTGACGGACACCATCGCCTTCGACGACGCCATCAAGGCCGCCATCGCCAAGATCAAGGAAACCGATCCGACCCTGGCCAATACCCTGATCGTCGTCACGGCCGACCATGACCACACCCTGGCCTTCAACGGCTATGGCAAGCGCGGCAACAATATCCTCGACATCAACCGCGGCTACAAGGATAACCAGCCGAGCAAGGATGCCGATGGCAATACCTACACCACCCTGGTGTTCGGCAATGGCCCGAACCGCCCTGCCCTGCGCAGCAACGTCGACAGCGCCACGGCCCTGAAAGACAACTACCTGCAAGAAACAGGCGTGCGTCTGGCCAGCGAAACCCACGGCGGCGGCGACGTCAAGCTGCTGGCCACGGGCGCCGGCGCAAAACCCTTCAAGGGCACCCTGGACAACACCAAGGTGTTTGACTTGCTGAAGGCGGCTTTCGGCTTCTGATCCACATCAACACGGCAACCCCACCGGGGCGGATGGCGCAAGCCCTCCGCCCCTCTGCACGTAAAGGCAACACCATGAAATCGTCCCTGATCGCCGTCCTCCTCGCCGCCGGCTTTGCCGCCAGCGCGCAAGCCGCCCCCGCCACGCCATCCGCTCCTGCCGACCTGGACCTGGGCATCACCTATTACAGCCGCGTCCTGACACCGGAAGGCGTGACGCGCGAGAGCCGCTACGAAGAAAAGATGCTGCGCCGCCCCGGCCACGTGTGGGTCGAGCGCGTACTGGCGCCGTCGACCGATGCGCATGCGGGCCACAACCATGGCGACAACAAAAAAGTGGCGCTGAAAGCCACGCAGCATGAACACAAGCACTTCAATCCCGTGCTGATCCCGCGCCACGTGATGCTGGAAAAGAACACCGTGCGCGTGGAATACATCGATGCGCATGACAAGATCGTCGTCGCCATCCCCAAGGCCGAGTACGAAAACGTCAATTTCGACGGCTCCTGGGAAAACAGTTTTTACCTGCTGGATCCGAAACTGGTGGCCGCCATGCCGCTGTCGAAACAGGCATCGACCGTGACGGGCGCGCGCTGGCGCGAAGTGGAAAAGAATGGCGTGTTCCAGCGCATCCTGTGGGATGAGCAAAAACAGATTCCCCTGGTCATCGAAAGCGGCGACCGCGCGAATACCTTCTATCGCCGGGTCGACGTCAAGCTGCAGCCGACCGTCAGCAAGGCGCAGCCGTGGGCGAATTTGCAGAATTACGCGCAGCGCGAGTATTCCGACTACCTGGACTAAGCGCCAGACTAACGCCAAAAAAATCGGGACGTAAAAAAAGCCAGGGACATCCCTGGCTTTTGTCTGGCTGAGGCTAGATTACTCCGCCGCTGCCGCTTTCTTCGCCGGCGCCTTCTTGGCGGCCGGCTTTTTCACGGCCGCAGCTTTCTTCGCTGGCGCTTTCTTCACGGCAGCCTTTTTGACCGCCGTTTTCTTCGCTGGCGCCGCGCCTTCTTCGCCTTCGGCCTCAACGGCTGCCGCCTTCGTCTTAGCGCCCGGCTTGGCCTTGCGCTCTTCAAACTCGAAGCTCACCTTGCCATCCTTGCCGCGCACGAGGAAGGCCTTGAACGGACGACGGGTACGCTGGGATACGAACCCAGGCAACAGGTCCGTCTTGCCATCGTTGAGCAGTTTTGCCATTTGTTCTGGCAAGATTTCCTGCTGCAAGATGATGCGGCCGCTGCGGAAGTCGCACGTCTTCGGCTTGGCCATGCTGTGTTCGCACACATAGGCCAGGCCCATTTCGTACACGCCGGCATTGCACTTGGGGCAAGGTCCCACGGGCGTCTGGCCCGTGAAATCGACGCCTTCGCCATCTTCGCTCTCGTCGTTCTGGCCGAAATCGAATTCCAGCTTGAAGTTCTTGATCTCTTCATCGCGCACGATGCGCAGGATGGCGGCGAACGGACGGCCCATCTTCGAGCGGAAACCTTGCAGCGGGCCGATGGTACGGTCCTTCAGCAACTGCTCCACTTCGGCGATTTCGAACTGGCGCGAACCCGGCGTCTTGCTCATCGAGAATTCGCACTTGGTGCAGGCGAAACGACGGTAGTTTTCCTTCACCACGCCGCTGCAATTCGGGCATGGCGTTTCCAGGGTCGCGTAGTCGCCGGGAATCGTGTCGTTGTCGTATTCCTTGGCGCGCTTGACGATAATTTGCGTCATCTGCGCGATTTCACGCATGAATTCTTCGCGCGAAATCTTGCCTTTTTCCATCTGCGACAGCTTGTATTCCCACTCGCCCGTCAACTCCGGCGCCGTCAATTCGTTGACGCCCAGGCCTTTCAACAAGGTCATCAGCTGCGACGCCTTGGCCGTTGGGATCAGTTCGCGGCCTTCGCGGATCAGATAACGTTCCGTCAGCAAGCCCTCGATGGTGGCCGCGCGCGTCGCTGGCGTGCCGAGGCCCTTGCCAGCCATCGCATCGCGCAGCTCGTCGTCGTCGATCAATTTACCGGCGCCTTCCATGGCCGACAGCAACGTCGCTTCCGTGAAGCGCGCAGGCGGTTTCGTTACCAGGCCGTTCGCGTTGACGCTTTCCGTCTGTACTTTCTCGCCCTTGGCCACTGGCACCAGATTGCCGTTGCCATTGCTTTCCTTGTCGGCGTCCGTCGAGGCTTCCTTGCCGTAGATGGCCAGCCAGCCCGGATTGGTCATGACCTTGCCTTCAGTCTTGAACTGATGGCCGGACACTTCCGTGTAGCGCGTGGTGACCTGGAATTCCGCAGGCGGGAAGAACACGGCCATGAAGCGGCGCGTGACCAGGTCATACAATTTTTGTTCCGGCTCGGACAAATTCTTTGGCGCGATCGTCGTCGGGATGATCGCGAAGTGATCCGAGATCTTCGTGTTGTCAAAGATGCGCTTGTTCGGCTTGACCCAGCCCTTGTCGATGATCTGCTTGGCAAACTGGTGGTAATTGCTGTTTTCCTTGACCGTTTCCAGCGCCTGCAGCACGGTCGGCATGTAGTCTTCCGGCAGGTGGCGCGAATCGGTACGCGGATACGTCAATACCTTGTGCTTTTCATACAGCGCCTGGGCCAGGCCCAGGGTATTTTTAGCCGAGAAGCCGAAACGCGAGTTTGCTTCGCGCTGCAGGCTGGTCAGGTCGAACAGGCCCGGCGCCATCGAGGTGGTCGGCTTCGATTCTTCCGTGACGATGCCCTGGCGGCCGCGGCAAGCGGTGGCGATCGAATCGGCAGCCGTCTTGCTCCACAGGCGCTCGGCGCGCTTCTCGGGATCGTTCTCGTCCTTCTTGAATTTCGTGTCGAGCCAGCGGCCTTCATAGATGCCGGCCGCGCAGACGAATTCGGCGCGCACTTCCCAGAAGTCGCGCGGCACGAATTTTTTAATCTTGTCTTCGCGTTCGACCACGATGGACAGGGTTGGCGTTTGCACGCGGCCCACGGTCGTCAGGTAAAAGCCGCCTTCTTTTGAATTGAACGCCGTCATGGCGCGCGTGCCATTGATGCCGATCAACCAATCGGCTTCCGAACGGCAGCGGGCCGCATCGGCCAGCGGCAGCATTTCTTCGTCGCTGCGCAGGTGCGAGAAACCGTCGCGGATGGCGCCCGGCGTCATCGACTGCAGCCACAGGCGCTTGACCGGTTGCTTGGCTTTCGCGTTTTGCGCAATCAGGCGGAAAATCAGCTCGCCTTCGCGCCCCGCATCGCATGCGTTGATGAGGGTGGTAACGTCTTTACGTTTGATCAGCTTGTTTAATACTTTGAGACGCGCTTCCGTCTTGGCGATCGGGTTCAGCGCGAAATACGGTGGAATCATCGGCAAGTGCGCGAAACTCCATTTGCCGCGCTTCACGTCGAATTCTTCCGGTACGGCGATCTCCAGCAAGTGGCCGACCGCCGAGGACAGGACGTATTCATCCGATTCAAAGTACTCATCGTGCTTGGTGAAGCCGCCAAGCGTCTTCGCGATATCGTTCGCGACAGAAGGCTTCTCGGCGATGATGAGGGTTTTTGTCATATTTTGTGGTCTCGAAAAATGCTCTAGGATAGTTTCAGCATGCGCATCATACAGTGCATTGCCAGGCGCCGACGCTTTTGTCTGCGCAAGGCCTTGTGACTTGTGGTCTTGTCAAGCGGCCAATGATAAGCGCCTATTGAAGAATTCGGCAAGTTATCTGCAAGCAAGAATGCGCAGGCGCAAACAGAATGGTCTGGCGTGCGCGGTGCCGCAGCATATAGTAAGGGAGATGGCGCGGCAGCGGCGCCAGGTGCGGCCGGGGATGTGTAGGGACTAGTGCAGCAGGCGCGGCGGGAGATCTTCGTCGTCGACAAACAGGTCGTCGAACATCAGGGCGTCCGGTTCCTTGCCCTGGCTCCACAGCAGCATCAGCACGATGACTTTCAGCTTGCCCAGCGACACGGGCGCCTCGTCGAGCGCCAGCGCCCGTTCGATGACGATTTCGCGCTGCAAGGGCGAGAGCACTTTGGCGCTTTCCAGGAACTGGATGAAGCCGATGGCGGCCGTGCCCAGCACGTCGCTTTCCTGCTGCACATAAAAGCGCGTGCCCGTGGAACTGGCCGTCAGGGTCTGTTCGACGCCGGCCATGGCGTTCAAGTCCGTCAGCCAGACGAGCGCTTCGGAAATCTCCACGTCGTCAAAACCGACGGCCGACAGTTTGCGCGCCAGGACCGCCGGCTCGGGGCAGGCATCGGGGCGATAGTAAGTCTCGTAGAGGTACACCAGGATATCGAACATGGCTCTACTCTATCAGCTAAGTTCGCTGCGACACAAGGGTGCGCGCCGACAAAGCGCCCCCGTGCGGCAAGGCCGCCACACAAGTGCCTAGCTGTCATTTGCAGCGTTGAAACAGTCCTCCCGGCAAGCGTTCCACCCGGCCCGCCAGCTCCAGTGCCAGCAATTCGCTCATCAATTCTCCCATGGCCAGACCGCTGCGCGCGGCCAGGGTATCGGCGTCGAGGGGATCGTGGCCCAGCGCGGCCAGCAGCGGCGGTTCGTCTTCCACCGTTGGCGGCACGTGGGGAACGCCGCCCAGCCATTGCAGTTCCTGCAGCACGTCATCGGCCGACTCGACCAGCTTGGCGCCCTGCTTGATGAGTGCATGGCAACCCTTGGCCAACGTCGCATGGATGGAGCCGGGCAAGGCATACACGTCGCGTCCCTGCTCGCCGGCCAGGCGCGCCGTGATCAAGGAACCCGATTGCGCGGCCGCCTCGATCACCAGCACGCCGCGCGCCAGGCCGCTGATCAGGCGATTGCGGCGCGGAAAGTTACCTGGCATGGCCGGCAAACCCAGCGCATACTCGCTGACGATGCAGCCTTGTTCGGCGATTCTTTGCGCCAGATCAAGGTTACGTCGCGGATACACCAGATCGGCGCCCGTGCCGATCACGGCCACCGTGCCGCCCGCACCGCGCAAACCGCCCTCGTGCGCGTGCGTGTCGATGCCCAGCGCCAGCCCGGAAATAATGCTCAAGCCTGCCGCGCTGAGGGCTTGCGCGAAGGCGGCCGCATTCTGCATGCCTTGCGCGCTGGCATTGCGGCTGCCGATGATGGCCACGCCGGGACGCGACAGCAGTTCCGCCCGCCCCCGCACATATAACAAGAGCGGCGGATCGGCGATTTCCAGCAGCAACCGGGGATACGCGGCATCAGCCAGGGTCAGCACGGCGTTGCCGGGCCGCTGCAGCCATTGCAGGGTGAGTTCGAGCTGGCTGTTGGCCACCGACTTGGGCGGCTGCACGATGGCGCGCGCCACGCTGGCCGGCACCACCTCGCGCAAGGCCTCGAATGATGCGGCGAAAATGGCCGGCGGCAAGCCGAAGCGGGCCAGCAAGGCGCGCGCCGCCACGGGACCCACGCCGGGCAGGTGCTGCAGGCGCAGCCAGCCCGCCAGTTCCGTGGCCGTGTCCGCCGTCGTTGCAATTGCATGCATGACAACCTCGCTGTGTACGGTGCCATCCCATGCTAGCGCCATGGCGCGCACGCGATACCGACGCGCGCAACAATGCGTGCAATGGCCATGCAAAACGGCCCGCCGTCCACAGGGAAAGGGGCGTCTGTGATAAAATTTCCCTTTGCAGCAAACGAATAGCGCACTGGCAAACGCATCTGCCGCGCCGTTGCGCCACACGCGCCCAACCGTAGCGTACTCAAAAATAAAATAGCCCTGCCATCGTTCGCATGGCCCAGGCATGAATAATCCGGCGCACCGGCGCCCACCTTAACCAGTCGAATCCGTATGTCCATATTAAATATCCTGCGTTACCCCGATCCGCGCCTGCACACGGTCGCCAAGCCCGTCACCGAATTTGACGCGCGCCTGCAAACCCTGATCGATGACATGGCTGAAACCATGTACGACGCCCCTGGCGTCGGTCTGGCCGCGTCGCAAGTGGACGAACACATCCAGATGATGGTGATCGACACCACCGAAGAGAAAAACCAGCTGCAAGTGTTCGTCAACCCGGAAATCACCTGGGCCAGCGAAGAAAAGCAGGTCTACGACGAAGGCTGTCTGTCCGTGCCTGGCGTCTACGACGGCGTCGAGCGCCCGGCCCGCATCAAGGTGCGCGCCCAGGACCGCCACGGCAAGCAGTTCGAACTGGAAGCCGATGGCTTGCTGGCCGTCTGCATCCAGCATGAGATGGATCACTTGCTGGGCAAGGTATTCGTCGAATACCTGTCGCCGCTCAAGCGCAACCGCATCAAGACCAAGATGATCAAGGAAATCCGTGGTCTCGAGCGCGAAGCGAGCTTGCGTGCACAGAACCGCCGTTTCTAAGCTACTGCTGATAGACTAAGCAGCAACAGTAGTCGTCTTACCACGCCAGCCTGGCGCCCTCGGGCGCGGGCCTGCGCACCTCACGTCAAGGAACCATATGAAAGTGATCTTCGCAGGCACGCCTGAATTCGCCGCCACGGCCCTGAAAGACTTGCACGAAGCGGGATTCGAGATTCCGCTGGTGCTGACCCAGCCCGACCGCCCTGCCGGACGCGGCATGCAATTGCACGCCTCGGCCGTCAAGCAGTATGCCCAGCAGCACGGCATCGAGGTGCTGCAGCCCTTGTCCCTGCGCATGGACAGCAAGGACCCGCAGCGCGCCGCCGAAGCGAAAGCGGCCCACGAGCGCCTGCTGGCCACGGACTACGATGTCATGGTAGTGGCGGCCTATGGCTTGATCTTGCCGCGCAGCACGCTCGACCTCAAACCCTGCATCAATATCCACGGTTCCTTGCTGCCGCGCTGGCGCGGCGCTGCACCGATTCACCGCGCCATCGAAGCCGGTGACGATGAAACGGGCGTGACCATCATGCAGATGGAAGAAGGCCTCGATACGGGGCCCATGCTGGCCATCGAGCGCACGCCCATCGAAGCGGGCGACTCCACCGCCAGCCTGCACGACAAGCTGGCCACCCTGGGCGGCAAGATGATCGTCGAAACCCTGCGCAAGATGCAGCAGCAACCGCTCGAAGCCGTGCCGCAGCCGGAGGCGGGCGTGACCTATGCGGCAAAAATCGCCAAGGAAGAAGCGGCGCTCGACTTCAGCCTGCCGGCGCTGGAACTGGGCCTGAAAATTCGCGCCTTCAATCCGTTTCCCGGCGCCTGCGGCCAGGTCGATGGCACCACCGTCAAGATCTGGGCCGCCGAGGTAATCGAAGCGGACAGCAAGGAAGCGCCCGGCCAGGTGCTGGCGGCCGACGCCCAGCACGGCATCGTCGTCGCTTGCGGCAATGGCTCCCTGCGTCTGACGGAACTGCAAAAACCGGGCGGCAAGCGTTTGCCCGCGGCCGAGTTCATCAAGGGCTTCCCCCTCGACGGCAAACGCTTCGTTTAAGCCGGCAATCGCTACCGGCGGCACGCGCCCATGGACCAGCTGACCGCCTTGCGCGCCCTGCGCCGCGTCGTGGAACTGGGCAGTTTCACGGCCGCAGGCGCCGCGCTGGGCATATCCCACTCCATCGTCTCGCGCCAGATCCGCCAGCTGGAAAGCCAGCTGGGCGCCCAGCTGCTCAACCGCACCACGCGCCGCTTCGCCCTGACGGCCGCCGGCCAGGAATACTACCTGGCCAGCCGCGACATCCTCGACGCCCTTGACGCGGCCGACCGCGCCGTCGCCATGCACCAGGCGCAGCCGTCCGGCAGCCTGCGCATCAATGCGCCGATGGCTTTCGGCACCCTGGAACTGGCCGCCTGGCTGCCCGATTTTTCCCGCCAATACCCGCACATCCACATCGACCTGGTCTGCAATGACCGCATCGTCGACCTGATCGACGATGGCTTCGATGTGGCGCTGCGCCTGGCGCGCGGCTTGCCCGATTCCACCTTGGTGGCGCGCCAGCTGGCCAGCAGCCGCACGGTGGCCGTCGCCTCGCCCGCCTACCTGGCGCGCCATGGCCATCCGGCCACGCCGCAAGAGCTGGCGCAGCACAATTGCCTGATATACACCTCCGGCGAGAAGCCGGCGGAGTGGTCGTTCACGGATAGCGACGGCGCCGCGCACAAGGTGGCCGTGCGCGGCAGCCTGCAAGCCAATACCAGCGTCGCCTTGCGCGAGGCGGCCGTGGGCGGCATGGGGATTGCCGGCGCGGCCGCCTTCATCGTGCGCGACGCGCTGCGCAGCGGCCAGCTGGTGGAAGTGCTACCCGGCTACACCTTGCGTCCACGCACCCTGTACGCGCTGTATCCGCACAGCCGCCAGCTGTCGCCCAAGGTCAGGGCCTTCATCGATTTTGCCGTGCAACACTATCAAGATCGCCGCTGGGATTGATCACGGCTGCTGCAGCACCTTGCGCACGGCGCGGAACTGCTGCGTCAGGCCGCCGTAGCCCCAGGCCGCCTGGCGCGCGTCATGCACGTGGATGTAGCTGACGTCATGCAAGGCGCCGAGATACTCCCGCATGGCGGCGAACACGGCAGCGATATACGCGGCCTTTTCGGCGGCCGTATTCGTTTCATCGCTGATCAGGATATCGAGGAAAAAACTGGCCTTGCCTTGCGCTTGCAAGGATGGCCCGCCGACAAACCAGTGCGCCGCGTCAAGATGGCTGATCGCCACCGACGTCAGTTCGGGCGCCTTGTGCAGCAGCTGCGCCGTCAATTGGCTCAGGGTGGCGGCGATGGCGGCCGACTGGCGCGCATCGGGCGCGGTGGACAAACGCAGGTTCAGGATGGGCATGGGATGCTCCGCAAGTGGATGAAGTCCCATTCTAGGCAGGCGGGATGAGAAATGGCAGCCTGCGCCCGGCACAGGATCTGTGCAGTTTGCGCACGAATGCTGCGCACATAAAAAAAGGGCTTGCCGCGGCAAGCCCTTGTTGCATCCAGCGCCCTGGCTTAGCGGCGCTGCACCTTCATCAGGCGTGCGCCCACGGACGACGACAGGCTGACCTCGAAACGGCCGCCGGCCGGCAAGGCACTCACGTCGACGCTGGCTTTGCCACCCGTCAAGTCAGTGGCGACCACCGTCTTGCGGCCATCGGCGGCCACGTGCAGCACGGCGGCGTACGGTTCCGACTGGGCATTCCAGACCAGCGCCAGCTTGCCGCCGCTTTGTGTCGCATCGAACGTGGCATCGTTGGCGGCGACCTTGCTGCGGCGCGCCGGGCGCTCCAGCTTGGCTAAAGCCTTGCCATTTTGCAGCACTTGCACGTCGCTGATGTCGCCCGGGTTGGCGAAGCTGACGCGGAAATGGCTCATGGCGTTACCGCCATGGTCGGCCACGGAGACGGCATCGAAGGGCAAGTCGATAGTCTGCCCCGACGCCGTCAGCACGCGCAAGGTATAAGCATGGCCGCTGCCACTGGCAGCGACGCCGATGCGCACCGACGAAGCAACGGCAGGACGCAGACCCACGCCCGATGGCGTGATGCGGCCGGAAATCGTCAGATAGCCATTCTCGGCCACGGACATGCTGGCGGCCAGCACATTGCTGCCCGTAACTTGCGTGCTGCGTTTTTCCAGGAATTGCTGCACCCGCGCATAGCTGTAGTCGGAGAACCAGGCGCCGCTGCAATAGCTCATCACGTCCTTCATCGGCGTGTTGCCGTAGACTGCCTTGCTCAGTTGGCCGATGCTGCCCGCGTAGTTGCTGTTGTACAGCGCTTGCGGGCCCAGATCGCCATTGGCATACGGGTAGTCGGGAGCCGCATTGGCTGGACCGCCGCAGGCAACGTGCTGCAGCGAGTGGTTGTGGCCCAGCTCATGCACGAGCGTGGTCAGCCATAGAGGCCATTGATTGCCGAAGGGGTCGACCGCTGCGATGCGGTTGGAATGGGCATCGAGGCCGATGGCCGACGTAAAGTCGCTGCCGCTGCTGCGCTGGTTGATGTAGGCCAGGCCGGCGGCGTTGTTGACGGACATCTTCGGCACGAAACCATAATAATAGGCGCCGCTGTCTTCCAGCGCGCGCTGGTTTTCCAGCTTGCCCAGGGCATCGCTCCACCAGCTGTCGGCCGTGCTGCTGCCTGGCATGCTCAGCGCAGTGCGCGTGGTGATGCTGATATTTTCCGTCGCATACGGATACACGCGCAGCAACGCAGCACGGATTACCTCGGCGTCAGGCAGTTGCGCCACGCCATCATCGGTGCTCAAGGGCACGAGCACCAGACGAATTTTGGCCAGGCTGGCCACCACGGGCGCCGCTTCCTGGCTCACTTGCACGCCGTCATTGCCGACGGCCGTCACGCGCACGCGCACGCCGGGCAAGATCCAGCCGGAAGGCAGGACGGCACTGAAATTGCCGTTGAAACTGTCATCGTTCTTCGTCGCCGGCAAGAGCGCCGGCCCCGTCATCGCGATGCTGCCCAGATTGCTGCCATTGGCGGCCGTCGCATTCAAGGTGACAGCCGGGCTGGTCTGGCCCACTTGCGTGCCCAGCACGGACACCCGTACGGCGGCCGGCTTGCCGCGCGTCAGGCGCAAGGCCGTATTGCTGGCGTTCAAATTCAGTACTTGCGCGAAATCAATGCTGCCCAGGGTAAAGGCCGACACCGTGCCCGCATTCACGGCGATGCGCGACGCGGCCGACAGCATCACGTTGCCCGTTGCCGAGGCTGGCGCGGACAGCAGCAACTGGCTGGTGCTGGCGCTGACGATGACGGCCGGCGTATTGCCCACCGAAGCCGAGCTGACCTGGTCGAGATTGCTGCCCTGCAGCGTCACCGACAAGGTCGTGCCGTTGACGGCCGATGTGATCGACGTCACCGCCACGCTGGCCAGGACCGTGTATGCGTCGCCGCTGGCGACATCGTTGTAGGGACCGCGCACCGTCAGCGCGCCAGTCGCGGCGCCCGCAGGCACCAGCACCGTCACGCTGCTGGCCGTCTGGCTTTGCGGCGTTGCCGCCGCGCCATTGCCAAACTGCACCGCCGTCACGGCGCCCATGCCGGCGCCCGTGATCGTCACGCTGGAACCGACACCGCCCGTCGCCGGTGCGACGCTGCCCACGCTCAATGGCAGGTACACAGTGACGTTATAGCCGGTGGCCGCCGTGCCGCTGGCGCTGACCAGGCTCAAGGCGCCCGTGACGGGCACGCCCGGCATGGCCAGAGTCACGCTGGTGTCGCTGCTGGCACTGGCGGCAACGTTCACGCCACCCACCTGGAAAGCCGTCACACGGCTCAGATTCGTGCCCGTCACCACCAGGCTGCCACCGATGGCGACATTCGCCGCCGAGACGGCCGTCACGGCGGGAATCAGGACGGGCGTACCCGAGGTGGTCGCCACCACCGTGTCGCCACCACCACCGCCCCCGCCCCCGCAGGCGGACAGGCCCAGCATGACAAACAATGCTACAAGCAAATGGTTTTTCATGGCTGGCAACCATGTTGATGCAGCGCGATGCCGGGGAGGACACGAGATAAATGTGACATATTGGTGACTTTTGGTGAGAATTTAATTTCGAAGAACCAATATTATGGGTTAATTCGATTCCTAAAGACAACTATTAATGCTTTTGATTCAATTGGTTTTGATAATAATTAAAATATCTTCTTGGCAAATTTTATTTTGAGCATTATTGGCTTCACTCTGTATTGGCTTAAATCGAAATTACTTTCCTTTGCAGCTATTGCTATTCGGTTCATTAAAAATATGCTGATATGGCGCAAATAATGTGGAAATTTTTCCACAGCCTAGAGAGCAGTATCTCCCTGCCAACTTTGGCGGAAAAATTAACGTTTTGAGTAAGATTTTCAGGAATGTAATTTTCAGAAACAGGCGTGGCGGAGGGCGATGTGTTGCAATGTGTTGCAACCACGCCTGCCGTGGGGTGAACGGCCGCTTTTGCTTAAAACCAAAGCAGCCTGATGCCGTATAATTTTAGACCCGGTGAAATCAGGCGATTGCCACCTTCTGCCTGCCCTACCCGGCGGGCACTCTCCGTCAGCTGATCCTGCTGGCCGCATCCGCCTCTTGCCTGTCTTGTCGCCGCGCCGCCGCCCGTCTGCCTATTGAAAGCATGAAATGAACGATACCGTGATCCCCGCCATGTCCCCGACCGAAGCCACCTTGCGCGCCATTCTTGCGCGACGGATCATGATTCTCGACGGCGCGATGGGCACGATCATCCAGCAATACAAGCTCGACGAAGAAGCGTACCGTGGCGGCCCCGCCGGCCGCTTCATCGATTTCACCGCGCCGGCCGACAGTGGCGCGCGCGAACTGTTCGTCAAGGGCAATAACGAGCTGCTGACCCTGACGCAGCCGCACATCATCCAGGAAATCCACGAGCGCTACCTGGCGGCCGGCGCCGACCTGATCGAAACGAATACCTTCGGCGCCACGACCATCGCGCAAGACGATTACCACATGGCCCACCTGGCCTATGAAATGAATGTCCAGGCGGCAAAACTGGCGCGCGCCGCCTGCGATAAATATTCCACCCCGGACAAGCCGCGCTTCGTCGCTGGCGCCCTCGGGCCCACGCCGAAGACGGCATCGATCTCGCCGGACGTGAACGACCCGGCCGCGCGCAACGTCAGTTTCGACCAGCTGGTGGCCGCCTACCTGCAGCAGACACAGGGCCTGGTGGAAGGCGGCGCCGACGTGCTGCTGGTGGAAACCATCTTCGATACCCTCAACTGCAAGGCGGCCCTGTTCGCCATCGACCTGTTCTACGAGCAAAACCCGACCGTCGTGCGCCTGCCCTTGATGATTTCCGGCACCGTCACGGACGCGTCGGGACGCATCCTGTCGGGCCAGACCGTGCCCGCCTTCTGGAATTCCGTGCGCCACGCGAAACCGCTGACCATCGGCCTGAACTGCGCCCTGGGCGCCGCCCTGATGCGTCCCTACGCGGAAGAGCTGGCCAAGATCGCCGACACTTTCGTCTGCATCTACCCGAACGCGGGCTTGCCCAATCCCATGAGCGACACGGGCTTTGACGAGTTGCCAGCCGACACGTCCGCCCTGCTGCGCGAATTTGCCGATGCGGGCTTTTTGAACATGGCGGGCGGCTGCTGCGGCACCACGCCCGAGCACATCGCCGCCATCGGCGCGTTGCTGTCGAAAAACACGCCGCGCACCGTGCCGGCCCCATCGCACGACTTGCGTCTGGCGGGCCTGGAACCGTTCGTCGTCAATGACGAGTCGCTGTTCGTCAACGTAGGCGAGCGCACCAACGTCACGGGTTCGAAAGCGTTCGCGCGCATGATTCTCAACGAGCAATACGACGAAGCCCTGTCCGTGGCCCGCCAGCAAGTGGAAAACGGCGCGCAAGTGATCGACATCAACATGGATGAAGCGATGCTCGATTCGCTGGCCGCCATGACGCGCTTTTTGAACCTGATCGCCTCGGAACCCGATATTTCGCGCGTGCCCATCATGGTCGACTCGTCGAAATGGTCGGTCATCGAAGCGGGCCTGAAATGCGTGCAGGGCAAGGCCATCGTCAACTCGATTTCCATGAAGGAAGGCGAAGAGGAATTCCTGCGCCAGGCAAAACTGTGCCGCCGCTATGGCGCGGCCGTGATCGTCATGGCCTTCGATGAGAAGGGCCAGGCCGATACCTTCGAGCGCAAGATCGAGATTTGCGCGCGCGCGTATCACCTGCTGATCGATGCGCTGGACTTCCCGCCGGAAGACATCATTTTCGACCCGAACATCTTTGCCGTCGCCACCGGCATCGAAGAGCACAATAATTACGCCGTCGACTTCATCAACGCCACGCGCTGGATCAAGGAAAACTTGCCGTACGCGAAGATCTCGGGCGGCGTGTCGAACGTGTCGTTCAGTTTCCGCGGCAACGATCCCGCCCGCGAAGCCATCCACACGGTCTTCCTGTACCACGCCATCAAGGCCGGCATGACCATGGGCATCGTCAACGCCGGCATGGTGGGCGTGTACGACAACCTGGACCCGGAATTGCGCGAGCGCGTGGAAGACGTGGTGTTGAACCGCCGCGAAGACTCGACCGAACGCATGATCGAATTTGCCGGCACCCTGAAGGCGGGCGGCAAGGCCGAAGCGCAAACCCTGGCCTGGCGCGAAGGCACGGTGCAGGCGCGCCTGTCGCACGCGCTGGTGCATGGCATCACGCAATTCATCGTGGAAGACACGGAAGAAGCGCGCCAGGAACTGTTGCACAATGGCGGGCGCCCGATCCACGTGATCGAAGGCCCCTTGATGGCGGGCATGGACGTGGTCGGCGACCTGTTTGGGCAGGGCAAGATGTTTTTGCCGCAAGTGGTGAAATCGGCGCGCGTGATGAAACAGGCCGTGGCCCACTTGATTCCGTTTATCGAGGAAGAAAAGCTGCTGGAAGAAAAGCGCACGGGCATCGTCGCCAAGCCGAAAGGCAAGATCATCATGGCGACCGTCAAAGGCGACGTGCATGACATCGGCAAGAACATCGTCACCGTCGTTCTGCAGTGCAATAACTTCGAAGTGGTGAACATGGGCGTGATGGTGCCGTGCTCGGAAATCCTGGCCCGCGCCAAGGTGGAAAACGCGGACATCATTGGTCTGTCTGGCCTGATCACGCCGTCCCTGGAAGAAATGGCGTATGTCGCCAAGGAAATGCAGCGCGACGAACATTTCCGCATGCTCAAGATTCCCCTGCTGATCGGCGGCGCCACCACCAGCCGCGCCCACACGGCAGTGAAAATCGCGCACAACTATGAAGGCCCCGTGATCTACGTGCCGGACGCCTCGCGTTCCGTGTCCGTGGCGCAATCGCTGTTGACGCCGGAACAGCGCGACAAGTACGTGGAAGACATCGAACTCGACTACGCGCGCATCCGCGAACAGCACGCCAACAAGAAGGCCCTGCCCATCCTGCCGCTGGCGCAAGCGCGTGCCAACAAGATGGTCGTGCCCTTCGACGGCGCCTGCACGCCCGTGAAACCGAAGTTCATCGGCCGCCGCCTGTTTAAAAATGTCGACCTGGCAACGCTGGCCAACTATATCGACTGGGGCCCGTTCTTCCAGACCTGGGACCTGGCCGGCCCCTTCCCCGCCATTTTGACGGATGAAGTGGTGGGCGACGCGGCCACCAAGGTGTACGCGGAAGGCCAGGCCTTGCTGAAAAAACTCATCGACGGACGCTGGCTGACGGCCAATGGCGTCGTGTCCTTGCTGCCGGCCAACAGCGTCAATGACGACGATATCGAGGTGTACACGGACGATACGCGCAGTAGCGTGGCGTTCACCTACTACGGCATGCGCCAGCAGGGCGTCAAACCCGTGGTCGACGGCGTGCAGCGTCCAAACCAGTGCCTGGCCGATTTCATTGCGCCGAAGGCATCGGGCGTGAAGGATTACATCGGCATGTTCGCCGTCACGTCCGGCCTGGGCATTGAAAAGTACGAAAAACGCTTCGAGGATGCGCACGACGATTACTCGTCCATCATGCTCAAATCGCTGGCCGACCGCCTGGCCGAAGCATTCGCCGAATACCTGCACGAGCGCGTGCGCAAGGATTTGTGGGGCTATGTGCCGGACGAGCACCTGGGCAACGACGACATGATCGCCGAGAAATATGTCGGCATCCGCCCGGCGCCAGGCTACCCCGCGTGCCCCGAGCACACGGTCAAGAAACAGATGTTCGAGGTCATGCAGGCCGAGGAAATCGGCATGCAGCTGACGGAATCGTACGCCATGTTCCCCGGCGCGGCCGTGTCCGGCTTCTATTTTGCCCACCCGGAGTCGAAATACTTCGTCGTCGGCAAGATCGGCATGGACCAGGTGGAAGACATGGCCAAGCGCCGTGGCGCCAATATCGAGGACGTAGAACGCTGGCTGTCGCCGAACCTGTCATAAGCGGTGAGAAGGCGCGCGGAACTTTTCGCGCGCCGCAGCGCACTAACGCAGTATGCCGGCCGGCATGCTGCATGCCCGCTCCGGCCCGTTCTCAATTGGCAAGGAGGTAATATGGCAAGCAACTTCAAACTGAAACGCTGGCAGGATCAGGTGATCCTGTTGCTGGGCCTATGGCTCGTCGTCTCGCCCTGGGCCTTTTCCTACCCCGAGGGGTCACCGCAGATGATCAACGCCTTTGTCTCGGGCCTGGTGATCGCCGGTCTGGCCGCCTTCGACCTGTACAAGACCTATTTCTGGGCCGTCGTCGTCAACCTGCTGGTGGGCGTGTGGGTGGCGGCCTCGCCATGGGTGCTGCGGCTGGCCGATCAGCCCGTCGTCATGTGGAACGAGCTGATCGTCGGTATCGCCGTCGTCGTGCTGGCCCTGTGGGAACTGCGCACCGACCCCGAGCTGCACAAGCACTGGCCAGGCGCCGCGGCGTAGTGGCGTAAAAAAGCCCTGTCACGGCGACGCCGTGCAGGGCTGTTTTTTGGACGGGTCGCGTAGGTCGGATTAGCGCTTGCGCGTAATCCGACACCACAGTCATCGCCAACAATGTTGTGGGATTACGCGTGGCCTGGCGGCCGCGCTAATCCGACCTACAGTGCGTAGCGGACGACGTTATCGCTCCATTCGTAGGCGGCCATTTCCAGCTCCACCAGGTCGTCCGGCGACATGGCCAGGTCGCGCAGGGTTGGCACGATCTCGCCTTCCATGTCTTCGATGCGCTCGATGCATTCGGCCAGGCGCAGCAGGTCGCCGTAGAAGCCTTCGCGCGACAGCAGCGCTTCGGCCACTTCGTCGATGACTTCGATCTGGCTGAGGATTTCCGACATCGGCACGCCGAACAGGGTATCCATCAGGGACATGATGCCGACCGTAAAGGCGATATCGGCCGAATGGGCGTGGTTGGGGCGCAGTTTATGCGCAAGCAATTCCAGCAAACGGCCGCGCGTGGTGGCCAGCATCAGCAGCGGCGTCATGCTATGGCCGCGCTTGCTTGGTTCCGCATACAGCATGATTTGCAGCCAGCGCTGCAATTGGCGGCGGCCCAGCACGGTCACGGCCTGGCTCAGCGAATCGATGCGCTGGCGCGCGCCTACGGCCGGCGTATTGACCAGGCGCAGCAGATTCAGGGCCAGCGACACGTCGCGCTTGATGGCGCGCTCGATATCCATATTGTCGGCGTCGGACGTCACCAGTGTCATCAGTTCCATGACGGCCAGTTGCGACGGCGACAGCTTCTTGCCCGTCATGATGGCGGGCTTGGCAAAGTAATAGCCCTGGAAGTAATCGAAGCCCAGGTCCAGGCCCGATTTGAATTCTTCGCGCGTCTCGACCTTCTCCGCCACCAGTTTCTTGTTTTCCTGCTTGAAACGAGGCGCCAGGGTCGCCAGCACTTTCGGGTCGACCTTGCTCATGTCCATCTTGACGTACTGCACCAGCGGCAGCAGTTCCTGCACTTGCGCCGTGTCAGAGACGACGTTTTCCAGCGCAAAGGTGAAGCCATGGCCCACCAGTTCACTGATGCGCGCGCGCACTTCCGGCGTGACGGGCATCGATTCGACGATTTCCAGCACGACTTTTTCACGCGGCAGGAACACGAAGATGTCGCTCATGATCACGTCGGCATCGACGTTGACGAAACCGAGCGCGTCGCCGATGACCTTTTCCATGCCCAGCTGGGAAGCGTGGGCGATGACGGATGCCGTGGCGGACAGGTCGCTGGTAATATTGGCGGGACCGACCGGAGCGTTGCGGAATAGCAACTCATAGCCAAACAGGGCTTGATTGCGGTCAAGGATAGGTTGTCGCCCCAGATAAAACTCGCGCACGCGCAAGGGTTTCGGGGTGATGTCGTTGCTGGAAATATCGATCATTAACTCTTCATCAATCACGTCGAGTGACACCGGCCGCGCCGCGCCCGCATCAAGGTTCACTATTGACAATACTTTAGCTGAATTCCGCCCGCGCTGTGGGTATTTTGGCAGCAATCCAGTTTATTGTCGTCAACAAATTAGGGCACTGGCGTGTCTTGCACCATCCCGTCGACAAATAATTTCAACTCGCCCGGCGCAAACGCCGTCCATTGCTCATTTGTCGTCAGCGGCTGGGTAACGATCACGGCCACTCTGTCCTGCGGTGTCGTGACCTGGGAAAAGTCCACGCTCAGGTCTTCATCGGAGAGTTTAGCAGTTGGGAACGGATGTTGTCGCACCAGATAGTGCAAGCTGGTCGAGCAATGGGCAAACAGCGCCTCGCCGCTCGACAGCATCATGTTGAAGGTGCCGTGGGCAGCGATGCTGGGCAACAACTCCCCCAGGGCCGCATGCAGTTGCGGCAAGGCCGGCGGGGCGTCGCCAAAGCGCGCGTGCAGTTCCTGCAGCAGGTAGCAGAAAGCCAGCTCGCTGTCGGTGCAGCCGACGGGACGGTAACTGCCCGTCAGCACGGGGTGGAATTCCTTCAAATCGCCATTGTGGGCGAAGACCCAGTAGCGGCCCCACAGTTCGCGCACGAAGGGGTGGCAGTTTTCCAGCGCGACCTGGCCTTGCGTGGCCTTGCGGATATGCGCGATGACGTTGCGCGACTTGATCGGGTAGCGTTTGATCAGTTCGGCCACGGGCGAGGCGATGGCCGCCTGGTGGTCGACGAAATGGCGCACGCCGGCGCCCTCAAAAAAGGCGATGCCCCAGCCGTCATGGTGGGTATCGGTATGGCCGCCGCGCATGGCGAAGCCGGTAAAACTAAAGACAATGTCCGTGGGGACATTGCAATTCATTCCGAGAAGTTGGCACATGGTCTGTTTGCAGCGGGATAACACGGCCACCATACCACGCCGCCTGGCGGATTGGTATGGCGGCGATGGCCATCCGATCAGTGCAACAGCACGGGCTGGCTCATGAGGGAATCGTAGCTGCCCAGGAATTCATCGATCTCTTCCATGCTCGGTTCGCTGGCGATCAGCTCCGTGACGTCGCGGCGAAAGTTTTGCGCCAGGATGCCGGCGATAAACGTCTCGCGTTTGCCCCCCTTGTCGACGATTTCATAGCCGCCAAAGCGCAGGGCTTCCAGGTCGCCGTCGATGCCGAATTCCACGACGCTGTATTGTTCGCTGTTATAGATCAGGTTCATTTTGCATCCTTCGCTCAAGCAGGAGAAGCTCCTGCGGTGTCAGGACAGAGGTGGGGTTCACACGCCGCCATTTCAAGCGGCCAGGCCACCCTGCGGGCTACAGAGTTGTAACGAGATGCAAACTGCGACTGCGGTAAGTCGATCGAAAAATCGTCAGGCAACGACGATGTCCGCTTGCAGCGCCAGCAAGGCATCGTAGGGACTGGCGGTGAGCCAGGTGCGCAATTGTTCGATGTGCGTGGCGTCGGCCAGGCTGATGAACAAGTGCGCGGGTGGATGGCGCAGCAGACGATTCAATGTTACACGCAATACGAGATTGCCGCTGCAGCACAGGCAACCGGGTGCGATGCGCAACAGTTGCAAGGGAAATGATGGAGAAGGGGAAACTTGCTCGGCCAAGTCGGCCAGGATGCCGTTGCCATCGGCAAGGCCTTCGAGGATCACGGCGGCCGGCTGGTTCGGCGGCAAGGCTTGCGCGATGGCAGCCTCGCGCCCGGCGGCGCGTCCACCGCTGACCAGGGTCAGCGGCGTCGGACGCCGCACGGCTGCCGTCACAGGCTTTTCTTGGCCAGCTTGCCCGGTTCGACGCCCAGCTGTTTCAGCTTGCGGTACAAATGGGTGCGCTCCAGGCCCGTTTTTTCCGCCACGCGGGTCATGCTGCCGCCTTCGCGACCCAGGTGGTGTTCGAAATACATGCGCTCGAACGCGTCGCGCGCCTCGCGCAGGGGCAAGTCGAACGACAGGTTGTAGCCATGGCCTTCGGCCACCGCCGGGACGGCGATGCCTGGGCGCACCATCAGCTGTTGCGGCGCGCTGCCGCCAAAGCTGGGCACGGGATGGCTGCTTTCCTCGGCCACCACGGGCGCCACGGGACGCGCTGCCACGCTCGGCGCGCGCACGGTTTCCTGGGCCCGCGTCAAGCCTTGCTGCACCGCCTTCAGCAGTTTTTGCAGGGCAATCGGTTTTTCCAGGAAGTTCATGGCGCCGATGCGCGTCGCCTCGACCGCCGTATCGATGGTGGCGTGGCCCGACATCATGATCACCGGCATGGTCAGCAAACCGTCGCGCTGCCATTCCTTGAGCAAGGTGACGCCATCGGTGTCGGGCATCCAGATATCCAGCAATACCAGATCCGGCGCACCGGCGGCACGCGCTTCGCGAGCCTGCTGCGCATTTTCGGCCAGCTGGATAGCATGTCCTTCGTCGCCCAAAATTTCCGAGAGCAACTCACGGATACCCATTTCATCATCCACTACGAGTATGTTTGCCATTCGTGTCTTGCCTTCCTCATTTCGCCGGCCGTCGCGCACAAGATGCACACGGCGGACAACTATGATTTTATTAGTGTTTTAAATACTAAACCAGACCCTCACGCCAGGAATTCCTGGGCAGGAGTGTCGGGAGCTAACTTTAACAGCAAAATGACCACCGAAGCGCCATTGCCGTCGACCCGGTTCTCGATATCGATGCGTCCGCCGTGTTCATCGATAATTTTCTTGACCATCGCCAGGCCCAATCCCGTGCCGCGCGCCTTCGAGGTCACGTAGGGCTCGAAGGCCCGTGCCAGGATTTTTGGCGCGAAACCAGGGCCATTGTCGCTGATGGCCAGCCGCACGGCGATATTCACGCCGCCGTCCGCACTGCGATAATGAATTGCTTCCGTCCTTACGTCAATCCGCGGATGCGGCGAGTCCGGCGGCAAGTCGGCCATCGCGTCCTGCGCATTCTGCAGCAGGTTATGGATCACCTGGCGCAACTGGGTCGGATCGCCCATCACCATCGGCAGATTCGGCGCCAGCAGCGGGTGGATGATGTCGCCATCGTCGCCGCGCAGGTACAGGTTCAGGATTTCCTCGATCAGCTCGTTCAGGCGCAGCGGCGTGAGCACGGCCGGCGGCGTGCGCGCATAGTCGCGGAAGTCGTCGACCATGCGCTTCATCGCATCGACCTGCTTGACGATGGTGGTGGTGGCACGGTTGAGCAGGTCGGCATCGAGTTGCTCCAGCTTGCCTTCGAGCTTCATCTGCAGGCGCTCGGCCGATAGCTGGATCGGCGTGAGCGGATTCTTGATTTCATGCGCCAGGCGGCGCGCCACCTCGCCCCAGGCGATCGAGCGCTGCGCGGAAATCACGTCGGAAATATCATCGAAGACGACGATGTAGCCGCTGCCGGACTCCAGCGGCAGGCGCGAGCCGCGCGCCAGCAAGGTGATGTCATGCTCGTCGGCACTACTGCCCAGGCGGCGCGGAATCTCGATCTGCCGCTGCCAGTGCAATCGCTGCTGGTTGCGGCCCGACGCCGATTGCGCGCTTTGCGCCGTGAAGGCGCTGATGATGGCGCCGCCAAACTCTTCCATTCCAACAATATGCGCCAGCGGCTGGCCCACCATGCTCATGCCCGAATGCTGCAGGATGCGCTCGACCGATTCATTGCAGGTCACCAGTTTGAAGTCGCCGTCGAGCACCATCACGCCGGCCGACATGTTCGCCAGCACCGATTCCAGGTGGGCCTTGGCGTTTTGCAAGGCGGCGCGGTTGCTTTCCACAGCCGTGCGCGCATCGAGCAACTGGCGCGTCATGATATTGAACGACTGCGTCAAGGTGCCCAGTTCATCCTTGGTGGCAACGATGGGACGCGGCGACAGGTCGCCCTCGGCCACGGCGCGCGTGCCTTCGGCCAGCAGCAGCAGGGGCTGGGCCAGGTTGCCCGCGATCAGGAAAGCGCTGCCGATGGCGCCAAAGATGGCCAGCAGCAAGGTCAGGGTGAGGATTTCCATGTACATCTTGCGCAAGCCCACGCGCGCGACGAAACGTTCCTTGTATTCGCTGTAGGCGGCGCGCAGCACTTCGCCATTCGTCGCCAGCTTGGGCGGCACCGATTGCAGCAGTTGCAAATAGCGGGGCGAAACGGACGGTCCCGGCACGGCTACCAGCACGCGCAGGCGCAGGCTGGCCGCCGTTTCCAGCGACGCTGGCAGGCCCGAGCGGAAACCACCGCCACCCGATTCCGCGCCATCATCGTGCAACTCCAGTCCCCCTTCGGCCGAGGCATAGCCGGCCGGCAAGGCCGCCTGCACCAGCATGGCCGGCGTCGGCAAGTCGGCCGCGCTGTGCGGCCCGGCGCTGGCCAGCAGCACGCCGTCGCCGCTGACGAGCATGGCATTTTGCATGCCCTCTTCGCGCAGCAGGCTGGTCAGCACGGCAGGGCCGGCCACCGGGTCGGCACCCATTTCTTCGACGGCCTTGCGGCCCCGGTGGTCGAGCTCGACCAAGGCCGCGTCGAGGCCGGCACGGCCCAGCTCAATCCCCGATTCCAGCGCCGCTTCGATCTTGACGTTGAACCAGGATTCGATCGAGTGGGAAACAAATTGCACTGACACAAGGAAAATCACCAGGCCCGGCAGGATGCCGACGGCGGCGAACAGCATCACCAGGCGCGTCATCAGCTTGGAGCCGAACTTGCCGCTCTTGTAGCGCGCGTACAGGCGGGCCAGGGAAATGCCCACCAGCGCCAGCAGCGACACGGCGACGGCCGCGTTCAGGCCCAGCAGCCAGGTGTAGTAACGGTCGAAAAAGCCGGAATTGTCGGAAGCCGACGCCAGCAGGAACAGCAGGATACTGACAATGCCGCCGCCCACCACCAGCAGATAGCGCAATGCTTGACTCACTACTCCGCCGTATACAAGAAGGTTTTTTTATTCGAAGCCAGGCGCCAGTCGCTGTTATTGAAGGCATTGACCTGTATCGGCTTGGGCAGGTAGTCGCGGTCCATGCCCATGCGCAAGGTGACGTTATACGTCTGCCCCACTTTCAGCTCGCCGCGCCGCGCCACCAGCCAGCGGCTGGGACGGCGGATCAGGAACAGCGCATCGTCGAGCGTGGGGAAGCTTTGCTGCAAGCCGACGCCCGACACATGATACTGGCGCGTGAGCACGTTGTAAGACAGCTTGCTGGTCTGGCGCGCCACGATGGCTTTTTCATCGAACCAGTACCAGCGGGGCCGGGTCAGTTCGATTTCGGTCGTGAAATACAGCGGTACGCCATGCTGTACCGCGTCATCGAGGTCGTGATTGAGCTCGAAGGAATACGTGGCGGCCAGCTTGTAGCCCTCTTCGCCCGACTCGATGTAGGCACGGGTGATGTCGACCATGTCGGCGGCATGCGCGCGTGGCATGGTACATGCCAGCATCAGCAGCAGGGCCAGGAGTCGGAAGAGTCGTGTTGTCACAAGTGTGCCGGTGTAGTCCGTAGGATAAGGTTCGACGAATCGCTCAAGCCGCATTTTTTTGGAAGAGCGCATAGAACAAACCGTCGTGGTCCTGCTCCGCGCTGCCAGTCGGCAACAGCTGGCCAGGCGCTGTCAATCGGGTTGCATTATTGCGTACCGCAAATGCCGCCGCCTGTGCCTCGGATTCTTGCGGCCACAATGAACATGTCACGAACAGCAATTTACCATCGGGGCGCAGCATCTGCCACAGGTTGTCCAGAATTTTGGATGAAAGTGTTGCAAGTTGGAACGCATCGCCCTTGCGGCGCAACCAGCGAATGTCCGGATGGCGGCGCACGATGCCCGAGGCCGTGCACGGCACGTCGGCCAGGATGCGGTCGTACTGCTGGCCGTCCCACCACGCGCTCGATTGCGCATCCTGCGCCTTCAGGGTGGCGTCCAGACCCAGGCGCTCGAGGTTTTCCGCGATGCGCGGCAGGCGCTTGGCGTCCGCGTCGATGGCCGTCACGTGCACGTCGGCCAGTTCCAGGATGTGGCACGTCTTGCCGCCAGGTGCCGCGCAGGCGTCCAGCACGCGCATGCCATCGTGCAAGTCCAGCAGCGGCGCGGCCAGTTGCGCGCCAGCATCTTGTACGGAAACGACGCCCTGCTCGAAGCCGGGGATCTGGGCCACGCCGATCGGCTTGTCCAGGCGCACGGCGAACGGTCCCACCTGGCGCGCGGCAATGCCCGCCTCGGCCAGCACGGCCAGGTACGCTTCGACCGTGCTCTTGCGGCGGTTCACGCGCAAGGTCAACGGCGGCACAGCATTGCCGGCCGTCAAAATGGCTTGCCAGTCGCGGGGATAGGCCAGGCGCAGCGAGTCGATCCACCACTGCGGATAATTCCATTGCGCCAAAGGCTGCTGCAGGGCCGCTTCCAGCAAGGATTTGCGCTCGCGCAAGAAACGGCGCAAGACGGCATTGACCATGCCCTTGGCGTGCGCCAGGTCAGGGTGCGAGGTGGCCACCGTGACAGCCTGGTCCACAACGGTAAATTCTTCGTACGGCTGTTCGCCCGGCTCGGCCGACATCAGGGACAGCGCACAGCACAGCAGCGCGGCCAGCATCGGCGGCTCGGGCGCCTTCGACGTCATCAGGCCGACCAGGGTTTCGCTGCGGCCCAGCTGGCGCATGGTGCGATAGGAAATATCCTGGATCGCGCCGCGCGCCTGCGGGCTGGCGTTCGATTGCATAAACACCTTGGCCAGCGCCTGCGGCAGGGCCGTGCCCGTGCGCACTTGCGCCACGGCATTGGCCGCGCCCAGCAGGCAAAATGCCAGCGAGTCGGCACGCAAATCGGGTTGGAAGCCTGGCTGCAAGACCGGTTTCAGGTCGGGATGGTAGCTGGGACGCAGTTTCGGTGCGGCAGGCGCCTGGCCTGGCGCCGGCTTGGTTTTCAATTTCAGCGTGGGGCGCTTGTTCATAGTTATCCGGTGTGGCTGCGCGCGGCGGGCTGCATGGTGGCAAAGTCGCGGCCGCGCGTCATCAATAAAGGGTCGATTGTAGCGTTTGTGGCGCCCTCTGGCCCAAGCGATTGCAGCGATACCTGTAAATTGCGGCAAAAAACTGCATATATACAAGCAGAATGCCCCATGCTGATGTTTTCGTGCACCAACATGGACATGCTGTCCTGATAATATCGTGAAACGCGCCGGCACGGGCACACTGCCTGCCAGCGTATTGTTCCGGGCAGCAAACCAGTATAATTAACGCAGTCTGGGCGGCTTGGGTACTGGCCGTCCGTTTTGCTTTTCGATTCATTCTATTCATTCTTAACGCGGTTCCGCCGCCATCCTGCTCATGCTCGCCCAACAGAAACAAGAAATCATCGCCCTGTTCCAGGCCGCCCTCGCTCCCGTCCTGGCCGGCACTTCGCTAGCGCCTGCCGTGGTGCTCGAGCGACCACGCGATGCATCGCATGGCGACGTCGCCTGCAATATCGCCATGCAACTGGCCAAGCAGCTGAAACAGAATCCCCGTGAACTGGCGCAAACCATCGTTGCGGCCGTGCTGGCCAACCCGGCCGGCAAGGGCCTGGTCGAGGCAGTGGAAATCGCCGGTCCCGGCTTCATCAACGTGCGCGTGTCAAACGCCGCCAAGCAGGCCGTGGTGAAAACCATCCTGAGCGAAGCCGACGGCTATGGCCGCAGCACGGCAGGCGCCGGCAAGCAAGTCATCTTGGAATTCGTCTCGGCCAATCCGACCGGTCCGCTGCACGTGGGCCACGGCCGCCAGGCGGCCCTGGGCGACGCCCTGTCCTCGCTGTTCGACGCGCAAGGCTACCAGGTCACGCGCGAGTTCTACTATAACGACGCGGGCGTGCAGATCCAGACCCTGGCCAATTCCGTGCAGGCGCGTGCGCGCGGCTTCAAGCCGGGCGACGCCGAATGGCCAGAGTCCGCCTACAACGGCGACTATATCGCCGATATCGCCAACGACTTCAAGGCCGGCAAGACCGTCTCGGCCAGCGATGGCCAGCCGGCGTCGGCCAATGGCAACGTCGAAGACATCGATTCGATCCGCCCGTTTGCAGTGACTTACCTGCGCAACGAGCAGGACATCGACTTGCAGGCGTTTGGCGTGAAGTTCGACAATTACTACCTGGAATCGTCGCTGTACGCGGACGGCAAGGTCAATAGCGCCGTCGAAACCCTGATCAAGGCGGGCCACACCTACGAGCAGGATGGCGCGCTGTGGCTGCGCACCACCGACTTCGGCGACGACAAGGACCGCGTGATGCGCAAGACGGACGGCACCTACACGTATTTCGTACCGGACGTGGCGTATCACCTGGTGAAATGGCAGCGCGGCTTCGTGCAAGCCATCAATATCCAGGGCAGCGACCACCACGGCACCATCGCGCGCGTGCGCGCCGGCCTGCAGGCGGTCGACATGGGCATCCCGCAAGGCTACCCCGACTACGTGCTGCACAAAATGGTCACCGTCATGAAGGACGGCGAAGAAGTCAAGATTTCGAAGCGCGCCGGCTCCTACGTCACCGTGCGCGACCTGATCGAATGGTCGGGCGGCGGCGACATCGCCAAAGGCCGCGACGCCGTGCGCTTCTTCCTGATCTCGCGCAAGGCCGACACGGAATTCGTCTTCGACGTCGACGTGGCGCTGAAAACCACCGATGAAAACCCCGTCTATTACGTGCAGTACGCGCATGCACGCATCTGCCGCATCCTGGAAAACTGGGGCGGCGATGCCAGCACGGTCGCCAACGTCGACCTTTCCCCACTGACGGCACCGACCGAAGCAACCCTGCTGGCGACCCTGGCCGCCTACCCGGAAATGCTGGCGCGTGCGCAAGCGGAACTGGGGCCGCACCAGGTGGCGTTCTACCTGCGCGACCTGGCCGCCAACCTGCACAGCTTCTACTTCGCCGAAAAAGTGCTGGTCGAGGACGAAGCCGTCAAGATGGCCCGCCTGGCCCTCGTCATCGCCGCGCGCCAGGTACTGCGCAACGGCCTGGCACTGATCGGCGTATCCGCGCCAAACAAAATGTAATCGCGAAGGTCAAACCGTCAATGAATCACGCTTCCTCTTACGCCAGCCGCTTCTCTTCGACCCGGCGCCAGCAGGGCAATACCCTGGTCGGCATCATCATCGGCCTGGTCATCGGCCTGGGCATCGCCGTGGTGGTCGCCCTGGTGATCACCAAGGGCGCCTCGCCCTTCACCGACAAGTCGGGCAAGGCCGGCAAATCGACCGAACCGACGGCCGGCCAGATCGCCGACCCGAACAAGCCGATGTACGGCAACAAGGAAGCGGCCAAGGAAGCGGCGCGCGACTTCTCCAAGGAGCCGCGCGAGATCGTCACGCCGACGCAGCCAGCCGCACCGGCACCGGCGCCAGCGCAGCAGCCGAAGGCGCCGCCGCCGGACGCGCTGCAGGAATTGATCGGTACCTTGAAGGACAAGCCGGCGCCGAAAACGCCGGCGGCAGCACCAGCAGCGCCGCAAGCCAAGGCCGACGTGAAAGAAGCCAAGGCCGATGCAGCCAGCGACAAATGGATTTATTATCTGCAGGCCGGCGCCTTCCATGACATGTCGGACGCCGAAAGCACGCGCGGCAAACTGGCGCTGCTCGGCTTCGAAGCGGCCATCAGCGACCGCAGCACCGACGCCGGCGTGCTGCACCGCGTGCGCGTCGGACCGTTCAACCAGCTCGAAGCGATGAACCGCGCGCGCACGAAACTGTCTGAAAATGGCATCGACGTCGCCGTCGTCCGCAACCAAAAATAAGGAACCAGCATGCGTTTTCTGAAGAACATCCTGATCGCCGTCGCACTGTGCACGGCCGCCATGGGCGCATCGGCCTCGCCGGCCGAGCCGAAAAACGGCGTCGAGTACGAAACCCTGCCCACGCCGCAGGCGACGGAAGCGGGCAAGAAAATCGAAGTGACGGAATTCTTCGCCTATTACTGCCCGCATTGCAACGTGCTCGAACCGCAATTGGCGGCCTGGGTCAAGAAGCAGGGCGACAACATCGTCTTCAAGCGCGTGCACGTGTCGCGTGATGACAGCGTGGCGCCGCAGCAGCGGCTGTTCTTCACCCTGCAAGCCATGGGCCTGGTCGACAAGCTGCACACCAGTGTCTTCCACGCCATGCACGTGGAACGCAACCGCCTGAACACCGACGACGCCGTTTTCGATTTCGTCGCCAAACAGGGCGTAGACCGCCAGAAATTCATCGACACCTACCGTTCCATGGGTGTCTCGGCCCGCGTGCGCCGCGCGGACGCCATGATGCAAGGTTATAACGTGACGTTCTGGCCCATGATCGCCATCGATGGGCGCTACATCACCTCGCCGTCGCAAGCCGATCAGGGCAGCAAGTCGGCCAAGAACGAAGAGCAGCTGAACGGCCAGGCGCTCAGCGTGATGGACGCGCTGGTCGCGAAAGCCAAAGCGGAAAAGAAATAAGCATGGCCACTTCCCTGGCGCGCCCGGGTATCGTCTGATGCAACGCGTGCTTTACAGCGTATTCATCACGGGCGCGTCGAGCGGCTTGGGCGCCGCCCTGGCGCTGCAGTACGCGCGCCAGGGCGCCCATCTGGGCTTGCTGGCCCGCCGCGGCGACACCCTGCAGCAACTGATCGCCTCCCTGCCCCACCCTGAACGCCACCGCGCCTACGCCGTCGATGTGTGCGACCACGCCGCCCTGAAAAGCGCGGCCGCCGACTTCATCGCCCATGCCGGCGGCATCGACGTCGTCATCGCCAGCGCCGGCGTGTCCTACGGCACCTTGAGCGAACACGCGGAAGACCTGGACGCCTTCGCGCGTTTGATGGCCATCAACGTCACGGCCACCGTCGCCACCTTCGCGCCCTTCATCGCCACCATGAAAAGCCAGGGCAGCGGACGCCTGGTGGGCATCGGCAGCGTGGCCGGCATCCGCGGCCTGCCCGGCGCAGAAGCCTACAGCGCCTCGAAAGCGGCCGTCATCAGCTACTGCGAATCGCTGCGCCTGGAACTCAAGCCGGCTGGCGTCAAGGTCGTCACCATCACGCCCGGCTACATCGACACGCCGATGACGCGCCACAACGCCTACCGCATGCCCTTTTTGATGCTGGCCGAAAAATTCGCCGCACGCGCCGCGCGCGCCATCGCCGACGGCGACAGCTACCGCGTGATCCCGTGGCAGATGGGCGTCGTCGCCAAGCTGCTGCGCGCGCTGCCCAATGCCGTCTACGACCTGGCCTTCGCCAACGCGCCGCACAAGGCGCGCAGCAAGCCATCCGGCGACAGCCAGTAAAACCATATCCTCCCCATGACGAAGCACTCAGACCTGAACAGCGCGGCCATCGCCGCCCATTGCGCCACGGGCGCCTCCCACGTGGCCATTGAAGTGGTCGACGAAACGGGATCGACCAACGCCGACCTGCTGGCGCGCTGCGCCACCCTGGCCGGCCCCACCCTGCGCATCGCCGGCCAGCAGACGGCCGGACGCGGGCGCGCCGGACGGCCATGGGTGTCGCAGGCGGACGCCAGCCTGATGTTCTCGCTGGCCTGGCGCTTCAAGGGGCCGCTGCATCAGCTGGTCGGCTTGCCGCTGGCCGTCGGCGTGGCGCTGGCCGAGACCATGTCCTCGCTGGGCGTGCCGGTACAACTGAAATGGCCGAACGATCTGCTCAAGGATGGCCATAAACTGGCTGGCATCCTCGTCGAGACGCAGCAGGCGCCCGATGGCGCCGTGTGGGCTGTAATCGGCTGCGGCATCAATCTGCTGATGCCCGATGTGCTGGAACGGCAGATCGGGCGCAGCGTTTCGGCCGTGCCCTGGCTGGCGCAGATGGAGCGCAATACCCTGGTGGCGGCCCTGCTCAGCCGCCTGGCCGGCATGCTGGCCGAATTCGACGACACGGGCTTCGCGCCGTTTGCCGAACGCTGGAACGCGCTGCACGCGTGGCAGGGCCAGCACGTGAAAATTCTCGACAACGGCCAGCTGCTGCAGCAAGGCGTGGCGGCCGGCGTGGACCAGCTGGGCCGCCTGCTGCTGCGCACCGATGGCGGGCTGCAGGAAATCATGTCCGGCGACGTGTCCTTGCGCCTGCTGGGGGAGTAAGCACATGCTGCTGCTGATCGACGCCGGCAATACGCGCATCAAATGGGCACTCGTGGCCGCCGGTAGTGCCGCCGGCGGCTGGCTGGCCAGCGGCGCCGTCGCGCATGCGCAGATCGACACGCTGGCCGCGCAATGGGCGACACTCGCCATTCATGAGGTGCTGCTGTCGAACGTGGCCGGCACCAATATCGGCACGCGCCTGCGCGCCATGCTGCCAGTCGCGGCCCGCGACTTTGCCTCGCTGCCGCAGCTGGCAGGGCTGACGAACGGCTACCGCACGCCATCGCAGCTGGGCTGCGACCGCTTTGCCGCCGCCATCGGCGCGCACGCGCTGGCGCCTGGCCAGGCCGTCATCGTCGCCAATTGCGGCACCGCCACCACCATCGACGCCATCACGGCAGATGGCGTTTTCCTCGGCGGGATGATCTTGCCGGGACTGGGATTGATGGCCAGCTCGCTGGCGCGCAATACGGCGCAACTGCCGCAAATCGCCAGCGACGCCGCGCTGCCGGCCGGCTTTGCCGACAACACGGACGACGCCATCCTCTCCGGCTGCCTGGCGGCCCAGGCGGGCGCCATCGAGCGGGCCGTGCGCATGCACGGCGCCAGTGCCTGTCTGTTGTCGGGCGGCGCCGCAGCACGCATCGCGCCGGCCCTGGCGCTGGCGGTACCGCTGCACCTGGTCGATAATATCGTCATGCTCGGCCTGCAGGCGGCTGCGCGCGCCGGGGCCGCAGGAACACAAGGAAACCACGTATGCTGAAATTCGTCTTCTGGCTGCTGGCCGGCGTCAACCTGCTGGTGCTGGCCATCGGCCAGGGTTATCTGGGCAGTTTTCGCACGGAGACGCGCGAGCCGGCGCGCCTGAAAAACCAGCTGCAAGCGAATAAACTCAGCTTGCTGACGCAGGAGCAGGCCACGGCGTCCGCCGCGCCGCCAGCCGCCGAGGGAGTGGTAGCGGCGGCCGCACCAGCGCCGCCGCCATCGTATGCGTGCACGGAAGTGGGCAATTTCCTGCTGGCGGACGGGCGCCGCTTCGAGGCGCAAGTGGCGGCACTGGGCCTGGGCGACCGCCAGTCGCGCCGCAACGTGGCCGGCCAGGATATTTCCAGCTACATGGTGTACATCCCGCCGCAGGGCAGCAAGGAAGGCGCCGACCGCAAGGCCGGCGAATTAAAGCAGCTGGGCGTGACGAATTACTTCATCATGAATGAAAGCAGCCCGCTGCGCTGGGGCATTTCACTGGGCGTGTTCAAGTCGGAAACCAGCGCGCAAAGCCAGCTGGCATCGCTCAACAAACAGGGCGTGCACAGCGCCCGCGTCGCACCGCGCTACAGCGCCAGCAAGCAGCTCGCTTACCAGTTCCGCGACCTCGACGCCGCCACGCGCGCGCGGCTGGCCGAGATCACGAAGCAGTTCGAAGAACAGGAACTGCGCTCCTGTAAATGACACGTGGCAATCGCGTCGGATTACGGCGCCTTGCGCCTAATCCGACCTACGCTTATCTTTCGATGACGATGGGCTTGATGCCTGTCGATTCCGGTAAATTCGCCGCCGCCCGTGCCGCCTCGGCGCGGCTGGAAAATGGTCCGCCGTACAGGCGGAACAGGTTACCGGCCTGCACCACGCCGAGGGACCCCAGGCCCGCCGCATACGGCGCCAGGCGCGAACGTCCCGATTCCGCATTGTCGGCGCGCGAGTAGGCGCCCAGCTGCAGATAAAAGCCGCTGGCCAGCGCCGCCGGTGCCGGCATGGCCACCGTCGCATCGACGGGCAGCATCTGCGACGACACTTCCGGCTGCACCACGGCGCCCGTTTCCACGGGCGTATCGATGGAGATGGCGACCACGGAAGGCACCGGCTTCGGCGCCGCACGGGCCGCCAGGATGGCGTCGATATCGGCCGGCAGCAGCCGTTCGACGACCACCTGGTGGCTGCCCTTGCCAAGGAAGCCCAGTTTCAGCGCCGCCGTGTAGGACACGTCGATCACGCGCGTGGCGTGGAACGGGCCGCGGTCATTGATGCGCACGATCACCTGCTCGCCGCTGTCGATGCTCGTCACGCGCGCATACGACGGAATCGGCAAGGTCGGATGGGCCGCCGTCATCTTGTACATATCGTAGATTTCGCCCGACGAAGTGCGCTGGCCATGGAATTTCTTGCCATACCAGGTACCCGTACCCTTCTGCTTGAAAGGTTCGTTGTCGGTGATCGGCGTGTACGTCTTGCCGAAGACGACATAGGGGCGGTTCGAGCGCGTCGAATACGGCTCGTTGCGCACTTCCGCGTCGGGCACGTCGCGCAGGTTGGCCGGCGGATTGTCGCCCGGGCCATCATCCTTGTAGTAGCCGCCGCGCCCGGAGCCGGCCGCCGGCAATACCGGCAGGGTGGGATCCTGGCGCACGGGCACCTTGACCTTGCCGCCGGATGGCAGCGGCACGTTATTCGATGCGGGCTTTTGCGGCGTGGTGCCGCAGGCGGCCAGGGTCAGCAAAGCGGCCAGGCTCAATCCGCGCATGGCGAAGGTCTCGAAAGGCGCGCGCATCAGGTCTGCACCAGCTTGCGGTGGCGCTGAATGCTCATCAGGATACCGGTGGCCACGCCCAGGGTCAGCAGCGCGGTGCCGCCATAACTGAGGAATGGAAGGGGCACGCCGACCACCGGCACGATGCCGCTGACCATGCCCATGTTGACGAAGGCGTAAGTAAAGAAAATCATAGTGATCGCTCCTGCCAGCAGGCGAGTGAAAAAACTGGGGGCGTTGGCGGCGATCATCAGCCCCCGTCCCACCAGCAGCAAATACATCAGCATCAGGATCAAGTTACCGACCAGGCCGAATTCCTCGGAATACACGGCAAAAATAAAATCGGTCGTGCGTTCCGGAACAAACTCCAGGTGGGCTTGCGTGCCGTGTGTCCAGCCCTTGCCCGTCATGCCGCCGGAACCGATGGCGATGATGGACTGGATGATATGGAAGCCCTTGCCCAGCGGGTCCTTGGTCGGGTCGACCAGCATCATCACGCGGTCGCGCTGGTAATCATGCAGGTGCGACCAGGCGATCGGCAGGCAGGAAACAAAGGTAATCAGCAAGCCGGCCAGCACCTTCCAGGACAGGCCAGCCAGGAAGATGACGGTAAAGCCGGCCGCCACCACCAGCAGCGCCGTGCCCAGGTCGGGCTGGCGCGCGATCAGGTAGACGGGCGCCAGCAGCAGCACGGCCGCCATCAGGAACGATTTCCAGCGCAGGGCGCCCGCATTGTGCTGGAAGAACCAGGCCAGCATCAGCGGTGTGGCGATCTTCAGGAATTCGGACGGCTGGATGTCGATCACGCCGATATGCAGCCAGCGCCGCGCACCAAGCTTGATGGTGCCGAACAGCGCCACGGCCACCAGCAAGATCACCGATACTGTGTACGCCGGCACGGCGATGCGCATCATCATCTGCGGCGTGACGTTGGCCGCCACCCACATGACGAAAAAGCACAGCAGGATGTTGCGCAGGTGGTCCTCGATCTTGCCCGGGATGCCGATGCTGGCCGAGTACAGGGTCAGCAAGCTGGTACTGAGCAGCATCAGGATGATGATCATCAGTGGCGGATCGAACACCGCCAGATAGGGTTTGGCGCGCCGCCACAGCGAGCGCCTCTCGTTAATGGGCATGTGCTTCCTTATTGCCTGGCAGGAGTCGCCGGGGCGGCCTGCTCGTCAGTGATTTCTTCCAGGGTGCGCACTTCGTCGACATCTTCCTTGGGCACCTTGGTGGTGTCTTTTTCCTTGTCGCTCGGACGCTTGCCCAGCAGGTAGTAGTCGAGCGCCTTGCGCGCGATCGGCGCGGCAACGCCGGCGCCGAAGCCCGCGTTTTCCACCACGATGGCAATCGCGATGCGCGGCTTGTCTGCCGGCGCGAACGCCGTAAACAAGGCGTTGTCACGCAGGCGTTCGGCCAGCAGCTTGGCATTGTACTTCTCGTTTTTCTTGATGCCCACCACCTGCGCCGTCCCCGTCTTGCCGCCCACCGTGTACTGCACGCCGGTGAAGATGCGCGCGGCCGTGCCGCCCTGTTCGCTGGTCACGCCGACCATGGCGCGCTTGATGACGTCGATGTTTTCCTGCTTGAGCGCGATGCGGTAGCTTTCCTTGGGTACCGTCAGAGTGCGCGCGCGCGTGGCCGCGTCTTCGATGATTTTCACCAGATGCGGCTTCATCACCACGCCGTTGTTGGCCAGGTTGGCCGTCGCGTGGGCGATCTGCAGCGGCGTGTAGGAGTTGTAGCCGGAACCGTTACTCACCGAAATCGTGTCGCCGCCCACCCATTTTTTCTGCTGTGGCGTCTTGAAGCGGTTGCGCTTCCATTCCGTCGACGGCAGCACGCCCGTCTTTTCGTTATTCAGGTCGATACCCGTCAGCTGGCCGAAACCGAACGGCTTCATGAAGTCGTGGATGGCGTCGATGCCCATGTCGCGGCCCAGTTGATAGTAATAGGTGTTGCACGAGACGACGATGGACTTGTGCATGTCCACCGTGCCGTGACCGCCCACCTTGTCGTCGCGGAAGGTATGGCCGCCGAGGATGAAGAAACCGGGATCGGAAATCGCCTGGCTTGGCGTGCGCTTGCCCAATTCGAGCGCGGCCAGCGCCATGAAGGGCTTGAAGGTCGAGCCGGGTGCGTAGGTGCCGGACAGGGGACGGTTGACCATCGGCCGGTCCAGCGAGGTATTGAGTTCATTCCAGCTTTGCTGGTCGATGCCGTCGACGAACAGGTTGGGGTCGTAGCCTGGCTTGGAGACGTAGGCGAGGATGTCGCCCGTGGCCGGGTCGATGGCCACGGCCGCGCCGCGCCATTCGCCGAACGCTTCCTCGACCACTTTTTGCAGTTCGATGTCGATCGACAGGATCAGGTTATTGCCAGGGGTGGCCGCCGTGCGCGACAGGGTGCGCATGGCGCGCCCGCCGGCCGACACTTCCACCTCTTCGTAGCCGGTGGTGCCATGCAGCTGCTTCTCGTAGCTTTTTTCCAGGCCTTCCTTGCCGATATGGTCGGTGCCATTGTAGTTGGCCGCGTCCTCGCCCTCTTCCAGCGCCTTGGCTTCGTTGCGGTTGATGCGGCCGATGAAGCCCACCACGTGCGAGGCCACCTCGCCCATCGGATACTGGCGGAACAAGCGTGCCTGCACCTCGACGCCGGGGAAGCGGAAACGCTGCGCCGTGAAGCGCGCCACTTCCTCGTCCGTCAAACGCGTGCGCAGCGGCACGCTGACGAAGTTCTTCGATTCTTCCAGCAGCTTCTTGAAACGGCGGCGGTCCTTGATGTCGATCTGCACCAGGGTCGACAGCTCGTCGATCACGGAATCAAGGCTGGCGCTCAATTTCGATGGCGTGATTTCCAGCGTATAGGCCGAGTAATTGCGCGCCAGGACCACGCCATTGCGGTCGAGGATCAGGCCGCGCGTGGGCACGATGGGCACCACGGCGATGCGATTGTCCTCGGCCTTGGTCGCATAGTCCTCGTGCTTGATCACCTGCAGCCAGATGAAGCGCGCCAGCAGCAGCGAAAAGCAGACGAAGACAAGCGCGCCCAGGATGGTCAGGCGCATGCGGAAAAAATGCAGTTCGCGCTCGGTGTTCTTGAGTTCAGTCATGGCAGGCGCTCGTCAGATCGGCCGGTTATGGTCGCGGTCCACGGCGCGGCGCTGCGGCGCCAGCAAGATCCACGTCACAAAAGGCCACAGGGCCACGGCGACGAAGCTCTCGATGAAATTGAGCCAGCCGGGGAAGCGGCCCGAGACGATCAGCCGCGTCAGCAATTGCAGCGCCTGCGTCAGCAGCAGCAGCGGCAGCACGTGCAGCGCCTGCGTCAGGATGGGGAACCACAGCACGCGGCGGTGCATCATGATGGCGAAGTACGACAGCAAGGTGTAGGCCAGCGCATTCTCGCCCAGCAGGGTCGAGTCGTGCACGTCCATCATGAGGCCCATGAAGAACGCCACGCCGATGCCGACCTTGCGTGGCTGGTGGATGCCCCAGAAGACCAGCACCAGGGCGACGAAATCAGGCACGCCGACGAACTGCCCCCACGGCAGCAAATTCAGCAAAAAAGCGCACAGCAGGGAAAACCCGATGAACAGGGGGCTGACCGGCAGCAGGATGTAATGCGGGCGGTTCATCGTGTCGCTTCCTTCGGTGGCACGGCGGCGGGTGCGGGCGCTGGCGTCGCAGGTTTTGCGGGCGCGGGCGCAGCCGCGTTGGCGGCAGGCGGCTTGGCGGCCGGCGTGGCGGCTGGTACCGCAGCGGCGGCCTCCTTGGCAGGGTCCTTGATCGGCGCCATCTTGCCGGCGATCTTGCGGCCCGTCTTGACATCTTCAGCGGGCGGGCGCGGCGGAATTTCCGGCGACGTCATCAGGATGAGCAGCTGGGTGTTGCGTTCGATGCCGGCCAGCGGCTGGCACACGACGCGGCCGAACGGGCCATGCGCATTGCGCTCGACCAGGGTCACGCGCGCCACGGCCAGGCCGGCAGGATACAGGCCGTCGAGGCCCGAGGTAATGACGATGTCGCCGATCTGGATGTCGGCGCTGGGGGCCGTGAAGCGCAGCTCCATGGTGCCGGACTTGCCGCGCCCGATGGCCACGCTGCGCACGCCATTGCGCAGCAGCTGCACGGGAATGGCCTGCTCTTCATCCGTCAAGAGAGTCACTTCGGAGGTGAACGGGAACACGCGCGTGACCTGCCCCACCACACCGAGGTTGTCGATCACGGGGCGGCCCAGTTCCACGCCATGCTGGATACCGCGATCGAGCACGATCTTGCGCGTGGCCGAATCGCGCGTGTCGTACAGCACTTCAGCCATCATGGTCTTGACGGGCACGCGCTCGCGCGCTTCCATCAATTTGCGCAAGTGGTTGTTTTCAACGATGTTGAGCTGCGCCTGCTGCAGGATCTGCGCCGAGGCGATTTGCTCATGCTTTAGGTCGCGCACCTGTTTTTCCAGGGCAGACAACGAAGAAAAGTAGTTGCCGACACCGACCGCCACGTCGCGCGGCACCAAGGCCGCCATCTGCACCGGATACAGCACGGTGCCGACTGCCTGGCGCACGGCCGTCAGCGCGTGCATGCGCGAATCGACCAGCAGCAGGGCGATAGAAATGCCGGCGAACACCATCATCTTGACGCGGGCGGAGGCGCCTTGTTTGAAAAGTGGCGGAGGACTGTATTCCATGACTTCCAATGATCAGGCCAGGCGCAGTGCGCCAACGTGCAGGCCCCGGTCAAACGCCGGCGCCAAAACCAAAGCCGGAGACCCGCTCTCCGGCCCGTTGATCCGATTATTCGTAGGAGAAGATCGAGCCGAGCTTGTCCATACGTTCCAGTGCCATCCCGGAACCGCGCACCACGCAGGTGAGCGGATCCTCGGCCACCAGCACCGGCAGGCCGGTTTCCTCCATCAGCAGGCGGTCCAGGTCGCGCAGCAGTGCGCCGCCGCCCGTCAGCATCATGCCTTTTTCGGCGATGTCGGCGCCCAGTTCCGGCGGCGTCTGTTCCAGCGCGTTCTTCACGGCCGAGACGATGTTGTTCAGCGGGTCGGTCAGCGCTTCGAGGATCTCGTTGCTGGAGATGGTGAACGAACGCGGGATGCCTTCGGACAGATTGCGGCCCTTGACTTCCATTTCCTTCACTTCCGAACCCGGGAAAGCCGAACCGATGGCCTTCTTGATGGCTTCAGCCGTCTGTTCGCCGATCAGCATGCCGTAGTTGCGGCGGATGTAGTTGACGATGGCTTCATCGAATTTATCGCCGCCGACGCGCACGGAACCCTTGTAGACCATGCCGCCCAGCGAGATGATGCCCACTTCGGTGGTGCCGCCGCCGATGTCGACCACCATCGAGCCGGTCGCTTCGGACACGGGCAAGCCCGCGCCGATGGCCGCTGCCATCGGTTCTTCGATCAGGTACACCTGCGAGGCGCCGGCGCCCAGGGCCGATTCGCGGATCGCGCGGCGTTCGACCTGGGTCGAACCGCACGGCACGCAAATGATGATGCGCGGCGATGGACGGAAGAATTTCGAGTCGTGCACCATGCGGATGAATTGCTTGAGCATTTGCTCGGTCACGGTGAAGTCGGCGATCACGCCATCTTTCATCGGACGAATCGCTTCGATATTGCCCGGCACTTTGCCCAGCATCTGCTTGGCTTCCTTGCCGACTGCCTGAATGGTCTTCTTGCCATTCGGACCGCCTTCCTGGCGGATGGCGACAACGGATGGCTCGTCCAGGACGATACCGAGGCCGCGTACATAAATAAGGGTGTTGGCCGTGCCCAAGTCAATGGCCAGATCGGTGGAGATATACCTGCGTAAAAAACCAAACATGAGTGTCCTGTAGCGCATCGAGCTGCGCAAAAGCTGTTTATGGGGAGTTTCAAAGCGGGCGCTTTCAGGCACCCTGAAAATCCGTGGAGGCGATTTTTTCGGGTTTCGCTTGGCGCTTGCGCAATCTTTTCTATGCTGCGGCAGCGGTCCATCAGCGCCGGCAACGCATTAACCCGCCATTCTACCTTATAATTTGAATGCGATTTGCTCAAAAACCATGGAAAAGTGCGACTCTTGCAGCCGCGAGTTACGCGGCATTCCTCGATTTTTGTGAGCAAAATAGCAGTAAATACCCGCGTTTTATCAAAACGCCAACTTAATACTAATGCGCGGCACTCCGCGCCATTCGCCATGTCCCTGACACTCTCCGACGTAAAACGCATCGCCCACCTGGCCCAACTTGAAATGGCCGACGACCAGGCCGTCACGTCTTTGGCCCAATTGAACAAGATTTTTGCACTCGCGGAACAAATGCAAGCTGTCAATACCGATGGCGTGGCGCCCCTGAGCCACCCACTGGCCGCCCACATGGACAATATCGCCCTGCGCCTGCGCGAAGACATCGCCACGGAACAAAACCGCCGCGACGCCTACCAGGCCGTGGCGCCGAAGGTACAGGATGGCCTGTATCTCGTGCCAAAAGTGATCGAGTAACTGCGCCACTCCATGCTGTTGCCTTCCCGTCGAATATCAAAATAGAAACGCCATGCATACAAAATCCATCAAACAGCTGTCCACGCTCTTGCAGAACAAGGAAATTTCCGCCGTTGCACTGGCGACGCATTTCCTCGACCGCATCGCAGCGGACAACTCGAACGCCTTCTTGCACGTCGACCGTGCCCTGACCTTGGCGCAAGCTGCCGAAGCGGATGCACGCATCGCCGCCGGCACGGCCACGCCATTGACGGGCGTGCCGATCGCGCACAAGGACTTGTTCGTCACGAAAGGCTGGCGCACGACGGCCGGCTCGAAAATGCTGGCCGACTACGCCAGCCCGTTTGACGCCACCGTGGTGGAGAAATTCCAGGCGGCCGGCATGGTCACCCTGGGTAAAGTTAACTGCGATGAATTCGCCATGGGCTCCGGCAACGAGAATTCGGCCTTCGGCGCCGTGCAGAACCCGTGGGACAAGCACGCCGTGCCAGGCGGCTCGTCGGGCGGCTCGGCCGCCGCCGTCGCGGCAGGCCTGACACCGGCGGCCACCGGCACCGACACGGGCGGCTCGATCCGCCAGCCGGCCGCGTTCTGCGGCATCACCGGCATCAAGCCAACGTATGGCCGCGTCTCGCGCTTCGGCATGATCGCCTTTGCCTCGTCGCTCGACCAGGGCGGCCCGATGGCCCGCTCGGCCGAAGACTGCGCCCTGCTGCTCACGGCCATGGCCGGGTTCGATGAGCGCGACTCGACCAGCCTGTCGCCGGAACAGGGCGGCGTGGCGGAAGATTTTTCGCGCAGTCTGGATGAACCCCTCACGGGCCTGCGCATCGGCGTGCCGCGCGAATACTTCGGCGAGGGCCTGGCCAAGGACGTGGAAGCGGCCGTGCGCGGCGCGCTGGCGCAGTATGAAAAGCTGGGCGCCACCCTGGTCGACATCTCGCTGCCGAACACCGCCTTGTCGATTCCCGCCTACTACATGATCGCCCCGGCCGAAGCGTCGTCGAACCTGTCGCGCTACGACGGCGTGCGCTATGGCCACCGCGCCACCGAGTACAAGGATTTGCAGGACATGTACAAGAAGTCGCGCGCGCAGGGCTTCGGCCCGGAAGTGCAGCGCCGCATCATGGTCGGCACCTATGTGCTGTGCCACGGCTACTACGACGCCTACTACCTGAAAGCGCAAAAGATCCGCCGCCTGATCGCGCAGGATTTCGACGCCGTCCTGAATGGCCCGAACTCCGTCTGCGACGTCATCATGGGACCTGTCGCGCCGACCGTCGCCTGGGACCTGGGCGACAAGACGGACGACCCGGTGGCGAACTACCTGGCCGACATCTACACCCTGTCGACCAGCCTGGCCGGCCTGCCCGGCATGTCGATCCCTTGCGGCTTTGGCGAAGGCGAGAAAAACGGCAAGCGCCCCGTCGGCCTGCAAATCATCGGCAATTACTTTGGCGAAGCCAGGCTGCTGAACGTCGCCCACCAGTTCCAGCAAGTGACGGACTGGCATACGCGCAGCCCTGCCGGTATTTAATAAGAACAGACGCGCCGCCCAGGCGGCGCCACCAAAAAATAAGCGAGAACACTATGCAATGGGAAGTCGTCATCGGTCTTGAGAACCACGTGCAGCTCACGACCGAATCCAAAATTTTCAGCGGTTCGCCGATCAAGTACGGCGCCGACGCCAACACGCAAGCGAGTCCCGTCGACCTGGCGCTGCCAGGCGTGCTGCCGGTGATGAACAAGCAAGCCGTCGACCGCGCGATCCGCTTCGGCCTGGCCGTGGGCGCCACCGTCGCGCCGCACTCGGTCTTCGCGCGTAAAAACTATTTTTATCCGGATTCGCCCAAGGGTTACCAGATCAGCCAGTTCGAAGACCCCGTCGTCATCGGCGGCGCCCTGACCTTCGGCTATGAGAAGGATGGCGAATTCGTCACCAAGACGGTCAATCTGACGCGCGCCCACCTGGAAGAAGACGCCGGTAAATCCCTGCACGAAGACTATGCAGGCATGAGCGGCATCGATTTGAACCGCGCCGGCACGCCGCTGCTGGAAATCGTCTCGGAACCGGAAATCCGCAGCGCCGCCGAAGCCGTGGCCTACGCCAAGGCCCTGCACTCGCTGGTCATGTGGCTGGGCGTTTGCGACGGCAACATGCAGGAAGGCTCGTTCCGCTGCGACGTCAACGTCTCCGTGCGCCCTGTCGGCCAGAAGGAATTCGGCACCCGCTGCGAAATCAAGAACCTGAACTCCTTCCGTTTCATCGAAGAAGCCGTGCACGTCGAAGTGCGCCGCCAGATCGAGCTGATCGAAGACGGCGGCAAGGTCGTGCAGGCGACGCGTTTGTACGATCCGGACCGCAAGGAAACGCGCGAAATGCGCAGCAAGGAAGACGCCCAGGATTACCGCTACTTCCCGGACCCTGACCTGCCGCCGCTGGTCATCTCGCAAGCGTGGATCGACACGGTCAAGGCGTCGATGCCGGAACTGCCGGCCGCCATGCGCGCCCGTTTCATCAGCGAATACGCGCTGCCTGACTACGATGCGCTGGTGCTGACGCAGTCGAAAGCCATGGCCACCTATTTCGTCGCCGTGGTCGACAAAGCCGGCAAGGAAAACGCCAAGGCCGCCGCCAACTGGCTGATGGGCGACGTATCGTCGACCCTGAACCGCGAAGGCGTGGACCTGGGCGACGCCCCCGTCTCCGCCGCGCAGCTGGCCGCCATGCTCAAGCGCATCGCCGACGGCACCATCTCGAACAAGGCGGCGAAAGAAGTCTTCGCCGGCATGTGGGAAGCGAAGTCCAGCGACGAGAACCTGGTCGACGCCATCATCGACGCCAAGGGCCTGAAGCAGATTTCGGATACTGGCGCCCTGGAAGCCATCGTCGATGAAGTGCTGGCGGCGAACGCCAAGTCAGTGGAGCAGTACCGCGCCGGCAAGGAAGCGGCCATCAACGCGCTGATCGGCCAGGCCATGAAAGCGTCCAAAGGCAAGGCCAATCCGGCCCAGCTGACGGAGCTGCTGAAGGCCAAGCTGGCGGGCTGACCGTCCGCTTGAAAAAAAAGGACGCCACGGCGTCCTTTTTTTATGCGCAACAGGCATGTTTTTCGTCTTTACGGGACGCCGGCTGCAGCCGCGTCAGCGGGCTTGCGACAGAAGAATGAACTGAACACCGTGGCGACGTCCCGGCACACCATGAGTGGCAAGGCTTGCTGCGTATCGTCGTCATGCACACTGACACCGCAGCCTCCCAGAGAGAAGAACCCGCCTGCTTTGTCATCCGTCCGCAAGGTGTATTTACGCCCTTCCTGCAGCTGGGCAGCAAAGGAAATCGAACACTCGTGGGAGGACCCCAAAGGATAATTCACGAAAAAATGCGATACGCCAGCCGGCAGCCTCGTCACTACTGGATTGGATTGGTAATCCTTATTGAAACTGGCCAGCGTAAAACTGCGCTGGGCCGCCCATTTTCCATCCGCAGCAAAATCGACCTCGTTACGCCACACGACAGCCACTTTCCTCGACCCCGTGAAAATGGGCTTGATGGTCAGGGTAGTCGAAGGTTGCGCCGGATTCGGCAATATATATCGGGGGTGCGGCGCCGTATTAATGCATCCTGCCAGAAGCAAGGCACAGCTTGTCGACAGGATTGCTGCTTTCATTGTCATGGGGAGAGTTGGGCCTGGCTCAGCGAGGCTTAATAAATAGATGGATTAACAGGCAGCGGCCAGACAGGCCAAACTGTACTCCTGGCGAAATTGGCAATGATTATATAGTAATTTCTCAAACGCAACTAATTTCTGTCATTCTATCCAATGACTTGCGCCCACGCCGCTGCCGGACATGAAGTATATCGGTATGTCTAGTTCATATCAGCTTTAAAAACGGCACTTTTCGCCAGTCTGAAAATTAAAGTATACATTTTTGTCTACAAGGTTTAATCTAGCCTTATTGAATTTCAGGCAAGAGGAAAACCGCATGACCAAGATGCACGATATCCCGAAACCGACGGCGGCCGAACTCGATCTGCTGCAGGCACTGTGGCCGCTGGGCGCTGCCACGGCCAAGCAGGTGCACGAGGCGATGGCGCTGGCCAAGCCAGCCATCACGTACGGCACCGTGCTGCGCCTGATGCAGATCATGCACACCAAGGGCTTGCTGATCCGCGACGAAAGCCAGCGCTCGCACGTGTATGCGCCGGCGCAGGCGCAGGACAGCTTGCAGGCGAACCTGCTCAAGGAATTGATGCAGAAGGCCTTTGCCGGTTCGGCCAAGGCGCTGGTGCTGGCGGCGCTGCGCACGGGCGTGTCGCGCGCCGAACGCGAAGAAATCGAAAAAATGCTCAAGGACGATCAGTCATGAGCGGCTTCGTGCCGGCGCTGGGCTGGACCCTGCTGCACTTCCTGTGGCAAGGCTTGCTGATCGGTTGCGCCACGGCGCTGGCGTGGGCGGCCCTGCGCAATGCGCGTCCGGAAGCGCGCTACGCCGTCGGTTGCGGCGCCCTGCTGGCCTGCCTGGCATGGCCGGCGGCGGGCCTGTCTCTGCGCCTGGCCGGCGGCGACGCCACGAGCGCCCTGTACTCCAGCGCCTTGCTGCCGCCCGCCCTGCTGGCACCTGACAGCCTGCCCGACCTGGACTTGCTGCTGCGCGCCATCGTCGGCGTGTGGGCCCTGTGCGCCGCCGTGCTGGCCGTGCGCATGGCGCTGGGCATGCTGTGGATAGAGCGCAGCGCAAGGAACACGGGCGCCACGCATGGACCACTGCAGGCAAGGCTGTCGCACATGGCGCACGATGCCGGCGTGACGCGGCCCGTGCGGCTGCGCGTGCTCGACAACATCACCAGCCCGCTCACTGCCGGCATCTGGCGCCCCATGGTGCTGGTGCCCGCCGCGCTGTTGACCGGCATGCCGCCGCACCTGCTCGACGCGCTGCTGGCACACGAACTGGCGCACATCCGGCGCCACGATTATCTGATCAACCTGCTGCAAAACGCCATCGAGGCGCTGCTGTTCTTCCACCCTGCCGTCTGGTGGATTTCACGCGGCGTGCGCCTCGAACGCGAACACATTGCAGATGATTTCGCAGCAAGACAACTGGGCGAACCGCGGCGTCTGGCTCTTGCACTCTCGGAACTGGAACGTCTCCAGTTCTCAACCCACCACCTGGCCCAGGCGGCCAACGGAGGAGATCTTATGTCACGTATCAAACGATTGCTGCGCCCCGCACCACACACCCTGAACTGGAAGGCGGCCGTGCCGCTGCTGGCACTGGCCGGCGCCTGCCTCGGCATCTACGGCCAGGCCGTCGCCGCCGACAGCGCGCCCGTACTGGAGCGCCGCCCCGTCATCGACTTTGGCGTCTGCAACAAGCCGGTCTGGCCAGCAGCATCGCGGCAGGCGAAGGAAGAGGGCACGGTCAACATGTCCTTCGACGTGGATGCGGCCGGCAAGGTAACGGGGTCGAGCGTCGTCAAAAGCAGCGGCCATCCGGCCCTCGATGAGGCGGCGCGCAGCGGCATCGCCAAGTGCACGTTCAAGCCGGCCCTCGCTGGCGGCAAGCCTGTCAGCGCCAGCGTCAAGGTGCAATACGTCTGGCGCCTGAACTAAGGCAGGAGCGGCGGCGTTGCAACATTGCTGCAGCGCTGCCGCCGCCCGCTTGCGGGTATGATCATGGATTCTTCCACGCACCTGTGAACACGCCATGAACAAGATCAAAACCGGCCTGGTCGGCTACGGCTTTGCCGGCTCCACCTTCCACGCTCCCGTCCTGTCCACCATCGATGCCCTGGAACTGACGGCCGTCGCCTCCAGCAAGCCGGAGCTCGTGCACAAGGATTGGCCGCAAGCGACCGTATATGCGGAACCCGCGCAGCTGTTTGCCGATCCGTCCATCGAACTGGTCGTCATCGCCGCGCCCAATGAAGCGCATTTCAGCCTGGCGCAGGCGGCCCTGCAGGCGGGCAAGCACGTGGTGGTCGACAAGCCATTTACCATTTCCAGCGTTGAAGCACAGAGCCTGATCGCGCTGGCGAAAGAGCGCAAGCTGGTGCTCAGCGTGTACCACAACCGGCGCTGGGATGGCGATTTCCTCACCCTGAAATCGCTGCTGGCACAGGGCACCCTGGGCCGCATCGCCAGCGTCGAATCGCACTTCGACCGTTTCCGCCCCGAGATCCGCCAGCGCTGGCGCGAGTCCGGCGCACCCGGCGGCGGCTTGCTGTACGACCTGGGTCCGCACATGCTGGACCAGGCCATGCAGCTGTTCGGCATGCCGGAAAAGCTGTACGCCGATATCGCCCTGCAGCGCGATGGCGCGCAAGCCGTCGACTACATGCACATTGTGTTGTACTACGACCGGCTGCGCGTGGTGCTGCAAGCGGGCTGCCTTGTAAAAGCGCCGACGGCGCGCTTCGCCGTGCATGGCGATAAAGGCAGTTTCGTGAAGTTTGGCCTCGACCCGCAGGAAGACGCCCTGAAGGCGGGCGGCAGGCCGGGCCAGCCCGGCTGGGGCACGGATCCCGTGCGCGGCGCGCTGCATTTGGGCGCGCAGCCGGACGGGCATTGTGAACACCTGGAGATGCAGGCGGGCCGCTACCAGGACTTTTACCAGGGCATGGCCGACGCCATCCGCCATGGCGCAGCGGCGCCCGTGGCGGCCGAAGATGCGGCGGCAACGATACGCCTGATCGAACTGGCGCTGCAAAGCGCCGCCGAAGGGCGCGTACTCGCGGTCAGCTGATCGGGCTGCCGTCGCCCATCAAGGCCGGCCCTGGTTCGTTCCCGCCGGCCAGACCAGTTCCACCCGCGCAGAACTGCCTGCCTTGACCTGCACCTTGCGCTCCAGCGTCTTGCCGGCCAGGGTGGCGCTCAGGCTGTAGCTGCCCGGCGCCAGTTTCGCCAGCAGGAACGGTCCGCTGGCCGTCGTTTCCAGCACTGGCGCGCCCTTGGCGTCGCGTATGGTCAGCTTCACGTCGGAGGCAAATTCCGCCTTGCCCGCCGCCTGCACGGAAAACACGAGGCTCAAAGGCCAGTGCCGGCTGGCGCTCTTGATGGCCGTCGATTCATCGAGGCCGATGCCGCCGCTTAGGTATTCCACCGCCCCGCTTTTCTGCACGGGCGGCAGTGCGCTGTCGCTTTGCGCCTGCGCCGCACTTCCCAGCAACAGCCCGGCGGCCAGCATTGCCGCCGCCAGGGTCAGGGTACCGCGTCTGTCTGGTGCCATCTCACTCTCCTCATGTCGGTTGAATCAAGATAGGAAGCGCAGCTTAAACAAGACTTAGCCCCGTATCAGCGCCGGCGCATGGCCTCGGCGATCTTCTGGTCCGTCTTGTACTGGCTCAGCGAGTACACGGCCCAGATCGCCGCCGGCAGCCAGCCGATCAGGGTGATTTGCAGGATCAGGCAAATGATGCCGGCGATCGGACGGCCGATGGTGAAAAAGGTCAGCCACGGGAGTATCAGGGCAATCAGCAAGCGCATCGTTCATTCCTTGAGTATTCCCCTGTGCCGCGGGGACCGGGCCGGCATGCGCCGGCGGTAAATTCAGTGAATCCGATTATAACGATACTGGCGCCTCACGGCGCTACGGGTGCCAGCAGTTTCTCCATCCACGCCAGGATGGCGGCGAAGATTGCGTCGCGGTTCACTTCATTGAAATTCTCGTGATAATTGGCCGGATAGTAGTGATAGTCGAGCAGGCCATCGGGCACGCTGCGCAGCATGCTTTCCGTGGCGCGGCTGTCGGCCAGCTTGTCGTCGCCGGCCACCACGGCGAACAGGGGGAAGCGCCAGCCGGACAAGCCGCCCGCCAGCTCCTTTTGCGCCGACGTCAAGGCATGGGCAAAACGCACCGACGCGGCACTGGCGCGGATGCCGTCACGCTCATCCTGGAAATGGCGCGCCGTGATGGTTTGATCGTGCGTCAGCAGCATGGTCAGGTTCCCCAGCGGCACCTTCATCGTCGGGAAGCGCTGCGCCAGCCAGCCCGACAGCATCTGCAGCACCTTCGGCACGGGAATCGCATTCACGTAATACGGCGACGAGATGATGAAGCCTTTGATCGCCGGATCGCCGGCAAAGCGCCACAAGCCCAGGTGCGTGGCAATCAGGCCGCCCATCGAGTGGCCCATGACGAAGATAGGCACGCCTGGATACGTGGCCTTGACCCACGCGAGGAACAACTCCTCGTCGTCGAGGAAGGCATCGAACGAAGGGATATCGACCTTGCGCTGGCCATCGTGGCCCACCATGTCGAAGCTGACGGTGGCGATGCCGTGCTGGCGGAAATACAGCGCCGGCGTGACGTAGTCGCCCGCATGCGCCATGCCGCCGTGGATCGCCAGGATCACGGCACGTGGTGGCGCTGCTGGCTGCCAGATGTGGATCGGCCGTTCGACCTGGTCGCTGCACCGCAGGCTGGCCATCTTGTCTTCTGAAAAACGCATCGCTGCTCCTGTCATGCCCTGTCACGCCTTCAGATGATCGATCAACTGGCGCGCATACAGGGGTAATTCACTGAACTGGCGCACGCAGATCGTGAGATTGCGTACCGACCAGGGATCGGATAATTCCAGGCAGCGCAGCGCCATCGTCTGCTGGCAGCGGCTGGCCGCCGCCAGCGGCACCACGCTGATGCCAACGCCGCTGGCCACCATGCGGCAGACTGCATCGAAGCTGCGCAGGCGCACGCGCACCTTCAATGGGCGCCCCAGGCGCGCCGCATGCATACCCAGGTACTGCTGCATCGCGCTGTCGTCGGCCAGGCCGATGAAATCGTGATCCAGCACGCTGGCAAAGTCGACGACGCCATCCTGGCCCAGGGCACGGTGATGCACGCCGTCGGCCGCGGCGATCACCACCAGCCGGTCGGGGCGAAACAAAAACGTCTGCAAGCCGCGCATGTCGACCGAATCGGAGACGATGCCCATGTCGGCCAGTCCTTCCGAGACGGCCTTGACGATATCGTAACTGAGGCGCTCTTCCAGGTCGATGGTCAGGTTCGGATGCCGGTCGAGAAAAGCACCGAGCGCCTCGGGCAAAAATTCGCTGAGCGCGGCCGTATTGCACAGCAGCCGCAACTGCCCTTTCAAGCCGCGCGCAAATTCACCGAGCTCGCCGCGCATTTTCTCCATTTGCAGCAGCACCAGGCGCGCGTGATGCAGCAAGGTCTGGCCCACTGGCGTCGGTTCCACGCCGCGCCGGCCGCGCAGCAGCAAGGGCATGCCCAGCATCTCTTCCATGCCGCGCACGCGCGCGCTGCTCGACGCCAATGCGAGATGGCTGCGCGCGGCCCCCGCCGTCAGGCTGCCCGCCTCCACCACGTTGACAAACAGCTGCAAATCGACCAGATCAAAGCGCATGGCGGCCCTCCTTTTCGCCATCTTATCAGCCTTCGCATTTTACTAAGGCTGACTCAAAATAATCCGCCTTGGCGAAAGTCACGGGCAAGCGCAGAATCCACGCAAAATCACTCTGGATAAAAAAGATGGAGACGTCATTCCTGCTGGCCGTCGGCGCCAGTTTCCTCGTCGCTGGCTTCGTCAAGGGCGTAGTCGGCCTGGGCTTGCCGACGGTGGCCATGGGTACGCTCAGCCTTGTCATGCCGCCCGTGCAGGCGGCCGCCCTGCTGATCGTGCCATCGATGGTGACGAACGTGTGGCAGCTGGCGGCCGGTCCCGGCCTGCGCGCCCTGCTGCGCCGGTTGTGGCCGATGCTGGCCGCCGTCATGGCCGGCACCCTGGCGGGCGGCGCATTGCTACCGGCCGATAGCGGCGCCTGGGCCGTCATCGCGCTGGGCGTGGCGCTGATGCTGTATGCGCTGGCGGGATTATTCTCGCTGCAGCTGCGCGTGCCGGCGCGGCACGAAACGTGGCTGGGGCCCGTCGCGGGCGCGGCGACGGGACTGGTGACGGCCGCCACGGGCGTGTTCGTCATCCCCGCCGTGCCGTATCTGCAGGGACTGGGGCTGGCGCGCGATGGGCTGGTGCAGGCGCTGGGCCTGGCGTTTACGGCGTCGACCGTGGCGCTGGCGGCCAGCCTGGCCCTGCACGGCGACTTCAGCCTCGGCGCGGCCGGCGCCTCCGCGTATGCGCTGCTGCCGGCGCTGGCCGGCATGCTGGCCGGTCAATGGCTGCGCGGACGCATCGCGCAGCCAGTATTCAAACGGTGCTTTTTTATCGGCCTGTTCGCCCTGGGCTTGCATGCGGCGGTCAAACCATGGCTGGCGTGATGCGGATAGACTGGCAAGGGGAAAGCGCGCTGTGCGCGTGGATCGACGGCCAGCAGGTGGCCATGCTCGACATCAGCAAGTGCGCGAACGGGGTGACGGTGAACATGCTGTTCGTGAAACCGCCGTTCCGCCGGCGCGGCATCGGCGGCGCATTGCTGCGGCGGCTGTTGCAATGCCACCCGCAAGCTGGCGCCGCCTGCAGCGACCCGCGGCTGCGGGCGCTGCTGGAGAGGACGACTTAAATACCGTAACGGGCGCGGTACGCGGAAACAGCCTCTTTATGCTTCAGCAATTCCGGATCGGCGCCCGCGCCATTCAGGTAGCCAAACAAGTCGTCCAGGTTACCGATCGAGATGACGGGGATACCGTACTGTTTCGACACTTCCTGCACGGCCGAACTTGGCGACAGCTGGCCGTCCGGGCCGAAACGCTCCATGCGGTCCAGGGCGATCAGCACGGCGCATGGCTCGGCGCCGGCGGCGCGGATCATGTCCACCGATTCGCGCACCGACGTGCCGGCCGAGATCACATCGTCAATGATGACGACTTTGCCATGCAGCTTGGCGCCGACGATGGTGCCGCCTTCGCCATGGTCCTTGGCTTCCTTGCGGTTGAAGGCGAACGAGGTGTTGCGGCCCTTGCCGGCCAGCGCCACGGCGGTGGCCGACGCCAGGGTGATGCCCTTGTAGGCGGGGCCGAACAGCATGTCGAACTCCACGCCCGAGTCGAGCAGGGTCTGCGCGTAGAACTGCGCCAGTTCGGCCAGGGTGGCGCCGTCATGGAACAGGCCCGCATTGAAGAAGTACGGCGATTGACGCCCGGCCTTGGTGGTGAACTCGCCAAACCGCAAGACTCCCTTGGATACTGAAAACGCGATAAACTGCTGGCGTAAATTATTCACATTAGCCTCATTTTTTAAAAGTGCCTGTATTTTAATCCGCGCGCACCGGCGAGACAATCGCCATGCCGCGCCCGCCGGCCCCGTACAACGCCCTTTCACTCTCGACCTATGCCAAAAATTATTTCCGCCAACCTGAACGGTATCCGTTCCGCCGCCAAAAAAGGCTTTTTCAACTGGATGGGCACGCAGACGGCCGATTTCATCTGCGTGCAGGAATTGAAGGCGCAACTGCCCGACATGACGCCGGAATTCCTCAATCCACACGGCTACCATGGCCATTTCCACTATGCCGAGAAAAAGGGTTACTCTGGCACGGGCGTGTACAGCAAGGTCGAACCGGACGCCGTGCATATCGGTTTCGGCAGCCCTGAATTCGACGCCGAAGGCCGCTACGTACGCTGTGATTTTGGCAACCTGTCCGTCATTTCCGTGTATTGCCCGTCCGGCTCGTCCGGCCCCGAGCGCCAGGAAGCCAAGTTCCGCTTCATGGAACTGTTCCTGCCGCACCTGCTGGCATTGAAGGCGCTGGGCCGCGAAGTGGTCATCTGCGGCGACTGGAACATCGCCCACCATGAAATCGACCTGAAGAACTGGAAGGGCAACAAGAAAAATTCCGGCTTCCTGCCTGAGGAACGCGCATGGCTGACGCGCGTCTTCGACGAAGTGGGCTTTGTCGACGTGCACCGCGGCCTGGACAAGCGCGAAGACCAGTACACGTGGTGGAGCAACCGCGGCCAAGCCTATGCGAAAAACGTGGGCTGGCGCATCGACTACCACGTCGCCACGCCCGGCATCGCAGCCCAGGCGCATACGGTCAGCGTCTACAAGGACGAGCGTTTTTCCGACCATGCGCCCTTGATCATCGATTACACCATCAAGGCCTAAGCACCGCTACAGGCTGCGCCGGCTTTCAAAGTGGCGCGGCTCGCCGCTCAACGGATCCGTGAAATCGATGGCCCGCGCCAGCAGCTGCAAGGGCTGCGACATGTCGTCTTCCTTGCACGGCAGGGCCACCGGGTAAAACGCATCGTTGACGATGGGGATGCCCAGCGATGCCAGGTGCACGCGCAGCTGGTGCTTGCGCCCCGTGTGCGGCTGCAGCCGGTACAGGTTGACGTCGCCGCGCTCTTCGATCACCTCGATGATGGTTTCCGAATTCGGCTCGCCCGCTTCCTCGCGCATGAGGAAAAACTGCTCGCCCTCGACCATGCGGCTGCGGTAGGTGAATGGAAAATCGCGCCCCGCCAGCACGGGCGCCAGCGCCTCGTACGTCTTGCGCACTTCGCGGCGCTGGAACAGCGACTGGTAGGCGCCACGGCTGGCCACCTGGCGCGAAAAAATCACCACGCCAGCCGTCTCGCGGTCGAGGCGGTGGATCGGCGTCAGCTCGGCGCAGTCCAGGTTTTTCTTCAGCCGCGTCAGCAGGGTCTCCTGCACGAAGCGCCCGGCCGGCGTCATGGGCAGGAAGTGCGGCTTGTCGACCACGATCAAATGCTCGTCCTGGAACAGGATAGCTTCCTGGAAGGGGATCGGTGTTTCCCGTTCCAGCTCGCGGTAGTAAAAAATGCGCATGCCGCGCCGGTATGGACTATCGGGCGCCAGCACGGCGCCGTCGCCATTGACCACCTCACCGCGCGCCATGCGGTCCCGCCATTGCGCCGCGCTGATCTGCGGATAGCGCTCGAGCAGAAACGACAGCATGTCGGGCCACTGCCCGTCCGGCAGCCACAGGTAGCTGGGCGCCACGCCATCGCGCATGGGCAAGGGTGCGGCGGTGTGGCGGCTGCACATCCTAGCGCTGCGCGATGGCGTTGCTGCGGTATGGCGGCAAGGCATCCACGCTGACGCCCTTGCTGCGCGCGTACAGGGGCAGCACTTGCGCCATATGGCTGTTCATCTGCGAGATGCGGTCCTTGCCCGACGGGTGGGTCGAGAGGAATTCCGGCGGCGCGCCCGCGCTCACGGCCGCCATCTTCTGCCACAGCACCACGCCGGCGCGCGGATCGAAACCGGCGCGCGCGGCCAGGTCCATGCCGATCAGGTCCGCTTCGCGTTCATCGTCGCGCGAGAACTTCAGCATCACGCCCTTGGCCGCCATGTTCGTGGCGGTGCTGGTCAGGTTCGGGTCGACGCCGAGCCAGGCCGACAGGCCCGCGCCCACCAGCTTCGAGCCGACGGCGGCCAGGTTGCCCTTGCCAGCCTGCGCCTGCGAGTGTTCGCGCAGGGCGTGCGAAATTTCATGGCCCATGACGACGGCCACTTCATCGTCGGTCAGGTTCAGTTTGGTGATGATGCCGCTGTAAAAAGCGATCTGCCCGCCCGGCATGCAGAAGGCGTTGACCTCGTCCGAGTTGAGCAGGTTGATCTGCCAGTTCCAGTTGGCCGCCGCCTCGTTCCAGCGCGTGGCGAACGGGATGATGCGCTGGGCGATGGCACGCAGGCGTTTCACCTGCGGATCGCTGTCGGGCACCAGCGCATTTTTTTCCTTCGCTTCGTTGACCAGCTGCATATATTGCTGCTTCGATTCCGCATTGAAATCGGCGCCGCCGGCAAAGATGCGCGTAGTCGACAAGGGACGCACCTTGATGCCATCCTGTACCGTCGCCTGCTGCGCGAAGACGGACAGGGGCGCCAGTGCGGTGGCCGCGCACAGGCTGGCCAGGACGGTGTAACGTTTAAGGGATATTGGTGCCATTGGCAGACCTCCATGGAGCGATTTTAGGCAGCATCATCATGGCCGGGAAGGCCAGGAAGAAGCACACGATGAAAAATGAGAACCAGCCCAGCTCGGCGACGAGGAAGCCCACCGAGGCGTTGATCAGGGTGCGCGGCACGGCGCTCAGGCTGGAAAACAAGGCATATTGCGTGGCAGTGTAGCGCGGGTCCGTGCTGCGCGACAGGAACGCGACAAAGGCGGCCGCGCCCAGGCCCAGGCTGGCGAAAGCTTCAAAACCGATCACGGCGCTCAATAGCATGGTGTTCGGCCCCACCTGCGCCAGCCAGGCGAAGCCCAGAATCGCGATCGCCTGCAATGCGCCAAACACCCACAAGCCCCGGTTGATGCCCAGCTTGAGCATCCACACACCGCCCACTACGCCACCGGCCAGACTGGCCCAGAAACCCGTGGTGTTGGCGGCCAGGCCGATCTGCGTCATGCTAAAACCCAGGTCGAGATAAAACTTCGTCGCCAGCGCCGTGGCCATGCTGTCGCCGATTTTGTAGAGTAATACGAAGGCGAGAATCCACATTGCGTTACGCCAACCATCGCGCGCGATGAATTCCTGGAACGGCAGAATGATCGCTTCGCGCATGGTCTTCGGCGGCGAGCCGTACACGGTCGGCTCCTTGATCAGCAGGGTGCAGACAAAACCCGGCAGCATGAAGGCGGCCGTGATCCAGAACACGGGCTGCCACGGCATGCGGTCGGCCAGAATCAGCGACAGCGCGCCCGGCACCATGCCCGCCACTTTATACGCGTTGACGATGACGGCCGCGCCCAGGCCCTGCTCATTGTCGCTGAGGATTTCGCGCCGGTAGGCGTCGATGACGATGTCCTGGCTGGCCGACAGAAAAGCCACGCCGCCGGCAGCGGCCGCGATCAGGCCGATCTGCGTGAGCGGGTCCAGCATGCCCATGCCGCCGATGGCAAAGAACAGCGCCACTTGCGTGAGCGCCATCCAGCCGCGCCGGCGTCCCAGTCCCAGGATGCGGTAGCGGTCCATCAGGGGCGCCCACAGGAATTTCCAGATGTAGGGGAACTGCACCAGGGCGAACAGCCCCAGCGCCTTGACGTTCAGGCCCGACTTGGCCAGCCATGCCTGCAGCAGGTACAGCAGGATGAACAGGGGCAGGCCGGAACTGAAGCCCAGCACCAGCACGGCCAGCATGCGGCCATTGGCATGGGAACGCCAGCCAGGCGCCGGGCTTTTGCTCATCAATGCACCGCTTTTTTACGCAGGCGGAAGACGGCCAGGTCGCCGCGCAGATTCGGCAGCACGGAGACCATCTTGCCTTCGGCCAGGGCCACGCATTCGATCACTTCCAGGCCGCATTCCTCGGCCAGTTCGCGGAAGTCGTTGATGGTGGCGCAGCGCACGTTGGGCGTGTCGTACCACTGGTACGGCAGCGATTTCGACACGGGCATGCGCCCTTTCAGCAATGCCACGCGGTGCGGCCAGTAGGCGAAATTGGGGAACGAGACGATGGCCTCGGCGCCCACGCGCACGATGTCGCGCAGCAGCGGCTCGACCTGCTTCATCATCTGCAGGGACGACAGGCACAGCACCGTATCAAAACTGTTGTCGCCAAAAATCGACAAACCCTTTTCCATGTCCTGCTGGATCACGTTCACGCCACGGCGGGTGCTGGCCAGCACCTTGTCGTCGGCGATCTCGATGCCGTAACCACTGCACTCCTTGTCGCTTTGCAGGTACTGCAGCATCACGCCTTCGCCGCAGCCCACGTCCAGCACGTGCGCGTTGTTCGGCACCCAGTGGGCGATGAAGGCCAGGTCGGGGCGCAGTGCGCTCAATTCGTCAAAAGTCATGCGGTCTCCTTGGCGCCCTGGCGGACGGCGGTGTGCTGTGCGGGAGTGGGCAAGCCCGCCCCGATGTCGTTCCATACCTGGCCATAATAGGCGCGCACCATGTTCATGTAGCGCGCGTCTTCCAGCAAAAAGGCGTCGTGGCCGTGCGGCGCGTCGATTTCCGCATAGGTCACCTGGCGGCGGTTGCAGACGAGCGCTTCGACGATTTCGCGGCTGCGCTCGGGCGAAAAACGCCAGTCGGTGGAAAACGAGGCGAGGAAGAACTTGGCCTTCGTGCCCGACAGGGCCTTGGCCAGGTCGCCGCCATGCGCGCGCGCCGGATCGAAGTAATCGAGCGCCTTGGTAATGAGCAGGTAGGTGTTCGCGTCAAAGTATTCGGAGAACTTGTCGCCCTGGTAGCGCAAGTACGATTCGATCTCGAAATCGATGCCGAAGCCGAATTTGTAGTCGCCCGTCTGCGCCGCGTCGCGCAGCTTGCGGCCGAATTTTTCAGCCATGTCGTCGTTCGACAAATACGTGATGTGGCCCACCATGCGCGCCACGCGCAAGCCATTCTTCGGCACCACGCCGTGCGCATAGAAGTCGCCGCCATGGTAATCGGGGTCGGACAGGATGGCCTGGCGCGCCACGTCGTTGAAGGCGATGTTTTGCGCCGACAGCTTGGCCGTCGAGGCGATCACCACGCAGTGGCGCAAGCGCTCGGGGAACATGATGCTCCACGCCAGCGCCTGCATGCCGCCCAAAGACCCCCCCATCACGGCGGCGAACTGGGTGATGCCCAGTTCATCGGCCAGGCGCGCCTGCGCGCTGACCCAGTCTTCCACCGTCACGACGGGGAAAGCGGCGCCATACGGCTTGCCGGTGGCGGGATTGGTGTGCATGGGACCCGTCGAACCGAAGCAGGAACCCAGGTTGTTGACGCCGATGACGAAGAATTTGTCCGTGTCGAGCGGCTTGCCGGGACCGACCATATTGTCCCACCAGCCCGTGCTTTTCGGCTCGTCCGCGTAGACGCCGGCCACGTGGTGCGAGGCGTTCAGGGCGTGGCAGACCAGCACCGCGTTCGATTTGTCGGCGTTCAGGGTGCCGTAGGTTTCATACATCAACATATAGTCTTGCAGCGATGCGCCGCTTTGCAGCTGCAAGGGTTGCGCAAAATACATGGTTTGCGGCGAAACGATTCCAATGGATGACATGTGTGTCGGTTTATAAAAGGGGGGCGGCCCCACGGGCCATGGTCGATGCAGCACCGCGATGATAGGTGCTGCAACTTTAGCACCAGGACACCTCTTGCCGCGCGCGAGGGGTCCTGATGCTGATAGGTGACAGTTTACATGAGCTGCAACTGTTGTACGGCTTCCGCGATCACATTTGGTTCCATGGAACGCATAATTTTGCGCATTTGTGGCGCAATCAGGCCCAGGTCGCTGTTGAGGATCTCTTGCTTGACCGCCAGCAGCTGCGCCGGGTGCATGGAAAACTCGCGCAAGCCCATGCCCAGCAGCAAGCGCGTGAGCTTCACGTCGCCCGCCATTTCACCGCAGACGGCCACATCGATGCCCGCCTTGTGGCCGGCGGCGATCGTCATGGAGATCAGTTGCAGCACGGCCGGGTGCAGCGGATTGTACAAATGCGCCACCTCATAGTCGACCCGGTCGATGGCCAAGGTGTACTGGATCAGGTCATTCGTGCCGATCGACAGGAAATCCATGCGCTTGACGAACATGGGCAGGGCCAGCGCGGCGGCGGGAATCTCGATCATGGCGCCCACTTCGACCTCGTCGTCGAACTTGACGCCCTCCTCGCGCAGGCTGGCCTTCGCTTGCGCGATCATGGCCAGCGACTGGTCGATTTCGAAGGCATGCGCGAGCATCGGAATCAGGATGCGCACCTTGCCGTAGGCGGAGGCACGCAAGATGGCGCGCAGCTGCGTCAGGAACAATTGCGGCTCGGCCAGGCAGTAACGGATGGCGCGCAGGCCCAGCGCGGGGTTGAGGGCCGTATGGTCGGCCTGGTCGAGCGGCTTGTCGGCGCCGATGTCGAGCGTGCGGATGGTCACCACGCGCCCTTTCATCGACTGCACCGTGTTGCGGTAAGCCTCGAATTGCTCGTCCTCGGTGGGAATCTTGTGGGCGCGGCCCATGAACAGGAATTCGGAGCGGAACAGGCCCACGCCGCTGGCGCCCGATTCCAGCGCAAACGCGCAATCCTCGGGTAGTTCGATATTCGCCAGCAGGGTGACGGGCGTGCCGCATTTGGTCACGGCCGGCGTCTTTTTCAGCTTGCCCAGCTTCTTGCGCGCGCGCTGCATGGCCGTCTGGCGCTCGCGGTACTGTTCCAGCACCAGGGCGCTGGGGTTGGCGATGACGACGCCGGCATCGCCATCGATGATCAGCCAGTCGTCCTGGTCGATCAGCATCGACGCCTGCGACATGCCGACGGCGGCCGGGATATCGAGGCTGCGCGCGACGATGGCAGTGTGCGAGTTCTGCCCGCCCACGTCGGTGATGAAGCCGATAAAGGAACGGTCGCGGAACTGCAGCATGTCGGCCGGCGAGATATCGTGGGCGACGACGATCATCTGCGCCACCAGCTCATCCGCCGTGGCCGCTTTCGGCAGCAGCTGTTCCGTGCCCAGCAAGACCTTCAGCACACGTTCGGCCACTTGCTGGATGTCGGCCTTGCGTTCGCGCAGATACGGGTCTTCGATTTCGTCGAACTGGGCCGACAATTCATCGATTTGCGTCAGCAGCGCCCATTCGGCGTTGTAGTGGCGCGAGCGGATGATGTCGAGCGGCGCTTCGGCGATCAGCGGATCCGACAGGATCAGCGCATGCACGTCGATGAAGGCGCCCAGTTCCGTGGGGGCGTCCTTCGGCAGCTCGTTCCACAGGGTTTGCAGTTCCTTGTGGACGGCGGCGATGGCATTTTGCAAACGCTGGACTTCGGCTTCGATCTGTTCCTGGGCGACCAGGTAGTGTTTGACGTCAAGGGCGGCCGGCGCCAGCAGATGCGCGCGGCCAATGGCGATGCCGCGGGAGACCGGGATGCCGTGGAGCGTGAAAGATGCCATGGGGTGACCTGTCGGAATGCGGCTGCGGCTGCGTTCGGCGAGCATTACTCGCCTTCGCCAAACCTGTCATTAATCAGGGCGGTGAGCGCATCGACACATGCCTGCTCATCATCGCCCTCGGCTTCCAGCGTCACTTTCGCGCCCTTGCCGGCGGCCAGCATCATCACGCCCATGATGGACTTGGCGTTGATGCGGCGCGCGTTGCGGGTCAGCCAGACGTCGCTCTTGAACTTGGCGGCGAGCTGGGTAAATTTGGCGGAGGCGCGTGCGTGCAGTCCCAGCTTGTTGATGATTTCGAGTTCTTTTTGAATCATTTTTGTATGGTCTCTATCCCTGAATGCACTGCATTGTTACCAGCCATTGCCTATAAAATCCGCCGCCTTCAGGGCGGCGGCCATGTCACTCTTTACTCGCCCACGCGAATGCGGTTATCGACGCGCACGGCGCCGCTTTGCGCACCGGCCAGCGCCATCTCCACCACCACGTCGAGCGTGTCGCGGCGATACGTGATGGCGCGCAGCAACATCGGCAGGCTGATGCCGGCGATGACTTCCACGCGACCCGCATCGGCCAGCTTGTTGCAGCAGTTCGACGGTGTGCCGCCCTTCACGTCGGTAATCACCAGCACGCCGGAACCGTCGTCGAGGCGGCAGATGGCGTCCGACGCCAGCTTCTGCACTTCGGCCAGATCCTGGTCGGCGACGACGTCGATGGCTTCAAACCGTTCCGTTGGCCCCCGAAACACATGCGCGCAGGCGGCGATGAAGGCCTGTCCCAGCGGTGCATGTGTCATGAGCAAAATCCCTACCATAGTCATTTCACCTTCTAGCGCTGCTGCGCTTGCGCAACGCCATGCTCGACGGCGTCGACAAACATGGCCGCCACGTCAAAACCCGTCTGCTGCATAATTTCCTGGAAGCAGGTCGGGCTGGTGACATTGACTTCCGTCAGATAGTCGCCGATCACGTCCAATCCTACCAGCATCAGGCCGCGCGCGGCCAGGATCGGCCCAAGCTTTTCTGCGATTTCCAGGTCGCGCGCCGTCAATGGCTGCGCCACGCCCGTGCCGCCGGCGGCCAGGTTGCCGCGTACTTCGCCCGCCTGCGGGATGCGCGCCAGCGAAAACGGTACCGGCTTGCCGCCGATGACGAGGATGCGCTTGTCGCCCTTGTCGATGTCGGGAATAAACCGCTGCGCCATGATGGTTTGCGCGCCGTTCTCGCTGAGGGTCTCGATGATGGCGCCTAGGTTCAGGCCATCGGCCTTGACGCGGAAGATGCCCGTGCCGCCCATGCCGTCGAGCGGCTTGAAGATGACGTCCTGGTGCTTGGCGTGGAAGGCGCGCAGGCGCGCTTCGTTCGACGTCACCAGGGTCGGCGAAGTGAATTCGGAAAACTGCGCAATGGCCAGCTTTTCATTGTTGTCGCGGATGGCCGACGGCTTGTTGAAGACGCAAGCGCCCTGCTTTTCCGCCAGTTCCAGCAGATACGTGCCGTACACGTATTCCATGTCAAACGGCGGATCCTTGCGCTCGATGATGGCGTCCAGGGTCGACAGGCGCACTTCCTCGGTGGAGACCACCTTGTACCAGTCGTGTTCGTCGCCCGTCAGCTCGATATGCTGTACCCGTGCCGTGACGATGCCTTCTTCCAGCGCCATGTCTTTCTGTTCGAAGGCATACACGGCGTGGCCGCGTTTGGCCGCCTCGCGCATCATGGCGAAGGTGGAATCTTTGTAAGTCTTGAAGCCTGCCAGCGGGTCGGCAAGGAATGCAATTTTCATGGTGCGTCCAATCGGGGAGCCTGGATAAGGAATGCTTGATTCTAGCCGAGATCGCCAGGCGCGGTAGTCGCCGCGCCCGGCAAGCCTCATTGGTGGATCAATACACCTCGGGATTCGGGTCCGTGCGCTCCATTTCCAGCGACGCGGCCAGCAAGGCCAGGCGCGCCACCACGCCGTACACATAGAAGCGGTTCGGCGCGGCCGTACCCGGCTTGGCCTTCAAGTCCGGCACGGCATGCTGCTGGGCAAACGCCAGCGGCACGTACTGCGAGCCGGGCGCGTTCAGGTTCTGGTCCACGCCTTTTTCAGCATGCACGCGGTAGAAGCCGCCCACCACGTAGCGGTCGATCATGTAAACGACGGGCTCGGCCACGGCATCCTTGATGCTTTCAAACGTGGGTACGCCTTCCTGGATGATCACGTCGGTCACCAGCTGGCCATCCTTGATGATGGACATTTTTTCGCGCTGCTTGCGCGACAGGTCGCGCACTTCGCTGGCGTCGCGCACCGTCATGATGCCCGTGCCATACGTGCCCGCATCGGGCTTGACGATGACGAACGGCTTTTCCTTGATGCCGTATTCCTTGTATTTCTTGCGGATCTTGGCCAGCAGCACGTCGACGCTGGCGGCCAGCGCGTCTTCGCCCTCGCCTTCCTGGAAGTTGACGTCGCTGCATTTGGCGTGGAAGGGATTGAGCATCCACGGGTCGACATCGATCATCTTGCCGAATTTTTTCACCACTTCATCGTAGGCCGTGTAGTGGTTGCTCTTGCGGCGCAAGGCCCAGCCCGCGTGCAAGGGCGGCAGCAGGCTTTGCTCATGAATGTTTTGCAAGATATCGGGGATGCCGTCCGACAAGTCGTTATTCAGCAGAATCGTGCACGGGTCGAAATCCTTCAAGCCCAGGCGGCGGCCATTGTTCAGGCGCACAAGCGGCTCGATGACGAGCATGTTGCCATCTGGCAACGCCAGCGGTGTCGGCTGGGTGATCTCGGGCGACCACGAGCCGAAGCGCACGTGCAGTCCCGTCTGGCGGAAGATCTGCATCAGGCGCGCCACGTTTTGCAGATACTGCGGCGTGGTGTTGTGCAATTCCGGCACGATCAGCAGGTTGCGGGCATCCGGGCAATACTTGTCGATGGCGGCCATGGCTGCCTGCACGGACAAGGGCAGCATTTCCGTGGCCAGGTTATGGAATCCGCCCGGGAACAGATTCGTATCGACGGGTGCCAGCTTGTAGCCGGCATTGCGCAAGTCTACCGAGCAATAGAAGGGCGGCGTGTGCTCTTGCCACTCCATGCGAAACCAGCGCTCAATGGCCGGCGTCGCGGCCAGAATCTTTTTTTCGAGGTCGAGCAGCGGTCCGGTCAGGGCCGTGACGAGATGGGGAACCATAGTTACATCCTTAAATTATGTGCAGTATTCAAAAAAGCACACAGAACTGCCGACTATATTACCGTGTAAGTACCCCAAATCGGGGCAAAAGCCTTGTTTTAAAGACCTTTTACATTCCCACAACGAAAAAAAGGCACCTCAATGAGGCGCCTTTTCCAGCCGGACATGCCGCGCCGGGGCGCTGGCATGCCAGATAATGACTATTTAGCCATGATACGCTTGCTCGCCATGGCTCGTGATATCGAGGCCTTCGCGCTCTTCTTCTTCCGGTACGCGCAGGCCGATGACGATGTCGACCAGTTTATAGGCGATGACGGAGACCACGGCCGACCAGAGGATGGTGGTGCCGACCGCTTGCGCCTGCACCCACACCTGATGGCCGATGGAATATGGATCCGCCGACATCTTGTTGGTGACATAGTCGAAAACGCCCTGGCCGCCCAGTTGTGGCGCGGCAAACACGCCCGTCAGCAAGGCACCCAGGATGCCGCCCACGCCATGTACGCCGAACACGTCGAGCGAATCGTCGGCGCCGATCAGGCGTTTCAGGCCATTCACGCCCCACAGGCAGACGACACCGGCCAGCAAGCCGATGACCAGGCCGCCCATCGGGCCGACAAAGCCGGCCGCCGGGGTGATCGCCACCAGGCCGGCCACGGCGCCCGATGCGCCACCGAGCATCGATGGCTTGCCTTTGCTGATCCATTCGCCAAACACCCACGACAGGGTGGCGGCGGCAGTGGCCAGCAAGGTGTTGACGAAGGCCAGAGCCGCCACGTCGCCCGCTTCCAGCGAGGAGCCGGCATTGAAACCGAACCAGCCCACCCACAGCAAGGATGCGCCGATCATGGTCATCGTCAGCGAGTGCGGTGCCATCGATTCGCGGCCGTAACCGACGCGTTTGCCGATCATGATGGCGCCCACGAGGCCGGCGACAGCGGCGTTGATGTGCACGACGGTGCCGCCGGCGAAGTCCAGCGCGCCTTTTTGCCAGATCCAGCCAGCTTTCAAGGCTTCGCTGGCCGAGGTGGCGGCGTTGGTGATCAGGTCAGGACCGGTCCAGAACCACACCATGTGGGCCGCTGGCAAGTAGGCGAACGTGAACCACAGCACGACGAAGGCCAGCACGGCGGAAAACTTGGCGCGCTCGGCAAAGGCGCCGACGATCAGTGCGCAGGTGATGGCGGCAAACGTGCCCTGGAAGGCCACGAAGACGAACTCGGGAATGACGACGCCTTTGCTGAAGGTGGCGGCGGCGGCAAACGTGCCCTTGGCCGGATCCCAGATGCCGTTCAGGAACAGGCGGTCGAAGCCACCGAAGAAGGCGGTTTTTTCCGTGAAGGCGATCGAGTAGCCGTAAATACACCACAGCACGATGACCAGCGCGAACACCATGAACACTTGCATCAGCACCGACAGCATGTTTTTCGAGCGCACCAGGCCGCCGTAGAACAGGGCCAGACCGGGGATGGTCATCAAGATCACCAGCAAGGTGCTGATCATCATGAAACTGGTGTCGCCCTTGTTGGCGACGGGCGCGGCGGCCGGCGCGGCGGCGGCTGGCGCTGCATCAGGCACCGGCGTGACGGCAGGGGCCGCGACGGCCGTAGTCGTGGCCGCCTCCGTCTTGGCGGGCGCATCGGCAAAGCTCGGCGTAGCAACGCCAAACGCACACAGACAGGCTATCCCGGCTAGCAATTTTGTTATATTTTTATGCATCAATATTCCCCTTAGAGCGCTTCGTTGCCGGTTTCACCGGTACGGATGCGGATGACCTGTTCCAGGTTGTAGACGAAAATCTTGCCATCACCGATTTTACCGGTACGCGCGGCGCCTTCGATCGCTTCGATGGCCTGGTCGACAATGGCGTCATCGACAGCCGCTTCAATCTTGGTTTTTGGCAAGAAATCAACGACATACTCGGCGCCACGGTAGAGTTCCGTGTGACCTTTCTGGCGGCCGAAACCTTTGACTTCCGTGACGGTAATGCCTTGCACATTGATAGCCGACAAAGCTTCGCGTACTTCGTCCAGTTTGAACGGTTTAATGATTGCGGTAATCATTTTCATGGCAGTCTCGCTTAAAAGGTTTTGGACACGGTCAGCACGAGACCGGATTTCGCCAGATTCTTGCCATTCGGTGCCAGCGACGTGATGTTGGCTTTGACGGCAGCCAGGGAAACGGTCGCCACGCCAAAGTCCTTGGTCACGCCGATCTTGTAATCGCTGTAGCTGAGGGAATCGTTGTGCTCGACCTTCTGACGGCCCACATGCAGGTTCAGCATGTAGCCATCATGCACCTCGACATTGGCGCCCACGTCCAGGTAGCCGCTGTTCTTGCTGTCGGCAACACCGAACAGATTGGTGGTCGAATGCGAGTATTTGATATACATCGGGCCGTAGCCGAGTTGGCCGTACAGCTCGAAGGTGTTGGCATTGGTGCTCAGGCCATTCGAGGGATAGAAATAGTACAGGCCGCCCACGTCATAGGTAAAATCCTTGCTGATCTCGCCCCGCTTGCCACCGTAGATATCCCATTCCAGATCGGTATCGCCGCCGCCATCCTTGATCCATTTGATGCTCGACAGCCAGGTGCCCACATACAGGCCCGTCGGGTTATGGGTATAGTCGGCGCCGCCACTGATGGCCGGGTTCAAGCGGCTTTGCGAAATGCCGCGGTAACGGTAGTCGCTGGTCAGCGCCACGTTGTAGCTCACCACGTTATCAGGCACGGCTTCGGCCGCAGCAGGCGTCGCCACTGCATCCTGGGCCATGGCGCTACCGCACACGGCGGTCATGGCCAGCGTCAACGCTGCAGCTAAAGTCATGTTCTTGGACAGATTCTTCATGGCGATTCCCTTTTATTGAACTTTTAAAGCGGTTGAGGTTTAAAATCTTGGCTGGAGATCACAAAGCGTTCATACCTTCTTTAGCAGAATACGTGCCAGCTCACTTGCCACCTTGACAGGTGCGTTTCCGGCCATACATACCCTGCAAGCCTGTCGGCATGCGGGTATGGGCTGCTGAAGTATGATGAATTTGCCCAGTTTCGCACCAGATTAACGCCGCTGTGCACCGCAATGGTGCGATGCACAGGCCGCACCATAAAAGGACTGACCATGGACATGAATACCTTCTTTAACGACTTGCAAGGCAAGATCCATCAAGCCATCGAAAACTCGCCTGCCAAGGATATCGAGAAAAACGTGAAATCGATGATGACCCAGGGCTTCGCCCGCCTCGATCTGGTCACGCGCGAGGAATTCGATATCCAGGCGCAAGTGCTGGCCAAGACGCGCGCCAAGCTGGATGCACTGGAATTGCGCCTGATCGAACTGGAAACGCGCCTGAACGATCCAAAAGCCTGAACCGCTGCTGCATGCAGGGCGCCGTAATCGGCGGCCTTGCTGGCATACCTCAAGCCTGACGCCGTTTCAAGCGCTAGACTGATCCTGCCCGCGTCCGCGCTACAGGGGAGTCTGATGAGTCTGGCCGTCCTGAAAAGCCGCGCCCTGTCCGGCATGGAGGCGCCCGAGGTAAGTGTCGAAGTCCACCTTGCCAATGGCTTGCCGTCCTTTACGATTGTCGGCCTGCCGGATACGGAAGTAAAAGAATCGCGCGACCGCGTGCGGGCCGCGTTGCAAAACTGCGGCTTTGAGATGCCGGCGCGGCGCATCACGGCCAATCTGGCGCCGGCCGACCTGCCCAAGGAGTCAGGCCGCTTCGACCTGCCCATTGCGCTGGGCATCCTGGCCGCCTCCGGCCAGTTGCCGGGCGACCAATTACACCACTATGAATTCGCGGGTGAACTGTCGCTGTCGGGACAACTACGTCCCATCCGTGGCGCGCTGGCCATGACCTTTGCCATGCAGCGCAGCCAGCCAGGCGCGCCACGCGCCTTCATCTTGCCGCAGGCGAACGCGGACGAGGCGGCGCTCGTCCGCGACGCCTGCATCTATCCCGCCCACAGCCTGCTCGAGGTCTGCGCGCATTTTGCTGCGCACGCCAGCCACACGGCCTTGCAACGCCACCAGCCCGTACTGGCGGCGCACGCTTTTCCGTACCCCGATTTTGCCGACGTCCAAGGCCAACAACAGGCGCGACGGGCGCTGGAAGTGGCGGCAGCAGGCGGCCATAACGTCCTGATGATTGGCCCTCCAGGCGCAGGCAAGACCATGCTGGCCAGCCGCTTCCCCGGCGTGCTGCCGCCCATGAGCGATGAAGAGGCGCTGGAATCGGCTGCCGTGCATTCGCTGGGCGGCCACTTCAAGGTGGAGCACTGGAAACGGCGCCCCTATCGCGCCCCGCATCAGACGGCGTCCGGCGTAGCCCTGGTGGGCGGCGGCAACGTGCCGCGGCCTGGCGAAATCTCGCTGGCCCACTGCGGCGTGCTGTTTCTCGACGAAATCGCCGAATTCCAGCGCCGGGTGCTCGATGTCTTGCGTCAGCCCATGGAATCGGGTGTGATCAGCATTTCACGGGCGGCCCGCCAGGCCGAGTTTCCTGCCCGTTTTCAATTGATCGCCGCCATGAACCCTTGCCCGTGCGGCTATTTGGGCCACGCTTCCGGCCGTTGCCGCTGCACGCCAGACGCCGTGCTGCGTTATCACAATCGCCTGTCTGGCCCGCTGCTCGACCGTATCGACCTGCAAATTGAAGTGGCCGCCATGCCGCCCGCGGCGCTGGGGCGGCGTGCCGGCGCCGGCGAAAGCACGCAAGCCATCGCCACGCGGGTAGCGGCAGCCTATGCCCTGCAGCTGGCACGCCAGGGAAAAGCGAACCAACGGCTGAGCAACACGGAAATCGAACAACATTGTCGGCTGGAAACGCAAGGCGAACAATTGCTGCATGGCGCCATGACGCGATTGCACTGGTCGGCGCGCACTTACCACCGGGTATTACGCGTGGCGCGCAGCATCGCGGACCTGGCCGGTAGCCCGGCCATCACGCCGCCACATGTCGCCGAAGCGATCCAGTACCGGCGCGTGCTGCGTGAAATATAAGGCGGCCGGTGCCCACCACACGTGCGCGATTGCGCGTGAGTGGCGGCGCTGCTACCATCTGCTGATGAAAAAAACATCACTTGCCCTCTTCCTGGTGACGCTCGCGGCTGCCAGCGTCCTGTCCGCCTGCAGTCCGAAATTCGACTGGCGCGACTATCGCAGCCCTGACGCCCAGTTCACGGCCTTGTTTCCAGGCAAGCCGGCCGTGTTGACACGCGAGATCGATCTCGATGGCAAGAAAGTCAGCCTGACCATGACGGCCAGCGAAGTCGATGGCAATACCTTCGCCATCGGCAGCGGCGTGCTCGACAGTGCGGAGCAGGCGCAAGCGGCCCTGCCCGCCATGCAGACGGCCCTATTAAAAAACATCAACGGTACCGTGCGCAGCGAAAAATCGGCATCGGCGGCCAGCAGCACGACAGCCGGAACACACCAGCGCAGCTCGCTGAGCGTCGAAGCAACGGGGACGCAGCAAGGAAAACCCGTCCTGCTGGTCGGACGTTTTGTGGCGCAGGACAAACGCATCTTCCAGATCATCATTCTCGGCGAAGAAAGCAAGCTGTCGCGTGACACCATCGACACCTTCATGGACTCGGTGAAACTGGATTGAGACTTAACGCTCGCTTAAACGGGTGTGGTCGCGGTAAGCAAGCTCTTGTAAATGCGTGCGTTGTCCAACAGATGGACCTATCCGGCTTGCAAATGTGCAATCCGGGCAATCGGACGGCCTGTGCGACATTTCAAGTCGTGATATTGTTTCGACACTAACAACAAGTTTCAGAAAGCGCTTATGTTGATCTCATTCAAATCCAAATCCTCCCCAGAAGTGCTGATGTACCAGGAACATGCCCAGCGCATCCTCGACATCCTGCACAAAAACCCCACGCGCGGCGTCATCACGCCTGCCGAAGCGGGCGATGCCCTGGCCCTGCTGGAAAAAGAAGTCGCGGAAAGCAAATTGCATCCGGAAAATGACATCGAACACGATGCGCATACGCCGGAAACTTTGGAAGACGGCGAAACGGGTGCCCATGCGCGCGCGCAAAAAGTGCATTTTTCGCAGCGCGCCTATCCTTTGATGGAAATGCTGCGCTCGGCCAAGGCGGAAAATGAAAGCATCACCTGGGGCATCTGATCCGATGAATGCTGCAGACGAAAAAAAACCCCGCACCTAGCGGGGTTTTTTTATATAACAAGCCTGACGATAACCTACTTTCACACTGGTTGCAGCACTATCATCGGCGCAAAGTTGTTTCACGGTCCTGTTCGGGATGGGAAGGGGTGGGACCAACTTGCTATG
>NZ_JAHKQY010000009.1:0-239170 GCF_019345455.1 Janthinobacterium sp. NKUCC06_STL
ATAGCAAGTTGGTCCCACCCCTTCCCATCCCGAACAGGACCGTGAAACAACTTTGCGCCGATGATAGTGCTGCAACCAGTGTGAAAGTAGGTTATCGTCAGGCTTGTTATTTGGTGAAACAGCCCCCGGCTGTTCCACCTAGAGAAAAACCCGATCAGCAATGGTCGGGTTTTTTTTCGTCTGGTGGTTTTGTCTGGCGCCGGTGGTGGCTGTCGGCTTACGCGCGTAGCGCTAAGCCGACCTACGTTTATTGGATGGCGGGTAGGTCGGATTAGCGGAGCGTAATCCGACAAGTTGGCAGCCAAGTGACAAACGAAAAAAAAAGCAGCGCTGCGCGCTGCCTTTCTATTCTGATTTTCCTTTATTGACCGGCCACCACCGGCGTGGCCCCGCTCCTGGCCACCCACTCGATCAGCGCATCGACGGCGGCGCGGCCGTTGCCGTTACCCACCAGGTCGCTATTGATCATGGCGACCACCACGCACAGTTGGTTGTTGGCGTCGGGCACGTAGCCGGCGATGGCGACCACATTCTTCAACGTTCCCGTCTTGATGCGCGCGCGCGCGGCGGCCGGACTGTTCAACAGGCGCTTGCGCATGGTGCCGTCCAGCGCGACGATGGGCAGGCTGGACTGGAACTCGGGCGCCCACGGACTTTGCTGCATCGCCTGCAAGACGCCGGCCATTTGCGCAGGCGCAATGCGCCCTGTGCGCGACAAGCCGGAACCGTTGTCGACCAGCATGCCTTGGGTATCGATATGGTGCCGTTGGAACCATTCCTGGATGACTAGCCGCGCACGCGTGGCCGTGTCTTCCGGCGCCGCCATGGCGATGGGGCGGCTACCGAGCCAGCCATCGCTTTGCAAGCTGCCCAGGCTCAGGAACAGAGTGCGGGCCAGGGTGTTATCCGACGTCTTGTTGATATCGCGCAGCACTTCCGGCAAGGCGCGCGCCACATGGTCGGCCAGCATGCGCGTGCCGACCGGGTCGGCCGTCGGCGGCAAGCCAGTTGCCGGCGCTTCGCGTACCGTGCCCGTGATCGTGCCGCCCAGGCGTTTCCAGGTGGCGCGGAACAAGCGGTCCGCATAATCGTTGCGGTCGAGCACATTGATGCTGGTGGCCTTGCTGCAATTTTGCGGGAAGGTGCCGTGCAGGATGACCTGCAGCTTGCCGCTCGCATCGCGCCGATATTCGGGCGGGCGCCAGCCGTCTTCCCATCTGGCGCAACTGCTCTTGATGAGCTTCATGTCGCTCGTGATGCTGACGTTCTCCAGCGGCGGCTGCATCAGGATGCTCAATTGCCGGTCCGTCGAAGTCATATTGATATCGAGCAGATTGGTGTTCAGTAATAAGGCATCGGGGATGACGTTGTAGCGGAATTCGGCCGACTCATCGAACGGCGCTGCGCCGATATCGGGCCGGGCTGGCTGGAACAGCTGGCGGTCGAGGATCAAATCGCCCTTGATTTTCACGATGCCCTGGTTACGCAGGGTCTGCAGCATGTGCTCCAGCACGTCCGCATTGAAATCCGTGTCGGCGCCGCCGCGCAGGATCAAGTCGCCCTTCAGCACGCCATTGATGACGTCGGCGCTGGTGCGCAACTCCGTGCGGCCGCGAAAGATGGGGCCCAATTGCTCCAGGCCCACGGCCGCCGTCACCAGCTTCATGGTGGAGGCCGGTTGCATGCTGCGCTCGGCGCCATGCGACAGCACGGTGGTGTTGCCGCGCAGGACGATGGCGCCCATGGCGTCTTCGGGGATATTCGCGCTGCGCAGCAGCAGGCTGACGGATTCGGGCAATTGCGCGTGGGCGGTCGACAGGCCAAGACCGGCCAACAGCGCAGCCATCAGAACAGGACGTAACATGGTGCTCCTTAGTGGAAAAAGACGTAGGCAACGAAGACGGCCGTGATCACGCCAGCCAGATCGGCGATCAGGCCGGCCGTGATCGCATAGCGCGTCTTGCGGATGCCGACGGAACCGAAGTACAGGGCCACGATATAGAAGGTGGTGTCGGCCGAGCCCTGGAAGACGCAGGCCAGGCGGCCGACGAAGGAGTCGACGCCGTAGGTATTCATGGCATCGATCATCATGGCTTTCGAGCCGGAGCCGCTGAGCGGCTTCATCATGGCCGTCGGCAGGGCGGGCACGAAGTCCGTATTGATGCCCAGGTTGGCAAAGAACCAGTTCATGCCGCTCATCAGGAAATTGAACACGCCCGCATTGCGGATCACGCTGATGGCCACCAGCATGCCGACCAGGTAGGGAATCACGGTAATCGAGGTCTGGATGCCGCCTTTCGCCCCTTCGATGAAGGCGTCGTACACGTTCACTTTCTTGCGCAGCGCGCCAATAATAAATATGGCGATGACGCTGATCAACACCAGGTTGCTGACCACCTTGGAAACCAGCTCGATTTCCTGCTTCGTCAGGTATTGCGTGAAGTACCAGATCATGGCGACGATGGCGCTCGTCATACCGCCCATCCAGCCCAGCACGACACGGTTGAGCAAGTTGATGCGTTGCTTGATGGACACCGTGATGATGCCGACCACGGTGGCCACGTAGGTGGCGATCATGCAGGGGATAAAGATGTCGGATGGATCGGCCGCGCCGAGGATGGAGCGCTGCGCCATGATGGCCAGTGGAATCAGGGTCAGGCCCGAGGTGTGCAGCACCAAAAACATGATTTGCGCATTCGTCGCCTCTTCCTTGTTCGGGTTCAAGGTCTGCAGGCTTTCCATGGCTTTCAGGCCGAACGGCGTGGCCGCATTGTCCAGGCCCAGCAGGTTGGCCGAGAAATTCATCACCATGTGGCCCGTGGCCGGGTGGTCTTTCGGAATTTCCGGGAAGATGCGCGAAAAGAACGGTGCGATGACTTTCGCCAGCCAGCCGACGATGCCCGCCTTTTCACCGATGTTCATGATGCCGAGCCACAAGGTCATCACGCCGGCCAGCGGCAGGGCGATATCCATCACGCCCATGCGCGCCGTCTCAAAGGTGCCGTCGATGATGCGTTTGAAGATATCGGTATCGCCGAGAAACAGCCACTGCAGCACTGCGGCCAGGAAGCCAACGAGGAAAAAGCCGGACCAGATGTAATTAAGTGCCATATGCGATCAGTTCTGTGTGTCGGGAGTGAAAAATGTCTGCAAACAAAGTATAGGGGCAGCCCGATACGAGTTGATGAAAGAATGCAGCAATCGCATGCCAAAAAGTTATAAGCTGGCAGCCTGTTTTCATTGGCGCCCCGTCGCTTGCCCGCGTAGTGTGGGGGATGCCTGTCGCTTACCGCTGTTCCTTACCCTTGTCTGCACTGGATCACTGATGATGTTTTTACGCAAAACCGCCTGCGCCGCCGGCCTTGCCCTGTTGACGCTATTTACCGTGTCCGCCGATGCCGCCAACGATGCCCGCGCGAATAAAACCTTGCACTTGTTTTTGAGCACCAGCGAGACGGGCCTGGACCCGGCCGTGGCGTCCGACCTGGCCAGCCTGAACTTGATGGAAAACATTTTTGATCCGCTGCTGCGCTATGACTACCTGGCGCGCCCGGTGCAACTGCAGGGCAATACGGCGCGCGGCTTGCCCACCGTGGAAGATGGCGGGCGCACGTATATCTTTCACTTGCAGCCAGGTATTTTCTTTACGCCCGATCCTGCTTTCAAGGGCCAGCCGCGCGAAGTGACGGCGCAGGATTATGTCTACAGCCTGACGCGCCTGTATGACCCCAGCCTGAAGTCGCCGTGGCTGTTCTTGCTGGAAGACAAGCTGGTGGGCGATGCTGCCCTGAAAGCCAAATTCAGCTACGACACGCCGATCGCCGGCTTGCAAGCGCTGGACAAATACACCTTGCGCATCCGCTTGAACGGCGTCGACCCGAACTTCCTGTTTTACCTGGCCATGCCGGCGACCGCTGTGGTGGCGCGCGAAGTGGCCGAAGCGTACCCGGCGGCAGGGCAGATCGGCAACCACCCCGTGGGCACGGGGCCCTTCCTGGTGAAGGAGTGGAAGCGCAGCGACAAGATCGTGCTGCAGGCCAACCCGACTTTCCGCGCCACCGTGTTCCATACGGAAACCAAAGCGCTGGCCGCCTTGCCACCGGATGCGCGCGCCATCGCCGCCGCGCTGGAAGGTAAGCAATTACCGCTGGTCGAACGCATCGAGGTGCGCATCGTCGAGGAATATCAATCGCGCATGCTGGGTTTTTTGAAAGGTGAATTCGATTACCTGGAACAAGTGCCCGAATCGATGACGGACATGGTGCTGGAAAACGGCGCCCTGAAACCGGCGTTGGCCGCCAAGGGCATGCAGCTGACGCGCTTTCCCGTGCTGCAGACGTATTACATGTGGATGAATATGGACGACCCCGTGCTGGGCGGCACTGGCAAGGACAAGCTGGCCCTGCGGCGCGCTATTGCCCTCAGCTACAACAGCCGCGAAGACATCGCGCTGTTGAAGAAAGGGCTGGCGTTGCCGGCGCAATCGCCGCTACCGCCGAATGTGCTCGGTTACGACAAGAACTACCGCAGTCCCGTCGGCTACGATCCCGTGCTGGCGCGCGCCTTGCTGGAGCGCTTCGGCTACAAGGCGGGTGCTGATGGTTTCCGCACGCAGCCCGATGGCACGCCCTTGATTTTGACCATGCACACGGAGCCGAGCACGGTGGGCCGCTTGCGCGACGAACTGTGGCGCCGCAACCTGAACGCCATCGGCGTGCGCGTGGAATTTAAAAGCGACAAGAAGACGGAAATCATCAAGGCGTCGCGCCTGGGCAAGGTGCAGATGTTCGAGACCAACTGGATCGCAGACTTCCCCGATGGCGATAACTTTATGCAATTGTTGTATGGCGGCAACGTTGGCCGCGCCAACTATGCCCGCTTCAACTTGCCCGATTACAATAAACGCTATGAGGAGGCGCGCCTGCTATCCGATACGCCGCGCCGCCGCAGTCTGTACTTCGACCTGTTTCAGCTGATCCACGCCTACACGCCGTGGGTGCTGCTGACGCATCCCATCTCTGCCGACCTGCAGCAACCGTGGCTAAAAAACTACAGGCGCCACCCTGTGGAATTCACGTCCTGGCGCTATCTGGACGTGGATAAAGCCAAGGGTAGCCCCGCAGGCAAGTGACCATGTCACTGAAAAGGGCATTCATTCCAAAAAGTTATGGTTAGGAAAGCATTTTTCATTGGCTGGTCCCGGATGCATCGCGCTACTCTGAAAATGAAAACAAATAAAGTCATGCGCAAATGTCATAAAAAAATGTACTGCGAGACAGACGTTGCGACATATCTAACAGCCTGACTTGAGAACTCAAGTTTCGATTGCCCAAATAAAGGAGAGACCCGTGAAATTGAAGAAGCTAGCGCAATTGGTGGCATTGATGGGGGTGGTGGGGCCGGTGATGGCACAGGAAGCGGCGCCAGCGATGCAACGGGTCGAAGTCACGGGCAGCAGCATCAAACGTGTGGCCAAGGAAGGCGCGCTGCCGGTGCAAGTCATCAGCTTTGAGCAGATGGAAAAGCAGGGCATCACGACGGCCGAGCAACTGGTGCGTACCCTGTCGGCAAACGGCACGGGTGCCGAGAACATGACTTCGGGCAATAACGTCTTTGGCGCCGACGCGGACCGCCTGGCCGGCGGCGCCTCGTTCGCCTCGCTGCGCGGCCTGGGACCGGGCGCGACCCTGGTGCTGCTGAACGGCCGTCGCGTGGCCACGCATGGCGCCAGTGGCCGCGCCGTCGACTTGAACTCCATTCCGCTCGGTGCAATCTCGCGCGTGGAAATCCTCAAGGATGGCGCTTCGGCCATCTACGGCACGGATGCCATCGGCGGCGTGATCAATTTCATTCTGAAAACTAATTACAGCGGCGTGGAAGCCTCCGTTTCCACCAACGACACGCAAGCGGGCGGCGGCGCCACGCGCCGCGCTTCCATCCTGGCCGGCACGGGCTCGCTGGAAGAGGACGGCTACAACCTCATGGCCAGCCTGACCGTCGACAAGGCGCAGCGCCTGAACGGCAGCGACCGCTCCTTCGTCAATGGCTTCCATCCTGGCCGCGGCCTGTCGCCTGACACCACGGGCACGCCGTTTGCCAACCAGATGGCGGGGGCCGGCACGGCATTGGGCACCGCCTTCCAGCTGCCTGGCGACCCGAATCAATACCTGCAAGCCAATCCCCTGAGCTTCCAGGGCAAGTGCGACAGCGTCGCCGGCATGTCGCAATACCAGACGGCACTGTGGAAAGACGTGACGTCGCCGTTGCGCACCAAGTATTCCTGCGCCTACGACTATGGTGCCGACTATGTGTTGCAATTCCCTGTTGAACGGGCCAATTTCCTGTCGCGCGGCACGTTCAAGCTGGCACCCGACCACCGCATGTTTGTCGAAGCGCTCGGTTCGCGCACCAAGGCCACGGCGATTTTGACGCCGATGCAGGTGCAGACCAGCATTGCCAACAAGGCCGTCTACCCCGTGGGCGGCGCGTATTACCAGGATTTGTCGGCCTACATCCCGTCTTTCGACAAGACCAAACCGATTGCCTACAAATGGCGCGCCAATGACGTGGGCAACCGCACGCAGGAAAATACCACCGATAACGCCCGCGTACTGCTGGGTTTTGAAGGCAACTTCGGCAAATGGGATTACAAGACCGGCGTTTCCTACGCACAGAGCACCACCAAGACCAAGCTGACGGATGGCTATTCCTACACGGACAAGTTGTACGCGGCCCTGGGGACAGGGATCATCAATCCGTGGGTGGGCGCGGGCCAGAGCCAGACGGAAGCGGCCAGGCAATTGATTGAGTCGACCAAGTTCCGTGGCGCCTTCCAGCATGGCAAGACGACACTGACGCAGATAGACGGTTCCGTTTCGGGCGAACTGTTCCAGCTGCCGGCTGGCGCTGTGGCGATGGCCGCCGGTTTTGATTTGCGCCGTGAAGGCTACAGTTTCGGACAGGATGTCGATGCCAACCTGATTCTGTTGGCGCCAGGAAATGCCGCATTGAAGGATGTCAGCCGCAACGTCAAGGCCGTGTATGCCGAGTTGCTGGTGCCCATCATGAAAGACCTGGAAATGCAGCTGGCCGTGCGTCGTGATGATTACAGCCAGGTGGGCGCCACGACGAATCCGAAGATTGCCTTGCGTTACCAGCCGGCCGACTTCATCCTGTTCCGCGCCTCGGCCAGCAAGGGCTTCCTGGCACCGAGTTTCGACCAGCTCTATTCAGGTGTATTGACGCAGGAATTGCCGAATGGTGTGAAAGATCAGGAAGGCTGCGCCAAGCATCCTGGCGTGAAGGAATATTGCAGCATCGATCGTCTCAGCTACACGACGGGTGGTAACCTGAACCTGAAGCCGGAGACGTCGAAGCAGGGCAGCGTCGGCATCGTCATCGAACCGGTGAAGGGTTATTCCGCCTCGTTCGATTACTGGGCCATCAATACCCAGGACCAGCTCCTGAAACGCACGCCGCAAGTCGTGCTGGCCAATTACCAGGCGCTGAACCAGTATATTTTCCGCAAGGCCGATGGCACCATCGATTACGTACAGGCGGGCTGGTTCAATGCGGGCGGCAGCCGCGTGCGCGGCCTGGACGTCAGCTTGCGCGGGGAAGGCAAGGTCAAGGACGCGAAATGGACGGCCACCCTGGACGGCACGTACATGGACAGCTTCAAGTTTGCCGAATACAAGGGGCAAGAATACAAGGAGCTGGTCGGCAATTTCTACACGCGTGATTTGTACTTGCGCTGGAAACACAACGCCAGCTTCGGTGTCTCGCGCGGCGACTGGAGCGGCTTGCTGATCCAGAGTTTTGCTTCCGGCTACAAGGACCAGGTACCGAATGACGGCAAGGGCATGCCGCCGCCGGGCTTCAAGTCCGATGTGTCCAGCTACACCACGTATAGCTTGTCGGGTACGTACACGGGCTTCAAAAATACCACCTTGACCCTGGGCATCCAGAACTTGTTCGACCGCGATCCACCGTTCACCGCGCACAACGTGGATGAAGTGGTGGGCGCCGGCTGGGATCCGCGCGTGGCCGACGCGCGTGGCCGCGCCTTCACCTTCCAGCTGAAGTACAAGTTCATGTAAGGCAACCATGCCGGCGGCGATCCCGCCGGCATGTTAACCTCGTGCGGCGGCGCCTGGCGTCGCCGTTTTTTATTCCAGGAAAGGGTCGCATGTCCAGTCAGACCAATCTCAGCCGGCGCCACTTCGGCGGCTTGCTGGCCGCCAGCTTCGGGGCGGCAGGCACACCGGCGTGGGCGGCGGCCGCGCAAGGGAAGGGCAAACGCATGCAACAGCCACACGCATTGATCAAGCCGGCGCGCCTGCGCGATGGCGACCTGGTGGCCATCATCGCACCGGGCGGCTTTACGGATGAGGAGTCCATTGCCAAAGCCCAGCGCAATATCGCATCGCTGGGACTGCGCGCCAGCCTGGGCGCGAATATTCGCGCCGTGCACGGCAACTATGCGGGCACGGTGCAGCAGCGCCTGGACGACTTGCACGCCGCGTTTCGCGACCCGGAAGTCAAGGCGGTGTGGGCGATACGTGGCGGCTCCGGCTGCATTTCACTGCTGGCGCTGCTCGACTATGGCTTGATCCGCGCCAACCCGAAAGTGCTGATCGGCTATTCCGACATCACGGCCCTGCACCTGGCCATCGCCCGCCAGACGGGCCTGGTGACCTTTCACGGTCCCGTGGCCTCGTCCACGTTTTCCGACTACACGGTGACGCAGCTGCGCAACGTGCTGATGACACCGCAAGACAGCTACACGATCCCGATGGCGCTGGACAACCACCGCCGCGCGCAGACGCAGCCGAACTTCGCCATCCGCACCGTGCATGGCGGCCAGGCGACGGGACGCTTGACGGGCGGCAACCTGTGCCTGGTCAGCGCACTGGCCGGCACGCCGTATGCGGCCGATTTCCGCGAGCACATCCTTTTCCTCGAAGAAATCAATGAAGTGCCTTACCGCATCGACCGCATGCTGTGTCAGCTCGACCTGTCCGTGGGGTTTTCCAAGGCGGCGGCGCTGATGCTGGGCATTTTCGAGCATTGCGAGGCGGCCGAGGGCGACACGGCGCTGACCCTGAATGACACCCTGAACCAGCATCTGCAGCCATTGACGGTGCCGGCCGTCAGCGGCTATTCGTTTGGCCACATCCGCCACCAGTTCACGATACCGATGGGGATCCTCGCCACTCTGGATGCGGACCGGCAAACCTTGACCTTGTTGGAGCCGGCCGTCTGCTAGCGCACGGTGCAGCAGGGTGATTGTCAGTATGCTAGTGTGATAAGGCGTGGCACGAGGCCGCGCCGCCTTCTTCACCGCACCCGATATGATCAACCGCCACGCCAGTACCTACATCCTCAGCCACCCGCTGGCCTTCGTGCTGCAGGTGCTGAAGGCTTTTCGCGCCAACCAGGGCTTGCTGCTGGCGGGCGCCGTCGCGTATTACTCGCTGCTGTCCATCGTGCCCCTGCTGATGCTGGTGGTGGTGGCCCTGTCGCACGTGATCGCGCAGGATGAATTGCTGCAAACCATAGGTCATTACCTGGAATGGCTGGTGCCGGGGCAATCGAAGGCCATCGTGGCCGAGGTCGCGCATTTCCTCAACAACCGGGGCGTGATCGGCTGGCTGCTACTGCTCACCATGCTGTTCTTCAGCTCCCTGGCGTTTACCGTGCTGGAAAACGCCATGAGCGTGATCTTTATTCACCGCGTGGCCATCCGCCGCCGCCATTTCCTCATTTCCGCCGTGCTGCCGTATTGCTACATCCTGTGCCTGGGCGTGGGGATCTTGCTGATCACCCTGGTGGCGGGCAGCCTGCAAGTGATGGGCGAGGAAAGCGTGCGCTTCCTGCGCCACGACTGGGGCCTGGAAGGCGTGTCCGGCGTGCTGCTGTATCTGCTGGGACTGGCGGGCGAAATCCTGGTGCTCAGCTCGATTTACCTGGTCATGCCGGTGGGACGATTATCGATTACGCATGCGCTGATCGGCGGCGTGACGGCGGCCTTGCTGTGGGAAATCGCCCGTCACGTGCTGGTCTGGTATTTCTCCACCTTGTCACAGGTCAATGTCGTGTATGGTTCGATGACGACAGCCATCGTCGTCATGTTCAGCCTGGAAATCGGCGCCACCTTGCTGCTGCTGGGCGCGCAAGTGATTTCCGAGTACGAAAGGGTGGCGCGTGGCGGGCAAGAGGACAAGCCGCTGGCGCTAAGGACTTGATTTAAAGTATGGCTTCAATTCGTTGTTGCATTGCACAAAAGGCTGTGCTATACTTCGCTCAGTGATTGAGATTTGGCAGCAAATCATCTCACCATCCAGTTTCAGCGCGGCGACCGACAGGTGTAATGTCGATGGCGTGACAGTGCGAAGAAATGGATTTTGTAATTCCGGATACGATGGTCGATTTACACTTGGAGTCACCATGCAGATAGCATGGGAGTCCGAAAATCAGGAGGCACTTTGCAGATAGCACTGGCGTCCATGACACGATTAAAGCATTGGTAATACATTGGAACGAAGCCCGCGCTAGCGGGCTTTTTTTTCGTCTGGTGGGCGCGTTTATAAACCTACTACGCAGCCCGCTATCGAATTGGCGTTACTCGCCGTACCGAAGTACGGCTGCGTTACTCAATCCGATAGCGGGCTTGCTCGCTACGGTTTCTAAAAGCGCTGAGACCGCTACTTCTAGATATTTTTACAAGGCTCTGGCGATAAGAATTTTCTGAATATCGCTGGTTCCCTCATAAATCTGGCACACGCGTACGTCGCGGTAGATGCGCTCGACGGGGAAATCGGACACATAACCGTAGCCGCCGTGCACCTGGATGGCGTCCGAGCACACTTTTTCCGCCATTTCCGACGCAAACAGCTTGGCCATGGCCGCTTCCTTCAAGCACGGCAGGCCCGCATCCTTCATCGATGCTGCGTGGCGGATCAGCTGGCGCGCTGCTTCGATCTGCGTGGCCATGTCGGCCAGGCGGAATTGCACGGCCTGGTGTTCATAGATGGGTTTGCCGAAGCTTTCGCGCTCGCGCGCATAACTCAGGGCCGCTTCATACGCGGCGCGCGCCATGCCCACGGCTTGCGACGCGATGCCGATGCGTCCGCCTTCCAGGCCGGACAGGGCGATCTTGTAGCCTTGCCCTTCTTCGCCAATCAGATTTGCCGCCGGGATGCGGCAGTTGTCGAACAGGATTTGCGCCGTGTCCGACGAATGCTGACCCATCTTCTGTTCCAGTCCCGCCACAATGTAGCCTGGCGTGTTCGTCGGCACCCAGAAGGCGCTGATGCCGCGCTTGCCGGCCGCCTTGTCGGTGACGGCCATGACGATGGCCACGTCCGCATACTTGCCGCTGGTAATGAACTGCTTGGTGCCATTGAGTACGTATTCATTGCCGTCGAGCGTGGCCGTCGTGCGCAGGGCCGAGGCGTCGCTGCCCGTGTGCGGTTCCGTCAGGCAAAACGCGCCAAGCATCGTGCCTTGCGCCAGCGGGCGCAGCCATTGTTCCTTTTGCGCGTCGTTGGCATACATCATGGCGATGCTGCACACGGGGCAATTATTCACGGAAATGATGGTCGACGTGCCGCCGTCACCGGCGGCAATTTCTTCCAGCACCAGGGCCAGCGACACGTAATCGAGGCCGGCGCCACCGAGCGCTTCCGGCACGGCCACGCCAAAGGCGCCCAGCGCGGCCAGTTCCTGCAATTCTTCTTTCGGGAAATGATGTTCCTTGTCCCAGCGGGCCGCGTTGGGCGCCAGGCGCTCGCGCGAAAAACTGCGCAGCGCTTCCTGGATCATTGATTGTTCTTCATTGAGTATCATGGGACGTCGTCTCGTATTTTTTATAGTGGAGGCAGGAATTACCAGGCGATGGGCTTGCCATCATAGTTGCGGAACACGGCCTTGTCCGTGGCCGGCAGGCTGGCCAGGGTGGCGCGGATGCCGGCAGCGCTTTGCTCGGGTGAAATATCGGCGCCGGCGCCGCCCATGTCCGTGCGCACCCAGCCCGGGTGGAAGGCGACGCAGCTGACGCCTTGCGGGCCGTACACGAGGGACGTGTCGATCAGCACGGAATTCAAGGCCGCCTTGCTGGCGCGGTACAGCGAACCGCTGGGGTTGCCCCGCTCGCTCAGGGAGCCCATGTGCGAGGACAGCACGGCCAGTTTGCCTTTGGCATTGGCCACCAGCGGCGCCAGAAGCGGCAGCAGCCGCATGGCCGCCAGCACGTTCGTGTGCATGACGGCATCGAAATCTTCTTGCGTGGGGGTACCGTCGTGACGGGGGCCGTACACGCCCGCGTTGAGAATGGCCACGTCGAGTTTTTCATCGTCGAGCTTCCAGCCCAGGCCGGCACAGCCCTCCACATCCGTCACGTCGAGCTGGTGCGCTTCCGCGCCCAGTTGCGCGAGGGCGTCGCAAGCGTCTTGCGTGCGCGCCGTGGCGATCACCCGCCAGCCATCGTGGCGGTATTGACGGACGATTTCGTGGCCGATGCCGCGCGAGGCGCCGATGATCAATGCGGTAGGCATGTCTTTTCTCCCTGGGTGAAATCAATGAAAAGGCGCGCAGCGAACGTGACCACGCCGCGCGCGCCTGTCGTCAACAGCGCAGCTTATACCAGTTCGATCGCCATCGCCGTCGCTTCGCCGCCGCCGATGCACAGGGCCGCCACGCCGCGCTTGCCGCCGGTTTTCTTCAAGGCACCCAGCAGGGTGACGATGATGCGCGCGCCCGAGGCGCCGATCGGGTGGCCCAGCGCGCACGCGCCGCCGTGGATGTTGATCTTGCTGTGCGGAATGTCGAGGTCGTGCATGGCGGCCATCGGCACGGCGGCGAACGCTTCATTGATCTCGAACAAGTCGACATTGCTGCTGCTCCAGCCCGTCTTGGCGTACAGCTTTTTCACCGCGCCGATGGGGGCCGTGGTGAATTCGTTTGGCGCCTGCGCGTGCGTGGCATGGCCGTGGATTTTCGCGATGACGGTGCAACCGAGTTTTTTCGCCGTCGATTCGCGCATCAGCACGAGGGCGGCCGCGCCATCGTTGATCGACGACGACGAGGCGGCCGTGATGGTGCCATCCTTCTTGAACGCCGCTTTCAAGGTCGGGATTTTTTCCAGGCGGGCTTTTTGCGGGCCTTCATCGATGCTGACGATGGTGTCGCCGCCGCGGCCGGAAACGGTCACGGGCACGATTTCCCATTCGAAACTGCCATCCTTGGTGGCCGCTTGCGCGCGTTTCACGGATTCGATGGCAAACGCATCCTGCGCTTCGCGCGTGAATTGGTACTGGCTGGCGCACTCTTCGGCAAACGTGCCCATCGAGCGTGCGTTACCCTTTTCATCGCGGCTGTAGGCGTCTTCCAGACCATCCATCATCATGTGGTCATAGATCATGCCGTGGCCGATGCGGTAGCCGCCGCGCGCCTTCGGCACCAGATAGGGGGCGTTGGTCATCGATTCCATGCCGCCCGCCACCACCACGTCGGCGCTGCCGGCGAGCAAGGTGTCATGCGCGAACATGGTCGTCTGCATGGCCGAGCCGCACATTTTCGACAGGGTCACGGCGCCCGTGGAATCGGGCAAGCCCGCCTTGCGCAAGGCCTGGCGCGCGGGCGCCTGGCCCTGGCCAGCCATCAGGCAATTGCCGAAAAACACGTGTTCCACGGCATCCGGCGCCACGCCGGCCCGTTCGACGGCGGCGCGGATGGCCACGGCGCCCAGGTCGCTGGCGGTGACGTTGGCAAAGTCGCCCTGGAAGGCGCCCATGGGGGTGCGTGCGGCACCGACGATTACGACTGGATCATTCATGTTGGATCTCCGGTTAAAGGTGGGGATGGTGACTGCATACAAAAACGCAGGTGCTGCGGATAAGGGAAGACGTCCTCGATATGGCCGTCTTCGATGCGCTGCTTGCGCGCCTGCCAATATTGCGCCGTCAGCAGGTCGGCATGGTGCTGCATGAAATAGCGGCGGATGCGGGGATTGCCCAGCAGGAAGGTGCCGAATTGTTCGGGAAACACATCGTGCTTGCCGATGGGATACCACGGTTCGGCCGACATTTCTTCTTCCTCCGTGCGGGCTTGCGGGATGACGCGGAACTGGCAATCGGTGATGTACTCGATTTCATCGTAATCGTAAAAAACGACACGCTGATGACGGGTCACGCCAAAGTTTTTATACAGCATGTCGCCGGGAAAAATATTCGCCGCCACCAATTCCTTGATGGCGTTGCCGTACTCGACGATGGCGTGTTCGACCAGGTCATCGCGGCCTTCCTTCTCGGCATTGCTCAGCCACATGTTCAGCGGCACCATGCGCCGCTCGATGTACAGGTGGCGGATGATGATCTGCTCGTGGTCTTCTTCGATCAGCGAAGGGGCGAACTGTTTCAACTCGGCCAGCAGTTCTTCGGCAAAACGGGCGCGGGGAAAGGCCACGTTGGAATACTCGAGCGTGTCGGCCATGCGCCCCACCCGGTCGTGGTGTTTCACCAGCAAATACTTTTGCTGGACTTGCGCGCGCGTGGTTTCCTTGGGGGGCGGAAAGAAATCCTTGATGACCTTGAAGACATACGGAAACGAGGGCAGGGCAAACACCAGCATCACCAGGCCACGGATGCCGGGCGCGCTTTCAAAGTGGTCCGACGAATGTTTCAGGTGCTGCAGGTAGTCGCGGTAAAACAAGGTCTTGCCCTGTTTCTGCAAGCCCAATATCGTATAGATTTCGCTGCGCGGTTTGCGCGGCAGCAAACTGCGCAGGAATTGTACGTAGGCCGACGGCACTTCCATATCGACCAGGAAATACGCGCGCGTAAATGAAAACAGCACGGCGATCTGCTGCTGCTCGAACAGCACCGTGTCGAGCACCAGCTTGCCGTGACGGTTGTGCAGGATCGGCACGACAAACGGGTATTCGCGGTTGCCGTTGATGCCCTTGCCGACCAGATAGGCGCCCTTGTTGCGGTAAAACAAGCTGGTCAGGACCTGGATCTGGTGGTTCGGTTCGAGCCGGTCGCCGCCGAACAGCTGTTGCAGCCGCGCTTCCACTTGTGCCACGTCACGCTCGAGGTTGGCAAAGGCGCAGTTCAGCTGGAAGTTGCTCACCATGCGCGTCAAGGTGTGGCGCAAGCCATCCTTGCCCGGGTAATACACGCGGTAGGTGGGGGCCGGATCTTGCGTTTCGATGTATTCCGTGGAAACGACGGGACGCACGAAAATATAGTCGTTATTGAAATATGTGCGGTGCAGGATGTTGCAGCAGACGGAATTGAAGAAGGTTTCCGCCAGTTCCGGCTGCTTGTGCTCCGTCAGCATGCCGATGTAATGCAACTTCAGTTCGCGCCACACTTCATCGCTCAACTCCGACTCTTCGTACTCATCTTCGAGCATCTGCACGCATTCCTGCACGCGCTTGTCATAAAAGTCGATGCGTTCGCGGGCCGCCGTCTGCGCCGCGGCCCAGGCGCCTTGTTCGAAATACTGCTTGGCTTGCCGGCTGGTTGCGCGGAACAAACGGTAATGCTTGTCGAAGCCGTCGCGGATGGTGCGCGCGATATCGAATGCAATCTGGGAAGAGAGCAATTTGGGGAAGGCAATGTGCGTCATAGTTGTGCTCGCATGAATGGCTCATCACCCAGTCGATCGTCGCGCGCCGTGCTTACTTGGTTTCCGCAAACAGTTCGCGGCCTATCAGCATGCGGCGGATTTCGCTGGTCCCGGCGCCGATTTCATACAGCTTGGCATCGCGCCACAGACGGCCGGCCGGATACTCGTTGATGTAGCCGTTGCCGCCCAGGGCCTGGATCGCTTCGCCCGCCATCCAGGTCGCTTTCTCTGCACTATACAGAATGGCGCCGGCCGCATCCTTGCGCAACTGGCGCACGGCTTCCGGCGTGGTGGCGCGGTCGCAGGCCTGACCCACGGCGTAGACATAGGCCTTGCACGCCATCATGGTCGAATACATATCGGCCAGCTTACCTTGCATCAATTGGAATTCGCCGATGGGCTGGCCGAATTGCTTGCGGTCATGCACGTAAGGCACGACCAGGTCCATGCAGGCCTGCATGATGCCCAGCGGGCCGCCGGACAGCACGGTGCGCTCGAAATCGAGGCCCGACATCAGCACGTTGACGCCCTTGCCCAGGCCGCCCAGCACGTTTTCGGCGGGCACTTCGCAATCCTGAAACACCAGTTCGCCCGTGTGCGAACCGCGCATGCCCAGCTTGTCGAGCTTTTGCGCGATGGAAAAGCCCTTGAAATTCTTTTCGATCAGGAACGCCGTCATGCCGCGCGGACCCGCATCCAGGTCGTTTTTCGCGTACACCACCAGCACGTCCGCGTCGGGGCCGTTGGTGATCCACATCTTGGTGCCGTTCAAGACCCAGCGGTCGCCCTTGAAGTCGGCGCGCAGCTTCATGCTGACGACGTCCGAGCCTGCGTTCGGCTCCGACATGGCCAGGGCGCCGATGTGCTCGCCCGTGATGAGCTTTGGCAAATACTTGGCTTTTTGCTCGGCCGTGCCGTTGCGCTTGATCTGGTTCACGCACAGGTTCGAGTGGGCGCCGTAGGACAGGCCGACGGAAGCCGAGGCGCGCGAGATCTCTTCCATGGCGATGATGTGCGCCAGGTAACCCATGCCGGCGCCGCCGTACTCTTCGCTGACGGTGATGCCGAGCAAGCCCATGTCGCCCATTTTGCGCCACAGGTCCATGGGGAACTGGTCCGTGCGGTCGATGTCGGCCGCGCGCGGCGCGATTTCGGCGGCGGCGAATTGTTGGATCGCTTCACGCAGGGAGGCGATGTCGTCGCCGTGGTCAAAGGTCAAGCCTGGGAGATGGAGCATGTCGTCCTCGTCGTCGTTATCTTCGTTATATTGGTGGCGGTCATGGATGCCGGGTCAGTGAAGCTATGATACTCAGTTGTGACGTTTACGTAAACGTCAACCGATGCGCGGCAGCGGTCTGCTGCTTGCGCCTTTAGTTTGTTTGCGCCTTATCAAGGTTCGAGTCCGCCAGCATGCGCGCGCAAGCGTCTTCATGTGCGCTGATTTCCGCCAGCGCCATTTCGATATCGATGCGCTGCTGTTCCAAGGTCTGCCGGTGCTGCGCCAGCACGCCCAGGAAGCGGTCCATCTGCGCGCGCGTGTCCTTCGGCGATTCGTACATGTCGACCAGGCTCTTGATTTCCGACAGCGCCAGGCCCAGGCGCTTGCCGCGCAGGGTCAGCTTCAGGCGGGTGCGGTCGCGCGGCGTGTAGACGCGGCTGCGCCCGCCGGCACCTTCGCGTTTCGGACTGAGCAAGCCCTGGTCTTCATAGAAGCGGATGGCGCGCGCCGTGATGTCGAATTCCCGCGCCAGTTCGGTAATCGTATAGGTCGTCATGGGTGCGGGCGGTGTCGGTTGCATGGGTGGTCGATAGCTAGATGGGTGCTGCGAGGCAATGGTGGCAAAGTGCCGTATACGTCAACGTCAATACTATTGTAGCGTGCCCTGCCCGTGCTGCAACAAAGAAAAAGAAGGCGTGAATGGGGGGAGTTTGGCGAATCAGACAACAATTACTGAAAATAAATTGATTCTTCTTGCGCAAACGCGCTTAAGATCGAGAGTTGGTGGCCAAGATGACACCAAAAAGAGCTTTCCTGGCATAACGGCGACATTCTTTTCGCTGCGATGGCAGTAAAATTTTTTGGACGCAGTCTCTTTCCAGTGGGCACGATCAAAAAACAAGGTCTCGTGATAAGCACGCTGTTCAGATCGTTTCCATGTTGGAAACAAAATGGCCCTTCTGAAAACTTTGTCTACAAGAAATTGTATGGCATGGGCATTGCGTGTATCGGTAGAGCAGGGCATTATCCGATACCGTACGTTGTAATGCCAAACCGAGGCTTTGAATCGTGCTGCAGTGCGAAAATCAAGGCTAGCCGCGAATTTGACCCGAAGCCATGCAGAATCGCAAGAGAAAATTCGGCCCACTTTTTGACCTGAAAAGGCCGGGCGGAGTGTTAATTGTTAATTGATACTTTTTTCAAATGTAACAATCTGTATGGTCATTCAAGAAACTGACTTTCATGTTACAACATGAAATAGTACACCTATGAATTCTTCTAACGAACGCGAAAGCTTCAGCCAGCGACTTCAGTTGGCTCTCAAAAACGCCCATTATTCTCCAGACAGCCCGACCAGACTGGCCCGGGAATTCAATATCCGTTTCGACGGGCGCCCGATTACCGTGCATGCAGCTAGGAAATGGTTAGTAGGTGAAGCAATTCCGACGCAAGAGAAATTGCGCATGATTGCTCAATGGTTGGGCGTTCCGGCCGAATGGTTGCGCTTTGGCGGCCCGGAAAGCGCCACGCCGAATGGCGAAGCGGGCAGCGCTTTGTCGCGTTTTGAGTCCGCCGATGTGAAATTAATTGCCGATTTGCAAAGATTAGATGAACATCATCGTCAAATCGCGCGAGAATTTATTCGCATGCTGGTAAGAGTCAACTACCAAAAGTAAGCATTCAGGCCCTCCCCGGCCGGCACCGTCCGCCTTTCGTGGGCGGTGCTCCCCCTGTCCTTTTATTTGCGCAAGGTCATACTGGAGACATGATTTTGCCGCACAATAAGACCTCGCATGTTGCGCTGCAGCGGAATTATTTGACAATAATCCCGCACGCAGCGGCGCAGCGGCCAATACCAGCGCATAATCACATCAGAAGCAGCCAGTTCATCCACTACGGAGCCGAGCATTTGAGCCGTCTTATGAAAAGTAACTACAGCAATACCGCGCAGCTGAAGGACTTGATGACCGTGCCCCCCATGACTGCCGCGCAACATGCGGAAGTGATGCGCAAACGGATCGCCCACCGCAGGATGGTTGAAGAAGCCAGGGATTTGAAGCAGGCAAGTGCCCACCAATTCGACAAACGGTGAGGGATGCCTGACCAAAGCTACTGCGCGTCGGCATAGGCGGTCTGCGATGCTCACCAGCTCGGCGCCCCCGTGCTAGAGCACGGTTGCGCTTCTCGACCACCTCTTCCTTCCGCTCGCTACGCTTTTGTCACGCATCGTGACGTGCGTAGTTGGTGATGTAGCCTGTTAGTTTGTTGCTGGCTGGTCTGGAGTTTTCAAACCATTCCACCGCGGCGCCAAGGCGTGCTCGATGCCGAGCAGGTCGATGACGCGCGCCACCGTATGGTCGACCATTTCCGCGATGCTCTGCGGGTGGTGATAAAAGCTTGGCAAGGGCGGGAAGATGATGCCGCCCATTTCGGTCACGGCTGTCATATTGCGCAGGTGCGCCAGGTTGAATGGCGTTTCGCGCACCATCAGGATCAGGCGCCGGCGCTCTTTGAGCACCACATCGGCTGCCCGCGTGATCAAATTATCCGACAAGCCATGGGCCACGGCCGCCAGGGTCTTCATCGAGCACGGTGCGATGACCATGCCATCCGATTGAAACGAGCCGCTGGCGATCGACGCGCCGATGTCGCGCAGCTTGTGCACCACGTGCGCCTGCGCTTCGATGTCCTTGCGCCCCACGCCTGTTTCCTGGTGCAGGGTCAGTACGGCCGCATCCGACAAGACCAGATGCGTCTCGACGCCGGGGATGGCGCCGAGTAATTGCAGCAGCCGCAAGCCATACACGGCGCCCGTGGCGCCCGTGATGGCCACGACGATACGGCGCGGCCGCTGCGTTTGGCTATCAGGCATCCAGCAGGGACTTCAGTTCGCCCGATTCAAACATTTCATTCATGATATCGGAACCACCGATGAACTCGCCTTTGACATACAGCTGCGGAATGGTTGGCCAGTTCGAGTAATCCTTGATGCCTTGGCGCACTTCCGGGTCATCCAGCACGTTGACTGTCGCGATGTTTTCCACGCCGCACGCTTTCAGGATCTGGATGGCGCGGCCGGAAAAGCCGCACTGCGGGAATTGGGCCGTGCCCTTCATGAACAGCACGACTGGCGTGCTCGTCACGGTTTCTTTGATCCAGGTTTGTACGTCGCTCATAGCTGCCTCTGATGGGTAAATAAATAGATGCCGTCATTTTATAAGAAAACGCCGGCACGGGTATGCGCTCAAGTCATAAATCGGGCAAGTCAGCCACGTTGACGCTTATAAGGTCTTGCCCAGGCACACCGATTGTGCCGCGCCCACGTATTTGCCCCAGGCAATGACGGGTGCATAGCCGTGTTTGGCATAAAACGCCACGGCGCGGCTATTTGCCACGCGGGTGGACAGGTGCAAGGCCTGGTAGCCATGCTGGCGCGCCTGCGTCTCCACATGGGCCAGCAGGGCCGCGCCCACGCCGACGGCGCCAGGGCGCGCATACATGCGCTTGAGTTCGCCTATGGCGCTGTCCGGCTCGCCCAGCGGCCGCAGGGCGGCGCAGCCCAGCAGTTCTCCGGCCGCATCGCGGGCCAGGTAAAAGCCGCCGCGCGGCGTTGCCGCCTCGACATCGAAGGAAGAACCGCCGCTGTCGCCATTGATGCGCAGCAACGCCTCCGACAATGCGTCGAGCAGCAGCTGCGCCTCCACTCCGGCGGCGTCCACCGCCAGGATGATCAGATCATGCCTGGCGGCCATGGACTTAGCCGCGCAGCTTGGCGAACGCGGCGGCCATGCTGCCGGCCGGCTCCGGCGCGTTGCGCGACTGCGACTGGTGCTGCGCCATGCTGCGGCGGTCGTTGCGGTCGCCCTTTTGCTCGGGCTTGCTGCCCGCCTGCGGCGCGCTGTCCGTCAAACGCATGGTCAGCGCGATGCGCTTGCGCTTCTCGTCGACTTCCAGCACTTTGACACGCACGACTTGCCCAGCTTTGACCACCGTATGCGGATCTTTGACAAAGGTGTTCGACAGGGCGGAGATGTGCACAAGGCCATCCTGGTGCACGCCGATGTCGACAAAAGCGCCAAAGGCGGCCACGTTGGTGACCACGCCCTCTAAAATCATGTCCGGGCGCAAGTCGCGGATCTCTTCCACGCCTTCCTTGAAGGTGGCGGTCGTGAATTCCGGACGCGGGTCACGGCCCGGCTTTTCCAGTTCCTTCAAAATGTCGGAAATGGTCGGCACGCCGAATGTTTCATCCGCATATTTTGCCGGGCTCAAGGTTTTCAGCAAGGCTGTTTCGCCGATGACGGCCTTGATATCCTTCTTGATGTCAGCGAGGATCTTTTCCACCAGCGGGTACGATTCCGGGTGGACTGCCGAGGCGTCCAGCGGGTTTTCGCCGCCCATCACGCGCAAAAAGCCCGCAGCCTGTTCGTAGGTTTTATCGCCCAGGCGCGGCACGGCTTTCAGGGCCGCGCGCGAGGTGAACGCGCCCTTCATGTCGCGGTAGGTGACGATGCTTTGCGCCACGCTGGCCGACAGGCCGGACACGCGCGCCAGCAGGGGAGCGGACGCCGTATTCACGTCCACGCCGACGGCGTTCACGCAATCTTCCACTACCGCATCGAGCGAGCGGGCCAGCTGGCTTTGGCTCACGTCGTGCTGGTACTGGCCCACTCCGATCGATTTCGGGTCAATCTTGACCAGTTCGGCCAGCGGGTCTTGCAGACGGCGCGCGATCGACACGGCGCCGCGCAGCGACACATCCATGTCCGGCAACTCTTTCGACGCGAATTCGGACGCCGAATATACCGACGCGCCCGCTTCCGAGACGACGATCTTCGTCATCTTCGCTTCCGGGTGCTGCTTGATCAAGTCCTGCGCCAACTTGTCCGTTTCGCGCGAGGCGGTGCCGTTACCGATGGAAATGAGCGATACATTGTGCTTGGCGGCAAGACGGCCCAGCGTATGCAGCGAGCCATCCCAGTCGTTCTTCGGCTGGTGCGGGTAGATCACGGCCGTGTCGACGACTTTACCGGTGGCGTCAACCACGGCCACTTTCACGCCCGTGCGCAAGCCAGGATCGAGGCCCATGGTGGCGCGCTGGCCGGCCGGTGCGGCCAGCAGCAGCGCTTTCAAATTGGTGGCGAACACGTTGATGGCGTCGAGTTCCGAGCGTTCGCGCAGGGCGCCCATCAGTTCCGTTTCCAGGTGCATGAAGCTTTTCACGCGCCAGGTCCAGCGTGCCGTGTCGGCCAGCCATTTGTCGGCCGGGCGGCCTTGTTGCTTGATGCCAAAGCGGGCGGCGATGCGGCCTTCGCACGGGTTGTGCGGCGCATCCCATTTCGGTTTTTCCGCTTCCGTGTCCAGGCGCAGGGTGACGTCAAGGATACCCTCGCGGCGGCCGCGCAGCAGCGCCAGCGCGCGGTGCGAGGGGACTGTGGAAATGGTTTCCGAGTAGTCGAAGTAATCGGCGAATTTTTCGCCTTCGTCCTGCTTGCCTTCCACCACTTTCGATTCGACGATGCCGTGTTCCTGCACGTATTCGCGCAAGGTTTGCAGCAAGGTCGCGTCTTCGGCGAAGCGCTCCATCAGAATCTGGCGCGCGCCATCGAGGGCCGCCTTGGTGTCCGCCACGCCAGGATTGTTGCCGTCGGCACTCGTAAACGCGTCGCGCAGGAACTTGCCCGCTTCCATTTCCGGCGTCAGTTCCGGATTGTCCAGCAAGCCGTCGGCCAGCGGCATCAGACCCGCTTCGATGGCGATCTGCGCCTTCGTGCGGCGCTTCTGTTTGTACGGCAAGTACAAATCTTCGAGGCGCGTCTTGTCTTCCGCGTGCATGACGGCGTCGAGCAGCTCGGGCGTCATCTTGTTCTGTTCCGTGATCGAGGCCACGATGGCGGCGCGCCGCTCTTCCAGCTCGCGCAGATAGCGCAAGCGCTCTTCGAGCAGGCGCAGCTGGATATCGTCGAGGCCGCCGGTCGCTTCCTTGCGGTAACGGGCGATGAAGGGCACGGTGGCGCCTTCGTCGAGCAGTTCGATGGCGGCGGCAACCTGCACCGGTTTGGCGGCAAGTTCAAGGGCAAGACGTTGTTCGATAGTGGGCAGCATGGTTGTTTCCAGAGCGATCAAGCCTGGAATGATACGCAATCGGCGCGATTGCGCAATCTTGACAGCGCAAATGGACTGTGCGTTGACAACAAGGTCAGCGGGCCGGCAGCAGCGGGCTGGCGGGCGCGGGAGCTGGCGGCCTCTGCGGCGTAACGGATTTACCAAAGGCATTGCCCATGCGGTGTTCGAGGGCGGCGCGGTTGTACAGGCCCAGCTGGTTCGACGGGCGCTGCATGACGGCTTCCGCACCGGACAGGGTGGGCGGCGGCCGGTTCATGGCGTTGCTGTTTGGCAATAATTTTTCACTCAGGCAAGACATCGATGGCGCGCGCTGGCCATGGACTTCCACTTCCACGCAAGCCTTCTGCGGCGCGGCGGCCCTCACGACGACGGTGTGTTCGTCCGCCTGCGCGGGCAGGGCGGCGCAGGCCAGCAGCAACAGTGAGAACAGGCGTGCCATGGCGGCTCCCGGAGCGGTGGATGAGGCGTTCAGCATAGCAAGGCCATGTGTCGCGGCGATGACACAGGCGGGGATGGGGGTTGGCGCCATGTCATGCAGTTGTCATTTTATGAAGCTACCATCTTGCCATTCTGCAGACAACATTGCAGTCAAGACACTTCATGAGCAGGATTTTTCGTTGCTTCCCCTGGAAAATGACACTAAGCCACCGCCGCGCCGCAAGGGGCAATGCCCTGTCCGCCTGCTTGCTGATGACATTGATGACCTTGATGACATTCGTGCGGCCGGCTGCGGGCGCGGACGGTGCTGATGCCGGCGCGCACGCGACCATGCATTTCGACTTGCCCGCCCAGCCGCTCGATGCGGCCCTGGTGGCGTTTGGCGAAGTGACCGGGTATTCCGTGCTCGTCAGCAGCCAGCTGGCGGCCGGCAAAGTGGCCGCACCCGTGCGCGGCGACTACACGCCGGCCGAAGCGCTGCAGCGCCTGCTGGTCGGCACGCAGCTGGGCGCGCGCTTCAGCGGCAGCAATGCGTTTACCTTGCTGGCGCTGGCCGATGCGCCCGTGGCAGCAGCGCCCGTGCCGGCCGAAGTGACCCCCGCCAGCGCAGCATTGCAAGGCTATGCGGCCATCCTGCAGCGTTCGCTCACGCGCGCCCTGTGCCGCTTGCATCCGGAGGCCTTCGGCCGCTACCGCCTGGCCTTCCAGCTGTGGCTCGACGAGCGGGGCAAGGTGCGCGCCGTGCATGTGCTGGAACCGAGCGGTGTGGAACAGCGCGACCGCGCCGTGCTGCAACGCCTGCGCAGCCTGCTGATCGATGGCGCGCCGCCGGCGGGCTTGCCGCAACCGCTGACGATTTTACTGACGCCACGGCCCGATCCCGATGCCGATTGCGCGCCCTACCTCGTGGCCGGGGCGCCCTGACCATGCCGGAACTGCTCAAAACCACCTTGCGCAAGCTGTTCCTGGAACGCTACGGACAGTTTCGCCGCCATCTGCAGCGCCGCCTCGGTTCGGAAGACCTGGCCAATGACGCGCTGCATGAAACGTATCTGCGGGTCGAGCGGATGAACGCGCCCGAAGCGATCAGCTACCCGTCCGCCTACCTGATGCGGATCGCCATCAACATTGCGGAAGATCAACGCCGCGACAATGCGCGCCTGCTCAGCTTGCCGGACATCGACGATCTGTACGAGATGGCCGATGAGCTGGCCGACCCGGCGCGCACCTTCAGCGCGCGCGCCGAACTGGAAGAGCTGGAACGGGCCTTGCAGGAGTTGCCGAAACGCCGGCGCGCCATCGTCATCGCCGCCCGCGTCGACCAGTTGCCGCACCGCGACATCGCCGAGCGTTTCGGCATTTCCGCCCGCACCGTCGAGAAGGAATTGCGCGCCGGACTCGAACATTGCTGCGAACGCATGGGACGCGATTTCATCCAGCGCTTCGGTCCCGGCGCGGGAAAAACGTCTAAACATCATGACTGAACAAGCGGAAGACGATATGGGTGTCATCCAGAAGGAAGCGCAGGCGTGGGTCGTGCGCCTGGCCTCGGGCCAGGTCAGCGAGCGCGACGCGCAAGTGTTTCGCCACTGGTGCGCGCGCAGCCGCAAGCATGCCAACGCGTTTGCCGAGGCGCGCGCCGTGTGGGGCGCCATGGCGCCGGCCGCGCGCGCCGTCAAGCGGGCGCAGGCGCCTGTCAACGTGGCGCGGCGCGCCTGGCTCGGCGGCGCCGTGGCCGCCTCGCTGGGTTTACTGGTGCTGCGCCCGCCCACGGATCTGTGGCCGGCCGTGGCCGGTCTTGCCGCCGACTATGCCACCGGCACGGGCGAGCAGCGCGAAGTGGCGCTCGACGGCGGCGTGCTGGTGCAGATGAATACGCAGACGCGCCTCGATGCGGCGCCGCTGCAGGATGGCGCCGCGGCGCTGGTGCTGCTGGCGGGCGAGGCGGAATTCCAGGCTGGCTTGCGCGGCGCGGCGCGGGTGCACGTGCAGGCGGGCGACGGCACCGTGTCGGCCGGCAGCGCGCGCTTCAATATCCGGTTATTTGGCCAGGAAGTGTGCGTGACGTGCCTGGCGGGGCGCTTGCGCGTGGCGCAGGCCGGCAACGACGCGGAACTGGCGGCGGGCCAGCAACTGCGCTACCGGCCCGAGCATTTCGGCATCGCCCGCGCCGTGGCAAAAAGCGAGGTCAGCGCGTGGCGCCACCGGCTGCTGGTTTTTAAACAAAGCACCCTGGCCGAGGTGGTGGACGAGGTGAACCGCTACCGTCCCGGCAAGCTGATCCTCAATGGCGAGGCCTTGAAACTGACGCGCGTGCAAGCGAGCTTTTCGCTCGACCGCCTCGACGACGTGATCGCCCTGATCCAGGACGCGTATGGCGCGCGCGTGACGCGGCTGCCGGGCGGCATCGTGCTGTTCGGCTGAGCCCCGCCTTGGCGCTCCGCCTTGGCGCCCCGAGGTGCTCACCCAATTATGACATTTTCATGACCTTTTGCAGTCCCGGACCTTGTTCCCTGTCAATGCTGCTGGAAGCCGCGAATCAGTGCCTGCCGCCCGCCACCGTGCGTGCCGCGCGCCGCCTCGCGATATCGGTCAGCAACGGAACATGAAAAGGGAATGTCGCCATGCAGCGAAGCAAGTCGGTCACGAAACACGCATCCTCCTCCGCCATGGCGGGCAGCCACCACGGGCGCCCGGTGCGCTTGAAACCGCTGGCGCTGGCCATCGCCATGCTGCTGCAGGCGGGCGGCGCGCAGGCGCAGCAGCCGTTCAGCGGCGCCTGGTTCGCGGGCAAGGGGGCGCAGCAGGGCACGGCCGCCGCCACGGGACGCTTGCCGAATGGCCAGCCGGCCACATCGCTGAACAATCCTTTGCTGCAGCAGCAAAAGGCCGAAGGCAAGCTGCAGCAATCGCTGAACAACCTGTTGCTGGCCGCGCGCGGCATCGCCGCCGAACAGGCGGTACAGGCGGCCGCGCGCCAGGCGGCGCTGGCCGCCGGCGGTGCGCCCGAGGGCCTGCTCAAGGGCGGCTTGCAGGTCGACAGCAACAGCCTGACGGCGGGCTGGCTCAACGCCCAGGGCCCTGTGCAGACCCAGGCCGACGGCAAGACCGTCGTGAAGGTGGTGCAGACGGACGACAAGGCGATTTTGAACTGGGAAAGTTTTAACGTCGGCAAGAACACCACCCTGCAGTTCGACCAGAAATCGAACTGGTCCGTCTTGAACCGGGTCAACGATCCGCTGGCGCGCCCCAGCCAGATCCAGGGCCAGATCAAGGCCGACGGCACGGTGATGATCGTCAACCGCAATGGCATCGTGTTTACGGGCAGCAGCCAGGTCGATATGCGCAACCTGGCGGCGGCCGCCATGGGCATGAGCGACAGCCAGTTCAAGAGCGGCCTGTACGGCAAGGCGCAGGGCGCGGGCGCCGTGCCGACCTTCGCGAATGATTTATTGCTGGGCCAGAATACCTTTACGCATGGCAAGGCCGAAGCGGATGTCGTCGTCGCCGCCGGCGCGCGCATCGACACACGCAAGCCGCAAACGGTGACGGAAGGCGGCGGCTATGTGCTGCTGGCCGGCCGCAGCGTCGACAATGCGGGCGCCATCACCACGCCGAATGGCCAGACCACGCTGGCCGCTGGCGACGCCATCGTCGTGCGCCCGGGCCAGGGCACGGACAAGAACCAGTATTCGAGCACGCGCGGCAATGAAGTCGAGATGCTGCGCACGGCTGGCAGCGGCGCCGGCGCCGTCGTCAACCGCGGCTTGATCCAGTCGGCCGGCGGCGACATCACGCTGAGCGGCAATACGCTGCGCCAGGACGGCATGCTGCTGTCGAGTACCTCCGTCAACGGACGCGGCGCCATCCACCTGTCGACGGCAGGCGAGGACGCCAAGGTCACCATGGGACGCGGCAGCGTCAGCGCCATTTTTATCGACGACAACGGCGCCACGGCGCTCGACGTACAGCGCGATACCTTGCTGAAAGACACGGGCAAGGGCACGGACACGCCGCTGGACCGGCGCGACCAGTCGCTGGTGCGCATCGTTTCGGCCGGCAACGTGGAATTCGAAGGCGATTCGCTGACCCTGGCCACGGGCGGCCAGGTGCTGGTCGACGCGGCCCGCCGCAGCCACGTGGCGCGCGACGCCGCCATCGATGTCTCCGGCGCCGTCGGCGTGAAGGTCGACATGAGCAGCAACAATGTGCTGATCAATGTGCAGGGCAACGAACAGCGCGACGCACCGGGCAGCCGCGACGCGAAATACCTGAACAACAGCGACGTGTGGGTCGACCGCCGCGACCTGGTGCTGGTGCCGGCCGGCACGAATGGCTACGCCACGGATCGCTGGTACACGGCCGGCGGCTTGCTGGAAGTGAGCGGCTACCTCAATACCAGCGGCCACGGCATCGGTGAATGGGCGGCCCAGGGCGGCACCGTCGGCTTTGGCGGCGGCGAAGTGGTGACGCAGGCCGGTTCGCGCATCAACATCGCCGGCGGCTCGCTGGACGTGCAGACGGGCATGGTCAAGCAGACGTGGCTGAAGGGCGCCGATGGCGCGATGTACAAGCTCAGCACTGCCCCCGGCGACAATCTGTACACGGGCTTGTACCGCGGCTATGAAAGCACGCATGCGCGCTGGGGCGCGAACACGACGGAGACGTATGCGAATGCCCTGATCGGCCCGCGCGAACGCCTGGAAAACGGCTACACGGTGGGCCGCGACGCGGGCCGCCTGATCGTTTCCACGGGCGCGGCCGTGCTGGAAGGCGATATCGACACGTCCGTGTTCCAGGGCGAGCGCCAGCAGCGCAAGCGCGATGACGGCATGGATAGCTACAAGCAGGCGCAGACGTCGGCCGCGCGCGCCGGTCAATTGATCGTCGGCAAAATGACGCCCGTCTTCGATACGAAGGCGGGCCAGCTGCGCGACAGCCCGCAAGCCGTGCTGGAAAAAGTCGAGATCGGCAAGGTGGCGCCCGTCGCCGATGGCCAGCTGCTCAGTGAAGCCTTGCCGGCCGCGCGCAGCAAGACCCTGCAGCTCGATGCGGACTGGCTCAATGGCCTGGAACTGGGCGCCCTGAATATCTACGCCTACGACAAGCTCGACGTCAACGCGGACGTGCGCGTGGCCGATGGCGGCGACGTCGCCCTGCACGCCACCGACGTGGCCATCAAGGCGAACGTCAGCGCACGCGGCGGCAGCATCACCGCCGGTGACATCATCTCGCGCTACCTGGCGAATGCGGGCGGGGTATGGGTCGAAGGCAAGCTGGTGCCGGACAACCGTCCCACGGGAACGGCCGGCGTGCGCGTGGCGCCCGGCGTGCGCCTCGATGCGCGCGGCCTGTGGAGCAACCTGGAGCTGGACCCGGGCGCGGTCGCCGGCCTGCCGTATGTGAATGGCGGCAAGGTCACCTTGAAAAGCTCGGGCGGCGTTGAGCTGACCGGCGGCAGCGTCATCGACGTCTCGTCGGGCGCGGCCTTGATGAGCAATGGCAGCTTGCAGGGCGGACGCGGCGGCGACATCACCCTGGCGGTCGATCTGCCGACGGAGAAAGCGCCGACGGGCGCCATGCTCAAGCTCGACGGCGAATTGCGCGGCCATGGCGTGAAAGGCGGCGGACGCCTGGTGATCGACAGCGGCGCGGCCGTCAGCATCGGCGGCAAGCTGCAGGGTGGCGACGTGTTGCCAGGTGGCAGCAGCGCCCCCATCGGCCTGCGCCTGGCCGATGAATTCCTGATCGCCAAGGGGGAGAAGATCCCCTTCGATTTTGCACTGAGTACCAGCCTGATCAAGCCGGGACAGGCCTTGAGCAAACCCGTGACGGTGGACGTGTCGGCGCAGAAACCGCTGGTGCTGGGAGCCGACCTGCTGGTGCCGCCGGGCGCCTATGTCACCACCGCCAGCGGCGCGTCTGTCTACCAGGGTTCCATTGCGCCCGCCGGCAGCGTGCTGACTGCCATCAATAGCCTGCCTGCCGGCTTCGTGGTCTCGGCGGCGGTCTTTCCAAACGGCTTGCCGATCCAGCCGGTGATGACGCAGTATGCGGCCGGCAGCGTCGCCGCCGACGACGTGCGCGCGCCGCGCGGCATGCTGCTGCCGGCCGGCACGGTGCTGGGGCGCGACGTGACCGTCCAGCCTATGCTGGCGCTGGACGCGAGCCTGTTCCAGAGCGGTTTTGCCGACTACGCCATCACGGGCCGCGATGGCGTCGTGGTGGTCAAGGATGCGCATGTCGATGTGAAGATGCCCGTGCTGCGCTTCAATCCCGCCACGGGCCACACGGTGGCGAGTGGCACGGATCCGGCTGCCGCGCTGGAACTGTGGACGCCGGACCTGTACCAGGAAGATGCGCGCAAGGCCCGTCTGACGCAGCGCGCCGGCGCCGACCTGTCGCTGACGGCCGGCAGCCCGCACGTGAAAGGGGATCTGGCGGTGGCGCAAGGCGCCGTCGTCACGGTCGATCCGGGCCGCCAGATCAGCCTGACGGGCAATGCGCAGATCACCATCGATGGCCGGCTCGAAGCCCGGGGTGGCAAGATCGCCGTCCTGCCCGGCACGTTTGGCACGGGCAATGATGTGGATGTACCGAACGGCAAGGGACAGGCCACGTCGATCTGGATCGGCGACAGGGCCGTGCTCGACGTCGCCGGCCGCGCCACGGTCGCCACCGACGCGCACGGCGGCCGCTATGGCCGTGCCGACAAGGGCGGCAGCATCGAAATCGGCGCCCGCTACAAGGCCGACGCGGCCAGCGTCGACGCGGCCGATGCCTTTGTCGTCGTGCGTCCGGGCGCGCTGCTTGACGCCAGCGGCGCGCAAGCCACGCTGGACTTGCCGAACCAGGGCGCCGTCAATGTGGCCGGCAACGGCGGTTTGATTTCGCTCAGTTCGTATAACGGCATCTTTGCCGACGGCACTCTGCGCGCCGTGGCCGGTGGCGCCGGTGCGGCCGGCGGCACCCTGGCGCTGGCGCTGGACACGCCCAATTATGGCAAGGTCAACCGTTACAACTTGCAAGGCGACAACGTGGACAACGCGGTGCGCGTGCCGCGCGAAATGCAGCTGGCGCAGGTGCAGGGCGACAGCACCTTGCCCGACGACTTGCGCGCCGGCCAGCAGGATGCGGCGCTGCGCTACGGCAGCGCGCGCCTGGGCGCCGACCGTGTGCAGGCGGGCGGTTTCGACAACCTGGCCCTGCATGTGAACGGCATGCTCAGTTTTGACGGCGACGTCAAGCTGTCGCTGGGCCAGAGCCTGCGCCTGAGCGCCACCTCGCTGGGTCTGGCCCAGCAGCCGCCGCAGCCGGATGCCGATGGCCAGGACAAGGCGGGCAGCCTTGCCAGCCAGGTGCACCTGGCGGCGCCGTATGTGCGCCTGGGTACGGCCGTGCGTGCGCAGAAGGACGATTACATCGTGCCCAATGCCGTGAAAGGTTCGAAGAACCTGGGCAAGGGACGCGGCATCCTGGGCGTGCCGCTGGTGGCCGAGGATTCCCTGCTGCAGATCGATGCGGGCATGCTCGATATCGCGGGCGAGGTCAACATGGGTACGCGCGGCACCATTGCGCAGAGCAGCGGCGCCGACCTGGTGGTCGAGCGCGACGCCTTCGAGCAGCTGACCCTGAACAGCCGCGGCGACATGCGCCTGTCGAACAGCGCCGCCCTGTACCAGCCCGGCAACGCCACCCTGGTGGCCGCGCAAATCTACCCGGCCACGGGCGACAGCGGCATGGTCACGGTGGGCCAGCAGAGCGGCATCGACGAATACGGCAACCTCCGCGTCACGCTCGATCCGCTGCGCACGCTCAATATCGGGCGCAGCGGCGACGGCGCCACGCCAAACCAGCCGTTCTCCGTGTTCGGAACCCTGAGCCTGGTTGCGCCCACCATCAACCAGCATGGCGTGCTGCGCGCGCCGCTGGGCCAGATCAACCTGGGCGCCGAAGGCTTTGAAGCCAATACGGGCCGCGTCAATCTGTTGCCTGGCAGCCTGACGTCCGTCAGTGCGAAAGGCTTGACGATGCCGTACGGTGGCACGCTCGATGGCTTGAGCTACCTGTATGACGGCAACGATGTCGTGTTCAAGGGCGTGGGCAACGGCCCCGAGATCGCCTTGACGGGCGCCGCCATCGACGTGCAACAAGGCGCCGTGCTCGACATGTCGGGCGGCGGCACCTTGACGGGCGCGGCCTTCCTGGCCGGACGCGGCGGCTCCACCGACGCGCGCCTCAATCCGCTGGTGCAGATGAAGCCGAACGGCGGTTTCACCTTGCCCGGCCTGAACACCAACCCCGTGTACGCCATCGTTCCCGGGGTACAGCCGGACGTGGCGCCGTTGACGGCGGAGCAAGGCGCGGGCAAGCCCGCCGTGGGGCGCCAGATCACCATCGCGGCGGGCGTGCCCGGCCTGGCGGCCGGCACCTATACCCTGCTGCCATCGAATTTCGCCCTGCTGCCCGGTGCTTTCCGCGTGGAACTGAATGGCCTGGCCGGCGCCGTCGAGACGAGCGGCACGATCGCCATGCGCAATGGCTCGTTTGCCACGGCGGCGCAGACGGGCGTGGCGGGCACGGCGATCCGCGACGTGGTGGCGCAACAAGCCATCCTGACGCCGGCCGCCGTGCTGCGCAGCTATTCGCAATACAATGAAACGGGCTATGCCGCCTTCGCCGTGGCGCAGGCCACGCGCGACGGCGTGCCGCGCGCCGCGCTCGAGCGCGATGCCAAGGGCGTGCGGGTGCAGCTGATCGCCCCGTCCGTGCACAGCGTCAAGGACAACCACACGCCGTTGATGATGGATGGCAGCGCCCTGTACGCGCCGGCCGAGGGCGGCTTCGGCGGCTCTCTGCTGCTGGGCTCGGGCAACCATGCGACTACCCGCTACGAAGTGCTGGCCGACGGCACGGCGCCGCTGGCCGATTTCGATGGCGTGTCTGTGCATGCGTCGCAGATCAACGCCTTCGGTGCCCAGCGCGTGGGCATCGGCGGCTTGCCGCGCGTGAACTACAGCGAATTTGGCACGGGCAGCAACCAGCGCGCCAATATCGCCGCCATCAACGAGTCGGCGGGCGGCATCGTGCTGCGCGACGGCGCCGTGCTGAAGGCGGCCGAAGTGTTTCTGGTGACGGCGAGAAAAGACGGCGGCATCATCCTGGAGCAGGGCTCCGGCATCAATACGCTGGGCCGCGGCAAGGCCGCCTGGGATTCGCGCGACGGCTATGTGTACGAGCCCATGGGCAGCGTGCTGGCCGTCTCGAACGGCTGGCTGGACATGCTGCCGGCCGCGGCGCCGTCGTCCGAATCGTATGGCCCCGGCATCATCGATATCGGCGCCTGCGCCAAGGTGGGCGGCGCCTGCAGCGGCAGCACCTCGCTGTATTCCGAGGGGACCATCGCCGCCGTGACGGAGCGCGCGTTTACCCTGCGCGACAACGTGCGCTACGGCACGCGCAACCTGGTGCTGGGCATGGGCTCCATCAATGTCGGCAGCGAGGCGTCCCTGGCGGACGCCAGCGCCCGCGGCGCCTTGCCTGACGGCCTGGCGCTGAACCAGGGCGTGCTCGACCGCCTGCTGCGCGGCGACACCAGCACGGGCGCACCGGCGCTGGAAAGCCTGGGTTTGACGGCGCGCAATTCCTTCAACTTCTATGACTCGTCGCAGCTGTCGACCATCGATGCGGCCACGGGCAAGTCCTCGCTGTCGCGCCTGGTGCTCAATACGCCGGCCATCTACGGCTATGGCGGCACGGACGCGCTGGCGCGCATCCACACGGACACCCTCGTGTGGCAGGGCGCGACGAATGCGCGCGGCGCCGTCGTCGCCAATGGCCCCGGCACGGGCAGCGGCCGTTTGCAGGTCGACGCCAGGCGCATCGAGTTCGGCTTCACGCCGGACAGCCGTCCTGACACCATCCATAACCTCGACCGTCTGATGCTGGGCTTCGGCCAGGTGGCGCTCAATGCCAGCGAACAGCTGACGGCCAACAACAAGGGCAGCCTGTCCGTCTACCAGTCGCAAAGCGCGTGGGATACGGCCACCAATGGCTACCGTTACAGCGGCGGCGATTTGCTGATCAACACGCCGCTGTTGACGGGTGCGGCCGGTTCCGTCAACCGCATCACGGCGGGCGGCGACCTCAAGGTGAGCGCGCCGGCCGGCGCTACCCCCGCCGCCACCACGCCGACGAATGCGGCGCTGGCCGGCGCCCTGGGCGCGGAAGTGGCGCTCAGCGGCAACAGCGTCAGCGTCGATACCTCGGTGGTTCTGCCAAGCGGAAAGCTGACCCTGTCGGCCGAGCGTGATGTATTGCTGGGCGACAAGGCCAAGCTGGACCTGGCGGGCCGCAAGCTCGATTTCTACGACACGAGCAAGTACAGCTGGGGCGGCGACGTGATCCTCGACAGCCGCGCAGGCGATGTGCGCCAGGCGGCCGCTTCCGTGATCGACGTGTCGGCCGTGAACAACCGCGCCGGCAAGCTCAGCGTGGTCGCCACGGGCGACGCGGCAGGCACGGCCGACTTGCGCGGCAGCCTGCTGGGCGGCGCCAGCGGCCATTATGACGCGGGCGGCACCCAGGTGCCGTACGCGGCCGGCGGCGTGGAGGTGCGCGCCCAACAGATCGGCGACTTCGCCGGCCTGAACCAGCGCCTGAACACGGGCAAGGTGTTCGGCAGCCGCAGCTTCCAGCTCAAGCAGGGCAATCTGACCATCGGCGACGAGCTCAAGGCGCGCGAAGTGAGCGTCTCCGTCGACGGCGGCAGCTTGACGGTGAGCGGCCGCATCGACGCCAGCGGCGAGCAGGTGGGCAGCATCCGCCTGGCCGGCCGCGACGGCGTCACCATCGAGTCCGGCGCCGTGCTCGATGCGCACGGCACGGTGCTGCGCACGGACAGCTATGGCCAGGTGATCGAGGCGCCGAACCGCGCCGTGATCGAACTGGCCGCGCCAGGCGGACGCTTGAGCCTGGAAAACGGCGCGCGTTTTGACTTGCGCAGCGGCGAGGCGGGCAAAGGCGGTGGCAACTACGGCAGCATCGACCTGAACGCACGGCGCCTGGGCGGCGCCACGGGCGACGATATCGACATCGACGCGGCCGGCGCGCTGAACATCGCCGGCGCGCGCACCATCAACGTCAATGCCTTCTGGCAATACAAGGATGCGCCGGCCGGTACCGGCAAGGATGCGGACGGCCGCAGCTACCAGAGCATCAACCAGGCCTATCTGGACGAGAAACACGCGGACAGCCAGGCCTTCATGGCCCACGCGCTGGCCAACGGCAACTTGATGGACAACAAGCTGCGCGGCTTGCGCGGCGACGCCAACGCTTTTCACCTGCGCCCCGGCGTCGAGATCGTCAGCGCCACGCCGGGCGGCGACCTGCATATCGATGGCGACATCGACCTGTCCGGCCACCGCTACGACGGCGTCAATCCGCTGGCGCGCCTGAGCGGCGTGTACGGCTCGGGCGAGGCCGGTGCGCTGGTGCTGCGCGCTGGCGGCAAGCTCAGCGTCTTTGGCAGCATCACCGATGGTTTCGATACCAGCGCCCTGCCAGTCACGGTCGATGACAAGGGCTGGCAGCTGGTGAAAGGCCGGCTGCCGTGGGGCGGCGAAGTCGTCGTGCCGCAAGCGGGCCTGGTGACCCTGGCCGAAGACACGTATTTCAAATCGGGCACGAGCGTCAATTTCGCCGTGCCGATGAAAGCCATGGAGTTGCGCAGCGGTACCTTGCTGGCGGCGCGCGCCACCTTGACGGCGGAGTTGAATCTGCCGGCCGGCAGCGTGCTGGGCGGCGCCGTGCGCAATGCCGACGGCAGCGTGCTGTACGCGGCCGGCACGGTCTTGCCAAAGGCGCTGACCTTGTCGAGCGGGATGCAGCTCGATGCCGGCCTGCGCCTGCCTGGCGCGGCCAGGGTGGCGGCCATGCTGTGGCCGGCGAACGTGGCCCTGCCTTTCCCGGAAGGCAGGCCGTGGGATGTGGCCGATGCCACGAATGCCGTCAATGGCGTGGTGCTGGCCTCGGCGCTGGCGCTGGACAAGGGCAGCGTGCTGCCCGCCGGCACCGTGGTCAGGCTGCCGGGCGACGTCACCATGGTGTCGCTGCGCAGCGCGGATGGCAGCGGCAGCCAGGGCCGCAACCTGGCGCTGGCGCCCATGCTGGCCCAGGGTTCGCAAGCGTGGTCGCTGCGCCTGGTGGGCGGCGCCGATACGGCGGCGGCCGACACGCGCGCCCTGCGCCCGCATGCGAAGGACGCCCATCTGATGCTGGCCGATGCGCATTACGGCATGGCCAGTGCCCGCGAGCTGGTTCCAGGCACCGGCTTGCCCGCACAGTATGTATGGGGCGACGATGCCGGCCTGTTTGGCGAGATACCGGGCATGCCGATCGACCTGGCCAACTTTGCCAGTGAAGAAGTGCTGCTTGGCTTCAATGAATATGGCGCAATCGTGGTCAAGATTGCCGATGGCACGGCGCCTCAATACGTGGTCGTGACCGCGCCGGCGCGCCAGGCCCTGTTCAGCGTGCTGCGCACGGGTGCGGGCGACCTCGATTTGCTCGCCGCGGGCGACTTCGACATGCGTTCCCTGTATGGCGTCTACACGGCGGGCACGCAGTCGGCCTCGCCGCTGGTGGGCGGCAAGGACCTGTTCAATCTGCCGCGCGCGCGGACCGTCAAGGGCAAGCTGCTGGGGACGGACGGCGATGCTTTCATCCCGTTCGTCGATGGCGGCAGCCAGAGCCTGTACCGCGCCTGGTATCCCGAGCATGGCGGCAATCTGCTGCTGCGCGCCCAGGGCGACGTCAAGGGCGATACGCTGGCCGCTTCCACCAGCCGGCGCGAAGACGCCATCGGCTGGCTGCGTCCACAGCAGGACACCAGCGACATCGGCACCTGGCTGTGGCGCCAGGGCAGCGGCAGCACCGGTGGCGGCGTGCCGACGGCATGGTGGATCAACTTCGGTACCTATATTCCGGGCACCGAAGGGGCGGACCTGTATTCGGGCATGCCTTTCCTGTCGGGCTTTACGGGCATCGGCACCCTGGGTGGCGGCAATCTGCTGCTGCAGGCGGGCGGCGACGCCGGCATGCTGGCCTCGCGCGCCGATCCGGGCGGCGAGTTCGCGCCGCGCAGCCAGGGCCTGAACGTGGCCGTGGGCAGCACGGGCAGGGTGACGCCGGACGGCAAGCTGCTGCTGACGGGCGGCGGCGATCTCGATATCCGCATCGGCGGCGGGCTGAACCCCGTGGCCGAGGTGCGCAGCTTCGACAGCAACAGCGACCGGCCGAACCCGAACACGCGTTTCGAACGCCAGGTGCCTGGCCTGAACAGCACGCTCACCAACCTGCGCGGCGCGCTGCGCCTGGAGGCGGGCGCCGTGGGCGGCATCGAATTGCGCTTCGACCGCGCCGATCCGAAGGAATCGCGGCCGTATGAAACCTACACGGCGGGCACGGCGATCGCCAGCGGCGGGCCTATCCTGGTGCCAGGCGACAGCGGCGTGCGCATCGATGCGCGCGGCGACGTGGTGCTGGGCGGCGTGGCCGATGCGGGCCGCGTGAAGCAGCTGGCCAACGGCACGCCGTTCAGCTACCAGGGCGTGGAGCGCAAGGGCGAGGGCTGGAGCTGGTTCTCGCTGTGGACGCCGGCCACGGCCATCGACCTGTTCAGCGCGGGCGGCAACCTGACGCCCACCTCGTCCTGGATCAATGCGACGGTCGGCGACAACCACGCGCCGTCGGACGGGCGTTTCGTCATGCCGTCCGTGCTGCGCGCCGTGGCCGCCAGCGGCAGCTTGTACTACGGCAATGCCAGCCTGGGCAGGCTGGGTGATGGCGGCAAGGTCGACATGCCGCAAAACGGCGTGATCCTGGCGCCGTCGCCGGTGGCGCCGCAGTTTGTCAGGACGGGCGCAGGCCAGCTGGAAATGCTGGCCGCCGACTCCATCCATGCGGCCGGCTATCCGATCACGCAGTCGGGCGCCGATCCGCGACGCTTGCCGAACCCGTTCAATCCCGGTTTCATCGGCGCCCTGGAACCGGTGTGGTTTGGCCACTTGCCGCTGCATAACGTCAGCCAGGATGCGCTGGCGCCTTCAGCGCTGAAATTGCTGGGGGCGACCAGCAACGGCGCCAGTGGTGCGCAGCAGACGTATCCGCTGTTCAGCATGACCCCGCCGACGGTCTCCGATTATGTGCCGGCGGGCCAGGTGCCCGCGCACTTTTATGCCAACAGCGGCGACATCGTGGGCTTGCGCACGGGCGGCATCGTGTACCGGGGAACACTGAAGGGCGAAACGGGCCCGCTGGGCGTGTGGTACGAAGGCGGTGGCGCCGTGGCCGTGCGGGCCGGGCGCGACATCGTCAATTCCGGCACGCCGCTCGGCAGCGTCGAAGGCGTGCCGGACGGCGCGGCGGGATGGACCGGCCAGCCCTTTGCCAACAGTCCCGAGCTGCCGGAAAAGCCGATCGTCTTCGCCAGCTCGTCGGCGCGCGGCAACCTCTTCGTGCACCGCCATGCCGATGACGTTTCCGTCGTCAGCGCCGGGCGCGATATCCGCTACAGCACTTTCTATGTGGCGGGACCGGGCCAGCTGAACGTGAGCGCCGGGCGCGATTTGTACATGGCCGACAAGGCGGAATTGCGCAGCCTCGGCTCCATCGTCAATGTCGGCCAGGACAAGCGCGGCAATGGTGCCGGCATCAGCGTGGCGGCTGGCGTGGGCCGCAACGGGCCCGACTATGCGGCCTTCGCGGCGCGCTACCTGGACCCGGCCAAGCTGGCCGATCCGGTCAAGCCGCTGGCCGACCAGGCTGGCAGCGCCGTGTATGTCTACGGCGGCAAGCTGACCCTGGCCGACTGGCTGCGCGGCCAGTTCGCCTACAGCGGCGATGAGGCGGGCGCGTCCGCCTTCCTCGGCACGAAGCAGGCGGAACTGGAAAAGGCCGGCCAGCAGACGGGCGCCGTGCGGCGCGACCTGGCGCGCGAATACGCGCAGGTCAGCCAGCTGCACCTGGTGAACTGGCTGACGACGCGCTTTGGCGGCGACAGCGGCCTGGGCATCCGCTACGACCCGGCCACCGATGCGCGCAGCTTCTTTGCCGCCTTGCCGAAGGAGCAGCAGCAGGTGTATCTGAGCAATGTCTACTTTGCCGAACTGAAGGCGGCCGGGCGCGAGTACAACGATCCGGACGGCATGCGCCGCGGCAGCTACCTGCGCGGCCGCGAAGCCATCGCCACCCTGTTCCCATCGCAGGACAAGGCGGGCCAGAAGATCGAGTACCAGGGCGACCTGACGATGTTCAGCAGCGCGCTGTACACGGTCAACGGATACGGCGGCGTGTACACCAAGCGTCCCGTCGCGGGCGTGCGCTACCTGAGTCCGCAGGAGTGGGCCGAGGCCGGCCGTCCCGACTACAACGTGCCTTACGTGACCGTCAACGATGCAGGCATCCACACGGATGCCGGCGGCGACATCGGCATCACGGTGCCGGGCGGGCGCGCGCTGATCGGCGTCGATGGCGGCTATGCGCCGGGCGAAGGCTCGGGCGTGCTGACGCAGGGACAGGGCGAGATCCAGATGTATGCGAAAGACAGCATCCTGCTGGGCCAGAGCCGCATCTTCACCACCTTCGGCGGCAACATCCTGGCCTGGTCGGCCACGGGCGACATCAATGCGGGCCGCGGCACCAAGTCCACCGTCGTCTACACGCCGCAGCGCCGTACCTACGACAGCATCGGCCTGGTCAGCCTGTCGCCGAGCACGCCGGCCACGGGCGCCGGCATCGCCACCCTGAACCCGATCCCGGAGGTGCCGCCCGGCGACATCGACCTGATCGCCCCGCTGGGCAGCATCGACGCGGGCGAGGCGGGCATCCGCGTCTCGGGCAACGTCAACCTGGCGGCCTTGCAGGTGATCAATGCGGAAAACGTCCAGGTACAGGGCAAGTCGGCGGGCCTGCCGGTGGTCGCCACCGTGAACGTGGGCGCATTGAGCAACGCCAGCGCGGCCGCCACGCAAGCCGTGACGGCGGCGCAGGACGTGCTGCAGCGCGAACGGGCCGCCACGCGCCAGGCGCAACCGTCGCTGTTCACGGTGAAGGTGCTGGGCTTTGGCAACGAGCAGGCGGACGAGGGCGGTGTTGGCAAGCACCAGGGCGGCGAACCGCAGGCGTCCAGCTATCAGCCGGCCGGCGTGGTGCAGGTGCTGGGCGCGGGGCCGTTGACGGCGCCGCAGCTGCAGGCGCTCACGCCGAACGAGCGGCGTGGACTGCAACCGTGAGTTTTATGAACATTTGATGACATTCGGCAGTCGCCGCGCGCGGCGGCTGTCTAGGCATCAGTAGATCTGCATTAGCAACAAAAAACGCCGGCCCAGCGCCGCAACACAGGGCAACCGTTTGATTTTAAGGTGAATGGAAGATGCGTGAGATGAAAAAACAGGGCAAGGGGGCAGCACCCGCGGCACCCGCGACCGCCTTGACGATGCTGTGCCTGGCCATGCTGGCGCTGCCCGGCATGGCGCGCGCGCAGGACACGGTGCCGGCAGCCGCTCCCGTGGCCGCGCCGGAACGGCAGGTGACGATCGAGGAATACCTGGTGCGCGGCAATACCGTGCTCGATGCGCGCGCCATCGAAGAGGCGGTCACGCCCTTCCTGGGACCGGGCCGCACCCTGAAGGACGTGGAAGGGGCGCGCGACGCCCTCGTTGCGGCATATCAAGCCCGCGGCTACCAGTCCGTCTACGTGGACTTGCCGGAGCAGCAGGTGGAGCAGGGCGTGGTGGTGCTGCAGGTGAGCGAAACGAAGGTGGGACGCTTGCGCGTGGTCGGTGCGCAATACAACTCGCCGCTCGACGTGCGCCAGCAAGTGCCGGCCCTGACGGAGGGCAAGGTGCCCGACTTTACCCAGGCGCAAGTGGAGCTGACGGCCCTGAACCGCGGACCCAAGCGCCAGGTGATGCCCTTGGTCAAGCAGGGCAGTCTGCCCGGCACCATGGACGTGGACTTGAAAGTCGAGGACAGCAGCCCGTGGCGCGCCAGTGTCGGCTTGAACAATGATTACAGCGCCGATACCAAGAAGCTGCGCAGCAGCATCTCGGTCGGCCACGACAACCTGTGGCAGATGGGGCATAGCGCCACCATCAGCTTTTTCGGCACGCCGGGCGACCTGAATCAGACCAAGGTGTGGTCCGCCTCGTACGTGGCGCCCATCGGCACGCAGGGCTGGAGCCTGGAAGCGACGGGCTACCAGTCGAACAGCAACGTGGCCAGCACGGGTGGCACCAGCGTGCTGGGCAAGGGCCACGCGCTGGGCATGAAAGTCAACTACACGGTGCCCAACAGCGGCATCTGGTGGCACAGCTTTAGCGCCGGCATCGATTTCAAGGATAACCAGGAAGCGCTGCAACTGAATGGCGCCGGCTCGAGCATTCCCCTGAAATACGTGCCGCTCAGCGTGGCCTACAACGGTTTTGCGCAGACGGATGCGGCAACGTACGGCCTGGGCCTGTCGCTGGTGGCCGGCACGCGCGCCGCGTTCGGCTACGGCAGCAACAGCGCCGCCTACGACAACAAGCGCTACAAGGCCTCGCCCAGCTTCCTCGTCCTGAAGGGCGACGCCAACGCCACCACTACCCTGGGCAGCGGCGCACAGCTGCATGGCCGCATGTCGGGCCAGCTGGCCGATGCGGCGCTCGTGTCGGGCGAGCAGATGGCCGCCGGCGGCGCCAATTCCGTGCGCGGCTACCTGTCGGCCGAAGCGACGGGCGACTACGGCATCTCGGGCACGGTCGAATGGCGCACACCCCAGCTGACGTATTTCAGCCGCCTGGAAAACTGGCGTTTGTTTGCCTTTGCCGATGGCGCGCGCCTGCGCTTGCGCGACCCGCTGCCGGAGCAGAAAGATCTGTTCGGCCTGACCTCGGTGGGCGTGGGCAGCAGCTTCCAGTTCCTGCGCTACCTGAATGGCCGCATCGATTTTGCTTACCCGCTGCGCGATGGCCCGCGCACGCACAAACACGTGCGCCGCATCAATTTCAACCTGTCGGCCAGCTACTGACGGGCCAGCTCACCAGCACTGCACTTTTTTGGACTTTTCTTCGGAGAATCACTGTCATGCAACGTTTTCTTTTTCTGCTCACGATCCTGGGCACGCTCGTTCCCGGCCTGGCGCATGCCTGGTGGCAGCCCGACTGGGCTTACCGCAAACCCGTCACCGTCGACGCGGGCCCGAAGGCGGGCGCCGTGGGCGGCGATCCCGGCCGCATTCCCGTGCTGCTGCGTTTGCATTCGGGTAACTTCAACTTCGAAGGCGTCAGCGACAACGGCGCCGACCTGCGCTTCGTGGCAGGCGACGATAAAACGGTGCTGAACCACCAGATCGAACAGTTCAACCCGCTCTTGGGCATCGCCCTGATCTGGGTCGACGTGCCGGCCCTGACGGCCGGTACGCCGCAGCAGCTGTGGATGTACTACGGTAATCCGAAGGCGCCCGCTTCCGGCAATGGCCAGCGCACGTTCGACCCCGATTACAGCCTCGTGTACCACTTCACCGAGCCTGGCGTGCCTTCGCGCGACAGCACCGCCTACGGCAACCACGCCCAGACGGCCGTGCCGGCGCTGGACGGTTCCGTCATCGGCGCCGGCGCCCGCCTGGGTACGGCACCGCTGATGCTGCCTGCCTCGCCTTCGCTGGCGCTGGCCGCCGGCGCGCCGTTCACCTTTTCCGCCTGGGTGCGTCCCGACAACCTGGGCCCCCAGCAAGTGCTGTATGCGCGCCGCGATGGCGCCAGTGAATTGCTGATCGGCGTAGACCAGGGCGTGCCTTTCGTGCAGGTCAATGGCCAGCGCAGCAAGCCGGGCCAGCCGATCCAGGCCGCGCAATGGTCGCACCTGGCCGTCAAGGCCGACAAGAACAACGTGGCCCTGTACGTGGGCGGCCGTCCAGCCGTGTCGCTGGCCACCGCGCTGCCAGCCTTCACCACGGCCGCTTCGGTGGGCGCCGATGCGCCGCCGGTCGCTGCCGGTACTTCCACCCTGAACAATTTCACGGGCGCCATCGACGAACTGCGCCTGTCGCGCACGGCCCGTGCCGACGCCCTGCTGCTGGCCGACGCCGTCTCGCAAGGTTCCGAATCGCGCCTGGCCGTGTTTGGCGCCGATGAACAGCAGGCGGGCAAAAGCCATTTCGGCTTCATCATCGCCGCCATGCCGCTCGACGCGTGGATCGTCGTCGGCGTGCTGGGCCTGATGATGGTCTTGTCGTGGATCATCATGATCGGCAAGGGCCGCAGCTATGGCGCCATTTCGCGCGCCAATGCGCAATTCATGCAGTCCTTCCACGAAGCGGCCGGCGCGCCGCTCGACCACCTGGCGCGCAACGGCAAGTTGAGCGCTTCCGTGAAGACGGATTCCTCGCTGTGGCGTTTGTATGACGTGGCCATCGACGAGATGCGCCGCCGCCACGACCGCGGCTACGACTTGAACGCCGTGTCGAACGCGACCATCGGCGCCATCCGCGCCGCCATGGATGGCGTGATGGTGCGCGAAAGCGAACGCATGTCGAAACGCATGATCTGGCTCTCGACCACCATCGAAGGCGCGCCGTACGTCGGCCTGTTCGGCACCGTGATCGGCATCATGCTGGTGTTCGTCGTGGCGGCCATGGCCGGCGCCGTGGATATCAACTCGGTGGCGCCGGGCATGGCGGCAGCGCTGCTGTGTACGGCTGCCGGCCTGGGCGTGGCGATTCCCGCGCTGTTCGGCTACAACTGGCTGTCCTCGCGTTCGGACGCCATCGTCGCCGATATGGCCGTCTTCGTCGACGAATTCGCCACGCGCCTGGCTGAAGAGCAGGGCGACGGACGCCAGATGCGTCCCGTGCTGCAACAGGCGTGAGGGGCGCATAACCATGGCCACCTCCGCCAAGTTTACCCCCCGCAAGCGTAGCGGCGGCATCAACATCACGCCCTTCGTCGACGTGCTGCTGGTGGTGCTGGTGATTTTTATTCTGACCAGCAACGCCAGCATTCCCGGCATCAAGGTCGACCTGCCCAAGGCCAGTTCGGCCATGGCGCTGGAAAAACCGAAGACCAAGGCCATCACCATCGACAACGCGGGCCAGGTCTTCCTCGACGCCTATCCCGTCACCTTGCCTGAGCTGGAAGAGCGCTTGCGCACGGAAAAGGCGCTGACGCCCGACTTTCCCGTGATCGTGCGCGGCGATGCCGCCGTGCAATACGCGAAAGTGGTCGAAGTGCTGGACTTGCTGCGCCGCATAGACCTGAACCAGGTGGGTCTGGTGACCGGCAAGCCGGCATGAGGAGCGCAAGGTGAAGCGTGACGACATGATGAAGATGGCCGGCCCGGAAGCGTCGGGCGCGGCGCAGTGGTGGCGCCGCTGGGGCGGCGTGGCCGGCGGCGTGCTGCTGGCCGGCGCGCTGGCCGCGCTGGTCTGGTATTTGCTGTCGGACACGGCGGCCACCAAGCGCGAAGTGGCGGCTCCGCCCATGCTGATGCTGCCCCCTCCGCCGCCACCGCCGCCGGAACCGGAAAAACTGCCGGAACCGACGCCGGACAAGGTGGTGCCGGAAGTGTCGGAGCCGGAACCGACGCCGGCCGACAAGCCCATGGATGACGCGCCGGAAAGCCCGTCGCCGGACAAGGGCGACCCCGTCACCATCGACGGCGCGGCGCAGGCCGGCAGCGACGCCTTCGGCATCCAGGCTGGGCGCGGCGGCGGCATGACGGGTGGCGGCGGTGGCGGCGGCCTCGGCGCGGGATCGTATGGCCGCTATGTGGCCAACGCGCTGCAGCTGGCCTTTGCCCGCGACCCGCGCACGCGCCAGCTGGCGTTTAGCGATATCCGCGTCGACCTGTGGCTCGATACGGAAGGCAAGACGACGAAGGTGCAGCTGGTGCAAGGCACGGGCAATGCGCAGACGGATGAGCAAGTGCTGGCCATGGTGCGCGATTTCCGCGCCGACGAGCGGCCACCGGCGTCCCTGCGTTTTCCGGCCCGCGTTTCCATTAAAGGTCGGCGCCCGTAAGCGCATGAACTAATTCCTCATTTACCGAAAGAAGCGATGAATTCCTTATTTTCTCCCTCACAGCACCTGCGCCGCCTTCCGCTGGCGCTGGCTGCCCTGGCCCTGAGCGTGGCGGCAGGCGCGGTACAAGCGCAGACGGCACCTGCCGACAGCACCATGGTCAAACTGATCCGCGGCCTGATCCAGAGCGGCGCCCTGAACAAGGATGCCGGCGAGGCGCTGCTGGCGCAGGCGCAGAGCGAAGCGCTGGCACAAGCGCAGGCCCGTCCGGCCGCCGCGCCGGCCGCCCTGGCGCAGGTACAGGCGGGCGACGTGCGCGTGCCGTATATTTCGCAAACCGTGCGCGAGCAGATCCGCGACGAGATCAAGGGCCAGGTCATGGCTGAAGCGAAGGCGGGCGGCTGGGCGGCGCCGAATGAAACGCCGGCCTGGACCAAGCGCATCCGCCTGGAAGGGGACGTGCGCGCGCGTTACGAATCGCGCTACTACGACATGGCCAACAGCAATATCGAGATCGACTGGCGCTCGCTCAACAGCGGCAGCGGCTACGACGTCAATTCGAACACCAACCTGGCCCTGCCGGCGCTGCTGAACACGCGCGAAGACCGCAAGCATTTGCTGCGCGCGCGCGCCCGCCTGGGCATCCTGGCCGACATTTCCGACACCACGCAAGCAGGCATCCGCCTGGCCAGCGGCAATGACGACAGCCCCGTGTCCACCACGCAAACCCTGGGCGGCGGCCTGGGCAAGAAAAACATCTGGCTGGACCAGGCCTGGCTGTCGTACCAGCCCGCTTCCTGGCTGAAACTGACGGCGGGCCGCTTCGATAACCCGTTCGTGTCCGGCGACGAACTGTTTTCCAGCGAACTCAATTTCGACGGCATCGCCGCCAAGGTGCAGCAACCCCTCGGCGACAGCAAGGACGTCACCGTGTTCGGTACCCTGGGCCTGATTCCGCTCGAGTATTCGTCCGACAATGCGCCTAGCCGCAGCCAGGCAAAAATGTCCAGCGAAAACAAGTGGCTGCTCGGTGCGCAAGTGGGCGCTTCGTGGAAGATCAATAGCGACCATCAATTGCGCGGCGCGTTGGCCTACTACAACTTCCGCAACATCAGCGGCGAGTATTCGCAGCCGTGCGCCCTGTACGCGGGCGCCGATGGCTGCAGCACGGACTGGTCGCGTCCGTCGAGCATGCAAAAGGGCAATAGCTTGATGCTGTTGCGCAATATCGCCTTGAATCCGCTGGACCCGGCGAATACGCCGCAGCCGCAATTCGTGGGCCTGGCCTCGAAATTCCGCCTGGCCAACCTGAATGCGCGCTGGGATAGCAAGGTGGCCGGCGGCACGGACTTGCGCATCGAAGGCGATTATGTGCGCAACATGGCTTACGACAAGAACGCAATGTGGGCGCGCGCCAAGGGCGGCATCATGAACAACTTCGGCGGCACGGGCGGCGTCTCGCAAGCCGATTTCAAGAGCGGCGGCAATGCCTACATGTTGCAGGCGACCCTGGGCAAGGCCAGCCCGGCCGCGCGCGGCGACTGGAACGTGTTACTGGGCTACAAGCGCATCGAACCGGACGCCTTGCCTGACGCCTACAACGATTCCACCTTCCACCTGGGCGGCACGAATGCGCGCGGCTACTACCTGGGCGGCGCGTATGCGCTCGACAAGAATACGTGGCTGAACGGCCGTTGGACGTCGAGCCGCGAAGTGTTCGGTTCGGCGCTGTCGATCGACACCTTGCAAATCGAACTGAACGCGCGTTTTTAAGGAGCCACGATGTTGATATCCAAGAAAATGCGCCTGCCTTTGCTGCTGCTGAGCTTGCTGGCCGCCGGCACGGCCCAGGCGCAGAAGGGGCAAAGCATGGAAGAGCGCTTGCGGGCCGAGTTGCGCAATGTGACGGCGCAATTGCAGCAGACGCGCGGCGAGCTGGAATTGCTCAAAGCCAAGGGCGCACCGGCCGCCAAGGCGGCGCCCGCTGCCGCCGCGCCCGCCAGCGACGGCTTGAAAAAGGAGCTGGCGCGCAGCCAGTCGCAACTGGCGCAGGAGCGCGCGCAGCGGGAAAAACTGGCAGCCGAGCAACAGCGCGGCGCCGCCGCCGCGCAAGAGGCGACGGCCAACCTGACGCAGTACCGCCAGGCCAGCGAACGACTGGCCGCCACGGGCAAGCAGCTGGAAGCGGAGCGTGCGCGCCTCGACGGCGAAGTGACGTCCCAGCGGAGCGCCCTGGCGCGCTGCGAAAGCAAGAATGCCCAGCTGTATGCGGTCGGGCAGGACATCCTGCAAGCGTATGAAGGACTCGACGTGCTGAGCGTCATGCAGGCGCGCCAGCCGTTCGCCGCGCAAAGCCGGGTAAAACTCGAGCAAATCGCGCAGCAGTATGGCGATCAGTTGTACCAGGGCCGCTTTGATGCGCGTCAAACAGAAACACCGGCCGCGTCCGTGCCTGCCTCCCAATAATTTTTTTTGAAATGAATGGAATGACGATGGAAAACACCAACAACTTGCTGAGCACCCTGAACGCGGAACAAACGGCCGACGCCATCAAGGCGGCCGGCTGCGCCGTGACCAGCATCGAACACGATGGCGTCGTGCGCCTGCACAGCGCCAGCCATGGCATCGGCTTTCAGGTGCTGTGGGGCAATGAAGCAGCGCCTGGCCAATACGCGGATCTGACCCTGAGCTGCCCGCTACGCGTGCAGGGCGGCGACTTGCCGGCCGGCTTGCTGGCCGAATGGCACCGCAGCAAGCGTTTTGCCCGCGTGGCCCAGCATGGCGATTTCGTCGTGCTGGAGATGGATGTGCTGGTTGCCGGCGGCGTCAGCACGGAGTACCTGAATATCAATCTGCAACTGTGGACGCAGATGATGGGCCAGTTCTTCTTGTTTTTGCGCAACTTTACGCCGGCCGATACGAGCACCGCACCGGTAGTCGAGGCCGCCAGCGTGGCAGAAGAAGAAACTGTGCCGGCCTGATAAGCGGGCCAATGGCGGTGAAAAAAGGCCCATGACGGGCCTTTTTTGCCGTCTGCGGGTCCCAAGTGTCGTATTAAATACTTATTTTTTAGGCATCGCGCATTAAAACTGCTCAAAGAGCGTGTGTGAATCAAGCCAGCAACGGCCGTATGGCGGATAATATTGCCTGTTGCCGATTTGGATACGACCTTTACACAAATATGCGCCCCATGGATTTTACCCGCGACGAAACCAGTGAAACCCCAGTTGCCCCGGCCAGCGCGCCGGGAGCGCCTTTGCCGTATGCCGTCGCCACCTGGCTGCAGCGGGTGGAGGCTGCCGCCCATCCGAAAGCCGTGCTGACGATTGCCGAGCCGGACCCCAAACTCAACGCGCATCGATTGATCTACGTGCTGGCGCCCACCAGCGGTGGCCGCCATGTGGCCCTGTGCCTGTACAAGGCGCGGCTGCGGCCGAATGGCGACGTGGCGGCGGCGTCGCCCATCAGCGAGATCTTCTCGCTGCTGTCGGCGCCGCCCACATTCCTGACACCGGCCGACGAAGACCTCGTGCGTTTCTTCGTGGCCATGCGCAGCGGACAGAATTCGCAGACGGGCAGCGCCACGGAGCCGAAGGGCAAGGTGGGCGCGGCCCTGCTGAAAATGCTGGCCGAGCAGGATAAATTATTGTGGGCCAATTCCTGGGCCGACGTCGGCAATGGCCTCGTGTACCCGTTGAAGGAAGGTCCCGTGCGTCCCGCCCGCCTGTTCTGGCGCGACGAAGGCAAGACCATGCGCCTGGGCTGGCAAGTGGACCCGCCGGAAGGCGCGAAGCACCATGGTGCCGACCAGATCGACTACATGCTGCCCACCGATCCGCCGTGGTACATCGACAATCTGTCGTGCGGCGTGCTGGAACTGAACCAGGGCGGCTCCGACATTTCCCTGGCCGATTTGCAGGCGCTGGTGGCGCAGGCGCCGCCGCTCAATGCGAACGACAAGGTGCGCGTGTCGCAACTGCTGCTGGCGCAGGGCTTGCAGCATTTGATGCCGCTGCCGCAGCCGTTGCCGCAGCGCTTGCGCAAGGATGTGCCGGCGCAGCCGGTCTTGCTGCTCGATAGCGCCATGCTGGCCGATGGCAGCATCCAGCGCTGGAGCGATTTTGCCGTGCTGTCCTACGACTACGATGGCGAGCGCGTCGCGTTCGATCCGTCGCAGCGCGTGGTGCGGCAAGTGGGCGAGGTGACGGAAATCATCCAGAGAAACACGGTCGACGAAGCGCGCGCGCTGGCCACCCTGGCCGAGCTGCAGTTCAAGAAGCCGGGCTCGGCCCCCTTGAGCGGTTTGAAGGGCGCCTTGCAACTGCCGTCCCAGGCGGAATGGCTGCGTTTTGCCGAGTCCGGCATCGACGCCTTGCGGAAGCAGGGCTGGATCGTGGAAAAAACGGCCAAGTACCGCTACGACGTGAGCGACGTGGGCGACTGGTACGCGGACATCGACGACCAGGACCCGGACAGCGGCAACGCCTGGTTCGAGCTGGAACTGGGCATCGTCGTCAATCACGAAAGAGTGCCGCTGCTGCCCGTGCTGGTGCAGCTGATCCGCAACGCGCCCAACGATTTCAACCCGAAAGTCATCGACGCGCATGCGGACGATGACCAGATGCTGGCAACCTTGCCGGATGGCACGCGCGTGGCCCTGCCGTGGGGCAGAGTGCGCCCCATCCTGAACACTTTGGGTGAACTGTATTTCAGCGACAAGATCAAACATGCGGTGCGCATGTCGACTCTGGACGCGGCGCGCCTGGAAGAGCTGGCGCGCGGCCTGGAGCTGCAGTGGACGGGCGGCGAGCAGTTGCGCGCCATGGGCCGCAAGCTGAGCCAGTTCGGCTCCGTACAAAAAGTGGCGGCGCCAGCCGGGCTGCAGGCCACCCTGCGCGACTACCAGGCCGATGGTCTGGCGTGGATGCAATTCCTGCGCGACCATGACCTGGCCGGCATCCTGGCCGATGACATGGGTCTCGGTAAAACCGTGCAGACCCTGGCGCATATCCTGGTGGAAAAGGAAGCGGGACGCCTCACGCATCCGGCTCTCGTCATTGCACCGACCAGCCTGATGGGCAACTGGCAGGACGAGGCGGCAAAATTTGCACCCAGCCTGAAAGTGTTGCTGCTGCAGGGCAAGGACCGCGCCCAGCAATTCGACCAGATCGACCAATGCGACCTGGTGCTAACCACCTACGCCCTGTTGCCGCGCGATGAGGAAACCTTGCGCGAGCACGATTTTCACCTGGTCATCCTCGACGAATCGCATTACATCAAGAATACGCGCAGCAAGGCGGCGCAAAGCGCGGGCCTGCTGCGCGCGCGCCACCGCCTGTGTTTGTCCGGCACGCCGCTGGAAAACCACCTGGGCGAATTGTGGTCGCAATTTCACTTCCTGCTGCCGGGCTTGCTGGGCGACGAGAAGACCTTCAACACCCAGTTCCGCCATCCGATCGAGCGCCAGGATGACCCGCTGCGCCGCATGCTGCTGAACCGCCGCATCAAGCCTTTCCTGCTGCGCCGCACGAAAGATAACGTGGCCAAGGAACTCCCGCCGAAGACGGAAATGGTGCGCAAGGTGGAATTGACGGGTCCGCAGCGCGACCTGTATGAAACCGTGCGTCTGGCGATGGATCAAAAGGTACGCGAAGAAATCGACAAGAAGGGCGTGGCGCGCAGCCAGATCGTCATCCTCGAAGCGCTGCTGAAACTGCGGCAAGTGTGTTGCGACCCCCGCCTGGTGAAATCCTTGCCGGCGAAGAAGCAGTCGGCCGGTTCGGCCAAGCTGCTCGACCTGATGCAGATGGTGGAAGACTTGCTCGACGAAGGGCGCAAGATTCTTGTCTTCTCGCAATTTACCAGCATGCTGGAATTGATCGAGGAAGAACTCGAGTCGCGCGACATTCCCTACGCCTTGCTGACGGGCGAAACAAAAGACCGGGGCGCGCAAGTGGCGGCTTTCCAGCAGGGCGCCGTGCCGATTTTCCTGATCAGCCTGAAAGCGGGCGGCGTGGGCCTGAACCTGACGGCGGCCGACACGGTCATCCACTACGACCCGTGGTGGAATCCGGCGGCGGAAAATCAGGCCACGGACCGCGCCTGGCGCATCGGCCAGGACAAGCCCGTGTTCGTCTACAAGCTGATCGCGAAGGGCACCCTGGAAGAAAAAATCCAGCTGCTGCAGCAAAAGAAATCGGAGCTGGCGCAATCGATCCTGGCCGAAGGCGAGTCGCAGAAGATGGCCCTCACGCAGGAAGACTTGCAGCAGATTTTCGCCCCACTGGAAGATTAACGCCGCCGCACGCTTATACTTGGCGCTTCTTTCCTGCCAGGTATAACGCATGCTGCCCTTTCTCCTTCTGCTGCTTGCCGGCGTCATCCTCATGGCGCTGCGTTTCGTCCAGCTGCGCCGCGCCCTGCTGCGCGCGCGGGCGGGCGAGACGCAGTTCCGCCTGCTGGCCGAGCACGGCCGCGACGCGGCTTTCCTGCTCGACGCCACCACCCTCGAATTGCTCTACATCAGCCCCGCCGCGCAGCGCCTGACGGGCCATGACCTGGCCGCCTTGCAGAGCCACGCGGCGCGCCTGGCGCAAGACGTGCCGGCCCGGCTGCAGCGCTGGCGTGATGGCGATAGCAGCCGCTTGACCTTGCTCCGCGAAGTGGAATTGCCGCACGCGGACGGCCGCTTGCTGGCGCTGGAAATCAGCTCGACCATCGTGCCTGCGGCGGCCGGGCGGGGCGTGACCTTGGCGGGCACGGTGCGCGACGTCAGCGCCATCGAGGCGCAGGAAGCGGAACGGGAAAAGGAGCAGAAGCGCTTCGCCTCGATGCTGTCGCATGAGTTCCGCACGCCGCTGGCCACGATCGATGGCGCCATCCAGCGCCTCGTCTCGACTTCCACGCAAGCGGACGAGGCCACGCGCAAGCGCTATGTGAAAATCCAGACGGCCGTCGACCGTTTGTTGTCGATGATCGATGACTACCTGTCACCTGAACGCATGGCGGCCATCGGCCGCGAGCGGGCCGCCGACGGCATCGCGCCGCTGGCCTTGCTGCAGCAGGCGGCCGCCACCGTGCCGGCCAGCCACACGGTGCAGCTGGAACTCGACGAAGACTTGCCGGCCAGGCTGCGCTGCGACGTGCCCGGCATGGCCCTGTGCCTGAAAATCCTGCTCGACAACGCCGTCAAGTTCAGCCCGCCGGGCAGCGCCATCGCCTTGTCGGCCAGGCTGGTGCCCGAGGGCGGCGTGGCGCTGTGCGTGCGCGATGCGGGGCCCGGCTTGCGGGAAGAAGAGCTGGCGCAGTTGTTTGAAAAAGGTTCTCGTGGAAGCCATGCCACGCATCCCGGTGCGGGCCTGGGCCTGTACATGGCGCGCGCCGTGGTGGAGGTGCATGGCGGGAGTTTGCAGGGGCATAATCTGCCCGAAGGAGGGGCGCTTTTCCGGATTTGGCTGCCGCTTCCTGTCTAGACAAGGAAAAGCCTTGCTTCCGCTGAAGGCAACCGTGATAATTCCTTGACGTAAACCTATTGTGCCGTCCATGATGGTGTAGAAGTGCATGGCATGGTTTTGCCCTCGGTGTGCTCACTAACGGAAGAATGGCGTTGCAATGACGAAAATACTGATCGTCGAAGACAATCTCGACTACGCCGAAGACATGGCGGAGTTCCTCGTTGAGCTCGAACACGAAGTCCATATCACCAGCTCCGCTGGCGGCATGTGGACTGCGTTGAGTCATGGCAATGTCGGCGTGGTCGTACTGGACCTGGGCTTGCCTGATGAAGACGGTTTCAACGTCATCCCTCGCATGCGCCAGCTGTATCCGCAAATCGGCGTGCTGGTGCTGACGGGGCGTGTCGCTTTCGACAGCCGCATCCTCGGTTTGCGCCTGGGCGCCGACCACTATCTGACCAAGCCGATCAAATTCCCCGAACTGGCCGCCCACATCGAGGCGCTCGACCGTCGCGTCGGTCCGCAAGATCCCGTACCCGAGCCGGGCAAGTGGACCTTGAAAGTAAGCGCTCGCCAACTTGAGCTGATGGGCGCCGTTATCGCCCTGACGGAGAAGGAGTTCAACTTCCTGCACCTGCTCACCATCAATACCCGCCCCGTGCCGCGCGACGTCATCGTGGCCGGCATGGGCGGCGAAGATCCCGATGCGGGCCGCAGAGTCGACATGCTCGTGTATCGCCTGCGCAAGAAAGCCAAGACGGGCCTGGGCCAGGACTTGCCGCTGCGCAGCGCGTATGGCGAGGGCTACAGCCTGTCGGCCAGTTTCAATCTGTCTTGATTCATACCGTATTGCGCCGCCCGCAAGTGGTCGGTGCGATAAAAGGGACAGAGTCAGCCGCTTTTTCCAGCATTTTAAATAAAACAGGGTCAGAGTCGCGTTACTCGCGCATACTGTGTAAAATCAAGGCCTTAGCCTATCTTTACCGACTTTGCCATGGCCCGTTTGCCCCGCCTCATCATTCCAGCACTGCCCCATTACGTGATCCAGCGCGGCAGCAACCGCCAGCCCGTGTTCCAGGACGCGCTTGACTACGCGCAATTTCTTTCCTGGCTGAAAACCGGGGCAAAAATGTTCAAGGTGGCCATTCACGCCTACGTTTTATTGCCGGATCAGCTACATTTGCTGGCCACGCCCAGCGATGCGACGGGCCTGGGGCAGCTGATGCAGTGGCTGGGACGCTATTACGTGCCGTATTTCAACCAGAAATATGGCCGTGTAGGGGCACTGTGGCAGGGACGCTACAAAACGTCCGTCATCGATCCCGACAATTTCTTCCTCACTTGCTGCCGCTACCTGGAATGCGTACCCGTGCAAACGGGCCTGGCGGGCCAGGCGCTCGATTACAACTGGTCCAGCTATGCCCACCATGCGGGCGTGCGACCCGATCCGGTCATCACCGACCATGCGCTGTACTGGGCGCTGGGCAACACGCCGTTCGACCGCGAGGCGGCGTATCTGCGCCTGTTCGAGCAAGGCCTGGGCAGCAGCCAGGTGAGGGTCGTGGAGCAGGCTGTGCTGAAGGGCTGGCCGCTCGGTTCCGACGCTTTCAAGCAGGCGCTGGAGCAGAAAATGCAGCGGCAAGTGCTGCCTGCCAAGCGCGGCCGTCCCCGCAAAATCGTGGCCGCTGCGGACGCCAATTGAAAAGCATTCGCATTTAAAACAAAAAATGGTTCCTTTCCGCGCTTTTATTGAAATTGCTTCGACTATGTCCCTATTAAAATTTTAGAGCGACAGAATCGAATTTAATTCGACTCCGACCCTAATTGTTGTAGTTGAGTTTTTTGTTGCGTTGCACTACTCTAGTTTTTCGATAGTCATATGCAGCGGAGAAGCCCATGAAAGCGCAAGGCCTGTACGACCCAGCCAATGAACACGATGCCTGCGGCGTCGGTTTCGTCGCCCATATCAAGGGCAACAAGACCCATTCGATCGTCGAACAGGGTTTGCTGATACTGAAAAACCTCGATCACCGGGGCGCCGTGGGCGCCGATGCGCTGATGGGCGATGGCGCCGGCATCCTGATCCAGATTCCCGACCAGTACTACCGCGAAGAAATGGCCAAGCAGGGCGTGGAATTGCCGCCGCCTGGCGAATACGGCGTGGGCATGGTCTTCTTGCCGAAGGAACACGCGTCGCGCATCGCTTGCGAACAGGAAATCGAACGCGCCGTGCGCATCGAAGGACAAGTCGTGCTGGGCTGGCGCAACGTGCCCATTGATACGGACATGCCGATGTCGCCCACCGTGCGCGCCAAGGAACCCGTCATCCGCCAGATCTTCATCGGCCGCGGCCCGGACATCATGGTCACCGACGCGCTCGAGCGCAAACTGTATGTGATCCGCAAATCGTCGGGCCATGCCATCCAGGCCTTGAAGCTGCTGCACGGCAAAGAATTCTTCGTGCCATCGATGTCGGCGCGCACGATTGTGTACAAGGGCTTGCTGCTGGCCGACCAGGTGGGCGTGTACTACAAGGACTTGCAGGATGCGCGCTGCATTTCGGCCCTGGCCCTGGTGCACCAGCGTTTCTCGACGAATACCTTCCCCGAATGGCCGCTGGCCCACCCGTACCGCTTGATCGCGCACAATGGCGAGATCAACACGGTGAAAGGCAACTTCAACTGGATGCGCGCGCGCGAAGGCGTGATGAAGTCGGCCGTGCTGGGCGACGACCTGCAAAAGCTGTTCCCGTTGATCTATGAAGGCCAGTCCGACACGGCGTGCTTCGACAATGCGCTGGAATTGCTGTTGATGGCCGGTTATCCGATCGCCCAGGCGATGATGATGATGATCCCGGAAGCGTGGGAAAACCACACGACGATGGACGACAACCGCCGCGCCTTCTATGAATACCACGCGGCCATGATGGAACCGTGGGACGGCCCCGCCGCCATGGCGTTTACGGACGGCCGCCACATCGGCGGCACGCTGGACCGCAATGGCTTGCGCCCCGCGCGCTACATCGTCACGGACGACGACCTGGTGGTGATGGCGTCGGAATCGGGCGTGCTGCCGATCCCGGAATCGAAAATCATCCAGAAATGGCGCTTGCAGCCTGGCAAGATGTTCCTGATCGACCTGGAAGCGGGCCGCATCATCGACGACCAGGAACTGAAAAACACCTACGCCAACGCCAAGCCGTATAAAGCGTGGATCAACTCGGTGCGCATCAAGCTCGACGAGATCAAGATGGCCGAAGGCCAAGCCAAGCTGGACCGCGCCCAGGGCGAAAAAGAGCAGCCATCGTTGCTCGACCGCCAGCAAGCGTTCGGCTACACGCAGGAAGACTTGAAATTCCTCATGGCGCCGATGGCCGTGGCCGGCGAAGAGGCGACGGGTTCGATGGGCAATGACTCGCCGCTGGCCGTCATGTCGAACAAGTTGAAGCCTTTGTATAACTACTTCAAGCAGCTGTTCGCGCAAGTGACGAATCCGCCGATCGACCCGATCCGCGAAGCGATGGTGATGTCGCTCGTGTCCTTCATCGGCCCGAAACCGAACTTGCTCGATACCAACAACGTCAACCCGCCGATGCGCCTGGAAGTGGCGCAGCCCGTGCTGGGCTTTGACGACATGGCCCGTCTGCGCAACATCAGCGCCCACACGGGCGGCAAGTTCAAGTCCTACGAACTGGACATTTGCTACCCGCTGGCCTGGGGCAAGGAAGGAGTGGAAGCCTGCCTGGCCTCGCTGTGCGCGGAAGCCGTCGATGCCGTGAAATCCGGCCACAACATCCTGATCGTCTCGGACCGCGCCATTTGCGCGGACCAGGTGGCGATCCCTGCGCTGCTGGCCACCTCGACCGTACACCAGCACCTGGTGAGCAAGGGCTTGCGCGCCTCCACCGGCCTCGTCGTGGAAACGGGCTCGGCCCGCGAAACGCACCACTTCGCCTTGCTGGCAGGCTACGGCGCGGAAGCCGTCCACCCGTACCTGGCCATGGAAACCCTGGCCGAGATGGCGCACGGCTTGCCGGGCGACTTGTCGGGCGAGAAAGCCATCTATAACTACACCAAGGCGGTCGGTAAAGGCTTGATGAAGGTCATGTCGAAGATGGGCATTTCGACCTACATGTCGTACTGCGGCGCGCAAATCTTCGAAGCCATCGGCCTGAACAAGTCGCTGGTGGACAAATACTTCAAGGGCACGGCGTCGAACGTGGAAGGCATCGGCGTGTTTGAAGTGGCGGAAGAAGCGCTGCGCCTGCACGCGCTGGCCTTCGGCAACGATCCTGTATTGGCCGACAAGCTCGACGCGGGCGGCGAGTACGCGTTCCGCGTACGCGGCGAAGACCACATGTGGACGCCGGATGCGATTGCAAAGCTGCAGCACTCCACGCGCAGCAACAATTTCTCCAGCTACAAGGAATATGCGCAAATCATCAACGACCAGAGCCGTCGCCACCTGACCCTGCGCGGCCTGTTCGAGTTCAAGCTCGACCCGACCAAGGCCATCCCGCTCGATGAAGTGGAACCGGCCAAGGAAATCGTCAAGCGTTTTGCTACCGGCGCCATGTCGCTCGGCTCCATCAGCACGGAAGCGCATGCGACCTTGGCCGTCGCCATGAATCGCATCGGCGGCAAGTCGAACACGGGCGAGGGTGGCGAAGATCCGAACCGCTACACGCAGGAATTGAAGGGCATCCCGATCCGCCAGGGCGACACCATGGCCTCCATCGTGGGCGCCGAGCAGATCGTCGTCGATATTCCGCTGCAGGAAGGCGATTCCATGCGTTCGCGCATCAAGCAGGTGGCGTCCGGACGTTTCGGCGTCACGGCCGCTTACCTGAATTCGGCTGACCAGATCCAGATCAAGATGGCGCAAGGCGCGAAACCGGGCGAGGGCGGCCAGTTGCCTGGTCATAAAGTGTCCGAATACATCGCCAGCCTGCGCTTTTCCGTGCCGGGCGTGGGCCTGATTTCGCCGCCGCCGCACCACGATATCTATTCGATCGAAGATCTGGCGCAGCTGATCCATGACTTGAAGAACGCCAATCCGCGCGCCTCGATTTCCGTGAAGCTGGTGTCGGAAGTGGGTATCGGCACGGTGGCTGCAGGTGTCACCAAGGCGAAAGCCGACCACGTCGTCGTTGCCGGCCATGACGGCGGCACGGGCGCCTCGCCACTGTCGTCCGTGAAACATGCGGGCACGCCGTGGGAGCTGGGTCTGGCCGAAACGCAACAAACCTTGGTCTTGAACGGCTTGCGCAGCCGCATCCGCGTGCAGGCCGACGGCCAGATGAAGACGGGCCGCGACGTGGTCATCGCCGCCCTGTTGGGCGCCGACGAGATCGGTTTCGCCACGGCGCCGCTGGTGGTCGAAGGCTGCATCATGATGCGCAAATGCCATTTGAACACGTGTCCGGTGGGCGTGGCCACGCAAGATCCGGTGCTGCGCGCCAAGTTCTCGGGCAAACCCGAGTATGTCGTCAATTACTTCTTCTTCGTGGCCGAAGAAGCCCGTCAATTGATGGCGCAGCTGGGCATCCGTACGTACGACGAACTGATCGGCCGCGTCGACTTGCTCGACAAATCGAAGGCGATTTCGCACTGGAAGGCGCAGGGCCTGGACTTCTCGGCCATCTTCTACAAGCCGGAAACCCCGGATGGCCAAGCCTGCCGTCACGTGGAATTCCAGGATCATGCGCTGGAAAAGGCGCTCGATCACAAGCTGATCGCGCAAGCGCGCGCGGCGCTGGAAAAGGGCGAGCGCGTCTCCTTCATCTCGCCCGTGCGCAACCTGAACCGCACGGTGGGCACCATGCTGTCCGGCGAAGTGGCGAAGAAATATGGCCATGCCGGCTTGCCGGACGACACCATCCACATTCAATTGCAAGGCACGGCGGGCCAGTCGGCCTGCGCCTTCCTGGCGCACGGCATTACGATCGACCTGGTGGGCGAGGGTAACGATTACGTCGGTAAAGGCTTATCCGGCGGGCGCATCATCGTGCGGCCCAATACCGAGTTCCGTGGCTGGGCCGTGGACAACATCATCATCGGCAACACGGTGCTGTACGGCGCCATCGCCGGCGAAGCCTTCTTCAATGGCGTGGCGGGTGAACGCTTTGCCGTGCGCAACTCGGGCGCCACCACGGTGGTCGAGGGCCTGGGCGACCATGGCTGCGAATACATGACGGGCGGCACGGTGGTGGTGCTGGGCAATACGGGACGCAACTTCGCGGCCGGCATGTCGGGCGGCATCGCCTATGTGTATGACCCGCTTGGTGACTTTGCCAGCAAGTGCAACACGGCCATGGTCAGCCTGGACAAGGTCGTGTCCGCAGCGGAACAGCATCTCGACCGCGATGCCTGGCATACCCAGCACCGCGACGGCGTGCCGGAAGCCGACGAGGTCATCCTCAAGCGCCTGATCGAGCGTCACTTCAAGCACACGGGCAGCACCCGCGCCCGCGTCCTGCTGGACGACTGGGCCGCGGCGCGCGGCAAGTTCGTGAAAGTCTTCCCGAACGAATACAAGCGCGCGCTGATTGAAATGGCAGCTGACGCCGCCATGGAAGTGCAAGCCGTCGCCGCCTGAGCCAGCCGAGATGAATGTGAAGGGAGCGGCCGCGCCGCTCCCGCCAGCTAAAAATACAAAGGAACTATCGTGGGTAAAATTACCGGCTTCATGGAATTCAAGCGCCAGGACGAACACTATCTGGAGCCTGCCGCGCGCCTGAAGAACTACAAGGAATTCGTCTTGCACCTGTCGGACGCGCAAGCGACCGTGCAAGGCGCGCGCTGCATGGATTGCGGCATTCCCTTCTGCACCACGGGTTGCCCCGTGAACAACATCATTCCCGACTGGAATGACCTGGTGTACCGCGGCGCTTACCGCGAAGCGCTCGACATTTTGCATTCGACCAATAACTTCCCGGAATTTACGGGCCGCATCTGCCCGGCGCCATGTGAATCGGCCTGCACCCTGGGCATCCACGAAGATCCGGTTGGCATCAAGTCGATCGAACATAAAATCATCGACATGGGCTGGGAACACGGCTGGGTCACGCCGCAGCCGGCCCCTTTCAGTACCGGCAAGAAAGTGGCCATCGTCGGTTCCGGTCCTGCCGGCCTGGCGGCGGCGCAGCAGCTGGCGCGCGCCGGCCACGCCGTCACCGTGTTTGAAAAGAGCGACCGGGTCGGTGGTTTGCTGCGTTACGGCATCCCCGACTTCAAGATGGAAAAGTCGCACATCGACCTGCGCGTGAAACAGATGGAAGCCGAAGGCGTCGTGTTCCGCACCAGCGTGCTGGTGGGCAAGGATTTCCCTGCCCACGTGAATAACTGGGCCAAGGAAACCATTTTCCCGGAAGACCTGGAAAAAGAATTTGACGCCGTCATCATGGCCGGCGGCGCCGAGCAGCCGCGCGACTTGCCCGTGCCGGGCCGCGAACTGAAAGGCGTGCACTTCGCCATGGATTTCCTGCCGCTGCAAAACAAGGTCAACGCGGGCGACAAGCTCAAGGACCAGATCAAGGCCACGGGCAAGCACGTGGTGGTGATCGGCGGCGGCGACACGGGCTCCGACTGCGTCGGCACCTCGAACCGCCATGGCGCCGCCTCGGTGGCCCAGTTCGAACTGATGCCGCAGCCGCCGGAACAGGAAAACAAGCCGCTCGTCTGGCCGTACTGGCCGACCAAGCTGCGCACCTCGTCCTCGCACGAGGAAGGCTGCGAGCGCGACTGGGCCGTGGCCACCAAGCGTTTCGAAGGCAAGGGCGGCAAGGTGGAAAAGCTGATCGCCTGCAGAGTCGAGTGGAAAGACGGCAAGATGAGCGAAGTGCCGAACTCGGAATTCGAGATGAAGGCGGATCTGGTCTTCCTGGCCATGGGCTTTGTTTCACCAGTACAACAAGTGCTGGAAGCGTTCGGCGTCGATACGGATGCGCGCGGCAATGTCAAGGCGACAACGGATGGCGCCGGCTGCTACCAGACCTCGGTGGCCAAAGTGTTTGCGGCAGGCGACATGCGCCGTGGCCAGTCGCTGGTGGTCTGGGCCATCCGCGAAGGGCGCCAGTGCGCGCGCGCCGTCGATGAGTTCCTGATGGGCGCATCCTTGCTGCCACGTTAAAAAAACGAGCAATTGTCCGTTTTTTTGCCAGGGCCACGGCGCGGATCGCGACGTGGCCTTTGTTATTTTTACTTGTCAAGTCAACAGCTGTGAATGTCATCGGACAGGGACGCGATGTGGCGGCCGAATTTCCACTACAATATCTGACTTTCGATTCATTAGTGTTGTATTCTTCCCCTTTACGGGCCTGTCCCTAGGGGTGTCTCAGCAGAGGTTGGCGTTTCTGCACTACAATACGCCATTAAAATAGTGAGCTTCGTCGTGCCAAATCTTGTTGAGATCCGTGATTTACACTTTGCCTATGGAGAACGTTCGATTTTATCGGGCCTTCAAATGGATTTCCCACGTGGAAAAGTTGTGGCCGTCATGGGTGGCTCCGGCAGTGGCAAGACGACCGTACTGCGCCTGATCGGTGGGCAGTTGCGCCCCAGTTCCGGCTCCGTGAATGTGGACGGCCAGATCGTGCATACCTTGGGAACCGACGAGCTATACCAGCTGCGCCGCAAGATGGGCATGCTGTTCCAGCACGGCGCCCTGTTTACGGACTTGACGGCGTTCGAGAACGTGGCGTTCCCTCTGCGCGAACACACGGACTTGAATGAAGAGCTGATCCGCACCCTGGTGCTGATGAAGCTGCACGCCGTGGGCTTGCGCAATGCGGCGCAATTGAAGCCGGCCGAGATCTCGGGCGGCATGGGCCGCCGCGTCGCGCTGGCGCGCGCCATCGCGCTCGACCCCGAACTGATCATGTATGACGAGCCGTTCGCCGGCCTGGACCCGATTTCCATGGGCGTGACGGCCAATTTGATCCGCAATTTGAACGATGCGCTGGGCTCCACGTCTATCCTGGTATCGCACGATGTGAAGGAGTGTTTCGCCATCGCTGATTACGTCTATTTTCTGTCATCGGGCAAGATCGTGGCGCACGGCACGCCGGCCGAGATGGCCGTGTCGACGCATCCCTACGTCAAGCAGTTCGTCAATGCCGAGGCCGATGGCCCCGTTCCGTTCCACTATCCGGGCAAGTCGCTGGCCGACGACCTGGGTCTGCAGACGGGGGGCGGCCGATGATCGCGCGTTTCCTGGCGGCGATCGGAGCGTGGTTGCGTCGTTCGGTACAAGACCTCGGCTTTGCCGTGCGGTCGTTTTTCATCATCATCGCCTCGTCGGGCGGCCTGTGGCGCCGTCCGCGCCTGGTGATTGAGCAACTGTTTTTTATCGGCAACCGCTCGCTGGTGATTACCGCCGTCTCCGGCCTGTTCGTCGGCATGGTGCTGGGTTTGCAAGGCTATTACACCTTGACCACGTATGGCGCCGAGCAGTCGCTGGGCTTGCTGGTGGCGCTGTCCCTGACGCGCGAACTGGGCCCCGTCGTGACGGCGCTGCTGTTCGCGGGCCGCGCCGGCACCTCGCTGACGGCGGAAATCGGCCTGATGAAGGCGGGCGAGCAGTTGTCGGCCATGGAAATGATGGCCGTCAATCCGATCCAGCGCGTGCTGGCGCCCCGTTTCTGGGCCGGCGTGATCGCCATGCCGATCCTGGGCGCGATCTTCACGGCCGTCGGCATCGTCGGCAGCTACCTGGTCGGCGTGGTGCTGATCGGCGTCGATGAAGGCTCGTTCTGGTCGCAGATGCAAGGCGGCGTGGATGTCTGGAAAGAAGTGGGCAATGGCACCATCAAGAGCCTGGTGTTTGGCATCGCGGTGACCTTCATCGCGCTGTTCCAGGGATACCAGGCACAGCCGACGCCGGAAGACGTGTCCGGCGCCACCACGCGCACGGTGGTCATTTCGTCGTTGATGGTGTGGTGGCTCGATTTCATGATGACGGCTTTGATGTTTAGCAAGTAATTGCCGATAGGCGACAAAATTATCGGCCTGGGCAGTGTTCTGCGCAGGTGGCGGCAAGTAAAAATTATTTAGGATTGTTTATGCAACGTAAATCTTTGGATGTCTGGGTCGGCTTGTTCGTCTTGCTCGGTGTGGCGGCATTGATGTTTCTGGCGCTCAAGGCCGGCAATATGAGCTCGCTGTCTTTCAGCAAGACGTATACCATTAGTGCCAAGTTCGACAATATTGGCGGCCTCAAGCCGCAGGCGCCCGTCAAGGGTGCTGGCGTGGTGGTGGGCCGGGTCTCGGAAATCGTCTTTGACGACAAGACTTACCAGGCGCTGGTGAAACTCGACATCGAAGATGGCTACAAATTTCCGAAAGACAGCTCGGCCAAGATTTTGACGGCCGGTTTGCTGGGTGAGCAATATATCGGCCTGGAAGCAGGCGGCGATCTGGCGAACCTGGCAGAGGGCGACAAGATCGCCCGTACTCAATCGGCCACAGTGCTGGAAGACCTGATCAATCAGTTCATCTACAGCAAGGCAGCGGAAGGAAAGGACAGCAAATGAGCGAGTCGACCAAACAATCCCAAGGCAGTCTGGCGCGTATCGGCCTGGCCCTGGCCATCGCCGCCAGCGTGAGCGCTTGCGCCACCGGCACCAATCCGCGCGACCCGCTGGAAGGGTACAACCGCGCCATGTTCAAGTTCAACGACACCGTTGACCAGGTGGCCCTGAAGCCGGTCGCCACGGCCTACAAGAAGGTCACGCCATCGTTCGTGCAAACGGGCGTGGGCAACTTCTTCGGCAACTTGTCCGATGTGTGGAGCGCCATGAATAACTTGCTGCAAGGCAAGGGTGAGGCGGGCTTGCAAGACGTCGTGCGCGTCAGCATGAACTCGACTTTCGGCATCTTCGGCCTGATCGACATCGCGTCGCAGGCGGGCATTCCGAAGCATAACGAAGACTTTGGCCAGACCCTGGGCTGGTATGGCGTGCAGTCTGGTCCGTACGTGATGTTGCCGCTGCTGGGCCCATCGACCGTGCGCGACACGGCGGCCCTGCCGCTCGATATCGCGGGCGACCCATGGCGCTACAAGGATCCGGTCAATGTGCGCAATATCGGCACGGTGACGCGCGTGGTCGACAAGCGTGCCGCGCTGCTCGACGCGACCAATTTGATGGAAGCGGCCGCGCTGGACCGTTATGAATTCATCCGCGACGGCTTCCTGCAGGCGCGCGAAAGCAAGGTGTTCGATGGCGATACGGACCGCCGCGACCGCAAAGTGCCAAAAAACGACAGCAGCGACTACGAGCCCGAGTACGAGCCAAAACCGCAGCCTGCCAATGACGCGCCAGCGGCCACGGCCGCCGCGGCGTTGGCGCCAGCGGACCTCGTAACATCTGGTAGCAATACCGTTGCCTCCGAAGCCAGGCCGCAGGAGTAAACTGGATTCAAGAACACCACGGCTGCGATCAACGCCAGCCGGTGCATAGCAACACCATGAAAGGTAGAACCATGAAATTGATGAAACAACTGCTGGCGATGGCCACCATCGCCTTTGCCACCGCCGCCCAGGCCGCCCCCGCCGTGGAAGCGCCGGACGTATTAGTCAAACGCATCAGCCAGGACGTGATCGACACGGCCAAGAACGACAAGGCCATCCAGGCTGGCGATATCAAGCGCGTCACCGAATTAGTGGAAAGCAAGATCTTGCCGTACGTGGATTTCCAGCGCATGACGGCCCTGGCCGCCGGCCGCCACTGGCGCGATGCCACGCCCGACCAGCAAAAGCAGCTGGCTGCGGAATTTCGCACCCTGCTGATCTACACGTATTCGGGCGCCCTGTCGCAGATCAAGAACGAAACCGTGGAATTCAAGCCACTGCGCGCCGATCCTAGCGATACGGAAGTGGAAGTGCGCTCGCAGGTGAACGTGGCGCGCGGCGAACCCGTGCCCCTGAACTACCGCGTGGCGAAAACCCCGGCCGGCTGGAAGATCTATGACATCAACGTGCTCGGCGCGTGGCTGGTGGAAACGTACAAAAGCAGCTTTGCCAGCGAGATCAGCAAGGGCGGCATCGATGGCCTGATCAAGACTTTGTCGGCAAAAAATAAGGCCCTGGCCAGCCGTCCCGCTGCCAAAGCCAAATAATCGGCTATCATATAGCTCCTGACCCAGTTCCAGACCAGCGCAGCCCGACGCCATGCCCGACTCTCTCGACACCTTGCAGTCCCTGACTTCCCTGACCGTGCACAATGCCACTTCGGCATTGGAGCAGGGTCTGGACGCCATCCGCTCGGGCCAGACGAAGTTTGACTTGCGCAACGTCAAGGCCGTCGATTCGGCAGCCGTCTCCGTCATGCTGACGTGGCAACGCGCCGCGCAGGATGCCGGCGCCGTGCTGGAGCTGAAAAACCTGCCGAACAACCTGAAAAACCTCACCAAGCTGTATGGCGTGTGCTCGCTCGTGTCGAGCACCCTGAGCGCCGACGACTGCGCCAGCGCCGGCGGCCACGCCGAACGCAGCCCGTCCGACCTGCATCATCATTGATCCTGTCCCACTCCCCGCATCAGCAGTAGCTTTCAAGCCGGCAGGCCAGCAGCGCCGCCGGATTGATCTCCAAGTGTTCCACGAATTTTCCAACTATAATTGACTGTTGCGCCGTCCTCGCCTGAAGGCGGCGCCCTGCACCGGCCTGCCGGCCTGGATGTCTCCGGCAACTGGCGCATCACACCAGACGCATTACACTTGAAACAAGCACATGACCGCAATTCAAATCACGAATGTAGAAAAGAGCTATAAATCGCTCAAGGCGCTGGGCGGCGTGTCGCTGGCCATCGAGGAAGGCGAATTTTTCGGCCTGCTTGGCCCGAACGGCGCCGGCAAGACCACCCTCATTTCCATCATCGCCGGCCTGATACGCCCCGACGCGGGCACCGTCAAGATCCATGGCCACGATGTCGTCACGGACTTCCGCAATGCGCGCCGCAACCTGGGCGTGGTGCCGCAGGAGCTGGTGTTCGACCCGTTTTTCACCGTGCGCGAAACCCTGCGCCTGCAATCCGGCTACTTTGGCTTGCCGAACAACGACAAGTGGATCGACGAGGTCATGGAAAACCTCGACCTGACCGGCAAGGCAGACACGAATATGCGCGCGCTGTCCGGCGGCATGAAGCGCCGCGTCCTCGTGGCGCAGGCGCTGGTGCACAAGCCGCCCGTCATCGTGCTCGATGAGCCGACCGCCGGCGTCGACGTGGAACTGCGCCAGACCCTGTGGAAGTTCATCTCGCGCCTGAACCGCGAAGGCGGCCACACGGTCGTCTTGACCACCCACTACCTGGAAGAGGCGCAAGCCATGTGCCAGCGCGTCGCCATGCTGAAGACGGGCAAGGTGGTGGCGCTCGACACCATGTCGGCCCTGATCCGCCGCATCGCCGGCTCGCAGCTGCAGGTGCATCTCAAAAACGGCAGCCTGCCGGCCGACCTGCGGCACCTGGTGCTGCACCCGGAAGAACAGCAGGCGCCGAACAAGTTCAGTCTGCGCGTCAACGAATACAGCGAAGTCGAAAAAATCCTCGCTCGCCTGCGCGAAGCGGGCGCCGAGATCGATGAAATGCAATTGCAACAAGCCGACCTGGAAGATATCTTCTTGCAGATCATGGATAAAGGTACCGTATGATTTCGACAGGATTTCGCACCCTCGTCTACAAAGAGACGCTGCGCTTCTGGAAAGTGGCGACGCAAACCGTGGCCGCGCCCGTGCTCACGTCGATGCTGTACCTGCTGGTGTTCGGCCATGTGCTCGACGGCCGCGTGGAGCCGAGCCCCGGCGTCAGCTACACGGCCTTTCTGATTCCCGGCCTGGTGATGATGAGCGTGCTGCAAAACGCGTTCGCCAATTCCTCGTCCTCGCTGATCCAGTCCAAGATCACGGGCAACCTGGTGTTCGTGCTGCTCACGCCCCTGTCGCACTGGGAAATCTTCTCGGCGTATGTACTCGCTTCCGTCGCGCGCGGCCTGGCCGTGGGCTTTGGCGTCTTCGCCATCACGTGCTGGTTCGCCGACCTGTCGTTTGTCGCGCCGCTGTGGATCGTCGTCTTCGCCTTCCTCGGCGCCGCCATGCTGGGCACCATGGGCCTGATCGCCGGCATCTGGGCCGAAAAATTCGACCAGCTGGCCGCCTTCCAGAACTTCCTGATCATGCCGGCCACCTTTTTGTCGGGCGTGTTCTATTCGATCCATTCGCTCCCCGCCTTCTGGCAGACGGTATCGCATTTGAACCCCTTCTTCTACATGATCGACGGCTTCCGCTACGGCTTCTTCGGCGTGTCCGACGTCAGCCCGTGGCTCAGTCTTTCCATCGTCGCCGGCTTCCTCGTGATTCTGGCGCTGGCATCGATCCGCCTGCTGAAGAGCGGCTATCGTTTGCGTCATTAATTGCGCCATATCACATCACTACATTATTCAATATCAAGGACTTATCGTGACCACCACTCCAGAACTGATCCACGGCTACCTGTCGGCCGGCCTCGAATGCACGCACCTCGAAGTGGAGGGCGATGGCCAGCACTTCCAGGCCGTGATCGTCTCGCCCGCGTTTGCCGGCAAGCGTTTGATCCAGCGTCACCAGATCGTCTACGCGGCGCTGGGCGACCGCATGCGCGAAGAAATCCACGCGCTGTCGATGAAAACCCTGACACCTGAAGAATTCCAAGGATAAGCACATGGACAAGCTCCTCATCAACGGCGGCAACCGCCTGAACGGCGACATCGCCATCTCCGGCGCGAAGAACGCCGCCCTGCCCATCCTGTGCGCGGGCCTGCTGACTGCGGGCGACCTGGACCTGACGAACGTGCCGCACCTGCACGACGTGGCCACCATGCTGAAACTGCTGGGCCAGACGGGCCTGAAAGTGCAGCAGGACGGCGACCGCGTGCTCCTCAACGGCAGCGCCATCGATACCCTGGAAGCGCCGTATGAGCTGGTGAAAACCATGCGCGCCTCGATCCTCGTGCTCGGCCCTCTGCTGGCGCGCTTCGGCGAAGCCAAGGTCTCGCTGCCGGGCGGCTGCGCCATCGGTTCGCGTCCCGTCGACCAGCACATCAAGGGCCTGGAGGCGCTGGGTGCCGAGATCCGCATCGAAGCGGGCTACATCTACGCCAAGTGCGCCAAGCTGAAAGGCGCGCGCATCGTCACCGACATGATCACCGTCACCGGCACCGAGAATCTGCTGATGGCCGCGACCCTGGCCGAAGGCGAGACCATCCTGGAAAACGCCGCCTGCGAACCGGAAGTGACGGATTTGGCGCACCTGCTGGTGGCCATGGGCGCGAAGATCGACGGCATCGGCACCAGCCGCCTGGTGATCCAGGGCGTCGACGCGCTGCACGGCGCCTCGCACGCGGTGATCGCCGACCGTATCGAAACGGGCACCTTCCTGTGCGCCGTGGCGGCCACCGGCGGCGACATCACGCTGCGCAACGTGCGCACCGATATCCTCGATGCGGCGCTCGACAAGCTGCGCGCCATGGGCCTGACGATGACCTTCGGCGCCGACTGGATCCGCGCCGAGATGTCGGCCCGCCCGAACCCCGTCAGCTTCCGCACCACCGAATACCCGGGCTTCCCGACCGACATGCAGGCGCAGTTCATGGCCGTCAACACCATCGCCAATGGCGCCAGCCGCGTCACCGAGACGATTTTCGAGAACCGCTTCATGCACGTGCAGGAAATGAACCGCCTGGGCGCCGACATCACCATCGAGGGCAACACGGCCATCATCGCTGGCGTCAAGCAGCTGCGCGGCGCGCCCGTGATGGCGACCGACCTGCGCGCTTCGGCGTCGCTGGTGATCGCGGCCCTGGCTGCCGATGGCGAAACCCTGATCGACCGCATCTATCACCTCGACCGCGGCTACGACCGCATGGAAGTGAAATTGTCGGCCGTGGGCGCCAACATCGTACGCATCAAATAACAAGGAACGAGCATGAACGGATCGAATAACGGTGACAGCTCCCAGCTGATTCTGGCGCTGTCGAAAGGCCGCATTTTTGAGGACACCATGCCGCTGCTGGAAGCGGCCGGCATCAAGGTGCTGGAAAACCCGGAGACCTCGCGCAAGCTGATTTTGGCCACCAACGATCCGAACGTGCGCGTCATCATCGTGCGCGCCAGCGACGTGCCGACCTACGTGCAGTACGGCGCGGCCGATTTCGGCGTGGCGGGCAAGGATGTCTTGCTCGAACACGGCGGCGAAGGCCTGTACCAGCCGATCGACCTGAATATCGCCGCCTGCCGCATGTCGGTGGCGGTGCAGGCCGGTTTTGACTACGAAAAGGCCGTGCATCAGGGCGCGCGTCTGCGCGTGGCCACCAAGTTCGTGCACACGGCGCGCGAGCATTTCGCCGCCAAGGGCGTGCACGTCGACCTGATCAAGCTGTATGGTTCGATGGAGCTGGCGCCTTTGGTCGGCTTGTCCGACGCCATCGTCGACCTGGTCAGCACGGGCAGCACCTTGCGTGCGAATAACCTCGTCGAGGTCGAGCACATCATGGAAATTTCGTCGCGCCTGGTGGTCAACCAGGCGGCGTTAAAACTCAAGCGCGAGCGCTTGCAGCCGATCATCGAGGCGTTTGAACGTGCTTCGCAAACTAATTCGCAAGCCTAGACTTATTCAGTAGCAGAAAGCCGATTATGCCGATACAGATACGCAAGCTTGATTCAAGCCAGGATGGTTTCCAACAATCGCTCGACACCTTGCTGGCGTTCGAGGCGGGCACCGATGCAGCGATTGAAACGTCGGTCGCAAAAATCCTGGCCGATGTGAAAACGCGCGGCGACGCCGCCGTGCTGGAATACACCAACCGTTTCGACCGCATCCCGCATGGCGGCGCGGCGGAAATGGCGGCCTTCGATATTTCGCAAGCCGAATTGCAGGCGGCCCTGAACGGCTTGCCGTCGGCGCAGCGCGAGGCGCTGCAGATCGCCGCGCAGCGCATCCGCGCCTTCCACGAACGCCAGCGCGAGGAATTGCGCGGTTTTAGCTACACCGAGCCCGATGGCACGGTGCTGGGGCAAAAAATTACGCCGCTGGACCGGGTCGGCATCTACGTCCCGGGCGGCAAGGCAGCGTATCCGTCGTCCGTGCTGATGAACGCCATTCCCGCGCACGTGGCGGGCGTGGGCGAGATCATCATGGTGGTGCCGACGCCGGACGGCGTGAAAAACCAGATGGTGCTGGCCGCCGCCGCGATCGCCGGCGTGACGCGCGTGATCACCATCGGCGGCGCACAAGCCGTCGGCGCCCTGGCCTACGGCACGCAGACAATTGCCGCCGTGGATAAAATCGTCGGCCCCGGCAATGCCTATGTGGCTGCCGCCAAGCGCCGCGTGTTCGGCATCGTCGGCATCGACATGATTGCCGGGCCGTCGGAAATTCTCGTGCTGTGCGACGGCACGACGGACCCCGACTGGGTGGCGATGGACCTGTTTTCGCAGGCCGAGCACGACGAACTGGCGCAGGCGATTCTGCTGTGCCCGGACGCCGATTACATCGCGCAAGTCGAAGAGAGCATCGCCAAGCTGCTGCCGACGATGCCGCGCCAGGCCACCATCAGCACCTCGCTGGCCGACCGCGGCGCGCTGATCAAGGTGCGCAGCATGGCAGAGGCCTGTGAAATAGCCAATTCCATTGCCGCGGAACACCTGGAAATCTCGGCGGAAAATCCGCAGCAGTGGGCCGAGCAGATCCGCCACGCGGGCGCCATGTTCCTGGGCCGCTTCTCGTCCGAATCGCTGGGCGACTATTGCTGCGGTCCGAATCACGTGCTGCCGACCTCGCGCACGGCGCGTTTCTCGTCGCCGCTGGGCGTGTACGATTTCCAGAAGCGCTCGTCCATCATCTACGTGAGCGAAGCGGGCGCGCAAACCCTGGGCCGTGTCGCCGCCACGCTGGCGTACGGCGAAGGTTTGCAGGCGCACGCGCGCAGCGCCGAACTGCGTCTGAAGCCGCAGCCATGACGAAGTTGGCGGAGCAGCCGGACTGGGTCAACCGGGTCTATTGCGAAGATGCGCTGGCGGGGCTGGCGCGCATTCCCGATGGCTCGGTGGACCTGATCCTGACGGATCCGCCGTACAACCTGGGCAAGGATTACGGCAATGCCTCGGACCAGCAGTCCGTGGCCGACTACCTGCGCTGGACGGAAGAATGGATCGATGCGGCGCTGCCCAAGCTGAAAGCCAACGGCAGCCTGTATATTTTTCTGACCTGGCGCTATTCGCCGGAGATCTTCGTCATGCTGAAACAGCGCATGGCGATGATGAATGAAATCATCTGGGACCGCCGCGTGCCGTCCATGGGCGGCAGCGTGCGCAGCTTTTCATCGGTGCACGACACCATCGGCTTTTTCGTCAAGCGCAAGGATTACTACTTCGACCTTGACGCGGTGCGCATCGCCTACGACGCGGCCACCAAGAAAGCCCGTTCGCGCTCGATCTTCATCGGCGCGAAATGGCTGGAAGTGGGCTACAACCCAAAAGACTTGTGGAGCGTGTCGCGCCTGCACAAGGAACACCCGGAACGGGCCGACCACCCGACCCAAAAGCCGCTTGAAATCATCGAGCGCATGGTCAAGGCGTCGTGCCCGCCCGGCGGCGTGGTGCTCGACCTGTTCATGGGCAGCGGCACCACGGCCCTGGCGGCCAAGCGCTGCGGGCGCGATTTCGTCGGCTTTGAATTGAATCCCGATTACTGCGCCATCATCGAACAACGGCTGGCGGCGCTGGCCCAGGAGCTGGCCGAACCGGCCACATTGGCCGCGCCCAAGCCCGTCAGGGCGGCGGCGAAAAAAACGGCGGCTGCCAAGAAGCCGGCCGCCGCGAAAAAGCCGCCCGCCGCGAAAAAGCCGCCCGCCGCGAAAAAAGCGCCGGCCCGCAAGGCGCGCAGCGCCGCCGTGCCGGAAGACGTCGTCATTTAATTTCATCAGGAGTGTTTGCAGCATGTCTTTCCTCGATCAGTTAATCAGCAACACCGTGCGCTCCGATGTGCGGGCCGTCAAAAGCTACCAGGTCGCCGATGCCAGCGGTTACATCAAACTCGATGCGATGGAAAACCCGTATCCGCTGCCGCCGCAGCTGCGCGAGGAGCTGGGCGCGCGCTTGGCCGGCGTGGCGCTGAACCGCTATCCGCCGTCGTACGCCAGCCTGCAGGCGGCCATCTGCGCCAAGCTGGGCGTGCCCGCCGGCTATGACGTCATGCTGGGCAATGGCTCCGATGAACTCATTTCCATCCTGGCCATGGCGTGCGCCCACCAGGAGCCGGGCAAGCGCGCCGTGCTGCTGGCGCCCGTGCCCGCCTTCGTCATGTATGCGCGCTCGGCGCAGTTTGCCGGCATGGATTTCGTCGGCGTGCCTTTGCAGGCCGACTTCAGCCTGGACATGCCGGCCATGCTGGCGGCCATCGAACAGCATCGCCCGGCGCTGGTGTTTCTCGCGTACCCGAACAACCCGACGGGCAACCTGTTTGCCGGCGCCGACATCGAGCGCATCCTCGCGGCGCTTGGCGACACGGGCATCGCCGTCGTCGACGAAGCGTACGAGCCGTTCGCGCAGCACAGCTTCATGGGCCGCTTGCCCGAGTTCGAGAATCTGGTGGTGATGCGCACCGTGTCGAAACTGGGCCTGGCCGGCATCCGTCTCGGCTACATGTCGGCCGCGCCGGCCCTGCTGGCGCAATTCGAGAAAGTGCGCCCGCCGTACAATGTCAACGTGCTGACGCAGGCGGCGGCCGAATTCGCGCTCGATCACCTCGACGTGTTGAATGCCCAGGCGGACCTGCTCAACAGCGCGCGCGATGCATTGGCGCTGCGCCTGGCAGAGTTGCCGGGCGTGACGGTATTCCCGTCGAAGGCAAATTTTCTTCTGATTCGTGTGGCGGATTCCGACGATGTTTGTGCAAAACTGCTTGCCCGCAGGGTTTTAATTAAAAATATGAGTAAAATGCATGCTGCGCTGGCCAATTGCCTGCGCATCAGCGTCAGCACCCCGGAAGAAAATTCCCTTTTTTACGATGCCTTCAAGGCATCCCTCGTTTAGCCTACCGCCAGAGCCTCCCATGAACCGCACCGCAGAAATCACGCGCAACACCAATGAGACGCAAGTTCGCGTCGCCCTCAACCTGGACGGCACGGGCCAGCAAAAGCTCAATACCGGCGTGCCCTTCCTCGATCATATGCTGGACCAGATCGCCCGCCACGGCTTGATCGACCTCGATATCGAAGCGACGGGCGACGTGCATATCGACAACCACCATACGGTGGAAGACGTGGGCATCACCTTGGGCATGGCCGTGGCCAAGGCCATCGGCGACAAGAAGGGCATCCGCCGCTACGGCCACGCGTACGTGCCGCTGGACGAGGCGCTGTCGCGCGTGGTGCTCGATTTCTCGGGTCGCCCAGGCATCGAATACCACATCCCGTTTACGCGCGCCATGATCGCCGGCTTCGACGTCGACCTGACCCTGGAATTTTTCCGCGGCTTCGTCAACCATGCGGGCGTGACCTTGCATATCGATAACCTGCGCGGCACGAATGCCCACCATCAATGCGAAACCGTGTTCAAGGCCTTTGGCCGCGCGCTGCGCATGGCTGCCGAGCTCGACGAGCGCGCGGCCGGCATCATTCCATCGACCAAGGGCAGCCTGTAAGCGCCCGCGAACCACTGTAGATTCCGAGATCAAACATGAATAAAATTGTGGTGGTGGATTACGGCATGGGCAATTTGCGCTCGGTGGCGCAGGCCTTGCGTGCCGTGGCGCCGGAAGCCGACGTGCGCATTTCCGGCACTGTGGAAGACATCGACAGCGCCGACCGCATCGTCTTGCCTGGCCAGGGCGCCATGCCCGACTGCATGCGCAGCCTGCGCGAATCGGGCGTGCTCGAAGCGCTGCTGCGCGCCGCCGACAGCAAGCCCGTGCTGGGCGTGTGCATCGGCGAGCAAATGCTGTTCGACGGCAGCGAAGAGGGCAATGCGGCCGGTCTGGGCTTGCTGCCAGGCAAAGTCGTGCGTTTCCAGCTCGACGGCCAGGTGCAGGAAGACGGTTCGCGCTTCAAGGTGCCGCAAATGGGCTGGAACCAAGTGCGGCAAACGGCGTCCCATGTCATGTGGGATGGCATCGCCGACAACGCGTATTTTTACTTTGTGCACAGTTATTTTGCTCAACCTCAAGAGGCGGCGCACACGGTGGGCGAGACTGTCTATGGCGCGCCGTTCGCCTGCGCCGTCGCCCGTGATAATATTTTCGCGACACAGTTTCACCCTGAAAAAAGCGCTGCCGCTGGCTTGCAGCTGTACAAGAACTTTGTTCACTGGCAACCTTAACGTTAGCTCTCCGGCTTTTTGTCCGCCTCTCACTCACTTTTAAATCACACTGACCATGCTGCTCATTCCCGCCATCGACCTGAAAGACGGTCACTGCGTACGCCTGAAACAAGGCGATATGGAACTTGCCACCGTATTTTCCGAAGACCCGGCCGACATGGCCCGCCATTGGCTGATGCAAGGCGCGCGCCGGCTGCACCTGGTCGACCTGAATGGCGCCTTTGCCGGCAAGCCGAAGAATGAAGGCGCCGTCAAGGCCATTCTGAAAGCGGTGCAGGATTTCGCCGTGGAAAACGACATCGAGGAAATCCCCGTGCAGCTGGGCGGCGGTATCCGCGACCTCGACACCATCGAGCGCTACCTTGACGCCGGCATCACCTACATCATCATCGGTACGGCGGCCGTGAAAAGCCCCGGCTTCCTGCACGACGCCTGCAGCGCCTTCCCCGGCCACATCATCGTCGGCCTCGATGCCAAGGATGGCAAAGTGGCAACGGATGGCTGGAGCAAGATGTCGGGCCACGAAGTGATCGACCTGGCGAAAAAATTCGAAGCCTACGGCGTCGAATCGATCATTTACACGGACATCGGCCGCGACGGCATGATGGGCGGCATCAATATCGACGCCACCGTCAAGCTGGCGCAAGCCGTCAAGATCCCCGTCATCGCTTCTGGCGGCCTGCACAATATCGGGGACGTGGAAGCGCTGTGCGCGGTCCAGACCGAAGGCATCGAAGGCGTGATCTGCGGCCGTTCCATCTATGAAGGCACGATCGACCTGGCGCAGGCGCAGGAACGCGCCGACGAACTGACCGACGCCGCCGTTTAAGCCAGCCCGGCCGGGAGCGTGCCTGCGCACGCCCGGCCTGGCGACAATCTGGATACCATCATGCTTGCAAAACGTATCATCCCCTGCCTCGACGTGACCAATGGCCGCGTCGTCAAAGGCGTCAATTTCACGGAATTGCGCGATGCTGGCGACCCGGTGGAAATCGCCCGCCGCTATGACGAGCAGGGCGCCGACGAAATCACTTTCCTCGACATTACCGCGTCCAGCGACAACCGCGGCCTGATCTTCGACATCATCGAAGCCGTGGCGTCGCAAGTGTTCATTCCGCTGACCGTGGGCGGCGGCGTGCGCGTGGTGGAAGACGTGCGCCGGCTGCTCAACGCGGGCGCCGACAAGGTCAGCATCAACACCTCGGCCGTGACGAATCCCCAACTCGTGTACGAGGCGTCGCAAAAGCACGGCTCGCAATGCATCGTCGTCGCCATTGACGCCAAACAAGTGTCGCCCGGCAAGTGGGAAGTGTTTACCCATGGCGGGCGCACGGCCACGGGCCTGGACGCGTTCGCATGGGCCAAAAAGATGGAAAGCCTGGGCGCCGGCGAGATCTTGCTCACCAGCATGGACCGCGACGGCACCAAGGTCGGCTTCGACCTGGGCCTGACGCGCGGCGTGTCCGACGCCGTCAGCATTCCCGTCATCGCCTCGGGTGGCGTGGGCGGCTTGCAAGATCTGGTCGACGGCATCAAGGTGGGCCGCGCGGACGCCGTGCTGGCCGCCAGCATCTTCCACTATGGCCAGCACACGGTGCAGGAAGCCAAGCGTTTCATGGCGCAGCAGGGCATTCCCATGCGCCTGGCGTAAATAGCAGCAGTCAATATCAGCAGGATAGAAGAACATGCAAAACGGAACCATCGTAGCAAGCAATGCCAAGTGGCTGAAAAAGGTCAAATGGGACGAGCACGGCCTGGTGCCCGTGATCGCGCAGGAAGCGGGCAGCAATGACGTGCTGATGTTTGCCTGGATGAACCGCGACGCGCTGGCGCGCACGGTGGAGCTGGGCGAAGCCGTATACTGGAGCCGTTCGCGCAAGAAACTGTGGCACAAGGGTGAAGAGTCGGGCCACACGCAAAAGGTGCTGGAAATCCGCCTCGATTGCGATGAAGACGTGGTCTTGCTGAAAATCGAGCAAGCGGGCGGCATCGCCTGCCATACGGGCCGCCACTCGTGCTTCTTCCAGAAATTTGAAGGCGATGAAAAAACGGGCGAATGGCAAGTCACCGATCCCGTCCTGAAAGATCCTGAGACGATTTACGCGGAAAGCAAGAGCAAATGAGTGAAACCCTGAAGCGCCTGGCCGCCGTGATCGAATCGCGCAAGCTGGCCAATGGCGGCGACCCCGCCACCTCGTATGTCGCGCGCCTGTTTGCCAAGGGCGATGATGCGATTTTGAAAAAAATCGGCGAAGAGGCGACGGAAACCGTGATGGCCGCCAAGGATGCGCGCCGTGACAACGACCCGTCGAAGGTCCTGTACGAATGCGCTGACCTGTGGTTTCACAGCTTGGTGATGCTGGCGCAGTTCGACCTGACGCCGCAGCAGGTGCTCGACGAGCTGGCGCGCCGCGAAGGCTTGTCGGGCCTGGAAGAAAAGGCGGCACGCAAGGATGAATTGCGCGATGCCGGCGAAACAGACAAACACTGACCTACTGGAGCGTGCGTGGATAACTGTATTTTCTGCAAGATTGCTGCAAAACAAATTCCTTCGTCCATCGTGTATGAGGACGAGGACTTGCTGGCCTTCAAGGATATCAACCCGGCCGCCCCCGTGCACCTGCTGTTGATCCCGAAACGCCACGTGGCCAGCCTGTCCGATTGCGACGACAGCCATACGGACATGCTGGGCAAGCTGCTGCGCCTGGCGCCGAAACTCGCTGCCGAGTTTGGCTGCGCCGTCACGTATGACGCCGATGGCACGCCTGCCGGCGGCTTCAAGACCATGCTCAACAGCGGCCCGAACGGTGGGCAAGAGGTGTATCACCTGCACATTCATGTGTACGGCGGTCCCCGTCCCTGGCGCGGTCAACACTGATTTCGCTGCGCGCCGGGTTCACGTGTATACTACCGGCATTGGTTGACGCTATTCGGGCACCGTCCCGCAAGGAGAATGTGATGGGTTCATTGAGTATTTGGCACTGGGTGATCGTTCTGGTCATCGTCATGCTGGTCTTCGGCACCAAGAAACTGGGCAATATCGGCGGTGATATCGGCAAGGCCGTCAAAGGCTTCAAGGATGGCGTCAAGGGCGAAGATGACGCCCCGGCAGCCAATACCCCTCCTGCTGCGCCATCGCAAGTGGCCGACAAAAGCACCATCGACGTCGAGACGAAAGAGAAAAGCAAGTTCTGATAGCGTGGCGGGGCGCTTGCCTCGTCCGGTAACAGCCCTTGTCCGCTTATGATCGATCTCGGCCTCTCTAAAATCGCCATCATCGGCGTGGTTGCGTTGATAGTTATCGGCCCTGAAAAGTTGCCGAAAGTGGCGCGCATGGCCGGTACCCTGTATGGCCGCGCGCAACGCTACCTGAACCAGGTGAAATCCGAAGTCTCGCGCGAAATCGAAATGGAAGAGCTAAAAAACCTGCAGAAGGAAGTGCAGGATGCGGCCCATTCCGTCAAGCAAAGCGTGGAGAAATCCATGCATGGCGTGGAAAACTCGATCTCCGGCAACCTGGCCGAGGTGGAAAACGCCTGGCGCGGCGATGCCAGCTCGTATGAGGGGCATCACGATGCCCACGAAGCCATGCTGCGCGCCACCAATGAAGACCTGGCCCGCAAGGCGCGCGAATTCCGCCGCAAGAAGCTGGTGCGCAATTCCGCCATCCCTGGCTGGTACAAGCAGCGCCATGGCGGCAAGCTGCACGTGCAGTCGGCGGCCGCCCGCGTGGCGCGCTTCCGTCCGCGTGCCAGTTCCTCCTCCTTTTACTCATGAGTAGCAAATCCCCGGTGGAAGAAACTTTTATCTCGCATCTGGTCGAGCTGCGCAACCGCCTGGTCAAGGCCTCGATCGGTATCGCCGTCGTCTGCGCCGTGCTGTTTTACTGGCCCGGCCCTTCGCATATCTACGATTTTATTGCCGCGCCGATGATCGCCTCGCTGCCGGCCGGCTCGAAAATGATCGCCACCGGCGTTATCTCGCCCTTCCTCGTGCCGATGAAAGTGACCCTGGTGATCGCCTTCATCGTCGCCTTGCCCTGGGTGCTGTATCAGATGTGGGCGTTTATCGCCCCCGGCCTGTACACGCATGAAAAACGCCTGATCGCGCCGCTGGTCATCTCGTCTTCCCTGCTGTTCATGGCCGGCGTGGCCTTCTGCTATTTCTTTGTGTTTGGCCGCGTCTTCCACTTCATCAGCGACTTTTCGCCCTCGTCGATCGCGGTGACGCCCGATATCGAAAACTACCTCGATTTCGTCATGTCGATGTGCCTGGCCTTTGGCGCCACCTTCGAAGTGCCCGTGGTGGTGGTGATCCTCGTGCGCATGGGACTCGTGTCCATCGCGAAACTCAAGGAAGTGCGTCCCTACATCATCGTCGGCGCCTTCGTGATTGCCGCCATCGTCACGCCGCCGGACGTCGTCAGCCAGTTCTCGCTGGCCATCCCGATGTGCCTGCTGTTCGAGCTGGGCCTGCTGGTGGCGCCCATCTTCGTCAAGGCAACCCAGGCGCCGGAAGAAGCGTCCTAGACGGTTTGCAATACGCGCAAGCAAAAGCCGCTGGCCTCTTTCGTGAGCAGCGGCTTTTTCTTTGGGCAGTCACTTGGTGAGTGCTTACTGGAGCATCAGTTTGCTGAGGATGCCCAGGTTCAGCAGGATCAGGGTGCTCATCATCCAATAGACGTGCTTCATGTCCGCGCCATGGCGCAAGTCCAGACGTTCCAGGCGGGCGTCGAATTTTTGCTCCAGTGCATCTATTCTGGTATCGAATTTCAGTTCCAGCGCATCCACTCTGGTATCGACCTTTTGCGCCACGAGCTTGATTTCCCCCAGCAGATTGCGCTCCAGGGCCGCCAGTTCGCCATGCACGACCACGGCCGAGCCCAAGACTTCGCCCAAGGCCGTGGCATGGGCTTCCGCCTGCTGCGTGGGTACGCCGGCCGAGGCGAGGCGTTTGGCGTAATCGAGGGTGTCGAACTGGATGGGCATATGCATGGACGCTCCTGAATCCAGCGTAGCAGGAAAATCGGCAATTGCCAGTGAGGAGTGCGGTGGCGCCTGCCTTCCCGTCAGCTTAATGGACAGGGCAGCCGGCGGTTTGCGATGGCGCAAACGCATGCAAAAAGGGCGCCGCGGCGCCCTTTGCAAGGAGAGGATGCGTACGAGTTAATTCATCAGTTCCTTGATGACTTTCACGGGCGCGCTGCCGTAGCTGAGGAATTGTTCGTGGAAATCCTTCAGCACGAACTTGCTGCCCAGCGCCAGCTTGCGCTGTTCGCGCAAGTCCATGATTTCGCTGTAGCCGCTGAAATAGCTGGTCAGTTGCACCGAGCTCAACTGCACGCGGCGCCATTTTTCCTTGGCTTCACGCTGGGTCTGGAAGGCCTGGCGCGTCAGCAGGTCGAGCGCCTGCGCTTCCGTCATGCCCAGCACGTGCACGCTGTAGTCGAGGATGGTGTTGGTGACGCTGCGCAAGTTCCACTTCGAATACATCAGCCACATTTCCGGCGCGTTATTGCCATAGCCCGATTCGAGCATCATGCGTTCGCCATACACGGCCCAGCCTTCGATCATGGCGCCATTGCCGAAGATGGACTTGACCAAGGACGGCGACTTGTTGGCGTACACGAGCTGCGTGTAATGGCCGGGAATGGCTTCGTGGATGTTCAGGATCTGCAAGATCCAGTGGTTGTATTCGCGCAAGCTGCTTTCCGCCTGTTCCGGCGTTTCGCCATCGAGCGGCGTCACGTTGTAATAAGTGCGGTCCTGTGGGCGGTACGGGCCGGGCGCCTCGATGCTGGCGCCGGCCACGCCGCGCTGGTAAGCGGGCGTTTCACGCACGACCAGGGGCTTTTTCGGGTCCATCGTCAGCAGGTTGTGGCTGGTGACCCATGCCTGCAGTTCGGGAATCTGGCGGCGGATTTCCGGCACGAAATCGGCGGCCGCCACGTGGTTGCTGGAGAGCTTGTCGATCACCATGCCGATCTTTGCCGTGCGGTCCGCCGGCTTGGCCGTGGCGCCCATGGTTTTCACCCACAGCTCGTCGGACAGGCTATCCATGTGCTCGAGCAACTTTTCGCGCGCGGCCAAGGCTTTCTGGTACATCTGCTCGGCGCTCACGCTGGCCTGGATATCGTAGGCAAATTTCTGCTCATACAGCTCCTTGCCGATGCGGAAGGAGCGCGCGTTGCCGTTCTGCGCCAGCGCCGCATCCTGTTCCGTCAGCCAGGCCGCGTAGCCTTGCACGGCCGTGCGGGCCGCGGCGATGCGCGCGTTGTACAGCTGTTTTTCCGCCGGCGTCAGGATGGAACCCTGTGCCGTCTTGTTCAGGTCGTCAAGCACGCTGAGCACGCCTGCGCTCTGGGCGATGGCCAGCTGCGTGTGTTCGCGCGTGGGGTTGACGATGCTGGCGCGCGCGGCCGCATAATATTGCGGCACGGTGGCGATGCGCTTGAGCAAGGTGCGCAGGCGCTGCGGCTGGGCCGCGTATTCCGTGTTCAGGATGAAGTCGATGGAACCGGCCACGTTGTACTGGGCGGGATTCCATTCGAATTCGCGGAAGGTGGTCAGGTACCAGCGGTCCGATTGCAGTTTATTCGTCAGCAAGGCCAGGTCGGTACGTTGCTTGTCCGACATTTTTCCGGCATTCAGCTTGCCGAACTTGCCCAGCCATTCTTCGATGAAGGCCAGTTGCTTCTGGCGGCTGGCCGCGTCGGGAATGCTCAGGTTGGCGGCGCCATCGTACTTGCCGACGGAAATCGCGCTTTCCGGATCCAGGCGCCACAGGGCCGTGAGGAACTGGCCGCTCAGGTTATTCATGGAGCGGTCGCTGCTGTTCTCGCTGGCGACGGCCGCGACCGTGGCTGCCGTGGCCGCCGTCACGACGGCCGCTTTCTTGCCGACGGTTTTCTTCTTGCTGCTGCTGGTGCTGGCCTTGCCGTTTTTCTGCGGCTTCTTGGCGGCGCTGGCCGGTGTCAGGGTAAACGCCATCATCAATGCGGCGAGCGCAACTTTATTCTTTATCAGCATAGTTTATCTCTTGAATATTTTGTCGTTTGTCCTCATCAGAAAATAATAAACTGATAATATAAGTAACAAACAACTATTGAAAGGTTGGCCTTGCTTGCCTGGGCGGCCCAAAGATTAGCATTAATTGCCGCCGCTGCGCAGTTTTTTGCGCCGGGAGCGCGCGGTGCTAGACGACGATGGCGCTGCCGTGCAGCAGTTCCTGGTGGCGCGCATTGATGGCCGCCACGGCATCCTTGCCGCGCGCCATGCCGGTGGCGTGGATTTCCGTTTCCTGCGTGTAGCGCTGGCTGACGCGCACCGTATAGGACTGGAACAGCCAGCTCCAGAAGTTCGTTTCATATACGGCTTCATCCATGTCGCGCCATTTCACGCCCGTCAGTTTCTTTTTCCACGGCAAGATGCCGGAGGCCAGCCACACGCCCGCCTCATCGAGGTACAGCTGGTAGCTGCGTATCGTCAGCAGGCGGTAGCCGACGATCAGGGCCGAGCCGATCAGCACGACGAAGGCGGCGCGCGCGTTGTACTTGAAGGCCAGCGGCAGGGCGGCAAAAAACAGCAGCACGGCAATGAGGAAAGTGCTGACGTAGGCGGTCCAGGATTTGCCGCACAAAAAAGTGGCGCGCTGGCCGGCGCTGGTGGCGATATAGTCGGTCATGGCGTGGGAAAGCAACAGGGAAAATGGATCATCGCATGGAACGCGGCTTCGCCGTTCATTTTTTCAAGCCCTCCTGCAGCATGCCCAGCATGTCATGGGCCGACATGCGCGCGGCCGCGTCGCTGCCTTCCAATAAACTGTCGGCCAGGTCGCGCTTGTGCTGGTGCAATTCGACGATGCCTTCCTCGATCGTGTGCTTGGCCACCAGCCGGTAAATGGTGACGGGGCGCAATTGCCCCATGCGGTGGGCGCGGTCCGAGGCCTGGTCTTCCACGGCCGGGTTCCACCACGGGTCCATGTGGATCACGTAATCGGCGGCCGTCAGATTGATGCCCATGCCGCCCGCTTTCAGGCTGATCAGGAAAACGTCTCCCTCTCCCGCCTGGAAAGCATCGACGCGGCGCTTGCGCTCCTGCATCGGCGTGCTGCCGTCGAGATACTGGTAGCGCACGCCATGCTGTTCCAGGTGCTGGCGGATGAGGGTCAGATGGTCGACGAACTGGCTGAAGACGAGTACCTTGTGGCGGTTTTCCAGCAAGCCCGACAGCAACTGGGCGAACGCGGCCAGCTTGCTGCTGGCCAGGCCCAGCTCCGGCGCCACCAGTTGCGGATTGCAGCAGGCGCGGCGCAGCTTCATGATCTCGGCCAGGATCTGGATGGCTTTCTTGGACGCCGGCCCTTCCACCATGGCCAGCTTTTCCAGCGCTTCGCGGCGCAAGGATTCGTACAGTGCCGTTTCCTGCGGCGACAATTCCACTTCCAGCACGATTTCCGTGCGCGATGGCAGCTCCGACAGCACTTGCGTTTTGGTCCGGCGCAGGATGAAGGGCGCGATCAGGCGGCGCAAGCGCAAGCGTGCGCCGGCCGCCGCCCGCTTGTCCTGATCCTTCTCGATGGGACCGGCAAAGCGCAAATTAAACTGGTCGAGGGTACCCAGCAAGCCCGGGTTAATAAAACGGAACAGATTCCACAATTCGCCCAGGTGGTTTTCCAGCGGCGTGCCGCTGGCCACCATGCGGAAATCGCCTTGCAAGGCCATCACGGCTTGCGAGCGTTTGGTAGCGCCATTCTTGATCGCTTGCGCTTCGTCAAGCACGATCGTATGCCAGCGCACGCCAGCAAACAGCGCCGCTTCCTGTTGCAGCAAGCCGTAGCTGGCCACCACCACGTCGAAGGGCTGCAAGGTCTCCAGCATGTCGGCGCGGTCGCCGCTGCCGAACAGTTTGATGTTCAAGGTGGGCGCGAAGCGCTGCGCTTCGCTGATCCAGTTCATGCACACGGATGTGGGGGCGACGACGAGGGTGGGGCCGTTCGGCGCGCGCGCCAGGATCAGCGCCAGCGCCTGCAAAGTCTTGCCGAGCCCCATGTCGTCGGCCAGGCAGGCGCCCACGCCCCAGTGCGCCAGGCGCGCCAGCCATTCGTAACCGGCCAGCTGGTAGTCGCGCAAGTCCGCTTGCAGTGTGCTGGGCAGTTGCGGTTGATAGTCGTCGAGGGCGCGCAGGCGCAGCAAGTGTTCGCGCCACAATTTGTCGGCCTTCACGCCGCCCGCGTCGTTGGCCAGCTCTTCCAGCGCGAAGGCGGCCAGCGGGTGGATGTGCACGCCGTCGGCATGCGTCTCGCCATACGCGGCCAGCTCGGACAGCCGGCGGTGCAATTCATCGCTGAGCGCGAGGAACTGGTTGTCGCCCAAGGCCACGAAGCGGCTCTTATTGTTCTGCATCAAGTCGAGCAGGGCGCGCAAATCCATCACCTTGTCTTCATCTATCTGCACTTCGCCGCTGGCGGCAAACCAGTCCTTCTCGCTCTTGATGTTCAAGCGCATCTGGCCGCTGTCGATGCGTTTCGACACGCGCATGGTTTCGCCTTCCGGCCACGCCAATACCATGCCGGCGGGATTAAGCGCCTGCAATTCCACCAGCAGTTGCAAGCCCAGCGCAGGCTGGCCCAGCAGCCATTCGCCATGCTCTTCTTGCGCCTCTTCCAGCACCAGGCAGCGCCCGATGAGCTGGCGCTGCGCTTCGCGTTCCGCGTTCAGGTCCCGCCGCGCCTGCACGGCCCGGCCGGCCACATCGGCAAACACGCTTTCGGCGCCGCTGCCCGGCGCGTAATAAGCGCCATTGTCGAGCAGCGGGCGCACCAGGATCTGCATTTTCAGGCCTTGCTGGTAGGGCAGCAGATGCACGTGCAGGCGGTGGTCGGCCGTGATCGCTTCCGCGGCGCCGGCGCCGCCGCCGATATCCGATTGCACCGTGACCATGGACGAGATGGCGCCGATCGCCTGCATCACCTGTTTTTCCGCATGCAGCGGCACGGACAGGCCCAGGCCCACGATGGCGCCGATGCGCCGGTGCTCGTCGAGGATGTGCACCACGCGCAAGCGCGTCGGCGTCTCGCGCTGCACCACGACATTGCTGCCGTTGTCGGGCAATGGCGGCTGCATGCCCAGCCACAGCTGCCCCTCGTGGGATTTGATCAGCAGCTCGGGTGCGCCGGCGATCAGTTCCACGCGCGTGTCGGGGTGGTCTAGCCAGAAGACGAGCGGGTGGCCGACGAGCAAGATGGCGGCCTTGTCCAGTTCGATTTCATAGCGCGGTGCCGACGAATAATATTGTTTGAACGGTGCGATGCTGCCCGCCGCGCGGGCGTCTTGCGGCGTGAGGAAATCGATGTCGCCCGCTTCTTCGGCCAGGCGTTTGAGGCCCATGGCGCGGCCCTTGCTCCAGCCGCCCCGTGCGTCGCGTTTCTGCTCGCGCACTTCCACGGCCGTCAGGCCAAAGCGCGGGTCGAATGCCACCAGCCAGACGAGGCGCGAGACGCCGCCCAGCGCTTCGGCGGGCGCGTTCTGCTGCAGGTTGATGAGCGCGCTCAGCTGGCGCTGCCACGCTTCCTGGCGCTCGAACCACGGCGCCATGTCCGTCAAGCCGTGCTGCGCCCGTTTTGCCGTGGCATAGCGCTCCTGCTGCGGCTCGCCCATCAGGCCCAGCAAGCCGGCCGCTTGCGCGGCGATCAGGTCGTAGCCGGCCGCGTCCGCTTGTTGCACCAGCGACCGCAGCTGGTCCTTGCGTTCGCTCAATTGCGGCAGTGCCAGCCAGTAGTACAGCAAGCCCTGGAACAGTTGCTCCTGCAGTGCCGTTTCCCAGCTGCGCGTGGGAATGCTTTCCGCCAGTTGCACGCCGGCGCGCACCAGGCGCAAGGTATTGAGTTGCTGGTAGACGATGCTGTCGTGGTTGGGCTGTGCGTGCAGGGCGATATCGAGATAGGTTTCCGCGCTTTTCAGCAGTTTGGCGTCGTTGCCGCGCAGCAGGGCCAGCACGTACAAATGGCCGCCGATGCCCGTAAAGCACAGCTTGCGCTTGCCCGCCTCCTTGCGCAGCCCTTTCAAGGCCGTTTCGAAGCCCGCTACGGCCTGCGCATGTTCGCCGCGCAACAGGGCGATGCTGCTGTCGACAAACAGCGCCTGCGGCCCCTGCTGGCCTGCCAGGTAGCGGGCGGCCGCGTCGAGTTCGCCGCACAGCAGGGCGTCTTCGGCCAGGGCCAGCGGCAGGGCGGCGCCGATATGGTCGCCGGCGGCCGCCTGGCGCGCGTGGTGCGCGCGTGCGTACGTGCGGATGGCGTGCGCCGTGCCTGGTTCACGGGGGGCGTTGCCCAGCAGCACGGCCAGGATGTCATCCTGCAGTTGCGGCATGACGAAAGACAACATTTCCGGTTCGAACGGCCGGCCGAAAATCTCGATCAGCGGATGCAGCTGCTGCGCTTCATAGCACGCCATGCAGGCGGCCAGGATGGCGGCCACGTGGCGCACCTCGTCATTGCGCAACAGGGCGATGCGCAGGCGCGCCACGCCTTGCCGGTAGCTGCGCAATTCCACATAGCCATCCCAGTTGCGGCGCACGGGGTTGATCAGCTCGATAGCCTGGCACAGGTCGCGAAACACCAGGTGTTCGATGGCGGCGCGCATGGCGGGCCAGCGCAGCCTCGCTTCACAGGCAAAACCGCGTCCCACCACCTCGCTGACCAGCGCCAGGCGCGTCAGCCGCTGCAGCATGCCCGTGACGACAGCCAGGGTAAATGGCGTGCCGTCCGGTTCGACGACATTGGCGCGCTGCAAGTGTTCATACACGGCATGCTTGCCGACCGGTTCGCCCGTGATGGCCAGCAGGGCCAGAATCATCTGCTCATGCTGTTCCAGGGCGGCGAATTCGTCCAGCAGATGTTGTTCTACATGTTGCTCGTTCATGCGGGCAAATTGGCGATATGCACGGGCGGCTCGCCGGCCGCCACGGGCAGGCCGAACACGCGCTGGTAAAAATACAGTTCAGCGTCCAGCGTGCGCACGATGTTTTCCGCCTTGCGGAAGCCGTGGCCCTCGCCTTCGAGCGGCACGTACGCGACGGGCACGCCGCGCGCCTGCAGGGCGTCGACCATCAGCTGCGACTGCTGCGGCGGCACGACTTTGTCGTCGAGGCCCTGGAAGAAGATCATCGGGCGCGACAGTTTATCCGTGTGGTGGATGGGCGAGCGCTCAAGGTACAGCGCCTCGGCTTGCGGCTGCGACGCGATCAGGTAATCCGTGTAGCGCGATTCGAACTTGTGCGAATCGTTGTCCAGGCCCTTCAGGTCGGAGACGCCATAGTAACTGGCGCCCGCTTTGAAGACGTCGTGGAACGTCAATGCGCACAGGGTCGTCAGGCCGCCCGCGCTGCCGCCGCGGATGATCAGGCGTTCCGGGTCGGCCAGGCCGTTGGCGGCCAGGTAGCGCGCGCCTGCAATGCAGTCTTCCACGTCGACGATGCCCCACTGCCCGCGCAGCGCGTCGCGGTATTCGCGGCCGAAGCCGCTGCTGCCGCCATAGTTGACGTCGAGCACGCCGATGCCGCGGCTGGTCCAGTACTGCGTCGCCAGCTTTAATGTATTGCTGGCCATGCTGGTGGGTCCGCCGTGGCTGATGACGATGACGGGCGGCAAGGTTCCTGCCGGCGCCTGCACGTCGGTGTTGTGCGGCGCATAGAAGAAGGCGTGCGCCGTGCGGCCGTTGCTGCTGGCAAAACTCAGGCTGCGCGGCACGGACAGATAAGCGAGCGCAGGCAGGGCCGTGATCGACTGCGCCAGCACTTCCAGCTCATGGTTAGACAAATCGATGCGCGCCAGTTCCAGCGCAATGGTCGGGCTGCCGCCCAGCAGCGCGACGAAGCCGGGGCCTACGCGCAGTTCGCGGATTTCCTGGTAGGGATGCGGAATCGGTTCGAGCTTGGCCGCCGCCACGTTCAATTGCGCCAGGTAGCTGACGCCGGCCTGGATATACGTGCAGACGATCTCGTCGTCGGAAAGGAAGCCGTACATGCTGCCGCCAAAGGTCCAGTGCGGCGTGGCAAATTCCGCTTCCATCGGGCACAGCGCCTCGATGTTGGCGCCGTGCAGGCGGTACAGATTCCACCAGCCGCTGCTGTCGGAGACGAAATGCAGCAAGCCGTTTGGCGACCATTCCGGCTGGCAAATTGACTCGCGCGCGCCGCCGGCGATCAGGCGTGGCGAACCGAGGCTGCCGTCCGCGTGCACGTCGGCCAGCCACAGTTCCGTGCCTTGCCACGGCAGGCGCGGGTGATCCCAGCTGATCCAGGCCAGCTGGCTGCCGTCCGGCGACAGGCGCGGCGCCGCATAGAAATCGTGGCCGCGCGCCAGCACCGTTTCGCGCCCGTCGAAGCCGACGGCGGCCAGGCAGTTTTCCGGCTGCGCATGGCCTGCTTCCGGATGCTGCTCGCGCACGGCGATCAGGCGGGAACGGGCCGCGTCGACAACGAAATCCGCGTGGCGCGTATTGCCGCCCGTGGTGAACGCTTCGGGCATGGCGTCGCCGGCCACGCGGTACAGGCAGTTGTCGGCGAAATGCGAGAAATACACGCTATCGCCGGCCACGGCATATGCGCCGCCGCCGTATTCATGCACGCGGGTACGCACATTGAAGGGTGCCGGCGTCAGTTCATCGACACGCGCGCCGCGCTGGCGCAGCAAGGTGTTGCGGCCCGCTTCGCTGGCGCGTCCGGCCAGCCAGAATACATCGGCGCCATCCGCACCGCCCAGGGCCAGCTGCGTCAGCGGCGAGGCGCCGGCGGCGACGATGGCCGCGCTGATCGGCGATGGCCAAATGCCATAAGGGGTGCTGGATGCGGTCGAGGTCATGCGGGCTCCGTGTAGTGAGGGGATCAAGGGCCGCCAGGCAGGGTCAGGGCGCGTGGCGGCGTGCATCATCATAATGGAAGGGCTGGCACAACGAAAGTCATCGGTGTGCGTGGCAAATGCTGCAAAGCGGCACCGGAATCAATGATTTGGCGGCGATTGGATGCGATAATACCGCTTCTCCAAGCTCGATTGCCTGCCATGCCACAATTTGCTCCGCTCCAGAATGATACTTTCCTGCGCGCCCTGTTGCGCCAGCCGACCGAGCACACGCCTGTCTGGCTGATGCGCCAGGCGGGCCGCTACCTGCCCGAATACCGCGCCACGCGCGAGCGGGCCGGCTCCTTCCTGGGCCTGGCAAAGAATCCCGATTACGCCACCGAAGTGACCTTGCAGCCCCTGGAGCGCTTCCCGCTCGACGCGGCCATCCTGTTTTCCGACATCCTGACCGTGCCCGACGCGATGGGCCTGGGCCTGTATTTTGCCGATGGCGAAGGGCCGAAGTTCGAGCGTCCGCTGCGCACGGAGCAGGATGTGAAGGCCTTGCAAGTGCCGGACCTGGAGTCGCTCGACTACGTTTTCAAGGCCGTCACGCAAATCCGCACGGAACTCAATGGCCGCGTGCCGCTGATCGGTTTTTCCGGCAGCCCGTGGACCCTGGCGTGCTACATGGTGGAAGGCAGCGGCTCGAAAGAGTTCCATACCATCAAGAAGATGCTGTACAACCGCCCCGACCTGATGCACCACATCCTGGCGATTAACGCCACCTCCGTGGCGCAGTACCTGAATGCGCAAATCGATGCCGGCGCGCAAGCCGTGATGATTTTCGATTCGTGGGGCGGTGCGCTGGCCGATGGCGCCTACCAGGAATTCTCGCTGGCCTACATGCAGCAAGTGGTGGCGCAATTGAAACGCGACAAGGATGGCGTCAAGATTCCCGCCATCGTGTTTACCAAGGGCGGCGGCCAGTGGATCGAGCAGATCGCCGACATCGGCGCCGATGCCGTGGGCCTGGACTGGACCGTCAACCTGACGCGCGCGCGCCAGCTGGTCGGCCATAAAGTGGGCTTGCAGGGCAACCTCGACCCGGCCATCCTGTTCGCCAGCCCGGATCAGATCCGCGCCGAAGTGGCGAAAGTGCTCAACGCCTTTGGCGCGCCCTCGGCCGGCACGGGCCACGTATTCAACCTGGGCCATGGCATTTCCCAGTTCACGCCGCCCGAATCCGTGGAAGCCATGGTGGAAGCCGTGCACAGCATGAGCCGCGCCATGCGCAGCGGCCAGTAAGTATCCGCAGTAAGTATCCGTTTTCCCCTGGCGCAGGGGCGGAAAAGGCAGGCTTTCCAGCGGAAGCCTGCCTTTTTCTTTGCTGCGCCCCAGCAAGAAATACCGACTTATGCACAATTTTTTTTGCTGCGGAAATAAGAGGCAGCGTCAAAGCCATGCCCGGAGAGGCTGTGCAAGTGCTTGATTATTAAGGCATAAAAAATGCATTGTCCGGCGGACTTTGTTGCTATTGATAAGGTTATTCTTTCGTTCGCCTGCCTTATTCCTTCATTGTCCACAAAGTTATCAACAGATTCTGTGGATAAAATTGAAAAGTATTTTGTTAACCGATACTTAGCGTCGATGTTCAGGTTTCACCTGAAGTGCATGTTGCAGTGCATGATAATTGAACAATGTTTCGCCGCCCGGCAGCAAAAAACGAACGCTTGCCCGGCAATTGTCAACTTTGTCGCATGCCGCCGCTGTTTTTCCCGCTCGGGCGCCGCAAAACGCTGCTGATTTCTGTATAAATACATTACAAATGGTTCAGTTATGCACAGCGGCGGAAATGCCCCCTGGATTTCCAGCCTCCCGGGCGTCAATTTTTAAGCCATTGATTTTAAATGCTTAATTTTTCTTGCGTGCCGCTCTTGACGGCGATCGAAATTTTCTATCCACATTTTTCTGAAAGTTAATTTTGCTTTGTCCACAAAGTTATCCACAGAATTTTCTTCAGGCACGATGACACGCTGTCCTGCCTGCCGTTAGGCGTTTGAGGGATGAAACAAGTATCATGGCCCGCTGGCTTGATGCCGGACTTCCCGCGCGCCATTTACCCTGCGGCGCGCTTTTTTATTCAGATAGGCCCACCCCCCATGTCGCAGTGCATTTTGACGTCGTGCATCCTGAAAATCGCGCTCGACACGCCCTTGAACGCCCTGTTCGACTACCGCTGGAATGCAGCGGTGACTGACGCCGGCGCGGACGCTGCCGCACCGCTGCCGCAAGTGGGCCAGCTGGCGCTGGTGCCGTTCGGCCGGCGCGAAGTGATGGGACTGATCGTCGGCATCTCAAGCAGCACCGACGTGCCTGCCGCGAAACTGAAGGATGTGCTGGCCGTGCGCAGCCAACTGGCGCCCCTGTCGGAACAGTGGCTGGCGCTGGCCGCCTTTGCCGCCGATTACTACCAGCGCCCGCTGGGCGAGGTGGCGCTGCCGGGTTTGCCGAAGAACTTGCGCGTGCTGACCACCGTGGCGCTCGACCGCGCCATCAAGAAGCTGGGCAAGCTGGCCGACGCACATGACGGCACGCCGCTGAACATGCCGGCGCTCAACCCGGCGCAGCAGGAAGCGGCGGACGCCATCGGCGGCGCACAGGGGTTCAAGCCGACCCTGCTGTACGGCGTGACGGGCAGCGGCAAGACGGAAGTGTATCTGCAAGCCTGCGCCCAGGTGCTGGCGCGCGAGGATGATGCGCAAATCCTGATTCTGGTGCCGGAAATCAACCTCACGCCCCAGCTGGAAGGCAATATCCGCGCGCGCTTTCCCGGCGTCATGCTGGCCACCTTGCACAGCAGCCTGTCCGAAGGCGAGCGCATGCTGCACTGGCTGGCCGCCCACCAGGGCCAGGCGCGCATCGTGCTCGGCACGCGGCTGGCCATCCTGGCATCGTTGCCGAAGCTCAAACTGATCGTCATCGACGAGGAGCACGACCCGTCCTACAAGCAGCAGGAAGGCTTGCGCTATTCCGCGCGCGACCTGGCCGTGTGGCGCGCCTGGCAATTGCAAATTCCCATCGTGCTCGGTTCGGCCACGCCGTCGCTGGAAAGCTGGCACCACGCGCAGACGGGGCGCTACCGCAAGCTGGAATTGCGCGAGCGGGCGGTGAAAAATGCGGTGTTGCCACGCGTCAAGATCCTGGACATGGAGCGCGACAAGCCGAAAGACGGCCTGACTTCGCATCTGATAGCCGCATTAAAACTGCGCATGGAGCGCGGGGAGCAGTCGCTGCTGTTCCTGAACCGGCGCGGCTATTCGCCCGTCATCTGCTGCGAATCGTGCGGCTGGATCAGCAATTGCACGCGCTGCACCTCGTTCATGGTGCTGCACAAGCCCGAACACCGCTTGCGCTGCCACCATTGCAGTCTGGAACTGCGCATCCCCCGCCATTGCCCTACGTGCGGCAACGTCGACCTGCAGCCGCTGGGACGCGGCACGCAGCGTGTGGAAGAGGGCTTGCAGCAATTGTTTCCCGAGGCGCGCATCTTGCGCATCGATGCCGATTCCACGCGCAAGAAGGGCAGCGCGCAGGAAGCGTTCGACACCGTGCACCGCGGCGAAGTCGATATTCTGATCGGCACGCAGATGGTGGCCAAGGGGCACGATTTCAAAAAGCTGACCCTGGTCGGCATTTTGAATCCGGATACGGCCCTGTTTTCGCAGGATTACCGGGCCAGCGAACGGCTGTTCGCCCAGCTGATGCAGGTGGCGGGCCGCGCCGGGCGGGCCGCGCAGACGGAAGGCGGCAGCGTGTCCGAGGTGCTGATCCAGACGCGCTATGCGCGCCATCCGCTGTACGACGCCGTCGTCAACCACGATTACGACCACTTCGCCACCACCTTGCTGGAAGAGCGGGCGCAGGCGGCGCTGCCGCCCTACCTGTTCCAGGCCCTGCTGCGCGCCGAGGCGCCCGAGCTGGCGACCGCCATCGAATTCCTGCAGGCGGCGAAAGAGTGCATGGCACACCCGCAAGTGACCATCAATGACCCAATTCCCATGAGCATGACGCGCGTCTACAACGTGGACCGCGCCCAGCTGCTGCTGGAATCGCCCTCGCGGCCGGCTCTGCAGGCGTTTTTAAAAGAATGGCTGGCGGAATTGCGCGCCATGAAGTCGCGCGTGAAATGGTCGCTGGAAGTCGACCCGCTGGATATTTAAATCAAATCAGGTAGTCGCGCGCGGACTTGACGATCTGCTCGGACAGCAGCTTGGTAAACGGCGTGTCCAGGGTCCATGCATGCCAGCTCAGCGGGACGTCCAGGGTGCTGCCCGGCATCAGATCCACGAGACGGTCTGTTGCCAGCGCCTGCGCGGCCAGGCGCTGCGGCATCAGGCCATAGGCCAGGCCATCCTGGACGCAGCCGCGGCGCGCCGCTTCCACCGGTAAAGTATGGTGCGGAAACGGTTCGCGCATGTTTAATTGTTCAGCGAGGAAACGTGCCAGCAAGCCGTGCTGGCCCACGACGGCCGGTGCCAGCTGCACCGCCTCGGCAATAAAACCATCGCCGAACCAGTGGCCGGCAAACACGGGTGTTGCCACGCACACATAGCGCAAGGTGCCCAGCGGCGTGACGCTGGTGGCGGCCGCCGCGTCGATCGCTGTGCCGGACTCGGCTGCCACGCAGCCAAACACGGAGCCGTCGCGCACCATTTGCAAGGCGCTGTCGCTGTCGGCCAGGCGCACATCGAGCTGGCAGCGCGGCGGCGCCAGCAGGGCGGACAAGGTGTCGGGGAACCATGTGGCCAGGCTGTCGGCATCGATGGCGATGGCGATTTCCGGCATGCTGACGCTGTTGCCCAGGTCGATGTCGAGCGACGCTTCCATCAGCTTGACGTTGCGATGGTGCACGATCAGGCGCTGGCCCAGGCCCGTCGGCACGGCTGGCTGGCCACGGATGATCAGCAATCGCCCGCTGGCGTCTTCCAGCGCCTTGATGCGCTGCGAGACGGCCGACTGGGTGATGCCCAGCGCCAGGGCGGCCTTGTCGAAACTGCCATGGCTGGCCACGGCGTCCAGCACGGCCAGCGCGCGATAATCGAGTGATCCCATTAGCTCAGCTTATAAATTTTGAAAATGATTAGTTATACTAATGCATATATTGCTGCAAAGTAAAACCTTATTTTTGGCAAACGGGTAGTATCGAACGCTGTGAGTAACCTCGGTGGGATGGATAGCACGATGAAAACACTACAAGTGGATGTGGCCGTGATCGGCAGCGGCACGGCCGGCATGACGGCGCACAAGGCTGCGCGCATGCAGGGCAAGCGCGTGCTGATGATCGAAAGCGGACCGTACGGCACGACCTGCGCCAGGGTGGGCTGCATGCCCAGCAAACTCTTGATCGCGGCGGCCGAGGCGGCCCATGCCGTGGCTGCGGCGCCCGGTTTCGGCGTGCACCCGGGCTCCGTGCGCATCGATGGCCGGCAAGTGATGGCCAGAGTGCGCAGCGAGCGCGACCGTTTTGTCGGCTTCGTGCTCGACGGCGTCAACGCCATCCCCGAGGAAGAAAAACTGCGCGGCCATGCGCGTTTTATTTCCCCCGGAACATTGCAGGTGGATGAGCACACGCTGGTGGAAGCGGCCAGTGTGGTGATCGCCACCGGTTCCACGCCCATCGTGCCGCCCGAGTGGCAAGCGGCCGGTGAGCGTGTCATCACCAGCGACGCCGTGTTCGAATGGACGGATTTGCCCAGCTCGGTGGCCGTGGTCGGCAGCGGCGTCATCGGCCTGGAACTGGGCCAGGCGCTGGCCCGCCTGGGCGTGCGCGTGACCCTGTTTGCGCGCGGCAATAAAGTTGCGCAGCTAACGGACCCGCTGGTGCTGCGCGAGGCGGATGCCGTGCTGGCGCGCGAACTCGATATCCGTTTCATGACCAAGGTCGCACACATGGCAAAAACGCCTGACGGCAGCGGCATCCTGCTGACCAGCAGCGATGGCGCCGGCGTGGAAAAAACCGAGCAGTTCGAGTATGTGCTGGCCGCCATCGGCCGCGCGCCAAACGTGGACAAGATCGGCCTGGAAACGGCGCAAATCGAGCTCGACCGCCACGGCATTCCCCTGCATGACCCGCATACCATGCAGTGCGGCAAAAGCGCCATCTTCATCGCCGGCGATGCCGACAACGAACTGCCGCTGCTGCCCGAGGCGGCCGACGAGGGCCGCATCGCGGGCGACAATGCGGCGCGTTTTCCTGACGTCAAACCTGGCTTGCGCCGCACGTCGTTGACGATCGCCTTCACGGAACCGCAGATCGCCACCGTGGGCGCCACGTACCAGCAATTGTGCGTGAGCCACGCGGGCCGTTTCGCCGTCGGCGCCGTGTCGTTCGGCAACCAGGGCCGCAGCCGCGTGATGCTGCAAAACCAGGGCTTGCTGCGCGTGTATGCGGAATTCGGCAGCAAGCGCTTTCTCGGCGCCGAGCTGATCGGCCCGAGGGCGGAGCACCTGGGCCATTTGCTGGCCTGGGCATGCCAGGCGCAGCTGACGGTGCCGGCCATGCTTGACATGCCGTTCTACCACCCCGTCATCGAGGAAGGCGTGCGCACGGCTTTGCGCGAACTGGCGCTGCACCTGGAAAAAGACCCGGAACACGCGCCCGGCTGCGCAGATTGCTCGCCTGGCGTCTGATGCAATTTTTGTATTTAAACAATTTTGTAGACAAGCGCACATGATTGCGCGATCATCGCTGCCACATTGAAATATTGATTAAAAGCAAAAAACATTTCAATTGGTATATGCCGCCCATGCCGCAATGGTAAAAGGGTAGCGGCTGGCGATGACACGGAGACGATGTGAAAATTCGGCGCATTTATGCGGGAGAACTGGCCCTCGGCGTGGCTTTGCCCTGGGACGTGCATGGCGAAACGGGCAGCTTGCTGGCCAGGCTGGGCCATGTCATCAGCAGCGAGAACCAGATCGCATTGCTGCTGGCGCGCGGCGTCATCGCCGATACCAGCGCCGACGTGCCGCGCACGGCCACGGAAGCGCCGTCGGCGCTGCGCATGCTGAACCTCGTCACGGCCGGGTTGGCCCTCGTCTTGCCGGCCATTGCCGCCGGGCAGGCGGACAGCCACCTGTCCCTCGCGCCGCTGGCGCAGCTGGTGGAAGAGGCCGTTGCGCTGGATGCCGACGTGGCGCTGGCCTGCATCCTGCACAACCAGGGCGCGGGCGACTTTGCCGTGCGCCACAGCGTCGACACGGCCGTCATCACGGCCTTGCTGGCGCGCGCCCTGAAGCTCGATGATGGCGTGATCCGCAGCGTGGTGCTGGCCGCGCTGAGCATGAATGTGGGCATGCTGGAACGCCATGCGGATTTCCAGCGCAAGGCAGGTCCGCTGGACGCGCAGGAACGGGCCTATTTGCGCGCCCATCCGCAAGCCGGTGTCGACTTGCTGCGCGCGGCGGGCGTGACGGACGCCGTCTGGCTGCAAGCCGTGCTGCAGCACCATGAAAATATCGATGGCAGCGGCTATCCGCTGGGCACGCAAGGTGAGGCGATCGGCATCGGCGCGCGCCTGATCATGCTGGCCGACCGCTATTGCGCGCGCGTCTCGAAACGCAGCTATCGCCAGCCCTTGCTGCCCAACGTGGCCCTGCGCGAAATGCTGATGGCCGACAAGGCCACGCTCGATGCGCCGCTGGCGTCGCTGCTGGTGCGCGAGCTGGGCATCTATCCGGTCGGCACCTTCGTCAAACTGTTGAATGGGGAAATCGGTGTCGTCACGCGCAAGGGCTTGAATGCCACCACGCCGCACGTGCAGTCGCTGATCGGTCCGCGTGGCGCGCGCCTGGACGTGCCGCTGCGGCGCGACACGCGCGTGGACTTGCACGCCATCCGCGAAGTGCTCAGTGCGGAGCAGGCGGGACTGCAGTTTCGCCCTGATCAGCTATGGGGCCGCAGCGCGCGAGCGTAATTTAGTTCAACAGACCCGCATCCAGCCGTCCTTCGACTGCCAGCTCGCGCATGATGCGCACGGTGTCGATGTCGGATTCCTTGTAGGCGGAACGGCGGAAGTCGTCGTACAGGGCGTTGGCCGCATCGGTGGCCGCGTCGTGGCCGTCGTCGTACTGGAAGCGCACCCACAGGCTCGCTTCGTCGGGCATCTCGATGGTCATGATCAATGACGAGGCGCTGATGTCCTTTTGCGCCGGCACTTCGTAGCGCACCTGCAGTTGCGGCACCAGCACCACCCTGTCGTTGATGACCAGCTCGCCATAGCGCAGGCTGCGCGCGAAACCGGCATCGCTGCGCTCGCTGATCTGGCATTCATCGAGGTGCGGCACGAACAGCTTGGGCGACTCGGCGCGCAAGACGAGGCCGCGCCAGACCTGTTCCAGGCTCAAGGTGTCGATCAGCGGGTTCAAGGGGTCGTTGATTTCAATCAGGTGTTCAAATTTCATGGGACTGCCATTCGGTAAGGGGGCGCGCACGGGCGATATAGGCGGAATGGTACTCCAGGCGTGGCCGTGCCGCACGCATTGCATCGGTCAAGATGGCGGCATATGGCGATATATCAATGCCATTGCCTGTTTTTCAGGCATGGTCCGCCATGCAAATAGCCCACGCGACGCTGTTACAATGGGCTGCTGTTCCCTGCGGAAATACCCTGATGTCCAAAGCACCACAGTTCGGTCTGAATGCGCCCCAAAGCGAAGCGGTTACCTACCTCGACGGCCCTTGCCTGGTGCTGGCGGGCGCCGGTTCGGGCAAGACGCGCGTGATCACGCAAAAGATCGCTCATCTGATCGAAGACCGGGGCTATGACCCGCGCACCATCGCCGCGCTGACCTTCACCAACAAGGCGGCGCTGGAAATGCAGGAACGCATCGCCAAGCTGTTGAAACAGCCACGCCAGGCCAAGCAGTTGACGGTCTCGACCTTCCATTCGCTGGGCGTGAAAATCCTGCGCCAGGAAGCCAATGGCGTGGGCTTGAAAGACCGCTTTTCCATCATGGACAGCGATGACTGTTTTTCCCTCGTGCAAGACCTCGCCATTACCACCGATAAACAGGTCATTCGTGGCATCCAGAACGCCATGTCCCTGTGGAAAAATGGCCTGATCGACCCGGATATGGCCCTGGCGCAAGCCAAGGATGAAGATGAGGCGAACGCGGCGCGCATCTATCGCAGCTATGTGGCAACGCTGTCCGCCTACCAGGCCGTCGATTTCGACGATCTGATCCGCTTGCCCGTGGAACTGTTCCGCAACAACGGCCCCGTGCGTGACAAGTGGCAGCGCCGCCTGCGCTATCTGCTCGTCGACGAATACCAGGACACGAATACGTGCCAGTACGAACTGGTGAAATTGATGGTGACGGGCATCGGCAAGAAGCCGATGTTTACGGCCGTGGGTGACGACGACCAGGCGATCTATGCGTGGCGCGGCGCCACCGTGGAAAACCTGAAAACGCTGGAAACGGATTTCCCCGATTTGCGCGTCATCAAGCTGGAGCAGAATTACCGCTCCACCATGCGCGTGCTCAATGCGGCCAATGCCGTCATCGGCAATAATCCGAAGCTGTTTGAAAAGTCGCTGTGGTCGGAACATGGCCTGGGCGAGCCGATCAAGGTGCTGGGCATGCAGACGGACGAGCAGGAGGCGGAACAGGTCGCCATCATGATTTCGGCCGACCATTTTGAACGCAAGAACAAATTTTCCGATTACGCGATTCTGTACCGGGGCAACCACCAGGCGCGCATCATCGAGCAGTGTCTGCGCAAGGAACGCATCCCGTACACGATTTCGGGCGGCCAGAGTTTCTTCGACAAGGCCGAGATCAAGGACATCATCAGCTACCTGCGTTTGCTGGCCAATGAAGACGATGACCCGGCCTTCATCCGCGCCGTGACGACGCCGCGCCGTGGCGTAGGGCAGTCGACCCTGGAAGTGCTGGGCGCGTTTTCGGGGCAGTGGCAGTGCTCGCTGTTCCAGGCTGTGTTCAAAGGCGGCATCGAAGCCAAGCTGACGGACCGCCAGCTGGGGCCGCTGCGCGACTTCTGCAACTTCATCAACGACCTCGAATCGCGCGCCAGCCGGCCCGGCGCGGCCGGCAGCGGCGACAACGCGGCCGAAGTGTTGGACGACATGATGAAGGAAATCCACTACGAATCGTATCTGTACGATGCCTTCGAGGAACGCCAAGCGCAAAGCAAGTGGCAGAACGTGCTGGAATTCGTCAACTGGCTCAAGGAGCGGGGCCGGGGCGGCAAGGACCGCGACGGCGAAGAAAAGAACGTGCTGGAATTGACGCAGATGGTGGCCCTGATGACCATGCTCGAGGGCAAGGACGAAGAGCAGGACGCCGTGCGCATGTCGACCCTGCACGCGTCGAAAGGCCTGGAGTTTCCGCACGTATTTCTGGTCGGCGTGGAAGAGGGAATTTTGCCGCACAAGGGCGACCCCGACGCGCCGGCCGAAACCATCGCCGCACGCATCCAGGAAGAGCGCCGGCTGATGTACGTGGGTATTACGCGGGCCCAGCGCACCTTGCACATCACCTGGTGCAAGAAGCGCAAGCGGGCGGGCGAGCAAGTCCATTGCGACCCGTCGCGCTTCATCAAGGAAATGGAACTCGACGTGGGCGACGCCGTGCCGACGGAGGCGGAAGTAATTTCGCCGAAAGAGCGTCTGGCGCGCATGAAAGCCTTGCTGGCCGCGCCGAAGGGCTAAGCGGCGTTCACGCTTCCACGGCGCCGTCGGGCGTGGTTTTCGGCACGATGGCCAGCTGCATGCCCAGCGCATCGAGCATCTTCAAAATGGTTTCGAAGCGCGGTTTGCTGCCTTCGCGCAAGGCTTTATAGGCGCCTTCACGCGTGATGTCGGCCCGGGCCGCCACCTTGCCCATGCCGTAGGCGCGCACCACGTCGTTCATGGCCGACTGGAACAGTTCGGCGTTGCCGGTGGCAACGATTTCGCTCATGTAGGCGGCCACGGCGGCCTTGCTGGTCAGGTGTTGCGTCGGGTCGAATTTGCTCAGCCCTAATGCTTCCAGGTCGTCGAGGTCGAAGGTGTCATGGTCGATATGTTGGTTCATTTTTTTCGTGCTCCTGTGGATGCCGCCGCCGCTTTCTTCAGGGCCGCCTGCCGGGCTTTCAAGTCCTTGAGTATCGCTTGCGCCTGCTTGATGTCGCGTCGCTGGCTTGATTTGTCGCCACCCAACAGCAGCAAGATCAGGGTGCCCAGATTCGTTTCGTGAAAATACACGCGCCAGCCCGGTCCTGTCTGTAAAAAACGCAGCTCGCACACGCCTTCGCCCACTGGCCGCCAGTCGCCCTTTTTACCGTGCTGCAAATGCTTGATGCGCGCATCGATGGCCGCCGCCGCCACGTCGTGCAAGGTGTCTTCCCAGCGGCGGTATTCAGCCGTCTTGCGCGTATCGATCAAGTCAGGCAAGGTGGATAGGTCCATTGTAATCGTTTGTTCTCATTCGTCAAGCGGTTTGATTCAGCCATAAGGGAAGAATAGGCAGAAATCGCCGCCTGGCCGATGGGGAATGGACGAGGTTTGTGCTGGCTCACGCCGTGACGGCGGTAGAATGCCGCTTTCAGTCAGGAGTCACCGTGAGCACCATGGACAATGCAGAACAGATGGAAGTACGTTTCGTCGATATCGAAATCAAGCTGGCGCAGCAGGAAGACCTGGTCGAGTCGCTGAACCAGATGGTGTACCAGCAGGGCAAGCGCATCGACCAGCTCGAAGCGATGCTGCACAAGCTGGGCGAACACGTGCGCGACGGGGCGCAGCAGGCGAATGGCGGGCTGGTCAACGAGCGTCCGCCACATTATTGAATCGGCATCGTGACGCGGGGCGCATGAAAACCGTTCATCACTGGCTGGCGCGCTACCATCGGTAGTTGCTGGTGACGCAAGTGTGTCAGGCTGTTATTATTTCAGGCTGGCCCGCGACACAATCGCGGCTCTCTTGCGTTCCTTGAAAGTAGACATGACCCGTCCAACAATGCTCGTCATCGCCGCCAGCCTGATGCTGGCGCCAGCCGCCGCCGTTTTTGCCGCCACCGCGGCCGCAACGCTGCCTGCCTCGAACCCGTTTGCGCAGGCCAGCAGCCTGCCATTCAACTATCCGCCGTTCGACAAGGTGCAGGACGCTGACTACGCGCCCGCCTTTACGGCAGGCATGGCCGCCAACCTGGCGGAAATCAGTGCGATTGCGAACAACAAGAAACCAGCGACCTTCGACAACACCATCGTGGCCATGGAACGCTCGGGCCAGCTGCTGAGCCGCGTGCGCACCGTGTTTTCCGTGATGTCCGGCTCGAATACGAATGACACGATCCAGGGCCTGGAACGTGAACTGGCGCCGAAAATGGCGGCCCACAGCGACGCGATCATGCTCAACGACAAACTCTTCAAGCGCATCGACAGCCTGTATGCCAAGCGCGACAAGCTGAGCCTGGATGCCGAATCGAAACGTCTGCTCGAACGTTATCACACGGACTTCGTGCGCGCCGGCGCCAAGCTGTCGGCGGCCGACAAGGAAAAGCTGCGCGCCTACAATGGCCAGCTGGCCGCCCTGTCGACCAAGTTCGCGCAAAATGTACTGAAGGAATTGAACGCCTCGGCCGTCGTTGTCGACACGCGCGAAGAACTGGACGGCCTGTCGCCGGCCGCCATTGAAGTGGCCGCCGGCCTGGCCAAGAAGCGCGGCCTGGACGGTAAATACGTGATCGCCCTCGTCAACACGACGGGCCAGGCGCCGCTGTCGCTGCTGACCAACCGCGCCGTGCGCGAACGCATCATGGCCGCTTCGCAAGCGCGCGGCAGCCGTGGCGGCGAGTTCGACAATACCCAGGAAGTGCTGGAACTGGCAAAACTGCGTGCCGAACGCGCCGCGCTGATGGGCTACCCGAACTACGCGGCCTATTCGCTGGAAGACCAGACGGCGCACGACACGACCGCCGTGAACGCCCTGCTGGGCGAATTGGCGAAGCCGGCCGTCGTCAACGCCCGGCGTGAAGCGGACGATATCCAGAAGGTCATCGATGCGGGCAAGGGCGGCTTCAAGGTGGGCGCCGCCGACTGGGCCTTCTATAGCGACAAAGTGCGCGCCGAACGCTACAACTTCGACGAGACGCAACTCAAACCGTACTTTGAAATGCACAGCGTATTGACCCGTGGCGTGTTCTTTGCCGCCGGCAAGTTGTACGGTCTCACTTTCAAGCAGCGCACCGACTTGCCCGTCTACACGTCCGACATGCTGGTGTACGACGTTTTCAATGAAGACGGCACGCAACTGGCCATCTTTACGCTCGACCCTTACGCGCGCAGCAACAAGCGCGGCGGCGCCTGGGCGAATGCCTATGTGGGCCAGTCGAGCTTGCTGAACCGCAAGCCGGTGATTGCGAATAACCTCAACATTCCAAAGCCGGAAGCGGGCCAGCCGACCCTGATGACGTTTGACGAAGTCAACACCATGTTCCACGAATTCGGCCATGCGCTGCACGGCATGTTTTCGAACGTGAAATATCCACGCTTTGCCGGCACCAGCGTGCCGCGCGACTTCGTCGAATACCCGTCGCAAGTCAATGAAATGTGGGCGCTGTGGCCGGAAGTGCTGCAAAACTATGCCAAGCACTATCAGACGGGCGCGGCTATCCCGGCCGAACTGCTGGCGAAAGTGACGGCGGCCGACAATTTCAACCAGGGCTATAAAACCACGGAATACCTGGCGTCGGCCCTGCTGGACCAGCGCTGGCACCAGCTGACCCCGGCACAGATCCCGACCGACGTGCTGGCGTTTGAAAAAGCCGCCTTGACGGATGCCGGCGTCGATTTCGCCCCGGCGCCGCCGCGCTACCGCACCACGTACTTCTCGCACGCGTTTGCGGGCGGCTACTCGGCCGGCTACTACGCGTATCTGTGGTCGGAAAAGCTCGATGCCGACACGGTCGAGTGGTTCAAGGAAAACGGCGGCCTGACGCGCAAGAACGGCGACTGGTTCCGCACTAAACTGCTGTCGCGCGGCGGCAGCGCCGATGCGCTCGACATCTACCGCAACTTCCGCGGCCGCGATGCGAAGATCGAGCCGCTGCTGCAACGCCGTGGCCTGAACGGCAAGTAAATCGTCTGATTCCGGCGTCAAAGCCGGGTGCATGAAAAAGGCTGCCAAGCGATTGGCAGCCTTTTTTATTTGGCGATGTTGATTGTAGACCGTGGTAAACCGCGCAGTTGGCGTGATGCACCACAGGATCGCCCATGTTGGATGACGCCTGTGTGACAGACTGCTATGATCTGCCACTGGCCCGCGACGCGATCGCGGTTCTTCCCGCGCTTCCTGAAAGATGTCATGATCCGTCCACAACTGCTCGTCATCGCCGCCAGCGTCATGCTGGCCCACGCCGCCCCATCCGCCATGGCTGCCGCCACTGCAAAATCCGCGCCTGCCGCTGCCGTCAGCGCCCAGAACCCCCTGCTCAAAGTGAGCCCGCTGCCATTCCAGATGCCGCAGTTCGGCCTGATCAAGGATGAACACTATGCGCCCGCGTTTGCCGAAGGCATGAAACGCCAGCTGGCCGAAGTCAACGCGATTGCCAGCAACCGCCAGGCGCCCACGTTCGAGAACACCATCGTGGCCCTCGAGCGCACGGGACAGCTGCTGCACCGCGTGAATAGCATCTTCAGCAACATGACGTCGACCAACACGAACAGCGTGCTCGAAGCGGTGGAAGTGGACGTGTCGCCGAAACTGGCCGCGCATGGCGACGCGATCACCCTGAATCCGAAATTGTTTACCCGCATCGACACGCTGTACGCCAAGCGCGACAAGCTGGGCCTCGATGCCGAATCCTTGCGCCTCTTGGCCCGTTATCACACGGATTTCGTGCGCGCCGGCGCCAAGCTGTCCGATGCGGACAAGGAAAAATTGAAAGCCTACAACGCCGAGCAGGCGGGCCTGGAAACGGCCTTCGCGCAAAACGTGCTGAAGGAAACGAATGCCAAGAGCATCGTCGTCGACACGCGTGCTGAACTGGCCGGCATGACGGACAGCGATATCGATACGGCTGCTGCTGCCGCCAAGGAACGGGGCTTGACGGGCAAGTTCCTCATTGCTCTGGTCAACACCAGCGGTCAGCCGCCATTGGCCGTATTGACGGATCGCAAGACGCGTCAGCGCCTGATGGATGCGTCGCTGAACCGCGGCAGCCAGGGCGGCGAGTTCGACAACCGCGCCATCGTGCTGAAACTGGCCAAACTGCGCGCCGAACGGGCCACCCTGCTCGGTTACGCCAACTACGCCGCGTACTCGCTGGAAGACCAGACGGCCAAGACCACGACGGCCGTCAACACCTTGCTGTCGGAACTGGCGAAACCAGCCGTTGCCAACGCACGCCGCGAAGCGGCCGACCTGCAGCAAGTGGTCGATGCGGAAAAAGGCGGTTTCCAGGTAGCGGCGGCCGACTGGGCCATCTACACGGACAAGCTGCGCAAGCAACGTTTCAATTTCGATGAAAACGAACTGAAACCGTACCTGGAATTGAACAGCGTGCTGAACAACGGCGTCTTCTTTGCCGCCAACAAGTTGTATGGCATCAGTTTCAAGCAACGTACTGATCTACCGGTGTACAACCCGGACGTGCGCGTCTACGACGTGACGGACGCCAACGGCAAGCCGCTGGCCCTGTTCATCGCCGACTTCTATGCGCGCGGCAACAAGCATGGCGGCGCGTGGATGAATGAATACGTGTCGCAATCGTCTTTGATGGGCACGCATCCGGTGGTGGCCAACCAATTGAACATTCCGAAGCCGCCCGCCGGCCAGCCGACCTTGCTGACGTTCGATGAAGTGACGACCATGTTCCACGAATTCGGCCATGCGCTGCACGGCATGTTTTCGAACGTGAAATATCCGCGCTTTGCCGGCACCAGCGTGCCGAGCGACTTCGTCGAGTATCCATCGCAAGTCAATGAAATGTGGGCCGTCTGGCCGGAAGTGCTGCAAAACTATGCCAAGCACTACCAGAGCGGCGCGGCCATGCCGCAGGAATTGCTCGACAAGGTCACGGCGGCGAAGAAATTCAACCAGGGTTTCATGACGACGGAATACCTGTCGGCAGCCCTGCTGGACCAGCGCTGGCACCAGCTGGCGCCAAGCCAGATCCCGACGGACGTGCTGGCCTTTGAAGCGGCCTCGTTGAAAGACGCTGGCGTCGATTACGCGCCCGTGCCGCCGCGCTACCGCACCAGTTACTTCTCGCACAGCTTCTCGGGCGGCTACTCGGCGGCATACTATGCCTACCTGTGGTCGGAAAAGCTGGACGCGGAATCGGTCAACTGGTTCAAGGAAAACGGCGGCCTGACGCGCAAGAATGGCGACTGGTTCCGTAGTAAGTTGCTGTCGCGTGGCGGCAGCGTCGATGCGCTGCAACTGTTCCGCGACTTCCGCGGTCGCGATGCCACCGTGGAGCCATTGCTGGAACGCCGCGGCTTGAACGCCAAGTAAGACGTCCTCATCAGAAGCTTGCGTTGCGTTGACCTGGCGCACGCAAGCTTTCTGTGCCGGCGGCGTAGAATTGAGTAAGATGTAAACAAGAAGGCAGTCGAAAGAAAGAGTTTATGAGTCAGCAAGATTTGAATGGCATTACCCTGGAAGGTATCGTGACGCGCCTGCAAGCCCATTACGGTTGGGATGGCCTGGCCAAGCACATCGATATCAATTGCTTCATCAGCGATCCCAGCATCAAGTCGAGCCTGAAGTTTTTGCGCAAGACCCCGTGGGCCAGAAGCAAGGTGGAACAATTGTTCCTGGACACGCAATTTACCGACTGACAGGAAAAAACATGGATAGCAAACTCAAGGAATCGTTGCAACAGCTGCAATCGACCATCGCATCTGGCGATCCTGTGGATGAAGAAACGCATGGTTTGCTGCAAAAGCTCAATGGCGATATTCAGCAACTGCTGGAAAAGCGCGCCGCGCAGGAACAGGAAGAAGAGTCGATCACCTATGGCCTGGCCGAGCGCAGCCAGGAATTGTCGGCCAAGTTTGCTGTCAAGCATCCGAAACTGGAGCCGGCGTTGCGGGAATTGGGTGAGATCCTGGCCAATATGGGAATCTGATGTAACCCAGGGAAAAGCTGGGGTCAGACCCCGGAAGGGTCTGACCCCAAGGGCCTTTTTTCCTCAAGTGATTGAAAAATAAACGTTTTTTGTACTGAAATCCAACCGTAAAAAGCAGGCCGTCAGGTTGGAAATGGCCAATTCCGGTACAATCCGTACCCTATGAGCTCCCCTACCAATTTATTTGCGACCGTTCCCAAGCGGTCTGCCCGCGCTGCCGTGGCGCCTTTCCTGCCGATGTCGCGTGCCGAGATGGACGCGCTGGGCTGGGACCAGTGCGACGTCATCCTCGTCACGGGCGACGCCTACATCGACCATCCGAGTTTCGGCATGGCCCTCGTTGGCCGCCTGCTTGAAGCGCAGGGTTACCGCGTTGGCATCATCAGCCAGCCGGACTGGCTGTCGGCCGACGCCTTCCGCATCCTCGGCAAGCCGCGCCTGTACTACGGCATTACCGCCGGCAACATGGATTCCATGGTCAACCAGTACACGGCCGACCGCAAGATCCGCTCCGACGACGCCTACACGGCGAACGCGGAACCGAATAAACGCCCGGACCGCGCCGTCACCGTGTACGCCCAGCGCGCGCGCGAAGCGTATCCCGACGTGCCGGTGGTGATCGGCAGCATCGAAGCGTCGCTGCGCCGCATCGCCCATTACGATTACTGGTCGGACAAGGTCCGCCGTTCCGTCTTGCCCGATTCCAAGGCCGATTTGCTGATCTTCGGCAATGCCGAGCGGGCGCTGGTCGACCTGACGCATCGCCTGGCCGCCGGCGAACACATCAAGGATATCCGCGACTTGCGCGGCACGGCCTTCATGGTGCCGTCCGGCTGGTTGCCTGGTGACGACTGGGGCGTGCACAATTCCACCCGCGTCGACGTGCCCGGCAAGGTCGATCCGCACTACAGCCCGTATGATATGGTGCAGGAAGACAAGACCGCCTGCGCCACGGAAAATGCGTCGAAATCGGCCGAGGTCATCAAGCCGATCCGCATCATGAGCCGCGAAGAGCGTCTGGCCATGGCCAAGGAAAAGCACGACAAGACGGTGGTGCGCCTGCCCGCCTACGACGTCGTCAAGGATGACCCCGTCATGTATGCGCACGCCTCGCGCGTGTTCCACCTGGAATCGAATCCGGGCAATGCGCGCGCCATGGTGCAGGCGCACGGCGAGCGCGACGTGTGGCTCAATCCGCCGCCGCTGCCGCTGGCCATGGACGAGATGGATGGCGTGTACGACATGAATTACGCGCGCGCCCCGCATCCGAGCTATGGCAAGGCGCATATTCCCGCCTGGGAAATGATCCGCTTTTCCGTCAACATCATGCGCGGCTGCTTCGGCGGCTGTACTTTCTGCTCGATCACGGAACACGAAGGCCGCATCATCCAGAGCCGCTCGGAACCGTCGATCCTGCGCGAAATCGAGCATATCCGCGATAAAACCAAAGGTTTTACGGGCACCATTTCCGATATGGGTGGCCCGACGGCGAATATGTACCGCCTCGCCTGCAAGGAAAAAGAGATCGAAGTGTCGTGCCGCCGCCTGTCCTGCGTGTACCCGTCCATCTGCGTGAACCTGGGCACGGATCACAGCAAGCTCATCTCGTTGTACCGCAAGGCGCGCGCCATTCCCGGCATCAAGAAAGTGCTGATCAGCTCGGGCTTGCGCTACGACCTGGCCGTGCGTTCGCCCGAATACGTCAAGGAACTGGTGACGCACCACGTCGGCGGCCTCTTGAAAATTGCGCCCGAGCACACGGAAGAGGGGACTTTGTCGAAGATGATGAAGCCTGGCATCGGCGCGTATGACGAGTTCAAGGAAATGTTCGACCGTTTTTCCCTGGAAGCAGGCAAGAAGCAGTATCTGATCCCGTATTTCATTGCCGCCCATCCGGGCACGACGGACGTGGACATGCTGAACCTGGCCCTCTGGCTGAAGAAGAACAATTTCAAGCTGGACCAGGTGCAAACTTTCATGCCCACGCCGATGGCCATGGCGACGACCATGTATCACACGCGCAAGAATCCCTTGCGCAAGGTCACGGCGGATTCGGAAGTGGTGGAAACGGCCCGCAGCGGCAAAATCCGCCGCACGCATAAAGCTTTCCTGCGCTATCAGGACCCGGCCAACTGGCCGATCCTGCGCGAAGCGCTGGTCAACATGGGCCGTGGCGACTTGATCGGCAATGGCGACAAGCATTTGATTCCGGCCTGGACCTCGTCCGAGTCGGGCGGCCTGGCCGCAGGCGAACGCAGCCGCCAGACGCATGGCGCCGGCACGCCGGACAAGTTCAAGGTCACGCCGGGCAAGAACCGCATCGCCCTGGGCGGCACGGCCGCCGCGCCGAAGGCGACCGCCGTCGAATCGAAAGTGCGTCCATCGATCCTGTCGACCATCAAAACGAAGGCCAAGCCGGCCGCCGTGCCGATGGGCCGTGGCGGCAAGCCGCCAGCCAAGGGCGCTCATGCCGCACCGGCACGGGGCGGACGCAAGTAAGCCAGCGTCACTGTCCCCGGCATCGACTGAGAACCCGGCAACGCATACAGCGTTGCCGGGTTTTTTGCCATCTGCGCACCAACATGGGGCGCAGCACGCCATGCTGGCAGGATTTTTACCAATATTTAAAAATTGAATAGAGCAAAAGGCAATTTTCCCTTGTGGCAACTTGGTATTTGAAAATATACTCGTTGAACATTTAGCCGTACGTCAACAATACTGCCATTCTGGCAATCGCCAGCGTACGCGGCTCCCAGCGTTTAGATGAAAAGAGATGCCAATTGAAATGCCTTTCCTGCCAGGCCGAGAATAAGCCGGGCGCCAAATTCTGTTCTTCCTGCGGCACGACGTTTGCCGTTGCCACGACCGTTGCCGCGCCGGTGCCGGGAAAATCCTGTGGCCAGTGCGGCCATGACTGCAAGCCGGACGCCCGGTTCTGCCCCAAGTGCGCGTTCAGCTTTGCCGTGGCGCCGGTGGCCGCAGCGGTGCCGCCGCCGCTGCCAGAGCCGGTCATCGCGCCGGTGATTGCGCCCGTCATTGAACCTGTCATTGAACCCGTGTCCGTGCCTGAACCTGCCCCGGCACCGGTGGCGGAACCGGTCGCGCCACCTGCGCCGCCGTCGGTGCTGGAAAAGCGCCGTGCCGATCCTGTCCCTGCGCCCGCCCCTGCACGGGAACCAGAAGCCGCTCCCGCAGCAGTGACAGACAGCGTTCCCGACACGCCGCCTGACAGCCCACCGGCTGGCAAGCGCATGAAACTGATCGCCGCGGCCGTCGCAGCGGTGGTGCTGCTGGGTGGTGCGGGCGCTTACTATTTCTTGTCAGGCAAGCCGCCTGTCGCCGTGCCTGAACCGGAGGCAACCTTGCCGGTGCAGGAAGACCCTGCGCCGGCCGCCGAGCAGCCGCTGGCCATCGATGACGCTGCGCTCGATGGCGGCTCGGCGGGCGACCTTGCCGCGACACCTGCTGCCGAGCCTGAGCCAGCGGCAGCGCCTGCTCCAGCACCCGAGCCGGCACCCGAGCCGGCTCCAGCACCGGCCCCAGCCCCTGTCGTGGAAAAACCGGCCAAGCCCGTCAAGGTGACCCCGCCACCGGCGCCTGTCAAACAGACGACAGGCCTGGAAAGCGTGATCACGGACAGCCTGTCGGAAGCGAGCCACTGCATGAGCCAGCGCAAATACGACTGTGCCATTGCCAATGCGAATGCCGTGTTGCGCATGGACAAGGGCAACCGCCATGCGCAGGACATCAAGCGCAAGGCGAAGGAAGCGCAAGACAAGGCGCTGTCGCAAATCCAGATCGAGTAAGCCGCGGCTTGCCTCCCATTCCTATTTTGATTCTTTCGGAGAATAACGTGAAAAACTTGAAACAAATGGCCAAGCCCCTGGTGGCGATGCTGGTCGTGTCGTCGATGCTGGCCGGCTGCGCCGCGCCGGGCGGCCCTGGCGCCACGGGCAATACCACCACCGCAGGCACGGAAGCGGCCAGTGGTGAATGCAATACGGCCATGCTGGCCGGCATCGGCGCCGTCGTGGGCGGCTTGCTGGGTGGCGGCAACAATACCGTGCGTGGCGCGGCCCTGGGCGCCAGCCTGGGCGCGCTCGCCTGCGTGGCCCTGAATTATCAAAGCCAGCAAGTCAAGACGGCGCAGCAGGTGCAGACGGACTACAAGGTGGCCAACAAGGGCAAGCTGCCCGAGCAGTCGACCCTGGTGAAATACGAGACGGGCTTTACGCCGTCCTCCGTGCGTCCGGGCCAGAAGGCGCAGACCAATTCGTACATCGAAGTGGCGGCCGGCACGCGCGATCCGAACCCGCTGGTGGAAGAGGAATTGAGCCTGTACAAGCCAAATGGCGACCTGATCAAAACCGTGCGCAAGGTGGTCAGCAGCAATAACGGCAGCGGCGCCTACAAGGGCGGCTTCTCGATTCCGATGCCTGAAGGCGTGCCGCAGGGCATTTACCCGGTACGCACGGCCCTGTACCTGAATAGCAAGCGCGTCGGCGGCCAGGACGTCAAGCTGCAGATCGTCCAGCGCCAGGCGCCCGCGAACGAGCTGCAACTGGCGCTCGCCTACTGACACAGCATGACCATGGGACGGCCAGGCAGGCCGTCCCCTCCCGATTCACCCCTTCCAGGCCAGACATGACCAATTCCACACAAACACATCAACCTCTTCCCTTTTCCTCCGCCGTGGGTTCGCTGATCGAAGCGACCGACGCCATCAGGAACTTTCGCGCGATTGCGCTGCTGGCCCTGACCTTCATCAGCGCCGTGCTCGTCGGGGGCGTGCTGACGATGCTTGCCGGCGGCATGAGCAGTCCGCTGCTGGTCTTTGTCGGTGGCCTGATGGCTTTCCTCGTGATGTTTTACGGCTCCAACGCCGTCGGCATCATGCTGATGCGCGATGCGCAAGGCCAGCCTGGCATGAGCCTGGTTGATGCCATGCTCGTTTCGCTGTACACGAGCCACCGCCTGATCGCGGTCGTCTTCCTTGAATTTTTGATCGTGCTGGCGGCCATGATCACCATCGCCATCATCTTGTTTGTCTGCAAGATTCCCGTGCTCGGCCCCGTGCTGTACACGGTCGTCTTCCCGCTGTCGGCCATCGTGCTGGGCGTGCTGGTGTTTGCGCTGTTCTACGTGATGCTGCCGCTGGCCGGCCCTGCCGCCTGGTCGGGCGCCACCATATTCCAGATCATTGCCCGCCTGAACCTGATCGTGCGCACCAAGCTGGTGTCCGTGATTCTGCTGGAAGTGCTGCTGTTCCTGATCACGACGTTTGTGGCGCTGCTGATCTTTGGCGTGGTCGGTACCGGCGTATCGCTGACCAGCGGCATGTCCGCAGGCATCCTGGGCCTGGGCGGCCAGATGAATATGTATACCCTGGCTTCGGGTCTGAATGGCGGTTCTGGCTACATCATCGCAGCGGGCCTGGGCGGCGGCTTGCTGCTGGCGGCCGCGGCCGTGGTACCGGGCCTGATCTTCACCAAGGGCGTGTGCATCATTTACCTGAACGCCACGCGCAATGTCGATTTCAGCGCATCGGAAGCGAGCCTGAATGACGGCCTGGCCACAGTCAAGAAAAAAGCCGAGGAAGCGCGTGACCGTGCGCGCGCCCTGGCCGAGCAAGCTGCGGCACCGGCCACGCCAGCCGCTCCCGCTGCTTCGGCCGCTGCGCCGGCCGACAGCCTGCAATGCCCGAGCTGCAAAGCGCCGGTCGCGTCCGATGACGTGTTCTGCGGCGAATGCGCGCATAAACTCAAGTAAGGCACACCATGGCTCACTTCTGCACCAAATGCGGCACCGCCCATGCTCCCGGCGCGCGCTTCTGCGATGAATGCGGCAAGGCTGTCAACGCCGCACCGGCGCCCGCGTCCGCTCCTGTACCGGCATCCGCACCAGCCGCGACGCCGGCACTGTCCGGCGTGAAGCGGCGCCACGTCGTGATCGCCGGCGGCGTGCTGGCGGTCGTCGTTGTGGCTGGCGGCGCCCTGGCGTGGCTGCTGAAGCCAGAGGCGGCCTCGGCCAGCAGTTTCAGCCGCGCCATCGATGCCCACCTGGCCGCTGACGAGGCGGTGCGCGACAAGTTGCTGTGCCTTACCAACTTGCCGTACCAGAAGGATGAGATCCGTGTGGCCTCGTACGACAGTTCCACTCGGCAATGGCTGGATATCCTCGTGCGTAGCGGGCTGTACAACGCCCCCGTCGAACAGGGCAGCGGGGGCTGGGTTGCGCAATCGCAATTTGTCTACGCGCTGGCCGCGCCGGGCAAGGCGGCCTTGCGCGGCGACAAGCTGTGCGTGGCCAAGGGCGTGAAAGTGGCCAAGGTCAGCGGCTACGATCAGGTGCGCGACCTGGGCGCACAGCAAGTGGCGATGGCCAAGGCCACCCTGACGCTGACCGATGAGGCGGCGTGGTTCGCCAAGTCTGCGGACCGCGCATTGATCCTGCAGCGCTTGCCGGACGGCGATCTGCAAGTGCGACTGCCGATGGCGCTGGTCGACAAGCAATGGCAAGTCATCGACGAAACGCAGATGAGCCAGGCGGCCATGACCGGTGTGATAGGCAAAGCGCCAGCCGTGCAGGGCGCGGGCATGCTGGACAAGCTGAAAAGCGTGTTCAGCTTTGGCGGCCACCCGGCGGTGGGGAAATGGCAGGCGGCGATGGGCAACGTCCTGGAATTTACCAGTGACAGCGTGATCAATAACGGCACCTCGACCAAGGCCACCTTCACCACCAAGGGCAATACCGTGACGATCGCGCCGGAAGGCGCGGGCGAAGCGGCCATGGATATTATCGTCAGCGACGATGGCAGCACGGCGCAGATCAGCATGGGCGGCGTGCGGGTAACAACCCTGCGGCGCGTGCGCGATTAAATCTGTCAGGCGGCGCACCTTGCCGCCTGATCTGTTTCCCCGAGCCCGGCCATGCCGGGTTTTTTTACGTCCGCAGGCAGCGGCGCGCACGCCCATTTATCTTGACATCAAGATAGTTTGCGTCCACACTGAGTTTTATCTTAATGTCGAGATAGTGCATGCATGCCTCTTCTGTCCGCCCCGCCTGGGGCGATATCGTGCTCACGGCGCTGGCGCCCCTGATCTGGGGTTCCACGTATATCGTCACGTCCGAATTGCTGCCGCCCGACCGGCCCTTCACGGCGGCCCTGATCCGCGTCTTGCCGGCCGGCTTGCTGTTGCTGCTGGTCATGCGGCGCCTGCCCGCGCGGCGCGACTGGATGCGCGTGCTGATCCTGTCCGCGCTGAATATCGGCGTGTTCCAGGCGCTGCTGTTCGTCGCCGCCTACCGCTTGCCGGGCGGCCTGGCGGCCGTGGTGGGCGCCATCCAGCCGCTGCTGGTAATGGGCCTGGCCTGGGGCGTGGAAGGGCGCCGTCCGGCCCGCCTGGCCCTGGGGGCCAGCGTGCTGGGCGTGGCTGGCATGGGTGTTTTGTTGCTGTCGCCGCGCACCGTGTGGGAACCGATCGGCATCGCCGCCGCGCTGGGTGGCACGGCCTGCATGGCGGCCGGCACCTATCTGACGCGGCGCTGGAAGCCGGACTTGCCCGTGCTGGCGCTGACGGGCTGGCAATTGCTGCTCGGCGGCCTGATGCTGGCGCCCGTCGCCTGGCTGGCCGACGCGCCCTTGCCGGCGCTATCCCTGCCGCAAGTGCTGGCCTACGCCTACCTGTGCCTGGCTGGCGCCCTGCTCGCGTACGCCTTGTGGTTCCGCGGCATCGCCAGGCTGTCGCCCGTGGCCGTCTCCTCGTTGGGACTGCTCAGTCCCCTGATGGCCGTCGTGCTGGGCTGGGCCTTGCTGGGCCAGGCCATGACGGGCTGGTCGATGCTGGGCTTGCTGCTGGTGCTGGCCAGCGTGCTGGCCGTGCAATGGGCCAGCGCCCGTCTCCCAACAAATTCCTGAATCCACGCATTTCCCCTCGCCAGGCTGATCGCATCAGCCTGGATGTTTCCCTCTGGGCGCTGCCTTTTTGCTGCACCGCACATACAGTTTTGCTTGCACTGTAATAGGGCATTGAGGCACTATTCGCTTCGCGCAAACGTTTGCGCGCAACGAATTTCCTAAAAAGCATGCAGTACACGTGCTTGACCAACAACTCTGGAGACGCTCATGACATCCCGTATTCGCCTGAAAATGATTGCCGCCGCTGTCCTGGTGTGTGCCTTGCCCGCCGTGCCGGCGATGGCGCAGACACCTGCCAAACCGAAGGTCGCATTGGTGATGAAGTCGCTCGCCAATGAATTTTTCCTGACCATGGAAAATGGCGCCAAGGCGCATCAGAAGGCCAATGCCGCCAAGTACGACTTGCTGTCGAACGGCATCAAGGATGAAACGGATACGTCGAGCCAGATCAAGCTGGTCGAGCAAATGATCGTCTCGCGCGTCAACGCGCTGGTGATCGCCCCGGCCGACTCGAAAGCGCTGGTGCCGGTACTGAAGAAAGCCATCGACGCGGGCATCATCGTCGTCAATATCGACAACAAGCTCGACGAAGGCGCCCTGAAAGAGAAGGGTATTTCCGTACCGTTCGTTGGCCCGGACAACCGCAAGGGCGCCAAGGTCGTTGGCGACTTCCTGGCCAAGCAGATCAAGAAGGGCGACCCCGTCGGCATCATCGAAGGCGTCTCGACCACCTACAACGCGCAGCAGCGCACCCTGGGCTTCCAGGACGCCATGAACGCGGCCGGCGCCAAGGTCGTCAGCGTGCAGTCGGGCCAGTGGGAAATCGCTCCTGCCAACACGGTCGCGGCCGCCATGCTGAACGCCAATCCGAACATCAAGGCTTTGCTGTGCGGTAACGACAACATGGCCATCGGCGCCATTTCCGCCATCAAGGCGGCCGGCAAGACGGGCAAAGTGCTCGTCGTCGGCTACGACAACATCAACGCCATCAAGCCGATGCTGGCCGATGGCCGCGTGCTGGCTACCGCCGACCAGTTCGGTTCGCAGCAAGCCGTGTTCGGCATCGAAACCGTGCTGAAAGCGCTGGCGCAGAAGAAGAAACAGGCCGATCTGGGTGGCGTCATTGAAACCAAGGTCGAACTGGTCGCCAAGGGCGCCAAGTCCTGATCGTTTGATCCCGCCGGGGCCAGCGCCATCGCAACCTTGCTGGCGCCGGCCCCGCCGTCTTTTCCCGCGGAGTTTTATCATGCCCATCGACATCCCCCCGGCGCCATCAGCCGCCACCCCTCTATTGACCCTGGATAACATCGGCAAGTCCTATGTCGGCCCCGTGCTGGGCGGCGTGGGCCTGCGCTTCGCCCCTGGCCAGGTGCTGGCGCTGACGGGCGAGAACGGCGCGGGCAAGAGCACCCTGTCGAAGATCATCTGCGGCCTGGAGCAAGCCACCACGGGCACGATGCTGCTCGACGGCAAGCCCTACCAGCCCGCCTCGCGCGGCGCCGCCGAGGCGCTGGGCATCCGCATGGTGATGCAGGAACTCAATTTGATTCCCACCCTGTCGATCGCGGAAAACCTGTACCTGAAAAACCTGCCGCAGCGCTTCGGCTTCATCGACCGTACGCGCCTCGAACGCGACGCGCGCGAACAGATGGAAAAAGTGGGCTTGGGTGGCCTCGATCCGTGGACCCTCGTGGGCGAACTGGGCATCGGCCACCAGCAAATGATCGAGATCGCGCGCAATTTGATCGGCGCCTGCCGCCTGCTGGTGCTCGACGAGCCGACGGCCATGCTGACGCACCGCGAAGTGGAATTGCTGTTCCTGCAAATTGAACGCCTGAAAGCCGAAGGCGTGTGCATCATCTACATTTCCCACCGCCTGGAAGAACTCAAGCGCGTGGCCGACCGCATCGCCGTGCTGCGCGATGGCCAGCTCGTGTGCGACGACGATATCGCGGGCCATTCCGCCGCCGACCTGGTCAGCCTGATGGTGGGCCGCTCGGCTGACGACGCCGTCGACCTGAGCGGGCGCACCATCGGCGCGCCGCTGCTGCGCGTGCGGGGACTGGCGCGCGGCAAGGTCGTCAACCCGACCTCGTTCGACTTGCGCGCCGGCGAAATCCTCGGCATCGCCGGCCTGATCGGCTCGGGCCGCACGGAATTGCTGCGCCTGATCTTTGGCGCCGACCGTGCCGATGCCGGCGACGTGTTCCTTGGCGACAGCGAAACGCCGGCCGCCTTGCACTCGCCGCAGGCAGCGGTGAAGGCCGGCATCGCCATGATCACGGAAGACCGTAAGGGACAAGGCTTGTTGTTGCGCCAGTCCATCGCCGTCAACACCACCCTGGCCTCGCTCGACACCGTCAGTGGCGCGGGCTGGCTCAACGACGCGTCCGAAGCGTCGGTGGCCGACGATTACATCCAACGCCTGGGCATCCGTTCGCGCAACAGCGCGCAAACGGTGGCCGAATTGTCCGGCGGTAACCAGCAAAAGGTGGTGATCGCCCGCTGGCTGTATCGCGACTGCCCCGTGATGCTGTTTGACGAGCCTACGCGCGGCATCGATATCGGCGCCAAGTTTGATATTTATCAGGTGCTGGCCGAACAGGCGCGCCAGGGCAAAGGCCTCGTCATTGTATCGAGCGACTTGCGCGAACTGATGCTGATCTGCGACCGCATCGCCGTCATGAGCGCCGGCAGCATCGTCGAGACCTTCGAGCGCGGCGCCTGGAGCCAGGACGCGCTGCTGTCGGCCGCCTTCTCCGGCTATTTGACCCCCACTTCCACTCCAGCTGCGGCCTGATCCGCCGGAAAGATTCCCATGACCACTACCTCTTCCCCATCGTATCTGCAGCGCAGTCTGGCCGACCTGAAAAACTATGCGGGCCTGATCGGCGCCCTGGTCGCCATGTGCGTGCTGTTCTCGTTTGCCAGCGAAAATTTCTTTACGCTCGCCACCCTCAGCACCCTGTCGAACAATATCCCGACCCTGGTCGTGATGGCCGTCGGCATGACTTTTGTATTGATCATCGGCGGCATCGATTTATCGGTCGGCTCCGTGATGGCGCTGGCCGCGTCCGTGCTGTCGCTGGCCGTCGTGCACTGGGGCTGGCCCGTGTGGAGCGCGGCCTTGCTGGGCATGTTCGTCGCCGCCCTGTGCGGCGCCACGACGGGCTTGATTTCCGTCGGCTGGCGCATTCCCTCGTTCATCGTTTCCCTGGGCGTGCTGGAAATGGCGCGCGGCATGGCGTATCAGGTGACGAATTCGCGCACGGAATACATCGGCAGCGCCGTTGACGGCATCAGCTCGCCGATCGCCTTCGGCCTGTCGCCCGCCTTCATCGCCTCGATCGCCATCGTTGTCATCGGCCATTTGGTGCTCACGCGCACGGTGCTGGGACGCCACTGGATCGGCATCGGCACGAATGAAGAAGCCGTGCGTTTGTCCGGCATCAATACAAAACCGTCGAAAGTGCTGGTGTTTGCGCTGATGGGCTTCCTCGCCGGCGTGGGCGCGCTGTTCCAGGTGTCGCGCCTGGAAGCGGCCGACCCGAACGGCGGCGTGGGCATGGAATTGCAAGTGATCGCCGCCGTCGTGATCGGCGGCACGAGCCTGATGGGCGGTCGCGGTTCCGTCATCAGCACGTTTATCGGCGTGCTGATCATTTCCGTGCTGGAAGCGGGCCTGGCGCAAGTGGGCGTGTCCGAACCCGTGAAACGCATCGTCACGGGCCTGGTGATTGTCGCGGCCGTGGTGCTCGACACCTACCGCCGCCGCGGCGAGCGTTCATAATAGCCGCCCATGGCAACCATCAAACAAGTGGCGCAGGCGGCGGGGGTGTCGTTTACCACCGTGTCGCACGTCCTCAACAATACCCGCCCCGTCAGCGACGAGGCGCGCCGCGCCGTGCTGGCGGCGGCGGAGGCACTGCATTACGTGCCCAGCGCGCTGGCGCGTTCCTTGCGCAGCCGCAGCACGGGCACCATCGGCCTGATCATTCCGAATAATACGAATCCGTATTTTTCGGAAGTGGCGCGCGGCATCGAAGACAGCTGCTACGCGGCCGGCTACAGCGTCATTTTGTGCAATTCCGATGACGACCCCGTCAAGCAGCGCGACTATTTGAATGTGCTCTTGACCAAGCGTTGCGACGGCCTGATTTTGTCCGCGCTGGCCGACAGCGATGGCGAATTGCTGCGCAAGATGAAGGTGCCGGCCGTGCTGCTCGACCGCGCGCCCAGTGACTTGTCCATCGATGCCGTGGCCGTCGACAACCGCGCCGGTGGTGCCTTGGCCGCACGCCATCTGCTGGGGCTGGGACGCCGGCGCCTCGCCTGCATCGCCGGCCCGCGCGAAGTGAGCATTTCCAACGAGCGCATCGCCGGTGCGCGCAGCGCCATGGCGGACGCAGGCGTAGTCCTGGACGACGCCCTGTGCGTGCATAGCGATTTTACGAGCGCGGGCGGCTATGCGGCCGCGCTGGACTTGCTGGCGCTGCCGCCAGGCCAGCGCCCGGATGCCTTGTTCTGCTGCAATGACTTGATGGCTTTTGGCGCCCTGCGCGCCGCCGCCGAGCGCGGCATCGCCGTGCCGGGTGAACTGGCCGTTGTCGGCTTCGACGATATCGACCTGGCCAGCTTCGTGCATCCAGCCTTGACCAGCGTGGCGCAAAATACGCGCGAGCTGGGCCACATCACGGCCGCCTGCCTGCTGGCGCGCATCGCCGACCCTGCGATGCCGCGCCAGCAGCGCAGCATCGCACCCGAGCTGCACGTGCGCGGCTCCAGCGTCGCCGCAGTGCCTGCTTCTGTACCTACTTCTTTACCTGCAACTGAACTGATGGGAATGACATCATGATCGTGGTTATCGGCAGCATCAATATGGACCTGGTCTTGCGCGTGCCGCGCATGCCCCTCCCCGGCGAAACCCTGACGGGCGGCGCTTTCCGTACGATTCCGGGCGGCAAGGGCGCCAACCAGGCCGTGGCCTGCGCGCGCCTGAGCGGCAAAGTGGCGGGCGCCCAGCAAGTGGCCATGGTTGGCTGCGTGGGCGACGATGCGTTTGGCGCGACCTTGCGCGCGGCGCTGGTGGGCGACGGCATCATCGACAGCCACATCACCACCTTGCCGGGCGTGGCCTCGGGTATCGCCTCCATCCTCGTCGACGACAATGGCCAGAACAGCATCGTCATCGCCGGCGGCGCCAACGATCTGCTCAGCCCCGCGCACATCGACGCGGCAAAAGAGCTGATCGAACAGGCGGACATCGTCGTGCTGCAGCTGGAAACGCCGATGGCCACCATCGTGCATGCGATCAAACTGGCCCGTTCCCTGGGCAAGACCGTGGTGCTCAATCCCGCTCCGGCGGCCAGCTTGCCGGACGGCGTGCTGGAACTGGTCGACTACCTGATTCCGAATGAAATCGAAGCGGCCATGCTGGCCGGCGTCAGCCCGGAAGGCGCGGACGCCAAGGCGCTGGCCGCCGCACTGCAAAAGCTGGGCAGCGACAACGTCATCATCACCTTGGGTTCCAAGGGCGTGCACGCGGCCCTGTATGGCGGCGATTTCACGTTCCCGGCCGAAGTGGTGCAAGCCGTCGACACGACGGCCGCCGGCGACACCTTCATTGGCGGCTTTGTGGCGGGCCTGGCATCCGGCATGGACGAGGCGGAAGCGATTCAGCAAGGTCAGCGCGCGGCCGCCTGGAGCGTCACCAAGCCCGGCGCGCAAACCTCGATCCCCCACTTGCACGAGCTGTTCTGAACCCATGAAAAAATCACCGCTGCTTAATATTGCGCTGTCGCAACTGATCGCTTCGCTGGGCCATGGCGACATGCTCGTCATCGGCGACGCGGGCTTGCCGTCGCAACCGGGCGTGCCCCTGATCGACCTGGCCCTGACGCGCGGCATCCCCGGCTTCATCGATACCGTCAACACGGTATTAAGCGAAATGCAGGTGGAATACCATTTGCTCGCTAGCGAGTTGCCGCAGCACAATCCGGCCATGGCGGCGCAGGTGGCGGCCCTGGCCTTGCCCGATGCGCGCCAGGTGACGCACGAGGAGTTCAAGCAATTGAGCAAGGGTGCGCGCGCCATCGTGCGCACGGGCGAGTGCAGTCCGTACGCCAACATCATTCTGGTGGCCGGCGTCGTGTTCTAGCGCAAACAATGGCGACATTGTTTGCCAAAAACATCAACGCTATTGTCCTCACTGAAATAATTATCCATCGGCAAAAGGGGCGGCTACAATAGCCTTACCCCTGCCAACGCGGCAGCTTCCTGTGGTGTCCCGCCATGCCGATGAAAGCCCCCGACGCTTTCCGCTGCTGTTTCATTCTGCTGCTGTGCCTGGCCACGCCCGTCCGGGCGCTGGAAGCCGTCTCCCTGCAGCTCAATTTCACGCACCAGTTCCAGTTCGCCGGCTATTACGCGGCCATCGAGCAAGGCTATTACCGCGAGGCGGGACTGGAGGTGAAACTGGTCGAAGGCAGCGGCGTGCCGCCTGCCGAGGCGGCCGTGCTGGCGGGCCAGGCCGAGTATGGCGTGGGCAACAGCACCTTGTTGCTCAGCCGGCTGGCGGGCAAGCCCCTGGTGGTGCTGGCCGTCGTGTTCCAGCACTCGCCCAGCGTGCTGCTGATGCGCCAGCAGGGCGGCGCGCCCGACGTGCGCAAGCTGGTGGGCGCGTCCGTGATGATCGGTGCGGCCGGCGATGTGGCCCTTGCTGCCGATGAAGTGTCGCTGTTCCTGGCGAAAATGGGCGTCGCGCCGCAGCAGATGCGCCACTTGCCGCCCAGCTACCGGATCGAGGATTTGATCAATGGCAAGGTCGATGCGATTGCCGCGTACTCCACCAACGAACCGGACTACCTGGACCGGGCGGGCTTTTCCTATTACCAATTTACGCCGCGCACGGCCGGCATCGATTTCTACGGCGACAACCTGTTTACCAGCGAGCAGGAACTGCGCCGTCATCCCGAACGCGTGAAAGCGTTCCGCGCGGCCAGCCTGCGTGGCTGGCAATATGCGATGGCGCATCGCGAGGAAATGGCGCGCGTGATCCTTGCCAAGTACAGCCAGCGCCACGACCGCGCGCATCTGCTGTACGAGGCGCAGCAAATGGAATTGCTGCTGCAGCCCGTGCTGGTGGAGCTTGGCTACATGAATCCCCAGCGCTGGCAGCACATCGCCGACACCTATGCCAGCATGGGCGTGCTGCCGCGCAATGCCACGGAAAGCCGCGCCTACAAGGGTTTTTTGTACCGCCCCGTGCCGGGCGCCGACCTGGGCTGGCTGTATCTGTCGCTGGGCCTGGCGGGCAGCCTGCTGGCCGTGTCGGCCGCCTTTCACTTCAATAACCTGGCACGCGAGCGCCGCCGCACGGAGGAAACCATCCGCCAGGGGGAATTGCGCTTTCGCACCATGTTCGAGGAAGCGCCCATGGGCATCGCCCTGATCGATACCGTGAGCGGACAGTTTCTCGACATCAACCCGCGCTACCTGGCCATCAGCGGGCGCAGCCTGGAACACATGAAACAAACGAGCTGGATGGAGATCAGCCATCCCGATGACGTGGCCGGTGAGCTGGAGCAGGTGGCGCAGTTGCTGGCGCGTAGCTTGCACGGCTTTCGCCACGCCAAGCGCATCGTGCGTCCCGATGGCAGTGTGGTGTGGGTCGACGCCTCGGTGACGGCCATCGCCACGGCGCGCCATGGCGGCCCGCACCACCTGTGCATGCTGGAAGACGTGACGGACAAGCGGCAAACGGAAGCGCTGATCTGGCAGCAAGCCAATTTCGATACCCTGACGCAATTGCCGAACCGGCGCATGTTCCACGAGCGCTTGCGCCAGGCCTTGGCCCAGGGCCGGCGCGATACGAGCCGCGTGGCCATCCTGTTCATCGATCTCGACCATTTCAAGGAAGTCAACGATACGCTAGGCCACCACCAGGGCGATATCCTGCTGATCGAGGCGGCGCGGCGCATCCGCGTGGGCGTGCGCGAGACGGACACGGTGGCGCGCCTGGGCGGCGATGAATTCACGGTGATCCTGTCCGACCTTGATGATTTGCAGCAAGTTGACCGCATCGCGCGGCAGATACTCGACGGTTTACTGGCGCCGTTCCTGCTGGGGCAGGAGCAGGCGTTCGTCTCGGCCTCGATCGGCATCACCCTGTATCCGGACGACGCGGGCAATATCGAGGACTTGCTCAAGCAGGCGGACCAGGCCATGTATGTGTCGAAAGGGGCGGGGCGCAACCGCTACAGCTACTTTACGCCCGCCATGCAGGTGGCGGCCGTCAACCGCATGCGCCTGGGGGCGGATTTGCGCACGGCCTTGCGCGAACAGCAGATGCAGCTGTATTACCAGCCCATCGTCGAGCTGCACAGCGGCAAACTTGCCAAGGCGGAAGCCTTGCTGCGCTGGCAGCATCCGCAGCGGGGCGTGGTATGCCCGCCGGATTTCCTGGCGCTGGCCGAAAGCAGCGGCCTGATCGTGGAGATCGGCGACTGGGTGCTGCACACGGCGGCCGCGCAGCTGCTGCGCTGGCGCGCGCAAGGCCATGCCATCGGCTTGCCGGGGCTGCAACTGTGCCTGAACCAGTCGCCGCTGGAGCTGCAGCGCGAAGTGGAGGCGCCCGGCACCTGGCTGCGCCAGCTGATGGCGCTCGATGTGCCGGCCTCGGCCATTGTGCTCGACATGCGCGAAGATGTACTTTTACCTAACGGCAATAGCATGGCGCCACGCCTGCAGCACTTGCGCGAGGCGGGTCTGCAGATCGCCCTGGACGACTTTGGCAGCGGCCATGCCTCGCTGACGCAGCTGCAGCAGTGCGGCATCGATTACCTGAAGCTCGATGGCGTGCTGGTGCGCAAGCTGGCGAACGGCAGCAGCGAGCTGGTGCTGTGCGAAGCCATCGTCACCATGGCGCATAAACTGGGCTTGCAGGTCATCGCCGAAGGGATGGAGACCGAAACGCAGCGCGCGCTGCTGCTGGAGATCGGCTGCGATTTTGCGCAAGGGGAGCTGTTTGCGCCGCCGCTGTCCATCGAAGCGTTCGATGCGCTGCTGCACGCGCAGCGGCCCTTGCACCCTTGAAACAGGCATCGCCCGCCACCAGATTTCATCCAGGCCTGCGGGACAGGGCTCCCGCCCTGAACGGGCTTATACTCGACGGGCTGGCGCCTGCGCCCGGCTTTGCTGTCATGGGTCCTGGACCTAGTGCGCAGGCAAATCTTCTTCCATTCACTCAACTCGAGGTGACCTCATGGGCATTTTCAGCAATATCTACAATAAAATCTTCCACCATTCGTCCGACGCCGCACCGGCAGCCACGCCGGCCGCCGCCACGACCGCGCCTGCCGCAGCACCGGCGGCCGCACCTGCTGCGCCAGCAGCTGCCGTGCCCGTGGTGGACGTGGAAGTGGTGCTGGTCGACCTGGCCAGCAAGAACGCGGAAAAACTCAATTGGCGCACGTCCATCGTCGACCTGATGAAACTGCTTCAACTCGACAGCAGCCTGGCGTCGCGCAAGGAACTGGCGCAAGAGCTGCATTTCACGGGTGACACCAATGATTCGGCCAGCATGAATATCTGGCTGCATCGCCAGGTGATGATCAAGCTGGCGGAAAACGGCGGCAAAGTACCGGACGAACTGAAGAACTAAACACCTGGCGGCGGCAGGGGTATCCACTGTCACCGCTATCCAATCGCGTGGGAACTGCCTATCATGGAGTTCCCATGATGTCGTGATAGCTAAAACTAATTGAAACTATTGTGACAATCAATTTTGCATATGGACTAAAACCCCTTACACTAGGGTCTTACTGATTCACCACACGAGAGGAAATGATTATGTCGCTCATCAATACCCAAGTTAAACCATTCAAGGCAACCGCATTCCACAATGGCAAATTCGTCGACCTGACGGAAGCGTCGCTGAAAGGCAAGTGGTCGGTATTCGTGTTCTACCCAGCCGACTTCACCTTCGTTTGCCCAACCGAACTGGAAGATCTGGCCGATCACCACGCTGAATTCCAGAAACTGGGCGTCGATGTCTACGGCATCTCGACCGATTCGCACTTCGCGCACAAAGCATGGCACGATACCTCGGACGCGATCAAGAAAGTGCAATACGCACTGATCGGCGACCCAACCGGTACCCTGTCGCGCAATTTCGAAGTCATGATCGAAGAAGAAGGCATGGCACTGCGCGGTACCTTCGTCATCAATCCGGACGGCTTCATCAAAGTGCTGGAAGTGCATGACAACGGCATTGGCCGTGATGCATCGGAACTGTTGCGCAAAGTGAAGGCAGCTCAATACGTTGCCGCTCACCCAGGCGAAGTTTGCCCAGCCAAATGGACGGAAGGCGCAGCAACCCTGACCCCATCGCTGGACCTGGTTGGCAAGATCTAAGTCTCGATGCACGACGTAGCAAACAAGTAGTTACCGCGATGCCGGACCGGGCGTCCGGCCCGGCATTCGCCTAAATATTTGTAAAGGAAGAAAAAATCATGTTAGATGCAACCCTCAAAACCCAACTGAAATCCTACCTGGAAAAAGTGGTGTATCCGCTTGAGCTGGTCGCTTCTCTCGATGACAGCGCAAAAGCCCGCGAGATGAAGGAATTGCTCCAGGAAATAGTCCTGTTGAGCGACAAGATCACGCTGGTCGAGCGCCTTGACGCTGGCGTACGCGCCCCGTCGTTCAGCATCAACCGTACCGGCTCCGACATCGGCGTGCGTTTCGCCGGTGTGCCGCTGGGCCATGAATTTACCTCCCTGGTGCTGGCGCTGCTGCAAGTGGGCGGCCACACCATCAAGTTCGACGAGGCCGTGATCGAGCAGATCCGCAACCTCGACGGCGACTACGAATTTGAAACGTTTATTTCGCTCTCTTGTCATAACTGCCCGGAAGTGGTGCAGGCCTTGAATGCCATGGCCGTGATCAATCCGCGCATCAAGGTCACCACCATCGATGGCGGCGTGTTCCCTAAAGAAGTGGAAGAGCGGCAAATCATGGCCGTGCCGATGATGTTCCTCAATGGCCAGCACTTTGGCCAGGGACGCACGAATGTCGAGGAAATCCTCGCCAAGCTCGACACCAACGCCGGTGCCCGCCAGGCCGAAGCGTTGAACAAGAAAGACGTGTTTGATGTGCTGATCGTCGGCGGCGGCCCAGCCGGCGCGGCAGCGGCCATCTACGCGGCCCGCAAAGGCATCAAGACGGGCGTGCTGGCCGAGCGTTTCGGCGGCCAGGTGCTCGACACCCTCGCCATCGAAAACTTTATTTCGGTCAAGGAAACCGATGGTCCGAAGTTCGCCATGGCGCTGGAACAGCACGTCAAGGAATACGAAGTCGACATCATGAACACCCAGCGCGCCGCGAAATTGACGCCGGGCAAGTTGGTGCAGATTGAAACGGCGAATGGCGCCATCTTGAAAGCCAAGACCGTCATCCTGGCTACCGGCGCCCGCTGGCGCGAAATCAACGTGCCGGGCGAGAAGGAATACCGCAACCACGGTGTCGCCTACTGCCCGCACTGCGATGGCCCTTTGTTCAAGGGCAAGCGCGTGGCCGTGATCGGCGGCGGCAACTCGGGCGTGGAAGCGGCGATCGACCTGGCCGGCCTCGTGAAACACGTGACCCTGATCGAATTCGGCGCGGAACTGCGTGCCGATGCGGTGCTGCAACGCAAGCTGCACAGCCTGCCTAACGTGACCGTGATCACGTCGGCGCAAACGACCGAAATCCACGGCGACGGCAAGATCGTCAATGGCCTCTCCTACACGGACCGGGTCAGCGGCGAGTCGAAGAAAGTCGAGCTGGAAGGCGTCTTCGTGCAAATCGGCCTGGTGCCGAACACGGAGTGGCTCAAAGGCACGGTAGCGCTGTCGCGCCACGGTGAAATCGAAGTCGATGCCCGCGGCCAGACCTCGATCCCCGGCGTGTTTGCGGCCGGCGACGTCACCACGGTGCCGTACAAGCAGATCATCATCGCCACCGGTGAAGGCGCCAAGGCAGCGCTGTCCGCCTTTGACCACCTGATCCGCTCGGATGACGAGGAAGTGGTTGAAGAGTCCGCAGCGAAAGAAGCATTGACGGCGTAAATCTTTACGCTGAAAAAAAACCGGAACGGCCGCGAGGTGGTTCCGGTTTTTTTATGTGTAGAAGAAACTTAGCTGCCCGCGTACAGGGGATTGGCGGCCACATACACCCGGATGCCATCGACGGGCATGTCCTTCGGCGCGATGTCGCTCAGGGCGAAGACGGTCGTGTTGTTGAAAGTTTGCACGTGCCACGTAAAACGCTGGCCGGCGCGCGCGATGGTGACGGTTTCGCCGCGCGTGACGTTGATGTGGCGCGTGTCGGGCTGCAACTCGATGCCGCGCTGGGCGGCGGCGTGCGGGGCGCTGCTGCCGTAGTCGGCGGCCGTGCCCGTGGGGCCGGCAGCGATGGCCGAGGTGGCAAGGGTGGCGCACAGGATGGCCAGGGCGCGGCGGTGGGTGTTCAACATGCTGATCTCCAAGAATAGACTGGACGCGGTGAATAACCGCGCCGTTTTATGGTGGTTGCACCGGGATCGCCGGTTTTTGCAACACGGCATCGTAAGCTGTCCTTGGTCGATCTGCAAAGCTGTATTTCCTGTCTATATTTCCACCGTCGCCGCCAGCGGCACGTCCGGCGCCAGGTGACTGGTCAGCACGATGCACTGGCGCGCCAGGCGGGACGGCTCGGACAGGCACTGGCGCAAGTACGCCATGGCGGATGCATCGAGGCCGTTGAACGGTTCATCGATCAGCAGCAGGCGCACGGGCAAGGCCAGTGCCAGCGCCAGTTGCAGCTTTTTGTGCTGGCCCAGGGACAGGGCGTTAATGCTTTGTTGCAAGGTGGACGTCAGGGCAAACGCGCTCAACTCGTCGTTCAGCAGGGCTTGGTCGCTGCCCGGATACAGGGCCAGGTGCAGGTCGAGAAACTCGTGCACTTGCAGCCAGGGCAGGGCGGGTAGGTCGCCGCCGCAATAGAACGCTTGCGCGCGGTAGGCCAGCGGCATGCAGCCACTGTCGATAGCGTCCAGGCGGATGGTGCCGCGCGCGGGCAGCAGGGCGCCGCCCGCCAGCTTCAGCAAGGTCGTCTTGCCGGCCCCGTTCGCGCCGCGCAGCCAGCTGATGCCGGGACCGCATTGCAGATTGAATCCCTGGAACACGCTGTGCGTGGGGAAGTGAAAATCGAGGTGCTCGATGTGCAGCACGGGAGAGGTGGCATTCAATTCCATAATTCGCTTCCGATGGCGCTCAAGGCAAGGATGGAGAAAACGACGAGGGCGACGCGTCCGCGTGCCGTCAGGCGGGGCAGGCCGACGATGGCCAGCAGGGCGGCGCTGGCCGTGACGGCGTAGACCGTGGTCACGCGCTGCTGCAAGGTTGCCGGATCGATGACGTACAGCAAGACGCCGGCGCCCAGCAGCACGGTCAACGCCGGCAGCAGGCTGGCCGCGCAGGCCAGGCGGATGAGGTTGCCGCTGGCCAGGGGCCAGGCGTTGAGCGTGGGGCACAGCACGGCGATCTGCTCGCGCACGGCCTTGTCGCCGCGGTCCGTCAGAATGACCAGGCTGGCGCTGGCCAGCAAACCGAGCAGCGGCGCGGGCACGAGCGGTGCGCGCAGCAGCCAGGCCAGCATGCTGGCGCCAGCCGTGGCCAGCAGCACGCTTTGCTGCCGGCCGGTCACATTGTCGTTGCGCCAGAACGGCAGCCAGAATAGCTGTCGCCACAGGAACACAGTGCGCCAGCGGAGCCTTTGCGGCATATATGCCGTCATCGTTGACGGGCGCGCCGCTTGGGCGGGGCGTGGCGCGCGCAGGCGCAGCGCCACGATCAGCGTCGTCAACAGCCAGGTCAGCAGCCAGACGGCGATGGTGGCGGCAATGCCGGGCGCGGCGACCGGACGCAACCAGGGTGGCGACTGCGCCAGCCAGATACTGGCCGAGACGGCATAGGCGAGGCCCAGCGGCAGCATCAGCAGGCCGGCCACGGCGATGTCGGCTTGCCAGCGCAGGCGCGGCGGCAAGGGCAGCTGGCGCAGCCAGGCGGCTATATTGGCTGGCAACAATCGCTTGCGCAGCAGCCAGGTGGGCATGCACGTCAGCAGCACTTGCGCACTCAGCAGGCCCAGGGCGGCGGGCCAGGGTAAGGTCATGGCGAGAAAACCGGGCAGGGCGATGACGCTGAGCAGGCCCAGCAAGACGGGAGCTGCCAGGCAAAAGAAGATCTCCATGGAACTCGTCAGGCTGGCGGCAAATTGCAGCAAAGCATGATGGGCCAGGCGCAAGCGCAGGGCAAGATAGGGGGAAAAGCTGCGGGGCAGGAGCATCAGGCAGGAGTGGAGTCAGGGTAGCGCTGATTCTAGAGCATTTACGGCCCCACAATGGGAAAAGCCCTTCGGTTCTGGGAACCAAAGGGCTTTTCTTTTATTGGCGGAGCGGACGGGACTCGAACCCGCGACCCCCGACGTGACAGGCCGGTATTCTAACCAACTGAACTACCACTCCAAGCTCGTATGATCTGTGTTGCTGATCCATGAAGCACTGGATAATTTTCTGTATTGGTGGTGGGTGCTGAGAGGCTCGAACTCCCGACCTACGCCTTGTAAGGGCGCCGCTCTACCAACTGAGCTAAGCACCCGCATACCCAGAAAACTATCCCGACGTTTGTCACCACGTCTGGAAGAGGCACTATTATAGGGGGCGCTTTCGTGCTTGTGCAACTATTCTTATGGGATAAAAGCATTTTTTTGCTGAAAAACGCAAAAATGTTCAGGCGAGGGGGGATTGGCGTGTTTTTGGCTGCTGAAATGGGAAAAGCCCTTCGGTTCAGAGAACCAAAGGGCTTTTCTTTTATTGGCGGAGCGGACGGGACTCGAACCCGCGACCCCCGACGTGACAGGCCGGTATTCTAACCAACTGAACTACCACTCCAAGCTCGTATGATCTGTGTTGCTGATCCATGAAGCACTGGACAGTTTTCTGATTTGGTGGGTGCTGAGAGGCTCGAACTCCCGACCTACGCCTTGTAAGGGCGCCGCTCTACCAACTGAGCTAAGCACCCGTTGCTTGTCTCAGAAAACCATCCCGACGTTTGTCACCACGTCTGGAAGAGGCGCTATTATAGGACGGCTAAAATCCTTCTGCAAGCGCTTTTTTCACTTTACTCCGTGATATTCCACTGCGACAGCATCCACGCCATATTGAATGCGTTTTCGGCAATCGCGTTATAGCGGCCCGAGGCACCGCCGTGGCCGGCACCCATATTCGTTTTCAACAGCAGGGGATTGCCGTCCGTTTTATACGCGCGCAGCTTGGCCACGTATTTTGCCGGCTCCCAGTACATGACCTGGCTGTCGTTCAGGCCCGTCGTGACCAGCATGGCCGGGTAATTCTTGCGCGCAATGTTGTCGTAAGGCGAGTAGCTGAGCATGTAGTCGTAGGCGGCCTTCTGGTTCGGGTCGCCCCATTCCAGATATTCTCCCGTGGTCAGCGGCAGGCTGGCGTCCATCATGGTGTTCATCACGTCGACGAACGGCACGGCCGCGTGCACGGCGTGGAACAGCTCGGGGCGCATGTTGACGACGGCGCCCATCAGCAAGCCGCCGGCGCTGCCACCTTGGATGATCAGGCGGTTCGGGCTGGTCCATTTTTCGCGCACCAGGTAGTCGGCGCTGTCGATGAAGTCATTGAAGGTATTTTTCTTCTTCATCAGCATGCCGTCTTCATGCCACGCTTCACCCATGTCGGTGCCGCCGCGGATATGCGCCTGCGCATAGATGACGCCCCGCTCCAGCAGGCTGATGCGGCTGATGGAAAAACTGGCTTCCGTCGAGATGCCATACGAGCCATACGAGTACAGCAGCAGCGGCGCGGAACCGTCGAGTTTCACGCCTTTCTTGTAGACGACCCACAGCGGCACTTGCACACCATCGCGCGCTTTGACCCACAGGCGCTGCGTCGTGTAGCGGCTGCCGTCAAAGCCGCCGACGATTTCCTGCTGCTTGAGCACCGTGCGCTTGCCATCTTGCATGTTGACGTCGATGACGGTGGGCGGCGTGACTGGCGACTGGTAAGACATGCGAAATTGTGTGGCGGAAAACTCGGGCGTGCCGGCCGCCGTGGCCAGGTAGACGGGGTCGTCGAACTGCACCGTCTTCCAATTCTTTTGCGCAAAATCAAGGATGCGGGCGCGGTTCAGGGCGCGCGTCTTTTCCATCACCACCAGGTAGCCCTGGAACACGTCGATGGACTGGATCACGGCATCCTTGTTGTGCGGCACGACGCTCTTCCAGTTCTTCGGCTGCGGGGCAGCCACCGGCGCGCTGACGACACGGAAATTCTTCGCCTCCTTGTTGGTCAGAATATACAGCTGGCCGTCGCGGTGTTCGATGCCGTAGCGGTGGCCTTTTTCGCGTTTTAGCACGGACTGGAAGCTGCCTTGCGACTTGCTCGTTGGCAGCAGCAGCACTTCGCTGGTATCCGTGCTGCCCGAGGTGAGCACGAAGAATTGCTTGTCGCGCGTGCGGCCCACGTTGATGGCGAACTGTTCCACCGGCTCGTGGTAGACCTGTTGCGGCGCACCGCCCAGGGCCAGGCGGAACAATCGATCCGAGCGCTTGGTGGTGGCGTCTTCCTGCGCCAGCATCAGGGTGGCGTTGTCGGCCGCCCAGGCCAGCGACGTGACTCTCGGCATGCTGTCGCCCAGCAATTTGCCCGTTTTCAAATCCTTGACATGCAGCTCGTACTGGCGGAAACCCGTCGTGTCGGTGGTGTAGGCCAGCAACTGTTCATTCGGGCTGACGCTGAAGGCGCGCACGGCAAAGAATTTGTGGCCTTCGGCTAATTGATTCTGGTCCAGCAAGATTTCTTCAGCCGCCTGCGCATCGTAGGCGCCGCTGGCGCCGACGGGGCGGCGGCAATGGATCGGGTATTGCTTGCCCGCTTCCACGCGCGTGTAATAGTAGAAATTGCCCTGGCGCGCGGGCACGGACAGGTCCACTTCCTGCATGCGGCCCTTGATTTCCGCATACACCTTGTCGGCCAGCGGCTGGATCGGGGCGGTCACGGCCGCCGTGTAGGCGTTTTCCGCATTCAGGTAGTCGATGACGGCAGGATCGGTTTTCTTTTGCAGCCAGCGGTAGTCGTCCGTGACGACCGTGCCGTGGCGTGTCTCCTGCCAGGCCGTTTTGGCGGCGACCGGTGCGCTGGCGGCTATGGTGGTGGTGTCGGCCAGCGCGGATGGCGCCAAGGTGGACAGCAGCAGGGCCGGCAGGATGGATGAGCAGACGGCCAGTCGGCGTAAGACGTGAGGTACTGTGGACAAGGCAACTCCCTAGGTTTCGTTGTTGTGCAGCGATTCTATTCTTGCTAAATAGAAAAGCCAATCATGATTTCAATCAATACCGTCCCGCCGCTTGCGTCCACTGGCATTTGCAGCGATACTGTATATAATTACAGTATCCGACAGCATCCCGCCGCGAGGTGTCCTTGACCGCATCTGCCCCTACATTGCCTGAATCCCGCCGCTGGATAGCCCACCTGGACATGGACGCCTTCTTCGCCTCCGTGGAACTGTTGAAATATCCGGAATTGCGCGGCGAAGCCGTCGTCATCGGTGGCGGGCGCCTGCAGCAGCCCGTGCTGCAGGAAGATGGCACGCGGCAATTTGCGCGCATGCGCGACTACGTGGGGCGCGGCGTCGTCACCACCTCGACTTATGCGGCGCGTGCGTTTGGCGTGTTTTCCGCCATGGGCATCATGAAGGCGGCGAAACTGGCGCCCGACAGCATCCTGCTGCCGGCCGATTTCGAGGCTTACCGCGACTATTCGGCCCGTTTCAAGCAGGCCGTGGCCCAGTTGTGCCCCATCATCCAGAACGTGGGCATCGATGAAATCTATGTCGATCTGACCGACTATGGCGAGCAGGCGCCGGCCATGGCGGCGCGCCTGAAGGCGGCCGTGTCCGAGGCGACGGGTCTGTCGTGCTCGATCGGCCTGGCGCCCAACAAATTGCTGGCGAAAATCTGTTCCGACCTGGAAAAGCCGGACGGCCTCACCATTTTGTCGCCCGAAGATATCGCCACGCGCGTGTGGCCCTTGCCGGCGAAAAAGATCAACGGCATCGGCCCGAAGGCGACGGCCAAGCTGGAAGCCTTGGGCATTGTCACCATCGGCGAGCTGGCGCAGGCCGACATGGCCATGCTGCGCACGCAGTTTGGCGACCTGTACACGGGTTGGCTGCGCCAGGCGGCGCTGGGCATCGATGAGCGTCCCGTGCAGACGAGCCGGGAAACCAAGTCCGTCAGCCGCGAAACGACGTTCGAGCGCGACTTGCAGGTGGTGCGCGACCGCGCCACCCTGTCGGAAAAGTTGGAAAGCCTGTGCACGCGCGTGGCAGGCGACCTGGATAAACAGTCGCTGGCGGGGCGCACGGTGGGCATCAAGCTGCGCTTCGAGGACTTCAGCACCGTCACGCGCGACATCACCTTGCCCAGCGCCACGGCAGACGCCGCCGCCATCCTGCGCGCCAGCCGCGATTGCTTGCGGCGCGTGCCATTTGAAAAGAAAATCCGCCTGCTGGGCGTGCGCATCTCGACCTTGTCCGATCCGGCCATCGTGACGCGGCAGGCGCCAGCCCAGGCGGAGCTGTTTCCCGCCCTGTAGCGGCATTCCCCACGCATCAACAACACCGCGCCAGTCCGCGCTTTTGACGGCATTCCCGTGTCGAAAGTGTAGAATGGCGTTCCCCTGGCACTACTGAAACAAACGGAAGACAAAAACTATGTGGTTCAAGAATCTTCAGATTTACCGCCTGCCCGCACCATGGGCCTATACGCCAGAACAACTGGAAGAGGCCTTGTCCTCGAACAAATTTACGCCGGCGACCAGCATGGATCTGATGCGCCAGGGCTGGGATACGCCACGCCCGAACGGCGGCCTGGTCCATGTGGTCAACAAGCAGATGCTGATCCTGCTGGGCACGGAAAAGAAACTCTTGCCAGCGACCGTCATCAACCAGGTGGCCAAGGCCCGCGCTGCCGAGATGGAAGAAGCGCAAGGCTTTGCGCCTGGTAAAAAGGCCATGAAGGAATTGAAGGAACGCGTGGCCGACGAGTTGCTGCCGCGCGCCTTCAGCATCCGCAGCAACGTCTGGACGTGGATCGACCCCGTCAATGGCTGGCTGGTGGTCGATGCCGCCAGTCCGGCAAAAGCCGATGAAGTCATCAAGCTGCTGTTGAAAGCCGTCGACAAACTGCCGCTGGAAAGCCTGCGCGTGCAGCGCTCGCCCGTGGCGGTGATGACGGAATGGCTGCAAGCGGACGATGCGCCGGCCGGCTTCACGGTCGACATGGACACGGAATTGCGCGCCACGGGCGAAAGCAAGGCCACCGTGCGCTACGTGCGCCACACCCTGGAAGCGGACGACGTGCGCCGCCACATCGCGGCCGGCAAGCAGTGCACGCGCCTGGCCATGACGTGGAACGACAAGATTTCGTTCGTGCTGACGGAGTCCCTGGCCATCAAGAGCGTCAAGCCGCTGGACGTGATCAAGGAAACGGAATCGAGCACGAAGAACGACGAAGAGCGTTTCGACGGCGACGTGATGCTGATGACGGGCGAATTGAGCAAGCTGATGGCCGACGTGGTCGAAGCCCTCGGTGGCGAAGCGACTGCATAAGTGTAGTCATGCCGGTACGGAAAAGGAGCTGCGGCTCCTTTTTTTTCGTCCCTTGCCTGGCACGGCGATCTTTGGACGAAAAAAAGGGCCTTGCGTTTGCAAGGCCCTTGGTCGGCTCAGCCTAGGTTGACGAGGTCAACTTAGAACTTGTACTGGGCCGTGAAGTAGAGCGAACGCATCATTGGATCGGCGTAGCGTGGATCGTAGCCAACCTGGTGACCACGCGAGCTGCGCAGCGACAGCGGCGGTTCGCGGTCAAACAGGTTTTTGATACCTGCGCGCAAGGTCACTGCTTTGCTGTACGCATAGCGGCCCTGGAAGTCAACCGTCGTGTACGAAGGCACGTGCAGACGGATATTTTCCTTCGTGCTGGTGGCCAGGTTTACCACTTCGGCCGAAGCGTCGGTATAGCCATTACGGTAGCTCACGACGACAGTGTTGGTCAGCTTGCCCGATTCCAGGCTCATGTTGAGCTTCATCAGGTTACGGAACGTCACGGCATCGGAAATGCCGTAGAAGTTCATGTTGTTGGTCCACTGATCCTTGGTGCCTGGTACGGTGTAGTCGGCCTTGAGCATATGGGTGCCGCTCAGGTTAGCCGTGAAGTTACCGAAATCAAACTTCTTACGTGCCGTCATGTCCCAGTCGATACCGCGGTTGTGTGTCTGGCCGATGTTCATCGACAGCGACTTGAACGCAAAGTACGGCTTGCCGGTCGTCGGTTCGATATAGGTGCCGAACAGGTCGCGGTACATGCCTGGGTTGTTGAATGCCTGCGTTTCGCTCACGGCTGAAACCGCGTCGGTGATTTTTACGTCCCACAGATCGGCGCCGAACGAGAATGCCGAGCTAGGCTCGATACGGAAACCGACGGTGAACTGTTTCGATTTTTCCGGCTTCAGGTTTTCGTTACCGCCAGCCATTTTATTGTACTGGGTGTTAGGCGCACGGCACAGTGCATCGCCTGGGAATGGGCAATTCCAGTTAGCACCGGTAAAGCCGTTGTTGACCAGAGGCTGACCAATGCTCAGCATGTCCGGGGCCTTGAAGCCCGTGCCGTAGGAGCCGCGCAGCAGCACTTGCTGTATTGGCTGCCAGCGTGCCGTGACCTTGTAGGTATTGGCATTGGCGTCTTTGCCGATGGTTTTGTTGATGACGCCATTGTCGATCGCCGATACGGAGTCATAGCGGCCAGCCAGGCTGACTTCCACCGTTTTGGTGATCGGTGCCAGCAATTCGGCGAAGACACCGTAGGTTGAACGGCTCAGGTCGTAACGTGGCGAGGTGTTGAAGCCGTAGATGGTGCTGGTGTTTGCACCTGCGTCTGGCGTCTGGCCGTAGTTGTACTCGCGGTAGTCGGCGCCGATGCCGATGTTGGCTTTGCCGCCTGGCAAGGTGAACAGTTCACGGGAGCCGTGCGCATCGATGCCGCGCATGGTGGTCGATGCCGTACGGATCGAGCCGTTGAATTGCGAATTGTTGATCAACGTTTGCATTTCCGACGATGGAGTGCCGGCCGGCAGGAACGGGTCGAACGACGGATTTTTCAGCAGGGCCTTCATATCGGCCGTTTTCGCATAGCCACCGACGTAGCGTTCGTTGATGGCATTTTGCGACCAGGTCAGGCCCGCATCAATGTTCCACGCGCCAATTTCGCCTTCGACGCCGATGACGAAGTGCTTGGTCTCGGTGATGGTGTTGGAGTCGCGGGTACCCCAGTCGCTCATGCGATAGTTGGCTGACACGGAGGTGATGTCCTTGACTTGCTCTGGTGTCAGGTAAGGCAGGACATACTTGTTGTACTGCGCACCGTTAAGCGCAATCGGGATTGCCACCGGATTGGCCGAGATGCGCGCGGTCAGGTCATAACGCGAGTAGGCGACTTCGGCAAACGCATTCAGCGAATCGTTGAGTTTGTAGGTGGCGCGGGTAAACAGGCTGTCGCGCTTCGATTCAGGCACGATTTCAACCGTCGAACCACCATCGTAGCCGCAAGCCAGCTTATTGGCTGCCAGTGGGGCATTGGTCGCGGCGCCACAATTATTATTCTTCGCCAGGTATGGATTGAAGAGGTAATCGTCTTTGCCTTTGACGGACACGGTGGCGTTGGCCGGTGCCGTGCCTATGGCAGTCTTGTCGAAGACATATTGTTTGCCGTTATGGCTCACTGGAATACGCGACGAACGGGCGAACGTGCGGTCGGTAGCGCGCAAGTTCGATTGCTCGTCATGGCGGTACGATACCAGCACGTTGAAACGGTCTTCGTCGATATCGCCGAAGCCATAGGTCACGTTGGTGTTCCAGGCGTTGCCGCCCTTGTCTTCCGGACCGCCGTAGGTGGCTTCCAGGGAGCCGCCTTGCTGGTTCTTCTTCAGAATGAAGTTAATCACGCCGGCGATGGCGTCCGAGCCGTACAGGGCCGAAGCGCCGTCGGTCAGCACTTCAACGCGTTCAACGGCGCTCATCGGAATGGCGTTCAGGTTGACGGAAGTGCCCGAGCCTTGTGGCGCGATGCGGCGGCCGTTCAGCAGGACCAGGGTGTAGTCTTCGCCGATATCGTGGATCGACGCGCTGGTGCGGCCGCCCGAATTGGTGCCAGCTGCGGCGGCACCGACGGTAAAGCCTTGCATGGCGGGCAAGGCCTGGAGCAGGTCGGCGACCGTGGTGGCGCCTGTCTTGGCGATCGCTTCTTGCGTCAGGCGCTGCACAGGCAAGGCGCCTTCGACAGCGATACGCTTGATACTCGAACCGGTAATTTCAACTTTTTGAATTGCTTCGTCCGCCATGGATTGGCCAGAGAACAAGACGCTACCTGCCAGAACGGTCAGGGCCAGGCGTACGCTGCGTACGCCAATTTTTTCTTTAAATGCCATTGTAACAATTACTCCGTAGTAGTTTTAATAACGACAAGCAGTACACGAACACGTATAAGCCATCGGATAGATGACCAGCGGTGCTCGTGTACGGTAGGCGGAACCACGTCGGTGGGAAGTGGAAGACTACTTAGCGCAATATTGTTATAAATGCACTTTTGACTTGTCGAGGCGAACATTATGTCGTCTCAGCAAGAAAAAATGCATATCAACCGTGTCGGATTTGGCAATAAATTACGGATACAGAAGAATATTTAAGTTAATTGTTAAATTGCAGTTTTATATTTAATAATATCGGTGTTTTTAAAAATGATGAATGGCGTTTTTTTACAACATAAAATTATTGTATTGGCAATTCGATGTTTTACCTGCAATAATTCGACGAAATCTGTCGTATTGCAGAATTTTTGAAAGGCAAAAAAACGTAAAAAAAGCCCGTTGAAAACGGGCTGGTCGAATTGTGACAGCGTGCCAGTCAGACCGTGTGCCGGTCTGCCTGCCGCGTCCTGTCCGGCATCGGCTTACAAAGGCTGGAATACGCCGGCGGCGCGGTTCTTTTGCACATTGTCCCACGCGAAGATCTGGCCATTCATGGCCACGTACACGCCGGCTGGCAAGGTTTGCGCCACGCCGCAGGCAAAGCCGAGGTTGAACAGGGCGTCGGAATTGTCGATTTCGTAGGGAATCATGGCGCCCGTCAATATCACCGTTTGCTGCAGGTTCGCCGCGCCCAGCACTTGCGCCGTTTCGCGCATGGTGTCGGTGCCGTGGATGATGACGATGGCTTTCTCTTGCGCTGCGCGGCACGAGGCCAGCACGCGCTGACGGTCCGCATCTTGCATGTCGAGTGAATCGAGCAGGGGCAATTGCTCCAGCGCCACGGGCGCCGTCATGCGCGCGCGGGCAATCGCTGCCGGCAAATGACTGTCGGAAAAGCCCAGGGTACCGTTCAATTCGTTGTAGTGTTTGTCGAAAGTGCCGCCAGTGGCGAGTATGCGCAAAGTCATGATGTGGTCACGATGTCAGTGGAGAATGACGCGCATGATAGCGTGGATTGTGTGCCTTGCGTGAATGGCGGACCGCGGCGGGCCGTTGCGGATCGCATCTGGAAAATTTGGCCATCTGTGAGTACACTGGTTTCTTTGTTTGCCTGCCACCCCGACTCCGTATGAAAGCGCTCGCTCCCGGCACCGTCATTTTTCACCGCCACCGCGGTTACGGGGTGATCACGTCCATCAATTTGCTGACGGGCTGGATCGCCGCCCGTTTCGGCAGCGAAGCGCGGACCCTGGACCTGAACCTGTCGACCGACGACGTGCAATTTGCCGATGGCGAAGCGATCTTGTTTCGCCGCGCGCCGCCGGACCGCATGCCGCATGCGCGCCTGATGGCCATGGTGCGCGAACTGCATCAGGCCGGCTATCAAAAACTGTATCTGTATTCCTGGCCCAAGCCGTCGGGCCTGCACTGGCGCTGGCATTTGTTTACGGGACCGCGCGACTGGATGCAACGGCCCTGGCGCGAAGGCTGGTATGGTTCGGGCGCCGATTACAACGTCAACCCCGTGATGGGCTGGGGCGATACGCCCGGCGCCACCACTGGCGAGCTGATCGACGCCCTGGCCCGTTTCGACCCGCAGGGCCTGGCGCAGGCGCTGGGACGCGACGACGACCATAGCGACTGGTTTGGCCGTGTCTGCGACGCTTTATTACCCAATTACATGTACAGCCTGGACATGCAGCGCACGCCAGGCGAGCCCTTGCCCGACATGCCGCCCGTGCCGATCGTGGCCGTGCGCGCCGGCGTGGCGCCATACCGTGGGCCGGACATCGCCTGGCCGCCCGGCTGGGCCGGCCTGTGGCGCGGCCGGCACGTGCTGCCCGCGCCCGCCATCCGCATCACGGGCGAGCCGGACTTGCTAAAGGGCTTTCAGCGTTCCTGAGGGGCTTGCCGCGCATGCTGCAATGCTTCGGGATTGAGCAGGCGCGTGCATTGACCCTGCGTAAAATCAACGATGTTTTGCAAGGCGTAGCGGAAATACAGCTCATAGCTGTCACGCTCGACGTAGCCCAGGTGTGGCGTGGCCAGCACGTTCGGTAGCAGCAGCAATGGCGAGCCTGGCGGCAACGGCTCGTCCGTAAACACGTCCAGCGCGGCGGCGCCAGGGCGCCCCTGCGGCAACGCCGCTTCCAGCGCGCCATCGGCGACCAGCTCGGCGCGGCTGGTGTTGACGAACAGGGACGTCGGCTTCATGCGCGCCAGGTCCTCGCTTGTTACCAGCCCGCGCGTGGCGTCGGACAGGCGCAGGTGCAAGGTCAATACGTCTGCCTGTTCAAAGAAGGCCTCGCGCGATGTTGCCGCCGTATCGCCGGCCGCCACGGCCGCCGCTCGGCTCGCTTCGCTGCCCCACACGAGGATGGTCATGCCGAAAGCGCGGCCATAGCCGGCGATCAATTGACCGATCTTGCCGTAGCCCCAGATCGCCAGAGTGCACCCCTTCAATACCGTGCCGAGCGTGTTGAGCGTTGGCTCCAGCGACGACGTCTGCCACAGCCCTTCCTGTAAATGTTGCGCGTAGGGCACGATCTTGCGCTGCGCCGCCATGATCAGCGCCCACGTCAGTTCGGCCGGCGCCGTGGGCGAGCCGATGCCTTCCGCGATGGCGATGCCCAGCTCGGTGGCGGCCGGCACGTCGATGTGTCCACTGACCTTGCCCGTTTGCGAAATCAGTTTCAGGTTCGGTAACTTCGACAGCAAGGCCCGGTTGAAACTGCTGCGTTCGCGGATCAGCACCAGGGCGTCGAACGGCGCCAGGCGGATCGCCAGCTGGCCCAGGCCCCGCGCCGTATTGCTGAACACTTTGACCTCGTGGCCATCGAGCAACTGGAAGCAATCGAGGCCGCGCACGGCATCCTGGTAATCATCAAGTATGGCAATTTTCATGGTGGATGGCCGATTTTAGTGAGGATTTGGTAGGGAAATAACAGGATACGGAAAATGCTGAATAGCCTACTACATTAGTCAAGCTATTCTCCTACATTTTTGCGAGAATAGCTGTTTGGCGGGTGTACAATCGCCGGCACTTTTGAAGCTTCCTGATTATAGTTATAGCGCAAACTGTTCCTGCAGCCTGGGTGCATGATCCAGGTACACGACACCAGAGCCCTGCCCGCGTGGACACACCGCCCGCAGTGAGCCGCAGCCACTTCTCAACGATGCTGCCTGTTTTGCCGGAACGACCAGAATTTCTTTTATTGGTATTGGAGGTAATATGAATCAGCCCGTCATGGGTGGCGTCGCCGCACTCAACGTCCCAGCTTATATTAAACAACAGAAACTGATCAACTGGGTGGCCGACATTGCCGCGCTGACCAAGCCAGAGCGTATTTACTGGTGCGATGGTTCGCAAGAAGAGTACGAGCGCCTGTGCGCTGAAATGGTTGCCAGCGGCACCATGAAAAAACTGAATGCCGAAAAGCGCCCGAATTCTTACCTGGCCTGCTCCGATCCGAGCGACGTGGCCCGCGTCGAAGACCGCACGTATATCTGCTCGGCAACGAAAGAAGCGGCGGGCCCGACGAATAACTGGACCGAACCTGGCGAGATGCGCCACACCTTGAACGGCCTGTTCGACGGCTGCATGCGTGGCCGCACCATGTACGTCGTGCCATTCTCGATGGGCCCGCTGGGCTCGCCGATCGCGCACATCGGCGTGGAACTGTCCGATTCGCCGTATGTTGCCGTCAACATGAAGATCATGACCCGCATGGGCCGTGCCGTGTACGACGTGCTGGGCACGGATGGCGAGTTCGTGCCGTGCGTGCACAGCGTGGGCGCACCGCTGGCTGCTGGCCAGGCCGACGTGAAATGGCCGTGCAACAGCACCAAGTACATCGTGCATTTCCCGGAAACGCGTGAAATCTGGTCCTTCGGCTCCGGCTATGGCGGCAACGCCTTGCTGGGCAAGAAATGTTTCGCCCTGCGCATCGCCTCGAACATGGGCTACCAGGAAGCGCAAGCATCGGACAGCAATCCGGGCTGGCTGGCCGAACACATGCTGATCCTCGGCGTGGAATCGCCGGAAGGCAAGAAGCATTACGTGGCGGCGGCGTTCCCGTCGGCTTGCGGCAAGACCAACTTCGCCATGCTGATCCCGCCGGCAAGTTTTAACGGCTGGAAAGTGACCACCATCGGCGACGATATCGCCTGGATCAAGCCGGGCGCCGATGGCCGTTTGTACGCCATCAACCCGGAAGCCGGTTATTTTGGCGTGGCGCCGGGCACCAACGAAAAAACCAATTACAACTGCATGGCCTCCATGCGCGACAACACGATCTTCACCAACGTGGCGCTGACGGACGATGGCGATGTCTGGTGGGAAGGTTTGACGAAAGAAGCGCCTAGCCATTTGATCGACTGGCAAGGCAAGGACTGGACGCCAGCGTCCGGCACCAAGGCCGCGCACCCGAACGCGCGCTTCACGGTGGCGGCAACGCAAAACCCGGTGATCGACGCAGCCTGGGACGATCCGGCCGGCGTGCCGATCTCGGCCTTCATCTTCGGCGGCCGCCGCTCGACCACCGTACCGCTGGTGACCGAAGCGCGCAACTGGGTCGAAGGCGTCTACATGGCCGCCACCATGGGCTCGGAAACGACGGCCGCGGCCGTGGGCCAGATGGGCGTCGTGCGCCGCGATCCATTTGCCATGTTGCCGTTTATCGGCTATAACATGAGCGATTACTTCCAGCACTGGCTGGACATGGGCGTCAAGGTGGGCAAGGTCAACCCGGCCGCTCTGCCAAAGATTTACTGCGTCAACTGGTTCCGTACGGACGAGGCTGGCAAGTTCGTCTGGCCTGGCTTCGGCGACAATATGCGCGTGCTCAAATGGATGCTCGAGCGTATCGAAGGCAAGGCGGGCGGCGTGGAAAACCTGTTCGGCACGACGCCGCAGTATGGCGATCTGAACTGGGATGGCTTGCCATTCACGCAGCAACAGTTCGACACCATCACCTCGATCGACAAGGCCGCGTGGGTGGAAGAGTTGAAATTGCATACGGAGTTGTTTGAAAAACTCGCGTATCATCTGCCGCAGGAATTGGCAGATCACAAGGCTGCGCTGGAAAAGCGGCTGAGTGCATAACTAAGTTAGCGTAAAGCGGCGCCTGACCAGCGCAGTAGCTTGTCAGGTGTTGAGAGTTGTAGTGGGGGAGAAACACGCCGGCAAAGACTGGCGTGCGATAAATGACACGCCGGCAATGACTGGGGTGCTATCAAAAAGAGAAACGGCGCGGATTGCATGAGCAATCCGCGCCGTTTTTTATTGTGCTGCCACCATTATTGCTTGAGCAGCGGCCCCAGGTACTTGCCCGTCACGCTGGCCGGGTTCAGCGCCACGTCTTCGGGCGTACCGGTGGCGATGATCTGCCCGCCGCCGGCGCCCCCTTCAGGACCCAGGTCGACGATCCAGTCGGCCGTCTTGATGACGTCGAGGTTGTGCTCGATGATGACGAGGGTATTGCCCTGGTCGCGCAGGCGGTGGATGACTTTTAACAGCAAATCGATGTCGTGGAAGTGCAAGCCCGTCGTCGGTTCATCGAGGATGTACAAGGTGCGGCCCGTGTCGCGCTTGGATAGTTCCAGCGACAGTTTCACGCGCTGCGCCTCGCCGCCCGAGAGGGTGGTGGCGCTCTGGCCCAGCTTGATGTAGCCGAGGCCCACATCGAGCAGGGTTTGCAGCTTGCGCGCGATCAGGGGGACCGGCTTGAAGAATTCATGCGCCTCTTCCACCGTCATGCCCAGCACTTCCGTGATGTTCTTGCCCTTGTATTGCACTTCCAGGGTTTCGCGGTTGTAGCGCTTGCCATGACAGACGTCGCACGGCACGTAGACGTCGGGCAAGAAGTGCATCTCGACTTTGATCACGCCATCGCCCTGGCACGCTTCGCAGCGTCCGCCCTTCACGTTGAACGAGAAGCGGCCCGCGCTGTAACCGCGTTCCTTGGCCGTCGGCACGGTGGAGAACAAATCGCGGATCGGCGTAAACAAGCCCGTATAGGTGGCCGGGTTCGAGCGCGGCGTGCGGCCGATTGGCGCCTGGTCGACGGAGATGACCTTGTCAAAATGCTCCAGGCCGCTGATCGAGTCGTGCGCCGCCGGTTCCGTCTGCGAACCATACAAATGGCGCGACAGGGCCGGATATAACGTATCGTTGACGAGCGACGATTTGCCCGAGCCGGACACGCCCGTCACACACGTCATCAAGCCCACCGGCAAGCTCAGCGACACCTTTTTCAGGTTGTTGCCCGTCGCGCCAGTAATGACCAGTTGCTTTTCCGGATTGCTGGCGTGGCGCTTGGCCGGCACGGCGATTTTCAGCTTGCCGTTCAGATACTGTGCCGTCAGCGATTTCTTGTTCTTCAAGATTTCGGGTAGCGTGCCTTCGGCGATGATTTCGCCGCCGTGCACGCCCGCGCCGATGCCCATGTCGACGATGTAGTCGGCCGTGCGGATGGCGTCTTCGTCATGCTCGACCACCAGCACGCTGTTGCCGATGTCGCGCAAGTGTTTCAAAGTTTCGATCAGGCGGTCATTATCGCGCTGGTGCAAGCCGATCGACGGTTCATCGAGCACATACATGACGCCCGTCAAACCGGAGCCGATCTGCGATGCCAGGCGGATGCGCTGTGCTTCGCCACCGGAAAGCGTGTCGGCGCTGCGGTCCAGCGACAGGTAGTCGAGGCCCACATTGTTGAGGAATTTCAGGCGCGAAATGATTTCCTTGACGACCCGGTCCGCGATCTCTTTCTTGGCGCCCGTCAGTTTCAGCTTTTCAAAGAATTCCAGCGTCTCGCGCAGCGGTTTTGCCGCTACTTCATAGATCGCCCGTTGTTGCTTGCCCGTACCGACCTTGACGAAGCGCGCTTCCACGCGCAGGCGCGCGCCGTCGCATGAGGGACAGCATTTTTCATTGATGAACTTGGCCAGCTCTTCCTTGACGGCCATCGAGTCCGTCTCGCGGTAGCGGCGCTGCAGATTGTTGACCACGCCTTCGAACGTGTGCTCCTTGATGACGGTGCGGCCCCGTTCGTTCACATAGCTGAACGGAATCACTTGCTTGCCGGAACCGTACAGCACGGCTTGCTGAGAATTGAGGTCCAGCTGCTCGAACGGCATGTCCAGGTCGAACTCGTAAAAGGCGGCCAGGTTCGACAGCATCTGGAAGTAAAACTGGTTGCGGCGATCCCAGCCCTTGACGGCGCCGGAAGCGAGCGACAGGTTCGGGAACGCGACGATGCGTTTCGGGTCAAAGAATTCAATGTGTCCCAGGCCGTCGCATTCGGGGCAGGCGCCCATGGGGTTGTTGAACGAGAACAGACGCGGTTCCAGTTCCTGGAGGGAATAGCCACACACATTGCAGGCGAACTTATTCGAGTACACGTGTTCCTGGGCCGTATCCATCTCGTAGGCAATGGCGCGGCCGTCTGCCAGGCGCAGGGCTGTCTCGAAACTTTCCGCCAGGCGCTGCTTGATCTCCTGGTTCACCTTGACCCGGTCGATGACGACGTCGATCGTGTGTTTTTCCGTCTTCTTTAATTTCGGGAGATCATCGACTTCATAGATCTTGGCCGCATGCGTGCCGCTCTGCACGCGAAAGCGTACGAAGCCCTGCGCCTGCATCTGCTCGAACAGATCGACGTGTTCGCCCTTGCGGTTGGCGACGACGGGCGCCAGGATCATCAGCTTGGTGTCTTCCGGCATGGCCAGCACGGCGTCGACCATTTGCGACACGGACTGGGCCGCCAGCGCGTTTTCCGGATGGTCGGGGCAGTACGGCGTGCCCACGCGTGCATACAGCAGGCGCAGATAATCGTGGATTTCCGTCACGGTGCCGACCGTGGAGCGCGGATTGTGCGACGTTGCCTTCTGTTCGATGGAGATGGCAGGAGATAAGCCTTCGATCAGGTCGACGTCGGGCTTTTCCATCAATTGCAGGAACTGGCGCGCATACGCCGACAGCGATTCGACGTAGCGGCGCTGGCCTTCCGCGTACAGGGTGTCGAAGGCCAGCGAGGACTTGCCGGAGCCGGACAAGCCGGTAATCACGATCAGCTTATTGCGCGGCAAATCGAGATTGATATTCTTGAGGTTATGCGTGCGAGCGCCGCGAATGCGGATCTGTTCCATGTGATTGCCTTGCTTTCAGTGAGTGGTGCGGCCGCGCATTGTGCCTGGGTGCGGATGAGGAGCCACAACGGGTCAACCTGTAACTATAGCCGGGTTTTGCTCTGCATGCCTGAGGCAGTCACGGGCGGATTGCGCCGCCAGGCGAACGTGCCCCGACAAAGTTTGATACAGATGCGTGCAGGCGTTTAAACACTGTATATAATACCAGTATTCAAGTTTCTTGTTTTCACCTGCCGTGAAAAAAACGTGCTGCCGCACGGGAGAGGGCGTCCGCCAGAAAGCGGGTGCTTTGCGCCGCGTGGTCGCTTATAATCCTCGTTTAGTACACTAAACTAACGCGCGGGACACCGGCTCCCGCTGCAGTTCATCAGGAGTTATTCATGGCATCAGTCAACAAAGTCATCATCGTCGGCAATCTGGGCCGTGACCCGGAAATCCGCTACATGCCTAGCGGCGACGCGATCGCCAACATCGCCGTGGCCACTTCGTACAAATCGAAGGACCGCAACACGGGCGAACAAAAAGAATTGACAGAGTGGCACCGTATCTCGTTCTTCGGCCGTCTGGCGGAAATCGTCGGCCAATACCTGAAAAAAGGTTCGTCCGTCTACGTCGAAGGCCGTCTGCAAACCCGTAAATACACGGACAAGGACGGCGTCGAGAAGTACGCAACCGACATTATCGCGGAACAGATGCAAATGCTGGGCGGCCGTTCCGGCATGGGCGGCGACGCCGGCGGTGGCGATGACAGCTACGGCGGTGGCGGCGGCTACGAAGCCCCGGCCCCGCGCCAGGCGCCAGCCCCGCGTCCAGCCCCGGGGGCCGCGGCGCCGCCCCCCCCCCCCCCCCCCCCCCCCCCCCCCCCCCCCCCCACGCCCGGCACCGAAGCCAGCACCGAACTTCTCGGACATGGACGACGATATCCCGTTCTAATCGGAATACATCATTTCATCAGCAATGCCCTGCACATCCTTGATGTGCAGGGCATTTTTCTTTTGCGGCGCCTGTGACGGGCTGCCACGCCAAGAGGCCGGCATGTCCTGCGTGTAAGCTGCAGCGCAATATTTTCCAGGGGTAACAAAAAGCCGTGACTTGCCGCTTTACTGTCCAGTCGTGACAAAACGAGAGAATGTCGTAGATGAAAGCTTATAAAATAATCTACGCCACCGTTTGCCGGTGGCCGGAAGCGTGCTTTTTTTGCGGTTCCGAGCGCAGGTCCATCACTCAAGGAGAAACTTATGATTAGTAACACCCAAGTGGTTCATGGTACCGGGTCTTTCAACACCTCTGGCTATTCCCTGAAACGCGCCAGCCGCGACATCTCTGCTGCCAGCAATGTCGCCGTGGCCGCACTGGATATTGCCGCGCTGGAAAACAGCCGCATGCACGGCGCCGCGCCGAAATGCTCGCGCAATAACCTCGAGTGCATCGTCGGCCCGAGCACCGTGCTGTCGTCGATGTAATCACTGACTGTGCCCAAGGTGGTGCTAGCCCCTAGCCCACCTTGGGCTTTCTCCGAGGGAGGCTCAATGAATCGAGAATTAATTGTAGTAACGACCCATGGAACATCCAGTTTTGACATCGGCGAGGATGAGCGCGTGCTCGATGCCCTGGCGCGCAATCATGTGCCCTGGACGGCGGTGGCCACCTACCTGCGCGATCCCTCCGGCGCCTATAGCCTTTTTCCTTGCTTGAGTGAAACTGGCAGCGCGATCCCGCCGGACCGGCAAGTCTATGCATTTTTTCAAAGAAATATTGATCCTTTCCTGCATACCAACAACACCTTGCAGGTGTCGCCGCCGGCCAACAATGAAGAAGCCGTGGCTGAATATATCTACGCCAACGGCGCGGCAAAGGGCGGCCCGAATATCCTGAAACGCCTCTCGTCGAACGAGTGCAAGCTGGCCGTGCGCGATGCCGTGGCACAAACGCTGCGCGACACCCTGTCGCCTGGCGACAAGCTGGTGGTCGGCGTGAGCGGCGGCGGCGACAGCAATGCCTTGCTGTATGCCTTGTCGCAATTTGACGAATTTCCAATTGACATCCACCCGGTCATCATCGAAGGGCCGGGCGAGTGGAATTCCGGCGTGCCGCGCGCGCGCGAGCTGGCGCAGGCCTACAATCTGCCGCTGACCGTGGTATCGGAAGAAGAATCGAAAGCGATACTCGGCGCCAGTGCTGGCGGCCTGGGCATCACCGACCGTTTTGCCCGGGAATTTCCCGACGATGACTTCGAATTCCTCGGCACCCTGATCATCCGACGCGTACTGACGAGCGTGGCCAAATCGCTGGACGCGAAATTTATCGCCACCGGCCTCAACTTCGAAGACTTGCTGGGCGAGATGTTCGCCATCATGGCCACCGAACGGCGTTTATTGCCGCTGCCGGCCCGTCCGATCGGCGATGTCACACTCGTCTATCCGCTGTGGATGACGCCCAAGAAAATTATCGACGGCTGCTTCCCCAAGTATTCGTTTTCGAATTACGCAGACCGTTATCCGGGCTATGCGGAGGGACGCAACGCGTACTATTCGATGGCGTACTGGATGGCGTCGGCGTTTCCTGGCCTGCCCGAAAAAATGTTGCGCTGGGCGGCAAAGGAAGGCTCCGCCGGGGAGACGGTGTTCCCTGTGGATGAGGTGCTGGGCTATGAGACGCTCGAGCCCGTGAACTGGGCGCTGAGGGAACGCTTCCTCAGGATGTTGCGCACCACCGCCTAGGCTGCCGGACAACCGCTGGCGCGCCTTGCCCAGGGCAAGCTTCGCATCGCCGCGCGCCACGGTTGTTCGGCCGTTATTGATACTCGATTATCTACCGTTGGGAATGCTATGTCCGTCATCACAGAACACACGGCACACCTGGCCGCCGCCGCACACGCCCTCACGGCCATCCGGAACGCCTCGGCGCACGCGCTGATCACGGAGCGCGAGGTGGCTGGCAAGATCGCGTGGTCCATGACCTTGCATGCGGCGCAGCAGGCGCTGTCGACGGTACAGGATTGCTGCCAGAGTTTTGCCCTGGGCGCGGCACCCGCCAATCCACATGGCGCGGACGAGGGCGTGCACATCGACGCGCATTTCGCCACCCTTCGGCACAGCATGCAGGCGCTCGCCTCGCTTGGCTTGTGGGCCAAGAGCGAACTGGCGGCACAGAAAGTCCTGTGGCTCCTGCCTGCCATGCACAGCGGCTGCCAACGCCTCGAAGGCCAGGTGTTGCCGGCGCAGTGGGATTGTCCGGAGTTGCCCGGGCGCCCCGAGCAACTGGAAATCGTCGACTACGTGCGCTATGAGCTGGACCGCGATTATCCGCGCAGAAAATTGCACCAGCAAATTTTTAATGTGGAAGTGTGCGCCGGCGAAGTGTGCGCCATGCTGGTGCTGCGATTCCCGGAGTTGCCGGGCGACGTGTCCGAATCGCTGACCTTGCAGTGCGTGGAAGAATTCCGGCACGCGCAGCTGCTGCTGGGCGCATTGGCGAACGAAGGGGGCGGCATCGGCGAAACGCCGGTGTCCCTGGGCATCTGGAAAAGCTGCCGCGCGGCGCAGAATGCGGCCGACTGCATCGGCCTCGAGCAAGTCATCGGCGAAGGCTTTTCGCTGGGCGCCGACCTGTACTACGCAGAGCTGTACCGTGCCATCGGCCGCGCCGATATTTCCCTGCTACATGAATGCATTTATATCGACGAGGTCAACCACGTGAAGAATGGCCTGGCCAGTTTTCACACGCTGCTGGGAGCGCAGGCCGTGCAGCGCCTGCGCACGCTGGAAGAGTCGTCCAAGGTGAGCGTGGTCGGCGGGCGGTTTTTCAATGCCGCCGCGCGCCAGTATGTCGGTTTCAGCGCCACGGAAATCGAACGCCAGCGTGACCGTTCGCAAGCGGTGGAGTTACCTGACCTGCAGGGGATGATGGAATGAATTTCGACGCAGCCCGCCAGTTGGTGGAGCAACACATCCTGCCCGCCTATCCGCATGCCGTAGCGGCGATCATCGGCGGCTCCATCGCGCGCGGCCAGGGAACGGCCACCTCGGATATCGATCTGCTCGTGTTGTTCGAAAACGTGCCGCATGCCTGGCGCGAGACGCTCAAGCTGGGCCAGCAGACGGTGGAATTGTATGGCCATGACCTGCGCTCCTTCGATTACTTTTGCCGCAAGATGGATCGTCCCGGCGGCCGCATACCGATGGCGATGATGGTGATCGAAGGCAGGAATCTCTTGCCGCAGACGACCACATCCGCCGCCTTGTACCGGCTGGCGCAAGCCATGTACGACGAAGGCCCGCCGGCGCTGACGGGCGATGCCCTGGCCAGCCGGCGCTATGAAATCACGACCTTGCTGGAAGATCTGGTCGACAGCACGGTTGCCGAGGAAACACTGGCGATCGCCACCAAGCTGTATGACGTGCTGGCCAATTTCGTGCTGCGGGCCGGGGGCGCGTGGAGCGGCGTCGGCAAGCATCTGGCGCGCCGGCTCAGGGCCTACAGCCCGGTGATCGCGGACGACCTGCATGCCGCCATGCGCGCGATCCTGCTCGACCCGCCAGCCGGCAAGCAGGCGTTTGGCGACCTGGTCGCGCGCGCCCTGCAGCCGTATGGCGGACCCTTGCTCGACGGGTTTGCCCTGCATGCGCCGGCGGAATGGAAGAGTGACACGCCAGCGCTTGCCGCCTGAGGCGGCTGGCACCGTGTTGATGCGCACGGTGCAGGGGCGGCCGGTACAGCTATTCGGTTTTCCGCTGGTCTTCATGACCGTCCTTATCGACGTCCTGTGCGCGGGACTGGTGGCCCCCGTCTTGCCGCGCCTGCTGCTGCAATTGAGGGACAGTCCCGCCCAGCCCGTGTTATGGCTCGGTTACCTGGGGATGCTGTTTTCGCTGTCGCAAATGTTTGCCTTGCCACTGCTGGGGGCGCTGTCGGACCGCTTTGGCCGGCGCCCGCTGCTGCTGCTGTCGAACCTTGGCGTGGCCGTGTATTTTTTCTGTCTGGCCGATACGGAAACGCTGGCCCAATTGGTGCTGGGGCGTATCTTGTGCGGCATCACCGCCTCCAGCTTTGGCATCGCCTATGCGTTTATTGCCGACTGTTCCGAGGGCGCCGCGCGCAACCGCGCGTTTGCCTCGATGGGCGCGGCCTACAGCATGGGACTGGTGGCCGGGCCGGCCCTGGGCGGTTGGCTGGGCAATATCGACGTGCGCCTGCCCTTCTATCTTGCCGGCTGGCTGTCGCTCGGCAATCTCGTGTACGGCGTGCTGGTCTTGCCTGAATCTTTGCCGCCGGACAAGCGCGTTCCCGTCAGCTGGCGCATGAGCAATCCATTCGGCGCCTTGTGCGAGCTGGCCAGGCGTCCCGAACTGCGTTTCCTGACCCTGGCGTATCTGCTGGTGGCCAGCGCGCACTGGTCGATTGCCGTGGCGTTCGTGTTTTACACGCAGCAGCGCTATGGCTGGGACTCCACCCAGGTCGGCTTGATGCTTGCCGTGCTGGCAGGCTGGGGCGGCGTAGCGCAGCTGAAATGCGCCCCCTTTCTGATGGCGCGATACGGCCCGCGGCGTACGGCCATGCTGGCCTATGCCGGCTGCTGTGCCGGCTTCTTGTGTCTTGCCCTGTCGCGCCAGTCGGCGGGGGCGTATCTGGCCATTTTTTTGCTCGGCGTGGGAGAAATGGCCAACCCGGCGCTGCAGGGTCTGCTGACCAGTGCCGTGTCGGCGCGGCAGCAGGGCTGGCTGCAGGGCGCCGTCAAGAGCGCCGGCAGCCTGGCGGGGCTGGCGACACCGGCCCTGTTCGCCATGCTGGTCGCCGTCGATCCTGCCAGCCACGACAGCGGTGCGGCATTTGTCCTGGCTGCCATCCTCTTGCTGGCCGCCTGCCTGGCGCTCGCCGCCAGCAAATACGCGGCGGGCAGCAAGCCGGCGTGACGTGGGTCAATGCGCCGCGGCTTCTTTGATGCTCATTTCCAGGCTGTAATTCGCCACCGCATTCCTGCGCGCCGCATTGCGCATCAAATACACCTGCACCGTGTACTCGCCATCGGCCGGCAGTGCCGCCTGGTAAGTGTTGCCGCTGGTCGAGCCGATGAACAGGGCTTCATCCTGGCCTGGCTGGCGGATGTTGAAGTAGTTCGATGGCTGATTGGTTTTCAGCTTGACGCTGAGAGTCTGTCCCGCCTTGCCTGACACCGTGTATTCGGCCGTGGCATAGCCCTTGATCTTGCCCTTGACCGTATGCGTGGCTTGGTTCGCCGTCAATGTCACGTTTTCCTTGTGGATGGGATCGGCGCTCCAGGCGGGCGTGGCAAAGACGAGTGCCGCCAGCAGCAGGCAGGCGTGGATGGGCAATGGACGATGTGGCATGCGGTTTTCCCCGTGAAGTGGACACCAGCGCGGTTGCTGGCGATGCTTGCCATCTTACGCCAGGCACAAAAACAGGCCGCGCACTGGTCGAAGGCGCGGCCGGTTTGTGTTGCATCCATTGCGTTGACGCAAGCCTAATTGAAACTGACTTCCTTGCGGTTATCGCGCGCCACCCGGTCGATCATCTTGTTGTACGGATCGACACCCATCTCAAACGGTTTTTCCTTCACCGTAATCGTCACCACGGGGTCGCTGCCCGACAGCACGCGCTTGTCCGTAAACAGGACCTTTTCATCCTTCTCCTTGCCGCCCGGCGCGCGCGCGAAGATGGCGATCTCTACCGGTTCGTCGTAGGCGCGCGGGCTTTCCTTGCCCTTGCCGTCCGACTCCAGCTTGGCCAGGTGCAGTTGCATGGTGACGTCCCACTGGCCATCGGGGCGCTGCACGGCTTTCGCTTGCGTCACGCGGTTATCGTAGAAGACGATTTTCTCGAACAGGTCGGTGATCAGGGCCTGCTTGTCCTGCGATGCTTCGGCGCGGATGTAGGCCAGCAATTCCGACGACGTGGTGAACGGCGCCTGCTGGTAACCCTTGTCCTGCAGATAGCGTTTCAGGGCACGGTTCAGCGCTTGCTCGCCGATTTCATCGCGCAGGCGGTAGAACACCAGGCTGCCCTTGTTGTAGTGGATGTATTGCTGTCCCTCCACGCGCGCCAGCGGCAATTCCTCGATGGCTTCGCCGCCGCGTCCGCTCAGGTAGCGGTCCAGTTCATAGCGCAGGAAGCGGCGCATCTTGTCGCGGCCGTATTCCTTTTCCATCACCATCAGGGCCGAGTATTGCGCCAGGGACTCCATCAGCATGGTGGCGCCCTGCACGTTGGCGCCGATCACCTGATGGCCCCACCACTGGTGCGCCATTTCATGCGCCGTGACGTAGAACACATAGTCGATGTCCTCCTTGTCGCGCAGGTCGGCAATGAAGCCGATGCCTTCCGAATACGGGATCGTATTGGCAAATGACTGCGCGAAGCTCTGGTAGCCCGGGAATTCCAGAATACGCACCTGCTTGTGCTGGTAGGGCGTGAACTCGGTGCTGAAATAGTCGAGCGACTTTTGCACGGACGTGATCATGCGGTCCGTGTTGTAGCCGTGTTTCTTGTCGAAATAGACCTCGATCGGCACGCCGTGCCAGTCGCCCTTCTTCACGTCCCAGCGCGCCGACAGGTAGGCGAAGAATGGCAGCATCGGCTGGTCCATCTTGTAGCGGTAATAGCGGCGGCCATCCTTTTCCCAGCTGCCTTGCAGGTAGCCGGGCGCCAGGGCGATCTGCTCGCCGCTGGTGGACACCGTCGTGTCGAAATGGATCCAGTCGGCATCGCCACCCAGCACCGTGTCGCCATACGCTGACTTGTCTTCCAGCTTGGCCATGCGCTGCGGCTCGCCCAGGCCCCGCTTGCGGCGCTCGTTGCGGTCCGTCAACTCCATTTCCTTGGCATAGCCGAAGTGCGGAAAATACGCCTGGTTGTTGAAGAAGCTGCCGTTCAGGTTGACCTGGTCCGGCGTGCCGCTGTTGGTAAAGCCTTCATGCGTGACGGCCACCGTGAAGTCGAGCGGCAGGGTGGCGCCCGGCGCCAGCGGCTGCGCCAGCTTGAGGATGCTGAAGCCGAGTTCCTTGTCGTTCAGCGTCACCTTGTGCTCAGGCAAGTTCAACCAGTGCGTTTCCAGGTCTGGGTTGCGCTGGATGCGCAAGGTATCGAGCGCTTGCTGCGTCTTGTTTTGCAGCACGTAGTGACCCTTGATCAACACTTTGCGCTGTTCCGGATAGATATCCACGTTGGCCTGGATGTCGGTGATCTTCGGCTGCGGCAAGTCCTTGTACTGCTTGTACAATTTCTCGTAGCGGGCCTGCTTGTCCATGCTGACGTCGGACGTTTCGTACTGGTTCAGCACATTCGTGTTGTAGAAGATCCAGCCGCCCGTGCCGGCCCAGCACAGCAGCACCACGGCCAGCGCGGCGCCGGCGCGGCCGTGCAGACGCTGGCGCGCCAGACGCACGCGCGCACGCCAGTCGGCGGACAGGCCGCGCACCCAGAAGGCCCGCGCCAGCATGACCAGCGCCACGGTAAACAGGCTCCAGTACAGCGCAAACCAGGCCCAGCCGGTCAGGAAGTGGCCATAGCCATTCATGTCCGAATACTTGATGGCCGGCGTGGCGGCGAAGTTGTACAGGTTGTGCTCGAAGTGCAGCATGCCCAGCACGGCTTGCGCCACCATCAGCAGGATCACCAGCAGGTAGCCGATGAACTTGTTATTCGACAGCACTTGCAGGGTGAGGGCGCACAAGCCCATCAGCACGAAGAAGAGGGCGCCCAGCAGGGTGCCTTTCAGGTACAGGCCCAGTTCCACGGGCGCGCCGCCCTTGACCAGCTGGAAACCGATGGCGGTGATGATGCCCGCCAGCAGATAGCCGGCGATGACGCCGATCAGCGCCGTGCACTTGGCCAGCAGGGGTACCCAGTTGGGCACGGGCATGGCGTCGCTGACGTCGGCGATCCTGACGTGACGTTCCTTGAAGATCAGTTCACCCGCGTAAAAGGTGACGATGATGATCAGCATGAAGCTGAAGCTGTTGCTGATATTTTGCAGCATCAAATGCGTCATCGGATACACGGCCGTGCCGTACATGTTCTTGCCGACATTCGCGCCGGCGATCAGGTTGATCACGGCGAACAGCAGCATGACGAGGAAGGGCACGCTCTTGAAGACGCCGGCCGCGTCGAAGCGCAGGATTTGCCACCACTGGCGCCAGGCTGTCGCCGCGGTGAAGCGGGGCAGCGTGCGCGGCAGGTGCAGCGGCGCCGAGATGGCGGGGGCGGCCGTCTGCACCTTGTGCTTGCCGAACAAACGTTTGCCCGTACCCGTGCGCTGCGGCTTGAACAGCGCCACCGTGGCGAGGAACAGCACGGCCGTGATGCCGATCCACAGCAGGCGGTTGGCCAGCAGGAAGCCGGACAGGGGCGGCAGGCTGGCATTCGATTCGGCGGACGTGAAGTAGCGCGTCATGCGGCCAAAGGCGCGCAAGCCGAACGGGTCGAGCAGGACGGCAATCCATTCATTGTTGATGTCGCGCGTAAAGACGCCGGCCATGGCCCACAGCACGAAAAAGCCCAGCACGCCCACGTAGACGAGCATCATCGAGCGCGTGGTGGCGGCCAGCAGCATCAGCAGGGCGCCGATGAAGAGCAGGTTCGGAATGACGATGACGGCAAAGCTCCACGCATACGTGTGCAGCGAAAACGCGCCCACGCGCTGTGCATCGACCCAGGGCATGAGGGGGCCGAGCATGGTGGCCAGGGCGATGGCGGCAAAGATCACCAGGCAGGCGACAAAGCCGGCGGCGAAACGGCCGAACAGGTAGTCCCACTTGCGCATGGGTGTGGCGAACAGCATGTCGGCCATGCCCACTTCGCTATCGCGCAGCACGGCGCCGGCGATGAAGACGGTGACGAGGAACATCGACAGCAGGCTGAAAATGCCCAGCATCTGCGCCACCACGGTGGGTGCATTGCGGTTGATGTTGCCGATGGCACCGCCGATCTGGATCGAATCGCTGCTGCTGGCGCCAAAGGCCAGCAAGGCCATGATGGCGGCAAATACCCACAGCAGCGGCTGTTTCAGCTGATAGCCGAGGTCAAACTTGAAAAATTCCTTCCACATGACGCGCTCCTCAGGCCAGAACGGCGACTGGGGCTGCGGCTGGCGCGGCGGCGCCATCGCGGGCAGCGTTGCGCACGTGCAGGAAGTACACGTCTTCCAGGTCCGGGGCGATCTGCGCGAAGCCGCTGTCGGGCTGGTTGTCGGCATACACATTGATTTGCGGCTTGCCGCCCACCAGGCGCGTCGACAGCACATTCAGGCTTTGCTGGTATTGCGCCAGCTCGTCCGTCGTGACGCTGCGGCGCCACACCTTGCCCAGCAGTGTATCGATGGCCGCCTGCGGCTCGCCCTGCACCAGTACTTGACCCTTGACGATCATGGCCATGCGCGGGCACAGGTCCGTCACGTCGTCGACGATGTGGGTCGACAGGATGACCACCACCTGCTCGCCGATCTTCGCCAGCAGATTCAGGAAACGGTTGCGCTCGTCCGGGTCCAGGCCCGCCGTCGGTTCATCGACGATTACCAGGCGCGGCGCGCCCAGCAGCGCCTGGGCGATGCCGAAGCGCTGGCGCATGCCGCCCGAATACGTGCCCAGGTTGCGCTTGCGCGCTTCCCACAGATTGGTTTGCTGTAACAACGCTTCCACGGCTTCCTTGCGCGGACCCTTCTCCGTCAAGCCTTTGAGCACGGCAAAGTGGTTGAGCAGGGTTTCCGCGCTGACCTTCGGATACACGCCGAAATCCTGCGGCAGATAGCCGAGCTGGCGGCGCAGGCCGGCCTTGTCCGTGAGTACATCGACGCCATCGAAATGGATGCTGCCGCTATCGGGATCTTGCAATGTCGCAATGGTACGCATTAGCGAGGACTTGCCTGCGCCATTCGGCCCCAGCAGGCCGAACATCCCGTTGGGAATCTCCAGGCTGACATTGTTGATGGCCTTGACGCCATTGGCATACGTTTTGTTCAGCTGTTTGATCGATAGCATGTGCAGCACTCTCCAGAGCTTGGGTATGAAAGCCGGCAGATGCATGTCTGCCGGTCTGTGGAAGGGGATCGCCCTTGTTTTGCAGCCGCGATGGCGGATGTTACTTAAAAACAATAATATATAGCCAATTGGGAGAAAATTAATTTTTTTGCGACCAAGTGAGGAAAGGCAGGCATGAAATGCCGGAGGGCGGGGATGAGTGACGCAGTGCTACCCTCGCCCGCTTCAGTGACGCCATGGTGCGGAAAGGATGGGGATATGCCTGCAATGCCAGTAAACATGACTTTGCGCGCCATTGCATCGGGCGAAGAGGCGGCATTGGCGCAGCTGTTTCAACTGTACTGTTATGACAATTCCGCCTGGAGCGGAGAAAGCGTGCTGGCCGATGGCCGCTACGACGTCTGCGATGCGGGGCTGGCGTCGTATCTGCATGCCACCGGCCACACGGCCAGCTGGATCGAGGTCGATGGCGAGTTGGCCGGTTTTTTCCTGACGGAGCCTGGCATGGCGGGTGGGTTGCCGGTGCAGGAATTCAGCGACTTTTTCATCCTGAAGAAATACCGGCGCAGGGGAGTGGCGCTGGAAGTGCTGCGGCGTGTGCTGCTCGGTAGCGCGCAGACGTGGCTGGTGGCGACGTTTCGCGACGATGCCGCTGCCTGCGCGTTCTGGCGGCACGCGTTTGCGCGCCTGCCGTTTGCCAGTGTCGAGGCGTACGACGATCCGGCCTTGCCGCAGTTCCAGCTGACCTTGCTGAAACCGGCGGCCTGAGCGCTTTTAGAAGCGCACTTTCACATACGCTGACGGTCCCGTCAGGCGCACGTTCAAGTCCGCATCGCGTTCGCTGTCGCGGTGCAGCTTGATTTTCGAGATGCCGTAATCGGCCACGAAACCGATATTTTTGAACGGAAACCATTCCACGCCGATATTGCCGCCGTAGATGTGGCCGTTGATGCGCCCGCCATTTTTCTTGATGCCCGATGCTTCCGCATACATGCGCAAGTCCGGTGTAAACGCATGGCGCCAGCCCACTTCCAGCAGCGGCGCGAACGCGTGCTCGCCGATGGAATCGCGCGCCGTGGCCGTCTCGCCATTGACGATGCCGGTAGCCGTGCCGTTCAGGTTTGCATTGTAATAGGCCGCGCCCAGGCCGATGCCGAAAGTGTCGTTGCCGCTGCCCAGCCACCATCGGTACGACATCTTGGCCAGGTCCAGTTTCAGATCGGCATCTGCGCTGGCCGTGCCCGTCACGGGCTGGCCATTGATGGTGGTCTGGCCGCTGAGCGTGGGGGTATAGGATTTGTCATAGCGGTAGTAGTCGAATGCCAGGCCGTGGCGGTCGCCGATCAGCAATTCGGCCTTGATGCGCGGAATGGTCGTATGTTTGGGATTCGATTCGGGCGCATCGATGCGGCCAAACTGCGTGTCGGCGCCGATATTGATGCGCGGATCGGCGGAAAACGCCCCCACCGACAGACTGACACGGTCCAGTGCCGGCGATGGCTCGGCCCGCGCCGTGGCGGCCGCCGTGGCAATACCCAGCACACCCAGCATCATGGCGCCGCGCAAGGCGAGGTGGTGCGGGCGTGGTGGGGACAGGCGGGTGGACACGGACATGGCAGACATGGGCAACTCCTTAAAATAAAGTGAAAACTGTCGCGACGCTTGGGCGACCAACGCTGGGCAACAGTGCGATGAGGAAATGGTAGCAACTGTTACATTTCAATCACGTAGCCGCACGGCGCAAATTACCGTCGGATTTGTCCTACCGCGTGTAACGGCTGGTACATGCCGACATTGCCTGCGATGGGGAACGCGGGCAAAATGGTGCGCAAGAGGAGGAGACACCGCATGAGAATCGCCGCCATATCCGATATCCACGGCAACCTGGACGCGCTGGACGCCGTGCTGGCCGACATCGCCCGGCGTGGCGTGGACGTGACCGTCAATCTCGGCGATATCGTCTCGGGCCATCTGCAGCCGCGCGCCACGGCGGCGCGCCTGATGGCGCTCGGCCTGCCCACCATCCGCGGCAACCACGAGCGCCAGCTGCTGGGCGACCCGGCCCGCATGGGCGTCTCGGACGCCTATGCGCGCGCGCAACTGTTGCCGGAGCAACTAGCCTGGATCGCGGCGCTGCCCGCCACCTTGCGCCTGCGGCATGACGTGCTGCTCGTGCATGGCACGCCCAGCAGCGACCTCGTGTATTTTCTCGACAGCGTCACGCCGCAAGGCAGCCGCGCCGCCACGCCGCAAGAGGTGGCCGAACGGGCCGGTTCGGCCGACGCGGCCTTGATCCTGTGCGGCCACACGCACATGCCGCGCCAGGTGCGTCTGGCCGATGGGCGGCTGATCGTCAATCCGGGCAGCGTGGGCTTGCAGGCCTACGACGACGACCATGGTTACCCGCACGTGATGGAAAACGGCACGCCGCATGCGCGCTATGCCATCGCCGAACAGGGAAGCGATGGCGCCTGGACGGCGCAGCTGCACGCCGTGGAATATGACTGGGAAAAGGCGGCCCGGCTGGCGCTGGCGAACGGGCGGCCCGACTGGGTCACGCCCTTGCGCACGGGCCGGGTTGGTTGATCAGCGGAACTCTTCGGCCACCAGGTTGTACTTCTGCATCTTGTGATACAAGGTCTGTTTCGGCAAACCGAGCACCGCGCTCACTTCGCTGACGTTGCCGGCATATGCGCGCAGTTCCTGCTCGATCAGCGCGCGTTCGAAGCCGTTGACCTGCTCCGCCAGCGACAGGGGGCTGGCCAGTCCGGCCGCCAGCAAGCTCGAGGCGCCGCCGGCGATGCCCAGCACGAAGCGGTCGGCGATGTTGCGCAATTCGCGCACATTGCCGGGCCAGGAATGGGCCATCAGGTTGCGCATCTGCGCGCTGGAGACCACGGGCGCGGCACGGTTGTAGCGGGCGGCGGCGGCCAGCACGAAGTGTTCGAACAGGATGGGAATATCCTCGCGCCGTTCGCGCAGCGGCGGCAGATGCAGCACGATCAGGTTCAGGCGGTAGTACAGGTCGCTGCGGAATTTCTGTTGCTGCGACAAGTCTTCCAGGTCCAGCTTGGCCGCCGCGATGACGCGTACATCGACGGGCGTGGGCACGTTCGAGCCCAGGCGTTCGATATAGCGTTCCTGCAGCACGCGCAGCAATTTGACTTGCAGGGACAGGGGCAGCGATTCGATTTCGTCGAGGAAAAACGTGCCTTGATCCGCGTGCTCGATCTTGCCCACCTGCCGCTTGGCAGCGCCCGTAAACGCGCCCGGTTCGTGGCCGAAGACTTCGCTTTCGAATATGCTTTCGGGAATCGCGCCGCAGTTGACGGCGACGAAGTTGTGCTTGCGGCGGTGGCTGAAGTCGTGTAGGCAGCGCGCCACCATTTCCTTGCCCGTACCCGTGTCGCCGTAGATCAGCACATCGGCCGGTTCGTCGGCAACGTCGAGTATTAGGCGCCGTATGTCGCGCATCGCCACGGAATTGCCCAGCAGGCGCGATTCGATGCCGCCGCCGTCTTCGAGCTGGCGGCGCAGGCTGTGCACTTCCAGGGTCAGGCGCCGCGTTTCCAGCGCGCGCAGGATGACGTCGACCAGTTGTTCGGAAGAATACGGCTTTTCGATGAAATCATAGGCGCCCGTGCGCATGGCGTGCACGGCCATCGTGATGTCGCCGTGGCCCGTGACGAGGATCACGGGCAGGTTGGCATCGAGCGTCTTGACCGCTTGCAGCAATTCCAGGCCGCTCATGCCGGGCAGACGCACGTCGCTGACGACGATGCCGGGAAAATCGGGCGTCAGCAGTTTATAGGCCAGCTCGGCCGAGTGAAACGCCAGCACGTCCAGGCCGGCCAGCTGCAGTGCCTGCTCGCTGCCTTCACGTACGGTGGGGTCGTCCTCGACCAGCAAGACCTTCAAGCCGTCAAACATGTTTTTCCTCCTGCATTGCAATCTGTAGTTCGATGGTGAAGATGGCGCCGCCGCCAGGGGCATTTTCGGCGCGCAGCACGCCGCCGAACTGGCGCGTGATTTGTTCGGAAATGGCCAGTCCCAGGCCCAGGCCCAGACCCTGCGGCTTGGTCGTGAAGAACGGTTCGAACAGGTGTTCATACACCTCCGTCGACAGGCCCGGTCCCGTGTCGGCCACGTGGATCAGCACGTGCTCGGGCGTGCATTCGACGGCCACGCGCAGGCTGCGCACGTCGCTGCCATTCATGGCGTCGAGCGCATTCGCGTACAGGTTCACCAGCACTTGCTCGAGGCGGTTGCTTTCGCACATGGCGAAGATGTCTTCGGGCGGCAGTTGCAGGGTAAAACGCACATTTTCCACCTGCAGCCGGCGTTCGACGAGGAACAGGGCATTGCTGATCGCCGTGGGGATCGAGACGGAGGTCAGGCTGGTCGTCGATTTGCGCGCAAAAATTTTCAATTGACCCGTAATAGTCCCCATCCTGGCCGCAATTTGCGAGATCTTCGCCAGGTTGCGCCGCGCGTCGTCGAGCCGTCCCCGTTCCAGCAGGATGACGGCATTGTCGGACATGGTGCGCAGCGCCGTCAGCGGCTGGTTCAGCTCATGCGTGATGCTGGCCGACATTTGTCCCAGCACGGCCATCTTGCCGGCTTGAAACAGTTCATTTTGCGTGATGTGGAGTTTCTGCTCGGCCTTGCTGCGCACCTCGATTTCCTGGCTCAGGCTTTGCGTCATGGCATTGAGTTCCGAGGTGCGTTCCTCGACCATGGCTTCCAGGTTGTCGTAGGCGTGTTGCAAGTCTTCGCGGGCGCGCAATTTTTGCGCCACGGCCGCGCGGCGCTGGCGCAGGTAAAAGAACAGCAGCATGAAAAAGCCCAGCAGCACGCAAGAGAAGGCGGCTGCCGCGCGCGCGCTGGCCTTCGCCTGGGCCAGGTCGGACAAATAAATAAAAGTCCAGCCTTGCGGCGACTTCAGCTTGATCTGCGTCATGACGCTGGAACTGATCTTCGGTGGCGTGTCGGCATGTTCCTGCTCGCGCACGCTGATCACGCGGGCGCCATTGCCCAGCTGGCGGTCGGAAACGAAGGGGATGGCGGCCAGCTGCTTCGAATAGTACTGGCGCGTGCGGTTGAGTTCTTCGACGATCGCCGGCGACAGCGGCGCCAGGGTTTTGTATTTCCAGTCCGCCATGGAACTGAGAAAAATCACGCCGTGCTCGTCGGCCAGCATGACTTTGTCGGCGCCCTGCACCCAGCGTTTTTCCAGGGTTTCCAGGTTCACCTTCACCGTTGCCAGGCCCAGCATGTGGCCATTCTGGTAGATGCCGTGGGCAAAGAAGTAACCGGGTTCCAGCCGCGTCGTGCCCACGCCATAGAAGCGGCCCGGCGTGCCGCGCAGCGCGTCCTGGGCGTAGGGGCGGAACGAGATATTGTCGCCAATAAAGCTGTCGGGCTGCTGCCAGTTGCTGGCGGCCCGCGTGTTGCCGTCGAGGTTGCTGATGAAAATGGTCGAGGATTTCGCCTGGGCATTCATCTGCTCAAGGTAATGGTTGACCGTATCGACCAGCACCGGGTCTTCCGGGTGCTGCAGCAAACGGATCACGTCGCGGTTCAGCTCCAGGGTCTTGGGCAGGAAGTCGTATTTTTCCAGCGCATTTTCCAGGCTGCTGACATACACCTCGAGGCGTTGCGCGCCGCTGGCCTGCAGCTTGCCGATGGCGATGCGTTCGGTCCAGAAATACACGAGCCAGACGGTGGCCAGGCAGGCGGCCAGCACCACGCCCCAGGCCAGCGTTTCGCGGCCAGACCGTTGCGACAGGCGCTGGCGCCAGGAAAGGGAGGGTTTACTACTGCTATTCATAAAATCAGCTGCCAACTTGCAAGAACCCACAGTATCGCATTTAAATATTGCGTAAAAAGAAAAAGCCGCCGGATATGCATCCGGCGGCTCACGCTTTTATGTCACGGACAGTTCAAAGTCCTTAGAACGTATGGCGCATACCTAAGTTGAAACCGCTGTTACCGGTGCCATCGTCGGTGGCATTGCCAACCTTGTAGGTAGCGCCGTTCTTGTTGCTGATGTGGCCGTAACCTGTGTACAGGTCGCTGCGCTTGGACAGCGCATAGAAGGCGCCGATGGCCCACTGCTGGGCGTCACGGTTGGCATTGCTCTTGTCGTTGTGGCGGATGTACGACGCGACCAGCTTGGTGGCGCCGAACGGGGCGCTGAAGCCAACGAGGATGTCATTGCTCTTGCTGTCGTCGAGGGCGCGGTTGTCGGCGTAGCCGAAGTTGCCTTGCAGCACGCCAAAGTCGTAGCGCGTGGCCAGCAGGGTGTTGCGCGTTTGCTGGGTCGCCAGCGCATTTTCCTGGCGGTGGTGCGTCAGGGTCACGTTCAGCGGACCGTCGATGTAGTGCACGGCGCCGCCCATGCTGCGGTTTTTCGCATTGTCGCCGGCTACTTCGCCAAAGCCATACGCCAGGTCGGCCGACAGCTTGCTCCAGGTCGGCGTGCTGTATTGCACCATGTTGTCGATGCGATAATTCGGCGCCATAATGTTCGATGCCGTGCCGGCCAGGCCGATGACAAACGGATCGGCCACGTCGCGCAGGGCCAGGTAGTACGGCGTATATTGGCGGCCCAGGGTGACGGCGCCGGCGCTGCCGGTCAGGCCCACATACGACTGGCGGCCGAACAGCCGGCCGCCCTGGCCCGAGGTGCCGGTATCGATATTGAAACCGCTTTCCAGCACGAAAATGGCGGCCAGGCCAGCACCGAGGTCTTCCTTGCCTTTGAAGCCGATGCGCGAGCCGGAGGCGACGCCGGAGGCGACGCGGTTCAGGCGGTCTCCAGCCGCATCCTTGTCGAACACCAGGCCGGCGTCAGCCACGCCATACATGGTCACGCTCGATTGGGCCATGGCGCCAGTGGAGGCTGCGCCGAGGGTCAGCAGGGTAAACAGGACTTTTTTCATGAAAATCTCTCTAATAAGTTGGAATGACTACTGATCGCACTACCTGACTGCTTGTTACTTAACATCGACAACAAATAAATGGCCCGCTTGTGGCGGGCCATGGCGCTATCAGGCTTTGCTAGCGTGATCCGCTTCGCCCCAATGGCTTTCCGTGTTCTGGCTGGCCGCGTTGGCGGCGGCGGCTTCTTCCTCGGTGGCCAGGCCACCTTCCCACTTGGCGACGACGGCCGTGGCGACGGCATTGCCGACCGCGTTCGTGGCCGAACGGCCCATGTCGAGGAATTGGTCGACGCCCATCAGCAGCAGCAAGCCCGCTTCCGGAATATTGAACTGGTTCAGGGTAGCGGCAATCACCACCAGCGAGGCGCGCGGCACGCCTGCCATGCCTTTCGAGGTCAGCATCAGCAGCAGCAGCATGGTGATCTGCGTGCCGATCGACAGGTCGATACCGTAGGCCTGCGCGATGAACAGCACGGCGAAGGTGCAGTACATCATCGAACCATCGAGGTTGAAGGAGTAGCCCATTGGCAACACGAAGCTGGAAATCTTGCGGTCCACGCCGAACTGATCGAGCGCCGTCAGCAGTTTTGGATACGCCGCTTCCGAGCTGGCCGTCGAGAATGCCAGCAGGAATGGTTCGCGGATCAGGCCGACGAGCTTGAAGATGCGTGGGCCGATGACGACGAAGCCGGCGCCGATCAGCAGGGCCCACAGGCACAGCAGGCCCACGTAGAAGCCGCCCATGAACTTGGCAAACGTGACCAGCACGCCCAGGCCGTGGGTGGTGATGACGGAAGCCATCGCGGCGAACACGGCCAGCGGGGCCAGGTTCATGATGGTGCCGGTGATGCGCAGCATGACTTGTGCCAGCTGGTCGACGACGGCCGTCAGGGTCTTGCCCGATTCGCCCAGGCCGGCCAGTGCGCCGCCGAAGAAGATCGAGAATACCAGCACTTGCAGGATTTCATTGTTGGCCATGGCCTCGATCGGCGACTTCGGCACCAGGTGCGTGAAGAAATCTTTCAAGGTGAAGGCGGCCGTTTTCAGATTCGTCGACGCGTGTACGTCCGGTAATGGCAAGCCCAGATTGGTGCCCAGTTGCATCAGATTCGACAGCACCATGCCCAGCGCCAGCGAAACGAGCGAGGCGACGACGAACCAGCACATGGCTTTCAGGCCGATGCGGCCGGCCGTCTTGCCGTCGCCCATGTGGGCGATGCCGACCGTCAGGGTGGAGAACACCAGCAGCGCAATGATCATCTTGATCAGGCGCAGGAAGACGTCGGTGACGATGGAAATATTGCCAGCGATTTGAGCGCTGAGCTTGGCATCAGGGAAGGCGGTGTTGCATCCATAGCCCACGGCAATGCCGAGGATCATGGCAATCAGGATGTACAGGGTTAATGGCCGTTTCTTTTTCATTTTGACTCCTCCGGTGAAACGCCGCTGTGAGCGGATTATTGATAGCGAGCAACTCAAGCTTGGAGTCAATATTTCTCAAAAACAAGCCCTTGCGTGCCAGCGATTATTTGCAGCAAAACCTGTACATAGCAAAGGATATGCCTGAAATTGGAATTTGCTACATAACTTCTTAAGTTGTTGATTTAAGGTCGATTTTTTGTTGCTAGGATGTTGCAACTTTGCACGCTTGCGCGAAATATTGGACGCGCAAGCGCATCGCTGTATGACTTTTCATACGCTAGTCGCGGCGGGTGGCGGTAGGCCCAAAAGGGCAAGATTATCAGGACAATAAAAAAGCCCCTCCGAAGAGGGGCCCGATGTGGCGCAGTTTCTATGCTATTGATTTCAGAACTTGATATTCGCTGTCAGGCTGAACGAACGCGGCTGGCTTGGGGTGTAGCGGTAGCCGGATTTGTTGATGGCCGCCACATAGGTCTTGTCGGCCAGGTTGTAGGCATTCAGCTGCAAGTCGAGGTTCTTGTTGACGGTATAGGTTGCCATGGCGTCGAAGACCCAGTAGGCATCCACGCGTGCCGGCGTGCCGACGGCGCCATCGGTGCCGCGCAGCATTTCACCCACGTAACGCGCGCCGCCGCCGATCTTCAGGCCGAATGGCAGGGTGTACGAGGTCCAGCTGGTGAACGCCTGTTTTGGCGTGTAGGTGAGGCTCTTGTCGCCGCTGGCCGTGAAGACCTTGTTCGATTCGACCTTGGTATTCATGCGGGTGTAGCCGGCGCTGACCAGCCAGTTCGGCATGATCTCGCCCACCACACCCAGTTCCAGGCCTTGCACGCGCTTCTTGCCGGTCTGGTAATAAATGGTCGAGATCACCGGATCTTGTTCCACTTCATTCTTGACGGTGGTCTGGTAGACGGCGGCCGACAGCGACAACTTTTGCTTCAGGAAGTCCCACTTGGTGCCGATTTCCTTGGTGATGGTTTCCTGTGGGTCATAGTTCGGGTTTTGCGCGCTGTTGGCGGCGGCGCTCAGGGCGAAGTTGACGCCAGGTGGCGCTTTCGACGTGGCCAGCAAGGCATACACGCTGCTGTCCGGCGTCGGCTTGTACATGGCCGAGATCTTGCCGTTGGCCAGGGTGTCGCTCAGGGTCAAATGGGTAGGAATCGGCGTGCCGACCGGCAGTTTTTGTACCTGATCCTTGCCCACGGCCGTTTGTAGGGCGACGGCGTCATACGTGGTGTTGAAATGGTCGAAGCGCACGCCGCCGTTGAAGATCCACTTGTCGCCGAACTTGACGGTGTCGAACACATACAGGCTTTGCGTGTTGACTTCGCCTTCCGTGAAGGCGCCGCTGCGCACGGGATTGTGGCCGGTGACGGTGTCGCGTGGATTCGGATTATACAGATTGGCGTCCGGCAAGGTGCCCAGGCTGGCTGGCACATAGCTGTAGTTGGTCTGTTTTTCGCTGGTGAACTCGGCACCGGCCACCAAGGAGTGCTTCAGCACGCCGGTGTCGAATTGCGCGCTGACCACGGTCTGGTTGGTCAGGATCGTGTTTTCCTGGTCCTTCACGGTGCGCAGCGAGCGCGCCAGGGTCCAGGTCGAAGGGTCTCGCATCACCCCGTTCGTCTCCGTATTCAGGTTGCCGGCGCTGCCCATGAAGGCCGTCAGCAGGTAGTCCTGCTGGGTCTTGCCGTAGCGCGTGGTGTTCTGGAGCTGCACGTTGGACGAGAAATCATGGTCGATGCGCAAGGTGCCCATGTCGGCCTTGATTTTGTCGTAGTCCGAGGTGGAACCGTAGAAATTCTTCGGATCGACCTTGGCAGCGCTGTTCAGGTAGCTGCGGATGATCGGTTTATCCTTCGTGGCGACGTCCGGCGTCGAGTAGCCTGGCAAGCCGATGGTCGGCACGCCGCCGTCGGGCACGTTGTTTTGATCCACGTGCAGGTAGCTGGCCGTGATGCGCGTTGGCTTGCCGATGCCGAAGGTGACGGTGGGCGCGAAGGCCCAGCGCTTGTTCTTGACTTCATCGCGCGCCGCGTTGCCGCTGTCCTGCGTCATCAGGTTCAGGCGCAAGGCCGTGCCGGTATCGCTGTCGAGGACGCGGTTCCAGTCGGCCGTGGCGCGTTTCTGCTTGCCGCTGCCCGCCGTCAGCAGCGAATTGAATTTGTTTTCCATGGTGGCCGTCTTGCTGACCAGATTGATCGAGCCGGTCGGCGAACCGCGGCCGCTGTCGGTGCCCGCGGGGCCCTTCAATACGTCGATCTGTTCGATGTTGAAGACGTCGCGCGAGATGGAGCCCACGTCGCGCACGCCATCGACATAGATGCTGCCGGACGAATCGAAACCGCGCATGTAGACGGCGTCGCCCGTGTTCGTGTTGCCGTTTTCACCGAGGAAGAAGGTACCGACGCCTGGCGTGTTGCGCAGCGCTTCCGTCAGGGTCAGCGCGCCTTGCTGTTCGATCAATTCCTTCTTGATCACGACGATGGTTTGCGGCGTATTGACCAGCTCTTCCGTGTATTTCGGCGACGAGGCTTTTTCGGCCTTGAAGTCGTTTTCCTTGGAACCCACGACCTTGACTTCGTTCAGCATTTGCTGCGATGCCGGGGCACTTTGACCGGCCGGGTCGGCCGCCTGGGCGGCGACGGGCAGCAGCATCACGGCCAGGGCGGCGCCGATGTGCTGGTTGAAACGGGTTGGGGCGTGTTTGCGGCTCTTGATTGCCATCTTGCTCTCTCGATAAGGTCAGGGTAGTGGTTCCTGGCTGGCTCTGCGCCGCTGTGCTTGGGCACGCAGGCAAGTGGCTGGCGATGGAGACGGAATAGGCGGTATTGTAATAACTGGGCGCTATTTCGTAAATGAGAATCGTTATCAGTATCGTTTACGCAACGGATTGGGTGTGCCGCAAAAAAAACACTGTCATGGCCCATGAATGCTTGCTTTGCGCCCCGGCCGCTGCTATGCGCGCAAGGCTCCGCCGGCGGGAGTATGATGAGCAACCTTTACTAGTTACGCCAAGCATGCTGCAGACTCCCGATGCCTTTGTCCCCCTGATCGATGCGCCCGAACCGGCCCCGTCCGCCGAGCAGACGCTGACGTTTGTCTTTCACCGCGGACGTTTATTGTTGCGCACGCCCGAATTGACCCTGCCCACTGCCGCCGAGGCGGCCGCGCTCGATATCGACCTGAGCCGCGCACAGCCCGTGGGCCTGTGGCAGGGCCGCTATTGCCAGACGGTCTGGACGGACGAAGAGTTGCCGCCGGGCGCCGGCCTGGCCTGGCACGGCATGCGTTCGTTGTTCAATGCCGTCGACGACGCGTTCCTGGGCCTGGCCAGCCGCGCCGTGCAGCTGGCCGAGTGGGCGCGCACGCACCGCCATTGCGGCGTGTGCGCCACGCCCATGCAGCGCACGCGCGGCGAACGCTGCTTCACCTGCGCCGCCTGCGGCATGCTCGCGTATCCGCGCATTTCGCCCGCCATGATGGTGCTCATCCGCAAGGGCGACCAGGTGCTGCTGGCCATGCACAAGCACTCGCCGTCGCAGCGTTTCAGTCCGCTGGCCGGTTTCCTGGAGGCGGGCGAATCGATCGAGGAAGCCGTGCACCGCGAAGTGATGGAAGAGGTGGGCTTGCGCGTGCATAACTTGCAGTACTTCATGAGCCAGTCCTGGCCATTTCCCCATTCGCTGATGATCGCGTTTACGGCCGATTACCTCGATGGCGAGATTCGTCTCGATGAAAACGAGATCGCCGAGGCGCGCTGGTTCGGCCCCGGCGATGCGTGGCCAGAAGCGAGTTCGAGCGTGTCGATTTCCGCGCTGCTGGTGGGCGCGCACCGGCCGCCGGCAGTGCCGTAAAGCGGGAGCTGCTCGGGCAGCTTGCCGCATTTTCTATATACTGGCGGCAATTGAAAATTTTAGGGTGGTGTAGCATGTCTCAAGAAGAATTCTCCGAAAACGACTGGCGCCGGCTGATCAGCAGCTTTGGCGAAGATCCGCAGCGTCCTGGCTTGCTGGAAACGCCGGCGCGCGTGGCCAAGGCGTGGAAGCACTGGACGTCCGGCTATGGCCAGGACCCGGTGGATTTGCTGAAAGCCTTCGAAGATGGCGCGGAACAGTACAACGAGCTGATCGTCGTGCGCGGCATCCCCGTCTACAGCCATTGCGAACACCATCTGGCGCCGTTCTTCGGCAAGGCCACCATCGGCTATGTGCCCAACGGCAAGATCGTCGGCCTGTCGAAACTGACGCGCCTGGTCGATTGCTTCTCCAAGCGTCTGCAAGTGCAGGAACGCATGACGATGCAGATCGCCAATGCCCTGATGGAAGTGCTGGAACCGAAATCGGTTGGCGTGGTCGTACGCTGCCGCCACCTGTGCATGGAAAGCCGCGGCATCCGCACGCCGGGCGAAGAAACCATCACCTCGGCCATGCTGGGCGAGATGCAGCCGAACCTGGCGCTGCGCACGGAGTTTCTGGCACTGGCGCGCGAAGTCTGATCTTCGGCGACGATGCGGGACGAAGGCGGCATATGCCGCCTTTTTTTATATTCTTCCGGACTCCCGCTCCGCCAGGTAGCGCGCCGGCGGCTTGCCCACCGCCTTGCGGAACATGGTGACAAAACCGCTGGTGTTTTCATAGCCGAGTTCCAGCGCCACCGCTTTCACGCTGCGCCCTTGCGCCAGCCGTTGCAAGGCCAGGATGACGTGCAATTGCCGGCGCCAGCGGCCCACGCTCATGCCCATTTCCTCGAGTGACTGGCGGGTCATGCTGCGCTCGCTCATGCCGATGCGGCTGGCCCACTCGGCCAGGGTGCTTTTATCGGCGGGCTGCGCCAGCAGCAGCGCTGCCAGGCGGCGCAAACGCGCATCGCGCGGCATCGGCAAATGCAAGTCTTCCACGGGCGCGGCCGCCAATTCATCGAGCAGGGTAAGCACCAGGCGTTCCTGCGCGCCCTGCAGCGCGGCCAGGGTAGGAAAACCGGCCGCCTTGGCGATCAGTTCGCGCAGCAACGGCGAAACGGCCACGGTGCAGCAAACGGTGGGCAAGGCCGGCGCCATGGCTGGCTCGACAAACAGGCAATAGCACTCCGCTTCGCCCACGCCCTGCGCCGAATGCATCAGGCCGCCCGGTATCCACACGGCGCACTGGGGCGGCACGATCCACACACCGCTTTCCACCTTGCAATGCATCACGCCGCGCGTGGCATACAGCAACTGCCCCTTGCGGTGCTGGTGCGGCGCCTGCTCCGCCTCCTCGGGCACGCTGGCCAGGCCCACGGCCAGCAGCGGACGCAACACGCCATCGACGTCGAAATCCATGAGCGAGGCGGTGGCGTCCAGGCCCAACTCGGTGGTGAGCATGCTGGGCTGCAATAGATGGGGCATGGGGACGCTTTGGCTGGATTGAATAATATTGTGGCTATTTTATGCAATGACGTTCGGCCGCGCCATCGGTATCGTGTGCTGATCCGCAGCCCCGCTTCAACGGCAACCGCCGCCGCCAGTGTTCTGATGAAGGTAAGGAGGAACGGCAACCCCCGAAGGAGTCATCACCATGCAGCTTGATCTATCCACTTTTCCCCTCGTCTGGATGCGCCGCGAGGCAGCGCCTGTCCAGCCCGATATTCTGTTTGCCCAGTTTGACGCGCTGCTGGCGCGCCGCCAGGCGTTTGTCATTCTCAGCGAGGAAGGTTTTGACGAGGAGGGGCATGAACACCCGCAGGAAGAGCGCAAGCGGGCGTCACTCTGGATGAAGCAGAACAAGGCGGCCATCCGCGCGTATATCCAGGGCATGGTGCTGGTTGAACCGAGCGCCGCCAAGCGCCTGGCCGGCAAGGCTTTTGCCGTGATGTTCGGCAAGTTCTGGGGTTATCCCCTGCATTTCGGCACCAGCCGCGACGACGCGCTCGACATCGCGCAGCATTTGCTGCACGCGTGGCTGCCGTCACAACTGCCGTCAGGCAATGGCGGCACGGCCACGCATCAGTAGCGGTAGTCGTTGACGAAATGTTTTGTGAAGTTGTACTTGCTGCCGCCGTCGAGCAAGTCGACCAGGCGTTTCGGCGCCGAGGCCGACATGAAGGCGTCAGCCGCGCCGCCCGTGCTGCGGAACTTCATGCCGGGGCTGAGGATCTGGTTGGCGCCGATTTTCAGGTGCTGGAAGCTTTTCGTTTTCTCATTGTTGAGAATGAAATGCAATTCCTGCTTGAAGGTCAGGAAGGGGATCTTCAGCCACCAGCCTTCGTCCGTGCCATAGCTGGCGACGCTGGAAAAATGCGTGTTCTTGTCCGTCAGGGTGGGTTTGCCCAGGCGGTCGTTGATGCGTTTCATGGCTTCATTCTTGGTCATGCTGTGCTTTCGTGATTCATCAAGTATATGGCGTGCATTTTGACACAGGCACGTCCCCCCCGCCTGCCTTGCCGCCCCTATCTGCAGGCTTTTTTACTGCAATGCAGCATCAATTCTCATCAATTGTCGCAACGCATTAACAACACCGGGCAAAAATCATTGCTTCCCGGCATTGTAAATATCGGTCGTTCGAGCGTATGCTGGAGTCGTCTGAACGGTGCCGCCAGAGCACCGTCGCCGCCGCATTTCTGGCCAGCCGGGCAGGAAGCGGGCCACACCCCTTCGCCGCACAATAGAGAGTTGGAGACACAGCATGAAGAAATTGACGTTCCAGCAGAAGTTATGGATTCCCCTGATTTGCAGCCTGTTGTGCATCACCGTTATTTTTGTCTATAACGCCCTGGAAGTGCGCAAGATCCGCATCGAAGAGCGCAGCGCCGACCTGAGCAATGCCGCCGACCTGGGCCTGGGCGCCGTCAAGATGTTCGGCGACCTGGCCGCCAGCGGCGCCCTGACGAAGGAAGAAGCGCAGAAGCAGGCCACGGCCGTCATCAAGAGCATGCGTTTCGGCGAGACCGGTTATTTGTCCATCATCAACCTCGACGCTGTCGTCGTGATGAATCCCGCCGCGCCGCAAACGGATGGCAAGAACATGTCGGACTTTAAAGATGCCAACGGCACCTATCTGTACCGCGACATCGTGGCCGTCGGCAAGACCGATGCGGGCAAGGGCTTCGTCCACTATTATTTCCCCCGTCCCGGCCAGAAGACCCCCGAACCGAAGATGAGCCGCGTGGTGGCTTACAAGCCATGGAGCTGGACCATCGTGACGGGCGTGTACATGGACGATATCGACGCGGCCTTCCGCCAGTCGCTGTTGACCTCGCTGGGCGTGCTGGTGCTGGTGTGCGGCCTGCTGGCGGGCGTCGTCGTGGTGATCAACCGCAGCTTGCGCCATGCGCTGGGCGGCGATCCTGAGTATGCGGCCGATGTGGCGGAAAAGATCGCGAATAACGATTTGAGCGGCGTCGTGCGCACGCATGCGAACGACCGCCACAGCGTGCTGTACGCGATGAAAACCATGCAAACCAACCTCGTCGATGCGATCAGCGAAATCCGCCACAGCGCCGAGACGATTGCCACGGCATCGAGCGAGATTGCCAGCGGCAATATGGACTTGTCGGCACGCACGGAAATGCAAGCCAGTTCGCTGGAAGAAACGGCCGCCTCGATGGAGGAATTGACCTCGACCGTGACGCAAAACGCGGGCAACGCCGTGCAGGCGAATGAACTGGCGCAGTCCGCTTCCGCCGTGGCCCGCCAGGGCGGCGCCGTGGTGGCGCAAGTGATCGGCACCATGGACACCATCAACGCCTCGTCGCGCAAGATCGTCGACATCATCGGCGTCATCGATGGCATCGCCTTCCAGACGAATATCCTGGCCTTGAACGCGGCCGTGGAAGCGGCGCGCGCAGGCGAACAGGGACGCGGCTTTGCCGTCGTGGCCAGCGAGGTGCGCAATCTGGCGCAGCGCTCGGCGGGTGCGGCGAAGGAAATCAAGGAACTGATCGGCGCTTCCGTCGACAGCATCGCGGCTGGCAGCACCCTCGTTGCACAGGCGGGCACGACCATGGATCAGGTGGTCGCTTCCGTCTCGCGCGTGACCGACATCATGGCCGACATCACGGCCGCCTCGCACGAGCAAAGCACGGGCATCGGCCACGTCAACCAGGCGATCACGGAAATGGATAGCGTGACGCAGCAAAATGCGGCACTGGTGGAAGAGGCGGCGGCAGCGGCGTCGAGCATGCAGGACCAGGCGGCCGTGCTGGCGCAACTGGTGGCGCGCTTCAAACTGTCGGCGCAGGAGCCGGGAACATCGCCGCGCCTGGCGGCCACTTCGGCTGGCGCACCGCGCGCCGTGGCGAAAAAGCCGCTGCGCAGCCTGGCGGCGCGCTAAGGTTTTACTGGGCTGGCGCTGCCGCTTGCGGCGCCGGTTCGAATTCCAGCTTGTCATCAACGACCACGTATTGCCCGACCGGCTGGCCCAGGTCGGCTTTCGGGTCGTTTTCCATTTCCGTCAGTTCATTGCAGGTATTCGTTTCCGCCTGCCACAACTGCTTGCCCATGCGGATATTCCATAGGCCATCGCCGGCCGCAAACAGCTCGACCGTGATGTCGGCCGGTGCATCCGTCGACAGGGTATGCAGGCGCTGGCATTGCGGCAGATTGGTCGCCATCAGCTGCACTTCCACGGTATCTTGCCAAAAATAACGTTGCTGGCGGCGCACGGTCAGGGAATGGTCCTGTCCATCGAACATGTAGATGGCGAAGTCCTGGACACAGCCTGACAGCAGGACGGACAGCGTGACGATCAGGAGTTTGCGCATGGTCGGCTTTCGTTGATGGTTCTCGGGAATGGCGGCGTTCAATTCTTGCGGCGAGAGTGGGCGCTTGCGCTGCCTGGGCGCCGTCTTGTTTTTCGCTTACGTGGCATTATATCCATGCATATCAGTTGCGGCGCGACAATAGTTATGCCAAGTGCGCCTGCCCCTACTTATCTACCTGGAAAGACCACGATGATCGACCTGTATTACTGGACCACGCCCAACGGGCACAAAGTGACGATGTTCCTGGAAGAAGCGGGCATCCCCTACAAGCTCATTCCCGTGCATATCGGCAAGGGCGAGCAATTCAAGCCCGAGTTTCTTGCCATCGCGCCCAACAACCGCATCCCCGCCATCGTCGACCAGGCGCCGGAAGATGGCGGCGCACCGCTGTCCCTGTTCGAGTCGGGCGCGATTTTGCAATACCTGGCCGAGAAAAGCGGACAATTCCTGCCGGATGACGTGCGGGGACGTGCCGAAGTCATGCAATGGCTGTTCTGGCAAATGGGCGGCCTCGGCCCCATGGCAGGCCAAAACCACCATTTCGTGCAATACGCGCCCGAACCGATCGACTATGCGATTACGCGCTACGTCAATGAAACGAACCGGCTATATGGCGTGCTGAACAAGCGCCTGGCGGACCGCGCATTCGTGGCCGGCGACAGCTATTCCATCGCCGACATGGCGATCTACCCGTGGATCGTGCCGCACGAGCGTCAGCGCCAGAAACTGGAAGATTTCCCGCACCTGGCGCGCTGGTTCGCCGCGATTGCCGCCCGTCCCGCCACCGTGCGCGCATATGCGCGGGCGGCGGAAATCAATGTGCAGCCGACCGTCAGCGGCGACGCGAAAAGCGTGCTGTTCGGGCAGACGGCGAAGACGCTCGGCTGACATTGTTTAAGCTTAATTTCCCCGGTACGTGGAAAAACCGAAAGGGCTGAGCAGCAGCGGGATGTGATAGTGCTGCTCGGTCTTTTCCACGTGGAATTGCACGGGAATTTCCGGGAAAAAAGTTTCCTGCTTCAGGCGGGCATAGTGCTCGCCTGTCTTGAACACGATACGGTAGTCGCCCGCCTGCATGGGCGCATCCACCGGATACATGGCCGCGATGCGCCCCTGCGCATTCGTCACGCCGCTGGCCAGTTGTTTCCAGTCATTGTCCTGCCCCTTGCCCTGCTTTTGCTCCAGGGTCACCGTCACGCCGGCCGTCGGCAGGCCACTCTGCAAGTCGAGGATGTGCACGCTCAAGGGATTGGCGGCGGCCAGGGCCATGCCGGACAGGCTGGCGAAGGCCAGGGCGGCGGAGATTTTTTTCAAATAGGTCATCGTTGCGTCTTTCAAAGGGTTGGGGAATCGAGTTCAGGAATGGCGGCCAGGGCGGCATGGGCGCAGGCCCGGTCTTGCAGGGCGCCGCCGCCACCGGCCACGCCGATGGCGCCGACTACTTCGCCCTTGGTTCGCAAGGGCAGGCCGCCGCCCAGCAGCAACAGTTCCGGCAGTGTCGTCAAATTGGCCATGTCGGGGTTGTCGCGCGCGGCCACGGCCAGCGCCTGGGTATCGTTTTTCGTCGACAGGGCCGTGTAGGCCTTGCGCCGGCTGGCATCCGTGTTGTGCGGTCCGACGCCATCGGCGCGCTGCACAGCGACAATATTGCCGCCACGGTCCAGTACGGTAACGACGATATGCCGTCCTTGTGCCTGGCAAGCGGCCATGGCCGCGTTGGCCAGCTTGTTGGCCGCCGCCAGAGAAAGATCATCGACCTTGCGCAGCTGGGCGTGGGCTGGACCGGCCAGCAGGCACAGCAGGGTACTGCCGAGTAACAGGGTTTTCATGTGGCTGTCCGTTGAGTAAAGTGACGCCAGTATGGCCAGTGTTGCCCTACGAGAAGATGATCGCCGCATGACATTTTTATCATCCGCGGCCGTCTGCACGGGGCGTAAAATGGTTTTATATTCTTTTAGAAAGTAGCCATGCGCATCCTGGTAATCGAAGACGAACCGAAGACGGGCGACTATCTGCTGCGCGGCCTGGCCGAGTCCGGCTTTACGGTGAGCCTGGCGCGCAATGGCCGTGACGGCTTGCACATGGCAAGTATGGAGTCCCCCGATCTCATCGTGCTCGACGTCATGCTGCCCATCATGGACGGCTGGCAAGTCTTGCGCGCGCTGCGGCTACAAGAAGGCGGCGCGGACGTGCCCGTGATTTTCCTCACGGCGCGCGACGAAGTGCAGGACCGCGTGAAGGGGCTGGAGCTGGGCGCCGACGATTACCTGGTCAAACCGTTCGCGTTTGCCGAACTGGTGGCGCGCATCCGCACTTTGCTGCGGCGCGGGCCGCCGCGCGAAGACGACGTCATCCGCATTGGCGACATGGAAATCGACGTGATGAAACGCAAGGTCAGCCGCCAAGGCCAGCGCATCACCCTGACGGCGAAGGAATTCGGCTTGCTGCATTTATTGGCGCGGCGCCAGGGCGAAGTCTTGTCGCGTTCCATCATCGCTTCGCAAGTGTGGGACATCAATTTCGAGAGCGACACCAACGTCATCGACGCGGCCATCCGCCGCCTGCGCAGCAAGCTCGACGACCCGTTCGAACCCAAGCTGATCCACACCTTGCGGGGCATGGGCTATGTCTGCGAATTGCGCGCGCCCACGGTGGCTGACAGCGGCGCGCCCGCATGAAACTGGCGCAACTTCGCCGCTCGCTGACCCTGCGCGTCACGCTCGTCTTCGTGCTGATCGTGGCCCTCGTGTCGGCCGGGCTGGGCATGCATTTGTACCGCTCTTTTGTGGCGGAAATCGAGCGCCGCGACGATATTTTGTTGCTGGGTAAACTGCGGCAGATCCAGCAATTGCTCGGTAATGCGGGCACTCTCGACATCATCCGCGAGCGGCCCCAGTATTTCCGCGACACCATGAGCGGACAAGAGAACTCCCTGGTGCGCATCGTGCGCGCCGATGGCACGCGTTTGATCGATGTCAATCCGAACGGCGAGACGGTGGCGCATGCTGTTCCTGTCGCCGTCGATGCGCCTGTGACGGACAGCGCCATCGTCAGCTGGATCAGCCGCGACGGTTATCCGGCCAGGGTGGTGGCTGCCAGCGCGCGCATTGGCGAGCCGGCGCAGATGGCCGACATTTCCGTCGCCCGGGTCTACGGCGACCGCACGGCCATGTTTGCCGCCTACCGCTGGCAGATCGTCGTCTCGGTGGCCGTCAGCGCGCTGGTGGCGGCACTGCTGGCGAGCTTGATGCTGCTGCGGGGCTTGCGGCCGCTGCGCAATATCGCGGCCCATGCGGCCCTTGTGCGGCCGGGCAAGCTGGAGCAGCAGCTCGATGCACGCGGCGCGCCCACCGAATTGCTGCCTTTGATTCAGGCCTTGAACGCCATGCTGGCGCGCTTGCAGGAAGGCTATGCGCGGCTGTCGCAGTTTTCCGCCGACCTGGCGCATGAATTCCGCACACCCGTCACCAATCTGCTGGGGCAAAGCCAGGTGATGCTGGCCCGCCCCCGCAGTGCACACGAGTATGAACAGCTGGTGTCGTCGAATGTGGAAGAGCTGGAACGGCTGTCGCGCATGATCGACAGCATGCTGTTTTTGGCACGCGCGCAGCAGGATGAAATGGTACTCGTCAAGCAAGTCTTGCCCGTACAGGACGAGTTTTTAAGGCTGGCCGATTTCTTTGAAGGCCTGGCCGAGGAGCGCGAGCTGGCGCTGGCTTGCCACGGCAGCGGCAATGTGACGGCCGAACCGCAACTGCTGCGCCGCGCGCTGGGCAATTTACTGTCGAACGCCATCCGCCACGCGGCGCCCGGCAGCACGATTTTGCTGCGTTCGCACGCGACGAACGAGGGCGTGGAACTGAGCGTGAGTAACCTCGGCCCCGCCATCCCCGCGCGCCACTTGCCGCACCTGTTCGAGCGTTTTTATCGCGCCGACCCGGCCCGCAGCGATTCGGCCGCCTCCACAGGGTTAGGATTGGCCATCGTCACGGCCATCATGCAATTGCATGGTGGCAGCGCGAGCGTGGCGTCGGATGCGGCCGCCACGACGTTCACTTTAGTGTTTCCGCTCGAGGACTGTAGGTCGGATTAGCGCGCAAGCGCGTAATCCGACATCACGCGCCAACCATATTGTCGGATTACGGTCCTGCGGACCTCGGCGGCCCCACCTAATCCGACCTACGCCGTAAAGCATGGTCATGGGGCCGTCAACCCATCTCCACCAAAAACTCATGCATCCCCGTATGCGCCAACTGCGCACACGCCGGCGCAAAGTGCGGCAACTGTCCCCACAGCAGCGGGTTGCCGACGATGTACACATAGTGCTGCGCGCGCGTCAGGGCCACGTTGAGCAGGTTTGGCGTGGCGGCAGCCCATTGCGCGGCGCCGACCGTGCTGTCGTCGGCGCCGAGGACCAGCATCACCACGCTTTGTTCCTTGCCCTGGAAGGTATGCACGGTGCCCACCATCTGGTTGCTCCACTGGCGCAATTCGCGCGCCGTCGGCGCCTTGCCGTAGCCGAGGCGGCGGTCCCAGTCCATGTCGACGATGCGCGAGCGCAATTCGTTGCGCACGGCCTTGAATGGCGTAATCACATACATGTCGGGCAGCTTGCCGTCGCGGCGATACAGTTTCAGCAGTACTTCCAGCACGAAATCAAGCTGCACGGGCACGACCTGCTTGTAGCTGACGGGGCCGACGGCGTCGATCCAGCGGCTGGGGCCACGCGTGAGTCCCCGCGCGCTGGCCGGCGGCGTGCGGTCAGCCAGCCCGTAGACCATCTTGTCTTCGTAGGCGATGCTGTTGGCCAGCGAAAACATCGGTTCCACGCAGCGGCGGTGCACGCGCAAGGGGCTGCCTATCCACAGCGGCTGTGCGCTGCCGGCGCCGACCTGCGCGCCATAGCGGTTGGCCTTGTCCGCCAGTGTTTGCACGGAAACGGAGGTTGGCGCGTAACTGCCATCCTGCGTGTGCGGCGACAGGGCGGATAACGTTTGCACGAGACGGCCAGGTACCGTGAACACAGGTTCGATCTGCAGCGGGTCGCCCACGACGACAGCACGTTTCGCGCGCCACAGGCTGCCCAGCGCCGCTTGCGGCACGGCCTGGCCCGCCTCATCGATGAACAGCCAGCCCAGCGATTCAGGACCCATGCCCTGGAACTGGCGCGCGAACGAGGCAAACGTGGTCGACACGACGGGCACCACCATGAACAGGCTGTGCCAGACCATGGCGATGTGCGACTGGTCATAGGAGCGCTTGTTTTTCAGCAATTTTGAGACGGCCAGCAAGTTGCCGCCAAAGCCGGGGCCACCTTTCTTTGCCACTTCCGCCAGCCACGCTTCATGCAGGGCCAGGGCCTTGGCGAACAGGCGCGAGCGCAGGCGCGCCAGGGCCGGTTCATGCCACAGGCCGCCAATTTGCAGGGCGTCGCCGTCCAGCTCGTCCAGGGTGGCCGGCGCGATGATGGTGGGGAAGCGCATGCGCGCGCGGCGCAGCAGTTCCGTGCTGTCATCCCATTCGCGCTGGCGCGATTGCGCCGTGCGCAGGGCGATGTGCAGGCTGTTGCGGGCGCGTTCGCAGCGCGGCTCCAGCTCGCCTTTGAGCAGCAGCTTGATGGCGGACACGTCGCGCGCGGCCTGGCGTTGCGCCTCGGCATTGGCCACGACGGCCTCTTTGTAGGCGCGCGCCGGTTTTGTTCCGAACAGCCGGGCAAAGAAACCCGGTTGCGTCAGCGCCACCAGGCGTTCCTCTTCCAGCAATTCCTTCTTGCTGGCGAGCAGGGTGTCCTGCTGCGCCAGCGCGCCGGTCAGGGCACCATTCGCCGCATCCATTTCTTGCTCAGCGGCGATCAGCGCTTGCTGGCTGGCCTCGATGAAATCGGCTTCCGTGCAGGTACCCACGGCTTGCCACAGGGCCGCGTACTGGGCGTGCTCGGCCAGGGCTTTTTCCACCACATGTTCCGTCTCGCGAAACTCGCGCGCCGCCTGGGCGAAGCTGACGCCCTGGTAGCTGGCCAGCCACTGGCGGATATTTTGCGCGTTCGGCGTCTTGCGCGCCGTGGTCTTGTCCCAGTCGTCGTCATAAAAATTGCTGACGAAGCGGCGGCGGTTGGCGCTATTGCCCAGCGCACAGGACATCAAGCCCCACGGCGCTTCCTGCTCGCCCAGGGCGCGGTTGGCGCCATTGCCGTCGGCCACGACCCGGCGCGCCACGCTTTCAAAATAGCGCGTGCGCGCCCATTCCTTGCCTAGCTGCTTCGGTTTTGGCAGGTCGCCGGAAATGTTTTCCACCGCTGCATTGTTCGACGAAGCGACGACCATTTCAAAGCCCGTCAGTTCCGGACGCAAGCGAGCGATGGTGATCGGGTCGCGCACGCCTTCGAAGGCCACGGCGACCTTGCCGATGAAGGCGTCGCCTGCGCGGTCCAGGCAGGACAGCACGCTGGCGCGGCGCACGATGTTGTCGGCGAACAATTCGCGCAACAAGGTCGTCTTGCCTGTGCCCGGCGGACCGTTGACGGAAAAGATGCCGCGTTCGCTCAATCCCGTGCGCGCGCCATGGATGGCGAACTGCTGCATCAGGCTCATGGCGTAGCTGGCGTCTTCCAGCCAGTGGCCCCGGTTCATGTTCGCCGGATTGAGCATGGCGGCCAGCGCCTGGCGTCCGGCCGGGCTGTACAGATCGATGCGCTCATCCTGCGCCAGCGGCGTCAGATAGGCGGCGACCGTCGCGGGCAGCTTGCCGCCACGCAGGGCGCGGATGATCTGTTCCAGGTCATCGAGGTAAAAACTGTTGAGAATGTCGACGCTTGGTTCCACCGCGTCGCCAAAATCCAGCGTACGGTTCTGGCTTGCTTCAGCCAGGTCGGCTTCCGAGACCGCAGCGCGTTTCTTGCGCGTGCGCACTTGCAGCACGGCCAGCGGTTGGCCGGCCGACGAATGGAAGCCGGCCCAGTCGCGCAGCAGATCGGCCAGGGCCGCGATTTCCATGCCGGACAGGGGCGACGAGACATTGCCGGCTTCGTCCGTCACTTGCTGCGGGGCACGAGCGGCGGCGAAGTTACGCAGGCTGTCTTGCAGCGCCAGCTGGCTGTCGCTGAAGGCGTCCAGGCTCAGCCCCGACCAGTCCGGCGTACGGGCGCGGCCCAGCGCCCACGGCAAGGTCGACACGGACACGGGGTCGAACTGCGGCTCGCCCAGCGCATTGAGGTTCAGGCGGGCAAAGCACGAGCGTCCCAGCAGTTCTGTTTTTTCTGTTTCGGCCATGTTTTCCGGGCCGTTGGCCGGCGGGCAAGCCTTGTTGATTTCGGCCTTGTCGAACACGCCGAGGAACAGCGAGTAGCCGTCGATCTCGCGGTCGGATGGCACTTGCCATTGCGTGGCGAACTGCAGCGGCAATTGCGCCAGCTGTTCGCGGTGCAGGAGACGCACGGTGGACTGGTCTTCAACGTCCGTGATTTGATTCAGGTCAAACGGGATAAAGAATTCGATCTTGTGCCAATACTCCAGGATAGCCAGGAGGCGCTGCTGTTCTGCCTGATTCATGATGACCAATATTTTGTAAAGCGAGCGAGGATTGTAAAGCGTATGCGCGGTGCACGTTTTGCACTTTCGCCTATTGCGCGGGCTTTGCCGCAAAAAAAGTGGGCCTGTCAGTAGAAAGAAGCCGGCTGGCAACTTTGAACACATCATTGTCGTTGACAGCTTGTCATTTTCACTGTTACTGTACTGTCTGTAATAGTACAGTGGAGTCATGCCATGCACCGTCGTAGTCCCTTGATGCTACAGATCGCTACAGGCGATCCGCGTCCCATCCACCGCCAGATCGTTGACGGCGTACGGCGCCTGATCGCCAGCGGCGAGTTGACGCTGGGCGCGAACTTGCCCAGTGTCCGCGGCCTGGCCTTGCAATTGGGCATTAATCCGAACACGGTGGCCAAGGCGTACAGCGAACTGACGGCGGAGGGCTGGCTCGATGCGCGCGCCGGCCTGGGCCTGTTCGTGGCCGCACCGCGCCAGCGCCTGTCCGACGAGGAACGCGCGCGGCGTCTGGACGAGGCCTTGAACCGCTTCGTCGGCGACGTCATCGCGCTCGACTATCCCGCTGGCGTGGTCCTGGAGCGCGTCGCAGGCGAGCTGGCCTTGTGTCTTCCCAGGAAGACGGCCTGAGAGCGCCCGATGATGACTGAACCCATCTTGCAGACCGACAAGTTGTCGCTGCGCTTCAAGGACAAGCATGCGCTCGACCAGCTCAGCCTGAGCGTGGCGCGCGGCGGCATCCATGCCATCGTCGGCGCGAATGGCGCCGGCAAGTCCTCGCTGTTCCGCGTGCTGCTGGGCTTCGAGGCGGCGACCGGAGGCAGCGCCCGGATTCTCGGTTGTGACTGCGCCCGGCTGACGCCGGACTTGCGTGGACGCATCGGCTATGTCAACGAGGAGCACACCTTGCCCCTGTGGCTGACGATCGCTGAACTGACGGCCATGCAACGGCGCCTGTATCCGGGCTGGAATGAGGAACGCTATGGCAGTGTGTTGCGCAACTTCAATGTACTGCCAGGCCAGCGCATCGCGCAGCTGTCGCGTGGCGAACGTGCCGGCGTGAACCTGGCGCTGGCGCTGGGGCAGAATCCCGAACTGCTGATCCTCGACGAACCCACGCTGGGCCTCGATGTGGTGGCCAAGCGCCTGTTCCTGGGGGCCATGATGGAAAGCAGCTATAGCGATGGCATGACCATTATCTATTGCTCGCACCAGATGGAAGAAATCGAGCGCGTGGCCGACCAGCTGATCATTCTCGAGCGCGGGCGGTTGTTGCAGGCGTGCGCACCGGACGTGCTGTGCGAGCGGGTACTGCTGTGGGTGGCCGAATTTCCCTTTCTGCCACCCGATACCGGCGTGCTGCCCGGCATCTTGCATACCGAACATATCGATGGCCTGAGCCACTTCATGGTGCTGGACCAAGGGCCGGAATTTGCCGCGCGCCTGCGCCTGCTGGGTGCGCGCAGCGTGCACAACATGCCCGTCGGCCTGGACCGTGCCATCAATGCCTTGCTGGCGCGTGGCCATATATCCTCTGCTAACCCCGCGCTGCACGCGGCCTGAGAAAGATTCTTCATGCGCGACCTGTACCTGAGCGAGTGCCGCCGCTACCTGCGTGCCACCCTGATCTTTGCTGCCGTCCATATACTGCTGCAACTGTTCCTGGCCCGCCTGGGCAATATCTTCCAGCAAGGCTGGCCCATGCAACTGGTCATCCTGTCCGTGTGCATGCTGGTAGGTCTGGGCCTTGCGCTGCATCAGCTTGGCAGCTATCGCCAGCCCAGCCGCTGGCTGTGGCTGCTGCACCGGCCGCTGGCTCCCGGCGCCATCCTGGGAAGCTTGATGCTGGCGTCGGCCACGCTGATCGCCCTGGCCATCGGCCTGCCGCTGTTGCTGACCGTGCTGGGCACTGATTTCCTGTCTCCGCGCACGGTCGACATGCGCCACTACCTGGCCGTGCCTTACCTGGCGATGATGACGCTGATCGCCTGGTTGTGCGGCGCCGCCATCATGGTCAGCCGCCTGCGCTGTGCCTTCCTGCTGGTTCTGCTGCCCTATCTGATGCTGATGCACGCGGCCAGCGCGCTCAGCCTGTTGCTGGCGACGCTGCCTTGCGCAGCATTGTTGATGTGGAACGTGCACGCCAGTTTTACGCCCAGCCGCATGCCGCTTGCCGGCGGTCGCGCCGCCACGCTGGCGCAGGCGGTACCCCTGGTGGTGGGCATGTATTGTCTGTTGCTGTGGGGTACGTTGGCGCTCTTTCACATCGCCCAGGTCGGCCTGGGCCAGCATCCGCAGACGATGGCCATGCCGCCGGCTGGCGGCTACGCGGAAGTGAGCCGCGCCGATGGCCGCAGCCTGATGCTGGCCGGACTGGCCGGCGCCCAGGATGAGCGCGCGCCGCTGTGGCGGCGCCAGTTGCCCTTGCTCGAAGTGGGGACCTTGCAAGCGACGCTCACGCGCCATGCCGTGCGACAGCAATTGTCGAACCAGAACGCACCGCCGCAAGCCGAACTGACCGATCTGCAGCAGCGCCTGACCTTCAATCACGGCAGCATGCGTTTCGACGTGCACGACATGCGCACGGGGGCGCTCGTCAATCAGCTGGGGCTGCACGGCCTGGGAGACTCGCAGGCGTTTCCCGGCGTACCCGTACTTGCCGGGAGTGTACTTACCGGTAACATGGTGCTGGCATTCGAGCCGGCTGGCCATGCGCTGCGGCTGCAGGCGCGCCTGCCAGCTGGCGAGCAAGCGGTGGCGGCACCGAAGACAATCGGCGAACGCGTGTATGTGCTCAGCAACGGCCACCTGCTCGCCTATGCGCCTGCCGCGGCGGCGCAACGTGGTGCTGCCGATACGGAAGTGTTCCGCCTGCCATTGTCTGTTCCGCTGAGCAACCTGGAGCGCGTTGACATCGCGCCATTGCTCGACGGTACGCTGCTGTCCATCACGGGCGGGCGCGCCATGCAGTCAGGCGTGCCAGGCAGTACGCAAGCATTGCTGTTCATCGACGCCAGCGGCCGCGCGCAGCCGCTCGCCACGCGCGCCATCGGCCACGATTTCCCCCTGCTGTTCGAACACGCGGACTGGTGGCTCTCACCCGTGCTGCATGCGCTCGTCAATCTGCCGCAGCGGATGTATGCCGATGGCGTCATGCCGGATTTGAATGACGGCGATGCCCGGCATGCCACCCGTCCGGCTGCCGTCTGGAGCGCCGCACTGCTGGCCGCATTGCTCAGCGTCATGGGCGCGTGGTACTGGCGGCGGCAGGCCGGCGGCGTGCCGCGCACTTGGCTGCTGGCCTGCGCGCTGCTGGGGCCGCCCTGCCTGCTGACGCTGCTGACCTTGTATCCGCGCTCGCCAGTATCGCAGGCGCGCCCGCTTGCCGCTGCGTTGGCCGCATGATGGGACTGGGCCGCCGGCACCGTCTCCGGTGCGCCGTCCTGACCCTGATCCTGGCCCTGGCGGCTGGCTTGACCCTGACGCAGGCCGTGGCGGCGCCCGCTGCCGTCACGGCAACCTTGACCTTGGCGCCATTGCTGGCACGCAATGCCGCGCTGCCATCTGCGCCGCGCATTCCCAGCGCTGCCTTCGAGCGTCGGCCGCGTCTGCATGCGCTGCGCCTGTCGCCGGACGGCGCGTCGGTCGCGTATCTCGATGGCGAGGGGGCAAACGCCAGCCTGCATGTGCTCGACACACGCACGCAAGCGACCAGGCGCCTGCTGGCCTTGCCCGGCCCGGTGGCCTTGTTCTGGTCCGGCGACAGCAGCACGCTGTTCCTGGCCATGCCGGACGGCGTGTCGGTGGTATCCGTTGCCGACGGCAGCAGCTACAAGCTGGCCGCCTTCGACGGCAGGGCCGAGCATCGCTTGTTCCCTGCGGATGCCGGTCACGCGCACCATGTGCTGATGGCAAGCCAGCATGCGGCCAGCGGCGTTTATCGCCTGGAACGCATCGACATGCAAGGCCAGCGCGAACTGCTGTACCAGGGCGTACCACTTGCCGGCTTCCTGCTGGATGCCACGGGCCGGCTGGGCTTTGCCATGACCGTCGCCAGCGATGGCACGCGCAGCGTCCGGCGTCGCCAGGCCGCAGGCTGGCAAGAGGTGCTGCGTTGCCAGCGCGTCGATGAGTGCACCCTGGTGGCTGCCGCGCCCGACGCTTCCCGGCTGAGCATGCTCATGGCGCAGCATGGCGACCGCAGCGTGCTGGTGGAGATTAATCTGGCGCAAGGCAAGAGTCGCGTCGTGCATGCCGACCGCGCCGGCCTGGCCGATATCCGCCGGGTGATCAGCGATGCGGATCAAGGTACGCCGCTGTTTGCCCTGTTCGAATCGCCCATGCCGCACCATGCCGGGCTGACACAGTTGGCGCGCCGCGCCGTGGCTGATATCGACCGGCAATTCGGCCACGGTGGCGTCTTCATCGAAGCGGCGCGCGGCGGGGCGACACTGTTGCTGACCGAGAGCGGCTCGCGTCTGCACCACGACCGCTACTGGCTGTATGACGGTGCCCGGCGCAGCACGCGCGAAATCCTGCAGGCGCAGCGCGCGGCTGGCCAGCCTTTGCCGTCAGGCCAGCTGGCGCAGACCAGCGCCATCCATTACCGCGCGTCGGATGGTGTGCTCGTCCATGGATATTTGACCTTACCGCCCGGAAAGGTAGCGGCGTCGATGCCGCTGCTGACCTTGGTTCATGGCGGACCGTGGGAACGGGTCAACGCCGCTTACGCACCCCTGGTGCAATTGCTGGCGAATCGCGGTGTCGCCGTATTCCAGCCGAATTTCCGCGCTTCCGTCGGTTATGGCCTGCATTACATGACGGCGGCCGGTGGCGACCTGGGCAACGGCCGCGTGCAGGCTGACATCGTCGATGGCGTGCGCTGGCTGCTGCGGCAGGGGGTGGGCGACCGGCAACGCCTGGCCATTGCTGGCCATTCCTTTGGCGGCTATGCGACCTTGCTGGCGCTGAGCCACACGCCCAGGCTGTTTCAGTTCGGCATGGCCATCGCGCCGTCGCCGGACTTCGCGCGCACCCTGCGCTTCATCGCCAGCGCGCCGGGCGGCGACCCGGCATTGCCGCTGCGCCTGCAGGATCTGGGCGTGGACTTGCGGGATGGCGCCGCCATGCGGACGCTGGAGGCTGCCGCGCCCGTACGCCACACAGACCAGGTCGGCAAGCCGCTGCTGATCATGGCTGGCGCCAGGGACAGCACGGTGCAGATCGCCTTGGTGACGGATTATGTGGCGCGTTTGCAGCTGTCCGGCAAGCCCGTCAGCCTGCTGGTCGATGCTGATGAGGGGCACAATCCGCGCCTGCCTTTGTATCGCCAGGCTACGGTATATCTGCTGGAACAATTGCTGCATCAGTATCTTGGCGGGCCGGCGCCAGCTGCACCGGGAGCGCAACTGGACGCCTATTTGCGGCAAACGCTGAAGGCGAACCGGGCTTTGCCAGCCCTGTCCGCCGTGCCGGGTGCGGGGCGTACCCCTTAAAACTCTTCCCATTCGCTCTCGGCGGCCGCATTGCCGCGGCGCGCCGGCGCGGCCGCGACGGCCTTGCGCACGGGGGCGGGCTTGGCCGCGGGGCGTGCGATGGCGGGTGCTGCTGGTGCTGTGCGCACTGGCGTCAGCTTGGCTGCGCTGGCGACATGGTTGCCGGTTTTAAAGAATCCCACCACGTGCGCCAGTTCACCGGCCTGTTCCTGCATGCTTTGCGAGGCGGCCGCCGCTTCTTCCACCAGGGCCGCGTTTTGCTGCGTCACTTCATCCATCTGGGCAATGGCCATGTTGATCTGCTCGATACCGATGGTTTGCTCGTGCGTGGCGGAGGTGATTTCGCCCATGATGTCGGTCACGCGCACGATGCTGTCGACGATGTCGCCCATGGTCTGGCCCGCTTCGTTGACGAGGCGCGAACCCGTGTCCACGTTGGCGACGGAGGCGGCGATCAATTCCTTGATTTCCTTCGCTGCGCCAGCCGAGCGTTGGGCCAGGTTGCGCACTTCCGACGCCACGACGGCAAAGCCGCGTCCCTGCTCGCCCGCGCGCGCCGCTTCCACAGCCGCGTTCAAGGCCAGGATATTCGTCTGGAAGGCGATGCCGTCAATGACGCCGATGATGTCGACGATCTTGCGCGACGAGGCGTTGATGGTGCCCATGGTGTCGACCACTTGCGAGACGATGCTGCCGCCGCGCACGGCCACTTCCGACGCGCTTTTCGCCAGCTGATTGGCCTGGCGCGCATTGTCCGCGTTCTGTTTCACGGTCGAGGTCAGCTCTTCCATGGCCGACGCCGTTTCTTCCAGCGAACTGGCTTGCTCTTCCGTGCGGGACGACAGGTCGAGGTTGCCAGCGGCAATTTCGCTCGATGCCGTGGAGATCGCATCCGTGCCGTGGCGCACTTGCGCCACCACGCCCAGCAGACTGTCGTTCATGGCTTTCAGTGCGCCCAGCAGGCGACCCGTTTCATCGCTGGAATTGACGACGATGTGCGACGACAAGTCGCCCGAAGCCACGGTTTCGGCCACGCTGACGGCTGCATTGATGGGCTGGGTGATCGAGCGCGTGATGATCCACGCAACAAAAGCGCCCAGCAGCACGGCCACGCTGCCCAGGGCAAGCATGGAGGCGCGCGCGCTGGCGCTCAGCGTTTCGGCGTCCGTTGCCGCCTGCGCCGCCTGCTGCGCTTCATACGCGACCAGGCTGTCAAGCGCGCCCAGCACGATCTTCAGGCTCGGTGCCGCCTGCTGCGTCAGAAAGGCGATCGCCTCTTCCGTCTGGCCCGCATTGCGCAGCTCGATGACCTTGTTGTTCAGCGGCGCGCCCGATTTCAGGGCGGCATCGAGTTCGGCCATCAGCGCCGTTTCCTTGTCCGTCGAGATTTTCTTTTGCAAGGTTTCCTTGGCGGCGCCGTATTTCTTGCGCGCTTCGCCAATTTTCGCCAGTTCCGCCTGCACCAGCGCTTCCGTCGGCGCTACCACAATGCTCGTGATCGCCAGGGTAATGTTGCGCACGTTGTCGCTCATGGTGTTGGCGGCCGCCATTTTGACGTTCTTGTCGGCCACGATGTCGTGCGTGCGCGCGCTCAGTTGCCCCATGGAATACAGGCCGACGAGCAAGACGGCGACCAGCAGGCCGAGGACGACAGCAAACCCGATCCCGAGCCGGGTGCCGATTTTGAATTGTGTGAGTGACATGATTGCTTTCGTGTTGCGGAAGTGAGGGAAAACGGCGACAGGCCACGGCTACGGGTTTATACGTAGCCACGGCCAGTCTGTAATTGTTCCTCAAAATTCCGCACTGCAATACAAAAACTTGTATCAAGTCCGCGAAAAGCTGAAAAACTGGTAGCAACTTAACTAAGTTGTCGTGTGGAAACAACGAGCGCGGCGCTGGATGCGGGCTTAGTTTTTCGGAAACACGTGGGTGGCGAGGAAATCGATGAAGGCGCGCAGTTTTGGCGTCAGGTGGCGGCTGCTGGGCCACAGGATGCGGAAGGCGCCGTCGTGCTGGCGGTGCGCGTCCAGCACCGGCTGCAGGCGGCCAGCGGCGAGCGCCGCACGCACGGTGAAGTCGGGCAGGGCGGCGATGCCCAGGCCGCTTTCGGCAAAGTGCAGCAGGGTCTCGACATTGTTGCAGTGGAGCAGGGCCGGCAAGCCGGCCGCGTGCAGGGCAGGCCACTCGGGCAAGGGCCAGGCCTCGACCTTGCCGCTGCTGGGAAATTTGTACAGCAAACAAGTGTGATGCCTCAGGTCGGCGGGCAAGGCTGGCGTGCCGTGTTGCGCCAGATAGGCGGGCGCTGCCACCAGTTGCAGCTGGAACTGGCCCAGCTGGCGGCTCATCAAACGGCTGTCGGCGCTCTCGCCAGCGCGCACGACGGCGTCGTAGCCTTCTTCGATTACGTCGACCCGGCGGTCGCTGAAATCGAGGTCGAGCTCCACCAATGGATAGGCGCGCGCGAACGCTACCAGCACGGGATTGAGCAGGCTGCCCACCTGCGGCAGGCTGACGCGCAGCCGCCCTTGCGGTGCGCTCTTGCTATTGGATAACTCCAGCTCGGCCGCTTCGATCTCGCCCAGGATGCGCCGGCAGCGTTCGAGAAACACCGTACCCTCGCTGGTGAGCGCGATGCTGCGCGTGCTGCGCTGAAACAGGCGCACGCCGAGGCGCTCTTCCAGCCGCGCGATGCTCTTGCCCACGGCCGAGGCGGAAATGCCGAGCACCCTGCCCGCCGCCACGAAACTGCGCGTCTCCGCCGCCTGCACGAAGGCCGTGAATCCCGCCAGGTTGTCCATGTGGTTCCTCTTTGATTGCGGATGCCAACGTCCGCACAGACAGAAACTATAGCCTGTTTTTCTTTGATCGTGCCTGCCTTACCTTGGCAGCCTGATCATTTGAAAGGCTGAGCCATGATGTACAACTTCTCTCCTGCGGCTTTGTCCGCCCGCATCGACCCCTTGCTGGACTGTGTTTTGCACCAGCAGCGCCTGGCGGGCGCCGTCGTGCTGGTGCGCCAGCGTGGCCAGGAAATTTACCGCCGCGCGGCCGGCTACCTGGACCGCGAGGCGGGCACGCCCATGGTTGAGGATGCCGTCTTCCGCCTGGCATCCGTCAGCAAACCCATCGTCTCGACGGCCGCGCTGGCGCTGGTGGGGCAGGGCCGGCTGGGCCTGGACGACCTGGTGACGCGCTGGCTGCCGTATTTTGCGCCGCGCGAGCCGGACGGCGCCGTGGCGGCGATGACCGTGCGGCATCTGCTCACGCACACGGCCGGCCTCGACTATGGCTTTTTCCAGCCGCCGGGCGGCGCGTATGCGCAGGCCGGGGTGTCGGACGGCATGGATGCGTCCCGCATTTCCCTGGAGGACAACCTGCGCCGCCTGGCCACGGTGCCGCTCGCGTATGCGCCCGGCGAGCGCTGGGCGTATTCGATTGCCACCGACGTGCTGGGCGCCGTCATCGAGCAGGCGGCCGGTATGCCGCTGGCGCACGCCGTGGAATATCTGGTGACCGTGCCACTGGCCATGCGCGACACGGGTTTTATGGCGAGCGACCCGGCGCGCCTGTCCGTCGCGTATGCGGACCGCGCAGCGGGAGAATCCCGGCCGCGCCGCTTGCTCGACGAGGGCGAAGAGCATCTGCCGTTTCTTGATGGCATGGCAGGTTTTGCCTTATCTGCGGCGCGTGCCCGCGATGCGCAAGCGTATCCGTCAGGAGGTGCCGGCATGGTCGGCTCGGCACCTGACTTCATGCGTTTGCTGGAAACCTTGCGCCTGGGCGGCGCGCCGCTGCTGCCGTCGGCGCTGGCGCGCCAGATGGGAGAAAACCAGACGGGCGGCTTCGACTTGCCGTTCTGGCCTGGCCGTGGCTTCGGCCTCGGCTTTACGGTCTTGAGCGATCCACAGCTGGCTGCCACGCCGGAGTCGGCGGGTACATGGCGCATGGGCGGCACGTATGGCCACTCGTGGTTTGTCGACCCAGCGCAGGAATTGTCCGTGGTGGCGTTCACGAATACGGCACTGGAAGGCATGGCGGGGCCGTTCGTGACGGAACTGTGCCAGGCTGTGTATGGTGCAAAGGAAATGCCATGACACGCCCGCACCCGATTGTCTTCCTTGCGCTGGGCCTGTTCGGCGTGTACTGCATCGAGTTTGGCGTCGTCGGCATCTTGCCGATGATCATGCAGCGCTACGGCGTGACGGCCGCGCAGGCGGGCTCGTTGGTGAGCCTGTTCGCCCTGGTGATCGCCGTGGGCGGCCCCTTTCTCGTGCTGCTGGCCACGCGCTGGCGCCGCAAGCGTGTGTTGATCGCGTCCCTGCTCGTGTTCGCGCTGGCCAGCGTGATGTCGGCATATGCGCCCCGCTTCGGGCTGCTGCTGGCGTTGCGCATGGTGCCGGCCCTGTTCCACCCCGTGTATTTCTCGCTGGCCATGGTGGCGGCCGCCGCCCTGTACCCGCCGCAACAGGCGGCGCGGGCCGGCGCACATGCGTTCACGGGCACCAGCATGGGCATGGTGCTGGGCATTCCGCTGACCACGTGGATTGCCGCGCAGTATGGCTACGAGGCATCGTTCCTTGCCTGCGCCCTCGTCAATGCGCTGGCGGCGCTGGGGCTATATCTGTTCCTGCCCGACACGCCGCAGGAAGCGCCGATGGCGTATGGCCGCCAGCTGGCCGTGCTGCGCAAACCGGCCCTGTGGCTGACCATTGCCGCCGCCGTGCTGGTGTTTGCCGCCATGTTTGCCGTGTATGCATATGCGGCCGCGTATCTGCAGCAGGAAGCGGGCTTGTCGGCCCGCCAGACGGGGCTGGCGCTGGTGGTGTTTGGTATCGGTGGCGTGGCCGGCAATCTGTTCGCGGGGCGCCAGCTGGGCACGCAGGTGCTGCGCACGGTCCTGCTGCAACCCGTGCTGCTGGGCCTGGCGTACTGGCTGCTGTACCGTTATGCGGGCAGCGGTATCGGCTGGGCGCCCATGGCGGTGCTGTTGCTGTTTTGGGGCGCCGCGCATACGAGCGGGCTGATCGTCACGCAAGTGTGGCTCAGCAGCGAAGCGCGCGAGGCGCCCGCGTTCGCCATCGGCGTGTATATCGCCGCCATCAACCTGGGCGTGACGGTGGGCGCGCTGGCCGGCGGCATGGCCATCGAGTCCTGCGGCATGCCGGGGGCGCTGGCCTGCGGCGCGCTGCTGGGAGCCTTGGCGCTGGCGGCGATTAGCGTGAAAGCGTGGCTGTACTGGCCGTCGTCAGTCTTCGATATGGTTGGGGATGCGAAACAGTAAATCCGTGTCGCCGATATCCACGCCCGCTTGCGACAGCAGGGTGCTGGCCTGGCCCCGGTGGTGGGTCTGGTGGTTGAAGAAATGCATGAGCAGGCTGAAAAATTCGCGCCGGTTCGGCCCCTTGCTGTTGCGGTAATCGAGCAAATGGTCGAGGTCCGCTTCCGTGATCGAGGCGGCCCAGGCTACGATGAGCTGGTCCAGCCATTGCCGGTGCGCGTGCATGGCGGCAAAATCCTCGGCCGCGAACAGCGGGTGCGTGAGCGAGGCGGGCGGCGTGATGGCGCGGATGGGGTCGAGCAGGGGGAAGCCGGCCGGGTGTTTCGCATAGCGCTGCAGCCACAAGGTGTCGCCCACCATCACGTGGTTCAAGGTGGCCAGCAGGGAGCCAAAAAAGGCGCCCCGCTCGCGTTGCAGCTCGCCGGGCGGCAGGCTGGCCGCCGCTGCGTAGACCTTGGCATTCATCCACTGGTTGTAATCGGCCATCAGGCAAAGGTGGGCGCAACGGCTCATGCTGGACTCCTTCAGTGGAAGAATGACAATATTAAACGGACTTCAGGAATGCGCGTATGCCGGCCAGCAACATTTCTATGGCCATCGCCGTCAGGATCAAGCCCATCAGGCGCTCGAACGCCGTCATGACCCTTGGACCCAAGGCCCGCTGCAAGCGTTCGGCGCACAGGAAGACGGCCAGCCAGACGACGGCCACGGCCGTCAGCCCCGCCACGTGGGCGATGACTTCGTTCATTTCATGCGAGGAAAACAGCAGCACGGTGGCCAGCGCCGACGGGCCAGCCAGCGCGGGGATGGCCAGCGGCACGATGAACGGCTCGCCGCCCATCTCGTGGTCGCTATTGCCCGCGTTTGGCTGCGGAAACACCATGCGCATGGCGATCAGGAACAGGATCACGCCGCCGCCGATGCGCAGCGCCACTTCCGACAATTGCAAGGCGTTCAGGAAATGACGGCCGAAGAACATAAACAACAGCAAGATGCCGAAGGCGATCAGGCACTCGCGCACGACGACTTTCCAGCGCCGCTCAACCGGCACCCGTTTCAGGGCATTGACGAACAGGGAAACGTTGCCGAACGGATCGGTGACGAGCAAGAGCAGGATAAATGTCTGGAAGAAATTCTGTGTCATGGTGGTATGAATGAGGTCAACACCGCTGCCAGGATGGGCGCGGTGCGATAAGGCTTGCGATGATAACAAGAGCGGCGGCTATCGCCCATGATTATTGATGCATAGCAGCATTTTTTTTATGCGGCGATGACTTTAGCCTGGTAAAACGCGGTGGGCGTGGTGCCGAAATGCTTTTTGAACATGGCCGTGAACGCGCTTTGGCTCGTGTAGCCATTGTCCATGGCCACGTCGATGACCTTGCTGCCATGCGCTAATTGTTCCAGCGCCCGCAGCAGCCGGGCCTGCTGGCGCCACTGGCCAAAGCGCATGCCCGTCTGTTTCTGGAACAATCGGTGCAGGCTGCGCTCGGTGATCGCCAGCTCCTGCGCCCAGTGCGCCACCGTCTGCTGTTCGCCCGGTTGTTCCATCAGCCGCGCGCAAATGCCGCGCAGGCGCGCATCGCTAGGTAATGGCAGATACAGGGGCAGCACGGGCAGGCTGTCGAGCTCGTGCAGCAGCAGCTGCAGCAGATGCCAGTCGCGGCTGCCTTCCGTGAAATCGGGCGCGATGTCGACGGCCGCCACGATCAATTGCCGCAGCAGGGGACTGATGTCGAGCACGCAGCTGTGGCCAGGCAGCAATGGAGAATTGGCGCAGTTGACGAACACCGTGCGCATTTTCACCGCGCCGCTCATGCGCACCCGGTGCGCGATGCCGGGCTGCAGCCAGACGCCGCGCGTGGGCGGCACCACCCAGCGCCCGCCCTGCGCCTCGATGGTCATCACGCCTTCGATGGCGTACAGCAACTGCGCATGCGTGTGGCGGTGCGCGGAAATCACGTGGCCGTGCGCATAGTCGACGGCCAGCGCCATGGCGCGCGCCGTGACGGGCAGCAATTCCTGAAAGGCGTGGGAGGAACAATCCATCAAATAAGGTCAGTTTTGCGATAGGTTCGGACATCTTAGCGCGAGAAAGCACAATGTGCCTGCGGCATGATGGTTCCCCGCAATGATTTATGGAGTTACGCATGCCTGTGCGCGCTTATCTGTATCCGTTCCTGGCCATGTTGCTGTGGGCCGGCAACGTCGTCGTCTCGAAGCTGGCCGCGTCCAGCATCGCCCCCACGGCCATCACCTTTTACCGCCTGGTGCTGGTCTTGCTGGTGATGACGCCGTTTATCATTCTCCCCCTGTGGCGCAACCGCGCCGCCATCCGCCGCCAGTGGTGGCAGCTGGCCCTGTGCGGCCTGATGTCGATGGCGCTGTTCCAGAGTTTGTCCTACCGCGCCGCGGAAAGCACCACGGCAACGAATATGGCCATCGTCACGGCGCTGGCGCCTCTGATGACGGCCCTGCTCAGCGTGTTGCTGCTGGGCGAGCGCCTGACGGTCGGCATGGCAGCCGGCGGCGTGCTGTCGTTTGGCGGCTTGCTGTATCTGGTGGGGCGTGGCGACGTGCTGGCGCTGCTGCATCAAGGTGTGCATGCGGGCGACGCGCTGATGCTGCTCGCTTGCCTGAGCTTTGCACTGTACGGTGTGCTGCTGCGCCGCTGGCGTCTGTCCATTCCTGCCTGGCAAGCTATTTATTGCCAGGCGCTGGCGGCGCTGGCGTGCATGCTGCCGTTCTTCCTGCTGCTGCCGCCCGGCAGTGCCAGGCTGGACGCCACCACCTTGCCGCTGATCGGCTACGCGGGCATCGGTTCGTCCATCGTGCTGTCCTACCTGTGGATCGAAGGGGTCAAACTGCTGGGGCCAAACCGCTGCAGCATCTACGTCAACCTGCTGCCCCTGCTGACGGCCCTGCTGGCCATCGTCTGGTTGCACGAAAGCATGCATATTTATCATCTGGTTGGCGGCGGCATTTCGCTGCTGGGCGTGCTGCTGGCGCAGACGGTGCAGCGGCCGCTGTTTGGCCGGCGTCCTGGCGTGAGCGGTCTGGCCTGAACGACCATGCATAATGGCGGTTTTTCGGCAGTGGAGTTGGCATGCGGCAAACATTTTGGATAAGCACGATGGCGGCGTTGCTGGCGCTGGGTAACTTGGCGCCAGCACAGGCGGCGGCGCGGTTCTACGAGGGTAAGCCGATGGCCACCGCCAGCGTTGTCGAGCGCCGCGATGGCGGCGTGGTGCTGGCCTTCCTGCGGGAAAGTGGCGAAGTCAACGGCTACTACTGCCAGTGCAACGGGAGCAGTGAAAAACGCATGAACCTGGACAAGTATGGCCAGGCCAGCATCGCGGCCGTGTTCCAGCTTGACCTCGACAGCGAGGGCGAAACGACGTTCGTGCTCAGCCGCAACGGCGGTCAGTACGGCTTGCATGCCTACCGCTACGAGCGCAACGGCGGCAGGATGTTCAAGGTGGCCACCTTGCAGCCGACCCTGGACGCCATCGTGCGCGGTGCGAAAACCATGGACGAGGCGCGGGTGCGCGCCGCGCTGGCCCGCTTGCAGCTGATCGACTACAGCATCGCCTACGCGCCTACCGGCGTGGCCGAGTTTGACGCCATCGAGCATGGCCACGGTACTCTGGTCGGCTATTTCAATATCGATGGTGACTTGTTGCCCGGCAAGCCGGCCGATGCGCCCGCGTTTGCCTATAAAAAAACCTTCGGGGAAAAGGATGGCCATTTCCTCACGGTGACCTATCTGCTGGGCAAGGGATGGGAAGGGGGCCGCGCGCCCAGTTATCACATCAAGTGGATCACCTGGGAAACGCAGCCGCAGCGCTTTGCCGCCAGCCAGGATGGACTATTTATCGAATACGACGTGAATTGCTGCAGGGGCAGCGTGTTTGCCCGCGGCCTGTATGCGCAGGGCAAGCGCACGGGGCAGTGGCACTATGAAGAGCCGCTCACCATCCGCTCGTCTGGCGCCTTTGTCGACGACAAGGCTGAAGGGCCATGGACGTATGCCAGCGGCGAAGAAACGACGACGGGCATGATGCAGCGTGGCCAGCGCACTGGCCACTGGGAAGTGAGTCCGGGCGTCGAGGAATGGCGCGACGAGGGCAAGGGTAACTACCAGGGCTTCGATACCTATCTCAAGGACAGGCTGGATGGACCCAGTGAGCGCCGCGTCGAAGGCGTGGTGCACTGGCAGGGCAACTATGTCAATGGCAAGAAGCAGGGCCAGTGGGTCGAACCTGGCGGTGGCGGCAACTACGTCAATGATGTAAAACAGGGGCCGTGGAAGAAAGCGACGCCGGACGGCGGCTGGCAAGTGTTGACGATGGTTGACGGCAAGCCCGACGGCAAGCTGGAGCAATACGCGGCCAGCGGCCAGCTGGAACTGGCCGAACATTACCGCCTGGGCGAGCTTGAGGGCCCGATGGAGAGTTTTTATCCGGACGGCAAGCGGCGTTACCAGGGCAGCTTTGCCGACGGCAAGCGCGACGGGGCGGAAACCCTGTTTTATCCCGATGGCGAAGTGCCGCAATTTCACCGCAACTGGCACAAGGGCGTGCTGCATGGCGTCAACATCGAAAATTTCCAGAACGGAAAACCGAAGCAGATCGGCGCCTACACCATGGGCAGGAAAACGGGCCGTTTCCAGTATTTCCGCGACGATGGCCAGCTCATCGAAGAAACCATGTATTAACTAATTGGCTAACATAAATGGCATTCCGGCGCGAGCGCGCACGATTGCGGAATGCCAGTTCTGCGCAAAAAACATCATCTGCTTGTTACAAAGCGTGAAAATCCATGCTGGATGTTGCTACTAGTAATCTTTCCCTGTATCTTGCAGTCAGGAAATAAAAATACAGAAAACCTCAACCCTGTTGATCTGTCTTTCACTCCTGACGATATGCGCGGGCCGCCTTCCCCCCTGCCGCCGCACACGCCGTATCGACCTGTCCTGAACAATTCACGTGACCCGCCCATCTGGCGCTTGCTGCTATCCCGTTTGGTGAACGCAGGCATGGTTGCGCCCTTACCAAGGAAACTGCATGCTGTCGAATATAACAATAAAAATGCGCCTGATCGCCACCATGAGTGTGCTGGGCCTGCTGATCGCCTTGCTGGGCGTCATGAGTATCATCAGCCTGAAATCGGCCAACAACAGCCTCAACGAGGTCTATAGCAATCAGCTGGCATCGACGCAAGCGATTGGCGAATCGCAGATTCTGCTGGGCCGCGCCCGGTTCACGATGGACCGCGTGATGGTGCATCCCGATGCGGCCGACGCCAAGGATATCCTGGCCCGTGCGGAACAATTCATGGAAGCCTCGAACAAGTCCTGGAAGGTGTACCTGGCCTTGCCGCAAAGCACGGACGAAAAGCGCCTGTCCGACGACATGGACAAGAAGCGCAGCGATTACATGAGCAACGGCTTGCTGGTCATGAGCAAGGCTTTGCGTGAAGGCAACGTTGCACAAGCGGACGGTTTGATGATGACGGGGCTGACGCCGCTGTACCGTACCCTGGACCAGGCCGCCGAAACATTGACGCAATACCAGGCCACTTCGGCCGCCGCGATGTATGCGGCCAGCCAGTCCAGCTACCGCAGCCAGGTGGCCATGGCCATCGGCGGCATGATCGTCGGCGCCTTGCTGACCATTATTTCCAGCTTTTTGCTGCTGCGCGCCATCTTTAACCCGCTGGACCAGGCCCTGCGCCATTTCGGCGCCATTTCCGACGGCAACCTGGCCAACGACATCGTCATCACGCGCAACGACGAAATGGGCGCCTTGCTGACGGGCTTGCTGAAAATGCAGGAACGCCTGTCGACCACCGTGCGCGGCGTGCGCGACGGCAGCGGCGCCATCGCCACGGCCAGCAATGAAATCGCCTCGGGCAATCTGGACTTGTCCAGCCGCACGGAGCAGCAAGCGTCGAGCCTGGAAGAAACGGCGTCCTCGCTGGAAGAGCTGACCTCGACCGTCAAGCAGAATTCCGACAATGCGCGCCAGGCAAACCAGCTTGCCGTGTCGGCCTCGGACGTGGCGGTGAAAGGTGGCGCACTGGTGGCGCAAGTGGTCGATACCATGGGCACCATCAGCGAATCGTCGAAAAAGATCGCCGACATCATCGGCGTGATCGATGGCATCGCCTTCCAGACGAATATTTTGGCCCTGAACGCGGCCGTGGAAGCGGCGCGTGCCGGCGAGCAAGGCCGCGGCTTTGCCGTCGTCGCCACGGAAGTGCGCAACCTGGCGCACCGCTCGGCCAGCGCCGCCAAGGACATCAAAATGCTGATCGAAGCGTCGGTGCAGAACGTGGGCGCCGGCAGCGAACTGGTCAGCCAGACGGGCACGACGATGGACGAGATCGTGGCCAGCATCCGCCGCGTGACGGACATCATGGGCGAAATCAGCGCCGCCGGCCGCGAACAGGAACTGGGCATCGGCCAGATCAATCAAGCCGTGGCGGAAATGGATACCGTGACGCAACAGAATGCGGCGCTGGTGGAAGAAGCGGCAGCCGCCTCGGAATCCATGCAGGAGCAGGCGGCGGCACTGGCCGAGATGGTCAGCATCTTCAAACTCGACGCCAGCCATAGCGGTCCTGCCGCCAAGCCTGCCTTGCGCAAGCCTGTCGTGGCTGCCGCCAGCACGGCCTTGAAACGCCCGGCGCTGCGCCTGGCGCCAGCCCGCGCCACGGCAGCACCTGCCGCTGCCGCAAAACCGCGTCCAGCCAAACCCGCAGCGGACAACAGCGGCGAGTGGGAAGAGTTCTAAGTTACTGCGCCGGCAGGGTGGCCTTGCTGCCCTGTTCCTGCAAGTGCGCCGCCTCGGCCAGGGCCTGGGCGCGCGCTTCTTCCGCCGCCTGTTCCGCTTTCTCATGCGCATCATGGCGCGCCTGCAATGCCGCACGCGCGCGCACGAAGACGATCTTGATGGCCGCCATCACGGGCACGGACAGGAAGATGCCCACCACGCCCCCCAACTGGTCGCCGGCCAGCAGGCCGACGATCACCATCAGCGGGCTCACTTCCACGCCTTCGCTCATCAAGTACGGATTGACCACGTAATCCTGGAACAAACGGTAGGCGGCGATAAAGCCGATCAGCCAGAACACGTGCTCGAAGCCGCTGAAACCGGCCACGACGACGGCGATGACGGCTGCTGCCAGCGGGCCCGCAAACGGGATGAATTCCAGCAAGGCGGCCGCGCCGGCCAGCAGCAGGCTGTATGGCACGCCCATCAGGGAAAAGGCGATGCTGTAGGACACAAACGTGGCGATCGACAACAGCAGCAGGGCGCGCACATAGCGCGACAGCAAGATGTCGAGGTCATCGATGATGGCGCCCCAGAGCTTCTTGTTCGGGCGGTTCAGCAGGGACAGCAAGCCGTCGCGCATGTCCGGCCCTTCCTTGATCAGCAAAAAGCTCAGCACGGGCACCAGCACCAGATAGATCAGGTTGCTGGCCGCATGCATGACGGTCAAGCCCAGTTCTTTCGCCAGCGGCATGGCTTGTCCTGTGCCGCTGCTCAGCTGCGACTGCATGAACGACAGCAGGCGCGCGCGCAACGGTTCCATGAATTCTGGCAACGGGATGCGCTCGGCAAAATTATTCCCCTTGAGCAAGGTCGGCAACTGATCGCTGAGCTTGATCGCCTCTTCCTCGATGCGCGCGCCAAAGATGGAGCCCAGTATCGCCACCAGCAAGATCACCACGAGAAAGACGATGCCGATGGCAGCCGTGCGCGGCAAGCGTTTCGGGCCATGACGTTCCAGCAGGCCGATCAGTGGATACACGAGGTAGCTGAAGAAAATCGCAAAGACCACGACGATCAGGGTCGACGAAACCTTGTAGGTGAGAAATAGCAGGAAGGCGATGAGGAACGCCGTCCACACCATCTTGGCAACGCGCAAGTTAAAACCGAACATATGAATTCCTTAGGGCAGGAGGCGACGCAAGCGTGACTGGCTTGAAGGGCAGGGTGGACAAGGCAGGGACAGGGCCGCGCCGCACGGCCGGAAATCATACCGCAAAATGCCAAAATGCCATGCTCCTGTGCGTAATGGCAATGCTTTCCCTGCTCTTGCGCTTATTTTTCCCGCCAGCTGGCCACGGTGATGACGACGCCATCGTCCTTGTTGGGTTCGCGCAAGGTCACCGTGTAGCGGCCGCTGGCATCGCTACCGGTGAACACCACCTTGTCGTCATGGCCCTTCACTTGCGCGCCCTTGGCCAGTTTCGCGTAGGTGTTGAGCACCCAGTGGAAATCGGCATAGCTGCGCATGGTGATCTCGGCATCGGGCATGGGCTCGTCGCCCGCCTCGGCCGCTTCCGTGGGCGTGCGCATGGGCAAACCGGCCAGGCCGGCCGGTGTGACGATCTTTCCGCCGCTGGAGCTGTTGTTCAACTCCGCATTCGGCAGCAGCAGGTGCAGCAAGCTGGCGGGAAAGCCGGGCGGCACGTCGCGCGGCTCCCAGCCGGGCTGGCCGGGGCGGGTGGTGATGTATTCCACTGCTGCAATGCTTTGCCGCTGTTCCGGCGCAGCCTGTGCCAGCATGGCCGGCACTTGTCGCGCCCAGACCAGCAGCGGCGCGGCCGTCTCGTCCTCCGCGCCTGGCGGCAGGAACAGGGTCAGCACGGCGTGCGTGGACGGCAGGCAGGCGGGGGCGGCGTCGCCAGTGGCCTGGCAATGGCCGTTGACGAGGCCCAGTGCCAACAGCTTGCGTTGCGGATCGAACAGCATGGCGGCGCGCCATGCACCGTGCGTGCCGGCATCGATGGAGGCCAGCACCGAACGTCCGTCAGGCAGCATGGTGCGCGTGATGTCATCGAGTGAATGCATGCTGTCGAGCACCTGGCGCGCGATCAGGGTGTTGCCTTGTGTATAGCTGCCGCGCGCATAGCCGAGCAGCTTGAAGACGTCGGCGCGGATCTCCGGGTGCGCACTCAGGCGCAGCGGCGGCGACGGCACGGGCACGGTGGCGGCCACGAAGGCGGCATCTTCGGCAGAAACGGCTTGTGCCATGCTGGAAAGCGGCAAGCACAGGGCGGCGCACAGCGTCAGCATGCGCAGAGTGATTTTTCCTGGGGTGTTCAATGGACATCCTTGTCGAGACGCCATGCCGGACCGGTTGCCGGCATGCGCGGGCCGCGATCTTAGCATTTCAGGAATAAATCCCTTTCTGCCAAGCTTGGCTATTGAATCACTGTCCCGTTGTCATGGCCAAGATCACCATTTCCATCCTCAAGATCGGCGCCCTGGACAGCTGGGACGAGGTGGACCCCGAGCAGCGCGACCCGTGGAAGATGGCGCCGCAAGCTTTGCTGGCGCTGCTAGATGCCAAACCCGGCGGCAATGCCTAGGCGGCGTTGAGCACGTAGCGGTTCTTGCCGCTTTTCTTGGCCTGGTACAAGGATTCATCGGCGCGCCGGTAGCTGTGCGACAAGTCCGCTTCCTTGATCAGTTCCGCCATGCCGATGCTGACGGATACCTTGCGCTCCGGCACAAAGGCCGCCTCGACGCTGTCGACCAGCTGCGCGGCAAAGGCGCAGGCCGCGTTCTTTTCGCCCAGGTAAATGACGGCAAACTCCTCGCCGCCCAGCCGGCCGCACAGGTGCTCGCCCGACAGTTCAGATATCACGTCGGCGATCTTTTTCAGCACCTCGTCGCCCACGTCATGGCCGTACACGTCGTTGATCTGCTTGAAGTCGTCGATGTCGATCATCAGGAAATACGCGGGCGTGCGCGCCGTGCGCTGCAGGGCGCGGGCGCCTTGCGTAAACATGCGGCGGTTGTTAAGCCCGGTCAAGCCATCCTTGTAAGCCATCGTCGCCAGGTCGCGCTGGGCACGGTAGTTATGGATGCGCAAGACGAGGAAATAAATATTCAGCGCCAGGCCGATGATCACGCTGATGGTGACGGCCAGCACGGGCCAATGCTGGTCGGCCTGGCCCGCATGCACGGGAAACTGCCCCAGCCCCAGAATGGCCCACACGCACAGCGACACCCCCAGGTAATACGCGATGCCGCTGAAGATGGGCGCCGTCGTCAGGGTGATCATCACACCCAGCGGCAACACCCAGAAAGCGGGATCGTCCGTGCCCAGCATCAGCACGCGAAAACTGAAAGCGATGAACAGCACGCTGATGGTGCCGCTGACGATGATGGCCTGCAAGGACTTCGCATACTTGGTCAACACCAGCCCGAGCACCATGCCCGTCACGCCCAGCGCCGCCTGCGCATGATCGAGCGAGGCGCGCGGCAAGGTCAGGCTGAACGTGACCAGCCAGCAGACCAGGCCAAACGTCAGGATGGCTATCGAAATGAAATGCAGTTCCTTGAAAAAGCGCTGCTGCTGCTCCCGTTCTCCTGAAAAGAACAGGTAATAAAAGGCAGGAGACAGGCTGCGCGAAGTGAACATTGCATTTGTCCAGGCAGACAACACGCCTTGCGGCAGGGACGCCTCCCGGCAACGGCAGGCGGCATGGCGCGCGCACAAAATAGTTGCGCTCAGGAACTAGTGTACTGGTTTCTGGGGGGCATGGGGGATTGAGGCGAGGAAAACGATGGGCAGTGTCCTGCTGCCGCCACAGTATGAAGGAAGGGCGCTTATTGCTCCATCAGTACAGCCATACCGAAGCCATGCTGACACCGCCAGCATCGTCGGCGTCTTGACGCGATGTTGGGCGGCAAGTTGGAACAAGTGTTGTAAACCGTTTGGGAAGTGCTGCTGCCGAAGGCGGCTTGATAGCGTCAACATAAAATAAGGATTTCATTATTTCATTTTTCACCTCAAGTTGAAATAATGCTTCCATTCATGTTAACTTCAGCGCACCTATGCAACGTGGACTCACAGGGATCTACACATCGACCATTGCCGGCGATGTGGCGTGGCAGGCCTCTGTGCCCTTGCCACTGCGCTTGCACTGGAACGCGGCAGCGTCGTTTTTCTTGACCAAGCACGAATTGGAGCGGCACTGAGTGCACGTTCTTCTTTGGCAGTAGTGATTATTTCATCTTTCGGTGTTAGCGTTCACGCTGCGATAGATCAGATGCTTATAGTGTAGCCAAGCTAAATACGACACTCATCGGACTGTAGTGGTCCACTAGAGCTGATCGCCCATGAGGCGCTTGCATTGAAAAAAATGGACTGAAATAACGATGCGCTGTATGACCCAGTACCGGTGAGCATTCGGTACTCGCAAAGACTGGCCCGGACTATCGCGAACGTACCGGACTTGCCGGGAAAAGTTTACCCATACCGATTGTTTATGTAATCGGTTTATTGTCGAACGAACCCCATCAGATCGAGGAACTATGGCAACCGCAAAAATTTCAACAATTGAAGTAAATAGTCTAGAAGAGTATCTCGGTTACGTAAATAGAAATCATGCAAGTGATAAGCGATTTCTTTCAATGTTCCGCGGTCAAAGCGAAGATTTTCCATTGCTACCAAAGTTGGCGAGGCTATATAACGATGCTCGTATTATGGGAGATTTTTTTGATACCGAAAGGGCTATGCTTGATGAGTTCGAAAGACAAGCTGCAATATATACGAATTTTTCGATGACACAGTGGGAGCTTATGTCACTAGCGCAGCACCATGGCATGGCGACCCGACTATTGGACTGGACAGAGAATCCGCTATTAGCTATGTGGTTCTCGGTTGCCAAACCAGCAAAAGATAAAAAGCCCGCTGTGGTTTGGGTTTTAAACCCTTCAGCCGAAGATTATATGGATGTAAAAGACACTCAAACGGTGGATGATATTGCACGGACAAAGATCGTGATTCCTCGGCACTCAAATGCGAGGGTGCGTGTACAAGCAGGGCTTTTTACAGCTCATTTTATTGGACAGCGCGAGCAAAAATTTACGCCGCTGGAAAGGAACAGGAACTTCAGAAGCAAGCTTGATAAATTCGTGATTCCAGCCGAAAGTTTTCCTGCGATTAGAAGTGACCTGGACCGATGTGGAATAAATTCAGGGACGATGTTCCCTGATCTATCCGGGCTTGCTGCCCATATCGAATGGAAACATACTGACTTGGAAGATGAAGGCTTATAACTAGTGTCTAAAGAGCGCGCGCAATCCGGAATCCTAATTCAATGAGGAACTTCTTCTACCAGAATTCATTCAGCCGTTGGCGGAGGACGCTGAATCGCCACGAGTTTTCTAGACATTCGGCAGTCGTTCGAAATACTATTTTTCGTAGTTCATCGGCGATAGCTGTTTGCTGAAGCTATGCCGACGCTTTGGATTGTAGAACATCTCAATGTAGTCAAAGATATCGCGACGGGCTTCTTCTCTTGTGTTGTAGGTTTTTCTGCGGATGCGCTCGCGTTTAAGCAATTGGAAGAAGCTCTCGGCGACGGCATTGTCATGGCAGTTTCCGCACCTATGGGGGTATGGATGCATATCCACTCTCTGACTACTTGTTCTTTCAAGCCAAACAGTTTTACCGTCCGGGAGATTGTAGTGGTTTAATGTACCCGGACACCCAAGTCGTCGTGCTGGCGCGTGCATGACCGTGCCGCGCGGGAGAGGGGCGGACCGGAGCGGCCGCGCCGCTCTCAGCCAATATTGTGGCAATGGACGGGGTTGGCCGAGGTGACTGGAGTAACAACATTCTTGTTGCCTCTGCATTTCGGTTAGCCCATGCGCGGCAGCGCCAGCATTAATCGTCCTTATAGACCTGTTTTTGACGAGCCTCTTCGTCCTCACGGTCTGCGAGGTAGTTTAAGAGATCTTTCAGGACGATCACCTCGAAAGCAAACTCCGAAGAGGAATCCGGGAAAGCCTGATGGGTCGCGCCGAAGTGGAAGCGTTCGGATCCCTCATCACCCACAAGTAACGACTTGAAATAGTATTTGTCACGATATCGACTTGACGCGGACCAGCATATGACGAGGTGAATATGGGATTGACTCTTAACCTCTTGTTCTAGGTCGTCAAGCAATCCGTCGAAATCATATTTGTATTCAAGGACTCGTGGTTCCGTCGATTCTCCAATGTATCTATCGGCGACGCCGATGGGGCGGTGCTCCCGGTCGAAACGAAACTCCGGATTATCGGGATAATGCAATTCATACAGCGAATCGTATGTTTCGCTCTGCGACGTGGCCAGGATCTTGTAGCCTTTTAGCACGTCCATTCCCAGCAATTCATGGAACAACGCGATAACATCCTGTTCTTGTTGTGGTTCGGATACAAGTGCAAGTTTCCGGCCATTTAGCTCCAGGCTTAGAGGCTTTCTATCACGGTGGGCGTCTTGTGCCTTTTTCCACTGGTGCAAGGCAAGACCGGCGGAAACATTCGGTGGACCTGCTTCTGGTCGTCGATGCTGGAGGTAACGCTTGAATATTGTCACGACCCTGACGGCAAGTTTCTCAGCAAGTCTTTTTAATTCAGGCTGGAACACCTTCCGCCCCATATCCGGATTGCCCTCGCTCATATGGACGATAATGTGAGCGTTAGCTTGATAGCCGATTGTACTTGTAAGTGGAATCACCAAGGGGTCGCCCTGGACCATACCGTCGCAGGCCAGTTGCAATCCGCCATAAATTATCTTTTGCCCTTTCCTCAGCCCCAGAGTATTGTCATTGAAATCGTTCCATTGCTTGGACGACGAGAGAAAAGATCCGTAGATTGCGACTTTGTGCCGCTCGACCAGAATTAGTTCATCAGGATCTAGCGCCGATGCGAGATCCGATTTCTCGTCCAGGATCTGATCCCTATCCCAAATCTCATACATGCAATCTAATTTCTTGAATTCGTTCGAAAGTTTGGCAAACTTCGTGGTTGTATCACCCGGAATTTTTTCCAGGGAGTGTTTAAGGTCGGTCAGCGACGCTACCTTCCCGCCAAATTCATGGGGGTAAAAATACTCGACGTTATGAGAAGATGTCAAAGTTGGGTTGCCGTCAGTATCAATAACCTGGACAGATATTTTTGGTCGAAAAGGGGCAGTGTTGAGGTTTACAGCGCCTAATGGTGTCTTAATTCGCAGAACTTGAAGCCATTGTTCGGCGTTTCGTGCTCCAATCCAGCCCAAGTCACGCGGGCGGGCGCCAGGAGAATCGCCAAGAATAATTTCGAAGCACGCTCCGCTGTCCTCGCTAATCAGCTCAGGAACATCGAAGGTTTTCACTTCTAGCGTGGGACGGGGAACGACGCCACTGCTATCTTCGGCCCAACGACGTCCATTGCGAAGTATCGCCGCTAGCGAGGTACCATCTTTTTTCGCCTGTATACGGACCATGGAAAACCCGTAAGCCAAGTAAGTGGCTCCGACGCCCTTGTTCCCTCGCAATCCCGCGCCACGTTTAAAAGTGACATTGGGTCGGAAGCAATATTTAAACTGTTGCAGGTCCATTCCGACACCATTGTCGGCGACCCGGACCATGCGACCCTTCATGTCAATCTTTATCCAAATGTGCGGCTGATATCCTGGCTGCGAAGCACGCACTCTTAATTGGACTGCATCTAACGCGTTCTGGACCAGTTCGGAAAACAGGTCGAAGAAGCCGGTGTAAGAATTTAGGACGTTCAAAACAACTGGCTTGTTGGGATCTTCCGATGTTATAACGCTGAAAGATTCCTGCAACGGGTCGAACCCGTCGAGTTCGAGATGTGATTCAATTGTCGGCGTCATGTCGCGCTTTCACAGAGGTATGGATGGCAATGTTTCTTGTAAGCAATGTAGCATACCAGGCTGCGGAGCGTAAGTAGTTATTGAATGTCCTAGTTGATGAACAGTCATTCAGTTCTTTGCAGGCGGTGCAAGCTCCACGCCCTCAGAATCGCGTATCCTGCGCATGAAAAAAGGCCACCTCAATGAGGTAGCCTCCTTTTCATGCGCAGCCACTCTGGCTATCGAAGGGCATCAATCCATAAATTTCTCAACGAATGGTTCCCAAAATCTCAGGTTATGGGTCCTGCTACACAAGCTTAAACGTCAATATTCCCCGCCCGCAGCGCGTTGTTTTCGATGAACGCCCTGCGTGGTTCCACGTCGTCGCCCATCAGCGTCGTGAAGATTTGATCCGCGGCAATCGCGTCTTCGATCTGTACCTTCAACAAGCGGCGTACGGTCGGGTCCATCGTCGTTTCCCACAGTTGATCCGGGTTCATTTCGCCCAGACCTTTGTAGCGCTGTTTCGAGACGGTGCGTTCGGCTTCGTCGCGCAGCCATTGCATGGCCTGGTGGAAGTCGACCACGGCGATTTCCTTGATGCGCTCGCCTTCGCCGCGGCGCACGAAGGCGCCTTCGCCGATCAGGCCTTCGAAGGTGGCGGCGCCGCTGCTCAGCACGGCGTAGTCCGGGCCTTGCACGAAGTCGGCGTCGATGGCCGTCACTTTGATGTTGCCGTGGTGCATGCGCTCGACGCGCAGCATGTGTTTTTCCGACAAATCGTCGGAACGCACGTGCACGCGCACGGCGCTGTCGTTGATGGCCGTCTGCAGGGCCAGGGCGGAGGTTTCCGCCAGGTCCAGGGTCGACAGGTCCAGCTGCACGCCCGTCATGATGGCCGTCAGGGCGGCGCGGTCGATGACGCGCGTCAGACGGGTCATGATGGTGTTCGACAGGTTGAACTTGCGCACCAGTTCCGTCAGCGTTTCGCCGGAAATGCCTTCCGCGCCGGTGCGCGGCACCAGCACGGCCGTGTTCAGCGCCACCGTCATCATGTAGCTCGCTTCTTCGGCGTCATCTTTCAGATAGCGCTCGTCGCGGCCGGCTTTGACTTTGTACAGCGGCGGTTGCGCGATGTAGATGTGGCCGCGCTCGACCAGTTGCGGCATCTGACGGTAGAACAGGGTCAGCAGCAGGGTACGGATGTGGGCGCCGTCGACGTCCGCATCGGTCATGATGATGATGCGGTGGTAGCGCAGTTTTTCGACGTTGAATTCGTCCGGTCCGATCGAGGTGCCGAGCGTGGCGATCAGGGTGGTGATCTGCTCCGACGACAGCATTTTCTCGAAACGGGCTTTTTCCACGTTCAGCACTTTACCGCGCAGCGGCAGAATCGCCTGGAACTTGCGGTCGCGTCCCTGTTTTGCCGAGCCACCTGCCGAGTCACCCTCGACGATGTACAGTTCGCACAGGGCGGGATCTTTTTCCTGGCAGTCGGCCAGCTTGGCCGACAGGCCCAGGCCGTCCATGATGCCTTTGCGGCGGGTCAGGTCGCGGGCCTTGCGGGCCGCTTCGCGCGCACGTGCCGCTTCGACGATCTTGCCGCAAATGATCTTGGCGTCGTTCGGTTTTTCTTGCAGGTAGTCGGCCAGGGTCTTGGCGACGATCTCTTCCACCGGGCCGCGCACTTCCGACGACACCAGCTTGTCTTTCGTCTGCGACGAGAATTTCGGTTCCGGCACTTTTACCGACAAGACGCAGGTCAAGCCTTCACGCATGTCGTCGCCGCTGATTTCCACTTTCGCCTTCTTGGCGAACTCGTGTTCATCGATGTATTTGTTGATCACGCGCGTCATCGCTGCGCGCAGACCCGTCAAGTGGGTGCCGCCGTCGCGTTGCGGGATGTTATTCGTAAAGCACAGCACCTGTTCGTTGTAGGCATCGTTCCACTGCATCGACACGTCGACCGAGATGTTCGTTCCCTGGTCCGACAGGCGCTCGCCCGTGGCCTGGAAAATGGTCGGGTGCAAGACCGATTTGGCCTTGTTGATGTACTCGACGAAGCCGCGCGTGCCGCCTTCGAAGGCGAAGATTTCTTCCTTGCCCGTGCGCTGGTCGGACAATTTGATCTTGACGCCATTGTTCAGGAAGGACAGTTCGCGGATGCGCTTGGCCAGGATTTCGTAGTGGAATTCCACGTGCGTGAAAATCTCTTCGTCGGCCCAGAAATGCACGTCGGTGCCGCGCTTGTCCGTCTCGCCGATGACCTTGATCGGCGAGGTGGCGATGTCGCCCACCATGACGATCTGGCGGTCTTGCGGCACGCCGCGCACGAATTCCATGTGATGCACTTTGCCATCGCGGCGGATGGTCAGTTTCAGCAATTTTGACAGGCCATTGACGCAGGACACGCCCACGCCATGCAAACCGCCCGATACTTTATACGAGTTCTGGTCGAACTTGCCGCCCGCGTGCAGCTCGGTCATGACGATTTCCGCCGCCGAACGCTTCGGATCGTGCTTGTCGTCCATTTTCAGGCCGGTCGGCACGCCGCGGCCATTGTCGGTGATCGAGATCGAATTGTCGCTGTGGATGGTGACGTTGATGTCCGTGCAGTGGCCGGCCAGCGATTCATCGATGGAGTTGTCCAGCACTTCGAATACCAGATGGTGCAAGCCAGTGCCGTCCGAGGTGTCGCCAATGTACATGCCCGGGCGTTTGCGCACGGCTTCCAGGCCTTCCAGGATCTGGATGGAGGAGGCGCCGTATTCTTCCGTTTTGGCCTGGATCGGGGTGTCTTGTGGATTCTCGGACATGGACTGCTTTCTCAAATAACGATTGCTGATTGATTCGGGGCTGCTGGCTGATGACCGTAGGTCGGGTTAGCCGGAACGGCGTAACCCGACAGACGGCGATTCAGCATGTCGGATTACGCTGCGCTAATCCGACCTACGTCACTGCTGTGGTCTTTAGATCCGCATCGGCATGACGACATACTTGAAGTCGGCATTGTCCGGGATGGAGATCAGGGCGGACGAGTTCGAATCACCGAGCGCGATGTTGACGTATTCGCATTTCAGGTTGTTCAGCACGTCCAGCAGATACGTCACGTTGAAGCCGATGTCGACGGAGTCGCCACCGTAGTCGATTTCCAGCTCTTCGACGGCTTCTTCCTGGTCCGCATTGGTCGAGCTGATCTTCATGCTGCCCGGGGTGATGATGCAGCGCACGCCCTTGAACTTGTCGCTGGTCATGATGGCGGCACGTTGCAGCGAGCGCAGCAGTTCATCGCGGCCGATGGTGAAGTCGTTTTTGTAGCCTTTTGGAATCACGCGCGTGTAGTCGGGGAACTTGCCTTCCACCAGCTTCGAGATCAGCTCGATGTCGGCAAAGGTCAGTTTCACCTGGTTGGCGGCGATGTCCAGTTGCACCGGCTCATCGTTTTCTTCCAGCAGACGCTGCAGTTCGATGATGGTCTTGCGCGGAATAATGACTTCCTGGCGCGCGAAGGTCTGCTCGGTGGCGACCTGGCAAAACGCCAGACGGTGGCCGTCGGTGGCCACGGCGATGACATTATTGCCATCCAGAACCAGCAGCAAGCCGTTCAGGTAGTAGCGGATGTCTTGCTGCGCCATCGAGAAATGCACCATGTTGAACAGGTGCTTCAGCGTTTTCTGGGGCAGGGTGACGGACGCGTTGTAGCTTTCCGCCTGTTGCACGGTTGGAAACTCTTCCGCCGCCAGGGTTTGCAGGGCGAAACGCGACTTGCCCGTTTGCACGGTCAGGCGCTTGTTCAGCAGGGTCATCGTGACGTCGCCCGATTCGGGCAGGGCGCGCAGGATGTCCAGCAGCTTGCGCGCGGCCACGGTGGTGCCGGTGACGTCCGCGCCGGAACCGATTTCCGCGTGCGTGGTGATCTGCACTTCGGTGTCGGTCGACAGGAAGGAGACATTTTCACCGTCTTTGCGGATGAGGATATTGGCCAGAATCGGCATAGTGTGCCGACGCTCGACAATACCGCTCACGATCTGCAGTGGCCGGAGAAGGGTATCTCGGGTGGTTTTGACCAATTGCATATTTATCCTCAATGTATAGGTTGAACAGTACGACGTTTAACGTATTAATTTAACAATTGTTGCCATGGGGAGCCCCGACAGACCGGCTGCGGCGCCCTCCCAGATGATAAGGGTAAAGCACGTTTTGAGCCAGTCTTGCCCAAGCGGCCTTAGCCTTTTAGTGTTTGCTCCAGCACATGCAATTCATGGTTGCATTCCGGGTTCTTGGTGCGGTCCAGTGCGATCTTGCGCACGGCATGCAGCACCGTGGTGTGGTCGCGGCCGCCGAACAGCTCGCCGATCTCCGGCAGGCTCTTCTGTGTCAATTCCTTGGCCAGGTACATGGCGATCTGGCGCGGCCGGGCAATATTCGCCGGGCGGCGCTTCGAATACATGTCGGCAACCTTGATATTGAAGAAGTCGGCCACGGTTTTCTGGATGTTTTCCACGGAAATCTGTCGGTTCTGCACCGACAGCAAGTCCTTCAGCGCTTCCTTGACGATATCGATCGTGATGTCTTTGCCATGGAAACGCGAATACGCGAGGATCTTGCGCAGTGCGCCTTCGAGCTCGCGCACGTTCGAGCGCAAGTGCTTGGCGACAAAGAAAGCCACGTCGTCGGAGAAGGTCACGCCTTCCTGCTTGGCTTTTTTCAACAGAATCGCCACGCGCATTTCCAGCTCCGGCGGTTCGATGGCCACCGTCAGGCCCGAGTCGAAACGCGAGATTAGGCGGTCGTCCATGCCCGTGATTTCCTTCGGATAGGTATCCGAGGTGATGATGATCTGTTTCTTCGCGGCAATCAATGCCTCGAACGCATAGAAAAACTCTTCCTGCGTGCGGCTCTTGCCGCCAAAGAACTGGATATCATCGATCAGCAGCATGTCGAGCGAGTGATAATAGTGCTTGAAGTCGTCGAAACCCTTGCGCTGGTAAGCGGTCACTACGTCGCGAACGTACTGTTCCGCGTGGATGTAGCGAATTTTTGCACCCGGATTGTCGGCCATCACCTGGTTGCCGATGGCGTGGATCAAGTGGGTTTTACCGAGGCCGACGCCGCCATAGAAGAACAGCGGGTTATACGACACGCCCGGATTGTTCGCCACCTGGATGGCGGCGGCGCGTGCCAATTGGTTGGCCTTACCAGTCACGAAGCTGTCGAAGGTCAGGTCGGTGTTGATGCGGCTCTGCTCGCGGCGCGGCGCCGCGCCAATGCTCAGTTCCGGCACGCTGGGCTGCGGCTCCGCGGCGCGCGCGCTGGGCGCGCCGCCATTCGGATCGCTGGCCGGGGTGCTGGCGGTGACGGGTTTCTTCGGCAGGGCCAGGCGCGGGTCGAGCACGAACTGCACTTCCGTCGGCGCTTCGAAGTACTGAATGGCCAGGGCAGTGATGCGGCTGGCGAACTGGGTCTTGACCCAATCGAGCTTGAAGCGATTGGGCGCAGCAATGCGCAGCTTGCCCTCTTCGTAATCGAGAGGGATAAGCGGTTTGATCCACGCACTGAATTGTTGCGGTGTCAGCTCCAGTTCCAACTGCGCGGAACAGGCCTGCCAGAAATTATCCATGTATGTCTATGTGAAAAGGTGTGGGAGGGCGTATCGATTCTGCCCTGCGTTCACCGTGTTGCAAGGCCGGCGTCGCGCGAGGGCTCGCCACACGTAACGCGCTATTCTACTCCCGACTGAGAAAGTTATCCACAGGCACGACGCTTATTTTTCTGTGGCGGGGTGGGGCGCCGTGTGCATAAGAGGCGACTTATCCCCCGGTTATCCCGTCACAGGCAGTGCTGGCGCGGCCTGTGGCGGGGCCTTGCAAGCAGATGGGGGCCGGCGCGCAAATTTCCAGACGATCACGGCAATCCTTGACAAGAGGGGGGCATATGCTGAATAATTCAGGGTTCCCCGCCCGTATTCCGTGTTTATTCATTTGGAACGACAATATGGACTAAGCGTGGATTAAGCGGGCGATGAGATTGGCCAGCTTGTGCCTTGGCATAAGTGCGCGATTGTCATTGGCACCAAAAACTGACGGGACGTCAGACCCGATTTTGCATTTTTTTTGTTTTTAGCGAGACCAACATGAAACGTACTTACCAACCTTCCGTCGTTCGCCGCAAGCGTACGCACGGCTTCCGCGCTCGTATGGCTACCCGTGGTGGCCGTGATGTGCTCAACGCACGTCGCGCAAAGGGCCGCAAACGTCTGGCCGTCTAGGCTTGTCGTTGACAGCTGATCGCGTGGCTAGCTGTACTCCAGTCGGCAATCAACGCGAAGGTTCACACGACTTCGCGCGCGTTCGGCGTATCGTTAAAACGGATGAATTTTCATCCGTTTTTCGTTTGCGCCCTTCGCAAAAAACAGCGCATTTTGTGCTGTACACCCGACACAATCAATTGCCGCATGCGCGGCTGGGCGTCGTTGTGGCCAAGCGTTTCGCGCCGCGCGCGGCGACCCGCAACACGATCAAGCGCGTCACGCGCGAGCTGTTTCGCAACAGCGCGATGCCGCCGGTCGACTGCGTGGTGCGTTTGTCGCGCGCCGTCAACAGCAAGGATGGCCCGGCCACCACGACCAAGCTCAAAGCCGAGCTGCGTGAGGAATTGAGCCGCCTGTTCGCGGCGCAAATCGCCGCCCAGGCCCGTTCTGTTGCTGCGCCACCACCATCCGCGCCATGAAAACCCTGCTGCTGTTCCTGCTGCGTGCTTATCAGTTGCTGATCAGCCCCATGCTGGGACAGAATTGCCGTTTCTATCCGAGCTGTTCGCATTACGCGATGGAAGCGCTGCGCGTGCACGGTACGGCCAAGGGCAGCCTGCTGGCTGCCAAGCGCCTGTGCCGTTGCCACCCCTGGAATGAAGGGGGCGTCGACCCGGTGCCGCCGGCCGATGGCAAACAATCTTCAACGACCGCTTGCGGTTGCAACCACTCCTGACAAATACCCTAATGGATATCAATAAACGTACCATCCTGTGGATCGTGTTTTCCGTCTCGCTGGTAATTCTCTGGAACGAATGGATGATCTCGAACGGCAAGCCGTCGATGTTCTCCGCGAACACGGAACAAACCGCCAAGGCGCCTGCGACCCCTGCCAAGACGGCTGCTCTGGCTGCCTCGGCTGCCGCAGGCGTGCCTGCCCTGCCGGGTGAGGCTGTCGATCCCGCCGCGTTCAAGCGCGAAGTGATTACCATCACCACCGACGTCATCAAGGTCGATATCGACACCCTGGGCGGCCAGGTCAAGCGTCTGGAATTGCTGAAATTCAAAGGCGCGGGTAATCCGGGCTGGTTTGGCGGCTGCTTCGGCCTGTTCAAGGTATGCCAGCCGGACGATGGCAAGCAAAACGAAGTGCTGTTCGACGAAGGCGCGAACCACACCTATCTGGCGCAATCGGGCCTGGTCGGCGGTCCTTTCCCTACCCACGCGAGCGGTTTCACCGTGCAGCCTGGCGTGCGTACTTTGGCCGACGGCAAACAGATTCAATTGGTGATGGAAGCGGTCGAAGGCGGCGTCAAGCTGACCAAGACGTTTACCTTCAAGCGCGGCGACTACGTCATCGACGTGCGCCACGACGTCTCCAACGTGGGCGTAGCCCCTGTCACGCCGCAGCTGTACCTGCAACTGACGCATGACGGCAACAAGCCGGTCGGCGATTCGTTCTTCAACAGCAGCTTCACGGGGCCGACCCTGTACACGCCGCAAGACAAGTATCAGAAGCTGACGTTCGAGAAAATCGAAAAAGCGGCTGCGGAAGACGAGAAGAAGGGCAACGACAACGCCATGAAGGGCCTGCACCCGGCCACGGCGAATGGCGGCTGGTTTGCGATTTCGCAACACTTCTTCGTGTCGGCTTTCGTTCCGCCCGAGAACGCCAAGCGCGACATCTTCACGAAGAAAGTCGGCACCAACCTGTACGCCATCGGCAATGTGCTGCCCCTGCCTACCCTGGCGCCAGGCGCCTCGGCCAGCATGGACAGCAAGCTGTACTCTGGTCCGCAAATCGCGCACCTGCTGGAAAACGTCTCGCCTGGCCTGGAACTGGTCAAGGATTACGGTTGGCTGACCATCATCGCCAAGCCGATGTTCTGGGTCATGGAACAGATTCACAGCGTGCTGGGCAACTGGGGCTGGACCATCATCGCCTTCACGATCCTGATCAAGCTGCTGTTCTTCCCGCTGTCGGCCGCCGGCTACCGCAGCATGGCCAAGATGAAACTGGTCACGCCGAAGATGCAAGCGATCCGCGAACGCTTCAAGGGCGATCCGCAAAAGATGAACCAGGCCACGATGGAGCTGTACAAGACGGAAAAGATCAATCCGCTGGGCGGCTGCCTGCCGATCCTGATCCAGATGCCCGTCTTTATCGCGCTGTACTGGGTCTTGAACGCGTCCGTGGAAATCCGCGGCGCGCCATGGATCGGCTGGATCACCGACCTGGCCCAGCATGACCCATGGTGCATCCTGCCCGTGCTGTACGCGATCTCGATGTTCATCACGACCAAGCTGAACCCGGCCCCGGCCGATCCGATGCAAGCGAAGATGATGCTGTTCATGCCATTGGCATTCTCGGTGATGTTCTTCTTCTTCCCGTCGGGCTTGGTACTTTACTGGGTCGTCAACAACGTCCTGTCGATCGGCCAGCAATGGGTGATCACCAAGAAATACGCGCCAGCCGTCAAGTAAGTCCGGCCAGCGAATCGAAAGCCCGCCTCGCGCGGGCTTTTTTTTGACATCGGACCCACTGGATCCGATGTCAAAAAAAAGTGGGTTTTGTCGGCTTTCCACTGAGCGCCCCCTTCATGTGCACCGGTTTGTCGCTGACAATAGCGCGGCCCTGCAGCCTTCCCCGAATACATTACAATTACCCCATGAAACTCGACTCTTCCCCTATCGCCGCCATCGCCACCGCTCCCGGCCGTGGCGGCATCGGCGTGGTACGCGCCTCCGGCAAAAACCTCGCTCCGCTGATGACGGCCCTGTTTGGCGCGCAGCAACTCAAACCGCGCCACGCCACCTATTTACCGTTCACGGAAGCCGACGGCGCCATCATCGACCAGGGCATCGCCATCCATTTCAAGGGCCCGCAGTCGTACACGGGCGAAGACGTGCTGGAATTGCAGGGCCATGGCGGCCCCATCGTGCTGCAACTGCTGCTGGCGCGCGTGCTGGAAGCGGGCCGTGACAGCGGCTTGCGCCTGGCCGAACCGGGCGAATTCACGCGCCGCGCGTTTTTGAATGACAAGCTGGATCTGGCGCAAGCCGAAGCCGTGGCCGACCTGATCGACGCCTCGACGGAAGCGGCGGCCAAGTCCGCTTCGCAATCGCTGTCGGGCGCGTTCTCGAACACCATCCACGCGCTGGTCGAACAGGTGACGGGACTGCGCATGCTGGTTGAAGCGACCCTCGACTTCCCGGAAGAGGAAATCGATTTCCTGGAAAAATCGAACGCGCGCGGTCAATTGAAAGCCGTCATCGAAGCGTTAAATAAAGTGTTTGCGCAGGCGGCGCAGGGCGCGCTGCTGCGCGAAGGCTTGAATGTCGTGCTGGCCGGCCAGCCGAACGTGGGTAAATCGTCGCTGCTGAACGCGCTGGCGGGCGCCGACGTGGCCATCGTCACGCCGATCGCCGGTACCACGCGCGACAAGGTCAGCGAAACCATCCAGATCGAAGGCATTCCACTCAACATCATCGACACGGCCGGCATCCGCAGCGCGGGCGATACCATCGACGCCGTCGAGCGCATCGGCATCGAGCGCACCTGGGGCGAGATCGGCAAGGCCGACGTGATCCTGCACCTGCTTGACGCCGACCACGGCCCCACGTTGGCCGACGAAACCATCGTCGCCGCCTTCCCCGAAGGCGTGCCCGTGGTGCGCGTGTGGAACAAGATTGATCTCTCTGGCCACAAGCCCGGCGTCGACAGCATGCCTGACGCCACCCACGTGTATCTGTCGGCGCACGAGCACATCGGCATTGATCTCTTGCGCGCCGAGCTCTTGCGCATCGCCGGCTGGCAGCAGACGGGCGAATCGCTGTACCTGGCGCGCGAACGCCATCTGATCGCATTGAAATCGGCCGGCAAGCACCTGGACATCGCCGCCGAACACGCGGCGCAGGACGACCAGTCGCTGGATCTGTTTGCCGAAGAACTGCGCCTGGCGCAGGTGCAGCTGTCGAGCATCACGGGCGAGTTTTCGCCTGACGATTTGCTGGGCGTGATTTTCAGCCGTTTCTGCATCGGCAAATAAGGAGGTTCGATGAAGCTGCTGCTTGCTCTGCTGTTCAGTTGCCTGCCACTGCTGGCCGGTGCGCAGGAAAAGTTGCCGAAGGACGTGGCACGGTTCGTCGAGAACGCCCAGATGTGCGAGCATTTTGCCGGCGAATGGGATGACAACGACAAGGCGCGCCAGCGCGAGATCACGCAAGCCGTGGCCAGTTCGTGCGGGCAGGCGCAGCGGCAGTGGAAGCGGCTGCGCGTGAAATATGCGGGGCAGCCGGCAATTCACAAAGTCATCGACGCGCATGCGAATGATGCGGTCAGGAGCTTTCGGAAATAAGTCCGAACCGTGAAAGACCGGGGGTCAGACCCTCAACACCGCTAACACAAAGGTCATTGCTAACGTGCGAGGGGGTCTGACCCCAGGTTTTGTTACCCCTTCTTCCCCTTCGCCTGTTCTTCTCTGAACTTCTGGAACATCTCGATATGCTCGGCCTGGCGCAGCACGCGCGAGCGCGGGTCGAGCGTGTACGTGGCGCCAGCCGGCAGGGGTAGTTCGCCAAAGCCCAGCGACATGGGAACGGTATGGATTTCCTTGCCGATACGCACTTCCACCGGCATCGGAAAGGCGATGTCAGCCGGCGTCTTCCATACCAGGCGCAAGGTGTCGCCGTCACGCACGGCGGACAGTTCCGGCAGTGCGGCCTGGTACAGATAGGTCTGGAAGAACCAGTCGTAGTTGCTGCCCGTGACTTTGTAGACGATGTCCATGAATTCCTTGGTGCTGCCATAGCGCGGCTGGAACTGGCCCGGCTGCGGCTGTTCCGTGCCGTAGACGAGCAGGCGCACGGCGCGGAAGAAGGCGTCGTCGCCGATCAGGCCGCGCAAGGTGTGGAGTACCAGCGCCCCTTTCACATAAATATCGCCGCCCGGTCCGCCCTTTTTCAGGTCATACACTTCTTCCTCGGTTTTCGGCTTGCCCGAGACCATGGGGGCCTTGTTGACGATGCCGGCGCGCATTTGCTGCAATGAAGCGTAATACTCCTGTTCTCCCCGCAGATATTGCATGTACAGCGGCTGCATGTACGTGCCGAAGCCTTCGTGCAGCCACATGTCGTCCCAGTTGCTGTTGGTGAGCTGGTTGCCGAACCATTCATGCGCAAACTCATGCTGCAGCAGATCGTCGTAGCCATAGCTGGTCCTGGCGAATTTGTTGCCATAGGCATTGATGGTCTGGTGTTCCATGCCCTTGTGCGGCGTTTCGGCGACACCGACTTTTTCATCGCCAAACGGGTAGGGGCCGATGACGCTTTCAAAAAAATCGAGCATGGGCGGCAATTCCGCGAACAGGGCGCCCGCCTTGGCCTCGCTTTCCGGCAGAAACCAGAATTGCAGGGGGATGCGGTTGCCGTAGCGGCTCGCATACTCGCCCTGCAGGCTGCGGTAGGGCGCCACGTTGAGGGCGATGCCATACGTGCTCGGGTGTTTGGCGCGCCAATGCCAGGTGCGCCAGCCGTCGGCCTCATCCATGCCAAGCGCGATGCCGTTGCCGGCCGCCACCAGCGGTGCCGGCACGATGATGTGCTGGTCGATCAGCTGTGCCTTGCCCATCGGATGGTCGATGCAGGGCCAGAACAGGTCGCAGCCTTCGCCTTGCACGGCGCTGGCGATCCATGGCGCGCCATCGGCCGTGCTCGACCACACCATGCCGCCATCCCACGGCGCTTTCACGGCGACGTGCGGCACGCCGTGGTAGACGATGCGGATGGTGGTGCGCGCGCCGGCCGCGAGGGTGGCGGGCAAGGTCATGTTCAGGCGTCCGTCCGGGTTGGCATAGTCCTGCGGCCGCAGCGCCTTGCCGTCGATTTCGATGGCATCGACGGGCAGGTTGCGGTCCAGGTCCAGCGCGAAGCGCGAGATCGGCTGCGTCGCCAGGAAGGTCAGGCGCGCATCGCCGGCGATGCTGCGGCTGGCCGGGTCGATGCGCAAGGTCAGGTCGGCGTGTTCGAACACCACCGCCAATTGCTCCGGCGTGCGTTCGGCGCCCGAATTGAGGGTGTAGGCGGTGGGCGCGCGCGTGGCGCAGGCGCTAAGCAGCAAGCAGGAGAGCAGCAGGGGGATGTGTTTCATGGCGGACGCGCAAGTGAACGGAACATTGATTGTAGTGTGAAGTGGCAACGTTGTCGTTTGGAAATTTTAAGGCGTCGATGGGGCAAGCGTGGCCGCCGTTGAGAAATGTCATGGGCTTCAAACGGTGCTGACGTAATCTTGCTGAGCGGCCTTGAAGTGCCGCTAGGAAAGGAAGCGCCATGGACAGCAAACAGCCCGATGTCGTGGAGTGCGAGGATGAGGTAGTGGCGCGGCCACTGCCGGCCATGCCGGAATTGATCGCCTCCTTGCCGCCAAAAGGCGCGTGCTGGTACTGCGACAAGCCGCTCGACGCCGTGCGCCGCTTTTGCGGCAAGAGTTGCGGCATGGCGTACGCGGAAGAGGCGCAATACCACCGTTGAGCGTGAAGATTAGCGGCGCCGCAGCAGCGCCGCCAGGGCGCCGTCGAAATCGAACTCATGCGCGGCCGCCGCCACTTCCTGGTAGACGTGCACGCCCAGGCTGGCCGCCAGCAGGCTGGCCGAGTTTTCCAGGATGTCGATGGCCGCGCCGTCGCCTTCGCGCAGGTGGCTGGCCAGGCGCGCCAGCAGCAGCTGGATGGCAGGTGCGGCCGGATCGGGCGCTACGTCCTGCGCCGCCGTGTGGGTTGCCTCCGGCGTGCCCAGCATGCTGCTGACCGCGCCGAGCAATTGATCCTGGGCCAGTTCCAGCTGCAGCATCTGCCGGGCCAGGTCGGGCGCTTGCGCGCGCAGTGCCGACTCCAGGGTGGCCGCCAGGCCGTGCACGTGGCGCGCGCCGATCATGCCAGCGGCGCCTTTTAATGTATGCGCCTTCAGGCGTGCGGAAGCGTAATTGCCCGTGTCGAATTCGGCGCGGATCTGGCACGGCGTGGTGCCGTGGTCGTGCAGGAAGCGGCGCAGGATTTTCAGGTACAGGATGCGGTCGCCCATAATGCGGCCCAGTCCGTTCTCGACATCGAGAATCCGGACCATGTCGGATGCCGCAACGGCGGCATCATCATCGCAAGTGGCGTGTGGTTTCATCATGCCTGGTGTGCAGAGGGCCCCAAAACTTGTCAATTGCATTCATGCAATATCCGCTATTTTACATCCAGTTGCCCTCGCTACTGCGTCCGCTTGGCAGACACTGCCAGACTAACGCGTCGTGAATGACCAGCTGCGCGTGACGTTCGCGCCATTGACTTTGCCGATGAAACTCACCTCGTACGTGGTGGCCGCCAGCAGGGGGGCCAGCGGGATGATGGCGGCCACCGAGCGCGATGTATTGATGGCATCGTTCTCCTTGCTGAGCAGGCGTACCGTCAGGTCCGCGCTGGCGCCACGCGGGCGCACGGTGAAGGTCGTCACGCTGAGGGTGGCGTCGAAATTCGCATGGACGCTGATCGGGTAGCCGACCACGTTCTGGTTGGGCACGGGATCGGGCTCTTCTTCATCGCTGGAGAAACTGGTGGCGACCTTGGTCTGTCCGTTGAACGGGTAGCTGACGATCTGTCCGGCCGGCAAGCCGGGGCCGTAGCGGCTATTGCCGGCCAGGTCGGTGGTGAAATAGGCATAGCCGCTGTTGTTGACGGCCGCACCGGCGCCACCTTCCTTGAAGATAGGTTCAAAGATGAGGAAGCGGTGATACACGGCCGTGATCAGGTTTTCCGCCATGTAGAAACCGGAGTTGGTCGCCACGCCCGCGATGACTTCGCCCCAGACGGACGTGACGCCATAGTTGGACGCAGTCAGGCGGTCATACAATGTTTCGCCGGTAAAGCCGGGTTTGCCTTTAACTTGATTGTGCACCACCACATTATTGCTGTTCAGATAGTTGGAGTGGCCGAGTGCCGCGTTGTCGATCAGGCTATTGCGTACCAATGGCGCCAGGCCGATCTGGCTGCGCCGGTAATTGATCCAGTTGAAACCATCGGTGGCGATATTGTTGCTGACGACGGGAGCGCCCGGCTCCTGTGTCAGCTGTCCGGCCTGGGTCGAGGTGCTCAGCGACGTCTTGCCGCCGCTATCGCCGCCGCCACAGGCGCTCAGCAGGGCTGCGCTCAGCAGGGCGGGTATCCAGTATTTCCAACGCAGTGACGAGGCAATCAAGTTGACTCCTGTATAGGTAGGCGGACAGCGGTGGGTGCCAGCGTGCTGCCCTGTGAAATGATTCTAAGGCATTTTTATATGCCGTAGAGCATCCATGACAAGATATGTCGCGCGCTCGTGCGCAGACGGTGCCGCAGCTGCGCAGGGTAGAATGAGCATAGTGCAGCGTTTGCCGCTGCGTAGCCTCATTACCGATTTCTTTGATTGCCCACAAATTTGAACACATTGCCCAAGTCGCGCCTGCAGCGCGCCAAGTACGCCTTGCCCAGCATGGTGACTTTGCTTTCGATAGCCTGCGGTTTTGCCAGCATCGTCATTTCCGTCGATAACGCGACTGTCGGCGACGCCGATGCCTACCGCCTGGCGGCCGCCTTGCTGGTGCTGGCCGGGGTATTTGACGCGCTCGACGGTTATGTCGCGCGCCTGACGAACACCAGTTCGCAGTTCGGCGTGCAGCTCGATTCCATCGCCGATGTGATGAATTTCGGCTGCGCCCCGGCCGTCCTGTTGTACTGCTATGGTTTTGTGCAGATGGGCGTGCACGATCCGCTGCTGCTGCGCTTTGGCGGCATGGCCAGCTTCTTCTTTGTTGCCTGCGGCGCCATGCGCCTGGCGCGCTTCAATGTGAATGTGGGACGCACGGATCCCCTGTATTTCGTCGGCATGCCGATCACGGCCGGGGCCGCCTGCGTGGCGGCCGTGGTGGTGGCGTGGCCGGCGCCCATCGATTCCATGCTGCACAGCTATCTGCTGATGCTGCTGCTGGTCGGCGTGGGCAGCCTGATGGTGTCGACCTTGCGTTTCCCCAGCTCCAAGCAAAAGAAAAGCCTGGCTGCGCTGCTGGTGCTGATCGTCGCCATCGCCCTGCTGGTGTGGCTGAAGACCAGTTTCTTCGCGCTGTTCTTCGCCGTCTACATCGCCGCCACCCTGCTGCTCAACCTGGCGTGGTACCTGGGCTGGCGCGGTATTGCGCTGCCTCAGGTCTTCAACGATCCGGACGAGATAGACTAGGCTACCTCATGGCCGCGCGCGGCGCGCAGGATGGCGAACCAGTCGCTGCGGCTGAGAGTAAACTGCGTGCCTTCCACGGCTACGCCGACGGCTTCGATGCGGCCCGTGCCCGTCAGCGGCAGGGGACGGCATGGCAGTTGCATGATCCAGGCAAACACCACGCTGGCAAACGGCCGCTGCAGCTGATCCGCGATCTGCTTGATGACATTGCGCAAGTTCTCCACATTCGCATCGCCGCCCTGGAACAGCCGGCCGCCCGCCAGCGGCGACCAGATCATCGGCGCCACCCCCACGTCCTGCAAGCCGTCGAAGGTTTCATCGAACAGGGGCGCCACGTGCAGCGGCGAGCATTCCACCTGGTTCGTCACCAGCGGGAAGCGCCGGTGCAGGCACTCGAACTGATGGCGGCTGAAATTCGACACGCCGAAGTGCAGCACCTTGCCCGTCTGTTGCAGCTGAGTGAAGGCGCCGGCGATCTCGTCGAAATCCATCAGCGGATCGGGACGGTGGATCAGCAGCAAGTCCAGGCGGTCCGTGTGCAACTGGCGCAAGGTGTGTTCCACGGAACTGGTGATGTGGGCCGCGCTCGTGTCGTAATGCTGGATGGCATGGCCGGGACGGTGCGGCGACAGCAGTTTGATGCCGCATTTGCTGACCAGTTCCATCTTGTCGCGCAAGCCCGGCTGCAGGGCCAGCGCTTCGCCAAATAGCCCTTCGGCGCTGTAATCGCCATAGATGTCGGCATGGTCGAAACTCGACACGCCCAGCGCCAGGCATTGCTCTATGAAAGCCAGGCGTTGCTGCGCCGACATATTCCACTCGCCGATGCGCCACATGCCGGCGACGATGCGCGACAGTTCGGGACCGTTGCTGCTCAAACGGCTGCGCGGCGCTTGCAGGCTGGCGGGAAATACATGGCTCATGGGCTGGCTTTCTGGTGGTGGAGACGAAGGTGACGCCACGATTATAGCCAGCTACGCTACAGCATGCTGCGGAGAAAGCGGCGGCGAGACAGACGAAAAAAATGCCCGCAGCATCTGCGGGCATTTTTCATGGGGAAACGCTAAAGACTTATTTCATCCACAGGCGCATCGAATCCCAGGCGCGGCCGAAGATCGTTGCCTGGTTGATGGTTTCCAGCGCCACGACAGGCAGTTCCAGCAGAACTTTGTCGTCAACCATCATTTTCAGTTTGCCGACCGGCGCGTTTTCAGCCAGTGGCGCGACCAGCGGGTCCTTGCGTTCCAGCACCGGTTTCATCTTGGCAGCCGTGCCTTTTGGTACGGTGACGAGCACATCGCGTGCGAAGCCGATTTTCACGGTGCCTTTCGAGCCCTTCCACACTTCCGGCGTGGCCACGGCCTGGCCCTTCGAGTACAGCTTGACCGTATCGAAGTTCTGGAAGCCCCAGTTCAGCAGCTTCTGGCTTTCCTGCGTGCGGGCCTGGTCCGACGTCGTGCCCAGCACCACGGAGATCAGGCGGCGCTCGCCGGTGCCGCCCGGACGGCGTGCCGAGGCGATCATGCAATAGCCGGCCGCTTCCGTGTGGCCCGTTTTCATGCCATCGACGGTTGGGTCCAGCCACAGCAGGCGGTTGCGGTTAGGCTGGGTGATCTTGTTGTACGTAAAACTTTTCACGGAATCGATTTTGTAGAATTCCGGGTAATCTGCGATCACGCGCTTGGCCAGCACGGACAAGTCTTGCGCCGTGGAATAGTTATCGGGGCTAGGCAAGCCATGCGGATTGGCAAAACGCGTGTTTTTCAGGCCCATGCGCTGGGCTTCGCGGTTCATCAGCACGACGAACGTGCCTTCATCGCCAGCAACGGCTTCCGCCAGCGCCACGGCGGCGTCGTTACCCGATTGAATCATCAGGCCGTGCAGCAAGTCGTCGATCGAGACGGGGGTGGCCGGGTCGATGAACATCTTCGAGCTGCTCGAATCGACTTTCCATGCACGCACGGACACGTTCACTTTTTGGTCCAGCGCCAGTTTCTTTTCGCGGATGGCGGCAAACGTCAGGTAAGCCGTCATGATTTTGGTCAACGAAGCCGGCTCGATGCGGGCGTCCGGATCTTGCGAAGCAATGATCTGGCCGCTGGTGGCGTCAAGCAACAGCCAGGACTTGGCGGCGATGGTCGGGGCTGGAACGCTCTGGGCGTAGGCGGCGGAAAAGAAAAATACACTGGAGGCCAGTGCCGCTAAAAGTTTTTTCATGGAGGCTGGTCTGCGAGAAAAAGATGAAGGCTGAGGGCCATGTCGTTGCAACTTACATGGCCGCGTGGAAAAAACGGATCAATTATAGCCGTGGAGGCGCTAGTAAGCCCACACTTCAATGATCATCTGCTGCTATTGCGGGTTTGTCACCATGCCACAGCGCAATCACGAGGTTCTTGATGTGATTGAGCTTGCGGTGGAAAAAGTGGTCGGCGCCGGGGATCACGATCACGGGAATGTCTTGTGGACGGGCCCAGTCGAAGACGGCGGACAGGGGGATCGTGTCGTCCAGTTCGCCGTGGATCAGGATGGTGTCGGCGGGAATATCGGCCATGGCCCACTTGCCGGCCGCGCTGCCGATCAGCGCCAGGCGCTCGACGGGCGTGCCGGCGGCGGCCAGGCGTTCCTGCAGTTTCGACTGCACAAAGGTGCCGAACGAGAAACCGGACAAGGCCACGGGCAAGCCCGGATACAGGCCGCGCATGTGTTCATACAGCAATTGCATGTCGTCCGTCTCGCCCGCGCCATGGTCGTGTACGCCTTCGGAAGCACCGACGCCGCGGAAGTTGATGCGCGCCACCACGTAACCGAGGGCGACAAACGCGCGCGCCAGGGTTTGCGTGACCTTGTTGTCCATCGTGCCGCCGTACAGCGGGTGCGGATGGGCCACGAGGGCGATGCCGCGCGGGGTGTCTGCCGGGAAATCGAGCAAGCCTTCCATGCTGCCTGCATGGCCGGCGAGGGTAAATTTTTCCGAGTTTCTGTTCATGATGCTCATACTGGTGGCGTAGGCTTAATTTGAAGTTAAAACGTTGAAATTAAATATGCGGCTCAGATTTTCAGGCGTTCGACGATCTTGCCGCCCACCAGGTGCGTATCGATGATTTCATCGATATCGCTGGTGTCGACATAGGTGTACCAGGTCGCTTCCGGATAGATCACCAGCAGCGGGCCTTCCTCGCAGCGGTCCATGCAGCCGGCCTGGTTGATGCGGATCTTGCCCGCGCCATTCATGTCGAGTTCCTTGATGCGGCGCTTGCAATGCTTTTGCGCCGCTTCCGCGCCATGGTCGCCGCAACTGTTGCGGCCGTCTTCACGTTTATTCATGCAGAAAAAAACGTGGCGTTCAAAATACGGTGCGTCGCTCATACTATTCTCCCGCTGATTCATCAATGCGCCATGATAACGCTTATGGGTGGTCTTCGCGACGCTGGCGCTGCGCGTCATCCTGCCGGTTCAGGCGGTGCGAGGGCAGGCACAGGAACCACAGTGCCATGAAGGGCCACAGCAAGGCGAGGAATTGCGCCGCGCCATTGAAGTTGAGGAACTTGCCTTGAAACCAGCCTTGCAAGGTCGACATGAAGTAGGGGTTGATCGGCGTCGTATTCACCATCACCAGGCTCAGCAGCAAGGTGGCGGTCGCGATGCGGCGCTGCGCCACGTGCGGCGCGAACGCCAGGCCGCCCAGCATGATCAGACCGATCAAAAAGCCGCCCTGGGCGCCCGGCGTGATCCAGACGAAAGCATTTTCCGGCGAAAACAGCAGCGCGCTGGCCATCGAGCGCACGGTCAGGGCGGCGGCGATGAGGGCCAGCATTAATATCGTGCGCGGCGCGGCACGGCGCAGCAGGCACAGCAAGGTCAGCACGGCGCCCGTCATGCCGCAAGCCGTGATGATGGTTTCCGAAAGCCAATATTGCTCGACGGTCAATATCACGTCGGGGCGCAGATACGCGGCCAGGTCGATCTCCATGCCCGCCAGGCGCGACAGCCAGTCGGACAGGATGGGCAGCAGCTGGCCCAGGCCGAACAGATAGCCTTGCGGATAGATCTGCGCCAGCGGCCACAGGGCTACCAGCACCAGGCCCTGGCTGGCGTGCTGGGCAAACCAGCGCTGGCGCAAGCGGTACAAATGGCTATGGTCGAGCAGCTTGCGCGCCGTCAGGGCGCCGATGATGGAACCGATGCAGCAGCCGGCCGCATTCGTGTAAAAATCGAGGTTCGACGAGACGCGGCTGGGCAAATAGGTTTGCACGGCTTCCATGCTGCCGGAAATCAACATGCCGCACAGGCTGGCGACGATGACGGCAAAGAATCCGGTGATCCTGGGAAACAGCGAATACACGATCAGCGCGCCCAGCGGGATGTAGCCGACCACGTTGATGCCCACGTCAAAGCCCGTCCAGTAACGGGGCATGCGCGTGTTTTCCAGGAACGTCAGCGGCGACAGGCCATTGCTGTGCCAGCCCGTGAACGGAAACCAGCTGGCGTACACGATCAGGAAGACGTAGGCGAGCAGGGTCGCGCGCGACACGGGCGAGGAACGGACGGGCGGCAGCGGCGCCGCCGGACTGGCTGGGGATGCGGACTCGGTCATTCTTTCGTGATATTCAGCGTGCCCAGCCAGGTCAGCAGGTCGGCGGCGATGGCGTCCGATGCCGCGGCCAGCGCCTGCGCGCCGCCTTGCGCGTCGGCGCTGCCGGCCGGGCCGCTGCGGCTGAAGGTTTTCTGGTCGATCAGGCGGTGGCCGCGGAATACCGAGGCGCGCAGCGACACGTGGCCACTGCTGTGCGTCTGCGTGTCGAAGTTTTGCGAAAAATCATCGACGTCGATGCGCAGCAGGGGCATGCCGGCGGCCGCGTCCGTGGTCGACAGCACTTTCACGCCGCTTTGCGCGATGCGGGTTTTCAGGCGCTGGCTTAATAGTTGCAGCGGCGGCGTGTTCCAGCGGTTGTAGGCGTACGGACGCGATTGCTGCGCATCGGCGTACAGCAAGCGGTAATACATGCGCTGGCTGTCCAGCCAGGACGGACCGTTGGCGTCGGCGATCACCAGCACGGGCACGGCTGGCGCGGCCGGCTGCGCAGCCGTCAGCGGCGCGGCCGGTCCGAAATCATAGAAGGTGGGGATGGGGCCGCGGCTGGCGCAACCGCCCAGCAGGAATGCGGCGGCCAGGATGAGTGCGCTGAAATGGCGTGGGATAGGCATGCGGTGTTCTCCTTATTTGCCCGGTGCCGAAAAACCGGGCTCGCCCGGGCCGGGCGGGATGTCTGGGGCGCCGAACAAGATGCTCTGCGGCTGTTCATTGAGCGTGCTCATGGTGGTTTTCAGGGCGCGCATCGAGGAACGCGCTTCGCCGCTCAGCTCGATTACTTGCGGCAGCACTTCCAGCGACACGCCATTGGCCACCGTTTCCACGGAAGTGCCGACCCGGTCGACCGTGCCATTGACCTTGTCGAGCACGCCGCCGGGCGCCTGGATGTCGTTGCCCAGCTTTTTCCACGTGGCCGTCAAGTCCGACACGTTCTTGCTGGCCGTACTGACGGCCGTCAAGGTTTGCCGCGTTTGTTCCGTCAGTTGCGGCAATTGCGTCAGGGTCGGCTCCAGCTGTTGCGGAATGGCGCCAAAGGCCTTGGCCGCCTTGCCCACTTCCGTGAAGGCGCCCAGCATGGCCGCCTGGTTGTCGGGGCTGAGCAGATTATTCACCTTGTTGGTGATCTGTTCGGCCTGGTCGAGGATGCGCTTGCCGCGCTTTTCCAGCTGGTCGAGCAAGCCCGCGCGCAGGGGAATCTGCGACGGCTTGTCCTTGCTGGTGCCCAGCAGTTTCGAGCCCACGTGTTCATCGTCGAGCTGGATGTAGGCGATGCCCGTCACGCCCTGGTAGCCGAGGGTGGCAAAAGTGGTATTGGTGACGGGGGTGTCGGGCGCCACGCTGATGTGCACGAGGATTTGCCCCGCCTTTTGCGTGTCGAAGTCGATGGCGTCGACCTTGCCCACTTCCAGGCCCCGGTAGCGCACGGTGGCCTGCGGGTTCAGGCCCGGCACGGACAGGGTGGTGGCGAGCAGGTAAGGCACCCGTTCCACGCGGTCGCGGTTGAACCAGACGCCGAACAGAATCGCGGCCACCAGCAAGGTGAGTGTAAAAAATCCCGTCATCAGGGCATGTGATCTGTTTTCCATTACTTCTCCGCTTTCTTGTCTGTGCCGGCGTCGTCGCCTGGCTGCGCCGCCTTGCCCGCTACCGCCGCCTGTTTCTCATCGAGGACGGCCAGCGCGCGCTTGCCGCGGTCGCCGAGGAAAAATTGCTTGATGAACGGGTGGTCGACTTCGATCACCTCGCGCGTGGGGCCGATGGCGATCACGTGTTTTTCCGCCAGCACGGCGATGCGCGTGGACAGGGCGAACAAAGTGTCGAGGTCATGCGTGACCATCACCACCGTCAAGCCCAGCTCGCGGTGCAGCGACTGGATCAGGGCAACAAAACTTTCCGACAGGTCAGGGTCCAGGCCCGCCGTGGGTTCGTCGAGGAATAATAATTTCGGTTCCAGCGCCAAGGCGCGCGCCAGGGCCACACGCTTGATCATGCCGCCAGACAAGTCCGACGGCATCTTGAGCGCATGTTCCGGGCCCAGGCCCACCATATTCATTTTTAATAGTACCGCGTCGTGCACCAGCGCTTCGGGCAGCACGCGCAATTCGCGCATCGGCTGGGCCACATTGTCGAACACGGTCAGGGCCGAATACAGGGCGCCTTGCTGGAACAGCATGCCCCAGTGGTTGCGCAACTGTTGCAACTGGTCAGAACTTGCCTGGTTGATATCTTCGCCAAACACTTTGACGCAGCCGCGCGCCGGATGTTCCAGGCCCAGCATCTGGCGCAGCAGCACCGTCTTGCCCGTGCCGGAGCCGCCCACGATGGAAAGGATCTCGCCCCGTTCGATTTCCAGGTTCAAGTCCTGGTGCACGACGGTACGGCCGAACTTGGTCCACAGATTGGTGATTTCCACCACGGGTGCGCTGCCATGCAGGTTGAACTGCCCCCCGTTGCCTTCGCTCACCTTGCAAGCGATTTCGGTATCGTCCGTCATCAGTAGCCCACTCCATTGAAGACGATGGCGAACACGGCGTCGGCCAGGATCACGACGGTGATGGCCGTGACGACGGCGGTGGTGGTGCCGTGTCCCAGGCTTTCCGTGTTGGCCTTGATGCGCAGGCCGAAGTGGCACGAAACGAGCGCGATCAGCATGCCGAAAATCACGCCCTTGCCCAGGCCGATCATGTAGTTGGCCAGCGGCACGGCATCGGGCAGTTTCTGGATGAAATAGCGCGCCGACAGGTTCAGTTCCACCTTGGCCGCCACCATGCCGCCGATCAGCGCGGCCGTATCCGTCCAGATGACGAGCAGGGGCATGGAAATGGCCAGGGCCAGCACTTTTGGCATGATCAGGCGGAAACCGTGCGAAATGCCCATCACCAGCATGGCATCGAGCTCTTCCGTGACGCGCATGACGCCCAGCTGCGCCGTGATGGATGAACCGGAGCGGCCAGCCACGAGGATGGCGGCCAACAAAGGCCCCAGTTCGCGGATGACGCTCATGCCCAGCAGGTTGACCAGGTAGATGTCGCCGCCAAAGGCGCGCAGCTGCTGTGCGGACAAATATGACAGCACGACGCCGATCAGAAAGCCGACCAGGGCCGTGATGCCCAGCGCCTGGAAGCCCGCATGGAAGATATTGGCGGAAATTTCACGCCATGGCCCGCGCATGGGATGGCGCGCGAAGCGGCCGATATCCTGTGTCACCTGGCCGACGAGGGCAATAAAACCCTTCAAATGCTCGAAAAACAGCAGGATGGCCATGCCCAGCTTCATCACGGGCGTGAGGCGGTTGGCGCGCGAGGGCGGCGTTTCCAACGGCCCCGTTTCTTCGATGCGCCGGAAAAACTCTTCCTGCGATGGCGCCAGGGTCAGCTGCGCCGGGCGCTGCTTGCCCCAGGCATTCCAGAACAGCTGGGCGCCGATATGGTCCATGCTGTCGATGGCCGACAGGTCCCATTGCACCTTGGCATCGCCCTGCAAGGGCTTGAGCTGGGCATCGATGGCCTTGATGGCATTGTCATGCGCCAGCGCGTGCACCTGCCAGGTGCCGCTGGCAGTGACAAGGGCTCCCTGTTGGGAGCTGGTCTGGGAGAGGGTCAGTTTCGGCGATTGTACAGTCGGCATCGTGCCAGTTTAAGGGAGAATGGCGCAGACCGCCACCGCTGTTCAATCGCCGGCCCCTCAGGACGCCAGGTGGCGCGCCTGTCGCTGCGGCAAGGCGACGTCCGGGCGCAGCTTGGCGTTGCCAGTACTCACTTCGGCTGGCTTGGCATGTGCGGCCGCTTGCGCGCCGCCCGCATAGTCGCTGGCTACGAGGGCGTTGGCCTCGACCGCGCTCATGCCGCGCGTCTGCAGCCATTGCGCCACCAGCTTGGCCAGGCGTTCCATGGCGATGCGGTGGGTGGCGTCCGTGTGGGCGTACAGCCAGTTCGAAAAATCCATGAAGTTTTCAAACGGCGCGTCGCCCAGCATCCATTGCACCGTATTGGCGAAGCGGCCCGAGTTGGCGACCAGGTCCCAGTAGCGGGCGAAGCGCACCAGGCGCTGCATGCTCATGAAATCGAGCTGTTTATTCGCCAGGATGGTGTACGGCGGGTGCGGGTCGAACACCATGCCATAGTTTTCCGTATGGCGAATGATGGGCGTGCCGCGCAGCCGCTTTAAGATGCCGAACTGAATTTCATGCGGTTTCAAGGCCACCAGCTTGTTGAAACCAGCCGCGAAGCTCGCTTCATCCTCGCCCGGCAAGCCGGCGATCAAGTCCACATGCAGGTGGGCGTTTGATTTTTCGCAAAGCCAGCGGATATTGTCGGCCGCCTTTTGATTATCCTGCTTGCGGCTGACCCGCGATTGCACGTCCGGATTGAAACTCTGGATGCCGATCTCGAACTGCAGCGCGCCGGGCGGGAACTTGCTGATGCCTTCCTTCAAGGCATCAGGCAGGTGGTCGGGCACCAGCTCGAAGTGGGCGTAGATCGGATCATCGGGATTTGCCTCGATCTTGTCCAGGAAGAACTGCATGATCTTCAAGCTGGTCTTGATATTCAGGTTGAAGGTGCGGTCGACGAACTTGAACAGGCGCGCGCCGCGCGCATGCAGGGATTCCATTTCGGCCAGGAAATTTTCCAGCGCAAAGGGCCAGGCCGTCTTGTCCAGCGCCGACAGGCAGAACTCGCACTTGAACGGACAGCCGCGCGACGCTTCCACGTAAATCGTGCGGTGGCGGATATCGTCGTCTGTATACAAGGAGTAGGGTAGTTGCAGTTCCGCCAGCGGCGCTTGCACGCCCGCATGGATCTTCATCAGCGGTTTTGGTCCGTTGAGGATCTCGCCGCACAGCTTGGGGAAGGTGACGTCGCCCCAGCCCGTGATCAGGTAATCGGCCAGTTTGACGATTTCCTGCTCGCCCGCCTCATGCGACACTTCCGGCCCGCCCAGCACGATGATGACCTCGGGCGCCACCCTCTTGAGCATGGCCACCAGTTTGGTTGTTTCCTCGACGTTCCATATGTATACGCCAAAACCGATGATGCGCGGCTTGTTGACGAGGATGCGCTCGACCAGCTCCGTGGTTTTCGTGCCGATGACGAATTCCTGCAGCCGCGTCTGCGCTTGCAGCGGCCCCATATTGGCCAGCAAATAGCGCAATCCCAGCGAGGCGTGGGTGTAGCGGGCGTTCAGGGTGGAGAGCAGGATGGTCATGGCGGCGATGGAAACGGCGAAACCGCTATTTTACGCTGTCGCGTCAGCTGTGCGCTGCGGCCACAAATGCCATGTTACCATTTGTCAATAATTACTAACTTGTCAATGCTGCGGCAGGGTAAAGGGATACACGGTGCTGGCGAAAAAAGTACTCAATAAAAAAGTCCTGGTCGGGACGCTGGCCGGGGTGGCCGTGGTAGCCGCCGCGCTGGTCGGTTACCGGGTCTTCGGCTGGGGCGCGATGGGGCCGGTCAACGGCTTGAAGCTCGATTTGTCGCGGCCCGACGCGCTGGTCCGCACGAAAAGCCTGTCGGCCTTGCCGCGCGACTTGCTGACGGTGCCGCTGGCGCGCGACGTGCTGCGCGAGGATTTCCTGTTCTATTACGAGCAGAGCGAAGACCGGCTGGGCCTCAAGGGCAGTTTGCGCCGCATCGCTTATGAGCATGAATTGGGCTGGGGCGACCAGCTGCTGCGCATGGTGCTGGATCAGCCGGCGGAAGTGGCCTTGTGGCGCGATGCCGACGGCTCGCTCAAGCACTTTGCCATTGCCGTGTCGCGCAGCCAGCTCACGCGTTTGCTGGAGGAAGCGGGCAAGATCGCCTTGAAGGATACGCAGATGCGCGTGGCCGGCAGCTTGCGCGTCGATGGCGACAGCGTGCCCGTCTACGCGCTGAACTATGCCTATCAGCGCACCTTGCTGTTTGCCGCGCACGGCCAGCGCCTGGTCATCCTGTCCCATCCCGGCATGCTGTATGGCGGCAGCGATGGCAAGCATGGCGATGGCACGGCCGAGAAAACCGTGGCCAGCCTGCTGGCGCCGGAAGCGGCCAAACAAAACGTTTTTCATCCGCAGTTCCATCTCGACGGCGCCGCGCCCGAGGGGCACAGCATCGCCGTCAAGGCCGATTTCCTGTCGTTCGGCTACCAGCCCTTCTTTGGCGCGCTCGAAGCGTTGCGCTTCGACTTTCAACAGGGCGCCTGGCAATCGAAGGTGCTGCTCAATGCCGATAAACTGAAAAACGGCGGCTATGACAGCAGCGCCTTGTGGCCGCAGCTGCCGCACAACCCGAGCGCCTGTTTCAGCGTGCCGGTCGACTGGACCGCGCTGCAGCCCGTGCTCAAACGCCTGGGCAGCAAGACCTCGGAGCCGGTGGCGCCGCTGGCCGAACACTTGCAAGGGCCTGCCGCCGCCTGCTGGTACGGTAGCTCGCGCCTGCATACGCCCGTGTTCGTGGCCACGCGCAGTGCGCAGGCCGGCGATGACGCTGTCTATGGCAGCCTGTTCGAAGCAGCCATCGGCGGCAAGGACCCCGTGCGCAAAACGACAGGTAAAGATGGCGCCGTTCGCTGGGAGCGCAGCGTCGCCACAGCGCTGGGCCAGTCCACGCCGGCACTGGCCGTAGCCGGCAATACCGTCGTTTTTTCCGCCGACGGCAAGCTGGTGGACCAGGTACTGGCCGTGCGCCGCAAGCAGGCGCCGGCCGCCAGCGACCTGCTGCCCGATGGCGCGCGCACGATCGGCCTGATCGCGCCGGCGTCGCTGGCCCGGCTGATCCAGCTGGAAGCCTTCGACACCCTGCCGGCGAATAACGAACCGGTACTGCGCGCAGCCGCCAACGAACACCTGGTGCCGCGCCTGAACGCCTTGAAAAAATACCCGCCGCTGCGCATGGTGCTCAAGCGGCAGCCAGCCAGCGGCACGTCATGGGAAACGCTGGAATGGCAGGAGACGGCGCGATGACGCTGTGGCATGGGCGGCATGCGCGCCGTGCCGCCTTGCGATCGCTGGCGGCTTGCGCCGTCACCGTGGCAATGCCTGCCTGGGCCTTGCGCGCGGCCGCCGAACCGCAGGTGCAGCTGTCGCAGGCGCAGAGCCGCGCCTTCCAGGCCTGGATGTTGCGCATCGTCAACGCGCAGATCGAACGGGGGCCGTCGCCGCGCTGGACGCACCGCGATTGCGCCGGCCTGGTGCGTTTTGCCGTCAACGAAGCATTGACTGTGCATGACGCGAAATGGCTGCATGCGAACGGCATCGCCAGCGACCGGCGCCTGCCGCCCGAGCTGGAATTGAGTGCGTCCCAGGCCGCCTTGCGCAACCGCTGGGTACAGACGGGCGGCCAGGTCGGCCACTTCGTCACGGCGCTGGCGCTGGTGCAGCACAACAGCCGTTTCATCGCCCGCGAAATCAGCCAGGCGTTGCCCGGCGACCTGCTGTTTTTCGACCAGGGCGACGAACAGCATCTGATGGTCTGGATGGGGGCGCGCATCGCCTACCACACCGGCACCGTCACCCCCGACGACAATGGTCTGCGGACCGTCGATATCAAAGAACTTACGAGCTGGAAGGACACGCGGTGGCAACCTGTGGTCAACAATCCCAATTTCGCCGGGGTGTTCCGGCTGGCGTTTTTATCATGAAGCTGCTATTTATGGGCCTTCTCGCGCTACTCACGCTGGGCAGCGCCTCCGCGCAGGAACGCGAGCCGAGCAACTACGCCACCTTCAAGGGCGAACCGTTCTTCCTGCTGTCGGACGCCAGCTACGGCAGTCTGGATGAAGCGCGCGTGCGCCTGGAAGTGCCGGGCCGCGACATGGGGCGCATGAACCTGGAAGTGTATTCGGGCGCCGACATCGTCGTCTATCGCGTGCCCGAACCAATGGAATTCCTGAAAAAGCAGCGCAATTTGCACCGCATCCAGGTCGAGGGCAATTACCAGGGCGAAGGCCTGGCCAACACCTTGAGCTTTTTGTGGGATCGCTGGTGGAAGCAGTCGCGCCTGGCCTGGCGCAAGCTGTTTTCCGGCGACGCGCGCCTGGCCGTTACCAAAGAACAGCCGCAGCTGGCGACGAATGACGCCATCCGCCGGCGCACCGTGTTCGCCAACCATCCGCAGTACAAGCCGATCAAGGGCATGGAGCTGGTCGACAGCTTCCGCTATCCGATCTGGCAAGCCAAGGCCATCGCGCCACCCAAAGGCGTCAAGCTCGATGGGTCCAGCAGCGACTTCATCGTCGCCGGCGCCGGCAACGTGATGATACCGCTGGGCAAACGCAAGCCGGGCTTGTACCTGATCGAAGCGATCATCGGCGAGCATCGTGCCACCACCCTGGTATTCGTGTCGGACACGGTGGCCGTCACCAAGGTCTCGTCCGGCCAGATGCTGGTGTGGACGGCGCGGCGCGACAACAGCGCCGCCGTGGCCGGCGCCAATGTGGCATGGACGGACGGCACCGGCGTGCTGCAGTCGGCCACCACGGGTGTCGATGGCGTCGCCTCGCTCGAGCGCGGCAGCCCGGAACACACGTATGTGCTGGGCCAGGACCGCGACGGCGGCGTGTTCGTATCCGAGAATTTTTACTATGACAGCGAAATCTATAACACCAAGATTTATGCGGTGACCGACCGGCCCCTGTACCGGCCCGGCGACGAGGTCAACGTCAAGTTTTTGGGCCGCGAATTCACCTCCGCGCGCAACTCGCAGGCAGCCGCCGCTGCGCCGATCAGCTTGAGCGTGCTCAATCCGAATGGCACGCCGCTGCTGACGCAAACGCTGCAGCTGTCCGGCGACACGGGCGCCGACACGCGCTTCCGCCTGCCCACGGAAGCGACCGCCGGCGGCTATGAACTGCGCTTCAATTACAAGGATGGCGCGTATGGCGCGGCCTTCCGCGTGGCCGAATACGTCAAGCCGCACTTTGAAATCAACGTCCAGCCCTCGAAACCGGAATTCAAGACGGGCGAGGCGGTCAAGGGCAGCATCGCGCTGCGCTACCCCGATGGCAAACCCGTGAAAAATGCGAAGATGACCTTGTCGCTGCGCGGCCAGCAAAACACCATGGTCGAGGGCGAGCTGCGTTACAGCGGCCTGTTCCCCGTGGCCTTGAAGACCGAGGAAGTGACGAGCGACGGCAGCGGCAATGTGGACTTCACTTTGCCGCCCGCCGCCGATCCTTCGCGCTACATCCTGACCGTGCTGGCGACCGATGGTGCGGCCTACCGCGTCAAGGCGACGCGCGAGCTGATGATAGAGCGCTCGAGCAGCAGCTACCAGCTGAAAGCCACGCGCCAGTTTTCCGATCCGGGACAAAGCGTGCATTTCGACTTGCTGGCCGATGGCCAGGGCGCGGCCAAGCCCGTGCGCTGGGAAATGGTGCAGCTGGAAAAACAGAGCAAGACCGAGGGTGCCTTCGATCCGGCTGCCAAGGGCTGGGACGTGACGTTCCCCGCCTCGGGCTCGTATCAGCTGGCGCTGCGCGACGAGCGTGGCAACTTGCTGGCCGCCGCCAGCCACTGGGTGTCGGGCGATGGCGTGCAGACGACGCCGGGCAGCATCGAGATCGTGCTGGACCGCGCCCGCTATCGTCCGGGCGACACGGCCGAAGTCTTGATCACCTTCTCCGACAAGGTCGAGCAGGCGCTGTTCACGTTAGAACGCGACAAGGTGGAGCACCATGGCTTGATGGCCGGCGCCGCTGATTGGTACCAGGCGAAGCGCGTGGCGCCGCGCCAGTGGCGAGTGCGCATCCCCGTAAAAGAAGAGCATGGCCCGAACATGACGTTCTCGGTGGCGTACACGCGCAATGGCGACTTCGTCTTCGAGAACGCCGGCCTGCAAGTGATCGAGCCGCGCATCGCGCTGCAGTTCAAGGCGGACAAGGAGGTCTACCAGCCGGGCGAGAAGGTCACGCTCGATGTGAAGGCGACGCTGGACGGCAAGCCTTTGAGCACGATGGTGGTGCTGGGCGTGGTCGATGAAATGATCTATGTGCTGCAGCCGGAAATCGCGCCGGACATCGGCGACTTTTTCTATCACCCGCGCCGCAACAACGTGCGCACCACGGCCAGCCTGTCTTTCATCAGCTACGACATGGCGCAGGGCCGCACCGCAGGCGCACCGGCACGCCACAATTACAACGAGCGTGGCGTCAAGGTGCTCGAACGTCCACGCCGCGACAATATCGATACGGCCTACTGGGCGCCATCGCTGAAGACCGACGTCAATGGCAATGCGCGCGTGAGTTTTACCATGCCCGATGCGCTGACCCGCTGGAGGATCACGGGCCGCGCGATGGATAGCCAAGGTCGCGTCGGCCAGCGCACCGCCTATCTGCGTTCCGATAAAAACTTCTATGCCAAGTGGACGGCGCCTGACTGGATGCGCGCTGGCGATGCGCCGCGTGCCTCGGTGGCCGTATTCAACCAGACGGGCAAGGAGCAGGCGCTCGACGTTGTTCTCTCTGGCGGGGCAGGCGGTACGCAAGCGAAGACGGAAAAACTGACCGCCAAACCGGGCGTCAATTACGTTGAATTTCCGCTGGCGGCAGGTAACGGACCGCTGCGCCTGGAGCTGAAACAGAATGGCAAACTGGTCGACGCGTTGGACACGGCCATGCAAACCTTGCCCGCGGCCTGGAGCAGCCCGCGCTCGCTGGTGCTGCCGCTTGATGGCGTCACGGGTGAGATTCCACTCAAGCTGCCCGCGGACGCGCGCAATATCCGCATCTCGTTCGCGCAAGGAGCAGCCAGCCAGTTCGCGCGCATCGCCGACGACCTGATCGACTATCCGTATGGCTGCGTGGAGCAGACGGCCAGCCGCTTGATTCCGCTGGCGCTGGCCACGCAAAGCCTGGGGCCGGACGCGGGTGCTGCAAGCGAGCGACTGCAAACGCTGCTCACTGCGCAGCGCCTGCGTCTGGTGTCCATGGCCGGTCCGAACGCCGTCTTCGGCTGGTGGGGCAATGCCACGGCCGGCAATGCCCTGATGACGGCCTACGCTTATTACGCGGACTGGTATGCGGCGCGCGCGCTGCGCATCGAGCTGCCGCCCGAGCACTGGAACAAGCTGCTGGCCGTCTACAGCGAACATGGCTTGAAGGATGCGATGGGCGACCGCGCACTGGTGTTGTGGATGGCGCGCGAGATGGGGTTACCGACGCAGACCCTGGCGGCGGGCTTGGTGGACGACAGCGCCATCGCCGTCCTGGGCGGCAAGCCGCGCCAACCTGGCGACACGGGCAGCCTGCTGCTGGGCGGTGCCTCTGACCGCGAGGCGCAAGCGATGTCGTTGGGCCTGGTGGCGCTGGTCGCCGCCCAGAACGGCATCGCCCTGCCGCATTCGCTGCAGCTGCAAGTGGCCAGCGCATGGCAGGTGCTGAGTGTATCGAAAGCGCCGGTAGCGCAGGCCTTGCTGATGCTGGCCGGTGAAGTACCGGCTACCCAGGCCGAGGTGGTGCTGGCCGGCGTGCGCGCCGAGATGCCGACACTGGACCGCGCGATGACCTTGATGTGGGTGCAAAAGAAGCTGGGCGGTGCATCGTTCGGCAAGGGGCCGGCCGTCACGCTGGACGGCGCCTGGCAAAAACGCGACAGCCGCGGCGGCCAGCCGGTCTGGCGCTGGAGCGATACCAAGAGTATTCCCGATAAATTGCGTCTCGCCGCATCGACCGCGGCGCCGGCCGGCACGGTGGCCGTGCTGCAGTATGACAGCCACGCCGCCGAAGCGCCAACCTTGCCGGTTGCCGTTGAACGGCGCATCCTGCGCATGAAGGCGGGCAAGGGCGGCTACACGACGGAGCTGGTCAAGCCGGGCGAGGCGCTCAGCACGGACGCGCTCTACCTCGATGAAATTACCTTGAAAGCGGCGCCGGGCGCGAAGCACCGTTTTGGCTTGCTGGAAGTGGCGCTGCCGCCGGGCGCCATGGTCGAATCGACCACCTGGGGCATGGTCATGGCGGGCGACAAGCCTGCCGCGCTGGAACGCGCGCGTCACACCGAGCGCCGCGACGGCTACGCCGCGCCGGTCGAGCCTTTGGCCGGCGAGGTGACGGTGCGTCATTTGCTGCGCTTTGCGCAGAAGGGCAGTTACGTGCTGCCGCCGGCGCGCTTTTACCGCATGTATCAGCCGGAGCAGAAAGCCTTCGAAGGCGGCGGCAAGACCACGCGCGCATTGAAGGTCGAGTGATGGGCTTTGTACGTCCGGCCTTGATGCTTGCCACGCTGCTGGCGACGCCCGCTTTTTCGGCCTCCTTGGATGTGGCCTGGTGGCGTGACGGCAAAATCGAAGTGCGGCAGCTGCGCCAGGGCGGTACGGCGCCGCCGCCGTTTGACGGCGCGCGGCAAGTGCCCCTGGCCAGCCTGTGGAAGCTGTTCGTGTATGTGTATGCGAGTGATAACAAGGTGGCGATGCCCGATTACCGCTGCGGCGGCCGCGATCCGGAAGAAGTGTATTGCTGCGATGCGGGCCAGAGCATCGGCCACGACGCGGCTCTGGCGCAATCGTGCGGCCCATTTTTCTCGCCTGGGCGGCTGCTGATCACGGCCATCCCGTGGCGCAAATACTGGACCGGCCGCCTGGGTAGCGCGCCGGCAGGGGACTTTGCCTGGCTGGCGGATCCCGCGCAGCTGGCACCAAAGCGCACGGTGCGCCTGGACAGTCTGCTGCGCGCGCTCGACAGCATCCCGGCCGCCAGCCGCGTGGACGCGGAAGCGGCGCTGCTGCGCGTGGTGCTCGATGGGCGCGGCGCGGGTACGGCACGCTGGTTCGGCAGCCAGCTGCGCGTCAAAACGTATTCCTGGCACGAGCAGCGCCGGGCGGACGAACGTATCGGCGGCGCGGCCGGCTGGCTGGCCGACGGTACGCCGATCTGGTTTGGCGGCGCGGGCGGCAGCAGCAATGTCTTTGAACAGTGGGCGCCCAGGCTGGCCGCCAGCTTGCCGAAAGTGGGCGCGGCCGACGATGGCGGCTGTGTGGTGGTCGATTACTTCAAGCGCTATCCGATTCGCGCCGTGCGCGGCGAGCGTGGCGTGGCTCCGGTTGGGCCGCTGAATGGCCGCTACCATGTGCAGTTCGACAATGGCCAGAACCTGGCCTTGCGCAGCAGCGGTGAACTGATGCTGCTACAAGAGAAGGGCGGCCGCCCGCAATTGCGCGGCCGCTTTGGCGTCAATGAATATGTGGCGCGCGTGCTCGATCGCGAAGCGAGTACTGGCGAGCCGGAAGCGGCCAAGGCGCTGGCAATCGCCGCGCGCACGTATCTGCAGCAGAACGCGGTGACGGTGGCGGGCTGCCAGCAGATTGCAGACAGCAGCGCGACCCAGCGCGTCAGTCCCAGCCCGGCCACGCCGGCGGCGCTGGCGATTGCGCGCTGGACCGACCAATTGATCGTCGATGGCGTCACCGTGCGCTATCACAGCAACCAGGCGTCCAAGGGGACCATGGCGTGGAGTGAGGCGGTGCGCCAGGCGAAACAAGGTAAGCACTATGATGAAGTGCTGGCGACGGCCTATCCCGGCGGCGCGCTGAGCACCTTTGGCAATACGGGCGCGCGTTGCCGGCGCCTGGCGCAGAACGAGGATTGGCTGGCGCGGTCCGTGCCGCGCTGGCAGCGCGTGCTGCTGCGCGAGGCCGGCTACGAGGCGCCGCCGCAAGCGCCGCTGGTCTGCGCCTTGCAGAGCGGCGCGCCGTATTCGGAGCAGTCGCGCAACCGCATCTACATGCGGCCACTGGCCACGCGCGAAGACCGCATCACCCTGGTCCATGAATACCTGCATCTTGGCCTGCGCAACCATCCGCGCGGCCAGGACGAAGAATATGTCGAGCGGCTGGCCCGCCGGCTCGTCGACCTTAACCTGGAGGCCCTGTGAGTTTTTATATCCGTTGCGCGATTCCCCTGATGCTATTGCCACTCTGGGCGCAGGCCCAGGTCACCATCGATGCCCCCAAGAGTGGCTGGCGCAATTCGGCCGGCGCTAGCGAGGAATACACGCAAGCGGTCAACTACCCCGCCGCGTCGGTCAACCTGCAGCCGGGCCAGGCCGAAACGGCGCAGATACGGGGGCGCATCGCCGGCGCCGTCAAGGGCAAGCCGGCTACTTTGGTGGTCAATGGCGTGGCGATGCCGATGGAAGTGGGTGAGGATGGCAGCTACGGCCGTCCCTATGGCTTCGGCAGCGGCTCGAACAGCGTGGAAGTGCGCTCGCCCGATGGCAGGAGTCGCGCGCGCACCCAGTTCGTCGACAGCTACCAGGGCAAGACCCAGGCGCGCTTGCGCGTCGTGCTGTCGTGGGACAGCGCCGGCACCGACCTCGATATGCACGTGGTCACGCCGGACGGTGGCCACGCCTGGTACGGCAATCGCGTCTTGAAAGATGGCGGCGCGCTGGATGTGGACGTGACCACCGGGTATGGCCCGGAGATCTTTTCCAGCGCGGCGCCCCTGAAGGGCAATTATCACGTCTATGTGAATTACTACGGCAGCGGCGAGAACACCGCCATGCTGACCGTCGCCCGCATATCGGTCATTACCAACGAAGGCACGCCGCGTGAAAAGCTGCAGAGCTTCCAGGTGCCGATGCGGGCCGCTGGCGAGCTGACCCTGGTGAAGTCATTCGTGTTGCCATAAATGGCCCTTGCGGAGCCGCGGCACCTTGGCTATAATTCGCCCCCTCGCTGAACGACGCATGCAAATGCTGAGTAAGGTAGGGAAAAGAAGGAGTTGACGGATTTAGCGAAATGCTTCATACTCTTCCTTCTTCGCAGCTGACAAACACAACGCTTTGTCGATAGCGCGAAAGCAGTACCGAATACAGTTCTTTAACAATTAACAGTCGATAAGTGTGGGCATTTGATGTAAGTGCAGCAGCGATTTTCGGATCGCTGTAAAACTTAAAATATCAAATGTTCACAAGAAATAATGAAATAGGCGCTACGAAAGTAGTGGCCTGTCAGTTTTTTGAGTGAGCGACCCGTCGCAAGACGGTGCCAATAAAATGGCAAAGTAACAGAGATTAAACTGAAGAGTTTGATCCTGGCTCAGATTGAACGCTGGCGGCATGCCTTACACATGCAAGTCGAACGGCAGCACGGAGCT